>NZ_JAABNR010000008.1 GCF_009925085.1 Stagnihabitans tardus | reverse complement strand
CGCCGCCGTCGAGGCGCCAAGATCGCCCGAACCCACGCCGGAAACGGCCCGGGTGGTGATCTGGTCGCGCAGGGTCTCGGACTTGTCATCGGCCATGCCCGCTTCAAGGCTCCGGGCCCGAGCGATTCCCGTCTTGCCAATTCCCCCTTCAAAAGCTACGCGGGCGCATGAGCACCACATCCCCTGGGCATGATCGCCTCCTCATCATCGACTTCGGGTCGCAAGTCACCCAACTCATCGCGCGGCGCCTGCGCGAATTGTCGGTCTATTGCGAAATCCATCCCTTCAACAAAGTGGACGAGGCCTTCCTTGCCCGCTTTGCCCCCAAGGCCGTGATCTTCTCCGGCGGCCCGGCCTCGGTCTATACCGAGGGCGCGCCCATGCCGCCCAAGGGGGTCTTCGACCTCGGCGTCCCGATCCTCGGCATTTGCTATGGCCAGCAGGTCATGATGCATTGCCTCGGTGGTCATGTCGAAGGCGGCCATGGCACGGCGGAATTCGGCCGCGCCTATGTGACGCCCGTGGGCAAGCTCCCCCTCCTCGACGGCTGGTTCGAACAGGGCGACGAGCAGGTCTGGATGAGCCACGGCGACCATGTCTCGCGCATCGCCCCGGGGTTCCAGGTCTATGGCACTTCGCCCAATGCGCCCTTTGCCATCACCGCCGACACCTCGCGCCACTTCTACGCCGTCCAGTTCCACCCCGAAGTCCACCACACGCCGAAAGGCGCGGCACTTTACGAGAACTTCGTGAAGCTCGCAGGCTTCAAGGGCGACTGGACCATGGGCGCCTATCGCGAGGAGATGATCGCCAAGATCAAATCCCAGGTCGGCGACAAAAAGGTCATCTGCGCGCTCTCCGGCGGCGTGGACTCTTCCGTCACCGGCATCCTCCTGCATGAGGCCCTGGGCGATCAGCTCACCTGCGTCTTCGTCGACCACGGGCTCCTTCGCCTCGGCGAGGCCGAGCAGGTCGTCAAGATGTTCCGCGAGAACTACAACCTGAACCTGATCCATGCCGATGAATCCGACCTCTTCCTCGGCGCGCTCGAAGGCGTCTCAGACCCGGAGGTCAAACGCAAGACCATCGGCCGCCTCTTCATCGAGGTCTTCCAGAAATACGCCAACCAGATCCCCGGCGCCGAATTCCTGGCCCAGGGCACGCTTTACCCCGATGTCATCGAATCGGTCTCCTTCTCGGGCGGCCCCTCGGTCACCATCAAGTCCCACCACAACGTGGGCGGCCTGCCGGAGAAGATGGGCCTGAAACTGGTGGAACCGCTGCGCGAGCTCTTCAAGGACGAGGTCCGCGCCTTGGGTCGCGAGCTTGGCCTGCCCGACAGCTT
Organism: Stagnihabitans tardus; assembly: GCF_009925085.1. Lineage (GTDB taxonomy): Bacteria > Pseudomonadota > Alphaproteobacteria > Rhodobacterales > Rhodobacteraceae > Stagnihabitans > Stagnihabitans tardus. The sequence continues at coordinate 195,496 of NZ_JAABNR010000008.1, read as the reverse complement.
CATCGGCCGCCACCCTTTCCCCGGCCCGGGCCTCGCCATCCGCTGCCCCGGCGAGATCACCCGCGAAAAGCTGGAGATCCTGCGCCGGGCCGATGCGGTCTATATCGACCAGATCCGCAAGCACGGGCTGTATGACGAGATCTGGCAGGCCTTCGCCGCCATCCTGCCGATGAAGACCGTGGGCGTGATGGGCGATGGGCGGACCTATGACTACGCCGTAAGCTTGCGCGCGGTCACAAGCGTCGATGGCATGACGGCGGATTACTACCCTTTCACCCATGACTTCCTCGGTGAAACCGCCACGCGGATCATCAACGAGGTCAAGGGCGTCAACCGCGTCTTCTATGACTGCACCAGCAAACCGCCGGGCACGATCGAGCTGGAGTAAGCCGCTTTGCCCCCCGGTTAAGCAACAGCGCGAAACCGGGGGGCGGCCGGTGCCATGTTCCTTGCTGGCGCAGGGGCCCTGTTGTAGCCTTGTCACGCGGCAAAGCATCGGCCCGATTTGAGATGAGACTGAACTTGCAACCGAAGTCTTCCTCCCTGCCGCCGCTTCTGGCCCGCATGGCCTCCCATGTCCAAGGCGAAGGCGGCATGAACTGGGCGTTCCACATCTGGGAGGACCCTGGCTTCATCTTCGTGGCCAATCCGATCTGCGCCTGTTCGACCCTGAAGCTGACGTTGAACTATGCCGCGGCCCGCGCCAGCGGGATCGAGGATTTCGCCATCGACTCCGCCCATCTGATCCACAATCGCGAGGCCAATGTCCTTAAGACGCCGCGCGAGGTCGGCTATGACCGCTTCCTCGAGATGCTCGAGGACCCCGCGATCCCGCTCTTCACCTTTGTCCGCAGCCCGGAAAGCCGGTTCCTTTCGGCCTTCCGCAAGAAGCTGATGCGCAAGACGCCCTTCGCCGAACGCGTGCGGGCCTATCTTGGCGTCGGGCCCGAAGTGCCGCTTTCCGATTTCCTGACCCTGGACAAGTTTGCCCAAGCCGTGCGGCAGGATATCCGCCTGCGCGACCTGGATGAGCATTGGCGGTTGCAGCGCAAGCAGATCTTCTTCGACGAACTGCCGCGCATGACCTTCGGCCGGGTCGAGACCTTTGCCGAGGATTGCCAGAAGATCCTGGGCGGCATCTTCGGTGCCGATGGCTACAGGGTGATGGATGCCGTCGTGCTCAATCCCGCCAATGCCTCTGCCAACCGCAAGCAAGTCATGCCGGACCTCTCGGAGGCGGCGCGGGCGGATGTGGCCGAGGCCTATCGGCAGGACCACCTGATGCTGCAGGACATCCAGGCCAGAGCCACCAAGTAACGCCTGCCCAAAGACACCTGACGGAGCGCATACATGAAGATCATCCTCCATATCGGCATGGGCAAGACCGGCACCAGCACGATCCAGAAGACCCTGGCGCAGAACTCTTTCGAGCTGCGCCAGGCGGGCATGATGTATCTGGGCATGTGGTTCGACCTCGTGGACCCCTCCTTCAAGGGGCTGCGCAACCAGGCCAAGTTCTTCTCTCTCGAGGAGCCTGCCCTGATCGAGGCGGCCGAGGTGCTGTTCCAGCAATTGTCCGAGACCGCCAAGACCAAGCGCATCCACACTTTCGTCATCTCGAACGAATCCTTCGCGGGCAAGTCTGCCGTGCTGGAACCCATGATCCGGCGGCTGATCGCCCTGGGCATGGAGGTCGAGGCCATCGGCTATGTCCGCAACCCGCATGACTGGCTGCCCTCGGCCTATGTGCAATGGGGGGTGCGCCACAAGATGTCTCCGGGCCCGATCCCGCCCTATGCCGAAAAGGCGCGGGGCCTGGTGAACTGGTATTCCGGCATCGTGGAATGGCACAAGCGGATGAGCGACATCCTGCATATCCGTTCCTACGAGGCGGCGCCCGACGTGGTGGCCGATTTCGGCGCGGCCATCGGGGTCAAGCTCACGCCGCTGGGTGCCCGCGTGCTGGAACGGGGCGAAGAGGCCGAAATCGTCCTGCGGGCGATCTTCAATGACGGCATCGCCCAGGGCGTCCTGCCCGATGTCTTCGACAAGGCCGTCCTGCCCGGGCTCAAGGACGTGCCCAAGGTCGAAGACCTTCTCGTGCGGCTCTTCGACTATTCCGACACCGCCGCCATCGTGGCCGCGCGCGCCGACCTCTTCGACGCGCTGACCGAGGCCTGCGGTTTCGATCCGCGCGTCTCGGGCAAGGTCCGTGTCTCTGCCATCCCCGAGGCCCCGGCCGTGCGGGACCGGCTGGTCGATGCCCTGCTCGAGGTGGTTCTGTCCCAGGCCCAGCGCATCAAGCGCATCGAGACGGCGCTGGAGCGCGTGGCCGCAGGCGAACCGCTGGAATTTGCCCCCGTGGTCAAGGCGCGCCGTCCAGCCCGCCCGAACAAGCCCGCAGCCTGAGCCCTGCCGGCCGGGCTCAGGGCTTCGCGGCGTCGGCGGGCTTGCGCGGCGCCCCAAGATGCTTGGCGTGATAGAGCTTGCGGCCCAGCACGGCGCGGACGACGGCGCGGTCCATCTTTTCGCCCAGCCAATCGAACAGCGGGACAAGCCGCTCTGGCCCGCCAAGGAAGCTGGTGTAGTCCATCATGAAGCAATTGGGCTTGCCGGCAGCATAATCGGCAAAGACGCGATCCGCCTTGGCCAGTTGCGGCACCAGCTTTTCCTTGTCGTGGTTGCGCCACCAGGCGCTGTCAGCCACCTCTTCGTTGTTGCGCGTCAGGAACAGGAAGCGCGCCTTGGGAAAATAGCGCGTCATGATGTCCAACTGGGCGGGCACGAAATTCAGGTCGGTCAGGTAGCGGATCTCCTTGAAGCCCGCGACGCGGGTCCTGGGCGGGATATTCAGAATCTCGCGGCAGAAGATATTCATGAAGCGCAAACCCATCCGGTCGATGTCGACCAGTTCCAGCCCGTACCACGGATCGGTCGGCTGCCCGATCTCGGGGACGAGGTTGCCCCTGCCCGCAAGCTGGTCGCGCCGCATCTGGACATTGGGCTCGCGGTCGAAATTGTCGATCATCCGGCAGATCTGGTAGACCGCGTTGGCATTCTCGCCCCGGATGCAATAGCCGGGGATCGCGTTCAGCAGGTTCTGCGCCAGGGTCGAGCCCGAACGGCCATAGGTCACCAGAAAGAGGAAACCTTCCGAGGGGCGCATGAGCATCCCGAACTCTTTCAACTCTTCTGCGGACCAGGACTCGACGGGACGCTCGACCATGACCTCTCCTTCGGGCGGAAAACGCTGGGCAACCTACTGGCAGGTCTTGGCAAACTCAAGACGACCGGCCCAAGGATGCCGGGTTCGGGTTAAAGAAACCGCCCATGGCCTGCGACTTCGGACAGGGGACGCCGGGAATTGGGCATCTCGCGCGGGCGCTGGTGTTCGGGCAGGGTCTCGGCCGGACCCTGGCGACCGATGGCCACCACGCAATGCAGCGCGTGACCTGCGGGCAGGTGCAGGGCCTGGACAGCGGCCTCCTTGTCGAAACCGCCCATGGCATGGGCCACCCAGCCGCGCAGATGGGCCTGCAAGGCCAGGCTCATCCAGGCCGCACCCGCGTCGAAAGCGTGCCAGGTCAGGGCCGCGCCCTCTTTCTCGGCCTGGCTGGCCACGACGACCAGGGCCGCGGCGCGTTCGGCCCAGATGCGGTTTCCCGGCACCAGGAGGCCCGCGATGGTCTGGAACTCCGCCTCGCCGCGCCGCCCCCAGGCCAGCCGCGCGGGCTGGGTGTTCGAGGCCGAGGGCGCCCAGCGCGCCGCCTCCATCAGGGTCAGAAGCTCGGCCTGGGGGATTTCTTCCGTCGTGAAGGCGCGGGGCGAGTGGCGGTTGAGGAAAAGCGCGTCGATCGGGTGGTCGGCTTGGCGGGCGGTCATGGCGGCTCCTTGGTCTTTGGGCCAAGATGCCGCCTTGAGCCGGTCAAGGCCAGAGGGGAAACGCGCTTGACCGGGGCGCTTTCGGCTCTCACTCTGGGCTCAAAGCGGGGGGAAGCGATGAAGGCAGCGCGTCTGGTGGGGTTGCGGCAGATCGAGCTGCAAGAGGTGGCAAGGCCCGAGCCCGGTCCTTTCGATGTCGTGGTCCAGGTCCAGGCGGCCGGGATCTGCGGCACGGACCGGCATCTTTACCACGGCGAGTTCCCCTCGCGGCCCCCGGTGACGCTGGGCCATGAATTTGCCGGGCTCGTGGTGGCGGCGGGGGCCGAAAGTGGCCACCAGGTTGGCGGGCTGGTGGCCTGCGACCCGAATATCTTCTGCGGCACTTGTCCGGAATGTCGGCGGGGGCGGGTGAACCTTTGTGCCCGCAACGTGGCCATCGGCCTTGCCCGCGACGGGGGCTTTGCCGAGTTTGCCCTGATCCCCGGTCACCGCGCCCTGCCCCTTCCCCCCGGGCTTGGCGCCGAGGCCGGGGCCTTTGCCGAGCCCCTGGCCTGCACGCTGCATGGTCTGGACGTGGCGCGCCTGGTCCCCGGAGAGCGTGCCATCGTCCTGGGCGGCGGGGTCATCGGGCTCCTGGCCGTGCAGCTCGCCCGGGCGGCGGGGGCCGAGGTCATGCTGGTCACCCGCCATCCGGCCAAGCGCGAGGTGGCGCTGGCCCTGGGCGCGAAGTTCACCGCCGCCAGCACGGACGAGGCCTTGGCGCTCTGGCCCCAGGGCGCCGATGCGGTGATCGAATGCGCAGGCGTCCCCGAGACGATGGAGACCGCGCCGCGCCTCGCGTCCTCGGGCGGTCGCGTCGTGATCCTGGGCGTCCTGGCCAAGGGCGCGAAGGTCACGATAGAGCCCTTCGACCTCCTCTTCCGCGAGGTCTCGCTTCTGCCCGCCTTCATCAACCCATTCACCCAGTCCCGCGCCCTGGACCTGATCGCCAGCGGCCATGTCCAGACCGAACCCCTGATCACCCGCCGCCTGACGCTGGACGAGGCCCCTGCCGCCATAGCCGCCCCCCCTCCGCCCGGCGACATCAAGACCCTCATTCTGCCGTAGAGCGCCAGGGGGAGGGTCCGGGAGGGCCCGAGGCCCTCCCGGCGAGGGGGGCTTGGGGGGGCGAGCAGCCCCCCCAAATTCCCGGCCCGGACGTTTCCAGCACAGGGCGAGCAGCCCCCCCAATCTCCACCCGAAAGCCCCTTGCCCCTGCGGCCCCCCGGATGCATGGTCGCGCCACTCCACGCGCAGGTTCCCCCCATGTCCGACACGCCCCTGGCCTTCTTCCGCCGCCATCCCGATTATGCGCGCTATTTCATCGGCATGGTCCCGATCCAGATCGCGGTTCAGATCGAGTCCATCACGGTCGCCTGGCAGGTCTACCACATCGCCCGCGAAACCCGGTCCATCGAGGAAAGCGCCTTCATGGTCGGCATGGTGGGGCTCTGCCAGTTCCTGCCTCTCTTCGTCCTGACGCTATACGCAGGCACCCTGGCCGACCGCATCAGCCGCAAGGCCATCGTCATCTGGTCCCTGGTGGCCGAGGCGCTTGGCGTGGCGGGCCTCATGGCCATCGCGCTGCAAGAGACCCCGAGCCTCATGCCGATTTTCGTCATCTCGGGGCTTTTCGGCGCCGCCCGCGCCTTCCTGTCGCCCGCAGCCTCGGCCATGGTGCCCATGCTGGTCAGCCGGACCGACATGCCGCGCGCCATCTCGCTTTCGACCACGGTCTGGATGGTGGCGATCCTGGGCGGGCCCTTCCTCGGCGGGCTTCTCATCGACCAATCCATCGCAGCCGCCTATGGCATCGCCACGGTCTTCTTCGTCTTCGGCATCGCCTCGCTTGCGCTGGTGCGCGCCCGCACGACGCCCGAGCGGCAAGGGGGCAACCCGCTGACCCAATTGCGCGAGGGGCTCTCTTACGTCTGGGGCAACAAGGTCGTCTTCGGCGCCATCTCGCTGGACCTTTTCGCCGTGCTTCTGGGCGGCGCCACGGCGCTTCTCCCGGCCTTTGCCACCGACATCCTGCAAGTGGGCTCGATGGGCAACGCCCTTCTGCGCATGGGGCCTGCATTGGGCGGGCTTGCCATGTCGACCTGGCTGGCCTTTCACCCGATCAAGAACAAGGCCGGCGTCAAGATGTTCCTCGGCGTCGCGGCCTTTGGCCTTGCGACCATCGTCTTCGGCCTTTCCACCAATCTCTGGCTCTCGGTCGCGGCCCTTGCGGTGCTGGGCGCCGGAGACATGATCTCGGTCAATGTCCGCCAGACGCTCATCCAGATCGTCACCCCCGACCATATGCGCGGCCGCGTCTCGGCGGTCTCGGGCCTGTTCATCTCGGGCTCCAACGAGCTTGGAGAGTTCGAGACCGGCGTCGTCTCGCGCTTCATCGGCCCCGTGATGGCGGCGGTGACCGGGGGGATCGGCACGCTGATGGTCACCGGCATCTGGGCCTGGGCCTTCCCGGCGCTCCGCCGCGCCGACCGGCTCGACCATGACTGAGACCAGGCCCCTGAAGGCCGCGATCTGGATGATGGGCTCGGTCGTCTCCTTCTCGGCCATCGCGGTCGCCGGGCGCGAGGTCAACGCAACCCACGACAGCTTCGAGATCATGACGGTCCGTTCCGCCGTGGGCTTCACCCTGCTCATCGTCTTCGGCCTGATCACCGGCAAGCTGCGCGAGGTCTCGACCGAGCGCCTCTCGGGCCATTTCGCCCGCAACATCGTGCATTTCGCGGGGCAGAACCTCTGGCTGGTGGCGCTTGGCCTGATCCCCCTGGCCCAGGTCTTCGCCATCGAGTTCACCTCGCCCCTCTGGGTCATCCTGCTCGGCCCGCTCTTCTTGGGCGAGCGTCTGACCCTGCCCCGCCTTGGCGCCGCCACCCTTGGCTTCATCGGCATCCTGATCGTGACGCGGCCAGGCGCGGGGCTGATGAACTGGGGGACGCTGGCCGCCGCAGGGGCCGCGCTGTCTTTCGCCTCCGTCGCCATCCTGACCAAGCGCCTGACGCGGGGGATATCCGTCTATGGCATCCTTTTCTGGCTGACCTTCATGCAGTTCTTCTTCGGCCTGGTCGGCGCAGGCTATGACGGCGCCGTCACCCTGCCCACGGCCCAGACCCTGCCCTGGCTCTGCCTGATCGGGCTTTGCGGCGTGCTGGCGCATCTGTCGCTGACCTCGGCCCTGTCGCTGGCCCCGGCGGGCTATGTCACGCCCATCGACTTCCTGCGCCTGCCGCTGATCGCCGTCATCGGCACGCTTTTCTATGCGGAGCCCTTCGACCCCTATGTCCTGGCAGGCGGAGCGGTGATCTTTGCCGGCATCCTTTTGAACATCCGCGCACAGTTCAGCGCTGACGTGACGTCAAAAACACAGAAAGATTGATCCAAGGGCGCGGAACGGTCTAGCTTTCGCAAACGGCCGTGCGAACAAGGCCTGCGAGGGAGAAAGACATGACCAATTGGACGCCAGGGCTCGCCGCCCTGGCAATGACGGCTGCCGCGGGCGCCATGGCAGGCGGGATCGACCGCTCGGGGCAGGATATCGGCATCCTCTTCGAGCCCGGCTCCAGCATCCGGCTCGAGTTCGGCTCGGTGACCCCCAGCCTTTCGGGCCGTGACACGCTCGGCAATCCCATCGCCAATGTCGGGGCCGACTTCACCCAGGTGCAACTGGGCTACAAGGCCGACCTCAGCCCGCGGCTCAGCTATGCCTTCATCCTGGATGCGCCCTTCGGCGCCGAGGTGGCCTATGGCGGCAACCCCGCCGCGACCATGCTGGGCGGGACCCAGGTCTCGGCCCAGTCCACGGCGATGACCGGCCTTCTGAAGCTGAAGCTGGGCGAGCGCGCCAGCCTCTACGGCGGGCTGCGCGCCCAGCGCGCCTCGGCAGAGATCACCCTCAGAGGCCTGGCCTATGCCGGGCTCTCGGGCTATTCGGTCGATCTCAGCGAGGATGCCTCCCTGGGCTATGTGCTTGGTGCGGCTTATGAAATTCCTGACATCGCCCTGCGCGTCGCCCTGACCTGGAATTCGGCCATCACCCATGACTTCGCCACGGTCGAGCGTCTGGGCGCCGCCACCGTGGGCGTCGCTCCGACCAAGGTCAAGACGCCGCAATCCATCAATCTGGACGTTCAAAGCGGCGTGGCCAAGGATACCCTGGTCTTCGGCGGCATCCGCTGGGTGAACTGGAGCAAGTTCCGCCTCGACCCGGCCTTCATCGTCGCAAACACGGGGTCGGGCCTGATCGCCCTCGAGGATACGACGACCTGGACCCTGGGTGTCGGCCACCGCTTCACGCCGGAATGGTCGGGCCTTTTCTCGCTGACCTACGAGGCGGCGGGCAAGCCCCTGGTCTCGCCCCTGGCCCCCACTACGGGCCAGTTCGGCGCCACCCTGGGCGCGGTCTATACCAAGGGCAACATGAAGACGACCTTCGGGGTGAATTACACGCGGCTTGGCGATGCCCAGCCCGCGACGGCCGGAGCGGCGCGGGCCAGCTTCACCGACAACGAGGCCCTGGGCCTGGGGGTCCGGGTCGAATACAGGTTCTGAGCCGGAGAGGCCCTGCGCCCTTGCCATCGACAGCCCCCGCCTGCACCAAGGCGGGGGCTGTTCCCATTGCGGCACCCTGGCCCCTTTGCGCAGCTTCCGGGTGGCAATTCCGACGCCAGCCTGTCACAAGCCGCCCATGCGACAGACCCGCCTCACTTCCCGCTCCTGGGGCCTCATGGCCCTCCTTGCCCTGATCTGGGGCGGCTCCTTCACGGCCAACCATGCCGCGCTGAGCGCCTTGCCCGTCATGACCACCGTGGCCCTGCGGGTCAGCGGCGCAGCCCTGGCGCTCTGGGCCTGGATCGCCGTCGCCCGCCTGCCGGTGCCGCAGGGCCGCCGCTTCTGGGGCGATGCCGCGCTGATGGGGCTCTTCAACAACCTCCTGCCCTTTTCGCTGATCGTCTGGGGCCAGACGCAAATCCCCTCGGGGCTGGCCGGCATCCTCAACGCCTCGACCGCGCTCTTCTCGGTCCTGATCGCGGCCCTGGCCTTCGCGGACGAGCGCCTGACGCGGAACCGCATCGCGGGCCTGGTGCTTGGCCTCGTGGGCGTGGTGGTCACCATCGGGCCCGCAAGCCTGCACGACTTCGACCTGACCTCGCTGGGCCAACTCGCCATCCTCGGCGCGGGCCTCTGCTATGGGCTCTCCGGCGCCTATGGCCGGGCAAGGCTCAAGGGCATCCGCCCCGAGGTCTCTGCCGCCGCCATGCTCAGCGTCTCGGCCCTGACCCTGGCGCCCCTGGCGCTCTGGCAAAACGGCCTGCCGCAATTCACCGCCCCGAGCCTCGCCGCCGTCCTTTACCTGGCGCTGATCGCCTCGGCGCTCGCCTACCGCCTCTTCTACACGATCCTGGCCGAGGCGGGGGCCGGCAACCTCGGCCTCGTCACGCTCCTCATCGCCCCCGTGGCCGTGATCCTCGGCGCGCTCCTCTATGGCGAGACCCTGCCCCCCCAGGCCTTCGCGGGCCTCGCCCTGATCACCGGCGGCCTCATCCTGATGAACCGCAAATAACCCTTCCCATTTCATCTTTTCATAAATATCCCACGGGGGTCCGGGGGTGTGAAACCCCCGGGGCGCGCCCAGCCAAGGACCAAGCCCATGATCTACAAGACCCCCGCCGACTACCTGCAAGCCCCCCGCAAGAAGCTTGCGCTCTTCGGCATGTCGGGGCTTGGCAAGACACGGATCTCAAACCTCCTGCGCGAGGGGGAGGGCTGGTTCCACTACTCCGTCGATTACCGCATCGGCACGCGCTACATGGGCGAATACATCGCCGACAACTTCAAGCGCGAGGCGATGAAGGTGCCGCTCCTGCGCGAGCTCTTGATGACCGACAGCGTTTATATCGCCTCGAACATCACCTTCGACAACCTGGCGCCGCTCTCGACCTATCTCGGCAAGCCCGGCGATGCGGCGAAAGGCGGGCTGCCCTTCACCGAATATCAACGCCGCCAGGGCCAACATGCCCGCGCCGAGGTCGCGGCCATGCTGGACACGACCCGTTTCATCGAAAGGGCCGAGGCGATCTACGGCTATCCGCATTTCATCTGCGACACCTCGGGCTCCATCTGCGAGGTGGTCGAGGCCGATGACCCCGCCGATCCGGTCCTGTCCGAGATGGCGGGCAACCTGCTGCTGGTCTGGATCAAGGGCTCCGAGGCCCATCGCGACGCGCTCTGCGCCCGCTTCGACCGCGCACCGAAGCCCATGTATTACCGACCCCAGTTCCTGATGCAGGTCTGGGAGGAATACCTGACGCAATCGGGCTGCCTGGAAACCCAGGCCGACCCGGATGCCTTTTTGCGCTTTGGCTATGCAAGGCTCCTCGACAGCCGCCAGCCCCGGTATCAGGCCATGGCCCGCTGGGGCGTGACCATCACCGCCGAAGAGGTCAGCGCCGTTCAGACCTCCCATGACTTCGACCAGCTCATCGCCCGCGCCCTTGACCGGCGCGGGGCGGCTGCCTAAATCCGCCGCCCGGAGAGAGACATGCCCATCACCCTGCCCGAAAACCTGCCCGCCTATGACGTCCTGCGTTCCGAGGGCGTCATGGTCATGTCGCCCGACCGCGCCCAGACGCAGGATATCCGCCCGATCCGCATAGGCCTCCTGAACCTGATGCCGAAAAAGATCCAGACCGAGAACCAGTTCGCCCGGCTGATCGGCGCCACGCCCTTGCAGATCGACTTCCAGCTGATCCGCATGACGGAACACCAGACCAAGAACACCGCCGCCGAACATATGGCGACCTTCTACCGCCCCTTTGCGGAAGTGGAGGCCTCCGGCGAGAAGTTCGACGGGTTGATCATCACCGGCGCGCCGATCGAGCACCTGCCCTTCGAGGAGGTGACCTATTGGGACGAGCTGAAACGCGTCATGGACTGGACCCAGACCCATGTCCATTCCACCTTCGGCGTCTGCTGGGGCGGGATGGCGATGATCTACCATTTCCACGGCGTGCAGAAACACATGCTGACGGCCAAGGCCTTTGGCTGCTTCCCGCAAGAGAACCTCGCCCCCACCTCGCCCCTTCTGCGTGGCTTCGCCGATGAGGCGCTGATCCCGGTGAGCCGCTGGACCGAAGTCCGCCAGGACGAGATCGACCGGGCCGGCCTTCGCACGCTTCTGGGCTCGGCCACAACCGGGCCCTGCCTGGTGGAGGATGCGGGCCATCGCGGGCTCTATATCTTCAACCATTTCGAATATGACAATGGCACGCTGAAGCAGGAATATGACCGCGATGTCGCGGCGGGAAAGCCCATCAACGTGCCGATGAACTACTATCCCGGCGATGATCCCTCGCGGGTGCCGGTCAACCGCTGGCGGCCCCATGCGCATCTGCTTTACGGCAATTGGGTCAACGAGATCTACCAGACCACGCCTTTCGATCTGAACGATATCGGGCGCGCGGGTTGAACCCGCTGGAGGGGCTGCCGGCCCCTCCAGACCTCCCCCGGGGATATTTTTGAAAAGATGAAAGGGCGAGGTCCCGGCTTCGTGACTTGGCGCGGAGCGTCGTAACGCTAGAGTAACGGATCTGCGGCAGGCTTGACCTTCAAGGAAAGGGGGCGTGATGGGACTGTTTCTCGGTGTGATCGGCGCCTTGGCCCTGGGGCTCTGGCTGCGGCTGATGTGGCGGGAGGCCGCGATCCGGCGGCGCTTTCCCCCCGTGGGGCGGATCGTGTCGGTGGGCGGGCGGCGGGTTCATGCCCTGACGCTGGGGACCGGGCCGGACCTGGTGATGATCCATGGATCGTCCGGGCAGTTGCGCGACCTTTTGCCCTTGATGACGCGGCTGGCGGGGCGGTTCCGCGTCACGGCCTTTGACCGGCCGGGGCTTGGGTTCTCGGACAGTATCGGGGCGGAGGGGGTTTCTCCGGCGGGCCAGGCGCGGCATCTGGCGCGGGCTGCGGCGGAGCTGGGGATCGTCGCGCCCCTGGTGCTGGGCCAAAGCTATGGCGGGACGGTGGCGCTGGCCTGGGGGCTCGAGGTGACGGGACCGCAAGCCGCGCGGGGCCTGGTGCTGGTCTCGGCGCCCTCGCTGCCCTGGCCGGGTCAACTGGATTGGTGGTATCGCCTGACCGCCACGCGGATCGGGCGGGCCTTGGCCGTGCCCCTGGCCTCGGCCCTGGTGACGGATGGCTATATCGAGAAGATGATGCCGGGCCTCTTCGCGCCCTCCGCCGCGCCCGAGGGCTATGCGGCGCGGATCGGGGCGACGCTGGCCCTGCCTTCGGGCGCCCTGGGGGTCAATGCCGACCAGGTCAACGGGCTCTTGCTCCATGTGCGGTCCATGCAGGGCGAATATGGGCGGCTGGCCCTGCCGGTCGAGATGGTGCATGGCGCCCATGACCCGATCGTGCCCCTGGAGATCCACTCCGCCCCCCTGTCGCGCCTCCTGCCCCAGGCCAGGCTGACCGTGCTGGAGGATGCGGGTCATATGCCCCATCACACCCACCTCGACGCCGTCGAAGAGGCGGTCCTGCGTCTGGTTGCTTGACGGGCTGCTTGACGGGGGCAGGCAGGCCCGTCACCTTGGCCTCAAAATGGAGGCGATCATGGACCTTCCCTTCGACGGGGCGATTTCGCGGTATTTCAAGAAGGACGCACCCAAGGAGGTGCGCAAGGTCATCGAGGAGGCGGGCAAGGACGACATCCTCTCCAAGACCTATCCCTACCGCGAGGAGATGAAGCGCAAGGACTACGAGGCGCGGATGGAGCAGCTGCAGCTGCAACTGGTCAGGATGCATTACGACCTGAAGGCCAAGGGCAAAAGGCTCATCGTGGTCTTCGAGGGGCGCGATGCGGCGGGCAAGGGCGGCACGATCGAGGCGATGCGGCTGAACCTCAACCCCCGCGTGGCGCGGATCGTGGCGCTTTCGAAGCCGACCGAACGCGAGGCCGGGCAATGGTATTTCCAGCGCTATATCGACCAGCTGCCCGCCGCCGGAGAGATCAGCCTTTTCGACCGCAGCTGGTACAACCGCGCCATCGTGGAACCCGTCTTCGGCTTTTGCAACCTGGAGCAGAAGGCGAAGTTCTTCCGGCAAGTGCCTGATTTCGAAAAGATGATCGTGGATGAGGGCATCGTCCTGGTGAAGCTCTGGCTGGAGGTCGACCGGGCCGAACAGCTCAAGCGCTTCCTTGACCGCGAGGGGGATCCCTTGAAACAGTGGAAGCTGAGCCAGATCGACATCGACGGCCTGGCCAAGTGGAAAGAATACAGCGCGGCCATTGCCGAGACGATGGAGAAGACCCATTTCTCCCATGCGCCCTGGACGGTGATCCTCTCGGACGACAAGCTTCGGGCGCGGATCGCCGCGATCCAGACGGTCTTGAACGCGATGGAGTTTCCGGGCAAGGACGCGGGCGTGATCGGGACCGTGGATGGAAAGATCTGCGGCGGGCCGGGGCTGATCGGCTAGGGCCTGGTCTCGGGGAAAAGGTCGGTGGGGCTCTGCCCCACACCCCGGGATACTTGGGCCAGTATGAAAGACAAAGGTCGGGCGTTGAAGCAGGGCTATCATCACGGGAACTTGCGGCAGGCGCTGGTCGAGGCCGCCCTGCGGCTGATTGCCGAACAGGGGCCGACGGGGTTTACGCTCTCGGAGGCGGCGAAGGCGGCCGATGTGACACCGGCGGCCGTCTATCGCCATTTCGCGGGCCGCGATGAGCTGATCGCCGAGGTGGCGCGGCAGGGCTATGACATTTTCGCGGCCTTGATGGAGTTCGCCTATAACGGCGGCAAGCCCTCGGCCCTTGCGGCCTTCGAGGCGACGGGGCGGGCCTATCTCGCTTTCGCGCGCAAATACCCGGGCCATTACATGGCGATGTTCGAAAGCGGGCTTTCGTTCAACGCCCATCCCGACCTCGCCCAGATGGCGGCCAAGGCACGTGGCGTGCTGGAGGAGGCGGCGCGGGGCCTGTCCTTGCATCTGCCCGAGGGGAAAAGGCCGCCCGCCTCGATGTTCTCGGCCCATATCTGGGCGATGAGCCATGGGGTCGTGGAGCTTTTCATGCGCGGCACGCCGGGGGCGAAATCGCCCTTCCCGCCGGAGGACCTCCTGGAGACCGGGATTGGGATTTACCTGCGGGGCCTCGGGCTCTTGCCGCCGGACCAGTGAGGGCGAGGACGGCCCTGCTGCCGGACAGGTAGAGGGACGGCGGGGGGAACCCCGCCCTGCCCTTTATGGCGTGACCCTTTCCGCCGGAGCAGGGCCGTTCCCGCGCAGGCGGGAACCTCACCCTCTCCGCCAGGGCCCCGTTCAGCTGGCCTTGAGCACGCCGCGTGCGATCTGATCCGCCTCGATCGATTCGAAAAGCGCGCGGAAGTTGCCCTCGCCGAAGCCGTCGTCGCCCTTCCTTTGGATGAACTCGAAGAAGATCGGCCCGACCACGGTTTTGGAGAAGATCTGCAAGAGGATCCGCGTCTCGCCGCCATCCACCACGCCCTCGCCATCGATCAGGATGCCGTGACGCTCCAGCGCCTCCAGCGGTTCCTCATGGCCATGGACGCGGGATTTCGACAGAGCGTAATAGGCGGGCGGGGGCTTGGGCATGAAGCGGATGCCGTTCGCCGCCAGGGTCTCGACCGAGGCATAGATATCCTCCGACCCCACCGCGATATGCTGGATCCCCTCGCCGTTGTAGCGTTTCAGGTATTCGACGATCTGCCCGGTCTCGCCGCGGTCCTCGTTGATCGGGATGCGGATGCGGCCGCAGGGCGAGGTGAGCGCACGGGAGAGGAGGCCGGAGTGTTTCCCCTCGATGTCGAAGAAGCGGATCTGGCGGAAGTTGAAGAGCCGATCGTAGAAGTCGAACCAGCGGTCCATATTGCCCTTGTGGACATTGTGAGTCAGGTGGTCGAGGTAGTGGAAGAGGCTGCCCTTGGGCTTGGCGATGAAGGTGAAATCGGCGTAAGCGTTCTCGGGCCGGAAGTAGAGCGCCGAGCCGCCGATGCCCTCGATGGCGGGCCAATCGACCGATTTGACGCCCTCGAAGGGGCGGGCGCCCTGGGAGACCGCATGGGCGAAGGCCTGGTCGGCATCCACCACGCGCCAGGCCATGGCGGGAGCGCAGGGGCCATGGGCCGCGACGAACTGGCGGCCATGGGAGGACGGGTCGTCGTTCAGAAGATAGGTGATGTCGCCCTGCTGCCAAAGCTCCAGCGCGCGGGACTTGTGGCGGGCGGTGAGCGTAAAGCCCATGGCGGTGAAGAGGGCGCGCAGGGTCTCGGGCTCGGGATGGGCGAATTCGACGAATTCGAAGCCGTCGGTGCCGGCAGGGTTCTCGGGGGTGATCGTGGCTTTCGGGGCGTTGTGGGGGAAGGGGCCCATCTGGATCTCCTGTTGCGCTGGCATCAGGATCGCATGGAGCGGGCGCGGGTGGTGCGCGAAGTTCGGGGGATTTTGCGGGATTGGTGCGGAATTTTCTCGCGGATGGCGGGATTTCTGCGAGAGTTTCGCATCATGGACCAGATCGATTCGCAGATATTGGCGGCCTTGCAGGCCGATGCCAGCCTGACCGCGCAAGAGATGGGGGAGCGCTTTGGCCTCTCGCCCAGCCAAGTGGCGCGGCGGCGGCAGCGGCTGGAGACCGATGGGGTGATCGCGGGCTATTCGGCCCGGCTCTCGCCCGCGGCCCTGGGGCTGGGGGTGCAGGCCTTCGTTCAGGTCCAGATGGCGCGGCACTCGCCGGAAGGGGCGCGCAGTTTCGCGAGCCTCATCGCCACCCTGCCCGAGGTTGCGGCCTGTTGGACCTTGACCGGAGAGGCGGATTACCTCTTGCGGGTCTGGTGCGCGGACCTTTCCGCCCTGAACCGGCTGATCCAGGAGCGGCTTCTGGCGCATCCGGCCGTGGGCAGGGTGCAGAGCCAGATCGTGATGGAACAGGGCAAGGCGGATAGCGGGCTCCCGGTCTGAGGCGCTGGACCTTGGCGCGGGCCTTGGCTAGCGTGGCGCGAAAGAGGAGAGCGCCATGCCCGCAGCCACCAACCGTCTGAAAGCCCGCCTTGCCGCGGGCGATACCGTCCATGGCTGCTGGCTCGGCATGGCAGAGCCCTATCTGGCCGAGATGGCGGGGACCGCGGGTTTCGACTGGCTTCTGATCGACGGGGAACATGCGCCCAATGACCTGCGCAGCATCTCGGCGCAGCTGGCGGTGTTGCGCGGCGGGCCTGCGGATGCGGTGGTGCGGGTGCCGGTCGGTGAGGCCTGGATGATCAAGCAGGTCATGGATGCGGGCGCCCAGAGCCTCATGGTGCCGATGGTGGAAACCGGGGCCCAGGCCCAGGCCATCTATGAGGCGACGCGCTATCCGGGGGCGGGGGTCCGGGGGATCGGGTCCTCCTTGGCCCGGGCCTCGATGTTCTCGGACGTGGCAGATTACCTGAAGACCGCGGATGAGCAGGTCTGCCTGATCCTCCAGGTGGAAAGCCGCAAAGCCTTGGAGAACCTGGATGATATCCTGGCGGTGCCCGCCGATTGCGTCTTTGTCGGGCCCTCGGACCTTGCTGCCGATATGGGGCATTTGGGCGGCGCGGGCCACCCGGAGGTCAAGGCTGCGGTTTTCGACACCCTAAGGCGCATCCGGGCGGCGGGAAAGGCGGCGGGGGTTCTGACGACGGACGAGGCCTATATCGCCGAGGCCAAGGTGGCGGGGGCGAATTTCGTGGGCGTCGGCATCGACGTGCTTCTTTACGTCCAGGCGATGCGCAGCCTCGCCGCGCGTTACAAATAGAGCGCCTGCCGGCGCAAGATTTTCATCTTGCCTCTGGCCTGCGGCCAACCGGCTGCGGGGCGGCCTCCGGCGGGGATAGTTGGGCAAATGTGAAAGAGGCGAAAGTTCCGGCGCAGCCTCTCAGCAACCCCAGACCCTGCCCCTTTCAACTTGGCGCAAATATCCACGGGGGTTGCCAGGGGGAGCGTGCTCCCCTTGGCTTGGGGGGGTCAGGGGGGGCGAAAGCCCCCCCTGCGTCCCGGGATCAGCCTTCGGGCTCGAAGTCCAGCGCCACGCCGTTGATGCAATAGCGCAGGCCCGTGGGGGCCGGGCCATCGGGGAAGACATGGCCCAGGTGGCCACCGCAGCCGTTGCAATGGACCTCGGTCCGCACCATGAAATGGCTGCGGTCGACGCTTTCGCCCACGGTCTCGGCATCGGCGGGCGCATAGAAAGAGGGCCAGCCGCAGCCCGCATCGAACTTGGTCTCGGCCTCGAAGAGCTTGGCGCCGCAGCCCTTGCAGTAATAGACCCCCGGGGCGTCGGGGAAGTTGTCATGGCTGAAGGGCCGCTCGGTGCCATGCTTGCGCATCACCCGGAAGGCCTCGTCGCCCAGTTGCCGCAGCCAGTCGTCGTCGCTCTTTTCCAGCTTTTCCATGGACACCTCCGGGTTTCCCGTCAAATCTAGGCCATGACCCTGAAGCTGCAAGCCCCCATCCTGACCCTGGGCCGCCTGAGCGCCCGACTTCTGCCCCCCGATGCCGACCTGACCGAGGTCCTGGCGCTGCGTCACCTGGCCTTTCGCGGGGGCGAGGGGCTGGAGAGCGACCCCTATGATCCGCTTTGCCGTCACCTGGTGATCAGCGCGGGGGAGAGCCTGGTGGCCACGGCGCGGCTGCAGGATTTCGCCCCGGGCTCGGACCGGGCGCAGTCCTATGCGGCGGCTTTCTACGACCTTTCGCCACTCGCCCGCGAGGGCGCCAGCCTGGAGCTGGGCCGCTTTTGCCTCCATCCGCGCGAAAGCGACCCGGGGATCCTGCGGCTGGCCTTTGGCCTTGTCGCCCGGCTGGCAAGGGAGGAGGCGGTGACGCTGATCTTCGGCTCCAGCTCCTTTCCCGGCGCGAGCGCGGATCATGGGGCGGCGCTGGCGGCGCTGCGGCCCCATGTGGCGGACCCCTCCCCCGGGCGCCGCGCGGCCGAGACGCTGCCCCTGCCCGCCGTCTCCCCCGATCCCTTGCGCCTGCCGCCGCTGCTGCGCTTTTACCTCGCGCTTGGCGCCCGGGTCTCGGATCATGCGGTCGTGGACCGCGACCTCGACACTTTGCATGTGCTGACGCTGCTGCGTCCTGCCGACATCCCGCCTGCAAGGTTGCGCGCCCTGCTTGGCAGTTGACCGCGGCTTTCGGGCCGGATACCTGCGGCCCATGGCACGCGCACCCCTTCTGCAACTCTCCGGTCTCTCGCTGACTTTCGGCGGCAATCCCCTTTTCGACGGCATCGACATGACGGTGCAGGAGGGCGACAGGCTGGCCCTGGTCGGCCGCAACGGGTCGGGCAAATCCACGCTGATGAAGCTCATGGCGGGCTTCGTCGAGGGCGATAAGGGCGCCCGCCATGTCCCCCCCGGGGTGACGGTGGGCTATATGGAGCAAGAGCCCGAGATGGCGGGCTTCGAGACATTGGGCGATTATGCGGCATCAAAGCTTGAGGTCGGCGAGGAATGGCGGCTTTCGGTGGCCGCCGAGGGCCTGGGCTTCAAGCCCGAGACGCCGATTGCCTCGGCCTCGGGTGGGGAACGTCGCCGGGCAGCGCTCGCGAAACTGGTGGCCGAGGCGCCGGAGCTGATGCTTCTGGACGAGCCGACCAACCACCTGGACATTGCCGCCATCGAATGGCTGGAGAATTTCCTGAACGAGACGCGGGCGGCTTTTGTGCTGATCTCGCACGACCGGGCGTTTTTGAA
The DNA here is from genome assembly GCF_009925085.1 of Stagnihabitans tardus. Taxonomy (GTDB): domain Bacteria; phylum Pseudomonadota; class Alphaproteobacteria; order Rhodobacterales; family Rhodobacteraceae; genus Stagnihabitans; species Stagnihabitans tardus. Next base: position 176,831 of record NZ_JAABNR010000008.1, on the reverse strand, counting down.
CCGGCTGACCAAGGCGACCTTCTGGCTCGATCGCGGTGTGATCCGGCGGCGCGAATTGGGCTTTTACGGCTTCGAGGAATGGCGCGAAGAGACCTGGGCCGAAGAGGATGCGGCGCGCCACAAGCTGGACCGCAAGATCAAGGCCGAGGCGCGGTGGGCGGTCGAGGGGATCTCGGCACGCCGCAAGCGCAACCAGGGACGGGTTCGGGCGCTGGCGGCGCTGCGCGAGGAGCGGTCCAACCAGATCCGCCGCAAGGGCACGGCGGCCCTGGAGTTCGAATCCGGTCCGACCTCGGGCAAGAAGGTGATCGAGGCCCTGGGGATTTCGAAAGCCTTCGGCGACAAGGTGATCCTGAAGGATTTCGACCTCAAGATCCTGCGCGGCGACCGTGTGGCCTTTGTGGGCCCGAATGGCGTGGGCAAGACGACGCTTCTGCGTATGCTGACCGGGGAAATCCCGCCCGATGCGGGCACGGTGAGCCTGGGCACCCAGCTGGATATCGCCATCTTCGACCAGGCCCGCGCGCGGCTCGACCCCGAAGAGAGCCTTTGGGTCAACCTGACCAATGATCCGCTGATGGCGGTCTCGGGCAATTCCGACCAGGTCATGGTGCGCGGCACGCCCAAGCATGTCGTGGGCTATCTGAAGGACTTCCTCTTTGACGAGGCCCAGGCGCGGGCCCCGGTCAAAAGCCTCTCGGGTGGCGAGCGGGCGCGGCTTCTCTTGGCCAAGCTGATGGCGCGGCCTTCGAACCTTCTGATCATGGACGAGCCGACCAACGACCTGGATATCGAGACGCTGGACCTCTTGCAGGACATCCTGGGCGATTACGACGGCACGGTGCTTTTGGTCAGCCACGACCGGGATTTCATCGACCGGGTGGCCACGACCACCGTGGCGCTCGAGGGCAATGGCGAGGTCATGGCCTATCCCGGCGGCTGGACCGACTATATCAGCCAGCGCCCCGCCAAGGGCGAGGCGGCCAAGGCCCGCGAGGTCGCCAAACCCGTCGAGGCGCCCAAGGAGGTGAAGAAGGCCGATGGGCTCTCTTTCACCGAACGCAAGCGGTTGGAGGCCCTGCCCGGCGTCATCGAAAAGCTGGAGGCCGAGATCGCCAAGCTGAACGACCTCTTGGCCGATCCCCAGTTCTTCACCCGCGAGCCGGTGAAGTTCAAAAAGGGCACCGAGATGCTGGCCGAACGCCAGGCGGCCCTGGCGGCGGCCGAAGAGGAATGGCTGGCCCTGGAAGAAAAGGCGTAGGGTGGGTGAAACCCACCGCCGCGCAACGGTGGGTTTCACCCACCCTACGCTTCACCGGTTCCGGAACAGGCTCGCCGCGTCCACGCGGCCAAAGTTAGAGAAGATCTGGCTCAGCGCCGAGCGGCCCTTGATGGGCGTCGAGGTCACGCGGCGCGACAAGGGCACGATCTCACCGCGCTCGAGGCCGAATCGCTCGATATTGGCCACCCGGCCATCCTCGGAAAAGGTCACGGCCACGACCTGGCGGTCGTATTCCTGCGGCGCCCCCATGCCCACCGACTTCCAGCGGCTCTGGACATAGAACCAGGCCTCGTCGTTCAAGAGCCCGTCGGTCGTGGGCCGCCCGAGGAAGGCCGCCACCGTCTCGCGCGTGTCGACGCCGGTCTCGATCTGGGCCAGGGTCTCGTCGTCGGGCGCATAACCATGCATCGAGTAGATCGGCGTGCAACCCATGACGGCGCAAAGCAAAAGCACCGACAGACCCCGCAGCGGCGCAAGCGGATGGCGGCGGAGGTCGCGCCCGGGGTTCCCCGCGCCTGCCTGCCCTGTCTTCGCGTCCCTGCCCGTCATGCCGTCCCCTGCCGTGACCGGACAAGGCCCGGTCCGCATATTTCTGCCAGGCGCGGATTCCCTTTCCACGCCGCCCGCTTTTCCATCGCTTACATCATGGAAGGCCCCTCCAGCAAGAAAGGAACGCTTGACCCCCCCGCACCTTGGGCCATAACGCGCGGGAAACCTCTTGGAGAGGCCCAGATGACCGACCAGACCTTGCCCAGCCTGCCCTTCCGCGTGGCCTCGATCTCGGGGCGCAATGCGACCCATGTGAAATTCCGCCCCTCCGCCCCCGAGCGTCAGGCCATCGCCGCCGCCCTGGGACTGATCGACCTGCCCGCGCTGGAGTTCGATGGCGACATCCGCCCCCTGGGCAAGCGCGACCTGATTCTCAAGGGTCGGCTGACGGCCCGCGCGGTCCAGGCCTGTGTCGTGACGCTCGACCCCGTGCCCTGCGTGATCGACGAGGAGGTAACGCGGAAATTCCTGGAAGACTGGCAGGAGCCCGATGCCGAGGAGGCCGAGATCCCCGAGGATGACACGGCCGAGGCCCTGCCCGAAGTGATCGACGCGGTCACCGTTGTGGTCGAGGCCCTGTCGCTGGCCCTGCCGCTTTACCCGCGCGCCACGGGGGCGGCGCTGGGCGAGGCGGTCTTTGCCGAACCGGGCGCGGCCCCCTTGCGCGATGCCGACCTGCGCCCCTTTGCGGGCCTGGCCAAGCTGATCAAGCCCACGACCGGGGAATCGCAGGAGCCTTAACTTCCTTGGGAAATCCCGTCGATTGGGGCTTGCGCCGGGGCGGAAAATCCTTATGTTCCGCGCCTCATCCAAGGGGTTGTGCCGGGTCTTGCTTTCCGGTCTGACTTACCGGAAATCGAAATGAAATCAGGGGTATGTCCCCTTCAGTTACAGGTGTGACATGGCTGTCCCGCAGAATCGCACGACCTCTTCCAAGCGCAACATGCGCCGCGCCCATGACTCGCTGGTCGCCGCGAACCCCAACGAATGCCCGAACTGCGGCGAGCTGAAGCGCCCGCACCACGTTTGCGGCGCCTGCGGCCATTACGATGCCCGCGAAGTGGTCGCTGCCAAGTCGACCGTCGACACCGACGAAGACGCGGCCTGAGATCAGGCATCCTCCCATGTCGCAGGCGATCCAAAGCCAAAGCGTTGGACCGCAAGCCAAGGGAGCGATCACCCTTTCGGTCGACGCCATGGGCGGAGACCGCGGACCGGCGGCTGTTGTCGCCGGTCTTGCCATTTGCGCGCCCAAGATGCCGGGGACGCAGTTCCTCTTGCACGGGGACGAGGCGCAGCTTGCGGCCCTGGTCGCGGCCCAGCCCGCGCTGGCGGGTCGCGTGACCATCCGCCACGCCGCCCGCGTCGTGACGATGGAAGACAAGCCCGCCCAGATCATGCGCCACGGCCAGGGCACCTCGATGTGGGGCGCCGTCGAGGCGGTGAAGACGGGTGAAGCCTCGGCCGCGGTCTCTTGCGGCAATACCGGCGCCTTGATGGCCGTGGCGATGATCCGCCTGCGCCGCCTGCCCGAGATCAACCGCCCGGCGATTGCCTGCCTCTGGCCCTCGCGCAATCCGCATGGCTTCAACCTGATGCTGGACGCGGGCGCCGATATCAAGGCCGATGCCGAGGACCTCTTGCAATATGCCATGATGGGCGCCTCTTATGCCCGCAATGGCATGGGGCTGACGCGGCCCCGGGTGGGTCTCTTGAACGTCGGCACCGAAGAGCACAAGGGCTCGGCCGAGCTGAAAGCCGCCTCGGACCTGATCGCCGAGGCCGCCGCGCGCGGCGATTACACCTATATCGGCTATGTCGAGGGCACCGACCTGCCCTCGGACCGTGTCGATGTGATCGTGACCGATGGCTTCACCGGCAATGTGGCGCTGAAGACCGCCGAGGGCACGGCGCGGCTGATTGGCGACTTCCTGCGGCAAAGCTTCAAGGCGACGCTCTTCTCCAAGCTTACCGCCGCCTTCGCCAGCGGAGCGCTGAACCGCCTGCGCGAGCGGATGGACCCGCGCCGCGCCAATGGCGGGGTCTTCTTGGGGTTGAACGGCACAGTGGTGAAATCGCATGGCGGGTCGGATGCGACGGGCCATGCGGCTGCGGTCGAGATGGCCTGGCGCCTCGCGCGCTCGGGCTTCCACGAAAGGCTTGCAGCCAGGGTCGCTTCGGGCGTTGCATCGGGCGCCATCGCGGGGCAAAGTGCCGAAGGGGCGAAAACCCCGGATGGGGAGCCAAGGAAATCCGAATGACATTGCGCGCCGTGGTGAAGGGCGTGGGCCACTATTTGCCCGCCCGCGTCGTCCCCAATTCCGAGCTGGAAACCCTGGTCGAGACCTCTGACGAATGGATCAAGTCGCGGTCCGGGATCGAGCGGCGGCATTTCGCGGCCGAGGGCGAGACGACCTCTGACCTTGGCGCCCATGCCGCCCGTGCGGCGCTGGAGAATGCCGGGATCGAGGCCAGCACGATCGACGCCATCATCGTGGCGACCTCGACCGCCGATCTGACCTTTCCCTCCGCCGCCACCATGGTCCAGGCCAAGATCGGCGCCGGCGGCTTTGCCTTCGACGTCCAGGCGGTCTGCGCGGGTTTTGTCTTTGCCCTGACCACGGCCAATGCGCTGATCCTCTCGGGCCAGGCGCGGCGGGTTCTGGTCATCGGCGCCGAGACCTTTTCGAAGCTGATGGACTGGAAAGACCGCACGACCTGCGTGCTCTTCGGCGATGGCGCGGGCGCCCTGGTGCTTGAGGCCGAGGAAGGCACCGGCGCCAGCACGGACCGGGGCATCCTGTCCGCCGATCTGCATTCGGACGGCCAGTTCAAGGACCTGCTTTACGTCGATGGCGGCGTCTCCACCGGGACGACGGGCCACCTGCGCATGCAGGGCAAGGAAGTCTTCCGCCACGCGGTCGAGAAGCTGGCCTCCACCGCCCATGCCGCGCTGGAGAAGGCCGGGCTGACTTCGGGCGATGTCGACTGGATTGTGCCGCACCAGGCCAATATCCGCATCATCGAAGGCACGGCCAAGAAGATGCAACTGCCGATGGAGCAGGTCGTCGTGACCGTGCAGGACCATGGCAATACCTCGGCCGCCTCGATTCCCCTCGCCCTTTCGGTCGGCGTGCAGCGCGGCCAGATCAAGCGCGGCGATCTCCTGGTCACCGAGGCCATCGGCGGGGGCCTCGCCTGGGGCTCTGTCGTCCTGCGCTGGTAAGTTGCCCGAATCCCGCCGGATTGTCGCTGGTGCAGGCTCTGAAAAACGCGCCCCAAGCCATTGTTATTGACTCGCAATTTGAACCGCCGCAATCATGGCAAAAATCCTTTGGGGGGATCATGATGACGGAGAAGACGCTTACACGGATGGATCTGGCGGAATCGGTGTTCCGCGAGGTCGGGCTCAGCCGCAACGAATCCGCCAGCCTGGTGGAATCGGTCCTGCAACATGTCTCGGATGCGCTGGCCGCCGGTGAGACGGTCAAGATCTCGTCCTTCGGCACCTTTTCGCTGCGCGAGAAATCCGCCCGCGTCGGCCGCAACCCCAAGACCGGGGACGAGGTTCCGATCTCGCCGCGCCGGGTTCTGACCTTCCGCCCCTCGCATCTCATGAAGGATCGCGTCTCGGGCGGGACCGAATAAGGCAAACCGATGGACAAGGCGCCGGACGCATTCCGCACGATCTCCGAGGTCGCGGATCATCTTGAGACTCCGGCCCATGTCCTGCGTTTCTGGGAGACGCGCTTTCCGCAGGTGAAACCCGTCAAGGGCGCCGGCGGGCGGCGCTATTACCGGCCGTCGGATGTGGCGCTGCTTTCGGGCATCAGGCGGCTCTTGCACAATGACGGGATGACGATCAGGGGCGTGCAGAAGATCCTGCGCGAACAGGGGGTTCGCCATGTGGCCGAGCTTGGCGGCGAGGCGCTGGAGGCGCCCGAGCCGCTGGAGGCGCTGTTGCCGCCGCCCAAGCCCGCAGCAACGATCGTCCCCCTGCGCCCGACCGAGCCCCTGGCGCCCGCATCTTCGGCAACCGACGAGCTATCGGCCATCCGCAGCGCCCTCTCGGCCATGCGGATGCCGGACAGGGATGCGCCCCCGCCGGAAGAGACCTTGGCCAACCCTGCCGATTGGTCGATGCCCGCAGAGCCAGGGGTCTTGGCCACGGAGGAGTTCGACGGGATCGACATGGCGGCCTTTGACGGCCCCTTGGCGGCGCCCTCCGCTGCGGCGCAACAGCCGGAGGATGAAGATGGCAGCGCGGCGACCGAACCGGCCACCGAGGAAGCCGCTCCGCGCCCCTTTGCCGCGCCCCTCGGGGGATTCGGCGGCTTTGGTCTTGACCTTGACGTGCCTCGCGGCGGCGAAGGCGGTTTCATCGCCTTTTCCGACGGGGTAGCCCCGACTCGCGCCGCGCCCGAGGGTTTCGTTCACCCCGAGGCCCGGCCCAAGGCCAAGCCGGGCGTCCAGCCTTCGTTGTTCGACCTGATGGCCGAGGATCAGGGCGTCGTGGAAGAGGCGCCCGAAGCGCCGCATGTCTTCGTCGAGGACGATGGCAGCTTTGACCTTGGCGCCGAGATCACCGCCTTCCGCTCGGACGAAGCGGAAGACACGGCCCCGCCTCAGGCAGAGGCGCCCTCCGAATTCCCGCTTCCCCAAGATGAGGCACCCTGGGACCTCCCCCCGGAATCGCTCCCAGGGACCTCGGCAGGGGCGCCTGGGCAGGACTCGGATGAGCCCCAGCCCGAGACCGCCCAACCCGAAACGCCCCTGCCCCAAGCCGCCGATTCGGCACCGGCGCCCGTTGCGCTTGCTGGCCTTGCCCCGCGCCTGCGCGCCCTGCCCGGCGTCCGGGGCGAAAGCCTCTTTGCCCTGGCCGACCTTCAGGCGCGTCTCGGTCTCTTGCATGCGCAGATGGCCGAGGCCTCGGCACGCCCGCGTCGCAACCCCGGCGAATAGGCGGGAAAAAGTGCAAATTCGCCCTTGCCCCTGCCCGGAATATTGTTATGAAGCCTGCACATCGTCGGGCCGTAGCGCAGCCTGGTTAGCGCGTCCGTCTGGGGGGCGGGAGGTCGAGAGTTCGAATCTCTCCGGCCCGACCATGAAAAAAACCGCCCGCTGGGAAACCAGTCGGGCGGTTTCTTTTTGACTTCAAGGCTTTGACCATAAGGTGCCCAAGATGACCGGTGTTCTGCCTTCCCAGGCTCTGGAAGCTTTGATCGCGCGGGGCGTGATCGCCGCCGAGGTGCCCTTCGCGACGGGCCAGGTGCAGCCCGCGAGCCTGGACCTGCGGCTCGGGACCAAGGCCTATCGGGTGCGCGCCTCTTTCCTGGCGGGCGCCGGGCGGCGCGTGGCCGACCGCTTGGCGGCCTTCACCATGCATGAGATCGACCTGCGGCCCGGCGCGGTGCTGGAGAAGAACTGCGTCTACCTGATCCCCCTGATGGAGCGCCTCTCGCTGCCGCCGGGCCTCTCGGCCGTGGCCAATGCGAAAAGCTCGACCGGGCGGCTGGACCTTCTGACCCGGGTGATCACCGATGGCGGGGTGGAATTCGACCGCATCCCCGAGGGCTATGACGGGCCCTTGTATGCCGAGGTCTGCCCGCGCAGCTTTTCCGTCCTGGTCCGCCCCGGCCAGCGCCTGAACCAGATCCGCTTCCGCGATGGCCAGTCGGTGCTGTCTGACACCGAACTCCGCGCGCTCCACGCGGTGGAGCCGCTGGTGACGGGCGAGGCCCTGATCTCCGAGGGACTGGGCTTCTCGGTCGACCTGAGCCTGCCCGGCGGCCTCGTGGGCTACCGCGCGAAGCCCCATACCGGTGTGGTGGACCTCGACCGCATCGGCCATTACCCGGCCCGCGACTTCTGGGAGGAGGTGCGGAGCGACGAGGCGCAGATCATCCTGGACCCCGGCGCCTTCTATATCCTCGTCTCGCGCGAGGCCGTGACGATCCCGCCCGACTACGCCGCCGAGATGGCGCCCTACCTGGCCATGGTGGGCGAATTCCGCGTGCATTACGCGGGCTTCTTCGACCCGGGCTTCGGCCATGCCGTGGCGGGGGGTGCAGGCTCACGCGGGGTGCTGGAGGTGCGCTGCCACGAGGCGCCCTTCGTGCTGGAACACGGCCAGGTCGTTGGCCGCCTGGTCTATGAGCGGATGTCCGAGCGCCCTGCCACGCTTTACGGCCAGGGCATCGCCTCGAATTACCAGGGGCAAGGGTTGAAGCTGGCCAAGCAGTTCCGGCTGTGACCCAAAGCCGGGGGGCTGCCGCCCCCCGGACCCCCTGCTTCAAGGGGAGCACGCTCCCCTTGAAAATCCCCGTGGATATTTGGAAACAGATGAAAGAAGGGCCTTCGCGCGACCCTGCGATCCTGGTCGCTTCAATTTCATCTGTTCAAGAATATCCCCGCGCGGAGCGCATCGCGGAGCCGGAGGGCGAAGGCCCGCAGGCGACATGAAGGAATGCGCCGCAGGCGCTCTATTGGATCACCGGGGCCGCGATCGCTTCGGGTTCCGGGGCTTGACCGACCGTCAGGGCCTCGGACCTCAGGATGCGGGCGATCTGGGCGCAGTCCTCGGGCGTGAAGGTCAGGGGCAGGCGCAGGTCGATCAGGCCGGCAAGGATCCGGTCGGTCTGCGGCAGGACCTGCTTCGGCGCATAGTGCCAATGGTCATAGCGCGAGGTGAAGGCGGCGGGTTTCTCGGCGCCGAACCATTTCAGCTCGACCCCGCGCGCGAGGCAGCGCGAGAGGTAAAGCGCGATCCGCGCGGGGCTCCAGTCGGCCAGGCGGAACTGGAAGGAGCTTCCCACGAAGACCTCCGCCCCAGGCCGCTGGATCAGCGTGATCCCCGGTGTCGCCTCAAGCCCCGCCTCCAGGGCGCGGTAAAGCGCCTCCCAGCGCGCCACGCGCTCGGGCAGGGCCTTCAGTTGCGGCCGCAGGATGGCGGCGCGCAGGTTGTCCATCCGGCCCGAGACATTGGGGGTGACCATCTTCACCCGCTCGAAGACCTCCGCCGGAGGCGCGGCCCGGTGCTTGCCGTAAAGCATGTAGCTGCCCGAGAGGAGCACCGCCCGCGCCATGGAATCGGCGTCGTCCGAGACCAGGAAGCCGCCCTCGCCGGAATTGATGTGCTTGTAGGTCTGCATCGAATAGCAGGCCATGACCCCATGCCGCCCCGAAGGAACCCCGGCCCAGCTTGCCCCCATCGTATGGGCGCAATCCTCGATGACCTGGATCCCCAGGCGGTCGCAAAGCGCCATCAGCCGGTCCATGTCGACCAGGTGGCCGCGCATATGGGACAGCATCAGGAACCGGCAGCCCTCCGCCTTGGCGGCAAGGTCGTCCAGGTCGATCACCAGGTCCTCGGTCACCTCGACGAAGACCGGCACCCCGCCCGCCGCCGCAATCGCCCCCGGCACCGGGGCGAGCGTGAAGGCATTGGTCAGCACCCGCTCGCCGGGTTCCATCCCCAGGGCCCGCAGCGCGCAGCCGAGCGCATAGCCGCCCGAAGCCACCGCCAAGGCATATCTCGCCCCGGTCAGGGCCGCGAATTCCTCCTCCAGCAAAGCGGTCTCTGCCACCTCGCCCTCGGCCTCGTTGTAGCGGTGGAGCCGGCCATGGCGCAGCACGGCCAAGGCGGCCGCGATCCCCTCTTCCGGGATCGGCTCTTGCTGGGTGAACTTGCCGCGAAAGACCTCAAGCCCCGTGATGCCGTCCATTCACGCCTCCCGCTGATGTCCGATCAGCCAGAGGAAGACCCCCAGGGCTGCGGCCAAGCCTGCGCCTGCCACATAATAGGAGACATTGGGCGATTGGAAGGGGGCGGCGTCGGACATGAAGAAGCCGAAGAGCTGGCTGTAAAAGATCGTCCCCAGCATCATGGCGATATTCATGATGGCGGAAAGCCCGCCCTGAAGCTCGCCCTGCGCGTTCTCGGGCACTTCCTTCGACATCAGCGCGGTCAGCATCGGATGGATGAAGCCCTCGGGCCCATGGACGAACATCAGGACCACGACGAGCGGCAAAGTCCAGACGATGCCATAGCCTGTCGCCGCGACCATGGCGCAGACCAGGCCGATGGCCACGGTCCTGCGTTCGCCGAACCACTTGACGAAGGGGCCGGACAGGCCCCCCTGGAAGCCCGCCATGATCAGGCCAAAGAGCGCGAGCGAGCCGCCGATCATCGCCTCGGACCAGTCGAAGCGCGCCTTGGCCCAGAAGGGCCAGAGCGCCGGATAGACCGAGGTAAAGAAGAAGAACATGGCCAGCACGGTGCACATGGGCAGGACGCCGCGATAGCTGGCAAAGATGCGGAAGGCGCCGAAGGGATTGGCGCGCTTCCAGTCGAAGGGGCGGCGGTTCTCGGGCGCCAGGGTCTCGGGCAGGATGAAGAAGCCGAAGACCAGGTTCAGCCCCGAAACCGCCGCCGCGACGTAAAACGGCACGCGGGGGCCGAACGTGCCCAAAAGCCCGCCGATGGCCGGGCCGATGATGAAGCCCAGGCCAAAGGCCGCGCCCATGATGCCGAAAAGTCGCGCCCGGTCCTCGGGGGCCGAGATATCGGCCACGAAGGCATTGGCGATGATCCAGGAGGCGCCGCAAATTCCGGCCAGCACCCGTCCCGCAAACAGCCACTCCAGGTTCGGCGCCAGGGCTTGCATCAGGAAATCCACGCCAAGGCCAAAGACTGCCAACAGCAAAAGCGGCCGCCGCCCGAAACGGTCCGAAAGATTGCCCATCAGGGGCCCGCAGAGGAACTGAGCGATGGAATAGGCCGCCCCCATCCATCCGCCGATGATCGCGGCATGGGCGAGGTCGACATGGCCCACCGTCTCGATCAGCTGCGGCAGGACGGGAATGATGATGCCAAAGCCCACCATGTCCAGGAAGACGGTGATCAGGACGAAGAGAAAGGCGCGGCGCTGCGGCACGGCGGATGCATCGGACATGACAGTCCCCAATCGTGGTAAATGTTCTATCTTTGTTTCAGAGAACCAGCCGCGCGGCAAGCCCCGGCAGGTCCGCGTAGCGGTCCAGCAGCGCATCGGGCGCGAGCCGCGCCACCCCTGCCCCCTCGGGACCAAAGGAGACCAGCACCACCGGCACCCCCGCCGCCCGCGCCGTGTCGCGGTCGGTCACCGTGTCCCCCACCAGCAAAGACCGTCTGGGATCGCCGCCCGCCCGCAGGACCGACTCCCGGTAGGGCAAGGGGTCGGGCTTCCTGACCGGGAAGGTATCTGCTCCGACCAGCGCGCCGAAAAGCCCCCGCACCCCCAGCCGCCGCATGAGCTCCTCGGCCAGGCCCTCGGGCTTGTTGGTGCAGATCGCGGTGGCAAATCCCGCCGCCCGCAAGGATTCGACGGCCTCGACGGCGCCGGGATATAGCCGCGTCGCCCGGTCAAGGCCCTCGGCGTAATGTGCCAGCAGGACCGGGTATTGCCCGTCCACATCCCCCGCCACGCCCAGGCGCTGAAACCCCAGCCGCAGCATGGCCCGCCCGCCGGCGAAAGCGGTCAAGGTATCGGCCGCGCCCAGGGGCTCCCCCAGTCCCAGGCCCGCGAAACAGGCATTGGCGGCGGCCAAGAGGTCCTCCGACGTATCCGCCAAGGTCCCGTCCAGATCAAAGACAACCGTCCTCACCGCTTTCCCTTTCACATGGGCCCAAATATCCCGGGGGTATGCCATCGCGTTCGCCACCGGTTCAAGAACCGATGGCATCGGGGCAGCGCCCCCGGCCGCTGTAACATGGCGTGAGCCCATGCCCCCTTGGCCCCTGCCCCCTCCCCGGTTAGAACGACACCCAAACAAAGGAAAGAGGCAGATGCAGGTATCCCTGATCGTTCTGGCCGCCGGACTGGGCAGCCGCATGAATTCCGACCTGCCAAAGGTCTTGCACAACCTGGCCGCCGTGCCGCTTCTGCACCATGCCCTGGCCGCCGGTCAGGCGCTCTCCCCGGCCCGGACCGTGGTCGTGACGGGCTATGGCGCGGAGCAGGTGGCCAAGGCCGCCCATGACTTCGACCCCGATATCGTCACCGCGCTGCAGGACCCGCCCCAGGGCACCGCCCACGCGGTCGCCGTGACCGAACCCCTCCTTTCCGACGCGACGGGCGCGGCACTGGTGCTTTACGGCGACACGCCCTTCGTGCGCCCCGAAACGCTGGAGGCCATGCTCGCGGCCCGCAGCCATCATGACATCGTCTTCCTGGGGTTTGAGGCCGCCGATCCCAAGGGTTATGGCCGCTTCATCGTGGAGGGCACCGACCTCCGCGCCATCGTCGAGGAAAAGCAGGCGACAGACGCCCAGCGTCAGATCCGGCTCTGCAACTCCGGCGTCATCGCGGCCGAGGTCCAGACCCTGCTGCGCCTCGCCAAATCCGTCCCCCTGCGGGAAAACGTCAGCGAATACTACGTCACCGACATCATCGACCTCGCACGCAGCGAGGGGCTTACGGTGGGCTATGTCACATGCCCCGAGGCCGAGACGCTGGGCATCAACACAAGGGCGCAACTGGCCGCCGCCGAAGCCGCCTTCCAGACCCGCAAACGCGCCGAGATGATGGAGGAGGGCGTCACCCTCATCTCCCCCGAGACCACTTTCTTCGCCCGCGACACCTATATCGGCCGCGACGCCGTGGTGGGTCCGGCGGTGATCTTCGGACCCGGCGTCACGGTGGAAACCGGGGCGGAAATCAAGGGCTTCTGCCACCTCGAGGGCTGCCATATCTCGCGCGGCGCCACCGTCGGCCCCTTCGCCCGCCTTCGCCCCGGGGCAGAGCTGGCCGAAGATGTCCATGTCGGCAACTTCGTCGAGATCAAGAACGCGGTCCTGGATGAGGGCGTCAAGGTCGGCCATCTGACCTATCTCGGCGACGCCCATGTCGGCGAGTTCACCAATATCGGCGCGGGGACCGTGACCTGCAACTATGATGGCGTGATGAAGCACCGCACGACCATCGGCAAGAACGCTTTCATCGGCTCGGATACGATGCTGGTGGCGCCCGTGACGGTGGGCGACAATGCCCTGACCGCCTCGGGCTCGGTCATCACCGAGGACGTCCCCGAAGGCGCCCTGGCCCTGGCCCGGGCGAAACAGGTGAACAAGCCGGGCCTTGCGGTGCGGCTGATGGACAAGTTGCGGGCGATCAAAGCCGCGAAGAAAGGCTCCTGAGATGTGCGGTATCGTGGGCGTATTGGGCAGCCATGAAGTCGCCCCCCTCCTGGTCGAGGCGCTGAAGCGTCTGGAATATCGCGGTTATGACAGCGCGGGCATCGCCACGGTCAATGCGGGGGTCCTCGACCGCCGCCGGGCGGTGGGCAAGCTCGTGAACCTCTCGGACGAGCTGGTCCATAACCCCCTCGCTGGCAAATCCGGCATCGGCCATACCCGCTGGGCCACGCATGGGGCTGCGACGACGGTCAACGCCCATCCCCACCGCTCGGGCGGCGTGGCGGTGGTCCATAACGGCATCATCGAGAACTTCCGCGAACTGCGGGAGGAGCTGGCGGCGGCTGGCCTTGTCCCGGAATCCCAGACCGACACCGAGATGGTCGCCCTCCTGACCCGCCACTACCTCGACCAGGGCCTTTCCCCCGTCGAGGCCGTGCGCAAGACCCTGCCCCGGCTCCACGGCGCCTTTGCGCTGGCCTTCCTCTTCGACGGCGAGGATGACCTGATGATCGCCGCCCGCAAGGGCTCGCCGCTCGCCATCGGGCATGGGGATGGAGAGATGTACCTGGGCTCGGACGCCATCGCGCTCGCGCCCATGACCGACCGCATCACCTATCTGGAAGAGGGCGATTGGGCCGTGATCACCCGCGCAGGCGCGGTGATCCATGACGAGGCCGGGCGGCTGGCCAACCGGGCCGAGCAGCGGATCGCGCTTGATCAGACAAGGATCGAAAAGGCGGGCTATCGGCATTTCATGGCGAAAGAGATCGCCGAACAGCCCGTCGTCCTGGCCGAGGCCCTGCGCAGCGGTGGGTTGGCACCCACCCTACCCGATGTGGACTTCACCGGCGTGGACCGCGTGGTCCTGGTCGCCTGCGGCACGGCCTCTTACGCCGGCCATGTGGCGAAATACTGGTTCGAGAGCCTCGCGGGCCTCGCCGCCGAGGTCGATATCGCCAGCGAATTCCGCTACCGCGATCCGGTCCTGTCCGAGAAATCCTTCGCCATCTTCGTCAGCCAGTCGGGCGAGACCGCCGACACCCTCGCCGCGCTCCGCTATGCGAAAGAGAAGGTCGCCAAGGTCCTGGCCGTGGTCAATGTCCCGACGTCGTCGATTGCCCGCGAGGCCGATGTGGTCCTGCCGATCCGCGCGGGGGTGGAGGTCGGCGTGGCCTCCACCAAGGCCTTCACCGCGCAGCTTCTGACCCTGGCTTTGCTGGCGCTGAAGGCAGGCGTCGACCGGGGCCGCATCTCGCCCGAGGCCTTGGCGCAGCGCCTGGCCGAGTTGCAGGCCCTGCCGGGGCTGATGAACCACACGCTCTCTTTGGGGCCCCGCATCGCGGAAGTGGCCGAAGAGCTCTCCCGCGCGCAGGATGTGCTCTTCCTCGGCCGTGGCGCCATGTTCCCCCTGGCCCTGGAGGGCGCGCTGAAGCTGAAGGAAATCAGCTATATCCACGCCGAAGGCTATGCGTCGGGAGAGCTGAAGCACGGCCCCATCGCGCTGATCGCCCCCGAGGTTCCGGTCATCGTCCTGGCGCCCAGGGATGGGCTCTTCGACAAGACGGTCTCGAACATGCAAGAGGTCATGGCGCGGCATGGCAAGGTGCTGCTGATCTCGGACGCGAAGGGCGTGCATGAGGCGGGCAAAGGCACGTGGGCCACGCTGACCCTGCCCGATTGCCCCGGCCCCTTCGCGCCGATCCTCTACGCCCTGCCCGCCCAGCTTCTGGCCTATCACACCGCCGTAGCCAAGGGGACCGATGTGGACCAGCCGCGCAACCTCGCGAAATCCGTGACGGTGGAATGAATGGCCAAGCAATTCGACGCCTTCACCGAGGACCACCGCGCCTTCGTGGCCGAACAGCATATCTTCTTCGTCGCCACCTCGGCGCCCGGGGCGCATCACAACCTCTCGCCCAAGGGGATGGATAGCCTGCGCATCCTTGGCCCCAACCGGCTGATCTGGCTGAACCTGACGGGCTCGGGCAACGAGACGGCGGCCCACCTGGCCCTTGATCCCCGCATGACGGTGATGTGGTGCAGCTTCGGGACGCGCCCGCTGATCCTGCGCGCCTATGGGACGGCGAAGACGCTCCACCGCGACGACTGGGCCCTGGCGCAGCATTTCCCCGAGACCCCCGGCGCAAGGCAGATCTTCGACATGGAGGTCTCCCTCGTGCAGACCTCTTGCGGCTATGCCGTGCCGACCTTCGAGGGTGCGCAAGAGCGCCCCGTCCTGCGCAGCTGGGCCGAGGGCAAGGGCCCCGAGGGCCTGCGCACCTATTGGGACACCCGCAACCGCCAGTCGATCGACGGGCTGCCGACCGGAATCGAGGCCAACCTGTGACCCCCTCCGACGCTTTGGCCCAGCTGCACGCTCTCTCCAACCCCGAGAAAGCCGCCGAGATGGCGGCCTACCACAAAACCGCGCGCACCTGTTTCGGCGTGACCGTGCCGCAGATCACCGAACTGGCGCAGACCTGGCGCGAGGGGCTGAGCACCGAGGCCCGGGTCGCCCTGGCCGCAGGCCTCTGGGACAGCAACATCCACGAGGCACGGGTGGCGGCGGCGAAACTCCTGACCCAGGCGCGGATCAAGGAGGACGAGCAAGTCTGGCGCCTGATCGCCTCCTGGGTGCCGCAGTTCGACGGCTGGGCCTTGGCCGACCACGCCTGCGACGCCGGGGAACGCCGCCTGGTGGCCGATCCCTCCCGGATCGACGAGGTCGAGACCTGGACGACGTCCGAGCATATGTGGACGCGCCGCGCGGCCCTGGTGATCACCCTGCCCTGGACCAAGCAGAACTTCCCCAAGGAGGCGGACCTCGCGATCCGCGACCGGGTGCTGGGCTGGGCCGCGACCTATGTCAGCGACCCCGACTGGTTCATCCAGAAGGCCGTCGCCTGGTGGCTGCGCGACCTCTCCAAACACGATGCCGCCCGGACGCGGGCCTTCCTGGAGGGTCCCGGCCAGGGGTTGAAACCCTGGGCGCAGCGCGAGGCGGCCAAGCACCTGGAAGCGGGGGCTGCCGCCCCCGCACCCCCGCCTTAAGGGGGCCACGGCCCCCTTAAGAAACCCCGTGAGTATTTGCGCCAATGTGAAAAGGCGGGAGGGGTGAGGCGGTTGCCATGAGTATTTGGGCCAACTTGAAGGCAAAGGACAACTGATCGCTTAGGGGAGTATTTGAGCAAGTATGAAAGCGGCATGTCTCCTCTTTCAACTTGGCGCAAATATCCACGGGGATTTTCAAGGGGAGCGTGCTCCCCTTGAAGCGGGGGGTCCGGGGGGTTTGCCACTTGTTTCGCCACTGGTTCAAGAAACAAGTGGCATGAGCCCCCCGGCTTCCTCCGGGAGGTTTCGCTGGCATTTCATGCCTGCAAAACCTCCCGGACCGCGCTTAGTGCAGGCGGAACTCGGCCACGACATTGCGCCATTCGGCCGGGCCGATCAGCTTGCGGTGGCAGAAGCGGATGGAGTGCAGCGGACCTTCGATCTCGCGCTGCCAGAATTCGATGAAACCGAAGAGCTTGGGATAGTCGGGCGCCAGGTCATACTCCTGCCAGGTGAAGCTGTTCAGCACATGGGGATGGTCGGGCATGTGGTAAAACAGCTCTGCCGTGGTGAGCCCATAGCCCTTCAGCATCAACTCCGTCTCGCGCATCCTTGAACCTCCTGTTCCGGCGCCCCAAAAGACCTGTGTCACCATGATTCCACGGACAAATAAAAAATCAATGAAAACAGTATGTTGTCACTCAACTACGGCTGCTGCCAAATGCCCTGAAACCCTGCCTTGCACCCTATCTGTGGTATGGGGTAAAGTGCCCCCCAACCAGATATGGCCCAGTCCTCCGCAAAGGCAGACCCCTTGACCGATACGCCCGAAGTCCCTGAAAACACGGATGAATCCCCGATCAACCCGCATAAGGGGCCGCAGATTGACATCTCGACCGAGATGCGGTCGGCCTATCTTGACTATGCGATGTCGGTCATCGTCTCCCGCGCGATCCCCGATCTGCGCGACGGGCTGAAACCCGTGCATCGGCGCATTTTGTTTGCGATGCAGGAATCGGGGAACACCCACGACAAGGCCTATCGCAAGTCCGCCCGCCCGGTGGGCGACACGATGGGGAAATACCACCCCCATGGCGACTCGGCGATTTACGATGCGCTGGTGCGGATGGCGCAGCCCTTCTCGATGAGCCTCAAGCTCTTGGACGGTCAGGGCAATTTCGGCTCGATGGATGGCGATATGGCGGCGGCCATGCGCTATACCGAAGTGCGGATGGACAAGCCTGCCGCCTTCCTCCTGGCCGATATCGACAAGGACACCGTCGATTTCCAGGACAATTACGACGGCAAGGACCGGGAACCCACCGTCCTGCCCGCCCGCTTCCCCAATATGCTGGTCAACGGCACCGAGGGCATCGCGGTCGGCATGGCGACCCGCATTCCGCCGCATAACCTGGGCGAGGTCATCGACGGGACGCTCGCGCTCATCGCCGATCCTGACCTGTCGATGGAACGGCTGATGGAGATCATCCCGGCCCCCGACTTCCCCACCGGGGGCCTGATCCTCGGCCGTTCCGGGGCGCGCAAGGCTTACCTTGAGGGCCGTGGCAGCGTCATCATCCGCGCCAAGACCCATGTCGAAGAGCTGCGCAAGGACCGCTTCGCCATCGTCGTCGACGAGATCCCCTACCAGGTCAACAAGGCCTCGATGATCGAAAAGATCGCCGAAATGGTGCGGGAGAAGAAGATCGAAGGCGTCTCCTCGGTGGCGGATGAATCCGACCGCGTGGGCGTGCGGGTTGTGGTGGAGCTGAAGCGCGATGCCACGCCGGATGTGGTCCTCAATCAGCTTTTCCGTTTCACGCCGATGCAGGTCTCTTTCGCCTGCAACATGCTGGCCTTGAATGGCGGCCGTCCGGAGACCCTTTCCCTTCGCGATTTCCTCACCCATTTCATCACCTTCCGCGAAGAAGTGGTGGCGCGGCGCACGGCCTTTGAACTGCGCAAGGCGCGCGAGCGCAGCCATATCCTCTGCGGTCTGGCCGTGGCGGTCTCTAACGTCGACGAGATCGTCCGCACGATCCGCGCCTCGGCTGACGCTGGAGAGGCGCGCGAGAAGCTGATGACCCGCCGCTGGCCCGCTGCCGACATCGCGGATTATATCCGCTTGATCGACGACCCCAGCCACAAGATGAACGAGGACGGGACCTATAACCTCTCCGAAACCCAGGCCCGCGCCATCCTGGAGCTGCGTCTGCAGCGCCTGACGGCCCTGGGCGTCAAAGAGGTCACCGACGAGCTGGAAGAGCTCGCCGCCAAGATCAAGGATTACCTGGAAATCCTCGGTTCCCGCGAGAGGATCATGGGCATCATCTCCGACGAGCTCTCCGAGGTGAAGACCAATTTCGCCGTCCCCCGCCGCACCGAGATCACCGATTGGGCCGGTGACATGGAGGACGAGGACCTGATCGAGCGTGAGGATATGGTCGTCACCATCACGAGCGGAGGCTATATCAAGCGCACCCCCCTGGCCGAGTTCCGCCAACAGAATCGTGGCGGCAAGGGGCTCGCTGCCATGGACACCAAGGAAGACGATGTGGTGACCACGCTTTTCGTGGCCAATACCCATACGCCCCTGTTGTTCTTCACCACCGACGGCATGGTCTACAAGCTGAAGACCTGGCGCCTGCCCTTGGCGGGCCGCAATGCCCGCGGCAAGGCCATGGTCAATATCCTGCCGATCACCACCGGCATTTCCATCGCGGCGCTCATGCCCGTCGATGCGCCGGAAGATCATTGGGACGAGTTGCAGATCGTCTTTGCGACCTCGGACGGCGATGTGCGGCAGAACGACCTTTCGGACTTCACCAACGTCAAGCGCAACGGCAAGATCGCGATGAACCTGCCCGAGGGCGTGACCCTGGTCAATGCCGCCATCTGCTCGGACAATGACGACGTGATGCTGGTCACCGCCTTGGGCCGGGCGATCCGCTTCTCGACCACCGAAATCCGCGTCTTCAAGTCGCGGGGCTCGACGGGGGTGCGTGGCATCCGGCTGGCCGAGGGGGACTTGGTGGTCTCCATGTCCGTCATCCGCCATTTCGAGGCCGATCCGGCCGAGCGCGAGGCCTATCTCAAGCAGCGCCGCCTCATGGCGGGCGTCACCGAGGAGGCCGAGGCCGATGAGGAGGCCGAAGAGACCACGGGCGCCGAAGGCCAGCTGACCCCGGAGCGCTATGCCGAAATGTCGGCGGCCGAGGATCTGATCCTGACGATCACCGAAAGCGGCTCGGGCAAGCTTTCGTCGAGCCATGATTACCCGGTGCGCGGGCGTGGCGGCATGGGGGTCAAGGCGATGGATTCGGCCATGCGGGGCGGCAAGCTGATCGCCTCCTTCAAGGTCGAGCTCGGCGATCAGATCATGCTGGCGACCTCCAGTGGTCAGTCGATCCGGGTGCCGGTCGATCAGATCTCCTTCCGGTCGAGGGGCGCGGGTGGGGTCAAGGTGCTGAACACCGGCGGCGAAGAGCAGGTGGTTTCGGTCGCGCGGATCGTCGAGAGCGAGGCGTAAGCGGCAAGGGCGGGGCGGGTTTTACAGCCTGCCCGGTCTTTCGCGGATGACCCGGGAGGGTTTCACACCCTCCCGGACCCTCCCGTGGGATATTTGTGAAAAGATGAAAGGGGCAAGATCCTGTCCGGACTGACCGAACATCTTGCGACCCTGGGCCAGCGTGGCGAGACGGTGACTTACGGCGCCCTGGCCAAGGTCTTGGGCCTGCGGATGGCAGAGCTGACCACGGCGCTGGAGGCGCTGATGGAGGCGGATGCGGGCCAGGGGCGGCCCTTGCGGGCGGCGCTGGTTTGCGGGCGGCTGACGCCCGGCCTGCCCGCACCGGGGTTTTTCCTGAAGGCTGAGGCGCTTGGGATGGATGTGTCCGACCCTGTCGCTTTCGTGGCGGAGCAGCGGCGGCGGTTAAGAGCCGGGTAACGCTTGGCTGCGATCATGGCGCCCAAGGGAGGCTGCCCATGAACCTGTATCACTGCATGATCGAACTCCGCCCCGAGGCGCGGCCCCTGGCCTTTGCCCAGGCCTGCACGCAATGGATGGGGCATCTTCAGGCCCAGGGACTGATCTCGGGCTGGCGGCTCTTGCGGCGCAAGTTTGGCCTGGCTTCGGGCCAGCATACCGATTTCCTCCTGGAGATCGAATTGCCTGCGCTTGCCACGCTGGACACGGCCTTTGCGGCCCTGGCCCAGGCCGATGAGGAGGCGACGCGGCGCTATGACCAGCTCCATGGCATGATCGCCCATAGCGAGGTGGGGCTTTACCGTCCCTATCCCGACCCGACGCAAAGGGAACGCATCGCCTTGATCTAGGTCAGGGGACCGGATGAGGAACCGCGCCGAGAGGGGCTTGATCCGAAGGGGCCGCTTGATCTGAAGGGGGCGGGCGGCTACATCCGCCCCATGGAACCTATACATATCATCGGCGGCGGCATGGCGGGCTCCGAGGCCGCCTGGCAGGCCGTGCAACTGGGCGTCCCCGTCGTCATCCACGAGATGCGGCCCAAGAAGGGCACTTTCGCGCATCGGACCGGCGATTTCGCCGAAATGGTCTGCTCGAACTCCTTCCGGTCGGATGACCATGAGCAGAACGCGGTCGGCCTTCTGCATTGGGAGATGCGGGCGGCGCAGGGCCTGATCCTGGAGGCCGCGACCGCGCATCGCCTGCCTGCGGGCGGGGCGCTCGCCGTCGACCGCGACCCCTTTGCCGCCTATGTGACGGCGAAGCTGAAATCCCATCCCCTCGTTTCGGTCAGCTATGAGGAGGTCACGGAACTGCCCACCGAGGGCCATTGGATCGTGGCGACGGGGCCCCTGACCTCGGGCGCCCTGGCCGAGAGCATCCGCGCGGCCACGGGGGCGGAGTCCCTGGCGTTTTTCGACGCCATCGCCCCCATCGTCTATGCCGAAAGCGTGGATATGTCGGTGGCCTGGATGCAAAGCCGCTACGACAAGGGCGAGACCATCGAGGAACAGACCGCCTATATGAACTGCCCGATGGACCGCGATGAGTACAACGCCTTCATCGACGCGCTTCTGGCGGCGGAAAAGACCGAGTTCCACGAGGGCGAAACGGCGGGCTATTTCGACGGCTGCCTGCCCATCGAGGTCATGGCCGAACGCGGCCGCGAGACCCTGCGCTTTGGCCCGATGAAACCCGTGGGCCTGACGAACCCCCATTCTGACAAGAAGCCCTATGCCGTGGTCCAGCTGCGCCGTGACAACAAGCTCGGCACGCTTTACAACATCGTGGGCTTTCAGACCAAGATGAAGTATGGCGCGCAAACCACTGTTCTGAAAATGATTCCCGGGCTGCATGAGGCCTCGTTTGCAAGGCTGGGCGGCATCCACCGGAACACCTTCATCAACTCCCCCACGCTTCTCGATCACCAGATGCGGCTGAAGTCGCGCCCGAATATCCGCTTTGCGGGGCAAATCACCGGGGTCGAGGGCTATGTCGAAAGCGCGGCCATGGGGCTGGTGGCGGGGCGGATGGCGGCGGCGGAACTCCTCGGCCGCGAGCTGCCCCCGCCCCCGCGTGAGACGGCGATGGGCGCGCTCATCGCCCATATCACCGGCGATGCCGAGGCCAAGACCTTCCAGCCGATGAACGTCAACTTCGGGCTCTTCCCGCCCATCGAGGCGCGGGGCGGCCGCAAGGGGCGGCATGACCGCTACAAGGCCTATACCGACCGGGCGAAGGAGGCCTTCGCCGCTTGGTTGTGACGCGGTTTGCGCCCTCTCCAACCGGGCCCCTGCACCTGGGCCATGCTTATGCGGCCATCGTGGCGCATGACATGGCGCGGGCGGCGGGGGGGCGGTTTCTGCTGCGGATGGAGGATATCGACCGGCAAAGGTCGCGCGGGGGCTGGGACCAGGCCTGCCTGGACGACCTGGCCTGGCTGGGGCTCACCTGGGACGGGCTTCTCTACCAGTCCACCCGCCTGCCCGCCTACCAGGCGGCGCTGGACCGGCTGGAGGCAATGGGCCTGCTTTACGGCTGCACCTGCACGCGCGGCGACATCAAGGCCGCGCTCTCGGCTCCGCAGGGCGGCATCCTGCCCTCGGAGGGGCCCGATGGCCTGGTCTATCCCGGCACCTGCCGGGGCAAGCCCGTGACCTCGGGGGCGCTGCGGCTGGACCTGACGCGGGCCGTGAACCGCGCGCCGCATCTGGAGTTCACCGAGAC
Organism: Stagnihabitans tardus; assembly: GCF_009925085.1. GTDB lineage: Bacteria > Pseudomonadota > Alphaproteobacteria > Rhodobacterales > Rhodobacteraceae > Stagnihabitans > Stagnihabitans tardus. The sequence continues at coordinate 154,562 of NZ_JAABNR010000008.1, read as the reverse complement.
CGGCACGCGCCCGGGCCTGCACCGGATCGACCCGCTTCAGATGCTGTCCGAGGTGGGCGACGTGGTCCTGGCGCGGCGCGACATGGGGACATCCTATCATCTTTCGGTCGTGGTGGATGACGCCTTCCAGGGCGTGACCCATGTGACGCGGGGCGAGGATCTTTTCGAGGCCACGCAGATTCACGTTCTGCTGCAACGGCTTATGGGGCTTTCTTCGCCCATCTGGCACCATCATGCCCTGATCCGCGACGACGAGGGCCGCAGGCTGGCCAAGCGCGACGACGCGCGGGCGCTGATGACCTATCGCGCCGAAGGGGCGACGCCTGCCGATATCCGCCGCATGGTGGGTTTGGGGTGAGAGACCCGGGGTATACCCCGGGCTACGCAGGCCGACCGGAGCCCCCGGAAACGGAAAGGGCGGCGCGGCACCGCCCCGTGCCCCTGGGCTGGGCAGAGCGAACCAAGCCCCCGGCGCCCTGCCGTCCCGGGCTTTGACCCGGGACCTCGACGCCTTGACGGAAACGGCGCCACAAGACATCCGCCAGATTGTGGGTCAGGTATGAGGCCAGACCCGGTGTATCCCCCAGGCCACGCAGACCAACCCGAGCCCCGGCGCCCCGGGCTGCGGCCCCTGGACCTCGCCCCTTCCGTCAAACCCCGGGCTTTGATCAAATCGCCTTGCCCCTGCCCCCGCCGCCCCCTAGGGTCGCGGCGCGCAATCGGGGGCGCAAACGGGGGCGCGCGCAGGGGGGCATCCATGGACAAGACGACGCAAAAGGGCATCGCCTTCCTGGCCATGGCGATCTTTGCCTTCACCGCGATGGATGCCATCGCCAAGCACCTGGTGGCGATCTATCCGACGGCCCAGGTCGTCTGGGCTAGGAACATCGGCCAGTTGGTCTTCGTTCTCCTCTACCTGAACCGCCGCCTGCCCGAGGCGGTCAAGACCAGGCTGCCCGGCCTGCACGTGGCGCGCTCTCTGACCCAGCTTGGCGCGACGGGCTTCTTCTTCTACTCGCTCAACCACATCGGCCTGGCCGAGGCCACGGCGCTCGCCAATATCAACCCGGTCCTGATCACCGTGGGCGCCGCCCTCTTCCTGGGCGAGACGCTGACACGCGCCCGCGTCCTGGGCCTTGGGGTGGCCATGCTGGGGGCGCTGATCGTCCTGCGCCCCGGCATGGGGGTCTTTACCGCTGCCGCCGTCCTGCCGATCATCTGCGCCTTTTCCTATGCGGCCAACATGCTTCTGACCCGAGCCGTCGGAAGCCGTGAGAGCCCCTGGGCCGCGATGTTCTACTCGGCGCTCTTCGGGACCATCGTCACCACGGCGCTCTTGCCCTTTGGCTGGCGGGAGATGACGGCGCAGGATGTCGGGCTCTTTGCTGCCGTGGGGCTTCTGGGGGCCACGGCGCAGCTCTTGATGATCCGGGCCTATTCCCTGACCCAGGCCTCGGTCCTGGCGCCCTTTGGCTACCTGGACATGGTTTTCGCCATCTTCTGGTCGGTCACGGTCTTTGACCAATGGCCGGACCTTTACACTCTTGGCGGAGCGCTTGTGATCGCCTGTGCCGGGATTTATGTCTGGCGCAGGGAACAAGGGGCCTGAGGTGAGCGAAACGTGGCGGCAAAGATGGACCTTACGCGGGCAGGATGTCTTTGCCCGCGCGGTCATCGGCCTGTTGCGGGCCCTGCCCTATGGGCGGCGCGTGGGCCTTGGGGGCTGGATCCTGCGGCGGATCGTGGGGCCGCTTGCCGGCTATGACCGGCGGATCGCCAAGAACCTGGCGCTGATCTGGCCCGACCTGCCCCCGACCGAGGTCAAGCACATCACGCAGGGGGTTTGCGACAACCTTGGCCGGACGCTGGCCGAGCTTTACTCTCCGGCCGAGTTCAAGGCCCGGGCAGCGGCGAGCCCGGTGCGCGGCAACCTTGAAGCAGTGCTTGAGGCCCAGGCGCGGGGGCAAGGCGTCATCCTGATCTCGGGCCATTTCGGCAATCATGACATTGCGCGGGCCATGCTGGATGGGCGCGGCCATCCGGTGGCGGCGCTTTATCGCCCGCAGTCCAATGCCGAGTTCGACCGGCATTTCTCGGCCACCATTCGCGCGATATCCGAGCCGCTCTTCGGGCGCGAGAGGCGGGAGCTGGCGGGGCTGGTCACCCATCTGAAGAAGGGCGGCATGCTGGGGGTTCTGATCGACCAGTATTACCACCTGGGCGAGAAGCTGGACTTCCTCGGGCGGCCCGCCAAGACCTCGACCGCGATGGCCTCGATGGCGTTGAAATACGACCTTCTCTTGGTGCCGGTCTATGGCATCCGCCAACCTGACGGTGTAAGTTTCGAGCTGGTGGTCGAAGAGCCCATCCCGCACAGCGACCCGGTGACCATGACCCAGGCGGTGAATGACAGCCTGGCCGCCATGGTGCGCGCCCATCCCGAACAATGGCTCTGGGCGCATCGCCGCTGGCGGTGAGCGGTGCGTGTGAACACGCCCCCTACCCCGGAAAGCGACCAAGGCTGGATCGGGCGGATCAGGAAAAGCCCCGCTTTTCCCCGCCCGTGACGCCGGCTTTCCACCGGACCCTTTCCGCTCAGGCTGCCAAAGGCCAGCGCCCGGCCCGGCGGGCGAGAAGCGCCCGCCATGGGCGGGACGGGCGCTGGCCGGGGGCTTCGGCCCCCGGCGGCTCCACCGGAACCCTCAGCCTGTGGCCGAGGCGATGGCCTCGGCCAGACCTGTAGACTGCCTTGCCGTGGCGAGTCGGAGGGCGGGGCCCAGGGGCTCAAGCCCGGGGCGCGGCGGGGAGAGGGCGGCGGCGGCGCCTAGAGGTGATCCCGCAGAAGCTGCACCACCACATCGGGCGGCACGTCCTCGGCGACAAAGGCCTGGCCGATGCCGCGTGCGAGGATGAAGCGCAGCTTGCCGTCGATGACCTTCTTGTCCTGGCCCATCAGGTGCAGAAGCTCCTCCGCCCCCGGCAGGTCCCCCGGGATGTCGCGCAGGTCGCATTTCATCCCCATCGCCTTCAGATGGGCCCTGACGCGGGAGGGCGCCTCTTGGCTGCACAACCCCAGCCGCTGGGAAAGCTCGAAGGCCAGGGCGCAGCCGATCGCCACGCCTTCGCCATGCAGCAGGCGGTCGGAATAGCCCGTGGCCTTCTCCAGCGCGTGACAGAAGGTATGGCCAAGGTTCAACAGAGCGCGGTCGCCCTCTTCGGTCTCGTCGCGCTCGACGATCTCGGCCTTCATCTGCACCGACCGCGTCACGGCATGGAGCCGCGCCGCAGGGTCATGGCGCAGGCGCGGCGCATTGACCTCGAGCCAGTCGTAAAAGCCCGCATCGCCCAAAAGCCCGTATTTCACCACCTCGCCATAGCCCGCCAGAAGGTCGCGGTCGGGCAAGGTGTCCAGGATCCCCGTATCGGCCAGCACCAGGGTCGGCTGGTGAAAGGCCCCCACCAGGTTCTTGCCATGGACCGAGTTGATCCCGGTCTTGCCGCCCACCGAGCTGTCCACCTGCGACAAGAGGCTGGTGGGCAGCTGCACGAAGCGCACCCCGCGCCGCAAGACCGCCGAGGCAAAGCCTACGAGGTCACCGATCACCCCGCCGCCGAGCGCCACGACGATATCGCGCCGCTCGATCTTGCTCTCCAAGAGCCAATCGACGCAGGTCGCGAAATGCGGCCAGGACTTGGTCGCCTCTCCGGCCGGAAGCCGCAGGGCGGAATGGGTGATGCCCTCGGCGTCCAAAGCGGACTGCAAGGTCGCAAGATGCAGCCCCGCGACCGTCTCATCCGTGACGATGGCCACCTTCTTGCGCCGCAGGAAGGGCGCGATTTCCGCCCCCGCGCGCGCCAGAAGCCCCGGCCCGATCCGCACATCATAGGACCGCGCCCCAAGGTTCACATGGACTTCGTTCATTCCGTCTCCAAAAGCTCATAGACATCGGGCCGCGTGGCCAGCGCCTGGGCCACCCGCCCCGCCATATCCTCGACCGAGTATTCCGGCGAGGCATCGACGGCGAGATCGGCCAGCCCATAGGCGGGCAGCCGCGCCTCGTAAAGCCCGCGCAGGGTCTCGCGCGGGTTGGGGGTGCGCAACAGGGGCCGCGTCGTCTTGTGGCGCACCCGCTGCCAAAGAAGCTCCAGGTCGGCGCGCAGCCAGACCGAGACCCCGGCCTCGTGGATCAGGGCACGGTTGACCTCCGACAGGAAGGCCCCGCCCCCGGTGGACAGCACGCATGGCGCGCCATGCAACAGCCGGTTCAGCACCTCGGTCTCGCGGGCGCGGAAAAACGGCTCGCCGTCGCGTTCGAAAATCTCGGCGATGGAGCGGTGGGCGGCCTTCACGATCTCTTCGTCCGAATCGAGGAAGGGCACGTTCAGCGCCCGTGCCAGCGCCGTGCCCACGGCCGTCTTGCCCGCCCCCATCATGCCCACAAGGACCACCGTCTTCTTCAACAAGGCGCCGTTCCCCCTTTCCCCCAGCCTCAAGGCAAGATAATGCCGCCCTGACGCATAACTTTGTGTCCTGAATGGCGTGAAGTTACGACAAAAGCCATATATATTCGACAGCGAAGGGGCCCGGAAGCGGCCCCCGCCAGAGGCAGTCAAAGGGGCGCGAAGATGGGACGTTTGATCATGGCATTGGTCGTGCTGGCGCTGATCGGGGTTGCGGGGCTGGCGGCCTATGCAACCCTGGCCGATCTCTCGCCCGCCACGGGTGAGATCAAGGTTCCGGTGACGCTCGATGCGGACTAAGGTCCTCTTGCTGGCCTGCTGGCCAGGGCTTGCCTTGGGCCAAGAGCAGCCCTTGTCGGCCATCGACTGGCTGTCGAAATCGCTGGTGACCCCGGTCGTCCAGCCCCTGGCCCCAGAGCCCCCGGTGACGCCGCAAGCGACCGAGGGTGTTACGACCGAGACCCTGGGCGCCGCCTCGACCGATGCGCTGGGGCTCTTGGCCCCCATGGTGACGGGCCTGCCCCAGGCGCTTTGGGGCGGGGCGCGGTTGGAGGATATCCAAAGGCTTCTGGCCGACCGTGGGCCGAACCTGCCCGCGGCGCAGGGGCTCTTGATCAGCCTCCTCTTGGCCGAGGCCGATCCTCCCCTGGGCCTGCCCAAGGGCGAGAGCCTGTTTCTGACCCGAGTCGACACGCTTCTGGCCATGGGCGCGCTGGACCAGGCGCGGGCGCTTCTGGATACGGCGGGTGCGGACCGTTCGCCCGAGATCTTCCGGCGCTATTTCGACGTGGCTTTGCTCATCGGCGACGAGGACCGCGCCTGCGAGGCCCTGGCCCGCGCCCCGGGCCTCGCCCCCGCCCTGCCCACCCGGATCTTTTGCCTCGCCCGCGCGGGGGATTTCGCCACCGCCGAGCTGACCTTGGACACCGCCCGGGCGCTTGGCAATGTCACCGCCGAAGAAGCCGCCCTCCTGGCGCGCTTCATGAACCCCGACCTCGACGAGGGCGGCGTCTCGCCCCTGATGCCCAACCCCGTCACGCCCCTGGTCTACCGCATCTACCAGGCCATCGGCGAGCCCCTGCCCGATACGACCCTGCCCCTGGCCTTCACCTATGCCGACCTGTCGGAGACGGCCGGCTGGAAGGCGCAGCTCGACGCGGCCGAACGGCTTTCCAGGCTTGGCGTCGTGGCGCCGAACCTGCTTTTGGGGCTTTACACCCAGCAGAAACCGGCGGCCTCGGGCGGGGTCTGGGACCGTGCGGCCGCTGTCCAGGCCTTGGAGGCGGCGCTCTCCGCCAAGGACCCGCGCCTCGTGATGCGCAGCCTGCCGCCCGCCTGGGCGCTGATGCAACAGGCCGAGCTGGAAGTGGCCTTCGCCACGATCTATGCCCCCGACCTGGCCGGAATGGCCCTGACCGGAGAGGCGGCCTCCGCCCAGCGCGACATCCTGCTTTTGTCGCCCGAGGCCGCCAAGCTGACCCAGGGCATGACCTCGGCCGACCCTTCGGGCGCTTTTCTCCTGGCCCTGGCGCAAGGCAAGCTGGAGGGTGTCACGCCCACCGACGACACGGCCGCTGCCGTGTCGCGGGCCTTCCTGTCGCCGGAAATTCCGCCGCAGGTCCAGGCGCTGATCGACCAGGGCCGGGTCGGAGAGGCGCTTCTGACCGCCCTGCCGCTGATCCGGCTTGGCGCCTCGGGCGACAATCATGCGCTGAGCGAGGGGCTTTCGGTCCTGGTGGCCCTGGGTCAGGTCGAGCCCGCACGCCGGGCGGGCTTGCAGGTGCTGCTCCTTGACCGCAGGGGCTGAGATGGCCAGCGACCAACAGGCGATCTCGGCCTTCCTTGCGGCGCAATCGGCTGAAAAGAACGCGGCGCGGAACACGGCGCTCGCCTATGGCCGCGACCTTCTGGCCTTTGCCGAACACTGCGACAGCGACCTGGTCGAGGCCACGCGCGAGGAGATCGAGGATTACCTCACCGCCTGCGACGCGCAGGGCCTGTCCAAGGCGACCCGCGCAAGGCGGCTCTCGTCGATCAAGCAGTTCTTCCGCTTTGCCGTCGAGGAGGGCTGGCGCAAGGACAATCCCGCGATAAGGCTTTCCGGCCCCGGGGCCAGCCAGCACCTGCCCAAGACCCTCTCGCCCGAGGAGGTCACCGCGCTGATCACCGTGGCCGGAGAGGTGGGCCGCGCCCCCCGCGACCGCCGCCGCAACTTGGCCCTGATGGAGCTTCTCTACGCCACCGGCATGCGGGTGACCGAGCTTGTCACCCTGCCCATCGCGGCGGTGAAAGGCGACCCCCGCATGATCCTGGTGCGCGGCAAGGGCGGGAAGGAGCGGCTCGCCCCCCTCTCCGACCCCGCCCGCATCGCCCTGACCTTCTGGCTCCGCGACCGCGAGGCCGAGGATGACCTGGCCCGCAAAGAGGGCAAGCCCGTCAGCCGGTTTCTCTTTCCCGGGTCGGGGAAAGAGGGCCACCTGACCCGCCAGCAGTTCTTCGTCCTGATCAAGGAGATGGCGCTGAAGGCCGGCATCGACCCTGCCCGCGTCAGCCCCCATGTCCTCCGCCATGCCTTCGCCACCCATCTCCTGGCGGGGGGCGCCGACCTTCGGGTGATCCAGACACTTTTGGGCCATGCCGATCTCTCGACCACCGAGATTTACACCCATGTGCTGGAGGACCACCTGAAAGAGCTGGTCCTGAACCACCACCCGCTTGCCAAGAAGGACTGATATGGACTGGATTGCCGCCAACCTGGAACTCGTTCTGACCGCGCTGGCGGTCACGGCTCTCCTGGTGATCTCGGCCTTCTTCTCGGCCTCGGAAACCGCCCTGACCGCCGCCTCGCGCGCGGCGCTCAAGGCCCAGGCCGACCGGGGCTCACGCGGGGCCCGCGCCGCCATGGGCGTGTCCGAGGACAACGAGCGGATGATCGGCGCGCTGCTTTTGGGCAACAACGTCGCCAATACGCTGAACGCCGCCCTGACCACGGCGCTTCTGACCGGCATCTTCGGCACCCAGGGCGTGGCCTTCGCCACGGTCATCGTCACGGTCCTCGTCCTGGTCTTTGCCGAGGTCCTGCCCAAGACGGTCGCCATCCTGAACCCGGTCGCCGTCTCGGTCCGCGTGGCCCCGGTGATCCGGGTGCTGATCGTGGTCTTCTCGCCGATCGTCTCGACCGTGCGCGCCCTGGTCCGCGCCATCCTGCGGCCCTTCGGCCTGAATCCCGACCCCGAGAGCCATATCCTGGCGCTGCGCGACGAGATCGCAGGCGCCATCTCCCTCGGCCATTCCGAGGGCGCGGTGGAGAAGGAAGACCGCGACCGGCTTCTCGGCGCCCTCGACCTCGCCGACCGCACCGTGGACGAGATCATGCGCCACCGCCGCAATTGCGAGATGGTGGATGCCGACCTGCCCCCCGAAGAGCTGGTGACCCGCGTCCTGGCCTCCAGCCACACCCGCCTGCCGCTCTATCGTGACAGCGACGAGAACATCCTGGGCGTGATCCATGCCAAGGACCTCCTGCGCGAGGTGGACCGGCTGATCCACCTGCACCCGACCCGCGAAGAGGCCCTTGCGGCGCTGGATGTGGTCAAGGTGGCGATGAAGCCCTATTTCATCCCCGACACGACGACCCTGGACGAACAGATGCGCGAGTTCCTGAAACGGCGCACCCATTTCGCCCTTGTGGTCGATGAATACGGCGGGCTGCAGGGCCTGATCACGTTGGAGGATATCCTTGAAGAGATCGTCGGCGAGATCACCGACGAATTCGACAAGGTGGACAGCGCCTCGATGCTGAAACGGGCCGAGGATGGCGCGGTGACGGTCGACGGCGCCATGACGATCCGCGACGTGAACCGGGCGACCGACTGGAACCTGCCCGATGAAGAGGCCAATACGATCGCGGGCCTCGTCATCCACGAGGCGCAGATGATCCCGATCCAGGGCCAGGCCTTCTCTTTCCACGGCTTCCGCTTCGAGGTCGTGGCCCGGCGCGAGAACCGCCTGACCCGGATCCGCATCCGGAAACTGTAAGAGCTCCGCCGTCCCGGGCGAAGACCCGGGACCTCGACCTGAAAGCAAGGAGGTCCCGGGGCCCGCGGCGCGTCGCCGGGATCAGACGATGATCAGCGTCGCCGCCAGCCCCTCCAGGCTCGTCAGCCCCGCCAGGTGGATCTCGGTGGCGCCGAAGTCCAGCACGACCTCGCCCGTGCCGATGCGACCGAAGGTCGATACGACCTCTGCCGCCGTCAGCGTCCCGGTCCAAAGCGCATCGTTCAGCTGGATATGATCGAGACCGAGGTCAAAGTCGCTGACCCGGTCCACCCCCGAGGTCAGGACGAAGGTATCCGCCCCCGCCCCCCCGGTGTAGTCATCCTTGCCCGCGCCCCCGGTCAGCAGATCATCCCCGCCGCCACCCGTGAGGCTGTCCGCCCCGGCGCCACCGGTCAGCGTGTCATTGCCCTCTCCGCCACTCAGCGCATTGGCCCCGGCATTGCCCGAGAGGACATTGGCCGCCGCATTCCCCGTGGCCGAAAGCCCCGCCACGCCCAAAAGCGTCGCCCGGTTGATCCCCGCCCCCAGGGTAATGCTGCCCGAGGTCTCGAGCCGCACCCCATCGACCAGGTCGAGCTTCACATTGCCGCCCGTCGTGTCCAGCGTCAGCGAAAAGCTCCGCGTCCCCGCCTGGCCCGTCACCAGGGTCGTGGCCGAGGCCGCAAGCTTCAGCTCATAGCCCCCCGGGGCCTCGGTCACGGCCTCGACCCCGCCGGACCGGAAAGTGACACCGCCCTGGCCCTCGCCCAGGGAATAGAACCGGTCGCGGTTGGCATCGCGATAGGCCACGCCGGTGACGAAGACCTCCGCCCCCGCCTTGGCGAAGACCTCGGTCAGCATGGCGGCATTCCAGTCGCGGCCTTGGGTGAAGAAGCTCCCCGTCTCGGCCCCCAGCCCCACCTCGCGGAAACTGCCGTTCAAGAGGTTGGTGCGGTGGCCCGCCGAGAGGAAAAGCCCCCGGTGCAGGCCCGCGATGGCGCCTTCCAGCGTGACGGTGCCGGTGGACCCGCTCCAGGCGATGTTCTCGCCCCAGGTCGAGGCGGCATAGGACTGGTCCGCGATCCGGTCCCCCGGCGAAGAGCCCCCCGCCCCGGTATGGGAGAAGATGTCGGTCTGCAGCATCCAGACCGAATGCAGCGCCGCCGCCGCATCCAGCGCGTCATTCCCCGCCAGGACCTGTTTGGCCGTGCCATTCAGCGTCCCCGCCGCCAGGCCCTGGTTAAGATCGATCCCCTGCCGCTTCGCTTCGCCCAAAGGGTCGAGCCGCGCGCGGTTGATCAGTTCCAGAAGATATTGTTCCACTGCCGATTGCGTCATGCCTGTCTGCCTCTCGTTTCGTACGGGTCTGCGCCCGATTGACTGCTGATCGATATGGGCCCGCTACCGCAGGCTCAGCGCTTGAAGAGCCCGCCCAGAAGCCCGCGCACCATGGCCTTGCCCGTCTGCGTGCCGATCTGGCGCGCGAAGCTCTTCGCAAAAGCCTCCCCCAGGGAATCCGAGCGCGATGCGGCTCGGCCGCGCGGCTCTGAGGGGCTCGATGCCCCGACAGAGCCGCCCCCCCCGTAAGAGCTGCCGCCACCGATGGCGCCGCCGCCGATCCGGCGGGCGGAAGAATAGACCGGCGCAGACGGGGCCTCCGGCTGCGGCGCGGCGGGCTCAGCCGCCTCTCCCGCCGCCCGGGCCTGGAGCCGCTCATAGGCGCTCTCGCGGTCCACGGTCTTCGCATATTTCGCCTGCATGGGCGAGGAAGCCACCATGGCAGCCCTCACCCCCGCATCGATCGGTCCCAACTGGCTCTGCGGCGGGCGGATCAGGGTGCGCTCCACGATCCCCGGCACGCCCTTGTCTTCCAGGAACGAGGTCACCGCCTCCCCCGTCCCCACGTCGCGTATCGCGGTCGCCGTATCGAATCGCGGGTTCGGGCGATAGGTCTCCGACGCCTTCTCCAGGTCCTTTTGATCCTTGGGCGTGAAGGCCCTCAGCGCGTGCTGCACCCGGTTGCCCAGCTGGCCCAGGATCACCTCCGGGATATCAGCCGGGTTCTGGCTGATGAAATAGACCCCGACCCCCTTCGATCGGATCAGCCGCGCCACCTGTTCGACCTTGGCGATGAGCGCTTTCGGCGCGTCGTTGAACAGAAGATGCGCCTCGTCAAAGAAGAAGACGAGCTTCGGGCGGTCCGGATCGCCCACCTCGGGCAGGGTCTCGAAGAGTTCCGACAGAAGCCACAGCAGGAAGGTCGCGTAAAGCTGCGGCACCAGCATCAGCTTGGAGGCCGCCAACACGTTGATCACCCCCGCCCCATTGGCATCCACCCGCATCAGGTCCGAAAGCTCCAGCGCCGGTTCCCCAAAGATCGCCGAGCCGCCCTGGTTCTCCAGGACCAGCAACTGCCGCTGGATCGCGCCCACCGAGGTCCCCGCCACCAGCCCGTACCGCCGCGAGATCTCCTCGGCATGTTCGGCCACGAAGACCAAGAGCGCCTGAAGGTCTTTCAGGTCCAGGACCGGCAGCCCCTCTTCATCGGCGAGGCGGAAGGCGACGTTCAACACGCCCTCCTGCACCTCGTTCAGATCCAGCATCCGGGCCAGCAGCAAAGGCCCCATCTCCCCCACCGTGGCGCGGATCGGATGGCCAAGCTCCCCCCAGATGTCCCAGAAGCAGACCGGGAACTGCCGATAGGTCAGGTCATACTTGATCGTCTCGGCCCGCTTCTTGAAGGCCTCGTGCAGCTTGTGGGTCTCGCTTCCAGGGGCGCCCACGCCCGAAAGGTCGCCCTTCACATCGGCCATGAAGACCGGAACCCCCGCGGCCGAAAAGCCCTCGGCCAGGACCTGCAGCGTCACGGTCTTGCCCGTGCCCGTGGCCCCCGCGATCAGCCCATGCCGGTTGCCGTATTTCAGAAGCAGGTTCTGCGGCAGAACGTAACCCTCACCCCCGCCGCCCGCGAAAATCCCGTCCATTTTTATGCACCCCGGCTCGTTTTGTTCTCAATTCCTGCTGCATGACAATACATCCTTAACCATTAACCGCCATAACGAAGTCATCGGGCCTGCGACCCTGGTTGCCGCCCGATGACTTCCTCCCTGTCAGACTGCCGCACCTTCGGGTGCGGCTTTTTTCTTTCCAGGGCCCCGCCCCCCTCCGCCCGTTCCCCGTTTCGTGCCGCCAGGGCACCGATTTCCATGCGGATTTCCCGCCAAACCCCATGCGCGCGGAACGCAATCCCGCAAACTTCACGAAGCGGCGAGGATTTTGACACATCCTGTCACAAAGCCTGTTGACGAGGCCAAGAAGCCGACATAACGTCCGATCCATGAAGTCGGCCAGTCCGACAGGGAGCAAAAAAGACATTGAAAAAGGCCCGCACTGCCGCGGGCCTTTTTCCTTTTGCACCCCTGCTTTTTCCTTTTTGGTCAAAGTCTTCGCCCCTCCTCCTCACCCGGGGCGCGAAGCGGTCCGAGGGAAGCCCGCCGATCACGGAAAAATGGGCCTGACGCCGGGGGCTTGCCGTGATAACAGGGGCCGAAATGACCTTCCGCAGGACGATGCCATGATGACCCGCCTGACCCTGACCGCCCTTGCCTTGACCCTGGCTGCCCTGCCGGCCCTGGGCCAGGAGACGACGACTGATTCGGCCCCTGCCGCCGCCGCTGCCCCCGAAGTCTCGATGGGCATCCCCGAGATGCCCGATGCCGCCACGGCCCAGCCCGGCCAGCTTTACCTGGCCTCGAAATCCGAAGCCTGGGAGAAGCGCTGCATCAAGGCCACCGAGGGCAAGGACCCCTGCCAGCTTTACCAGCTTCTGATGGGCGCCGATGGCAACCCGGTGGCCGAAGTCAGCTTCTTTACCCTGCCCGAAGGCGGCCAGGCCGTGGCGGGGGCGACCATCGTCGTGCCGCTGGAGACGCTTCTGACCGCCAATATCCGCGTGGGCGTCGATGCGACCCAGGGCAAGCTTTACCCTTACAGCTATTGCAACATCAACGGCTGCATCGCCAAGGTCGGCTTCACCGCCGAGGAAATCAAGGCGATGCAAAGCGGCAACCAGTCGATCATCACCATCGTCCCCGCCGCCGCGCCGAAAGAGACCGTGAAAATCGCCATCTCGCTCAAGGGCTTCACGGCGGGGCTCGACTCGCTCAGCCAGTGATCAGCCGGGGGCCCCTTTTCAGCCGGGGGCCAGGACCAGCACCGCGTTCAAGCCCCCGAAAGCAAACGACGTCTTGACCACGGCCCGGGGGGAGACCTTCCGGGCCGTCGTCACAAGATCGACCGGGGCGGCGGGGTCCGGCCCCAGGAAGCCCGCCGTCGCCGGGATCGTGCCTTGCAGGCCGAGAAGAACCCCCAGAAGCTCCACCGCGCCGCTGGCCCCGATCAGGTGGCCATGCAGCGATTTCGTGGCCGTCACCGGGATCGGCCCGAAGACACGGGCCAAGGCCTCGGCCTCGCAGCGGTCATTGGCCTGGGTGCCGGTGCCATGGGCATTGACATGGCCGATATCGCCGGGCGTCAGGCGGGCGTCGTCCAGAGCGGCGCGGATCACGGCCTCGGCGGCCGGGGCCGAGGGGGCGACGATATCGCCTGCCTCGGCGCTCATGGCGAAACCGGTGATCTCGGCAAGGATGCGCGCGCCGCGTGCCAGGGCATGGGCGCGCTCCTCGAGCAGGAAGACGGCGGCGCCCTCGCCCATCACCATCCCGTCGCGGCCCTTGGAAAACGGGCGGCAGGCTGTGGGGGAGAGGACCCGCAAGCCCTCCCAGGCCTTGATGCCGCCGAAACAGATCATCGCCTCGGAGCCACCCGCCAGCATCACATCGGCGCCGCCCCGGATCATCTGGAAGGCGAGGCCAATCGCATGGGTCGCCGAGGCGCAGGCCGAGGCCACGGTAAACGACGGCCCCGTCAGCCCCAGGTCGCGCGCCACCAGCGAGGGCGCGGCAGAGGCCATCAGGCGCGGCACGGTAAAGGGATGGACGCGGTCGCGGCGCTCGGCATAGACCGCGCGATAGGCGGCATCGACGGTCTGCAGCCCCCCGCCCGCCGAGCCCAGGATCACCCCGGTCCCGGGCGGCAGATCGGCCCCTGCCACGGCCTGGCGCGCCGCCGCCACCGCCATGGTGGCAAAGGGGTCCGCCCAGGCGCCGAGGTCAAGATCGGGCACCGATGCCCGCGCGCCGATGCGGATCGAAAGCCGGTCAAGGTCGGGCAGGTCCAGGGGGCCTATGGCCGAAGTCCCGGCCTCCATCGCGCGGAAGGTGCCTGACACATCGCCCAGCGGGTTCACCGTCCCCGCCCCCGTCACGACGACGCGCCTCACGTCAGGCGCGCCTCGACCGCCGTCAGGAAATCGCCCAAGGTCACCGGAGCCGCCTCGGCGTCATAGGGCAAGGGGCGGTCCCATTCCTCTTCGATGGCGAAGAGCACCTCGACCATGGCAACGGAATCAAGACCTTGGGCGGCAGGCGGCAAGGTCAGGTCCAGGTCGACGACCGGGACCCTTGCCTGGGCCGCGAGGATTTCAAGCAGGCGGGCGCGGATCATGGCTTGGCCTCGGTCCGGGGGCGCGCCAGGCGACGCAGCGCCTTTTGCAGCGCGATATGGGTGTCCATCCGGATGGCCGGATAGCCCAGAAGCACCCGCCCCGCCGGAGCATTGGTCATGATCTTGGTTCCCGCCCCGGTGATCACGTCATCGCCCACGAAGACATTGTCCACGACCCCCACCTGCCCCGCCAGCACGACACGGTTGCCGATCCGGGTCGAGCCCGCGATGCCGACCATGCCGCACAGAAGGCAATCCTCGCCCACCTCGACATTATGGGCGATGTGGACCAGGTTATCCAGCTTGGTGCGGTTGCCGATCCGCGTGGCCCGGATCGTGCCGCGGTCCAGCGTCGAATTGGCGCCGATCTCGACCTCGTCGCCGATCTCGACCGTGCCGAGGGAATGGATGCGCTCCCAGGATTGCTTCTTGATCTCGCCCCGGATCCCCAGGGTCTGCTTGATCTCTTCGACGCCCGAGACCTCGGGGGTGACAAAGGAAAAGCCGTCCGAGCCGATCACGGTGCCGGGGCCGCAGATGAAGCGGTGGCCGATGGTGACATGGTGCAGGATCCGCGCGCCCTCCAGGATCAGCGCATCGTCGCCGATCACCGCGCCCGCCCCCACCGAGACATGGCTTGCGATGCGCGCCCTTGCGCCGATCACCGCCCCGGGGCCCACCGAGACGAAGGGGCCGATGGCCGCGCCCTCTCCGATCCGGGCGGAGGGGTCGATGACGGTCATCGGATGCACGCCCGGCGCAATCGCGGGCCCGGGGTCCAGCGCGCGGGTCAGGCCGGCCATGGCCAGCCGCCCGCGCGGGGCGATAATGGCGGCGGCAAGCCCCATGGAGCGCCAGTCCGCCCCCGGCCAGACCACGGCCGCCCGCGCCTGGCCCCGGGTCAGACCCTCGGCGTAACGCGGGCTCATGGCCAGGGCCAGGTCGCCGGGCCCCGCCACGTGAGGCTCTGCGGCGCGCGCGATGACAAGGTCGCCCGCCCCCTCATAGGGCGCGCCCATCGCCGCCGCGATCTGTTCGATGGTGAACATCAGGTCAGGCGGGCGTGCCGCCAAAACCGGTCCCGGCCTCTGCCAAAGCGGCGGCCAGTTTCGCATCGCGGCCATAGATGTCGCGGAACCAGTTCATTTGCCCCGTCTCGTCCGGCCAGGCGGTGAAATAGACCAGATGCACCGGGATCGGCTGATCGAAATTCAGCGTCGTCTCGCGCCCGGTGTCCAGGTGCTGCTTGAAGAGGCCCTTCGGGTCATCGGTCTGCCGCGCCAAAAGCACATAGGCCAGGTCGAAGGGAGAGCCCACGCGGATGCAGCCATGGCTGAAGGCGCGCACTTCCTTGGCGAACAAGGGCTTGGTCGGCGTGTCATGCAGGTAGATGTTCCACTGGTTGGGGAACATGAACTTGACCTTGCCGAGCGCATTGCCGTCCGAGGGCGGCTGGCGCAGCGCATAGGGGAAGCTGCCCGGCGTATAGGCGGCGAAATCGACGGTCGATCGGTCGACGACCCGGCCCGCGCTGTCGATCAGCTGCAACTGCCGCTGCGCCCCGGGGTTCTTCTGCAACTGCGGCAGGTATTCCTTGACCACGATCGAGCGCGGCACCGACCAGGTCGGGTTGATCACCATGAACTCCATGAGTTCAGAGAACTCCGGGCTGGCGGTCTCATGGCCGACCTTGCCGATGATGACGCGGGTCTCGAAGGTCACGGCGCCGTCGTCGATGACGCGGGCCTTGTATTCGGGCTGGTTGACGCGGATGTGGCGCGCGCCCAGGGGCGCATTGCCCATCCAGCGCAACCGCTCCATCGCGACGATGACCGACTTCAGCCGGGCCTCGGCGGGGGTGTTCAGCGCCTCGGCGGTGGAGTTGCCGACGACGCCATCCGGCGTGATGCCATGGGCCAGTTGAAAGCGCGAAACCGCCGTCTGGATTTCGGCGTCATAGCTTTCGGTGAAGGAGGCTTGCAGATAGCCCAGCGCGATGAGCCTTTCGCGCAGCGCGACGGCGCGCGCGCCGCTTGTGCCGTGCTCGGTCTCGCTGATCGGGGCCGAGCTGTCGAAGCCGCCCCGGGCGATGATCGCCTCAAGGCGGAATTTCTCGGACATGAGCCGGGCATATTCCGGCGCCTGGGGGGCGAGATTGGCCAGAAGGTCGGACAGGCCGGTCTCGACCTGCGACAGGACCAGGGCGGGATCGGGCCGGGTGATCGTGCGCTTGATGCCGTCGTCGATCTTCTCGGGCGTGAGCGCTCCGGAGGAGAGGTCGCGCACGAAGGACAAAAGCGCCTTGGTCATCCGCGCCTCGATCCGGCCGAGATCGCCTTCGGTCTGGGCCTCGGCCATGGCGCGGCGCAGGGCGGCCGCATCATAGCGCGAAACGGGAAGGCCATGATCGGCGGCCGTGTCGAAGGCCGCCAGGGCCAAGGCGCGGCGCTCGGCATCCTGGGGGCCGGTCCAGAGGCTGGCATGGGCGCGGGCGCGGTAGAAGTCCTGCGCCTCGGCCGCCTCGCCCAGGTCTTCGATCAGGGCTTGCGTGTAGGCCGAGGGCAAGGAAGCCGCCATGAGCGGGCCACCCGCCATGACCGCAAGGCCCGAGGTCATCGCGCGCAGGGCCCCGCGCCGGGTCATTCCAAAGCTCATCGTCCCAATCCCCGCCCGATTCCCGGGTCATCTTCTGGGGTCGAACCCCATGTCCGCCGCTTGTTCAGTTGAGAAAAGCCTAGTCGTTTTCCCCGGGCTTTGCAAACCGCCGCAGGGCCGAAAGCGCGCAATGGGCCGTGATTTTCACGCGAAATTGCGGGTTTGGCCCGGGGATTTGCCCAGCGATCAAGCCCTTTCTTCCGGGTGTTGTGCATTTGGGGGGAATTTTCGGCATATCTTCGCCCTGACATTCAGCGATTTTTTGCCTATGGCTGGCAAGCTTCCCCCATCGGAGAGAATTCCGGGTTTGAGCATGGGGAAAACTATGCCATCAGTGTCTCGCGGCCTTGTGAAGGGGCCGATAAAACGCCGCCGCTCAAGGTGGCTCGGGGATACGGGACAGTCTCATGACCTCTGGTGACAACGCAGTCTTCTCGCGCCGCAACCTGCTGCGCATCTTTGCGACGGCGACTGTTGTTGCGGCGCCGACCTATGCCAAGGCCTTCGGCCTGTTGCGCGGGTCGGGCGATATCCGCCAGGTGAACCTGATCTCGGGCCGCTCGGGCGAGAGCATCAATGCGATCTACTGGATCGACGGGGAATACATCCCCGAGGTCTGCAAGGAGATCAACCATTTCATGCGGGACCTGCGCGCCGACAAGGCGACGAAGATGGACCCGCACAATTTCGACATCATCGCGGCAACGCATCACCTCCTGGACACGAACGAGCCCTATAACCTGCTCTCGGGCTATCGGACGCCCGGCACCAATGCGATGCTGCGCGAGAACAGCCGCGGCGTGGCGCGCAATTCCCTGCATATCAAGGGCCAGGCGGCGGACCTGCGGCTGAAGTCGCGCTCGGTGAGCCAGATGGCCCGCGCCGCCGAGGCCTGCTCGGCGGGTGGGGTGGGCATCTACAGCCGCTCGAACTTCGTCCACATGGATTGCGGCCCGGTCCGCACCTGGGGCGGCTGAGGCGCGCCTGTCACCGGAGACCTGTCCGAAGCGGGCCCTTTCAGTCGGCAGGGCGAGGGCGGAGAGTACAGGGCAAGGGATCAGTCGGCAGGGCCCCGGCCAAATGGGTCCAAGAGAAAAGCCCGCATCTTCGATGCGGGCTTTTCTCTTGGAGGAAGCGCGGCCCGCGCCAAGGGCGCGGGCAACGGCTGGCCTTGATCTGCCATGTCAGGGCTTTGCCTTGTCCCGGCTTCGGAAAGGGCTCGGGCCCGATGAAAAAGCCCAGCCCCTTGCCAGCGCTTGAAGCTTCAAAGTCCCAGGTCGGGGGCAAGAGCTGCGACGCCCCTGCTCACACCTCGTCCGGGTCTTCCGCCCCCTGGTCCATCCCCTGCCCGGGCAGAAGCCCCCAGCCCTCCGGCCGGCCCCGGAAGCCCTGGGCCACCACGAATTTCTCGGACGAATCGCTGCGACTGGCGGGCGGCTTCACATTGGCCACTTTCTTGAAAGCCTTCTTCAGCACGGTCTGCATCTCGGCCTCGGCCCCGCCCGCCAGGACCTTGGCGACGAAAGTCCCCTCCTCCTCCAGCACGTCGAAGGCAAAGCCCAGGGCGGCCTCGATCAGGGCCACGATGCGCAGGTGATCGGTCCCCTTGTGACCCGAAGCCGCCGCCGCCATGTCGGACATGACCACATCGGCCTTGCCGCCCAGCCAGCCCTTCACCAGGGCATCCGCCTCGTCGCTGAGGAAATCGAGCTGGTGCAGCTCGACCCCGGCAATCGGCTCGACCTCTTGCAGGTCGATGCCCAGAACCGTGCCGACCGGCTTGCCCGCCCGCTCTCCCAGCGCATTCACCCTGGGCACCGCCACCTGGCACCAGCCGCCCGGCGCGCAGCCAAGGTCCACGACCCGCGCCCCCGGCTTCAGGAACCCATAGCGGTCATCCAGCTCCATGATCTTGTAGGCCGCACGCCCCCGGTAGCCCTCTTTCTTGGCCCGGATGACATAGGGGTCGTTCAACTGCCGCTCGAGCCAGAGCGTCGAGGACAGTTTGCGCCCCTTGGCCGTCTTGACCTTGACCCGCAGGTCGCGCGTGCCCCGGCCCGAGGTGTTCTTCCCGGATGTGGTCTTGTCGGTCATAGGAAAGGTCCATCTTCCAGAACGCCATCGGCGCTCATCTGTGCATACAACAGCCCCTCGCGCAGCCCCCGGTCGGCCACGGACAGGCGATCCGTCGGCCATATCCGCATCAGCGCCTGAAGGATAGCCGCCCCGGACATGATCAGCGTGTGCCGATCCCGTCCGATGCGCGGATCGGTGCGGCGCCCCTCGGGGCCAAGGCTCAGATAGTCGCGGATCACCAGGTCGATCTGGTCCGAAGTCATGACCAGGCCGTCCACCTTGGCCCGGTCATAGCGGCGCAAGCCAAGGTAGCTGGCCGCAACCGTCGTCACCGTGCCAGAGGTCCCGATGATCTGGAACCCCGCCTTGGGCTGGGCCGACTTGGCCGGGTTGAAATTGGCCAGGCTCTCCTCGAAGAACCAGGACATCAGGGCAAAGCGCGCCGCATCGTCCTCGACATCGCCGAACTGGTCCTTCAGCGTCGCCACCCCCAGGGGCACCGAGATCCAGTCCACCACCCGCGCATCGCCCGCGCCCTGCCCGTCGAAGCCCTGGCTCAACCGCATGATCGACCGGGGCCGATCCTCGGGCGCCACGCCCGAGAGGTCGATCCAGACCAGCTCCGTCGAGCCACCGCCGATATCGACGATCAAGAGCTGTTCCGAATCCCGCCGCACCAGGGGCGCGCAAGAGATCACCGCCAGCCGCGCCTCTTCGACGGCCGGGATGATCTCGATCACCAGACCCGTCTCGCGCTTGACCTGCCTTATGAAGTCGCGCGCGTTCTTGGCCCGCCGGCAGGCCTCGGTCGCGACCAGGCGCATGCGCCTGACGCCATGCTTCTCGATCTTGGACTGACATATCCGCAAAGCCTGGATCGTGCGCCCCATCGAGGCGCGCGACAGCTTCCCCGAGGCCTCGAGCCCGGCGCCAAGCTGCACGGTCTTGGAAAAGCTGTCCAAGACCAGAAACTGACTGCCCCGGGGTTGGGCAATCAGCATCCGACACGAATTCGTCCCCAGATCGACCGCGGCATAAAGCCCGGTATCCGGGGGGGGAGGGGCCGACGTCACCGGCGCCGGGGAGCTTGGCGGTGAACCCGCCTGCTCGACCCTTGGCCGATTTGCGCCCGCCCTCCGGGGACGCCTGGGCGCCATGTCGCCCTCCATCTTCAGTTGCCCCCAACGTAACGATGATATGTCGGCTTCTCAAGGGCGCATTCACCTTTGGCCGCACCGAAGGGCCCGCCGTGCGCCCGTCATGCGCCTGTCGCGTTAGCCCCTCTCCATGTCGAAATCCGGCTTCGCTTGTCGCAAATTGGCGTTACACAGGGGGAAAGACCCATGAAGCGGAATCAACCAGATGCCCGAAGTCACCATCGTCTACTGGCGCGACATCCCGGCCCAGGTCATCGTCGGCAAGGGCCGCGCGGGATCCAAGGCCAAGCTGTCCGAACGCTTCGAACAGGCGATCGACCGCTGCGCCATGAAGATCGGCGCGCGCGATTCGGATGCTTACCTCGCGGAATGGCGCAAGGCGGCGTCCTATGCGGTCGAGGGCGAGCCTGCCGAAGTGGCGGCCCAGGTTGCCGCCGAAATCGAAACCACCTATGACACCGAGCGGCTGAAAACGCTCATCAACGCAGAGGGTTGGGCGAAAGCCTGACGTGACCCATGGCCCTGTTCAATTTCCGTCGTGACACCGCGCCGCAAGGCGTCAATGCCGAGGTCGAAGCCTTTCTGAAGGGCTATTCGATCGAGGTCATGCCGCGCACCGCCGAAAAGGTCGAGGATTTCCGCGCGATCCTGCCCAAGGGCACCCGCGTCTATATCGCCCATATCGACGGCACGCCGATCGAGGACATGGTGGCCACCGCCAAGCGCATCGCGGGCGAGGGCTTTGACGTCATGCCCCATATCCCGGCGCGGATCATCAAGGACAAGGCGACCCTGGCCGACTGGATCGCGCGCTACAAGGCCGAGGCCGGGGTCAAGCAGGCGCTGCTTCTGGGCGGCGGGATTCCGACGCCTGCGGGCGATTTCGACAACTCGATGCAGCTGATCGAGACCGGGCTCTTCGACGGCTTCGAGCGTCTCCATGTCGCGGGTCACCCCGAGGGCAACAAGGACATCGACCCCAAGGGCGGCGACGAGGTCGTGATGAAGGCGCTGGCCTGGAAGAACGCCTGGGCCGAGCGGACGGATGCCAAGGTCGCCGTGGCCACGCAGTTCTGTTTCGAGGCTGGCCCCGTGATCGAATGGGCCAACAAGCTCTCGGCGGCTGGCGTCAAGATCCCGGTTCATATCGGCGTGGCGGGTCCGGCCAAGCTGCAAACCCTGATCAAATTCGCCATCGCTTGCGGCGTCGGCCCCAGCTTGCGCGTCTTGCAAAAGCGCGCGATGGATGTGACCAAGCTCTTGATGCCCTATGAGCCCACGGAATTCGTCACCGAACTGGCCGCCCATGCCGCCAAGACCCCGAATTTCAACATCGAACAAGTCCACTTCTTCCCCTTGGGCGGCATCAAGACCAATGCCCAATGGGTGACCGACAACGGCGGCGCTTCGGGCGTCCCCGCCAACGCCTGAGGAGAGCGTCATGACCCGTACCGTCATCGAATCGAAAACCAAGACCGTCGTGATCGGCTTCGACGAGCCCTTCTGCGTCATCGGCGAGCGCATCAACCCCACGGGCCGCAAGAAGCTGGCGCTGGAGCTTGAGGCCGGGAACTATGAGACCGTCATCAAGGACGCGCTGGAGCAGGTGGCTTGCGGCGCGACCGTCCTGGACGTGAACTCGGGCGCGGTCTTCACCAACATGATGGCGAAGGACCCGCGCTATGCCGACAACAACTTCGTCGAGCCGCCCCTGATGAAGGCGCTGATCGAGATCGTCCAGCAGACCGTCGACGTGCCGCTTTGCATCGACTCTTCGGTCCCCGGCGCGCTGGAATCGGGGCTGATGGCCTGCGAGGGGCGTCCGCTTCTGAACTCGGTGACGGGCGAGGAGCACCGGCTGGAGCTGGTTCTGCCGCTGGTCAAGAAATACAACGTGCCGGTCGTGGCGATCTCCAACGACGATACGGGCATCTCGGAAGACCCCGATGTCCGCTTCGCCGTGGCCAAGAAGATCGTCCAGCGCGCCGCCGATTTCGGCATCCCGGCGCATGACATCGTGGTTGACCCGCTGGTCATGCCGGTCGGCGCCATGGGTTCGGCGGGCCAGCAGGTCTTTGCGCTCGTCCGTCGCCTGCGTGACGAACTGGGCGTGAACACGACCTGTGGCGCCTCGAACATCTCCTTCGGCCTGCCGCATCGTCACGGGATCAACGGCGCCTTCCTGCCCATGGCGATCTGCGCCGGCATGACCTCGGCCATCATGAACCCGGTCCGCCAGCAGGAGATGGAGGCGATCCGCGCCGCCAACTTCCTGATGAACCACGATGCCAACGGCGCCGAGTGGATCCGCTTCGCCAAGGTGCTGGAGGCCGTCGAGGCCGGTGCGACCTTCGCCGAAGCCTCGGCCGCTCATTCCGCCGCCGCCTCGGGCCGCCGCGGTGGCCGCCGCTCGCGCGGGGCTGCGACCGAGGGCTGAGCCCCCCATGGCCCGCAGTCCGCTGCGGGCCTAGAATTTCTGGGTCAGGCTGAAACCCACGGCCTGGCCCTGCTCGCCCCCCAGGGCCCAGGAATGGCGCAGCCACAAGGCGATCTCGGCCGTGCCGATCTCGCGCCGCATGATCAGCGTGACCGGGGCGCTGAGGGTAACCGCCTCGCTGTCCAAGGACACAAGGGCAGAGCGCAGGCGCATCTTGTGCCAGTTCGCCTCGACCCCAAGGCCCAGGCCCGTTTCCCAATGCCGCCCCCGGTGCCAATAGAACTGCTCGGCCCGGACACCGATGCTGACCCCCACCATGCGCGCCGGATCGGTGAAGACGCCGATGCCATCGGGCAGGTCCGCGATCAGGGGTGAGAAGCGCAAGAGCACATGCGAATCAGGGCGGCAGCGGCCGGCCGTTACCTCTGTCACGCGAAACAATTTGACCCGCGTCCCCTGCCGCAAGGTGTCGTCCAGAAAGCCCCCGCCGACGCCCGACAGCCCGGGATTGTCGCCGAGGAAGTCGCGTTCGGTCTTGTTCATCGCGGCCCATTCGCCCGATTCCACGCCATAACGCAGGTTCGTGCCCGCGCAATTCGTCCAACCGAGGGCAAAACTGCACGAAGGCAGCGCCACGAGCGCCAGAACGATCAGAAGTGCGTTAACTTTGATTAAGCTTTTCATGCATTTAGCATCACCCTAAGTTACCTAACGGGGCGTAAACGGTGGGTGATTTCTTTGACAAAAGTCGATCTATCGGGGCGCCTGGTCGCGGGCCTCGAGGGCACGCTTGATGCCGATTTCACCTTCCATCTGAACAGCGCAGAGGCGCTGGCCGGGCTGCCCGCGGCCCTGGAGGGCACGGTCGAGGCGCTGGAGATCTCGGCCCAGAAGCTGCGCCAGGAATGGACCTCGGCCTCGGGCCAGGCCTACCAGGTCGAGATCCTGGCCCAGCGCATCGGCCCCATCGCCTCGCTGGACCAATTGCCCGAAGCGCTCGACCGCGCTTTCGCCGAGGGCAAGGTCGTGCGCTTCGAGGTCTTTGCCGGGGACCGCAGCCTTTGGACCACGGAATTCGCCGTCAATGGCTGGCGGGCGACCAGCGGGGGACAGGTCATCACGGTGCTGGGCGAAAGGCCGGACTCCTTTGCGGCGCTCTGCGCGCTGCAAGACGTGGTGCTGAAGGTCCAGGATTTCGCCACGGCCAGCCCCGAGGCGCAGGAGGCCTGGCTGGCCGAGATGATGGCGCAGGGAATGACGGCCCTCTCCTTGCAGGACCGGGGGGAGGAGGTCTTCGGCTTTCAGGTGCAGGGACGGGTGGCCTCGCTTTGGCTGGGCGATTACCGGATCGCGGTGACGGGCGCGCTTGCGGCCTCACCCGGGCTGGCGATGTCCTTGATGGGGGTGGTGCGGCAGCTCGACCGCGAGGGCCGGCTTGACCTTGCGCCGCTGGCGGGGCTGTCGGTCGAGAGCCTGACGATCCGTGACGCGGCGGGGCATGATCTGCTGCGGACCGGGGCGCTGAACGACACGGATCTGCGCTTCGTCTTGAACGGGCGCGGCTATGGCGAATGGCTCTCGGGCCAGAGGGACGCGGGCGACGATGTCCTGGCGGGGCGCGCGGGCAATGTCGCGAGCCTGATCCTGGGCCAGGCGGGCGACGACCGGCTTTACGGCAAGGCGGGGAATGATGCGCTCTTGGGCGGCGAGGGCAACGACACGCTCTTTGGCGGGCCGGGGGATGACCGCATCCGGGGGGGCGCGGGGGTGGACCGGGTGATCTATGCCACGACCACGCCCGTGACGGTCGATCTGCGCCGGACCGTGGCGCAAGAGACGGGCCTCGGGCGCGACCTGCTGACCGGGGTCGAGGAGGTCACCGGCGGCACGGCGGGCGATCACCTGCACGGCTCGGCCGGGGCCAATCGGCTGGAGGGGATGGAGGGCGACGACCGGCTGGAGGGGGATGCGGGCGATGACCTGCTCCTGGGCGGTGGCGGCAGGGATTGGCTGATCGGCGGGAGGGGCTCGGACCGGCTGGACGGCGGTTTTGGGCCCGACCTCTTGACCGGGGGCGCGGGCGCCGATCACTTCGTCTTTCGCGCCGGGGCGGGCCAGGGCATCGACCGGATCACCGATTTCGAGATCGGGGTCGACCGGATCACGCTGGAGGCGGGCTCGGCGCCCTGGGCCGGGCTGACGGCCTCCGAGATCGTCGCTGAGTTCGGCCTGGTCTTCGAGGACCGGGTGGCGCTGCGCCTTGGGGAGGGGCAGATCATCGTCCTCGATGGGCTGCACGGTCTGGAGGGGCTGGCAGGTGCCATCGACCTGGTCTGATCAGCGCGCCTGGTCCATCGCGGGGCGCAACTGGCTGAGCAGGTTGGCCTCCGTGATCGGCCCCGCAAGCCGCATCACGATCTTGCCCTCGCCGTCGATCACGAAGGTCTCGGGCACGCCGTAAAGGCCCCAATCCAGCGCCATCCGCCCCTCGTCCGCGCCGATCTTGGCGAAGGGATTGCCCATCTCCTCCAGGAACTTCTGCCCCGCCTCGGGCTTGTCCTTGTAGTTGATGCCATAGATCGTGACGCCCTCGGCCTTGAGCCGCTCCAAGAGCGGATGTTCGGCCCGGCAGGGCTGGCACCAGGAGGCCCAGAAGTTCACCAGTTTCAGCCCCGGCTGGCGGAGGTCGGCATCCGTGGGCGCAGGCCCCGCGCCAAAGGCCGTCACCGTCACCGCAGGCGCCTCCTTGCCCAAAAGGACCGAGGGCAGCGAATCGTCCTTGCCCGCCGCCTGGTCGGAAAGCTTGGGCAGGATCACCGCACCGATCAGGGCGGCAAAGATTGCGACGGGCACGAAGTAGAGCGGTTTGAAAGCCATCAGTCAAAGGTCCTTTCCAAGGCTTCCAGCGCGCGCCTGGCCTTTGCGCCCTGCCAGAGCGACACGCCGATCAGAAGCGCGATCAGCCCCAGCGAGGCGCCATAGGCCGCCAGCACGGTGAAGGCATATTTCCCAAGATCCGGCATCATGCCAACCTCTCCCGCGCCATCAGCGCCCTGACCCGGCGCAGGCGGATATGCATCCGGGTGCGCAGGAAGACCAGGGCCACGAACAAAAGGAAGAACCCGGTGATGCAGGTGACCAGAGGCCAGGCATAGACGCCCGAGACCTCGGAGCCTCCGGCCACCGAGAGCGAGGCGCCCTGGTGCAGGCCCTGGTTCCAGAAGAGCACGGCATAGCGCGACAGGAAGGCGAAGACAGAGCCCACGATACACAGGACCGAGGTCAGGTCGGCGGCGGTGTCGGGGTCTTCGATCGCGGCCCAAAGCGCCTGGTAGCCGAGGTAGAAGAGGAAGAGGATCAGGAAGGCGGTCAACCGCGGGTCCCAGGCCCACCAGGTCCCCCACATGGGCTGGCCCCAGATGGCTCCGGTGACAAGGCCGATGAGCGTGAAGGTCATCCCCACAGGAGCTGCGGCGCGGGCGGCGAGCGCGCTGACATGGTGGCGCCGGATCAGCCAGATCAGCGAGCCCGCCAGCATCATGAACCAGGCCCCGATCCCCAGCATGGCGGCGGGGACATGGAGATAGATGATCTTGACCGTCGAGCCCTGCTTGTAATCATCCCCGGTGAAGAAGAAGCCCCAGGCGAGCCCGCCCAGCACCAAGGCCGCCGCAAGGCCCGAGACCCAGGGCAGCAAGAGCCCCGAGGTCGTCATGAACCTCTTGGGATTGGCATAGTCCCAGATCGACATCAGCACCCCCTTGTGCGGGCCGCAAGGGCTCCGCCGACTGCACCCATGGCCCCCGGGGGCCCAAACCCTGCCCCGCCGACTGAAGGACGGACGCGGCCTGAGACGTTCCCTGCCCTGCCAGCGGCATTTTGGCAATTCACCAAGTTGTCAGGAAAGCCGAAAATCGCAGGCCTTCCGGCAGCGGGGCCAGCCGCAAGCCGGACCTGCCCCCGGCCAGGCCCTGGCGCCCCACGCCGCCTCATTTCAAATTCGCCCGCAAGGCCGCCGCCGTGGCAAAGGGCAAGAGCGCCAAGGCCCCCAGCGAGATCCCCGCCAGAAGCAGCATCGGCGCCCCCGCAGCCAGGCCCGCCGCGCCCCGCCGCACCGCCTCGGCCCCGAAGATCAGCGTCGGCACATACATGGGCAGGACGATCAGCGACAGGATCAGCCCGCCGCGTTTCAGCCCCACCGTCAGGGCCGCCCCAAAGCAGCCGATGACCGAGAGCGCCGGAGAGCCCAGGATCAGCGAGCCCAAAAGCCAAGGATAGCCCGCAGGCGGCAGGCTCATCAGGAGCCCCAAAAGCGGCGCGATCACCACCAGGGGCAGCCCCGTCACCAGCCAATGCGCCAGCGCCTTGACCAGGGCCACCCCCTCCAGGGGCAGGGGCGAGACCGCCATGAGATCAAGCGAGCCATCCTCGAAATCCAGCGCGAACATGCGGTCAAGCGAGAGAAGACAGGCCAGGAGCGCGCCAACCCACAGGATCCCCGGCGCGATCTGCGCCAGAAGCGCGCCCTTGGGCCCGACACCCAGGGGCACGAGGACGGCCACCATGAGGAAAAAGGCAAGGCCAAGGCCGAAGCCCCCGCCCGCCCGCATGGCCAGCCGCAAGTCCCGTGAGAGAAGCGCGATCATCGGCGGGCTCCGTCATGAAAGGAAGAGAGGGAAAGCCGAGCCCCGCCCAGGGCCCTCTCCGGGCCCGACAGGACGCCATAGTCCGCCGCAGGCTCTCGAGCCATGGCGCCAGCCGGACGGAGCGGGGCAATGACAGGCCCCCCCAGTCGGCAGGGCGAGGCCTGGCGCGCAGCCCCGAGCGTGCCGTCGGCAGGGCGCCCCCCCAGTCGGCGGAGCCTGGCCAGTCGCCCCGCCGCTGCGGTGCAGTCGGCAGGGCGCCCGCCCAGTCGGCAGGGCCACGCAGGGCGCCAGGCCCCGGCCGCGCAGTCGGCAGAGCCCTCCCCCAAAGGCAACCAGGCCCCGCCCCTCATGCGAAGGCCTCGTCGAAAGCCCCGGTCTGGCGCGGCTTGGCGCGGTAGGGGCCAAGCTCCAGCACGCCCGCCTCGGGCAGGCCAAGGTCGATATGGGTGGCCAGGACCGCAGCCCCTCCCCCCGCCAGATGCAAGCGCAGCATGGCCGCGAAAAGCCCGACCGAGGCCGCATCGAGGCTCACCGTCGGCTCGTCCAAAAGCCACAGCCGCCGCCCCGTCACCATCAGCCGCGCCAGCCCCAGCCGCCGCTTCTGCCCGGCCGAAAGATCCGCCGCCCGCCGCTCGCGCAAGCTTCCCAGGTTCATCGCCTCCAGCGCCGCCTGAACCGCGCCCGCCCCCCCCGGCACCGCAACCCCATGGACCCGCGCCCAGAAGGCCAGGTTCTCGGTCACCGTCAGCATGGCCTTCAGCCCATCGGCATGGGCGGCATAGGTCAGGCTCTCGCCCTCGACCACCACCTCCCCTTCCAGCGGAGGCTGCAAGCCCGCCAGGGTCCGAAGAAGCGTCGTCTTGCCCGCGCCATTGGGGCCCCGCAGCACCAAGGCCGCACCGGGCATGAGCGCAAAGCTCACCCCCTCCAGCAAGGCCACCCCGCCCCGCGCCACGGCCAGATTCTGCACCTTCAACATGCCCCATCCCTAGCCTGTTCCGGCCGCCACCGGAACCCCTTGCCCCGGGACACCCGGTCGCAGGGCAGCAAACAAAGCTCCGTCACTTCGCTGTTGCAGAAAAAACCTAGACTGACGGCGACGGAACCGACCCGCACCGCCGTTTCACCGAAAAGACCCCGGGAGACCGATATGTCCGCCCTTTCCGACCTGAGCCGCGACTTCCTGCCCGACCGCACCCAGTCGGCCCCGGTCGCGCGCCGCCATTTCCCCGCGCTCTTCCTCTCGGACCTGCACCTGGGCTCGCGCGCCTGCCGCGAGGAGCTGCTTTTGTCCTTCCTGCAAAGCCATTCGGCCGACAGGATCTATCTGGTCGGCGATATCCTCGACACCTGGATGCCGGTGCGCCACTGGTCGGCGCGCCAGCAGGACATCCTCTCGCTTCTTTTCGCCCGGGGCCGCGAGGGCGCGCGGCTGATCTATACGCCCGGCAACCACGATGCCTTTTTCCGCCGCTTCATCGGTCAGGCCTTGGGCGGGGTCGAGATCGAGGACCGCCTGATCCATGAGACCGCCGAGGGGCGCAGGCTGCTGGTCGTGCATGGCGACGAGGGCGATGTCTTCGAGACGCATTTCCCCCGCATCACGCGGCTGGTGGCGCGGGTGGATGGCGCCTTCCGGGGCGCTGTGGCGGGCTGGAACCGGGTCCGGGCGCGGATGGGCCTCGCGCCCTCGCGGCTCGCGGACCTCGTGGTGAAATGGGTGAACGATGCGGCGCGCGCCTGCGACGATTTCGAGACGCGGCTGTCCGGCATCGCCCTGGCGCATCAGGCCGATGGCATCATCTGCGGCCATTTCCACAAGCCCGCCCTGACCGAGCGCCCGGATGCGCTTTATGCCAATTGCGGCGACTGGGTGGAAAATGCCACGGCCCTGGTCGAAACAACGGGCGGGCGGCTGGTCCTGATCGACTGGGCCCTGGCCTCGCAAGCCCAGGGGGTGGAAATTCCCCATTCCAAGGCGCATATCGGGCTCAGCCCGGCCTGAGAGAGGTGTGCCCTGTCGATCCTGCTTGCCTTCGCAGCCCTTTGCCTGGTGCTGCAATATGTCGGAACCGGCCTCGCGCTTTGGGCCCTGTCCCGCGCGCCCGGGCCGGGGGCGCCTGCGCCCGTCACGGTCCTGCGCCCGATCTGCGGGCTGGAAAACAACCTGGCCGAGACGCTGGAGAGCACCTTCTCGGCGACAGGGGATTACGAGGTGATCTTCTGCGCGGCCTCTCCCGATGACCCGGCCATCCCCCTCGCCCGCGAGATCATGGCGCGCCATCCGGGCGTGCCGTCCCAGGTCCTGGTGGGCGATGACAGGGTCTCGGGCAATCCGAAGCTGAACAACCTGGTCAAGGGCTGGAAGGCCGCGCGCCACGACCGCATCCTGATGAGCGATTCCAACGTGCTCTTGCCGCCCGACTACCTGGCGCGCTGCCTGGCGGAGTTTCGGGCGGATACCGGGCTCGTCTCCTCTCCGCCCATCGGCATAAGGCCCGAGGGCTTTGCGGCACGGCTGGAATGCGCCTTCCTGAACACCCACCAGGCGCGCTGGCAGATGGCGGGCAGCGCCTTGGGCCAGGGCTATGCCCAGGGCAAAATGCTGTTCTGGCGGAAAGAGGTGCTGGAACAGGCGGGCGGCATCGCGGTCCTGGGGGCCGAGATGGCCGAAGATGTGGCCTCGACCAAGGTGGTGCGGGCGGCGGGGTTGAAGGTCCGCCTGCCGGGGCGCTTCTTCGAACAGCCCATCGGCCAGCGCGACCTCGCCACGGTCTGGAGCCGCCAGGTCCGCTGGGCCAAGGTGCGGCGCATGGGCTTTCCGGCGCTTTACCTGCCCGAGGTCCTTGCCGGCGCCGCCCTTCCCGCCCTGGCGCTGGCCCTGGCAGCGCCCTGGGCCCTGCCCGGCTTCCTGGTCCTGTGGTATCTGCCCGAGGCCATCCTCGCCGCCCGCGGCGGCTGGCCGCGCCAGGTCGAGGATGTGGCGGCCTGGATTTTGCGCGATGCCTTGAACCCGGTCCTTTGGGTCAAGGGCTGGATGGGCAATTCCTTCGAATGGCGCGGCAATGCCATGTCCTCCGAGGCGCCGAGATGACGCTGGAAGGGGTCCAGCTTCTGATGCAGAGCCATGGGCTTTGGGTCGTGGGGCCCTTGGCGGTGATCGAGGGGCCCATCGTCACGATCATCGCGGCCTGGCTTGCGAAAGCGGGCTATATGGGGCTGGCCAGCGTCTATGTCGTCTGCGTGTTGGGCGACCTGGTGGGGGACGCCATGTATTACTGGATCGGGCGCGCCGGGCCCAAGATCCTGCCCGAACGCTGGTTGCGCAAGCTGGGCATGACCGAGGCGCGGCAGATGGCGCTCTCGGCCCATTTCGCCGAACGGGGGGGCAAGACGCTGCTTTTCGGCAAGTTCACCCATTCGACGGGCCTGCCCATCATGCTGGCCTCGGGCGCCGCGCGGATGGATTTCCGCGCCTATATGCTGTGGAATTTCATCGGAACCGTGCCGAAATCGGCGGTCTTCGTGGGGCTTGGCTGGGTCCTGGGTTCGGCCTATGCGGCGGCCGATACCTGGATCTGGCGCGGCTCCCTGGCCCTGGGGCTGGTGGGGCTGGTCGTGGTCTTCTGGATGTGGAGGCGCAAATCCGCCTGACCTGCATCATCCCGGCCTATAACGAGGCCGCGCGGCTGGGATCTGTCCTGCAGGCGGTCATCGGCCATCCGCTGATCGACGAGGTCCTGGTGGTCGATGACGGTTCCTCGGATGGCACCTCCGAGGTCGCGCGGGGCTACCCGGTGCGGCTGATCACGCTGGCGCAGAACGGCGGCAAGACGGCGGCCCTCGCCCGGGGCTTTGCCGAGACCGCGTCCGAGGTCGTTCTGCTGATCGACGCCGACCTCGTGGGGCTTTCGCCCGCGCATCTGACGGCGCTGATCGCGCCGGTGAAGGAGGGGCGGGCCGCCATGTCGATCTCGCTCCGCGACAATGCGCCCGGGCCCTGGCGCTGGATCGGGCTGGACTACATCTCGGGCGAGCGGGCGATAAGGCGCGACCTGATTGCGGGCCAGGACGAGGCCTTGCGGCGCCTGCCGAAATTCGGCTTCGAGGTGTTTTTGAACGGGCTTGCCATCAAGGCCGGGGTGAAGATCGCCGTCGTGCGCCTGCCCGGCGTGGTGAGCCCGTTGAAGTCGGCGAAATACGGGTTTTGGGCGGGGATTTGGGGCGATGTGCTGATGATGCGCGACCTCTTCCGCGCCGTGCCGCCCCTGGGGCTGATCCGGCAGATCATCGCGATGCGGCGCATGCGGGTCTGAGCGGGAAACAGGGGGCGCTCGCTGTCGCTCGCGCCGCTCTGCGGACCCAGATCGGGGGGCTGCCGCCCCCCGAGCCCCCCGCTTCAAGGGGAGCACGCTCCCCTTGAAAATCCCCGTGGATATTTTGGAAAAGATGAATGGGGGGCGCTTTGCCTCAAGTCCCGGTGGGGTCCGGGGAGGGGCGCCCCCTCCCCGGTCTTTTCTGTCAGGCCTTCACCCTTTCGCCCTTGGGGTCGTAGAGGGGGGCGAAGGTGACCTGGGCCTTGTGGCGTTCGGAGGCGACTTCGAGCTCCCATTCCCCCTCGTCCAGGAAGGCCTGGTCGACGCCCGGGCGGCGGATGAAGCCCAGGCCGATGGGACGGTCCAGCGTATGACCATGGCCGCCGGAGGCCAGCCAGCCCATGCGCTCGCCGTTGCGGTAGATCGTTTCGCGGCCAAGGAGGGTGACGTTCGGATCGTCCACCCAGAAGGTGGCGAGGCGCTTCTTCACGCCCTCGGCCTCTTGGCGGAGGAGCGCCTCGCGGCCCTTGAAGGGGGTGCCGCTTTTCAGCTTCACCGCCCAGCCGAGGCCCGATTCCAGGGGCGTATGGTCCGGGCCGATCTCGGCGCCCCAGGCGCGGTAGCCTTTCTCCAGGCGCAGGGTCTCGATGGCGCGGTAACCCGCCAGCGTCACCCCCTGCCCCATCAGCGCATCATAGACGCTCTGGGCGACCTCGACGGGCATATGCAGCTCCCAGCCGAGCTCGCCGACATAGGTGACGCGCAGCGCGAGGACGGGACAAAGGGCGACCGAGATGGTCCGGGCGGTGCCGAAGGGGAAAGCCTGGTTCGAGAGGTCATCGGGGGTCAGGACTTGCAGGACCTCGCGCGCCTTGGGACCCATCAGCGACAGGACGGCCAGGCCCGAGGTCACATCGGTCAAGTGGCAATCGCCTTGGAGATTGCGGGAGATCCAGTTGAAATCGCGGGTCGCAAAGCCCGTTCCGGTGACGATGTAATAGTCGTCGGAGCCGAGGCGCGCCACGGTCACATCGGCCTCGATGCCGCCCTTGTCGTTCAGCATCTGGGTATAGGTCAGGGTCCCCGGGGCGCGCTCCACGCGCCCGGCGGCGATCCAGGACAGGGCCTTTTCCGAATCGGGCCCGCGCAGGCGGAACTTGGCGAAGGAGGTCTGGTCGATCAGCACGCAGCCGGTGCGCGCGGCATGGTGTTCGCGCTTGACCGCGTCGAACCAGCCGGGGCGGGTGTAGCTGTAGACATCGCGCGGCTCTTCGCCCTGCGCGAACCAGTTCGGCCGCTCCCAGCCGAGCTTTTCGCCGAAGACGGCGCCTGCCGCCTTCAGGCTGCCGTAAAGCGGCGAGCGGCGGGTGGGGCGGGCCGAGGTCATCTCCTCGGAGGGCCAGGCGATGGTGTAATGCTTGCCATAGGCCTCCATCGTGCGGGCCCGCACCCAGTCGGTCGAGCGGTGATGGGGCCCAAAGCGGCGGATGTCGACGGGCCAGAGATCGTAGGGCGCGCTGCCCGTGGCGACCCATTCGGCCAGCGCCATGCCCGCGCCACCGCCAGAGGCAATCCCAAAGGCGTTGAAGCCCGCGCCGATGAAGATGCCCTGCTGCTCCGGCGCCTCGCCCAGGATGAAATTGCCATCGGGGGTGAAGCTTTCGGGGCCGTTCAGGAGCTGTTTCACCCCCGCCGTCTCCAAGGCGGGGACGCGGTAGATCGCGTCTTCCATGAACTGGGAATAGTGGTCGAAATCGGGTTGCAGGGTCTGGAAATGGAAGCCCTCGGGGATGCCATTCTGCGCCCAGGGCTTGGGGTTGGGCTCATAGCCGCCCCAGACCAGGCCGCCGACCTCTTCCTTCCAATAGGTCAGCCGGTCGGGGTCCCGCAGGGTCGGGAGGTTGGAGGTCACGCCGGGGACCTTTTCGGTGATCATGTATTGATGCTCGACCGAGACGAGGGGGACATTCACCCCCACTGTGGCCGCCAGCGCCCTTGTCCATTGGCCCGCGCAGATCACCACCTTTTCGCAAGTGATGACCCCTTGGGCGGTCTCGACGCCTTTCACCTTGCCGTCTTCCACGATGATCCTTGTGACCGGCGTGTCCTCGAAGATCTTCACGCCGGACATGCGGGCGCCCTTGGCCAGGCTTTGGGTGATATCGGAAGGGTTGGCCTGGCCATCGGTCGGCAGGTAGGCGGCGCCCACGAGGTCGTCGATGCGCATCAGGGGCCAAAGCTCCTGCGCCTCCTTGGGCGTCAAAAGATGCATCTCCAGCCCGAAACTATGCGCCGTTGTGGCCTGGCGCTTGACCTCGATCCAGCGGTCGGCATTGCAGGCAAGACGCAGGCCGCCGTTCATCTTCCAGCCCGTGGCAAGGCCGGTCTCCTCGGCCAGGCGTTTGTACAGGTCCACCGAATAGCCCAGAAGCTGGGTGATATTGGCCGAGGTGCGCAGCTGCCCCACCAGCCCCGCCGCATGGAAGGTCGTGCCCGAGGTCAGCTTGGCGCGCTCCAACAGCACGGTATCGGTCCACCCCAGTTTCCCCAGGTGATAGGCGGTCGAACAGCCAATGATGCCGCCGCCGATGATGACGGCTTTTGCAGTGGTGGGAAGCATGATGCCCTCAGGTTTGCGTCCAGGCGTCATAGGCCGCCCGATAGGTGAGAAGATTGGCCGAAGTATAGGCGGCGTAATCGAAATCCAGCTCGGAATGGATTTCCGAGACCATGGACCACATGGCCTCGCGCAGGGCGGCGGCGGCCTTCATCGCCGCATAGCGCCGCATCAGGTCGCGGTCCACCTGGCCGAAATAGCGCGTCAACATGACGCTTTCCTGCGCCTGCGACAGGCCCGCATTGGCCGCCAGCCCCCCAAGGTCGAACAAGGGAGATCCCCAGCCCGCATAGTCCCAGTCCACCAGCCACATCCGCGCCCCGTCATGCAGGAAATTCGCCGGAAGCAGGTCGTTGTGGCCGAAGACCATCTCGATCCGGCCCACGGCGGCCTCGAGCGCCTGGGCCTGGGTCATAAGCGCGGGCAAGGCTTCCAGGTGGCGGCTGTCGCCATCGGTCAGCGTCAGGGCATAGTCGCGGATCACCTGGAAGACCCAGAAGGTCAGCGAGGGGCCGCGCAGGTGGCGCGGAATGTCGCGGTGGGTGCGGATCACCATCTCCAGCGCCTGGTCCAGCGCCCAGTCGCAAAGGTCGGCGGCGGTCAGGGTGCGGCCCTCGATGAAGTCGATGACCAGGAGCCCGGGTTCATGGTGCAGGACCTGCGGCGAGACCCCCGCGAGATAGGCCGCGCGGCTGGCCGCAAGCTCGTTGAACCGCATGATCTGGTGGACGGGGATATCGTCGCCCACCCGCACCACGCAAGAGCCCCGCCCATCGCGGACCCGGAAATTGACATTGGTGATGCCGCCGCCCAGCGGATCGGCCACGACCTCTCCCTGCCAGATTTTCAGCCCCAGAACCCTGTCGATCGGACGCATTCCCGCCCCCCCTTGGGCCCAAGAGAATGCGCCCGCAAGGTCAAGTCAACTTGAAAAGGCGTCAGGCGGTCTGCAAGGCGGG
Source organism: Stagnihabitans tardus (assembly GCF_009925085.1). GTDB lineage: Bacteria > Pseudomonadota > Alphaproteobacteria > Rhodobacterales > Rhodobacteraceae > Stagnihabitans > Stagnihabitans tardus. The sequence continues at coordinate 119,635 of NZ_JAABNR010000008.1, read as the reverse complement.
CTCGTCCGGAAAGAAGGCCCTTGCGGCGGTGAAGGCGGTCTCGCGCGCCTCGGCCATGGTATAGGGCGCGGTCAGGGTCACGACATCGACCCATGAACCCAGGGAGACCAGCCGGATCGCCCGGGCGATGCGACAGGCATGGCCGGTCATGCCATTCCGGTTCAGAAGCTGGCGGACGATGACCTCCATCCGGTCGACATAGGCCTCGTCATTGGCCTGGCACTGCGCCTGGTACAGGGGACGCACCTGCGCCTCGCCCAGAAAGGCACACCAGGCCGCGATGCGCAGCGGAGAATTGATGACCGGGTCGAAATCCGCCGCCACCATCGCCGCCAGTTGCGCGGCCGGGTCCTCGCCCGCCTCCTCGACATGACGCAGCCAGTTGGCGCGGTATTCTTCGGCCAGTTGCGTCAGCGTGGCCTCCAGGAGCTTTTCCTTGCTGGAGAAGTGGAAATTCACCAGCCCATGCGACAGCCCCGCCGTGCGCGCGACCTCGAGCAGGGTGACCCTTGCATAGCCCCTTGCGGCCAGGGTCTCGAGCGTGGCCTCGATCAACTGGCTGCGGCGGGCCTCGCGGCTTTGCTTGCGCGGGCCGCGTTGGTCACGTTCGTCCTGGGCCTCGCCCATGTCTGTCTGGGCCATGACATCCTCCGCGCAAGATCCGGTCCAGCGCTGATCATGGCATCCCCTTCGCGCGATGTAAACGTTTGCTTACCACACAACCCTGCGGCGAAATATCAAAGCGCTCCGGCAAGTGCGACGGTCTTGAGGATGGCATGGACCTCTTGCCCCGGGCGCAGGTCCATGGCCTGGGCCGAGCGCTGCGTGACGCGGGCCAGGAAGCGGCTCTCTCCCATCCCCAGTTGCACCAGGACCGAACCCTCGCCGCTGTTCAGCCGCAGGATGCGGGCAGTGAGGATGTTCAGCGCCGAAAGCCCCTCGGGGCGCGCATGGGACAGGATGATGTCCTGGGCGGCAAGCCGCAGGCGCAGCCTTGCCCCCGGGGCCGCCTGGACCGCAAGGAACAGCGGCCCGCCCGGGGTGATCAGCCGCGCCAGCCCGTCCGGCGCGGTCTCGGCCACCTCCGCCTCGATGACCGCGCCCATCTCGGTCAGGCCGATCAGCGGCGCCAGATCGGGATCGGAGAGGATCTCTTCCAGCCGGCCCTCGGCCCTGATCCGCCCCCGGTCGATGACCACCATCCGCGCGGCAAGCCGGGCGATCTCGGGCAGGGCATGGGAGACGTAAAGCAGCGGGATGCGGGTGCGGGCGGCCAGGGCCTCGAGCCAGGGCAGGATCTCGGCCTTGCGCGGGGCATCCAGCGCCGACAGCGGCTCGTCCATCAAGAGAACCTGCGGATGGGAGAGAAGCGCGCGACCGATGGCCACCCTCTGCGCCTCGCCCCCCGAGAGCGTGGCGGGGTGACGGTCGAGAAGCGCGGTGAGGCCAAGAAGGCCCGCCACCTCCCCCAGCGCCGGGCCCCCCTGTGGCGCCCAGCGCAGGCCAAAGCCCAGGTTCTGGCGCACCGACATATGCGGGAAGAGCCGCGCCTCCTGGAAGACCACGGCGACGCGGCGGCGGTGAGGGGCGCGGGGCAAGGCCGCGCCGTCCAGGGTGATCGTGGCCCGGTCGGGGCGCAAGAGCCCGGCGATCGCCATCAGCACCGAAGATTTCCCCGCGCCCGAGGGGCCGAACAGCGCCGTCACCCCCGGCGGCACGCTGAAATCCACCGCGATCTCGGCGCCCGGAAAGCGGTGCTGGATGGCGATCCGCAGCGTCATGCCCGCCCCCGGATGCGGCGGGCCACGGCGCGCGACAAGAGCTCTGACAGGCCAAGCGCCGCAAAGGCCAGGGCGACCGAGACCGCGACCAGCCTTGCCGCCACGGCGTCTCCGTCGGGTTGCTGCAAGAAGGTGTAGATCGCGGTCGGCAGGGTCTGGGTCTGGCCCGGGATGTTCGAGACGAAGGTGATCGTCGCCCCGAACTCTCCAAGCGCCTTGGCGAAGGCCAGGATCGCCCCGGCGATGATCCCGGGCAGGATCAGCGGCAGGGTCACGCGGGCAAAGACCGAAGAGGGGGGCGCGCCAAGGGTCCGCGCGGCCTCCTCGATCTTGGGGTCGACCGCTTCGAACCCCAGGCGGATGGCGCGGACCATCAGGGGAAAGGCCATGACGGCGGCGGCCAGGACCGCGCCGGTCCAGCGAAAGGCCAGGACGATGCCGATGCTGGCCAGGGCCTCACCCAAGAGCCCCTTGCGGCCGAAAAGCAGAAGCAGCGCATAGCCCGTGACGACGGGCGGCAGGATCAGGGGCAGATGGACCACGGCGTTCAAGAGCCCATGGCCCGGAAACCGGCACCGCGCCAGGACCCAGGCCACGGCGATGCCGAAGGGCAGGCTTGCGACCACCGCCCAGAACGAGACCTTCAGCGACAGGCCCACCGCCGCCCATTGATCCGCCGTCAGCTCCATCATCCCACCGGAAAGCCGCCAGACCGCTCCGGCGGCCCATCAGACACGCTGCGCGCGCTCACGGCAAGACCGCAAAGCCCGCCTCGGCAAAGACCTGGCCGGCCTCGGGCGTCGCAAGGAAGTCGAGGAAGGCCGCCGCCTCGGGCTTGGCCGTGACGGTCGCCGCGCCGGGGTAGAGGATCGGCTTGTGGCTGGTCTTGGGGAAGATGGCGACCGGGGTCAGCCCCGCACCCTTGGCATCCGTGGCATAGACGATGCCGTAAGGCGCCTCTCCGCTGGTCACCAGAGTCAGGGTCGCCTTCACGTCCTGGGCCTGGGCCACGTTGGGCGCCACGCCCTCCCACAGGCCGAGCGCAGTCAGCGCCTCGCGGCCATATTGCCCCGCCGGGACCGAATCGACCAGGGCCATGGCCAGTTTCCCCCCGGCCAGAAGCGCGTTCAGGTCGGTCTTGTCATCCAGCGTCACCGGGGCGGCGGCAGGGTCTGCCGCGATCAGGACCAGGGCATTGCCGAAGAAATCCCGCCGCGTCGGCTCCTGGATCAACTTGTCCTCGGCCAGCTTGTCCATCCAGCTCTCGGCTGCCGAGAGAAAGACATCGGCCGGAGCGCCCTGTTCGATCTGCTTGGCCAGGGCCGAAGAGCCGCCATAGGAAATCGTGACCCCATTGCCCGTCGCGGCCTGCCAGGCTTCGGCCACCGCATCGAGCGGGCCTTTCAAGGAGGCCGCGGCAAAGACCGTGATCTCGGCAGCCTGGATCGGGCTGGCCAGGGACAGGAGGCCCGCAAGGAGAAAGTGACGCATCGGCGACCTCCGTTATGTTTGCATGAACATAACGGAGGTCGCCTGGCGCGGCAAGTCACCCCTTTGCGGGCGCAAGCAGGGCAGAGATTGCGGCAAGGTCCCCTGCCCCCTGCTCGGCCACCAGGTCCATCAGCGCGCGGTAATGGGCCAGCACGGCCTGGCCCGCCTCGGTGACTTGGGCCCCGCCCTTGGCAGCGCCGCCCCGCGCCGTCACGACCAGGGGGCTTGCGAACAGCGCGTTCATCTCCTCGACCAGGTCCCAGGCGCGCTTGTAGCTCATCCCCATGGCGCGGCCCGCGGCCGAAATCGAGCCCTGGGCCGCGATCTGGTCCAGAAGCGCGGCCTTGCCGGGGCCGAAGGGGATCTCGCCGAAATAGAGGCGCAGGTGAAGACGGGGTTCCATGGCGCCAGACTGCGGTGAGAGGGGCCGGGTTGCAAGCCACCCGTGCGGCGCCCCCTTCGCACTTCCGACCCTTTGCGCAGCCTGTCCGAAGCCCCTTGCCAAAGCCCGCGCCTGCCGTTAAATCCCCCCTACCTTCGGCGGCGGGTTGGCGGAGAGGTTACGCAGCGGATTGCAAATCCGTGAAGGCGGGTTCGATTCCCGCACCCGCCTCCAAGTAAACAAGGCCTTTCTGGCCCTTGCCCGTTCCACCGTATCAGCCCCCGTATCAAATGCCGCTTTGTGCCGTGTTCGTTCACGGCCGCTTTTCCCGGGCCTGCCGCGCCCGCATTTCCTGCCGTGCTTCCCCCGCATATTTGCGGATCATCTCGATTGTCTCGTGACCGCTGTAGGCCTCTATCTCGTCATCAGTGCAGCCCGCCCAGGTCAGTTCGATCACCCCCCGATACCGCAGGGCGTGAAGGTCATAGGCGCCGAGGCCGAGGCGCCGCCGCTCCCTAAGCATCAGGTAAGCCATGCTGTTGTAAGTCATCGGCCGGGCAGGATCAACACCAGGCGGCCGCGCCGCGTCTAGGGCGGCCCGCAGGGCGGCCGTGCAGGGGATCACCAGCTTGACCCCCGTCTTACCCTGCACAAGGCTCAGGCTGTCCCCGTCATAGGCGCCCCAGGGGATTGCCAGCCAATCGCTAGGCCGCTGGACGCTGCCCACCCCAACCTCAAAGATCAGCCGGGCGGCCGGGCGGGCCTCTGCCCGGAACTTGTCCACCGCCTCATCCGGCCAGGGGATATGCGCCCGGCGCCGATCCTCTGGCACCTTTTGCCGCCGAACCCCTTTGGCCGGATTGGTGGCCATAAGGCCGAGGTCTTGGGCATGTTCAAAGATTTGCGACATGACCGAGGGCAGATAGTTTGCAAACCGGGTCCGATGCCGGTTGGCATCCATGGCCGCGATTACATCGGCCCGCCGCGTCCGGGTCGCATCCCTGCGGCCGTTCTTTTCCGTGATGTATTCCATGACGGTTTCGTAGTCGCGCCGGGTCCGAGGCTTCAGGCCAAGCCACCGATCGGAAGCCCGATAGCTGGCAATCAGTTCCGCCCAGGACGTGCCCCGGGGCGCGACCCTGCCCCGCATGATTTCCCAGTATTCCCGGTCAAACTCTTCTGTCCCGGGTTCGGCCTTGATCCTGACCAGCTTGCCGAGGCGCCGGAAATACCACCGCTTGCCATCGGGTGACCAGACAAAGCGCTTCCCCCCCGTCACCATGTCAAGGCCTCTGCCGCAGCCTCGCCCCGGATCACGCGCCGCAGCTCTTCCACGTCGTAGCGCCGCAGCTTGCCAATCACCCGAGGGGGCGGAAGGTGCCCCGCCTCGACCAGGCGCCGAAACTCTTCGGCCGTCATGTCGCAAAGCCGGGCGGCCGTGGCCTCTGCGGCAAAGATCGGATCAGGCCGCCGCATGGGTCCACCCCGTGGCCGCCTCGACCAGCGGCCCCCATTGATCGGCACAGGCCCGCGCCAGCCCCGGAAAGGTCGCGCTGCGGATTTTCCACCGATCCGGCCCAGGCGCCGCCCGGTGGACCGCAGACCACCGGCGCCACTCTTCCGACCCATGGGCGGGCGGGGTCAATGGACTGGACGCGACCAAGGGCGGAAGCCCGGCCAGATAGAGGCCGGTGGCTTTAAAGGCCGGATCACCAAACCACCACGGTTGAACAACCTGCGGCTTTGGCGGCTGGATGGCCTCGACCGCGTGACAGTGCATCACGGGATTTTCGATCATCCGGCGCGGGATCGGGGCATGAAGACAGGCCGAGAAAAGGGCGCAAGCCTCTTCAAACTCCGCCACCATGCTTTCCCAGGTCCGACCCTTGGGCAGGGCCTTGGGCCGCGTCTTGCCCGGGCCGTAAAGCCACCGCTGCCCCGCCCGACAAAGGCGGGTGCAAGGCGGGTGCAGGACGGCCAGCAAATCCCACCCTTCCCCCAAGAGGTCGCGCACGTCGCCCCGGATATGCCGGTTTGACCCATCATCAGCGGGCAACAGATCGCAGGACCAAACATCCCACCCCCGGGCGGCAAAGGCCCGCCGCATCTGGCCCGAGGTTTCGCAGCCGATCAGCGCCCGGGGCGTCATTTCATCCCATCCATTTCCGGGCCGCGCTCCGCTTCCCAGATCGCGGCTTCATAGACCCCGACCACCGCGAAAAGATCGCGCTCCTTGCTCTTCGCTTCCGTGGTCATGGCCCGTTGCCGGATGACCCGCTGAATGGCTTTCGGGTCGTAGCCATCCGACTTGGCGGCCGCCAAGCGCTTCTTGCGGTCTTCCTTCAGCACGTCCATTCGGTCGGCCAGTTCCTCAAGCCCCTCGACAATCTCCAAGAGGCGGGCGCCGCTGTTCTCCAGGGCCTTGCCGGTCACGGCTTGATCTTCGGCCGTTTCCTTCATCTTCGGTTTCCGGGTCATGCCGCCACCCCCCGGGCCAGCATCGCCCGCGCTTCCATGTTCCAGGACGCCCTGGCATCATCGGGCGTGTCGCCGTGAACAGTGTTGCCGCAGGTCGCGCACTGGCACCAAAAGGCATTGCCCATCATGTCCCAGACCTCGACCGGATCGCCGCCGCCGCAGTGGCAGGCCAGCGCCGCCAGATCGGCGTAAAGTGCTTTCGGTTTCATCCCGCCATTTCCTCCAACCAGTAGGGCAAGTTTGCCCGGTTCCATCCGTCGATTGCCGCGCCTTCACCTTCCAGCACCGGGCCAACATGGCCGCAGCCGCCGTATCCGATCACGCAAACAACCGCGAAAAACGCTCCGTCACCGTGGCCAACGGCCCGCATGGGCTTGGCAATGTCGTGCAGACAATGCGGGCACGGGTTCAGCCAAAGCTTGTGCAAACTCATGCGCCTTCCCGCCTCAGTTGCGCCGCATGATCGCCGGAAACGGGAGCCATCTTCGCTTTGCCCTCGCAGCCAAGGCGAACCAGGATTTCCGAGTTCAGGGAACGGCGGTTGATCGCTGCGGCCGCCTTCAGTTGCGAGTGCAGTTCATCCGACATGCGAACGTTGAACTTCTTGGCGCTGTCCGAAGGAAACTTCTTCATTAAAACCTCCTATGATGCCAACTTGGCATTAAACGATACTTGGCGCCAAGTTGGCATCATGTCAAGAAGGATAGGTTGCGACTCGGAAGCATGACCTGATATGCAAGGCCATGCAGGATCGTGACCCATACCCGTCAGAACTCATGGAACGCTTCATTGTGCGCATGCCTCCAGGCATGCGGGACCGCATACGGGCCGCAGCCGAGGCGGCCGGGCGCTCCATGAACGCGGAAATTGTGGCCACGCTAGAAGCCACCTACCCGGAACCAGACCCACTATCCGAAACCGCAGCCCGCGACCTTCTGGCCTATATCCTTTCCGCCTCGACCCCCGAGGAAACCGAGGCGCGCAAAGCCGAGGTGAACGCCAAGATTGCCGCTCTTGGGTCAACGGCCATGGTGAAAGACGTTCCGCACCATGGCCCCATGGTGTTCCTGCCGATCACCCCCCGGACTAGCTGAACATCGCATCAAAGGCCGCGCCGGTCAGAGGCCCCGCCACGCGCTCCGATGGCGGCACGGCGGCCCATGCCAGCCATTCCGCGTCCATTGCCTCCAGGGCCTCGACGTGGTGCGGGTGCAGCACGATCCGGGCCAGCGCCAGCCGCGCCAGGCCGTCCCCCCACCGGATCGGATCGGGTATCCCCCCGCGCCATGTCCTGCCCTCGCACAGCGTGGCGAAGGCCTGCCACAGCATCACGCCCGCCACCGGCACCCGGGGCCGCCCGCCTTCATTCAGGTGGCGCCGCAGGGCCTCGCAAAGCTGGACCTTCAGCCGCCCGAAAGCGTGGCTATGGCCTGAAGCTTGCCGTTTGCGCATTGCCTCCCCCCTTTCTCTGCCAGCGCCGCCCGGATCAACTGGCCTTCGGTCTCGGGCCGAGGCCCCACCCATCCCGGGCAGGGCGTCAGCAGGTCGGGCGGGATCGTGGCCGGGTCAGGGCCACACCCTGCCAGCGCCAAGGCGCAGATAATCAGATAACGGCGCATCGGCCCCGGCTCCCTGTTGAAGTTCCATGTCCAGGGCGGCCGCCGCTTCCCGGCGCCGGGCCTCGACCGCGTGAAACCGGGCCGCCTCTTCCAGCCCCGCCGCCTTGGCCTCGACCCGCGCCAGATCGGCCCGGGCGGCCGTCAATTCCGCCCGCGCCATCAAAGCCCAGATCACCAGGCAAAGGCCCGCCACGATGTAAAGCCGGATCATCGCAGGCCCTCCAGACACAGCGCCTGTTCGGATTGGCGCCGGTTGACAAGGCCGGGGATCACCCGGCCGTTGTCTCGCACCCACCGGGGCAGTTGATTGCAGGCGGCCCGCAGATCACCCGCGTTGACCAGGCGCACGGCCGTTGACTTGCAGGCCGCGCCGGTGCCCACGTTGAAGGCCCAAGACACCAGCGCCAGATAGGATTGATCCGGGATCGCATCGGGCGCCTTCAGGCAGGCGCGCAAGGCCGCCTCATGTTCGACCAGATCGGCCCGCAACCGACTGTCACACTCGCCCGCCGTGGCCGTGTCGCCCAGGCGCACCCCCTTGGTTGCGCCAAAGCAGATCGTGGGCACCCCGCCGCCGTCGAGATAGGCCGAGAGGCGCCGCCCCTCGAACCCACCCACCAGCGCCACGGCGGCCGCCATCAGACCGGCCGCCATCGCCAACCGGCTTTTCATTTGGCGGCCCTCCAGGCTTGGACGAACCGCACGATTTGCACGGCCAGCCACAGGGCCGAGAGAATCGGCACCACCGAGGCGGCAATCACCCCGGCGTGTTGCAGATGCACTTCCCAGGCGGGCAGGGTCACCCCCGCCGCCGCCACTCCATTGGTCACTCTGTTCAAAGCCTGCCCTTTCATTTTTTAGACCGCCTTTCGGAAAGCGGATTGCGGCAAATAGCTGTTGCTTGCCCGGGCCACCGCGCCCGAGAAGGTGGAAGTTCCGGTTCCGTTGGTCTTGTGCCGCCATTGCAGCACATCGCCCGGCACAACCGGCACGTCATAGGATTGGGAAGAGGTCGTGGAAGAGCCGAACGAAACCCCATTCTTGTAGAGGATCGCGGTTGCGACCCCGCCGCCCCCCGCCGTGATGGTGGCCCGCACCCGAACCGAACCGGTGAACAATGCCACCGTGTAGGTTTGCGCCACCACTTCGGCCGCCGTGGTGGCAACGGCCGTTCCCGCAACCGGCGCCATGCCCTCGCCCAGGTCGAAGGCGTCCGAGGCCGTGACAGTCAGCACCGGCAAGGCGCCGTTGGCCGCCGTGGCGATGGCCTCGCCCATCAGCCGCGGGGCGCCCGCTGCCCCTTCAAAACCGGCAATCCAGTTCTTGGCCCACCGCTTCCACAGGCTGGACTTGGACGGCGCCCCGGGGTCGGTTTCAGTCTCCGCAATCGCGCTGTAATCAGTCATCAGATCGCCTCATAAGCCGGGGTTCCGTCCGGCATTTTCAGGGTTGCATCACAGGCCCATTCCCCCACGGCCTTTTCAGCGGCCGAGGCCGAGGCCCAGACGGGCGCGGTATTGACCAGGGCAAAGCCATAGCGCCCGGCCCATTGGTAGGCTTGGGCCAGCAACTCGACTGCATCGGCCGTTTCCTTGCGGCTGATGACCTGCCAAAGGCTGGCCGGGGTCGCGCCGGTCTTGTCCTGCAATCCGGCCGAGGTCAGGGACAGAACGTCAGTCAGGCCAATGGCGCGGTCATTCTTGCTCACCGTCAGCTTGACGCGGGCGGGCGCCGAGGAAAACCGCTTCAAGACGCGGGTTCCCAAGGTCAGGGCGGCCGAGTCGTCACCCCTGTTGAACCAGCGACAGAAGACCTTGCGGGTTTTCGTGTCGCCATAAGCTTCCGGGCGCTTGGCCTTGGTGTCCTGTATCCAGGCGGCCCGCAGGAAGTTGGCCGGATCGGTGGCGCTCTTGGTCGGGTCTTTCTGGACCGTGAGGAAAAGAAGATCGGTCAACCGGTCCTCGTCTCGGTCCATGATCTCGATCGAAAGCAGATTGTCGCCCTCTGTCAGGGTCCAGACCGTATCCCCATCAGGCGGCCGGTTGACCTTCAGGCCCACCAGTTGGGCCGCGTCATCCCACCAGACCGAAACCCCAAGGGCCGCCAACTCGCCCGCAAGCTTGTTGACCCCCGTAGGGCTGCACACGTCCGACCAGAGGCGCACATCAGGCGCCCATCGCGTGACTTCAGCGGCCCAGGCTGCCGCCGGTATGAAGGCCGAGGGCACCCCGGCGAAGTTCACAAGCCAATCCTTCAGGGCGTCATCAATCCGCACCCCGGCCGCCGTCCAGACCGGTTGGAAGGTATCGGCCGCCGCGTGGGTCGAGAGGGTGGACCCCGATACCGCCCGGGCCGTCAGGGTCACCAGATCGCCCGCCCGGGTGTAGTCGACAATCTCCGATCCGATCACCGCCCGCCCGGCCGCAGGGTATTGCGCCCCGATGCCCGAGGGCGCCAAGGTCAAGGCCGTGTCGCCCGTGCCTATGGCCGCTGCCAGGACGCCCGCCCCCGGCTTGGGGCATTGCGCCCGGTCATTGTCCGCAAGGTTAAGCACATCGGCCGCCGCAAGCTTGACGCGGCCGGAACTGTCTGGCGCCGTAAACCCGGTCAAGACGTAATGCCGGGTCACAGTGTTGACCACGGCGCCCCCCACCAAATAACCCTCGATCACGCGACAGGCCCGGCCCGCATAATGGGGCCACCGCGCCCGCAGCCGGCCGAAATGGGTTCCCCGGCTTTCGGGCGTGTATCCGATGCCATCGGCTTGCGCCGCCCCGGTCACCCGCTCGGCCTGATAGAGGTCAATCCCCCGGTCATGGTGCAGGAAGTCTTGCAATTCGATTTCGACCGAACCGCGCCGCCCAAAAGCGCCCATGCTGTCATCAGCCCCGGCGATGTTCACAGTTGAGGTATCGGCCGAGACTGAGACAAGCGCCGGGAAGGTCAGCGGGGCCAGAGGCGCCCCAGGCGTGGGCAGGGTATACCGCAGCGTCATGACGCCCGGCACGAAGGCCACAGTGGCTTCACAGGTGCCAAAGGTGTTGAAGCACTTGGCCGCCACGGCCCCGCCAAGGGCGGCCGTGCAAGGCGCCGTTCCGAAGACGTTGGCACACCGGCCCACGTCAATTTCCACGATGGTGAAGGGTTCAACCGCCATAACCTGCCAACTCCAAAGTCAGGCCCACCCGCGCCCCGCCTGCCAGCACTTGCGGCCGCAGTTCGGGCGCATCATCCGGGCGCCAAGCGTAAGACAGATCACGGGTCAGGAAGGCCGGGGAACCGGCCCAAAAGAACGGCGCCCCCATGTCATAGGCGGCCCGGAAGGGCTGAAGGGCACCGTCAGCCCAAGCCCGCTCCACGGCGGAAATCTGCGCCGTTTGCCGCATGGCCTTGCGCCGCGCCATACCTCGCAGGTAATGGCCGCCCAGGCTTTGGGCCGCGTTCGTCTCGACCTTGCGGGCGTCTTCGGCCTGCACATAGGGGGGCGCGATGCCACCGGGGATGGCCAGTCGCTGCCCCGCATAGATAATTCCGATCCGAGGCAAGGGGGCGCCCGGCCCGGCCGTGCAGGTGAAAGAAAGCTTCTGCACCGTCCGCGACCCAAACACCACCGCAAGCGGCCCCGCTCCATTGGCCGCAAGATCGGCCGCAGCAAAGACCGTGATATTGGATGTAACGGCCACCAGATCGGGCGCCGCATGGACGCGCAGATTGGCGCCGGTCAGGTGCAGGTTATGGGCCGCGATTGCCACCATGTCCAACTGAATGGGCGCCGCCCAAGTTGCCGTCAGGACGCCCGTTTGCGTTATCGGCTCCCAGTAGTCGAAGGTTTGCGGCCCCAGGACGTTTTCCCGGGCGGCCCCGGCGGAAACCGTGGCGCCCGAGAGGGTGGCCGAGGCCAAGGCATTGTCGAAAAGCACCGTGGGGAACTCGGCCCCGACCGCATCGCCGTTGACCACGATCATAGCGCAAACCCCACGTTCATTCCCCGCCTGCCAAATTCCTTGGTCAGAACATCGGCCATGTCTCGCACCATGTCGGTGGAAAGGATTTTGCCCGGCTCCACGCCCTTGAAGTTGATTGTGATATCCGGCACGGCCGGGGCCGAGGGCGTGGCCGATCCGGCCGAGGCGCCAGAACTTGACGCGGCCGAACTCGCCGCCACCGCCCGGCCGCCGCCGCCCAGGGCGCTTACCACCTTCAGACCGGCCGCGCCAATCGCAGCCATGGCGGGAAGCTTGGCCCAGAAGCCAAGCTTGGGATCGGCCAGAACTTGGGCTTGCGCCCGCAAGACGTTGATACCCGCTTCAATCGCGGCCGAGGCCTGCGCCGCCCGGGCCAGCTTGGCCCCGCCTGCGGCCGAGACAGTGGCCATGGCGCCAAAGAACGTTTCGGCATTGGCCAGCGCCCCGCCGCTGGCCGTGTCCCGGATGCCCCGCAACCGCTCTTGGTGTTCCGCCTCCAGACGCTCAAGGGCCGCATGGCGCCCCCCCACGGCCGCCAATTGCGCATCGGTGGCCGTGGCCAGAGTGGCAAGGCTTTCCGCGTTCCAGGCCTCGACCGTCTCGCGCTCTGTCTGAAGGTCTTGCAAAAGGGCCTCGACCCGACCAGACCCGCCGCCGCCACCGCCGCCACGGCCAGCCCCGGCCGAGGCATTGGCGGCAATCCGGTTCTTTGCCGCGCCGATGGCCCCGCCGTTTTGATCGGCCAGCCCTTCCGGGCGCCCGCCGAAACCTTGCGACCCCAGGACCGTTCCGGTCTTGTCCCCAAGGGCACCTTTTGCGTAAACCGCCGCCCAAAGCTTTGCCGTCAGTTCCTCGACCTGAGCCATGGCGGCCCCAAGCCATGTTGACCGGGGCGCCGCGTTGGCAAGTTCCCGCATGGCGCTTTCAGCGTCCAGCACCCCCTTGGTCAGGTCCGAGGCGCGGGCGGTGCTTTCCTGCATGATATCCGCGACCCGGCCGAGGGCTTCGGCCTTGCCCTCAAAGGTCGTTGCCGCGTCAGCATCCTGCATGGCCCGCACCAAGGCCTTGGCTTGATCCAGGGTCAGGCCGAGAGAGTTTTGAAGGTTCAGAAGCGCCATGGCCGTGGGTTTCGCAGCATTGCCCACCGCGTTCAGATTGATGGACATGACCCCGTAGGCTTCGGCCAGCGCCGTGACGGCCGCGTCAGCATCGACCTCCGCCCGATCCTTGGCAAATTGCGCTTGGCGGTTCATCAGGCCCACAACGGCCAAGTCAATCTCGCCATACTTCTTGCGCATGGCCTCCAGCCCGTCCGCCGTGTAGCGGGTCGCGGCTTCGTTCAGGGCCGCCACACTGTTTTCCAGGGCCGTGATGGACCCGGAAAGGCTATCCGCCCCGCCCTTGGTCTTGCCGAACATCGCCCCCAGAAGCGGCAAGCCGACAGAAGCCAAGGTGCCAACTGCCACCCCCACAAGGCCGAAACCGCCCAAGAGTTGCGGAAGCTGTTGCGCCATGGCCGTGGTTGCCGAGGTTCCGGCCGCCATTTGAACGGCCATATCTTGGACCTGAAACCCGACCCCCTGCACCTTGGCCTTGGTCGCGCTCGACATGTTGCCGAGGCGCCCCAGGACGCCCGTTTGCGCATCCACTGATGGCACGGCCGCCGCATATTCGGCCTTCAGTCGCGCCACCATGGCCGCATGTTCGGCCGTTTCAATCGCGCCCTTGGCCAAAGCCTCGTCAAGCTGCGCCACCCCTTGCCGGAACCGCTCCGAGGCGGCAAAGGCCGGATCATAGGACGCCCGCAGTTGATCCACGGCCGCCTTGGCCTGAATGAACCCCTTGAACTCTGCGTTCATCGCCGCCCGGCTGGCCCAGGTCTTTGCCGATCCGAAAATCTGTTCCATGCTGCGGCCCATCGCGGCCGCCGTCGCCTGCATCTGCTTTTCAACCGAGGTCGTGGCCTTGTAAGACCCATCGACCAGTTTTTGGAAGGTCGCGGTGCCTTGGTTTTCGGCCCGCTTCATCCCCTTTTCAAAGTCGTTGATCTTGGCTTCAAGCACCACGATCAGGCGTTCAACGTCTCCGGCTGCGCTCATGGTCAGGCCCACATCATGTCATCTTTGAACCAAGCGGCCGAGGTCGTGAACCGCTCTTGCCCGATTGCGGCCCGGCCCACGGCCATGGCGCAGGCAACCGCCCCGTCAATCTTGTTCCCGCTCTTGGACTTGTGGAACATGCGCACCCCGGCCTTGTCGGTCTCGACTTGGACGTTTTCAAAGTTCCACCGAAGGATCGGGTTTCCGCCGTGACGGAAGAGGCCCGCCAACATCACCCGTTCCAACTCTTTGACGGCTGGACCCATGGAAACCCACCCTTGCCGATGTTCCACGGCGGGCAAGCCATCTTCGGCAAGGTTGGCCATCATGACCCGGCCAAAGGCGGGGTCAAAGGCGATTTCCTCGACCTTGAACCGGGCGCAAAGGTCGCGGATATGGCTTTCGACCGTCCGCAGGTCCACCGTATTGCCCGGGGTCGGGATGATATGGCCATCTTCCGCCCAGGTCACATAGTCCACCCCGTGCAACTCGCCCCGGCGCCGTAGGCTCTCTTCCGGGCAGAAAAACCACGGGTGGACCGTGTATCCCCCATCTTCGCCCCGCCAACAGGCGACAACGGCCGTAAGGTCGTCATTCTTGGACAGGTCAACGCCGATCCAGCACGGCGCTTGCTCCATTTCCAGGTCGTCAAGGTCCACTTCCCAGGCGCCTTGATCGTAAACCGCCATGTCAACGAATGGCGAAGTCGATTGGTCAAGCCAGCGGTTCAGGTTGAATTGTTGGAAGCTTTCCCGCTCAAAGGGCGAAAACTCGGCCTTCTTGGCCTTGTCGCGGAAGGCGTAAAGGTCCGGGTAACCGTGGCGCATCCCAGGATTGAGGGCCGCCCAAAGGGCTTCATCCCGCCAATCGTCTTCAGGTTCGGCCATGAAGATCACGGGAAGGGTCGCGGGGTCATCAATCTGGCCCTTCTGCACCCGGATCGCATATTCCACCGCCCGCCAAGCAAGGTTTTCCTGCCCCCGGCCCGAGGTCGAGAGGATCACCGACAGGGTTCCGGGCACCTTCACCAAGGCGCTATCCAGGGCCTCATATTGCAACTGCCCCTTGCCGCCCGCCCAGGCGTGCAACTCGTCCATCAGAACGACATTGGGCGTCTTGCCATGCAGGGCGTTGCCATCGGCCGCAACGGCCAGATACCGCGACCCCCGGGCGCTCCCTTCCGTGCCGGTGTAGGCAATCCGGCTCATGTAATCCCGCACCGCCAGCTTGCCCCGCAACCGGGGATCGTCCTGCACGATCATGGCCGCTTCCCCGAAGAGTTCCCGCGCCTGCTCATGGGCCGAGGCGGCCGAAACCACCAGTTGACCGGGTTGCCGTTCCGGCCCGATCAGGTGCAAGAGGGTGATTGCTGCCGCCAAAGAGGTTTTCCGATTGCCCCGGGGCACCAGCAAGACCACCCGGCGCACGATCCGGCGCCCGGCCTCGTCGCGGGGTCCATAGATCGCCCGAATGATTGCCTCTTGCCACGGGTCAAGCTGAAACGGCTTGCCCGGCAAGGTGCTTTTTGGGTGGCGCAGCTTCCGCAGAAACCGAACCGCCCGCTCCCCGTATCCCATCGGATCGGGGATCAATTCTGGCGCATCAATCCAGGCTGGCCGTAGCATGTCGGGTCCACTTCAAAGTCAAAAAGATCGTCCTGCCCGTCATCATCGGGAAGGCTCGGGCGGCTGCGGCTGATAGGCGTGGCGCCAAGTTCGGCCGCAAGACGCAGGGCCAGGGACATGGCGTCCCCGCGCTGCTTGACGGCCGGGTTGGGCTTGACGCCGGTCAGGATCACGTCGCCGCTCTTGGTTTCGCTGTAGGTCTTCACCACCCGGCCTAGTTCCCGGATATCCTCTTCAGCCTCGCGCACCGCGCCCAGGGCGATGCAATAGCTTGCCACCGAGGGCAGGTTGTCATTGGTCAGGATCTTGCGGGCCGAGAGGTCGCGCACCACCTCGACCCAATAGGCTTGGGCATAGTCGCCCAGCCATTCGGGGGGCGGCACTTCGCCCAGGGCATCCCGGGCCACGCGCACTTCAGGCTTCCGGCCCTTCATGTCAGCGCCTCGCAGGTCAGTTCCATACCCGCCGCCGCTGCGAAGTCGCCCGACTTGACGGCCGTGACCGTGTAAAGGTCGCCCTTCCAGGTCACCCGGTCGCGGGTCATGACCCCGCCAAAGGCCCGGGTCCGAAAGGTCACCGTGCGCTTGTCACGCTTACCCGCCGATCCGGCCGGGGCGCCCTCGCGCTCTGCCGTCACCAGCTCGGCCCGCAAGGTGCAGCGGGGCGCCCAGGCAACGGCCGGGGCGCCGTAGCCATCAGCCGCGCCGGGCGTGGCCGCCTCAATCAAGATCGTCTCGCGGAACCGGCCCACCCTCACAGCGCACCCCCGCCCACAGTCGCCTCTACCGTCACCACCGCGTGAGAGGTCAGGCCATCAGGATCACGCAGGAACCGGGCCGAGGCCACGCGCCACCCGGCCAGATGGTAGCCATTTTCAAGGGCGGGCCGATTGCCCTTCAGGGCCGCCCGGATAGCCGCCACGATCAGCTTTGCACCGGTAAAGGAAGGCTCCTTCTTCCAGACGTGCAGGGTATGGGCAAACGTGACCCGGTTATCCGAGGCGGCCGAGGGGTCCAGGGCCTCGACCGTCTCGCCCAAGATCAACGCCGGGTCCACCACCGGGGCCGTATGCCGGTCCAGGATAGCCGAGGCAGGCACAAGGGCGGTAACGGCCGAGGTGGCCACCAGCCGCGCCCGCAAGGCCTTCTGAAGGGCAAGGTCCGCGCTCATTTGCCCCCCCTGATTGCCCGGCGCATACCGGCCTTGATCTTGGCTTTGACGGCCCCCCGCGTCACGTTCACGGCGGGCCAGAAAAACGGCTGCGCCGGGGCCTTGGTCGTGCCGTATTCGACCAGGTGCGGATAGCGCACTTCGCTGTTGCCGACCGTCACGGCGGCCGCGTTGGTCCCGACCACGAAAGACCCGCCCGGTTGGCTGTATTCCGGCGTGGGCTGGCCCGGCCCCGTGACCGCGACCGAGGCCGCCAAGTCGCCCTCGTCTCGCGGGGCAATCCGCGCCACGGCCGCCGCAACATCCGTTGCCGCCTCGACCAGATCACCGGCCAGCGTCTCGCGCACGGCGGCCGGGATGCCCGACAGTCGGGCTTTGAAGGATGCAAGGCCATTGGCTCCCATGTCAGAAGGTCCACCCGCGATAGGTCGAAACGATATCTTCAATCCAGTAGGGCGCTTCCGCCTCGCGCCCGACCGCGCCGCGCTGTTCATACCAGTGGGCCGCCAGGGACATGACGGCTTGGCGCAGGCTGGCCGGGATCGGCTCTTGCCCCGGCGCGGTGCCGTATTGGGTTTCGATCTTGTAACCCAAGAGGCGCTCGACGTGATCTTGGGCCGCGTCAATTTTCGCGGTCAACATGGCGTCATCCGTCGCGCCCAGGTCGGCCGTGAAGGCCAATTCCTCTTTGACTTGTGCCAGCGTGACGATTGCCATTTGCCCCAAAATCTCCAATTAGCGACTTTCTGCCGCAAGACACCCCGCGCCGGTCCCCATGGGGGGCGGCAAAGTTGGGAACCACCCCCCCCCTTGCCGCCCGGCACCCGGATCAGGTCGGGCTTGCGTCCGTCCTGACAATGTTGCTGTTGATTTGGATGGTGAACTTCACCTTCCCGATCTTGCCCGAGGGGTCATCTTCCACGTTGATGACCGTGCCCATGAACATGCGGGTGGAGTTCTTGGGCGTGGCGCCGCTCGTGGGCTTGTCCGCAAGGGTCAGGCGGAAGCCATAGTTCAGCGTGGCCGCGTAGGCCGTGCGCATGAAGATTTGGCCCGTGTCGGTCGGGTCGAGGCCGCAGGTCAGTTCCACCGTGGACCCCTTGCGCACCGTCTTGAAGACACGGGTGCGGGCATAGGTCACGTTGGTGAAGTCTTCCGTATCCCAGGGATCGGAGACAGTGCCGAAGGTCTCGGGTTCACCCACTTCATTGACCGCCGAAAGCGGCTTGGTCGCGCCCGTGAAATCCGCCGCCACATAGTCCGTGTTCTGAAGCGGGCCAGCGATGCCCACCTCAAACTTGGAACCGGCAATCGTGTAAACCGCCATGGTTTAGCCTCCTTTGCGCTCTTCGCGCTGCTTGGTGCTGTTGTGACAGGACGCGCAAAGGGCCTGCCAGTTGGCCCTATCCCAGAACAATTCCCGGTCCTGCCGATGGGGCTTGATATGGTCCACCGTGTCCGCGTCTTTGCCGCAGCGCACACAGTGCTTGTGCTTGGCCAGGAAGGCCCGCTTGGCCTTGTCCCAAGCCCCCGTATAGCCCCGCGCCGAAGAAGAAGGCCGGTTGCGGTCATAGATCGCTTTCCGGGCCGTCTCTGCCTTGCGCTCACAGGTGCAGCGCTCCCCCGAGGGGATCACCTTTCCGCAAGGGCACAGGCGCGGGGCTTTCGTGGGCATCAGGGCACGGGGCGAACGAGCGGCTCGACCACGGCCAAGGCGGCAACCTGCGCCGAGGTGCCGGAGGTCCAGACGAACATCGGCCGCACGAAGCGCTTGCCGCCCAGATAGCCCAGGCGGTAGCTGAAGCTTGCCGCCAGAGACGCCGGGGCGTCCGACTGCACATAGGCGGCCGGAACATCCGACCACGGCCCGCCCGAGGCGTCGGCCTCTTGCAGCTTGACGCTGATGACCTCAGCCCCGGCGAAGGCGCCGGTGGAAGCCAGGATCAGGCAGGATTTCGCCCCGGCCAGGTCCACAGCGGTTCCCGCCTTGGCGGCCGCGATGGCCTGCGGAACCACCGAGGTTCGCACCGCCTGTTGCGAATATTGGTCACGATACTGCATGTTACACCGCCATCTTGAGTTTCTTGAACTTGGCCGCCTGAATGACGCGGCCCCCGACCCGGCGCCCGGCATGGTAGCGGGTGCGCTTCAGGGTCGCTTGGCTGTAGGGGTCCACCAGCATGGACAGGGCCAGCCGGTCCAGAATGCGATAGCCCGAGAAGTCGCCGTAGATGATGGGCGTTGCGTTGGCCGCGATGTCGGGCATGTCGATCATTTCGACCACGGGGCGGCCCAGGATCGTTTCCGGCTGGCCTTCCGCAAGGGACCGCTGCCAGATCATTTGCCCATCCGTGCCCTTCATGGTCCGCAGAATGCCCAGCGTCGTCCCGTTCATCGCCCAGACGCCCCGATTGCGATAGGACGGGGCGAAGGAATAGAGGAACTTGATCAGGCCATCCGGCGAAGTGAACGTGGTGGCGCCGTTGTTGAACGACACGATATCCGCGTTGGTCATGAGACCTTCCGGGGCCGCGATGCCGTCGCCGTTGACGAAGGCCACGCTTTCCTTCTTGGCGAAATCTTCGGCCAGCGCCGCCCGCACTTCAGCCTCGACGGCCGGGGCGTCCTGAAGAAGGGTGTTGGGGATATCCACGAAGGTGGAAATCCCGCGCGGGATGATTTCCAGTTGCCCGAAGATGTTCGTGACCGAGGTTTCCGGTTCGGCCGTGGTGTCATCATCCCAGGTCGCGTTGCCCATCGGCTTGCGGGTCGGATAGATCACCGAGGGCGCGTTGGTGCCCCGGATGGACGCGATGGACCGCATGGGCGACATGTCCACCAGATCGCGCAAGACCTCCGAAGAGAACTCGGGCGATGCCAGATAGCCGCCGTTGGGGTCGCTGGCCACGCTCAGAAGCTTCAGTTCGGTTTGGTCCAGGTGAGGCCCCCGGATCAGGTATGCCGAGAAGGCCTTGAACTCGGCCGAGCGTTCCTTGGCAGGCGCCCCGCCGATGCCGCCCGGGCGGTTCAACTTGGTCTCGACCTCTTCCAGCTTGGCCGCCACGGGCGCCACGGCGGCCGCCACCGCGTCGGCCATGGCCTTGGCCGGGTCGAAGGCCTTTTGCTCGGCCGTGATGCCGAGTTCGGCCAGCATCTTGGCCAGTTCTTCCTTGGTCATGGTTTCCCCTTCTGCGGATTTCACCGCGCTGATATCGGCGCCGGGGCACATCGGCACCGCCACCACACTGATTTCCACGAGTTCAACCGCCGTAAGATCGCGCACCCCGTTGGCACGGCGGGCCGCCTTGCGGGCGATGTATCCGATGGACAGGCCACGCATTGCGCCCGCCTCGATCAGGGCCAGCACTTCGGCCGCCCGGGGCACCTCTTGCACCAGCAAGCGCCCTTTCACGGCCAGCCCATCGGCCGTTTCCGTGACCTCTTCCCAGACCCCAATCGGGGCGTCAGGGTGATGGCTGTCAAGCATCGGGATCGGCGCCTTGGCCGAGGCGAAGGCGCCCTTGTGGACCACATCGCCGCCCCGATCCAGCGCACCAAAGACCGAGGCCAAGCCCTCGATCCGGCCTTCAAGCCCGGCCGTGACCTTCGCCTTGAACTCAAGCCTCTGCATCATAAGCCCCCACGAAATAGGGCGCCCGGGCCGCGCCGTAAGCGTCAACCTGCGACCGCACATAGGCCACGCCCATCAGCTTCAGAACGGCCGAAAAGCTGAAGGGCACCGGCTTGCCATCTTCCGTGGCTTCCCAGTCAAGCACGATCCGCGCCAGGAACCGGCGCCGGATGGCTTCCCGATCCTGCCCGGTCACGCGCCCTTCAGCGTCCGCAGCTTCGGCCAATTCATCGGTCATGATGGCCAGCGCTTCGGCCTGTTGCCGACTGTCAGGCCCGGCCAGCTTCAGGCGCAGCCCCAGCGGCCCGCCCTCGACCGGGTGCAGGATTTCAAACCAGCGCCCGGCGCTTTGCTCGTCCACAGTCGAGAGGATTTCAGAGAGTTCCATTCGGCGCCTCATTCTTGGCCGGGGCGCCGTCCCGATCCGGGTTGATATGCGGGTTGGCAAACTCTTCCCCGCCCGCATAGGGCGCCATGCCAAGCCATCCCCGGCCTTCATTGGGGTTGATGACCCGGGCCGAAGTCAGAGAGGAAATTGCCGTGGCGCGGGTGACCAGATCGGCGCGGGTCATGTCATCCCGGTCAAACCGGATGACCAGATCGCCCTTGCCCAAAAGGCACCGGGTGAAGGCGCCTTCAAGGGCCTGAAGCCACGGTTCCAGGCACCACACCAGAAACTCCTTGCCCATCTGTTCCGTATTGCCCCAGGTGGCGCGGTCCAGTTGGTAAAGCATCGACGGCGGCACCCCGAAGGCCCGGGCAACCTCCAAAATCTGGAAGTTGCGGTTTTCGATGAATTGCGCATCGGTGGACGTGAAGGCCAGCGGCTTGAACTCTGCCCCGTCATACAGGATTGCGGTTTTCCCCCCGGGGTCGGCGCCCTCATGGGTCGCCCTCCAGCCTTCCCGCGCCTTGTTCACCGCGTCTTGACCCATCCCCTTTGGGAACGACAAAACACCCGAGGGCCGCGCCCCCTTGCTGAAAAGCGCGGCCGCGTGTTGCTCCAGGACAACCGCAATCCCGATGGCTTCCCGGAACATGGTGAGAGGCGACTTGCCGAAGATCGGCCGCAGATGCACCACCTTGGCCGCCTCGACCGGGGCGCTTTCCATCCGGTAAAACGGCTGGCCGGTCTTCTGGTGATAATCCACCGTCATGACGCCCGACCGATAGCGGATCAACTCCACCACCTTGCCCGAGGATGACCGGTTGGCATAGATCAGGCCGCCCCGGTCATCGGTCAGGGCGTCCACCATGCAATCCCGGATCAGGTCAAAGCCCGAAGTCCAGTCATTGGCTTGGCGGTTCAAGAGGGCTTCCGCCCAATGCCCCGCCATGCGGGTTTCGGTGCCATCTTCAGCCACCTTCTTGACCACCCGGGGCAGGATCGCCGCCGCGTTGGAAATCAGGCGGATTGCATGGCCCACCGCAGGCACCCGGGCGGCCGCATCGGCCGAAATCGCCACGCCGGTGGAAGTCTGGACCACGCCGAAAAGCTGGAAAAGATCGGCCCAGGGATCGGCCACAGACTTGGCCGAGGGGCGGAAGAGGCGGGCGAAGAGGGATTGCTTTTCCATGCTCCTTTTCTACGCCCGCCCCTAGGGGTTGTGCCTAGTCCCGCAAACCGCGCAAAATCGGGCGGAACCGGGCGAAACCGGGCAATCACTAGGCGGGCAAGAGGCCCTGCCCCGAAAGCCAGTTCACAAGATCGGCCTCCCAGGCGAAATAGCGCCCGCCCAACTTGCGGATCGGCGCCCCCCTTTTCGGGTTCTTGATCCACCGCCGCACCGTGCTTTCGTCCACCCCGAGGAAGTCAGCAATCCGCTTCACACCTTCCAGCTTTGCGCCGTTTTCGTTCATCCCTGCCCCCGTCATTTTCTCAGGCCCTAATTCTCAGCCACTCAGCGAACCTGCCAGCGGTGCGGGTGGACGCCTCGTCGTCTGCCCGGGGCGGGTAGCGCCAGGGCATATCGAAATACACCGCCCCGGCGTGGGGGATATGCTGGCCGATCTTGTCCAGGGTCGGGAAGCCATGCGACCTCAGCCACTCGTCCCAATCGGCCCTGGCCTCGCTGTTGATGCCAACCAGGGCTTGCAGCGGCGTGGGCCTCGCACCCCCCGGAACAGTGACGCGGGTAGCGTGCAGGGGCAGGCGTGTTTTATGGTTCAATTTTGGTTCTTCCTTATATGTCCCGCCAGATTTGGCGGGCGTTGACGACAGATTTGGCGGGCGTTGATCTTCGTCGCCCGCCATTTCTGGCGGGCGTTCGGCCGCCATTTCTGGCGGGCGTTCGGCCGCCATTTCTGGCGGGCGTTCGGGGAAGGAAAACCGGATCAGGGCCGAGAGGCCGGGCGCTTCCCGACCGATCCGAACCACCCACCCACCGCGCTCAAGTTCGGCCATGGACCGTTCGACCGTGCGAATGGAAGTTCCACAATCTTCCGCAATGGCGGCATGTCCCGGGCGGCACTCGCCGTTATCCCAGTTGGCAAAGCCGAACCCCAGGGCGTGCGCTATCAGGCGGGTCATGGGCGCCAAGCGGTCATCCCGCCTCACGCGCTTCAGCCATTCCCACCGATCCTTGGCCCACCCGCCCGGCCTCTGGCCGTTCAATTGGATGACCCTAGCCACGGGAACCCCCCTGTATCAGGTTCCCCAAATGGTCGCCGTTTGTCCCGATACGCTTTTCAGCGTAGGGCGTTGCTGCGCCTGCAAAGTCTACTGGATTGCAAATCCGTGTAGACCGGTTCGATTCCGGTACCCGCCTCCAAGGTTCCCTTCCAGTTCAGATACTTGCAGGGCCGCGCCGGGCGCGGTGCCGGGCCTTGCGTCAGAGGTAGCGCCAGAAGGCGACGGCGGTCAGGACCACGGCCCAGACGAGGATGCTGCGGCGAACCACGACGGCGGGGATGCTGCGGGCGACCTTGACCGCGACATAGCCGCCACAGACCGCGCCCGCCATCATGATCAGCGCAGGCCCCCAGTCGATCAGCCCGCCGCGGATGAAAAGCCCGATCGCCACCAGGCTCGAAACCGAGGTCGTGATGTTGCGGACCGCGTTGCCCTCGTGGATCGTCATGGTGGTGAAGACGCCGTAGATGGCAAAGAGGATGATCCCCATGCCAAGGCCGAAGTAACCCGAATAGACATAGACGCCGAATTCCAGCGCCAGTTGCAGGCCAAGCCAGCGGCCACGGTCGAAGCTGCCCAGGCGCTCGACCCCTGCGCGAATCGTGGGGCCCACGGCGAAGGAGGTCGTGGCGAAAAGGAGGAGCCAGGGGATGGCGGCCTGGAAGCTCTGCTCGCCCGTCGTGATCAGGAGAACCGCGCCCAGGAGCCCTCCGGTGGCGGCCAGTCCCAGGCGCAGCGGCAGATGGGGGATGACCTTCATCTCGTGGCGATAGACCCAGGTGCCCACCAGGTTGGCGGGCAGAACGGCGACGAAATTCGAGGCATTGGCCTCGATCTCGGTCATCCCGGCGGCGAGGAGGAGGGGGAAGGTCAGAAAGCCTGCGCCTCCGACGATGACATTGATGACGCCCGCGAGAAGGCCGCCGGCATAGAGAAGCAGGATTTCGGTCAGGGTCATGATGGGCCCGGACCTTGGCGCGGGCGGGGCGGAGTTGCAATGGGGGCTTGCAGGGGAAGGCGCGGCGGCGGATGGCGGCGCCCCGCCGACTGCACCCTGGGGCGACAGGGTCGAGGTGGCCCCGCCGACTGGGGATCGGGTCCGGGGGCCCTGGTCTCCGGGGGCCTGGCGGGGGTGCGGCGGCGGAAAACCGGGGGACGGCGGTTGGCGGGGCGCTCCTGCGGGCTTGCTTTCCCTGGCGGGGCGGACTTTCCTGCGGCGAGGAGGAACCCCCATGTCCCATACTGATACCGAAACCGAAATCCTGTCCCGCGCGCCCTTCAACCTGGGCCCCGAGTCCATCGAATGGGTGCGCCAGACCAAGGCGCGGCTCTCGCCCGAAGAGAAGGTCGGCCAGCTCTTCGTCTTTCACTCCATGGGTCAGGACCCCGAGGCGCTGGCGCGGCTTGGCGCCCTGAAACCGGCCGGGATCACGCGGAGCTATACGCCGGACCTCGATTACGAGGCGGGTTTCATCGAGGCGGCTCAAGGGCAGGCCAATGTGCCGCTCCTGGTCTCGGCCGACCTCGAGGGCAGCCGGATGAGCCTTGCCGTGGGGACCGAGGTGCCGAACCCCATCGCGCTGGCGGCGGTGAATGACCTGCAGGCGAGCCGCCGCATCGCGCGGATCATGGGGACCGAGGCGCGGGCCGTGGGCATCAACTGGAGCTTTACCCCGGTCGTGGATCTGAACAAGGCCTGGCGGTCGGCCATCGTGGCGACGCGTGGCTTCGGCGCCGATATCGACACGGTCGAGGCCCAGGCCCTGGCGCAGATCGACGAATTCCAGTCGCTTGGCGTGGCGGCCACGGTCAAGCACTGGCCGGGCGAGGGCTATGACGACCGCGACCAGCACCTGGTGACCACGATCAATCCGCTGTCGATGGAAGAGTGGCGGGCCACCTTCGGTCGGCTTTACGGCAATGCGATCAAGGCGGGGGTCATGTCGGTCATGTCGGCCCATATCGCCCTGCCGGCCTATGGCGGCGCGGGGGTGGAGGCTTACCGTCCGGCCTCGGTCAACCGGGCCTTGAACATCGACCTTCTGCGCGGGGAGCTGGGGTTCAACGGGGTCATCGTCTCGGATGCAACGCCGATGGCGGGGTTTGGCGCCTGGGCGAGCCGGGACGAGATGCTGCCCGAGGTGATCGAGAATGGCTGCGACATCATCCTGTTCTCCACCGATGCCGAGGCCGATGTGGCGCGCATCAAGGTGGCGGTGGCGGAGGGGCGGATCTCGGAGCGGCGGCTCGATGAGGCGCTGACGCGGGTCCTGGGGCTGAAGGCCTGGGCGGGGCTGCATGTGGCGGGGCCCTTCAAGGTCGACCGCGCGGCTTTGGGCCGGGCGGAGGCGCGCGAGGCGGCCATGGCGGTGACGCAGCGCGCGCCGCACCTGGTGAAGGATGTGCGCGCGACGCTGCCCCTGTCGCCCGCGCGCCATCGGCGGGTCCTGGTGGTCTCGGGCGGGGTGGTCGTGCCCTTCGTGCCCCATCCCCTGCCCTTTGACCTGCCGGAGATGCTGAAGGCGGAAGGCTTCGAGGTGACGATGTTTGCCCCGGGGATGAAGGTGGTGCCGGAGGACTGGGACCTGATGCTTTATCTCTTCGGCGAGGAGACGCTGTTGACCCGCAGCCATATCTTCCTCGATTGGCTGAAGCTGACCGGCCATTTCGGCGAGGCAATGGCGCGGCGCTGGCATGATATCCCGACGGTCATGATCTCTTTCGGCTGGCCCTATTACCTTTACGATGCGCCCCGCGTGCCCTGCTATGTGAATGCTTGGGCCACGATGCCCTCGATGCAAAGGGCGGTGGTGGAGTGCTTGATGGGGCGGGCGGACTGGGGGACGGGGACGCCGGTGGATCCGTTTTGTGGCTTGGGGGATGCGCGGTATTGAGGGATTGCGCCGGCTGACGCCGTCGCCCGAAGCGGGGGCTGCCGCCCCCGCACCCCCGCAATCGGGGGGCCGCAAGCCCCCCGAGCCCCCCGCTTCAAGGGGAGCACGCTCCCCTTGAAAATCCCCGTGGATATTTGGGGACGGGTGAAAGGCTAAAGATGCGCGAGGACGGACCTTGCGGCGCGCAGGCCGGGGGGCTCGGCGCCTAGCCCCAGGCGCACCATGGTGAGCGCCATGGCATCCTCTTGCGGTCCGGGATTGGCCAGGACCCGCTCCAGCGCCTTGGCGACCGGGCCGGGCAGGAAGTCTTCGCCGATATATTCAGGGATATGGCGCGTCTCGGAGACCAGGTTCACCAGAGTATAGGTGTCGGTCAGGGACATGCGCCGCATCAGCCACAGCGTGATCGGATGCAGGTCATAGGCGATGACCATGGGGCATTGGTTGGCGGCCAATTCCAGGCTGACGGTGCCCGAAGCCGCAAGCGCCACATCGGCCAGGCCAAAGGCCGCGCGCTTTTCGGCCGGATCCGTGGTGATCTGCGGCGGAACGGGCCAGTCCTGGGTCATCTCCTCGATGAGGGCCTTCAGATGCGGCAGGGTCGGCAGCACGGCCCTGACCCCGGGATGGCGGGCCTTCAGCGCGGTCAGAGTCTCTCCCATCCTTGGGGCAAGGCGCAGGATCTCGCCCCGGCGTGAGCCGGGCAGACACAGGACCAGCGGATCGCCGCCGGGGATCAGCGCAAGCTCGGCCTTGGAGGCCCGCGGCTCGGCCACGACCGGATGGCCCACGAAATCGCAGGTCATGCCGGCGGAGGTCATCAGGGGCGGCTCGAAGGGCAGCAAAGCCAGGACATGGTCGATCACCCGGGCCATCTTGCGCGCACGCCCCGGGCGCCAGGCCCAGACCGAGGGCGCGACGTAATGGATCGTGCGCAGGGGCGTCGCGGCCTTCACCAGCCCCGCCACCCACAGGCAGAAATCCGGGCTGTCGATGGTGATGAGAGCGGCGGGATTGGCGGCCAGGCAGGCTTCGGCCGTCTCGCGGATGCGGCGCTTGAGGTGGAAATACTTGGGCAGGACCTCGGCCAGGCCCATGATCGAGAGCTCTTCCATCGGGAAGAGTGACACCATCCCCTGCTCTTGCATCAAGGGCCCGCCCACGCCCTGGAAGGTCACGCCCGGGGAGAGCTCTTTCAGCCCCGCCATCAGCGCGGCGCCAAGCTTGTCGCCCGAGGGCTCTCCGGCCACCAGGAAGAAGCTCAGCGCGCCCACAGGAAAAGCCCTTGGGCGGCGGCGAAGTCCAGGACCTGGTCCCGGTCGAGAAGGATGACCGAGCCCGCCTCGATCACCAGCCCTGCAAGACCGGCGCGGGCGATGCCCTGGACCGTCGCCAGGCCGACGGTCGGCAGATCGACGCGGCGGTCCTGGCCCGGCTTGGCGCCCTTGAACAGGAGCCCCTTGCCGGATTGCGGCGCGCAGGCCGCCACCTGGGAGAGCAGCGCATCGGTGCCGGGCAAGGCCTCGACCCCGAGGCACAGGCCCCCCGCGACGACGCAGGCCTGGCCCACATCCACGGCCCCCAGAGCCGCCACGATGGCGGCAGCGCGGGTCGCATCGGCCTCGGCCTGGGGCGGCAGGCTGCCCGCCAAGAGCCCCGGGCCGGGCAAGAGCCCCGGCGCCAGCTCATCGACGCCCCGGACCTCAAGCCCGTGCTCCTCGAGAAGGCCGAGGAAGAAGCGCAGCGTCGCATCGTCCCCGGCGGCAAAGGCCGCGATCATGGCGGGGACCAGCATGGCCGTGGCAGGGTCGAAGAGCGCGGGGTCCATGCGCGGGCGGCGGACGGCGCCCACGAGACAGACCTCGGTGATGCCCTCTTCCCTCAGGTGATGCAGGAAGGGGATCAGCCGCTCGGCCCGCAGGGTCACATCGGGGGTCGCATCGGCGGCAAATCCCTCGAGCGCGCAAAGATAGGGGCGCCGGGGCAAGGCGGCCAGGACCGCTCCGGGCAGGCCCCCGGCTCCGGCGATCAGGGCCAGTTTCGCCGGACCGCTCATTTCGGCGTCAGGAAGCTGCGGTCCGAGGACCCGAGGACGAAGGCGGCGATCTCGGCCACTTCGGGCGTCACGGCATCCGCCAGGCGCCGGGCGCGGTCCTGGAAGGAGCCCTCGCCCCGGGCGAGCTCGTCAAAGGCATGGCGCAAGGCCGTGATGGCGGCGCGGTCCAGGCCCCGGCGCTTCAGCCCCACCAGGTTCAGCCCGTCCAGCTCTCCGCGCGGGGCCTGCACGAGGCCGTAAGGGATCACGTCATTGGTCACCATGGTCAGGGCGCCAATGATGGCGCCGCGCCCGATGCGGACCCATTGGTGGATGCCGCAAAGCCCACCCAGGATCACGTCGTCGCCGATCTGGCAGTGGCCCGCGATGGCGGCGCAATTGGCCACCACGACGCGGTTGCCCACGACCGAGTCATGGCCGACATGGCTGCCCGCCATGAAGAGGTTGTCTTCGCCCACGCGCGTGACCCCGCCCCCGCCCTCGGTGCCGAGGTTCAGGGTCGCGCCCTCGCGGATGCGGTTCCTTTGGCCCACGATAAGCCGCGTGCGTTCGCCCTTGTATTTCAGATCCTGCGGCACGCCGCCGACCGTCGCATGGGGAAAGATCACCGTGCCCGCGCCGACCTCGGTCCAGCCCGAGACCACGGCATGGGATTTCAGCTCGACCCCGTCGCCAAGCGTGACCTCGGGGCCCACGAGGCAGAAGGGGCCCACGGTGACATTCTCGCCCAGTTGCGCCCCGGGCTCGATCACCGACGAAGGATGGACGACGACCGGCATTACTTCGGCAGATCGAACATGGCGGTGAAGGTGGCCTCGGTGGCCAGTTCACCATCGACCATGGCCTTGCCTTCGAATTTCCAGACCTTGCCGCCACCGCGCAGCGCCTTGACATGGAGCTCAAGGACATCGCCCGGCACGACCTTGCGGCGGAATTTCACCGCATCGACGCCCATGAAGAAGACCTTGGCCTGCTTGTCGACCAGGTCCATGGACAGGCCGACCAGCACGCCGGAGGTCTGGGCCATGGCCTCGATGATCATGACGCCGGGCATGATGGGCATGTCGGGGAAATGGCCCTGGAAATGCGGCTCGGTGTTGGTGACGCATTTGATGCCGACGCAGCTCTCGTTGATCACCACGTCGCGCACCTTGTCGATCAGGAGGAACGGATAGCGATGCGGGATGATCCGCTTGATCAGTTCCAGATCGGCGGTGGTGGCGGCTGCGGTCATGAAATCCCCCTGAACGTCTTTGGGCCTGAGTAGCAGGGGAGAAGGGACAGGACAAGCGGGGGGCTGTTGGCAGCGCCATGGCGGGTGGGTTTGGAGAAGGAGGCCCGGGGTATACCCCGGGCTACGCGGCGGGGAGGGAGCGCAGGGTCCGGTGCGCAGGGTCGGGGGAGGGAGAAGACCCGGGGTATACCCCGGGCTACGCGGCGGGGAGGGAGCGCAGGGGCTTCGGGGCCGGGCCCCGGGTCACGCCAGGGGCACGCCGTGGGTAGGGTGCGTGATCTCACGCACCCTGGGGCTCAGGGCGCGGCGGGGGGCTCATCCCTGGGGCCGGTGCCGTCGCCAAGCCGCGCATCCAGCGCCTCGATAGCGCGGTCGGTCATGTCGATCGTGTCGAAGGACAGGATCACCGCCTGCTTGTTCAGGATCGCATAGGCCCCCAACTCGCGCATCAGATCGGCCAGGATCGGCACTGCGGCGGCGAAAAAGGCCTGGCGGTCGGCGTCGCGCTCGGCCTTCAGGGCCTCGATCTTGGCGGCCTGGTCGGCGCGCAGCTTCTCGACCTTGGCGTCGAAGGCCGCAGCGAGGGGCTCGAAGGCCTGGGCGGTCAGG
Source organism: Stagnihabitans tardus (assembly GCF_009925085.1). Taxonomy (GTDB): domain Bacteria; phylum Pseudomonadota; class Alphaproteobacteria; order Rhodobacterales; family Rhodobacteraceae; genus Stagnihabitans; species Stagnihabitans tardus. Next base: position 89,969 of record NZ_JAABNR010000008.1, on the reverse strand, counting down.
CTCTGGCGCCGTGCCGTCAGGTCGGTCTCTTCGGCCGTGAGCTCCGCCTCGATCCGGCGGTTCTCCGAGGCCAGGGCCTGGCTCGCGGCCTGGGCCTTGGCCTCCAGCGCGCGGCCGAAGCGGCTTTCGCTGTAAAGCCGGTCCTGGTCCAGGGTCGCGATCTGCGGCGCAGGGGTCACCGTGGTCTGGGCCGAAGCCCCGGCCCCGATCCCGGCCGCGATCCCGCACCCAAGCCCCGCCGCCAGCAGAGCCGCCAGCAGGAGCCTCGGCATCAGAACTTGGCCGAGATGGTGAAGTCGAAGGTCTGCTCGCGGTCGTAGCTTTCCTTCTTCAGCGCCTTGGTGAAGTCAAAGCGCAAAGGCCCGATCGGCGTATCCCACAGCAGCGAAACCCCCGCCACCGTGCGCAGGCGGAAGCCGTCGTCCACCCCGGCCACGGTCTGGTCCAAGCCCCAGACCGAGCCCATGTCGACGAAAGCCCCGCCGGTGATGCCATATTCCTCGGGCAGGCCCAGCGGGAACTCGCTCTCGAACTTGGCCACGGCGAAGAGATTGCCGCCCAGGGCCTGGTCATTCTCGCGCGGGCCGATGCCGCGAACCTCGAAGCCGCGGATCTTGCCGATGCCCGAGAAACGGTCCACGACCCGCGTCGTATCGTCGCCCAGCGAGGTCACGGCCCCGCCCTCGAGGCTGAAGCGCAAGGTGACCTCGTCGCTGAGCACCCTCGTCTCGGTCACGGCGCGCAAATTGGTCGTCACGGCCTGGACATCGCCCGCCAGCCCGGCAAAATCCTGGCCGAATTGCACCAGCGTCCCGCCCTTGGGGTTCAGCCCGGTGCCCCGCGTGTCCCAGGTGACGCTGTAGCCCAGCGAGGAGGAGAGCTTCTCCCCGGCCTCGGCCGCCAGAAGCGTCGAGCCGCCGTCCACATTGCTGATCGTCTCGCTCGAGAGCTTGTAGTTCAGCCGCAGCCTGGTGTTCGAGGCGATGGGGAAGGTCAGGCTCGGCGAGAAGGTGGCGATGACCGTGTCGTAATTGGCATTGTTCGGGTGTTCGGTCGTCCCATAGGTGGCCTGGAGCCCAAGCGACAGATCGCGGCCCAGAAGCGCCGGTTCGGTAAAGTCGATGCGGCTGTCGACATTGTCCGAGCCCGACTGGATGTTCACCGTCAGCCCCTGGCCCCGGCCCAGGAAGTTGCGCTCGGAATAGCCGATGTTCAGCCCCAGGCCCGAGGCCTTGCCATAGGCCGCCCCCAGGGTCAGCGTGCCGGTGGGCTCTTCCTCGACCGCGACCTTGACCACGGCGCTGTCGGGCGAATTGCCCGGCGCCTGGGTCACGGCCACATCGGTGAAGAAGCCGAGGGCCCGGATGCGCTCGGCCGCCTGGGCGATGTCGCGGCGGTTCAGGGGGTCGCCCTCGACCGTGCGGAACTGGCGGCGGATCACCTGGTCCAGCGTCGTCGTATTGCCCTCGATGTCGATGCGCTCGACGAAGGCGCGCTCGCCCTTGATCAGCACGAAGGCCACATCCACCGTCCCCGCCGCATCATTGCGCGTCAGGCGCGGATCGACGGTCACGAAGTTCAGCCCCTGTTGCAGGGCCATGGTCTCCAGCGCCTCGACCGTGTTCTGCACGGCATTGGGCGAATAGGCCGTCCCCGAGCGCGGCTTGCGCGCCCGCTGGAAGCCCTCTGCATCCAGCCCCTCGATCTCGGAGACCACGGTGACCGCGCCGATCTTGAAGGCCTGGCCCTCTTCGATGGTGAAGGACAGGAAGGTCCGGTCGCGTTCGCGCGCATAGGTGGCCGAGGCATCGACGATGCGGAAATCCAGGTAGCCGCGCGACAGGTAGAAATCGGCCAGGAGCTTCTTGTCCAGCTCCAGCCGGTCCTCGTTGAAAGTGTCGCGCTGGATCAGCCGGTGCAGGATGCCCGCCTGCTTGGTGTTCAGCACCTGGCGCAGGCGGTAATCCGAAAAGGCCTGGTTGCCGACGAAGGTGATCTCGGCGATCTCGTTCACATTGCCTTCGATGATCTCGAAGACCAGGTCGACCTGGTTGGCGGTGCGGCGGATGATCTTGGGGGTGACGCGGACAGATGCCCTTCCGCGCGCCTGGTAGAGGTCGGTGATGGCCGCCGCATCGGCCTCGGCCTGGGTGACCGACAGGATCCGGCGCCCGGCCAGCTTGACGACCTTGGACAGCTCTTCGTCCTTGATCACGTCATTGCCCTGGAAATCGACCTCGCCGATCATCGGGTTTTCCACCACCGTCACGGCCAGGACCCGGCCCTGCGGCACCAGTTGCACCGACCGGAACAGCCCCGAGCCAAAAAGCCGCTGCCAGGCGTCGTTCAGCTCGGCCTGGGACAGTTCCTTGCCGCGCGGCAGGGCGAGGAAGGCGGTGATCGTGGCGCCATCCACCAGCGCATTGCCGCTGATGCTGACGCTGTCGGCGACAAAGCCCTGGGGCACGGGGGCGACGGTGGGTTGCACCTGCTCGTCCGGCAGACCCATGGACAGGCCCAGCTCCTCGGCGGTCTGCGCAAAGACCGGAGGTTCGGGCAGGACAAGCCCGACCAGAGCCGCAACCGCCACAGCCGAGGCCAGCCGCCCCATAACGCCCACATTCCGCATCATCTTACCGATCCGCCATCACCCAATTCCTGCCTGACTAGCCCCTTGAGCGGGCCTTGTCAAAAAGGCCCCGCCCGGCAAGAGGCCCATGGCGGCCTTTCCTGTGGACTTCCCTGTGGATAAGTCAGAGGCAGCCGACAAGGTCGCTCAGCACGGCGTAAAGCATGATGCTGACCAGCACCGCGATCCCCGCCATCATCAAGACCTGCATCGCCCGGTCCGAGGGCGGACGCCGCGTCACGGCCTCGTAAAGGTGAAAGACCAGGTGGCCGCCATCCAGCACCGGAATCGGGAACAGGTTCATCAGGCCGATGCCCAGCGAAAAGACCGCCAGAAGGCTCAGATAGGCCGCAGCCCCCTGCTCGGCCGCCTGGGCCACGGCCTGGGCCATGCCCACTGGCGAGGAGAGGTTGCGGCAGACCGAGATCTTGCCCGCCAGCATCGCCACCACGCCCTCGACATTGACCTTCAACAGCCCGAAGCCCTGTTCGACGGCGAGCCCCGTGGCCTCCAGCACGCCCGGGGTGCGGGTCGCGGGTTCGAAGAGCGACCCGGCATTCAGCCCGATCAGCCAGCGCGTCTCGAAGCCGCCCTCGGCCTTGGGCAGGTCCGAGCGGCGCGGGGTCAGGGTCAAGTCGAAGCTTTCCCCGTCGCGCTGCACCGTCAGGGTCACGGGCGCGCCGTCGCCCGCCTTGACGATGTCGGGAAGCTGGCCAAAGCTCGCGATGTCCTGGCCGCCCGCCTTGACGATCAGGTCGCCGGGCCGCAGATCGGCCTCGAGGGCTGCCGATTTCAGCATGACCTGGCCCACCAGGGGCGGCAGGGGGTTCGGGCCCTCGACCGTGACTTCGGCGCCGGCCCGCTCGATCTGATAGGCCACGCGGGGCTTGGTCGAAAGCCCATCGGCCACGGTGTAAAAGGCCGTGAAATCCGGGGTTTCCTGCCCGTCGATGGCCTGGATCAGGTCGCCTTCCTGCAACACGCCTTGCGCCATGGGCGCGACCGATCCGACGCGCACCTCGTTGACCGGAAGGCCCTGCCAGAAGATCAGCCCCACCAGGATCGCCACGGCCAGAAGGAAATTGGCAAAGGGCCCGGCCAGCACAGTGGCCGACCGCGCCCAGAGGGGTGCGCCCTGCATGGTCTGGCGCCGCTCTGCCGCCGACAGCCCCTCCAGCCCGCCCGCCGTGGGCCGCGAGGAGGCGTCGCTGTCGCCCTTGAACTTCACATAGCCGCCCAGGGGAATGGCCGCGATCTGCCAGCGCGTGCCGTGCCGGTCGGTGCGGGAATAGATCACCTGGCCGAAGCCGATGGAGAAGACCTCGGCCTTGATGCCCGACCAGCGGCCGACGATGTAATGGCCATATTCATGGACCGTGACGATGACGACCAGCGCCACGAGAAACCACAACACGCCGATCACTTCCATCAAAGCCCCCTTTGCGCCGCGATCTGATGCGCGGCCTTGCGAGCGAGATGGTCCATCGCCAGCACCTGTTCAAGCCCTTGTGGAGCCTCGTGGAAATCACTTGTGCCTGAAAGCCGGGACAGCGTCGCCTCGACGATCTCGGCCATTTGCAGGAAGCCGATGCGTTCGGCGATGAAAAGGTCCAGCGCGATCTCCTTGGCCGCGTTGAAGACCGCGCCCGCCATGCCGCCCGCCGCCATGACCTCATGGGCCAGCCGCAGGGCGGGATAGCGTCCGGGCTCGGGGGCGCGGAAGGTCAATTGCCCCAGGGTCGCGAAATCCAGCCGCGCCACGGGCAGCGGGCCGCGTTCGGGCCAGTTCAGCGCGTAACCGATGGCATGGCGCATGTCGGGGGCGCCCATATGGGCCATGATCGCGCCGTCATGGAACTCCACCGCCGAATGGACGATGCTTTGGGGATGGATCACGACCTCGATCTGATCCGGGCGGACGGCAAAGAACTCCTTCGCCTCGATGACCTCCAGCGCCTTGTTGAACATCGAGGCGGAATCGATGGTGATGCGCTGGCCCATCGACCAGTTGGGATGGGCCAGCGCATCCTTCAGCTTGGCCGAGGCGAGCCGTTCCAAGGGCCAGTCCCGCAACGCCCCGCCCGAGGCAGTCAGGATGATCCGGGTCAGGGCCCTCGTGTCCTCGCCCGCCAGCGCCTGGAAGATGGCGGAATGTTCGCTGTCCACGGGCAGGATGCGCGCGCCATGGGCCTTGGCATGGGACAGGATCAGGGGCCCCGCCGTCACCAGGCTCTCCTTGTTGGCAAGGGCCAGCGTCGCCCCCTGCCCCAGGGCCGCCATGCCGGGCGCGAGCCCCGCAGCCCCCACGATGGCCGACATGACCCAATCGGCCGGACGGCTTGCCGCCTCGATCACCGCTTGCGGCCCCGCCGCTGCCTCGACCCCCGAGCCCTCAAGGGCCGCCCGCAGGTCGGGCAAAAGCGCCTCCTCGGCGATGACCGCAACCTCAGCCCGAAGCGCGCGGGCCTGTTCGGCCAGGCGCGCGACATTGCGCCCCCCGGTCAGGGCCACGACCTGGTGGGTCCCGTCGCGCAAAAGGTCGAAGGTGCTTTCGCCGATAGACCCCGTGGCGCCCAGGACGGAAACCCTGCGCATCACGGGCCCCCGATCGGCAGGGGCAGGACCAATTGCCACAGCCAAACCGCCAGGACCGCGCCGACCAGCGCATCGAAACGGTCCAGCACGCCGCCATGGCCCGGGATCAGCCGCGAGGCATCCTTGATCCCCGCCCGGCGCTTCAAGAGGCTCTCGGCGATGTCGCCCAACTGCCCGGCAAAGCCCACCAGGGGCGACAAGAGCACCAGGGCCGGCTGCCCATGACCGCTCATCACCAGGGCCAGCCCCACCAGGGCCGCGCCCACCCAGCCCGCAACCGTGCCGGACCAGGTCTTCTTCGGGCTCGCCTTGGGCCAGAACTTCGGCCCGCCCACCAGGCGGCCTATGAAATATCCCATGATGTCCGAGGCCACGACCACGCCCACCAGCCAGACGATCAGGATGGCGCCGCGCTGGTCGATCTCGATGAACTCATGCGCCGAAAGCATCACGGCCAGGCCATAGACCCCCAAGAGCCTGGCATCCTTGCGCGGGGTCAGGGCCAGGACCAGGGGCGCGGCCAGCAGGGCCACGACCCAGCCGCCCTGGGCCGCAAGGATCGAGACCCCCGCCAGCCCCGCCACCACCAGCCGCAAGCCCGGATTGGCCGGGCGGTCGGTCATCGCCGCCAGCTCCCAGGCCATCAGCGCGAAGATCACCGCCGTCATCACGACGAAGACCAGCCCGCCCGACCAGACCGAGATCCCGCCAAGCCCCGCCAGCACCAGCCCAGAGACCAGCCTGACGCCCAGGTCCGCCCACCGCCCCGATGTCATGCCGAGACAACTCCGCCGAAACGCCGCTCCCGGTTGCCGAAGCGGGCCACGATGCGGGCCAGCTCCTCGGGCGTGAAATCGGGCCAAAGCGTGGGGGTGAATTCATATTCCGCATAGGCCGCAGCCCAGGGCAGGAAATTCGAGGTCCTGGTCTCTCCGCTGGTGCGGATCACCAGGTCCGGGTCGGGCAAGGCGGCCGTGTCCAGACGCGAGGAGATCAGCTGCTCGCTCACATCCTCGGGCGCGAGGTTCCCCGAGGCCACGTCGCGCGCGATGCCCGCCACGGCCCGGCGCAGCTCATCGCGGCCGCCGTAGTTGATCGCGATGGTCAGGTTCAGGCGCGAATAGACCGAGGTCCGCGCCTCGATCCCCGCCATCAGCTTTTGCAGCCGCGCATCGAGGCGCGACCGATCCCCGATGAACCGCATCCGCACCGATTCCGAGGCCAGGCGGTCGGCCTGGTCCTCGATATAGCGCGCAAAGAGCGACATGAGGCCCAGGACCTCCTCGGTCGAGCGCTTCCAGTTCTCGGTCGAAAAGGCATAGATCGTCAGCCATTTGATCCCAAGGTCAGGGGCGCAGCGGACGATCTCCTTGACGCGTTCGGCGCCCTTGCGGTGGCCCACCAGGCGGGGCCACCCCTTGTTCGTGGCCCAGCGGCCATTGCCATCCATGATGATGGCCACATGTTCGGCGGGGCGCAAAGAGGTCACTGTTTCAGACCTGCATGATCTCGGCGGATTTCGTCTCCAGCATCTTGTCGATGACCAGGATGCATTTGTCGGTCATCTCCTGGACCTCGTCCTGCCACATCTTCTGATCATCCTCGCCCATGCCATTGGCCTTGGCCTTCTTGATCTGGTCCATGCCATCGCGGCGCACGTTGCGGACCGAGACCTTGGCGTGTTCGGCATATTGGCTGGCGACCTTGGTCAGCTCGCGGCGGCGCTGTTCGTTGAGTTCGGGGATGGGCAGGCGAATGAGCGGCCCATCGCTGACCGGGTTGATGCCGAGGCCGCTCTCGCGGATCGCCTTTTCGACCTTGGCGATCATACCCTTGTCCCAGACGTTGATGACGACCATGCGCGGCTCGGGCACGTTGATCGTGCCCAGCTGGTTGATCGGCGTCATCTGGCCATAGGCATCGACCTGGATCGGGTCGAGCATCGAGGCCGAGGCCCGTCCCGTCCGCAGCGAGGCGAATTCGTTCTTCAGCGCATTCAGCGCCCCATCCATCCGGCGCTGCAGCGCATCGGTGTCGATATCCAGATCGTCCTGGGCCATGGTGTCCTCATCGTCGAGCCCCTCTCGCGGGGGCGTTTTTCGTCTCTATAGGCGAAAGCGCCCCGCAGGTATAGCGGGCGCGCGTGCAGGAATCGTGCAGGCGGTGCGTGGAACCACGCACCCTACCCCGGCTATCTCGCGGTAGGGTGCGTGCTTGCACGCACCGTCCCGGGGTGGGGCTTAGCCCCCGACCTTGGTGTAGGTCCCGCGCCCCGAGAGGATCGCACGGAAGCCGCCCGGCTCATCCAAGGAGAAGACCACGATGGGCAGCTTGTTGTCGCGGGCCAGCGCAATGGCCGTGGCATCCATCACGCCGAGGTTCTTCTCGAGGCACTCGTCGTAGGAAACCGTGTCGTAACGCACCGCATCGGCGTGCTTTTTCGGGTCCTTGTTGTAGACGCCGTCGACCTTGGTGCCCTTGAAGACCGCCTGGCAGGCCATCTCGTTGGCCCGCAGGGTGGCTGCCGTATCGGTGGTGAAATAGGGGTTGCCGGTGCCCGCGGCAAAGATGCAGACCCGCTTCTTCTCGAGGTGGCGGACGGCGCGGCGGCGGATGTAAGGTTCGCAGACCTGGTCCATCGGGATGGCCGAGATGACGCGGGTGAAGACCCCGATGGATTCCAGCGCCGCTTGCATGGCCAGCGCATTCATCACGGTGGCCAGCATGCCCATGTAATCGGCCGTGGTCCGCTCCATGCCTTGCGCCGAGCCCTGGAGGCCGCGAAAGATATTGCCGCCGCCGATCACCATGCAGATCTCGACGCCGAGGTCGCGGACCGATTTGACCTCTTCGGCGATGCGCTGGACGGTGGGGGGGTGCAGACCGAAGCCCTGGTCGCCCATCAGGGCCTCGCCCGAGATTTTCAGCATGACGCGGTTGTAGGTGATTTTCGGTTCTTGTTCGGTCATGGCTGCCCCTCGGTTGGATTTGGCCGCAAAATGGGCCAAAACGGCGGCAGGATCAACCGTCCGGGGGCCAGCCCCTGATTCCACGCGCAGCCGGGGGCGCTGCCCCCGGACCCCCGGAGATATTTGGGCCAAATTGAAAGCCATATCGAGAGAGCGCCCGGTGCTGATCGCGGGGCCGACGGCGAGCGGAAAGTCGGCCCTGGCCTTGGAGCTTGCGGCGCGGGATGGGCGGGTCGTGGTCAATGCCGATGCGCTTCAGGTCTATGGCTGCTGGCGGGTGCTGACAGCGCGGCCCTCGGTGGCGGAGGAGGCGGGGGCCGCGCATGCGCTTTATGGCCATGTCGGACGCGTGCCTTATTCGGTGGGGGACTGGCTGCGCGAGGTGCGGGGGCTTCTTGACCGGCCCGTGGTGATCGTGGGGGGCACGGGGCTTTACTTCATGGCCCTGACCGAGGGCCTGGCCGAAGTGCCCGAGATCCCGCCCGAGGTCCGGGCCGAGGCCGATGCCCTGCGGCTGGGGGATTTCGCTGCCATGGTGGCGGGGCTCGATGCCCAGACGGCGGCGAAGACCGACCTGCGCAACCCGATGCGGGTGCAGCGCGCCTGGGAGGTCCTGCGCGCCTCGGGCCGGGGCCTGGCCGCCTGGCAGGAGGCGACGCCCGCGCCCCTCGTGCCGCTGGAGGCTGCCGAGGCCCTGGTGTTCCGCCCCTCCGTGCCCTGGCTCGACGCCCGCATCGCCCGGCGTTTTTCCGTCATGTTGGAGGAGGGCGCGCTGGAGGAGGCCCGCGCCGCCCTGCCCCATTGGCAGCCCCAGGCCCCATGGGCCCGGGCCATCGGCGCGCCGGAGCTTGTCGCCCATCTGCGCGGAGAGCTCTCCCTGGCCGAGGCGGAGGCGGCGGCCATCCTCGCCTCGCGGCAATATGCCAAGCGGCAAAGGACCTGGTTTCGCAGCCGCATGGGCGCCTGGCGCGGGATCGTTCCGGGCTGAGCCCCTGTGACCCCAGGGTGACGCCTGCGCGGCATTCCGCCTCAGGTTGCAATCTCGCCCTGCTTTGGCCACTTTTTTCGCTTGGGACTGCGGCCATGCCTTGCTATCGGTAAGGTTCACGAAGATGCGAGCCAGAATGTCCGCGCCCTCCACACCCAGTTTCCGCCTCGTGGCCATCCCGCGTCTTGCCGCCGGTGGGCGTTGGCGTGTCGAGGCGATGCGCACCCTCTCGGAGGCCTGCTTCCTCTGGTTCACCAAGGGACAGGGCCGGATCACCATTGCGGGCCAGACGCGCGGCTATACGGCGCACAACGGGATCTTCATTCCGGCGGGGGTCATGCACGGCTTTGAGGTCGGTCCGCAAGTCTTTGGCACGGCCGTGTTTTTCGGGAAAGAGCCCGAGCTGGACCTGCCCGCCGATCCGCTGCATCTGCGCATCCGCGAGGTCCATGCCCAGCAAGAGCTGAACGTCACGCTCGACGCCATCCAGCGCGAGCTCGATGCCGATACGCCCGGCCATGACAAGGCCGCCCGCGCGCATCTGGGCCTCCTGGCCGTCTGGATCGAACGCCAGGCCGCCAAATCGGGCGAGACCTTGAAGCCCGATGGGGCGCGCAAGCTGGTGGCCCGCTTCACCAAGCTGATGGAGGAACGCTTCCGCTCCGGCGCCGGCGTGGGCGATCTTGCGGCAGAGCTTGGCGTCACCGCCACCCACCTGACGCGCTGCTGCCGCCAGACCTGCGGGCGCTCGGCCATCGACCTCTTGCAGGACCGCCGCATCTTCGAGGCGCGGCGCCTGCTGGCCGAGACCAAGCTGCCGGTGAACCAGATCGGCGAGAGCCTGGGCTTCCACTCCGCCGCCTATTTCACCCGCGCCTTCCAGCACCTGACCGGCGCCTCTCCGACGGCCTTCCGCCGCTCGCTCTGACGGCGATTCGATTCCGTTCTAACGGAGGCCCGGCCACCGGGCGCGAATCCCCCCCATCCCTGCGCCGCAGCGCGGCATTTGCCCAGCCCGGGGCATCGCGTCATGTCGATGTCGCAAATGAGATACCATGCGACGAAACCAAGCGTTGACGTGACGGGGAAAAACGGGCCGAATACCATTGCAATCGCGCCCCGGAACGGGCGCCGTGCCAGAATGAAAAACCGGGTCGCCGAAAGGCCTGGGCCTGACAGGGAGAGACTGATGAAAGACATGAAGATGGGGCTCCATCCCGCTGCCGAAATGCATCTGGCCGAGCTGAAAGCCGGCCAGCTCGACCGTCGCGAGTTCCTGACCCGCGTCACCGCCCTGGGCGTGACCGCTGCGGGCGCCTATGCGCTGATGGGCGCCGAGGCTCCGGCCGTGGCGCAGGAAGCCAAGGTCGGCGGCATCATGCGCGTGGGCATGGAAGTCAAGGCGCAGAAGGACCCGCGCCTGGCCGACTGGCCGCAGATCGCCAACATCTATCGCGGCTGGCTGGAGTATCTCGTCCAGTACAACCCCGATGGCTCCTTCGAGCCGCGGCTCCTGGAAAGCTTCGAGGCCAATGCCGACGCCACCGAATACACGCTCAAGGTCCGTCCGGGCGTCAAGTGGAACAACGGCGACGACTTCACCGCCGATGACGTGGTCTTCAACTTCACCCGCTGGTGCGATGGCTCGGTCGAGGGCAATGCCATGGCCTCGCGCTTCCCCGGCCTGACCGAGAGCGTCCAGGCCACCGCCGCCGATGGCACCCCCGCCGTCAACGACAAGGGCGAGCCGGTCATGGTGACCCGCCCGCGTGACGGCGCCATCGTCAAGGTCGACGACATGACCGTCGCGCTGAAGATGAACGCCTCCGATATCGCGGTCGTGGCCTCGATCTCGGACTATCCGGCCGCCATCGTGCACCGGTCGTTCAAGGACGGCGATGATCCCTCGGTCACCCCGATCGGCACCGGGCCTTACGTCCCGGGCGAAATCGCCGTCGGCCAAAAGGCCACGCTGGTCCGCGCGCCGAACCACACCTGGTGGGGTGGCACCGCGCCGCTGGACGAGATCCACTACATCGACTTCGGCACCGATCCCTCGGCCATGGTGAACCTCGCCGCCTCGGAAGAAATCGACGCCAACTACGAGACCACCGGCGACTTCATCGAGCAGATGGACGGCCTCGGCTGGACCAAGGTCGAAGCCGTGACCATGTCGACCATCGTGGCGCGCTTCAACTCGAACTCCGACCTCTACAAGGAAAAGGAAGTCCGCCAGGCGCTGCAAAAGACGGTCGATCCCAAGGTCGTTCTGGAACTGGGCTACAAGGGCCTCGGCACCACCGCCGAGAACCACCATGCCGGTCCGATCCACCCGGAATATGCCCAACTGCCGCCCCAGGTCCTGACCAAGGACGGCGTCAAGGACATCCTGGCCAAGTATAACCTCGCGGATGCCGAGTTCGAATTCATCTCGCTGGATGGCGGCTTTGAACTCGACACCTCGGACGCCATCGCGGCCCAGATGCGCGAAGCGGGCGTGAACGTGAAGCGGACCGTGATGCCGGGCTCGACCTTCTGGAACGACTGGCAGAAGTATCCCTTCTCCTCCACGACCTGGAACCACCGCCCGCTGGCCGTGCAGAACATGGCTTATGCCTATACCTCCACGGGCTCCTGGAACGAGACCGGCATGGCCAATGCCGATTTCGACGCCGCCATGGCCAAGGCCCTGTCGCTGGCCGATGCCGACCAGCGCCGCGAACAGGCCGCGATCATGGAGCAGATCCTCCAGGACGAGGGCTATATCATCCAGCCCTACTGGCGTTCGCTCTTCCATCACCAGAAGGCGAATGTCGTGGGCTATGACATGCACCCGGCCTTCGAGCACCACCACTACAAGTGGTCGCTCGCCTGATCGGCTGATCCCGGGGCGGAGGCGCCAGTGCGCCCCCGCCCTTTTTCTATCCGGCGCCTGCCGGATCAAGCGTCATGCGCCGGTGAAACCGGACAGGAGAGAGCGGGATGCTGATATTCGTGCTCCGGCGACTTGGGGTCATGGCCCTGACGGCGCTGGTCCTGACCTTCGTGGTCTTTTACCTGACCAACCTGCAACCCAACCTGGAAAAGCTCGCCCGCTCCGAGGGGTCGGTGCGGATGACCGAGGAATCGGTGAAGGTCTGGCTGGCCGAGAACGGCTTCGCCAAGCCGGTGGTCTATCGCTATGGCGAATGGCTGGGCGTGGTGCCGGGCTGGACCCATACCGACGAGAAGGGCACGACGCGCGGCCGCTGCATCCCCCAGGGCAGCGACCCGGCCGAGGCTGCGACCTATTGCGGCGTCTTGCAGGGCAACTGGGGCTTTTCGACCGTCTTCAAGAACCCGGTGCTGGACGAGGTCGCGGGCAAGCTGGGTGCGACGGGCTGGCTCATGATGTGGGTCATGATCGTGATGGTGCCCACCTCGCTGATCATCGGCATCATCGCCGGCATGCGCGAGGGGAGCCGCACGGACCGCGTGCTGTCGACCTTTTCCATCGCCTCGACCGCGACGCCGGAATATGTCTCGGGCGTGATCCTGGTGGCGCTTCTGGCCTCGCCGATGACCGGCCTCTCGCCCCTCTTGAACGAATGGGGCGTGATCGGGTCGAAGACGCTCTTCCAGGGCTCGGCCACATCGGCCATGGACGACATCACCTTCTGGAACTTCTTCCTGCCGGTCATGACCATCGCGCTCTACGGCATCGGCTATATCGCCCGGATGACGCGGGCCTCGATGACCGAGGTCATGACCCAGCAGTACATCCGCACCGCCAGGCTGAAAGGCGTGCGCTTCCGCGACGTGGTGATCCGCCACGCGCTGCGCAACGCCCTGATTGCGCCCTTCACCGTCATCATGCTGCAATTCCCCTGGCTCTTGAATGGCGTGGTCGTGGCGGAATCGCTCTTCAACTACAAGGGCTTCGGCTGGACCCTGGTGACGGCCGCCGGCAACAACGACATCGACATGCTCCTGGGCTGTTCCGTCGTCGCCGTCATCGTGGTTCTCGTGACGCAGCTGATCTCCGACATCGGCTATGTCTTCCTCAACCCCCGCATAAGGCTGAGCTGACATGCCCGACATGCTTTCCTGGCCCATGATCATCGGCCTCATGGTCAAGCAGTTCTGGCCCGTCTGGGCCGCGCTGGTGGTGACCTTCGTCGTCTCGATCCGCTTCAAGCGCCGCCTTGGCCTTTACGGCAAGCTCTTTGACAGCCCAGTGGGCATGGTGGGCTTTGCCATCGTGATGTTCTGGGTCTTCACCGCCGTCTTCGCGCCGATGATCCAGACCCTGCCGCCGCTCGATCAGTTCGGCTCCGCCAAGAACCCCCTGCCCGGAGCCCCCACGCCCGACGGCTCGCCCTATCCCTTCTTCCTGCTCGGAGGCGACCACCTCGCCCGCGACGTCTTCTCGCGCATGGTGGCCGGTGCGCGCCAGGTGCTGATCATCGCCCCGGCCGCCACGACCTTCGCCTTCCTCGTGGGCATCACGCTCGGCCTGCCTGCCGGTTACTTCGGCGGCAAGCTCGACACCGGGCTCTCCTTCCTCGCCAACCTCGTCCTGGCCTTCCCGGTGATCCTGCTCTTCTACCTGCTGGTCACCCCCGAGATCCGCAACACCGGCATCCCGATCTATCTGGCCGCCGTGCTCTTCATCTTCCCGGTGATCTTCTGCGTCGTCCTGTTGAACGGCCGCTACCGCACCAACCCGCCGCGCCGCAACCTTTACGTCGGCGTGACCCTGGTCTTCGGCCTCTGGGCCTATTCCGGCCTCGCCTTCAACATGGACCCGCTCGGCGTCTGGGGGATGGAGCCCAATCTTCTGAACGTCTTCGTCTCGGTGGTCTTCGTGAACGCGCCGACCGTGTTCCGCATCGTGCGCGGCATCGTCATGGACATCAAATCCCGCGATTACGTGGCCGCAGGCCAAACGCGCGGCGAAACCCCCTCCTACATCATGATGTGGGAGATCCTGCCCAATGCCCGCGGCCCCCTGATCGTCGATTTCTGCCTGCGCATCGGCTACACCACGATCCTGCTGGGCACCCTTGGTTTCTTCGGCCTCGGCGTCTCGCCGGAGAGCCCCGACTGGGGCTCCACGATCAACGCCGGTCGCAAGATCCTCTCCATGGTCCCGCACCCCGCCGTGGTCCCGGCGCTCGCCCTCATGTCCCTCGTCCTCGGCCTGAACCTCCTGGCCGATGGGCTGCGCGAAGAAAGCCTGAAAGACTGAAAGAGAGCGCCGCTCCCCAGGCGCCCCGCCCCTCTTTCATCTTTTCATAAATATCCCACGGGGGTGCGGGGGTGTGAAACCCCCGCTCCGCCCGCAGTCACAGGAGCCACCGATGACCACTTGGGACCCAAGCCAACCGATCCTCGAAATCGAGAACCTCTCGATCTCCTTCTTCACCCGGCTGCGCGAAATCCCCGCCGTGATGGATTTCTCCGCCAAGGTCATGGCCGGAGAGGCCATGGGGCTGGTGGGAGAATCCGGCTGCGGCAAGTCCACGGTCGCGCTCGCCGTGATGCGGGACCTCGGGAAGAACGGCAAGATCGTCGCGGGCAAGATCAAGTTCAAGGGCCGCGACCTCGTCACCATGGATGACGAAGAGCTGCGCCATATTCGCGGCAGTGAAATCGCCATGATCTACCAGGAGCCCATGGCAAGCCTGAACCCCGCCATGAAGATCGGCGCCCAGCTCGCCGAAGTGCCGATGATCCACCAGGCCATGCCCAAGGACCAGGCCTGGGCTCTGGCGCGCCAGATCGTGGCCGATGTGCGCCTGCCCGACCCCGACCGCATCCTCAACGCCTATCCCCACCAGCTTTCCGGCGGCCAGCAGCAGCGCATCGTCATCGCCATGGCGCTGATGTCCAAACCCGCGCTCCTGATCCTGGACGAGCCCACCACCGCGCTCGACGTGACCGTCGAGGCCGGGATCGTGGACCTGGTCAAGGACCTCGGCCACAAATACGGCACCTCGATGCTGTTCATTTCGCACAACCTCGGCCTGATCATGGATGTCTGTGACCGGCTTTGCGTGATGTATTCCGGCGAGGCGGTCGAGACCGGCAACGTGACCGAAGTCTTCGACATGATGCGCCATCCCTATACCCAGGCGCTCTTCCGCTCGATCCCGCTGCCGGGTGCCGACAAGAACTCCAGGCCGCTCATTTCGATCCCCGGCAACTTCCCCCTGCCCCATGAACGCCCCAATGGCTGCAACTTCGGCCCCCGCTGCGATTACTTCGAGGCCGGGCGCTGCAATGCCGGTGACATCGCCATGGACCCGATCCCGGGCGGCGACCGCCATGCCAGCCGCTGCCTGAAATGGGCCGAGATCGACTGGATGGCCCCGCCCGCCGCCCGTGTCTCCAAGCCCAAGTCCCCCATCGGCAAGGTCGTCCTGAAGATGGAGGAGCTGAAGAAATACTACGCCCTCTCCTCCGGTGCCTTCGGCGGCGGGGCCAAGAAGGTCGTCAAGGCCAATGAGACCCTGTCTTTCGAGGCCCGTGAGGGTGAGACCCTCGCCATCGTGGGGGAATCGGGCTGCGGCAAGAGCACCTTTGCGAAGGTGCTGATGGGGCTCGAGACCGCGACCTCGGGCTCGATCATGCTCTTCGACGAGAACATCCAGTCGACGCCCATTCAGAAGCGCAATGTCGATACCGTCTCCTCGGTGCAGATGGTCTTCCAGAACCCTTTCGACACGCTCAACCCCTCGATGTCCGTGGGCCGCCAGATCGTCCGGGCGCTGGAGGTCTTCCGGCAGGGCAAGAGCGACGCCGAGCGCGAGGCGCGGATGCTGGAGCTTCTCGACCTGGTGAAGCTGCCCCGCGCCTTTGCCGAGCGCATGCCGCGTCAGCTCTCGGGCGGGCAGAAGCAGAGGGTGGGCATCGCCCGCGCCTTTGCGGGCGGGGCCAAGGTCGTGGTGGCCGATGAGCCGGTCTCGGCGCTCGACGTGTCGGTACAGGCGGCGGTGACCGACCTCCTGATGGACATCCAGCGCGAGAACAAGACGACGCTTCTCTTCATCTCCCACGACCTGTCGATCGTGCGCTATCTCTCCGACCGGGTGCTGGTCATGTATCTGGGTCACGTGGTGGAAACCGGGACGACCGACCAGGTCTTCCAGCCGCCCTATCACCCCTATACCGAGGCCCTGCTTTCGGCCGTGCCCATCGCCGACACCAAGGTGGTGCGCAAAAGGATCGTGCTGGAGGGCGATATCCCCTCCGCCGTGAACCCGCCGCCGGGCTGCCCCTTCCAGACCCGCTGCCGCTGGAAGTCCCAGGTTCCCGGGGGCCTTTGCGACCGCGAGATGCCGCCGATGCGCATGCTGGAGGGCGGCCACCAGATCAAGTGCCACCTGGGCGCGGAGGTCCTGGCGGGGATGGAGCCGGTGATCAAGGCGGCTGCGGAGTAGCGCTAGCCGCAAGGTCGCGGCGGAGCAAGGCTTGCCGCCGTGGCGCTATTGGAAGGGGCGGTCTTCGGGCTCCGGGCCAAAGCGGGGGGCTCCCGCCCCCCGCACCCCCTGGCCAAGAGGGGCCAAGCCCCTCTTGGAACACCCCGGGACCGCGACAACGTGGTTGAAGAAAGGTTAACGCCGCAGGGAAAGTGTAGCGGTTTCAGGAGCTTGGCTGCGCTTGCACGCGTGCAAGAGCCTAGCCCAGGATCGCCGCGACATAGGCCTTGGTTTCCTCGAAGTCGGGGACGGTATTGCCCGCCTCCTCGACCGCGCCGGGGCCGGCATTATAGGCGGCCAGGGCCAGTTTCCAGGAGCCGAAGCGGCTGTACATCATGGCCAGGTAGCGGGCACCGCCGTCGAGATTGTCGGCCGGATCGTTCGGATCGACCGAAAGGAGGTCAGCCGTGCCCGGCATGAGCTGGGCCAGCCCGATGGCGCCCTTGGAGGAGACCACGCCGGGATTCCAGCCGCTCTCGCGCTGGACGAGGCGCAGGAAGAGGTCCTCGGGCACGCCATGCTTGCGGGCGGCGGCGCGGGCGACGTCGAGATACTCGCCCTTGTAGCGCCCGGAATAGCGGACCTTGGTGGCATCCTTGTCGGCCTCGGCCCCGGGTTTCAACCGCACGGAGCCGGAGTATTGCTGGGACAGGCGGCCCTCCAGGAGGGCGACCTGGCTCTGGAAAGCGGCCGAGCGGCTGCCCTTGCCGCCCAGGACCAGGCCCTCGGCCAGAGCGCCAAACGGCAGGGGCAAGACCGCAAGGGACAGAACCACAGCCCGCCCGATCCGCTTCGCCGCCATGCCCGCACCCTCGACCAATTCAACCAACCCTGCGCAAGATAGGTGATTCTGCCGGACAGGCAAGTGCCGCCCCCCGGGGCGGGCCGGAATCTGCCCGGGCAGGCGGCCGGTGGCTTCAAGTTGCGCTTTGTCTTCGTCTGCGGCATAGCTTGGGCAAGGGCCCGTGCGCGGGCTGCGAGACAAGGGAGAGTGGCATGGCCGGATCGGTCAACAAGGTGATCCTGGTGGGCAATCTCGGGCGCGACCCCGAGGTGCGGACCTTTTCGAACGGCGGCAAGGTGGTGAACCTGCGCATCGCCACGACGGAAACCTGGCGCGACCGCCAGTCGGGCGAGCGCAAGGAGAAGACCGAGTGGCACTCGGTCGCGATCTTCAACGAGAACCTGGCCAAGGTGGCCGAGCAATACCTGCGCAAGGGCTCTTCGGTCTATGTCGAGGGCCAGCTTGAGACCCGCAAGTGGCAGGACCAGAACGGTCAGGACCGCTATACGACCGAGATCGTGGTCAAGCAGTTCCGCGGCGAGCTGACGCTTCTGGGCGGGCGCGGCGATGGCGGCGGCGGTGGCGCGTCCTACGACGACCGCGGGGGCTACGAGGATCAGGGCGGCGGCTCTGGCGGTGGCGGTCGCGGCGGCTCGGGTGGCGGCTATGGTGGCGGCAGCGGCGGGGGCCAGGGCGGCTATGGTGGTGGCGGTGGTGGTGGTGGTCGCTCGGACATCGACGACGAGATCCCGTTCTGAGCCACGCTTGACCGCAGGAGATGACGAGGGCGCGCCCGGGAGAGGATCCGGGGCGCGCCTTTTGCTTGGGTCCTGCCGACTGCAAGGCCAGCGCCAAGGGCCGAAGCCCTGCCCCGCCGACTGGGGGACGGGGGCTTGCGGGCAGGGTCTTCGGGGGTAGCCGCCCTGGGAAGGGGGAAAGCCCGTCCGGCCCCTCTGGACGTTGGGGGCGGGATTTCCTATATAATCTCTCAACATCTCTGGGATACCATCATGACCGAACAGCCAGAAACGCTGGAGGGGACTCCGCTGATCCGTCCCTCCACCACGGATCACCCGCTTTACGAGGCGGTGGTCGATGCGTGCCGGACGGTCTATGACCCTGAAATCCCGGTGAATATCTATGACCTCGGCCTGGTCTACACCGTCGAGATCGGCAGCGATGACGCCGTGGCCATCGCCATGACCCTGACGGCGCCCGGCTGCCCCGTGGCCGGCGAAATGCCCGGCTGGGTGGAAAGTGCCGTCGAGGCGGTGCCCGGCGTCAAGGAGGTCAAGGTCGCCATGGTCTTCGATCCGCCCTGGGGGATGGAGATGATGTCGGACGAGGCGCGGCTGGAGCTTGGCTTCATGTGACGCAGGCGACAAGCCCCTGGGCTTGTTGGAACCTTCGTCAAGCCCAGGGGCTTGATTGCCAAGAGCGGCAAGAGTCAAGCATAGGGGCTTGACTGATGCGGGATCAAGCCCCTATGCTTGACCCATGTCCCAAGCCGCCATCCTGACTGGAGACCTCATCGGCTCGACCGAAGCCGGACGCGACGCGACCGGGGCCGCGCTGGACCTGATCGAGCGCATCGCGGTGCAAAATGGCGCGCAACGCTTCACCCGGTTCCGGGGCGATGGCTGGCACTGCGCCACCACGCTTGCCTTGGGGCCCCGCCTTGCCCTGCGCCTGATCGCCGGGCTCGTGGCGGCAGGGGGGGTGCAAAGCCGCATCGCCATCGGACTTGGACGGGTCGAGAGCTGGGGCGCGGGAGAACTCCTCTCGCAGGCCGCAGGGCCCGCGCTGACCGCCTCGGGACGGGCGCTGGATGCCATGGCGCCGGACCAGGTCCTGGCCCTGGCCAGTGCCTTCCCCGACCCCTTGGGCCAGATGAATCCGCGCGACCAGGCGCTGGCCCGGCTCTGGGAGGCGCTGGCGCGACGCTGGAGCCCCGAACAGGCCGAGGCCCTGGGACCGGCGCTGGAGGGCCAGCGCCAGACCGTCATCGCCGCGCGGCTGGGGATCACGAAACAGGCGGTCTCCCTGCGCCTGAAGGCGGCCTCTGCCGCCGCCCTGACCGAGAGCCTTGCGCTTTGGGAGGCGGCGATGACCGCCCTGCCACCGGAGACCCCATGATGACCGAGACCTTCGCAGCCCTTCTGCTGGCCCATGTCCTGGCCGATTTCGTCTTGCAGACCAGGTGGATGGCCGAGGCCAAGCGCGAGCCCGCCGCACTTGGCCTGCATGGGCTGGTCGTCTTTGCCACGGCAGCGGCGGCCCTGGGGAGCCTGTCGCCCTGGCTTTTGGGGCTGACCGTGGCGCATCTGCTGACAGACCTGGCCAAGAGCCTGGCTCCGAAGGGCGTCGCGGCCTTCCTCCTGGACCAGGCGGCACATCTGGCGGCCATCGTCGCGCTGGCCGCCCTGCAACCGGGGCTGATGGCGCAGGGGCTTTGGGCGGGCCTGCCGCTGGTGCCGCCCTTGATGGCGCTGGTTTCGGGCCTGGTCCTGGCCACGCGGGCGGGGGGCTTCATGGTGGGGCTCTTGATGGCGCCCTGGGCGGGAGAGGCCCCCGAGGGCCTGGCACGCGGCGGCTGGCTGATCGGGCAGCTGGAACGCGGGCTGATCCTGGGGCTGATCGTGACGGACCAGGCGGCGGGCATCGGCTTCCTGATCGCCGCCAAGTCGGTGCTGCGGTTTTCCGACACGAAGACGGACCGCAAGGTCAGCGAATATGTCATCATCGGCACCCTGGCCTCGGTGGCCTGGGCGCTTGGCGTCAGCGGCTTGACGCAAATTCAGTTGAACGGCCTCGCGCCGCTTGGAATTCCCGACCTGACGCCTTAGATTGAGGCTTCCAGCGCGAAGGACCAACGTCATGTTCTCGATCCCGGGCAAAGCCGCCGTCTCCCTGACCCCCGCCGCGAAATCGGCGATCACCCGGCTCATGGCCGAACAGAACGCCCGTGGCTTGCGGCTTGGGGTGAAGAAGGGCGGCTGCGCGGGAATGGAATACACGATGGATTTCGTGGCCGAGGCCCAGCCGCATGACGAAGTGGTCGAGGACGACGGCGCGCGCATCCTGATCGCGCCGCTGGCCCAGATGTTCCTGATCGGCACCGAGATCGACTACGAGATCGGGATCCTGGAATCGGGGTTCAAATTCCGCAACCCCAACGTGACCGAGACCTGCGGCTGCGGCACCTCGGTCAAGTTCCGCGACGCCTGAAGGGCCGAACCGGAAATTTTCAAATGGAGCGGGCCCGAGGGCCCGCATTTCTTTTGTCTCGCCTCTGGGCCGCAGGCGGCCCAACCGGCTCGGCCGTCGCTCCGCTGGGGAGTATTTGCGCCAAGTTGAAAGCAAACGGCGGGGGCCAACGGGCTGCGCTGCAAGAGCGACCACGGGGGGCAGAGCATGGGGAGCCGCACTTGGGAAGCCGCACTTCTTGGGAAGCCCAGGCAACGCGCCCCACTTTCTCCTTTCATACTTGGCACAAATATCCCACGGGCGGGTCCGGGAGGGTGTGAAACCCTCCCGGGGGGTCCGCAAAAGACCGGGCAGGCCGTGAAGACCTCCCGCGCTATCCCCCAAAGCCCTCCCGTCAGCACCACGCCCCCTCTTCCCCTTTCACATTGGCACAAATATCCCACGGGTGGGTCCGGGAGTGTGTGAAACCCTCCCGGGGCATCCGCAAAAGACCGGCGACGGCCCTGGCGCCCTCTCATGACCGGCGGCCTGCCTGACCCCCTTCCCTAAGCGCAGCCTTTCCGCTACCCCTTTCCGGCAACCCCGAGGAGGTCCCGATGCAGAAACTCGCCGCTGGCAATTGGAAGATGAACGGCTCAGGCGCCGCCTTGCAGGAGCTTCTGGCCCTGGTCGAGGCCCATCCGGCCCCCGCCTGCGAAATGCTGATCTGCCCGCCCGCCACGCTGATCGCCTCGGCTGCCGGCATGACGGCGCGCGGGCCCCTGAAGATCGGCGGGCAGGATTGCCATGCCAAGGCCTCCGGCGCCCATACCGGCGACATTTCGGCCGCCATGCTGAAGGACGCGGGCGCCACTTACGTCATCCTCGGCCACTCCGAGCGCCGCACCGACCATGGCGAGACCTCTGACCAGGTCAAGGCCAAGGCCGAGGCCGCCCTGGCGGCCGGGCTGACCGCCGTGGTCTGCATCGGCGAGACCGAAGGTCAGCGCGATGCGGGGACCACGCTTTCGGTCTGCGGGGCGCAGCTGCATGGTTCCTTGCCGCAGGGGGCCTCGGCGGCCAATACGGTCGTCGCCTATGAGCCGGTCTGGGCCATCGGCACCGGCCGCACGCCGACCATCGCGCAAATCGCCGAGGTCCATGCCTTCCTCCGTGCCGAGCTGGTCAAGGCGCTGGGAGAGGATGGCCAGGGCGTGCGCATCCTTTACGGCGGCTCGGTCAAGCCCTCGAACGCGGCCGAGATCTTCGCGGTGCCCCATGTGGATGGGGCCCTGGTGGGGGGAGCCAGCCTTAAGGCCTCCGATTTCGGTGCCATCGTCGCGGCCCTCTCCGCCGCCTGACCCTCGGCGGCCGGGCCCCGCCCGGTCGCCCTTTCCGCCGCGAAGCGACGCGCCAAGGTCGCGGGCAGGCGCGCAAGCCAGTGACCCTGGCGCCAAGAATGACCCCATGACCGCGACCAGCGCCCCTCCCCGCTCCAGCCCGCTTTCCGCCAATCTCGTCTGCATGGCCTCCATGCTGATCTGGGCCGCGGGGCTTCCGGCTGCCGATTTCATCATCCCGCTCCTGGCCGCCGACCAATTGACCGCGTTGCGCATGGCGCTGGCGGCGCTCGCGCTCTTGCCGGTCTGGGCGGTGATGGAGGGGCCAGGCGCCCTGGCCCGCGCCAGCTGGATCAAGGGCACGATGGTCGGCGCCATGCTGGGCTTTGGCGCCTGGCTTCTGATCATCGGCCAGACCCTGGGCGGAGCGGTCACCGCCGCCGTCATCTCGGCCAGCCTGCCCGTGGTGGGCATCGCCATCGAGGTCCTGCTGGACGGGCGGCGCATGACGCTGGGGCTGATCCTGGGCATGATCCTTTCGCTGATCGGCGGCATCGTGGCGCTGGACTGGACGGGGGGGCTGTCGCTGGGCCTGGGCGCGCTCTTCTGCTTTGGCTCGGTCGTCAGTTTCACCATCGGCTCGCGGCTGTCGGTCACGGCCTTCCCGCAGCTGTCAGCCATCGGGCGCACGGCCCTGACGACCTCCGGCGCCGCAATCGCCACCTCGGCCGTGGCCCTGGGCGGTGTGGCTTTCGGCAATCCCCTGCCCGATCTGGGCCTCTGGGGGCCGATGGAGATCGCGGCGCTTTTGGCCTTTTCGGTGGGCTCCTTCGCGCTGAGCCAGCTTCTGTGGATCATGTCGGTCGAGCGGCTGGGCATCGGCCTTTCCGCCCTGCATATCAACGCCGCGCCGTTTTACGTCATGGTTCTTCTCTTCCTCCTCGGCCATGGCTGGTCCTGGATGCAAGCCGGAGCCGCCGGACTCGTCGCCCTTGGCGTCCTGATCGCCCAGGGTATCATCGGACCCAAAGCATGATCACGCTGCACCAATCCCCCACCGACCCCGCCTTCGTCCAGGACCCCTATCCTTTCTACGAGACCGCAAGGGCGCATGGCCCCTTCTTCCGCTGGGCCGATTACGACCTCGTTTGCACCGGCAATGCGGCGGCGGTGAATGCGATCTTCCGCGACCGCCGTTTCGGCCGCGAGGCCCCGCCGGAAAAGGCTCCGGTGATCCCCGACCACCTGCGCCCCTTCTACGCGGTCGAGGCCCATTCCATGCTGGAGCTGGAGCCGCCGCGCCACACCCGCCTGCGGTCATTGGTGCTGCGCGCCTTCACCTCGCGCCGGATCGAGGCGCTGCGGCCCGAGATCGAGACCCTGACCCATGAGCTGATCGACGCCTTCCCCGAAGGCGACTTCGACCTTTTGGAGACCTTTGGCCAGAAGCTGCCGGTCATCATCATCGCCCGGCTTCTGGGCGTGCCCGAAGAGATGGCGCCGGACCTCTTGCGCTGGTCCAATGCCATGGTGGGGATGTATATGGCCGGCCGTGACCGGGCGCGGGAGGATCGCGCTGTCGCCGCCACCGAGGCCTTCGTGGCTTTCATGCGCAGCTATGTCGAGGCCCGCCGCAAGGACCCGCGCGACGACCTGATCACCTCGCTGATCCAGGCCGAAGAGGCGGGCGAGAGGCTGACCACCGACGAGCTGATCACCACCTGCATCCTGCTTCTGAACGCCGGCCATGAGGCGACGGTTCATACGATCGGCAACGGGGTCAAGGCGCTTCTGGAAAGCGGCAAGGCGCTTGGTGACCCGGAAAAGGGCGTCGAGGAGATCCTGCGCTTCGATCCCGCGCTGCACATGTTTACCCGCTGGGCCTATGAGGATATCGACGTCATGGGGGTGACGTTCCAGCGCGGCGACCAGGTGGGGCTTTTGCTGGGCGCGGCCAACCGTGACCCGGGCGTCTGGGAGGCGCCTGAGGTCTTCGAGCCCTCCCGCGCCGCGAAACCCCTGGCGACCTTTGGCGCGGGGCTGCATTTCTGCGTCGGCGCCCCCCTGGCCCGGCTGGAGCTGCAAGTGGCCCTGCCCATCCTGATGAGCCGCCTGCCGGGGCTGAAGCTGGCCGAGGCGCCGGTCTATGCCGATGTCTACCACTTCCACGGGCTGAAGGCGCTTCGGGTTACCGCCTGACCCGCGCGAGGGTCCAGACCAGCACCCAGGTGAGGCAAAGCGCCATGGCGGCGGCGACGAAGGCCGCGCGCAGGCCGAAGGTTCCCGCGATGAGGCCAAGCCCCGGGGGACCCACGAAATAGCCCGAATAGCCCAGCATGGTTGCGGCCTGGATGGCGCGGGCGCGGTCTTGGGGCGGCGAGAGCCTGCCCACCAGGGTAAAGGCCGTGGGGGCGATGACCGATGAGCCCAGCCCCATGACGACAAAGCCCAGGTAGGCGACCGGGGCGCCAGGGGCCGTGGCGATGATCATGGCGCCACAGGCCGAGATCCCGGCGCCCAGCGTCAGGAGCCGACCCGCGCCGACACGGTCCGCCAAGCCATGGCCCGCAATCCGCGCGATGCCCATGGTCAGGGCCAAAAGCGCAGGCGCGGCCGAGCCAAAGGCCGGGGAGCCGCCCAGGGTCTGCTCGATATGCAGCGCCGACCAGTATTCGGCCGCGTTCTCGGTCAGGAAGGCGATGAGCACGATCCCTCCGCCGATCAAGGGCACGAGGCCAAGCCGGACGCGGGCGCCCTTGGTCAGGCCCTCGATCCTTTGGCCTTCGAAACACAAGAGGGCGACCAGCGCCGCCACCCCGCCCATGGTCAAGAGGACGCCTCCAGGCCCGAGACCCAGGGTCCGAAGGGCACCGGTGCCAAGCGCTCCGCCGGCATAGCCGAAGGAATAGGCGGCATGGGCCAGCGTCATGAGGCTGCGCCCCCCGGCCTCGAGAGCGGCGATGCGGGCATTCATCAGGACATCGACCGCGCCCGTGGAGGCGCCGCAGAACAGCATGGCGAGGGGGAAGAGATACCAGATCGGCACCTGGCCCGGGACCATGAAGGCAAGGGCCATGGCCAGGGTGGAGAGCGGCAGGGCCAGGGTGCCAAGCCCCCGCGCGATGCGCCCCGAAAGCGCCATGGCGATCAGGGCCGCGAGGGGCGTCATGAGGAGAAGCGCACCCAGCCGCGTCTCGTCGACGCCGAGCGTGGTCTTGATATCGGGAAGGTCGGCGGCAAAGCTGCCCCAGAGGATCCCCATGGCGAAAAAGGAGGCCAGGGGGGCGCGGGCCAGGCGCAGGTCGGTCATCGCGGTCATCCTTGCACCTTAGCGCAGCGTGGCAGGGGAACCGCGTTCGGCCCCGACCAGGGATGTCGCGATTGAGAGGCCGCCCTGCCGACTGGCCCCGGGCGAACACCGAGCAAGCGCGCTCTGCCGACTGTCAGGCAGGGCCCTGCCGACGGATGGGCCTGCGCCCGGGGCCCGGACTGCGGCTCTGCCGACTGCAGGGACCTGTCACCGGGGAACCGTCCTGCAGTCGGCAGGGCAAGGCCGGTCCTTGGGCGCAGAGGGGGCAGTCGGCAGGACCAGCCCCCTCGGGCGCAGGGACCTCAGCGGGCCTGCCAGAGGCCTTCGGCCTTGACGGCCGTGTAGCACTCGTCGATCGACTTCCAGGCCCGTTCGATCAGGATGTCGATTTCCTCGGGCGTGATGACCAGGGGCGGGGAAATGATCATCCGGTCGCCGACATGGCGCATGATCAGGTCATTGGCAAAGCAGCGCTCGCGGCACTTGTAGCCCACGGTCCCGGTCTCGGCGGCGAACTTGGCGCGGCTGGCCTTGTCCGGCGTCAGCGCGATGGACCCCATCAGGCCCACGAGCCGCGCCTCGCCGACCATCGGATGCTCGGTCAGGCCCTGCCATTTCTGCATCAGGTAGGGATGGGCGACATTGCGGACATGGTCGATGATGCCCTCGTCCTGCATGATCCGGATATTCTCCAGCGCCACGGCCGCCGCCACCGGGTGACCGGAATAGGTATAGCCGTGGTTGAAATCGCCCGAGGAGCCCATGACCTCGGCCACCTCGTCGCAGACGATCGAGCCGCCGATGGGCTGGTAGCCCGAGGACAGGCCCTTGGCGATGGTCATGATATGCGGCTTGATCCCGAAGGTGGTGGAGCCGAACCAGTTGCCGGTGCGGCCAAAGCCCGTGATGACCTCGTCGGCGATCAGGAGGATGCCATATTTGTCGACGATGCGCTGGATCTCGGGCCAATAGGTCGAGGGCGGGACGATGACGCCGCCGGCACCCTGGATCGGCTCGCCGATGAAGGCCGCGACGTTCTCGACGCCGATCTCGAGGATGGCCTTCTCCAGCTCTTGCGCGCGCATCAGGCCGAAGTCCTCGGGCGTCATGTCGCCGCCCTGCTCCCACCAGTTCGGCTCGCCGATATGGGTGATGCCCGCGATCTTGCCGCCATGGGCATGGATGCCCGACATGCCGCCCAAGGACCCGCCGCCCATGGTCGAGCCGTGATAGCCATTCTTGCGCGCAATGATGACCCGCTTTTCCGGCTGGCCCTTGATGTCCCAATAGCGGCGGACCATGCGGATGTTGGTGTCATTGGCCTCGGAGCCCGAACCCGCGAAGAAGATGTGGTTCATGCCCTCGGGCGCCACTTCGGCGATCTTGGCGGCCAGCGCGATGGCCGGGATATGCGAGGTCTGGAAGAAAGTGTTGTAATAGGCCAGTTCCAGCATCTGGGAAGACGCCGCATCGGCAAGCTCCTTGCGGCCATAGCCGATGTTGACGCACCACAGGCCCGCCATGCCATCGATGATCTTGTGACCCTCGGTGTCGGTCAGCCAGACGCCCTTGGCCGATTTCATGATCCGCGCGCCCTTCTTGGCCAGCGCCGAATTGTCGGTGAAAGGATGCATGTGGTGGGCGGCGTCGAGGGCTTGCAACTCGGCCGTCGGCAGGTGGTTGGTGATCTTGACGGGCTGGTTCATGGCGTCCCCCTCTTTGGGTCGAATCTGATGCGGTGCAGGACCGCTTGAGGGGAGTTTATGATCAAACGCCGCGGTCTTCAAGAAATTTGATCAAATTCCTCGAAGACCGCTGGAAGGCTCTGCCGACTGCCCCATTTGCGCCAGGTCGTGGGGCCCTGCCCTGCCGACTGAAGGGAGGGCGCCAGGGCGCTCCTGGGTCAGATCTCGCCCTTTTCCAGCGCGGCGCGGACCTGCTCGAGCCCCTGGTCGATATCGGCACGCATGGCGCGGGCAACCCCCTTGGCATCGCCCCTGTGCATCGCGGTCAGCATCTCTTCGTGGCGGTCGGGCAGGCTGGAGGCGCCGCCCCTTTCGATGACGAAGCGCAGCGACGGACCGAAGCGCAGCCAGAGCGACCGGGCCATATCGGTCAGGACACCGGCGCCAGAGGCCTCGTAGAGCGCAAAGTGGAAGGCATGGTTGCTTTCCAGGTAGGCCGGAATGTCTCCGGCGCGGATGGCCTGGTCGACGGCGCCGTCATGGGCCTCGAGCCGGGCGACAAGGTCGGGGGAGGCATCGCGGGCGGCCAGTTCGGCCAGGTGCGGCTCGATCGTCTGGCGGGCGAAGGCGATCTGGTCCAGAAGACCCGGGTCGAGGCGCGGGACGGTGACCCGGCGGTTGCCCTGGGGCAGAAGGGCGCCCTCGGCGGCCAGGCGGCGGATGGCCTCGCGGACCGGGGTCATCCCGGCCGAAAGGTCGGTGACGAGGCCCTGGATCGTGACGGGCTGACCGGGGGCAAGGCTGCCGAAAAGGATCATGTCGCGCAGGCGGACATAGGTGACCTCGTGGGTCGGGATCTTGCGCGTCTCGGTCATCTTTGCCCCGGTTTGATCAAACTGGTTATGGCGGGATTTGGCCGGGGATCAAGGGGAAATGAAGCGCATTCGCCCAAGGGAGGATTGGGGGTTTCACACCCCCAAACCCCCGTGGGATATTTCTGAAAAGATGAAATGGCACATCGCTCATGCCTGCCGGGGTGCGCCTGTCGTTCCAAGGCGCTCAGCTGACAGGTTTCATTGCTTCGCAAATGTCCGCGGTGGAGGTCTGGAGGAGGGGCGCGCCCCTCCTCCAGGCAGGGGGTCCGGGGGGCGGCAGCCCCCCGGCCTCCTCCGGGAGAGACCCTTGGCCTTCCAGGCCACGGGTTTCTCCCGGACCCCGCTTCAGGCCAGAAGCGCGCGGGCTTCCTCGATCCCCAGGGCCTGGGGCCGTGTGCAGGTCGTGGTCAGGGTCACGAATTCCCCCGTCTCGCCCGACTTCAGGATCGAGGTCATGATGTCGACGCCGTGCAGGGTCCGGTCGAGAGAGCAGCGGTGCTCACGCCCCGTCAGATGCGCCACGGCCATGTCGGCCAGACCGGCGGTGCGGTAATTGGCCAGCTCACGCCCGTTGTGGTTCTGGTTCACCACGAGGAAAGGGTGATCCCAGGGCGCGACCACTTCGGCCTGGCCACCGGGCTTGGCCACCTCGACCGTGCCGCCGAAGAAGTTGGGGTCGGGCACATAGAGCGTCCCCTTGGTGCCATAAAGCTCGAAGTGGTTGCGCTTGTGATGCCAGACGTCCCAGGAGGCCGAGAAGCTGATCGTCGCACCCGAATGGAACTCCAGGAGCGCCTGGATGTTCGAGGGCGTGTTGACGTCGATCAGCTGGCCCTGGCGGGGGCCCGAGCCGATGGGGCGCTTGGCCTCGGCCGAGGAGGTCAGGGCGCCGACGCGCTTCACGGGCCCCAGGAGGTTGATCAGGTTGGCGAAGTAATAGGGCCCCATGTCCATGATCGGACCGGCGCCGGGCTGGTAGAAGAAGTCGGGCGAAGGGTGCCAGCTTTCCGGCCCATGTCCTTGAATCGCCGCGTTCCCCGTGGTGATCGTGCCGATCTCGCCCGAGTCCACGATGGCGCGGGCCTGCTGATGGGCACCGCCGAGGAAAGTGTCGGGCGCGCAGCCGACCGACAGGCCCTTGGACTTGGCCAGGTCGCGCAGCTCCACGCCCTGGGCCAGGGTCAGGACCAGCGGCTTTTCGGAATAGGCATGCTTGCCCGCCTCGAGGATGCGCTTGGTGATCGGGTAATGCGCCTCCGGGATCGTCAGGTTGATGACGATATCCAGGTCGGGGTTTGCCAGCAGGTCATCGACCGACTGGGCGCGGGTGTTGAATTCGGCGGCGCGGGCGGTTGCCGCCTCCATCGAAATATCCGCCACGGCCCGCACTTCCAGCCCTTTGAAGAGCGGCGCCAGGCGCAGGTAAGAGGTCGAGATATTGCCGCATCCGATGATGCCGATGCCGAGTTTTTCCATGGTCAGAGACCCTTCACATAGGCGGCCGAACGCGTCGCGAAACGCTTGTGATCGGCGGGATTGTCATGTTCCAGAACGAAATTCTTGCAGCCCACGGCCTTGAGCGCGGCCATCAGCTTCTTCCAGTCGACCACGCCCTGGCCCACATCGGCCCAGCCATCCTCGGCCAGGTTCTCCCCCTTGGGCGCGATGTCCTTCACATGGGCCGCCGTGATGCGCGAGCCATAGCGCTCGATCCAGGCGATGGGATCGGCGCCCCCGCGCACGACCCAGGCCACGTCCAGCTCGATCTCCAGCGAAGGCCCGCCTTCCAGGATCGCGGCTTCGGGGATCGAGCCATCGGCGCAGGCGATGAACTCGAAGTCATGGTTGTGCCAGCCGGTGCCATAGCCCGCCGCGCGGATGGGCGCGAAGGCCTTCTCCAGCCGGGCGCCAAAGGCACGCCAGCCCGCACCGTCCGTGGGACGATCGGCAGGCATGATATAGGGCACGTAAAGCCGCTCCATCCCGAGCGTGCGGGCGACTTTCAGCGCCCAATCCGGGGTGTCTTCGATCTGCGAGAGGCCGAAGTGGCCGGTCTTCATCGTCAGGCCGGCGGCATTGATCGCGGCAGCGGTCTCGGCCAGGGAGGCCTCATCGGCATAGAGCCCGCCAAAGCCCTCGGTCCCCTCGATCCCGGCCTCGGCCAGCATGCGGCAGGTCTCCGACAGGGGCGGGAAGTTCCGCGAGGAATAAAGTTGATAGGCGACCATCAGATGTCCTTTCCGTAAGTGGCCGAGTGAAGATCGCGCAGGGTAAAGCGCGGCTCAGGCCCAAGGTGATCGGGGGTGAAGGTGATCCGGGCGGGCTGGCCCGGGAAAAGCGTGAAAGCATTGTCCGAGAAGCGGCCCGGCTGGTCGGCCTCGAGGCTGACGAAAAGAGCCAGGGACTGGGCTTCCACAGTGATTTCAAAAGCCTGCCCGGCTTTCTTGATGCTGTGCGCGAGCTTCGCGGGCAAGAGGTCATAGGCCTTGAAGGGCTTCGGAGCGAAGAGGTCCTCGCCCGCTTCCCCCGCGCCCTCCCAGGTGAAGGCCAGCATTTCCCCGTCCTCGACCGCGACGTGAAGCGCGGGCACGGCTTGACCCGCGACCTCGATGGTCGCGCGGGCAAGCTCGCGCCTTTGGCCATCCATGCGGACGGCATGGGCCACGACGGTCAGGGTCACCGGCGCACCCGTGTCATTGACCGCCCGCAGCTCGACCCCGCCCACCACCGGCACGGCCGAGACGGACACCGGGGCGAAGAAGTCCTTGGCCATGTGATGCAACAGCTTCCAGTTGCCGCCGTGGTCGAGGCTCGCCCAGGAACAGACCGGCCAGGTGTCGTTCAACTGCCAGATCAGCGTGCCCATGCAATGCGGGCGCAAGGAGCGCCAATGGGTCACGGCGGTCTTGATCGCCAGGCCCTGCTGGACCTGGCTGACATAGACGAAGTTCTCGAAATCCACCGGGAAGCGGAAATAGCGGAACATGGTCTCGGCGATCCGCGCATTGCCCCCGGCGTTCTTCTGGTGGCTTTCCATCACCGGGGCGGCGATATTCCAGTCCTTCGGATCGGCGAATTTGCGGATCGTCGCCATCGAGGGATAGCTTTGGAACCCGAACTCCGAGCAGAAGCGCGGTGAGACATCCCGGTAATGGTCGAAGTCACGGCCCTCGTGCCAGACCGACCAGAAATGCATGTCGCCCTTGCTGTCGTCATGCCAGGCGTCGCCGAAATCCATCGGGCCCGGCGAGGGGGACGAAGGCCACCAGACCGCGCCCGGCACGGCGGCTTTCAGCGCCTGTTCGATCGTGCGGTTCAGGCGGTCATAACCCACCAGGTATTGATCGCGGTTGGCGCGGGTCTCGGGGAACCAGGTGAGCGCGCCAATGAGCTCGTTGTCGCCGCACCAGACCGCCAGGCAGGCATGGTGATGAAGGCGAAGCGCGTTCTGGCGGACCTCTTCGGCCACGCCCGAAAGGAAGGCGTCATCGGCAGGATAGATATGGCAAGAGAACATGAAGTCCTGCCAGACCATCAGCCCCAGCTCGTCGCAAAGGTCATAGAACCAGGTGGGCTCATAGCGTCCGCCGCCCCAGACGCGGATCATGTTCATGTTTGCGTCGACGGCTGACTGCAAGAGCCCCCGCGTGTCCTCCGCGTTGATCCGCCCCGACAGAGCGTCTTGCGGAATCCAGTTGGCGCCTTTGGCGAAGACGTCACGACCATTGACGCGGAACTTGAAGCCCAGGCCCACGGCGTCCTTTTCCGTCACCAGCTCCATCTGGCGGAGCCCGATGCGGCGGGTCAGGCGGTGGGCGCCCAGTTTCACCACCAGCTCATGCAAGGGCTGCGCCCCCTGCCCGGCCGGCCACCAAAGCGCGGGGTTCTCGACCGGCAGGACCGCCCTTGCGACGCCCTTGCGCACCACGGCGCGGGCATGGACGCCACAGAGCGCAAAGCTGACCTCGGCGCCCTCTTCCTCGGAGCGGGCCTCGACGGTGACCGTGGCTTTCCCCGGCTCATGGGCCTGGGAGATCACCAGGTGGTCGATGCGCGGGCCCGCCTCTTCCAGGTAAAGATCGCCATAGACGCCAAAGGGCGCCAGGGCGATGTTCCAATCCCAACCGAAGTCGCAAGAGGGCTTGCGCAGCATGTTGCCGTTGTGGATCGGCGTGTTGTTCGCCGAGAAGGGCACGAAATAGCGCTGCGCCGCCTGGCGCCGCGCGGCTTCCTCCACCACGTTGCCGAAGGTCAGGGTGATCTCGTTCTCGCCGACCCGCAGCGCGCCCGAAAGGTCCACCCGGTGGCTGAGGAACATGTTGTCCGAGGTCAGGACCGTGACCCCGTTCACCGCCACGCTGACCAGCGTGTCCAGCATCGAGGCCACCAGCACCAGGTCGGTCCGCGGCACCGTGAAGCTGCGCCGCGCCACCCAGGTGGAGTTGGAAATCCAGCGCAACCCATATTCGTTGCGCCCGAAATAGGGGTCCGGGATGACGCCCGCCTTGTGCAAGGCGTCAATCCCGTCGCCGGGGAGAGCAAAGGGAATGTCCCGGCCGTCATGCGACAGCACCCAATCCCCGGCAAGGTTCAGCATGATCAGACCCGCAGTTCCGTGGTGGCGTCGAAGATCGAGGCCTTGGAGATGTCGACCTTCAGATGCACCTGTGCGCCCTTGGTCGGCCGCTTCTCGAAGGGCACCCGGACCGAGACCTGCTGGCCCTGGACCATGAGCCAGACGAGGCTGTCCGCCCCCATGGGCTCGTCCAGTTCCACAACGGCCGGGATCGTGTGGCCGGGCTCGGCATGGTCCTGGATGGTCAGATGCTCGGGGCGCAGGCCCAGGATGGCTTGCGGACGGTCGGTCGGTTGCCCGCCGTCATAGCCCGCAAGGTCAAGCTTGGCTTCGCCCAGCTTGATCGACCTTCCATTGTCCACCACCGCGCCCTTGATGAAGTTCATGGCAGGGCTGCCGATGAAGCCCGCGACAAAAAGGTTCACCGGGCGGTTGTAGATTTCCTGCGGGGCGGCCAGTTGCTGGATGATGCCGCCACGCATGATGGCGATGCGGTCGGCCAGCGTCAGGGCCTCGATCTGGTCGTGGGTCACGTAGATCATCGTGTTGTTCAGGCGCGAGTGCAGGCGCTTGATCTCGACCCGCAGCTCGGCGCGCAGTTTCGCGTCGAGGTTCGAGAGCGGCTCGTCGAAGAGGAAGACATCGACATCCCGCACCAGGGCGCGGCCGATGGCCACGCGCTGACGCTGGCCGCCCGAGAGGGCTGCGGGCTTGCGGTCCAGGAGGGGCTGGATTTGCAGGATTTCAGCGGCCCGCGCGATGCGGCGGTCGATCTCGTCCTTGGGCACCTTGGCATTCTTCAGGCCGAAGGAGAGGTTCCCGCGCACGGTCATCTGGGGATAGAGCGCATAGCTTTGGAAAACCATGCCGATGCCACGGTCCGAAGGCTCGGCCCAGGTGACGTTCTTGTTCTTGATCCAGATTTCGCCGTCGGTGATATCCAGAAGCCCCGCGAGGCAGTTCAGAAGCGTCGATTTCCCGCAGCCCGAGGGCCCGAGGAGGACGATGAACTCCCCCTCGGCGACATCAAGGTTCAGGTTCTTCAGGACAGAGACAGAGCCGAAGTCCAGCTTCAGGTCCTTGACTTGGATGGAATGGGTCATGGTTTCAGCCTTTCACGGCACCGGCGGCGATGCCGCGGACGAAGAGTTTGCCAGAGACGAAGTAGACGATCAGGGGAACAAGCCCGGTCAGCATGGTCGCTGCCATGTTGACGTTGTATTCCTTCACGCCCTGGACCGAGTTGACGATGTTGTTCAGCTGCACGGTCATCGGATAGATCTCGGGCTTGGTGAAGACGACGCCAAACAGGAAGTCGTTCCAGATGCCGG
This sequence comes from Stagnihabitans tardus, assembly GCF_009925085.1. Classification (GTDB taxonomy): domain Bacteria; phylum Pseudomonadota; class Alphaproteobacteria; order Rhodobacterales; family Rhodobacteraceae; genus Stagnihabitans; species Stagnihabitans tardus. The sequence continues at coordinate 56,238 of NZ_JAABNR010000008.1, read as the reverse complement.
TGATCTGCAGGATCAGGGCGACCACGAAGATCGGCATGCTCATCGGCAGCATGATCTGGAAGTAGATGCCCCAGAAGCCGGCACCATCGACGCGGGCGGCCTTGAAGAGCTCTTCCGGCAGGCTCGAGAAATAGTTGCGGAAGAGCAGCGTCAGGATCGGCATGCCGAAGATCGTATGCACCATGATCAACCCGCCCAGGGTGCCGTAAATCCCCAGCTCACGCAGGATGATGACGATGGGGTAAAGCATGATCTGGTAGGGGATGAAGGACCCGAAGATCAGGATGGTGAAGAAGACTTCACTGCCCTTGAACTTCCAGTTCACCAGGGCATAGCCGTTCACGCTTGCCACGATGATCGAGATGATGACCGAAGGCACGGTGATCATCACCGAGTTCCAGAAGCCGCGCGAGAGCCCGTCGCAGTTCAGCCCCGTGCAGGCCTCGGCCCAGGCCTTGACCCAGGGGTGGAAGGTCACCTCGACCGGCGGGGCAAAGATATTGCCCATGCGGATCTCGGCCATGTCCTTGAGGCTGGTCATGACCATGACGTAAAGCGGCAGAAGGTAGTAGATGCTCATCAGGCCAAGGATGCCGTAAAGCACGATGTTGTTGAGCGTGAAGCGGCTCTTCGGGCGCGTGCCACGCGGGTTTGACAGGTCAGCCACGCTTCTTGCCTCCGAATTCGAGATAGGCCCAGGGGATCAGGACGATCAGGACCGAAAGCAGCATCATGGTCGAGGCCGCGAAGCCCTGGCCCAGGTTCTGCGCCGTGAACATGTAGCGGTAGACATACATGGCGGGCATCTGGCTCGCGTTGCCCGGGTTGCCGTTGGTTTGGGCGACGACCAGGTCATAAAGCTTGATGATGCCGGCGGCGACGAGCACCAGGGTCGTGATGAAGACCGGGCGCATCATCGGGACGACGACGAAAAGGTAGGTCTTCCAGCGCGGGATGCCGTCGACGCGGGCGGCCTTCCAGATGTCGTCATCGATGCCGCGCAGACCGGCCAGCATCAGGCACATGGTGAAGCCCGTGCCCTGCCAGAGCCCGGCAATGAGCAGGCCGTAAAGCACGGTGTCGGCGTCATGCAGCGGGTCGAAGGAGAAAGTCTCCCACCCCATGCGGCGCACGACCTCTTGCAGGCCCATGCCGGGGTCGAGGATCCATTGCCAGACCAGGCCCGTCACGATGAACGAGAGGGCAAAGGGGTAAAGCATGATGGTGCGGAACGTGTCCTCGAAGCGGATCTTCTGATCCATCAGCACGGCCAGAAGGAAGCCGATCGAGATGGTGAAGGTCATCGACATCACGCCGAAGAACAGGAGGTTGTTGATCGCCATGTTCCACAGGTCGGTCGACCAGAGCCGCTCGTATTGATCGAGCCCGACCCAGCGCAGACGCGGCAGAAGCTTGGAATCCGTGAACGAATAGACCACCGTCCAGATGGTGCCGCCAACGAAGACCACCAGCGTGGTCAGGATCATCGGAACGGCGGCGATCTTGGCATTCAGGTTGCGCAACAGGCGCACCGGTTTGGCTTGTCCTGACATATCCCCCCCTTTGTCGTTTATGTGTGGCAAAGGGGCCGCCCCGGTGTCAGGGCGGCCCCTCGCTTCAGGCAGGGATCAGAGACCGGACTTCAGGATCTCGACATAGCGGGCCTGGGCGTCTTCCGGGGACATGTCGGTGGACCAGAACTGGCCCTGCATGTCGCCCAGCTGGGTCTGCACGTCCGGCGACCAGACCTGGTCACCAGCGGGGACGATGTTGCCACCGGCCAGGATTTCCAGACCCTTCTTCATGCAGTCGTTGGCGGTCGACATGTCGATGTCGCCACGGATCGGCAAGGAGCCCTTCTTCAGGTTGAAGGCCACTTGCACTTCCGGCGAGACGAGGAGGGCGGCCAGACGCTTCTGCGCGGCTTCCTTCTCGGGATCGGCCAGTTTCGGGAAGTAGAAGGCGTCACCACCGGTCGAGATATAGGCGTTCAGGCCCATGCCCGGCAGGCAGGTGTAGTCGGTGCCGGCGACCTTGCCAGCGACCTGGAACTCGCCCTGAGCCCAGTCACCCATGATCTGGCCAGCGGCTTCGCCGGTGATCACCATGTTGGTGGCCTGGTTCCAGTCCTGGACGGTCGACTTGGCCGCCAGCTTGCGCGCATCAGCGGCAGCCTGGAAGACCTTGAGCATGTCCGGGCCAGCGGCCGCATCCATGTTCTTGTCGATGTTGATCGACTTCCAGAGGTCCAGACCGCCGACGCCGATGGTCAGGGCGCCGAAAGCCAGGTTCGACTGCCAGGGCTGACGGCCCAGAGCCAGCGGGATCTTGCCAGCGGCTTCGACCTGCGGAGCGGTGGCGACGAACTCGTTCCAGTTGGTCGGAACGGCGAGGCCCAGGTCGGTATAGACCTTGTTGTTCAGCCACAGCCACTCGGGCGAGTGGATGTTCAGCGGCGCGCAATAGACCTTGCCGTCCACGGTGCAGCTGTCCAGCAGGCTCGGCGGATTGATGACGCCCTTCCAGTTGTTGGCTTCGGCCACGTCGGTCAGGTCGAGCATCAGGCCAGCCTGCACCAGTTCCAGCGCCTGCTGACCATGGTTGAACTGGGTGGCGCCCATCGGGTCGCCGCCGGTGATGCGCGAGATCATCACGGGGCGGGCGGTGTCGCCGCCGCCAGCGATGGCGCCGTCGACCCACTTGTCTCCGCTCGCGTCGAAGGCCTTGGCCAGTTCGGCCACGGCGGCGGATTCACCGCCCGAGGTCCACCAGTGGGTGACTTCGAGCTCGGTGGCGAAAGCGGCGCCCGGCAAGGCCACGGTGGCCAAGAGAGCGGCGATTTTGAAAGTCTTCATTGGGTCTCCTCCCCAGTTTCTAAATCGTTATAGGCTGATCCTAAAACGATTTAGATTTTTGCGTCAAACAATCTTTTCGCTTGCAGCCAGAGTTTTTCGGGGCCTTCATCAAGGCTTGATCATCCGGTCAGACTGGCCGGTCTCTCTTCCGGAACCCGCCCGCAACCATGCAAGACAAAGCGACATTCTGCGCTGCAACAATGGGCTCGACGCCTTGGACGGCAATGGCTTTGGCAGCCGCCGCCGCGGTGCAGCATGGGCGGCGCAGCATGGCTGACCGCGGGGCCCCGAGCCTCGGGACGCGGGGCCAGGGCGGGTCCGTTCCGCGAATCAGGGGGCTTTGACCATGGCAAGCGCCCCTGCCCTGCCACCTTCGCTGCCCCTGACTGATTCGGAGCGCCCGACGCTGAAGACCATCGCCGCCGAGACCGGCCTGGCCGTGGCCACCGTCAGCCGCGCGCTGAAGGATGCGCCCGACATCGGCGAAGAGACGAAAAAGCGGGTGCGCGCGGCGGCGGCGCGGCTGGGCTATCGGCCCAACCGTGCGGGCGTGCGCCTTCGGACCGGCAAGACCAATGTGATCGCGCTCGTGCTCTCGCCCGAGGCCGATGTGATGAACCACACCTCGCGGCTTCTCTATTCCATCGCCAACGAGCTGCGCGGCACGGCCTATCACCTGGTGGTCATGCCCTTCTTCGCCGACCAGGACCCGATGGACCCGATTCGCTACGTGGTCGAGACCGGGTCGGCCGATGGCGTGATCCTGAACCAGACCAAGCCCGATGATCCGCGCGTGCGCTACCTGGCCGAGCACCAGTTCCCCTTTGCCACCCATGGTCGCACCGACATGGGGCTGGAACACCCCTATTTCGACTTCGACAACGAGGCTTTCGGGCGGCTGGCTGCGGCCGAGCTCTTTTCGCGCGGGCGCAAGCGGCTGCTCCTGGTGCCCCCGCCCCGCAGCCATTGCTATGCGGGCCACATGATCACGGGCTTTGCCGAAGAGGCGGCGGCGCGCGGCGTGGTCTTCGAAGTGACGGATGAAGTGACATCGGACAGCCCGGCCGCCCAGATCGAGGCGGCCCTGGCCGCGCGGCTGAAGCGCGAGCCCCGGATCGACGGCGTCGTCTGCGGCTCGACGACCTCGGCCATGGCAACTGTCTCGGCCGGCGAGATCGCCGGGCGCGAGATCGGACGGGACTACGACCTGGCGGCGAAGGAGGCTTTCCGCTTTCTCCATCGCTTCCGGCGCGAGATCCTGGTGATGCCCGAAGATGTGACGCGGGCCGGGTCCTTCCTGGCCCGGGCGGTGATGGCGGCGATCGAACGGCGGGCGCCGGAAGAGAGCCAGGGATTGGAGACGCCGGCAGGGTTCCTGCGTCCCGAGGCATGAGGAGGACGACATGAAGACGATCAAGGGACCGGCGCTGTTCCTGGCGCAATTCGCAGGCGACGCGGCGCCGTTCAACAGCTGGGAGTCGATCACCAAGTGGGCGGCCGATTGCGGTTACCAGGGCGTGCAGGTGCCCTCTTGGGACGGGCGGCTTTTCGACCTGGAAAAGGCCGCAACCTCAAAGGGATACTGCGACGAGTTCAAGGGAATCGCGGCGGCCAGTGGCATCGAGGTGACCGAGCTTTCGACCCATCTCCAGGGGCAGTTGGTGGCGGTCCATCCCGCCTATGACACGGCCTTTGACGGCTTTGCCGCGCCTGCCGTGCGGGGGAACCCGGCGGCGCGCCAGGCCTGGGCCGTGGACCAGGTGAAAAAGGCGCTGAGCGCCTCGAAGAACCTCGGCCTGACGGCGCAGGCGAGTTTTTCCGGCGCCCTGGCCTGGCCCTATCTCTATCCCTGGCCGCAGCGCCCGGCGGGCCTGGTCGAAGAGGCTTTCGACGAACTGGCCCGGCGCTGGCTGCCGATCTTCGACCATGCCGAGGACTGCGGCGTGGACCTGTGTTTCGAGATCCACCCGGGCGAGGACCTGCACGACGGGATCAGCTTCGAGATGTTCCTGGAGCGGGTGAAGGGTCACAAGCGCTGCAACATGCTCTATGACCCCTCGCACTATGTCCTGCAACATCTTGATTACCTTGACCATATCGACATCTACCACGAGCGGATCAAGATGTTCCACGTCAAGGATGCCGAGCTGAACCCGACCGGGCGGCAGGGGGTCTATGGCGGCTTCCAGTCCTGGGTCAACCGCGCGGGGCGCTTCCGGTCCCTGGGCGATGGCCAGGTGGATTTCGCGGGGATCTTCTCGAAGCTGACGCAGTATGACTTTTCGGGTTGGGCGGTCGTGGAATGGGAATGCTGCCTGAAGCATCCCGAGGATGGCGCCCGCGAGGGGGCGGATTTCGTCAAGGCGCATATCATCCGGGTGACCGAGAAGGCCTTTGACGACTTCGCCGATGCAGGCACGGACCGGGCGGCGAACCGGAAGATGTTGGGGCTGAGCTGAGGGGTCCCGTCGGTTTCAGAGGCATGAAGTGCCTTTGAAACCGACGGGAGGAAGCGGGGGCTGCCGCCCCCGCACCCCCGCCCGGAGGAGGGGCACGCCCCTCCTCCGGACCTCCTCCGTGGATATTTTGGGACCAATGAAAGGGTAGATCATGGCCATTACGGCGGCACATGTGGCGCGGGCTCCGCGCATTCGGTTGGGGATGGTGGGCGGCGGTCGTGGCGCCTTTATCGGGGCGGTGCACCGGATCGCGGCGCGGCTCGATGACCAGTATGAGCTGGTCGCGGGGGCGTTTTCCTCCGATCCCGAGAAATCGGCGGCTTCGGCGGCCGATCTTGGGGTGGCGCGGTCCTATGGGTCCTTCGCCGAGATGGCGGCCCGCGAGGCGCGGCGCAAGGACGGGATCGAGGCGGTCGCCATCGTGACGCCCAACCACATGCATGCCCCGGTGGCGCTGGAGTTCCTGAAGCGCGGCATCCATGTCATCTGCGACAAGCCCCTGACCGCCACCCTGCCCGAGGCCAAGCGCCTGGCCAAGGCGGCGGAGGCCTCGGGCGTGGTCTTTGCGCTGACCCACAACTACACCGGCTATCCGATGATCCGCCAGGCCAAGGAGCTGGTGGCCAGCGGCGCCTTGGGGGATATCCGGCTGGTGAACGTGGAATACATCCAGGACTGGCTGGCCGAGCCCTTGGAGAACTCGGGCCAGAAGCAGGCCGATTGGCGCACCGATCCGGCGCGCTCCGGCGCGGGCGGCTCGACCGGCGACATCGGGACCCATGCCTTCAACCTGGCGAATTTCGTGAGCGGATTGACCTTGGAAAGCCTCGCCGCCGATCTGCAGGCCTTTGTCCCCGGGCGGCGCGTCGATGACAATGGCCATGTGCTGATGCGCTATGAGGGTGGCGCGCGGGGGATGCTCTGGTGCTCCCAGGTGGCCTCCGGCCAGGAGAACGGGCTGCGGCTGCGGATCTATGGCACCAAGGCGGGCATCGAATGGGAGCAGGAGAACCCGAACTACCTCTGGGTCTCTCCCCTCGGCGCTCCGAAGTATCGGCTGACTCGCGGCGGCCCGGGTTCGGGCGAGGCGGCGGGGCGGGTCACCCGCATCCCCTCGGGCCATCCGGAGGGCTACCTGGAAGGTTTCGCCAATATCTATGCCGAGGCCGCCCGCGCCATCATCGCGCGCCGCGACGGCTCCGCCCTGGATGCGGCGGTCACCTTCCCCGGGCTGAAAGAGGGGCTGGAAGGCGTGGCCTTCGTCGATGCCTGCGTGCGGTCCTCCAAGCGGAACGGCGCCTGGACGAAGCTCGCTTTGTGAGCGGTGCATGCGAGAGGGCTGCCGCCCCCTCGCGCTCCCCTGCCAGGAGGGACCCACGGGGCCCCTCCAGACCTCCCCCGGGATATTTGGGCAAATGTGAAAGACGAAAGGCGGCCGCCTTGCACCGATAGGGCGACGGGCCGCATTCAGAGACTGACTCAGATACTCTCTTTCACCTTTACCCAAATATCCCCACCGGAGGCACGCCCGAGCCGGTTGGGGCGTCAGCCCCAGAGGCGAGATATCATCTTGCGCCGCAGGCGCTCCTCAGGATCCCCGCAGCCGCAAGCGTTCGCGTTGCAGCCACAGCGCGGTCAGAAGCAGCGGGGCATTGTCGATCTCGCCGCTCGCCACCAGTTCCATGAAGGCGTCGAAGCCCAGAAGATGGCCGCGGATATCCTCGGCCTCTTCCTCAAGGCCAAAGACCCCGGCCGCGCCATCGGGCAGGTCGGTCAGCGCGACATAGGTATAGATATACTCGCTCACTGCCCCCGGAGAGGGATAGTAGCGCGCCACGAAGCGCAGGTCAGACAGCGTCAGCCCCGCCTCTTCGACCGCCTCGCGCCGCGCGGCCTCTTCCGGCGTCTCGAAAGGATCGACGCGGCCCGCGATGGCCTCGATCTGCCAGAGCCGCCGGTCGCCGCGCACCAGGGGGCCGGCGCGGAACTGCTCGATCACCAGGACCCGGTCGCGGATCGGGTCATAGGGCAGCACCGTCACCGCATCGCCCGAGACGAAGGCCGCCCGCGTCACCGTGCCGCTCATCGTCCCGTCAAAGCGCTGCCAGGCGATGTCGTGTTCTTCCATCGAGAAGAAATGCGCGTAAGGCAGGCGCCAGTCGGCCCGGGTCACCCGGCCATCGGCCAGGCGCAGGCGGGCCGGAGCCGCCCCCGCCTCGGCCCTCAGACGCGAGGCGGCGCGGACCAGCATCGGCCCGAGGCGCTTGGCGATTTCTGTCGCTTCCGCCCTGCCCTGCAGGGAGAGGATATCTTCGGCCGTGGCCAGGACCACCTCCAGCACCCCGGGCGCGAGGGGCTGGGCGGGGGCCTCGCCCGTGCCAATCCAGACCTCTCCCGCGCGCCGGAAGCCCAGGCCGGTCAAGAGATGCTCCAGCGCCGGGGCCTCCGCGCCGGGGTCGAGCGCCAGGGCCTGAACCTGGCCAGGCCCGGGCACCGCCACGGGCCAGGGCCCGCGCGAGGAGGTGACAAGCCGCAGCCCCTCGACCTCGAGACTTCGTCCCTCTGCCCCCGGGGCCGCCAGGCGCCACAGCGCGGGCTCGGCCGCAAGTCCAGCCAGGATCATGCTATTTCCAGTTCCGCGCGGCATATTCCACGAGGATCCCCCCGATGATCCCGCCTGCCGCCAGGACCATCAGCACATCCTGGTTCAGCATGTAGCGCCCGTATTGATACATCAGGTCGGGCACATCCAGCACCGCCGCGAAAGGATCGGCGCGGTACATCTGGTTGGTCGATTTCCGCAGCATCAGAAGGAAGGCCACGCCAAACATGGCGAGGAAGCCGATCAGCACCGAGGTCCGCAAGCCATAGGCAATCGTGTCGCGATAGCCCTTGCCCGAGGACGGCCCCAGCGACCACCAGCCCAGCGCCGCCCCGAGCGCCGCCATCGAATAGGGCAGCTTCGGCAAGCTGACATTGTCGGGCAGATGCGCATTATAGGTCACGGCCGCCCACCAGCCGACGAAGGCAAAGAGAACAGCGGCGGTGAGCTTGGCGAAAGTCGGCATCAGGCGGGCCTTGCGATCGTGATCTGCGTCACATCACAATTGCCACCCTCGAAAGACCCCGCGCAAGAGCAAAGGTAGAAATTCCACATCCGGCGGAAGCGGTCGTCGAAGCCCAGGGCCTGGACCTCGTGCCAGCGGGCGTTGAAACTCTCGTGCCAGCGCCGCAGGGTCTGGCTGTAGCTTTTCCCGAATTCGATGGAGCCCAGGACCTTGAGCCCCGCCTTCTCCACCTCGCGCCGCAGGACGGATGGAGAGGGCAGCATGCCGCCGGGGAAGATGTATTTCTGGATGAAATCGACCGTGGAGCGATAGGTCTCCCAGCGGTGATCGGCGATGGTGATGATCTGCAAGGTCGCCCGCGCCCCGGGGCGAAGCCGGTTCAAGACCGTGTCGAAATAGGTGGGCCAGTATTTCTCGCCCACGGCCTCGAACATCTCGATGCTGGCGATGCCGTCGTAAACCCCTGTTTCGTCGCGATAATCCTGCAGCTTGATCGTCACCTTGTCCGAGAGGCCAAGGCGGGCCATGCGCTCGACCGCGTATTTGTGCTGCTCTTCGCTGATCGTCAGGCAGGTGACCTGAAGCCCGCGATGCAGCGCCGCATATTCGGCAAAGCCCCCCCAGCCGCAGCCGATCTCCAGCACGTGATCGCCGGGTTTCGCCCCCATCAGATCAACCATCGAGGCATATTTCTGCTCTTGCGCCTTCTCCAGGCTCTCCTGGCCCGTGTGATACAGGGCGCTGGAATAGGTCATGCTCTCATCCAGCCACAGCCCGTAGAAGTCATTTCCCAGGTCGTAGTGATAGGAGATATTCTTCTTCGCCTGGCCCTTGGAGTTCGATTGTAGCCAGAAGCGGAAACGCTCCAACGCGCGCACCAGTCCCATGCCGGGAAAGCCGTCATAGACCGCCTCGTTGCCCTCTTGCATCAGGTCGAGGAAGGTCAAGAGGTCCGGCGTCGTCCACCAGCCATCCAGGTAGGCCTCGCAAAAGCCCAGGTCGCCCTCGCGGATCATGCGGGCGAAGATTTCCGGGTTGACCACATCGACCAGGGCGGCGGGCCCGGGCTTCTTGCCCTCGGCGCGGAAGGTGCGGCCATCGGGCAGGCGGAAATCCAGCCTTCCGCGCTCCAGCCGCTGGATCGTGGCGAAGGCGGGGCCGAAATAGCGGGGCAGGTTCTTTTGCCCCTTGGTCGAAGTCAGGATGGTCATGTCACTCCCATGCGGCCCTTATGCTTGGGCCGCTTGATACAGGTTTGGCGAAAGAGGCGGTCGCACTCAAGCCTTTCGTTGCGCATAGGACGCAAGGGCAAGTGCGCGCCCGGCCTCGAGGCTGACGATGGGGCGCGGATAGGGCCTTGCGGGGTCGAGTGCCCAGGATTTCGGCACGGCGTCGAAGTAGGAGAGCGCGAGCGGGTCGCGGGAGAACTCGGCCAGCCAGCGGCGGCGATAGGTCTTGGCGGGGTCGAATTTCTCGGCCTGGGTCGCGGGGTTGAAGATGCGGAAATAGGGCGCGGCATCGGGGCCCGATCCCGCAACCCATTGCCAGCCCATGGCATTGGCGGCCGGGTCCCAGTCGGTCAGCGTGTCGGCGAACCAGTCGAGCCCGATCTTCCAATGGGTCATCAGGTGCTTGGTGAGGTAAGACCCCACCAGCATCCGCGCCCGGTTGTGCATCTTGCCCGTGACGTAAAGCTGGCGCATGGCGGCGTCGATCACGGGCTCGCCGGTCATGCCGCGCCGCCAGGCTTCGGCCTTGTCGCTCTCCATGCCCCAAGGAAAGCCGTCCCAATCGGGCTTCCAGTTGGACTGGGCAATATGGGGCGTGTGGTGCAGAAGCGCCCAGGCGAATTCGCGCCAGACGAGCTCTTTCAGGAATTGCTCGGCCCCCGCCTGGCCTTCCTCCAAGGCACGGTAGCCCGCATGCCAGATCCTGCGGGGGGAAATCTCGCCATAGGTCAGGTTCTCGGACAGGCCAGAGGTCGCATCCTCCGCCATCATGTCGCGCGCCTCGCCATAGGCGCCGATCCTTTGGCCGATGAACTCCTCCAGCCGGGCCAGGGCCTTGGCCTCTCCGACCCGCTGATGCGGCGCCATGACGGCAGCCCCCCGACGCATCCGGGCGCCGAGGTTCCAATCCTGAAGCCGGTCGCTTTGGGGCCAGGCAGGAGGCTCCGGCAGAAACGCCGGAGCAGCCAGGCTCGGGGGGACAGGCCGCTTGGAGGCGACACGCCAGAAGGGCGTATAGACCTTGAAGAAGCCGCCCTGCCCGGTCTCGATCTCCCAGGGTTCATGCAGCAGGAAGCCCGGGAAGGACTGCGCCAGAAGCCCGCGCGCCTTCAGACCCGCCTTGACCGCCTCGTCCCTTGGCCGGGTCGCGGGGTCGTAGGACCGGCTCCAGAAGACCCCCGCCGCCCCGGTCTCGGCGATCAGCCGCTCCAGCACGTCCAGCGCGGGCCCCCGCCGCAGGATCAGGCGGCTCCCCATCCGCTCCAGCGTCGCGGCAAAGGCCTCCACCCCCAGCCCCAGCCGCCAAAGGGCAGCGGCGCCGATGGATTCGGTCTCGGGATCCAGGATGAAGACCGGCATCACAGGCCGTCCCGTGGCAAGGGCCTCGGAGAGCATGGGCAGATCAGTGACCCGCAGGTCACGGCGAAACCAAAGCAGAAGCGGCGCGTTCGTCATTATGGGTATACGTCAGCCCCCCTGCCCCGGATCAGTCGGCGGAGCGATAAACCGCCCCCCAGGAGCCGCCAAGCCCCTCGACGCCGCAGCTCAAGACATTCCGCGCCCGCAGCGCATCACCCCTGCTCCGCCCCGCTGCGGCGGCCCCCCTTTCATTGGTCCCCAAATATCCACGGGGTTTCCAAAGGGGAGCGTGCTGCCCTTTGGGCTGGGGGCTCGGGGGACGGCAGTCCCCCGATTGCGGGGGGTGCGGGGGGCGAACCCCCCCCGCACCCCCCGGGTCCATGGACAAGGGCGCCAGCCCGCAGGCCGGGACCCGGCCCTTTCAGAGCAACCTGTCCAGGGCCCCGATCAACCGCGAAACATCCTCCGCGCTGGTGTAATGGGTGGCCGACATGCGCAGGACCCCCTTGTCCAGGTCGATGCCCATGGCCTGCAGGGGCCGCACGGCGTAGAAATCCCCGGCCCAGCAGGCGATGCCCTCGGCGCCGAGCGCCACCGAGACGGGTTCCGCCGCACGGTCCAGCGCCACGGCCACGGTGGGCGCCCGCGCTCCGGCCGCCTTCGGCCCCAGAAGCCGCACATCGTTGCGGGTGCCGAGGTAATCCAGAAGCGGCTGGATCACCGCCACTTCCTGGGCCCGCATCAGGTCATGAACGAAGCGGTTGCGCTCCACCGGCGCGGCCTCTCCGCCGCCGTGATGGGCCCAGAGCGCGTCGATATAATCCGCCATCCCCGCCGAGGCCGCGATCTGCGCATGATCCGGACCCGCCGGGGTGAAGCGCTTGTAGAGGCTGCCCGCGTTGAAATAATGCCCCTGCGCTGGCAGTTCCGCCCCGAAATCGGCGCGGATCATCATGATCCCCTGGTGCGGCCCATAGGTCTTGTAGGCCGAGAACAAGTAGACATCCGCCCCGAGGCCCGGGAAATCCGGCAATCCATGGGGCGCATAGCTCACCCCGTCCACGACGGTCCGCACCCCGTGCTCACGGGCCAGGGCGCAGATCTCGGCGACCGGGTTGATCTCGGCCACGACGTTGGAGCAATGCGGAAAGGCCAAAAGCTTGACCTTGCCATCGGCGAGGAGGGGCCGCAGACGCTCCAGGTCCAGGTGCCCGGTGGCCGGGTCGATCTTCCACTCGCGGACCTCGATGCCTTCGGCCTCCAGCCGCCGCCAGGGCCCCGAATTGGCCTCGTGGTCCTGGTTCGTCACCACGATGGCCGCCCCCTGGTCGCGCAGCCAGATCCGCACGGCATTGGCCAAAGTATAGGTATTGGCCGTGGTCGAGGGGCCGAAGCTCAGCTCCTCATAGGCGCATCCCATCAGCGCCGAGAGCCGGGCGCGGGCCTCGTCCATCTCGGCGCCGCCCTCCTGCGCCCCGGCATAGGGCGCATAGGGCTGGACCTTGCGGTCGGTGTAGAAGCGGTGCAGCCGGTCCACGACGGGCTTGCAGGGGAAAGAGCCGCCCGCATTCTCGAAAAAGGCATGGCCGCCCATCAGGGGGCTCGAGAAGGCCGGGAACTGGCTGCGGACGAAGGACATATCCAGGGTCAAGGATCACTCCATGGGAAAGGGCGTAGCGCCCGGATGGGGGGGCGGGTCTTCCCGCCGATCCGCGAGGCTGCGCCTTGCGGAAGAGCCCCGAAGCAGAGGGCATCGCGGCCAAGGCTAGCCGCCCCGCCGGCGCCCCGCAAGCAGTCAGGCGCAGCCCATGGATCGCGGGCATGCCGTCCCGCCGCGCGCCCCCCGCGCCGCCTTTCGCGGCGGGTGCAGGGGTTTTGCCTGAAAAAACGTCGCCGATCCTGCACTTCACGGAAAAGGTCCCTTGCGAAACGCCAAACGAGACGCAATCTTCACCGCATTGCCCATCCGGCCCCGTGCTGCCATTCGTTTTGCCCTTTGCGCAACCGCCCTGGCCCCGGCCTTGGGCGACAAATCCGAAGGCCCGTTCAAAGGGTCCAGAACGACTGACAGAAGGAGAATACATGTCGCGCCTCTTCACCCTGACTTCCGGAACGGCCCTGGCCTTGAGCCTGGTGGCGTCCAGCGCCCTGGCCGCCGATGGCGAGCTGACGGTCTTCGACTGGTCCAGCTTCGAGGACCCGTCCCTGTTCCAGACCTATGTCGACAAGCATGGCGACAGCCCCACCTTCTCGATCTTCGCCGATGACGACGAGGCCTTCCAGAAGCTGACCTCGGGCTTCAAGGTCGATGTGGCGCATCCCTGCGCCCAGATGGTGCAGAAATACCGCGACGCGGGATTGATCGAGCCCTGGGACACGTCGAAGATCACCAATTACGACAAGATCGACCCGTCCTTCCTGAATTCGCCGATCTTCAAGGATGACGCGGGCCTGTGGTACATGCCCACCGATTACGCCTATACGGCCGTGGCCTATAACACGGCCGATGTGCCGGCCGAAGACGTGGCCTCGCTGCAGATCTTCGCCGATCCCAAGTACCAGGGCCGCATCTCGCTGCCCGACAATGCCGATGACGTCTGGGCCCTGGCGCTTCTGGCCACCGGCGTTTCGGACTGGTCCGCGGTGTCGGACGAACAGTTCAAGGCGGCGGCCGACTGGCTGCGCACGGTCCATCCGAACGTGGTGGCCTATTGGTCCGACCCCTCGCAGCTTTCGCAGCTGATGGCCAGCGGCGAGGTGCAGATCGCCTGGTCGTGGAATGACGCCGTGGCGATCCTGCAGTCCGAAGGCTTCACCGTGGGCTTCAACCGCCAGCCGAAAGAGGGCGCGTCGAAGTTCTTCTGCGGTTTCGTGAACCTGAAGGACGGGCCGGGCAAGGAAGACAAGGCCTATGACTTCCTGAACGGCTGGCTCGACGACCAGACCGCCAAGGCGCTTCTGACGCTGGTGGGCTATGCCACGACCCAGACCGCGGGCATGGCGACCATTGCCCCCGAGGAGCTGGCGGCGGGCTATGCCGATCCGCTGCCCGGCACCTATCTGACCCAGACCCCGATCGACCCGAGCCTGCGCGACCGGATGGTCAAGGAGTTCGAACAGATCAAGTCGGGCTTCTGATCGCCTGGACATGACGAGGAGAGGCCCCGGGCGATGCGCCCGGGGCCTTTTTCGTGGCCACCCCTGCCCCGGGGGCCCTGCCGACTGCCCCCGCGCGCCAGCCCCCGACCCGCAGACCCGCCGACTGGGGCCCAGGCCCGGGCGGCCACGCGCCCTGAACCCTCAGTCGGCGGAGCCAGGGGCAGGCCGAAGGCGCGCGGGTCCAATCGGCAGGGCCCCGCCCCGGGCCGGTCAGAGCAGCCCTTGCACCCCGCCCGCCCCGGGCCTATATCTTCCCTTGCCCGGGGCAACCCGGACTATGGCGATAAACGCACCTGTAATAGACGGCTCGGACCCGGGGGCGGTACCCGGCGACTCCACCAAACTCCCGTTCATTGGCGGGCAATGGGGTCGAAACAGGATCGACGGACGTTCAAAGAGGCCAGCTTTCGCTCGGTGAGGTACCACCGTTATCGGTCCAAATGTACAGTTGCCAATGACAACCGTGCTCCGGCAATGGCTCTGGCTGCGTAAGCAGCTCGAGTCGCCGAACCTAAGTCCTTAGGCTTAGCCGCTTAAGGCGGGGCCCGCCGGAGCCTGGCAACAGAATCCGGCACCTCTCCACCCCCGCGCGCCCCAAGGCTTCGGCAAAACGCAGCTCTGCGGAGCCCCGGCCGCAGACTCCGGCACGTCCGCCCCCCGCCATGCGCCTGCAAGACGCAGCCTCCACCGCCCCTCTCGCAACCGCAGCATGCGCCGCCGCAAGCGCAAATCTCCGCCGATCCGGGCTTCCCTTCCCGGCGCTATCGCCTATGTTGGGGCAGAAGGACCGGGGGAGCCCATGGCAAAGTCGATCGACTACGGGAACTTGATGCACCAGGCCATGCGTGGCCTGATCCAGACCGTTCTGGAAGGCGTGGCCCGCGATGGCCTGCCGGGATCGCATCATTTCTACATCACCTTCGACACCAATGCCGAGGGCGTCGACCTGCCCGACTGGCTGCGCTCGCGCTATCCGGGCGAGATGACCATCGTCTTGCAGCACTGGTTCGACGACCTTCAGGTCAATGCCGAGGGCTTTGCCATCACGCTGAATTTCGGCGACACGCCGGTGCGCATGGCCATCCCCTTCGACGCGATGCGGACCTTCGTCGATCCTTCGGTGGAATTCGGCCTGCGCTTCGAATCCCATGCCGAGGATGACGACGAGGAAGAAGACGACGATCCCGAACCCGATCCGACGCCTCCGCAAGATGCCCAGGTGGTGCGACTAGACCGTTTCCGAAAGAGCTGACATGTCCGAGACCCTGCTGTTCTTTCGCCAACTCGTTTCCAAACCCATCGAAATTTCCGCAATCGCGCCCTCGTCGCGCTTTCTGGCCAAGGCCATGGCGCGGGACCTTGGCCCCCGGACGGGCCGCGTGGTGGAGTTCGGACCGGGCACCGGGCGCTTGACCAAGGGCATCCTGAATGCGGGCGTGGCGCCCGAGGACTTGGCGCTTTACGAGATGAACCCGGATTTCGTGACCCATCTGCGCGCGAAGTTTCCTGGCGTGAGCGTGCATCACGCGCCTGCCCAGACCTCGGTCGCAAACGAGCGCGATGTCGGCGCGGTCATATCAGGCCTGCCGCTCCTGTCCATGCCCGAGGCCTTGCGCCGCGAGATCGTGGCCGCGGCCTTCAAAATCCTGAGGCCCGACGGGATCTATGTCCAATTCACCTACGGCCCGCGCCCGGCCCTGACCGATTCCGATATCGAGGCTTTGAACCTGACCTGGACCCAGACCGGTTACGTGGCGCTGAACCTGCCCCCGGCCCGCGTCCATACCTTCCGTCGCAAGTAAGCGGAGCGGCTGCGCCGCAAGCCTTTTTCTCGCCTCTGGGGCTTACGCCCCAACCGGCTCGGGCGCCTTTCAGGCGCGGTGCCTCCGGCAGGGATCTTTTCGCCAAGTTGAAGGCGAGACCGCGCCTTGTCTTTCAATTTGGCTCAAATATCCTCGGGGGGTGAAAGGGGGGCGGAAGGCCCCCCTTCGGCTACGGTATGCGACAGTATGCCGATTGAAATTTCCGCGCTGCGGCGGTAGAAGGCGGTCATCCATAGGGGAGCCTGCACCATGACCGCGACGCGCACCGAGACCGACAGCTTTGGCCCGCTGGAGGTTCCGTCCGACAAATACTGGGGGGCGCAGACGCAGCGCTCGATCATCAATTTCCCGATCGGCTGGGAGCGTCAGCCGGTCCCGATCATCCGCGCGCTTGGCGTGATCAAGAAGGCCTGTGCGCAGGTCAACATGGCGCAGGGCGACCTGGACAAGACGCTCGGCGATGCCATCGTGGCAGCGGCCAGTGAAGTCATCGCGGGCCGCTTCGATGACAACTTCCCGCTGGTGGTCTGGCAGACGGGGTCGGGCACGCAATCCAACATGAACGCCAACGAGGTGATCTCGAACCGCGCCATCGAGATGCTGGGCGGGGTGATGGGCTCGAAGAAGCCCGTCCACCCGAATGACCATGTGAACATGGGGCAATCCTCGAACGACACCTTCCCCACCGCCATGCATGTGGCCATCGGGACCCATACGCGGGATGTGCTGATCCCGGGGCTCGAGAAGCTCTCCAAGGCGCTCTGGGCGAAGTCCCATGAATTCAAGGACATCATCAAGATCGGCCGGACCCATACGCAGGACGCGACGCCCCTGACGCTGGGGCAGGAGTTCTCGGGCTATGCGACCCAGGTCGACAAGGGGATCGCGCGGGTCAAGATGTGCCTGCCCGATATCTACGAGCTGGCCCAGGGTGGCACGGCGGTGGGCACGGGGCTGAACACCAAGCTCGGCTTCGATGCCCGCGTTGCGGCGGCGATTGCCGAGATCACCGGCCTGCCCTTCGTGACGGCTCCGAACAAGTTCGAGGCGCTCGCCGCCCATGACGCCATGGTCATGTTCTCGGGCGCGCTCAAGACCGTGGCGGCGGCCCTGTTCAAGATCGCCAATGACCTGCGGCTTCTGGGCTCCGGCCCCCGTTCCGGCCTGGGTGAGCTGATCCTGCCGGAAAACGAGCCCGGCAGTTCCATCATGCCCGGCAAGGTCAACCCGACCCAGGCCGAGGCCCTGACCATGGTCTGCGCCCATGTCATGGGCAATGACGCGGCGGTGGGCTTTGCGGGCTCCCAGGGTCATTTCGAGTTGAATGTCTACAACCCGATGATGTCCTACAATGTCCTGCAATCGATCCAGCTTCTGGGCGATGCGGCAAGCTCCTTCACCGACAACATGGTCGTGGGGACGCAAGCGAACATTCCCCGTATCGAAAAGCTGATGAAGGAGAGCCTGATGCTGGTCACCGCGCTCGCCCCCACCATCGGCTACGACAATGCCACCAAGGTCGCCAAGACCGCGCACAAGAACGGCACGACGCTCCGCGAAGAGGCCATCGCGCTTGGCTTCGTCGATGGCGAGACCTTCGACCGCATCGTGCGGCCCGAGGACATGGTCGGCCCCAAGTGACCGGAGAGGTCATCAACCTCAGACAAAGACGCAAGGAGGCGGCCCGGGCCGCCTCCAAGGCCAAGGCCGATGAAAACGCGGTGAAATTCGGCCGCACCAAGGGGCAGAAGGCGCGTGAAGAGGCGGATCTCGCCCGCGCCAGGGCCGAACTCGACGGCAAGAAGCGCGACGAGACCTGAAGCCCCTAGACCGGGCCCCTGAGACCTGCGCCCCAAGACGGGCTTGGCAAGCCAGCCGTCGCATGGCAGGACAGGCCCATGGCGCAACTCTCCCCGGACAAAGGCATGGACCGAAAGACGCCCACCGGACGCCCTCAGAAGCACAGCCTGACGCTGCATGGCCACCGGACTTCCGTCTCGCTCGAGCCCGCCTTCTGGCAGGCCTTCCTCCAGATGGCGCGCGACCGGGGCCTGGCGATCAACGCGCTTGCGGCCGAGGTCGATGCCCAGCGGGCGGGGAGCGACCAGGGGCTGGCGACCGCGATCCGGCTGAGCGTGCTGCGTCACCTGCAGGACCGGCTTGCGGCCCTTGGGCGCGACCCGGGCTGAGCGGCCCCCGCAGTCGGCAGAACGCCCCCGCAGTCGGCAGGGCACCGGCGGGGAACCTGCGCGCCCGGGGTGCAGTCGGCAGGGCCAAGGTCGCAGTCGGCCCGCCCCCGATTGTTTCCATCCCGGCCCCTGTCGCAAATCACCCATTGTCATTCGCGCTTTTTTCCCGCTAGGGTTCATCCACGCAGGCCTGCCTGCGGAGAAATTCTCTGCCAGCCCGCTCGGGCGCCTTGAACGGCGTCGAAACGGCAGGTGGTCGGATCGGTCGCAAGACCGGAGAGTTGCCCGGCAAGTCCTTGATTTCCCGGGTGTATAAATGGGCCAGAGGCCCGAAAGAGAAACGCGATGAGACGCGCGGCACAATGGGATCGGATCGAGGGCAGCCCGCAAGGCGCGGCCCCCATCTCCCATGCGCGACCTCTCGCCCGAACAAGCCGCCTCTCTGAAACGCTGCCGCAAGACAGCCCGCCAGACCGGCGCATTGGAAAAACATGTCAAAGAAGATGCTTATCGATGCCACCCACGCCGAGGAGACTCGCGTCGTCGTGGTGGACGGAAACAAGGTCGAAGAATTCGACTTCGAGACGGTAAACAAGCGCCAGCTTGCCGGGAATATCTACCTCGCCAAGGTGACCCGGGTCGAACCCTCGCTCCAGGCGGCCTTCGTCGATTACGGTGGCAACCGGCATGGCTTTCTGGCCTTCGCCGAAATCCATCCCGACTACTACCAGATCCCCGTCGCCGACCGTAAGGCGCTGATCGAGGAAGAGCGCGCCCTTGCCCGCGCCGAGGAAGAGGAAGAGAACCGCCGCGACAGCCGTTCCGAGGGGCGCTCGGAGGGACGTTCCGAACGCGGCGATGGTCGCTCGCGCCATCGTGGCCCCAAGCCCGCCCCGGTCGAATCCCAGGATGCGGTGATCTCGGAAGACCTGCCCGCCGAGGCCGTCCCGGAAGCGGCACCCGAGGCTCCTGCCGAGGCTGTGGCTCCCGTCACTTCCGCCCCCGTCGCGGCCCCCGCCGAGATCGGTTCGATGGATGTGGTCGACCTGGGCGAGGACGAAGAGCCCCACGACCACGCCCATGACAACACCCATACCCATCACGACGACGCGCCCCGTTTCCGCGCCATCGACCACGCCGCCGACACCGACGACGAGATCGAATCCATCGCCGAGGAAGATGTCCAGGAGGAAATCTCGGCCCCGCGCAAGCCGCGCGCCCGGCGCTATAAAATCCAGGAAGTGATCAAGGTCCGGCAGATCATGCTGGTCCAGGTCGTCAAGGAAGAGCGTGGCAACAAGGGCGCCGCGCTGACCACCTATCTGTCGCTCGCCGGCCGTTACTGCGTCCTGATGCCCAACACCGCGCGCGGTGGTGGCATCTCGCGCAAGATCACCATGGCGGCCGACCGCAAGAAGCTGAAGGAAATCGCCGGAGAGCTGGAGGTGCCGGAAGGCGCGGGCCTGATCATCCGGACCGCTGGCGCCAAGCGCACCAAGCCCGAGATCAAGCGCGATTACGAATACCTCATGCGGCTTTGGGAAGAGATCCGCGAGCTGACGCTGAAGTCGATTGCTCCGGCCAAGATCTACGAGGAAGGCGACCTGATCAAGCGCACGATCCGCGACCTCTATTCCCGCGAGATCGACGAGATCCTGGTCGAAGGCGAGGCGGGCTACCGCACCGCCAAGGACTTCATGAAGATGATCATGCCCGCGCAGTCCCGCGTGGTGCAGCCCTATCACGACGCGACGCCGCTCTTCGCCCGCTACCAGGTCGAAGGCTACCTGGGTGGCATGTTCAACCCGACCGTGCAGCTGAAATCGGGCGGCTATATCGTCATCGGCGTCACCGAGGCGCTGGTCGCCATCGACGTGAACTCGGGCCGCGCGACGAAAGAGGGCTCCATCGAGGAGACCGCGCTCAAGACCAACCTCGAGGCCGCCGAAGAGATCGCCCGCCAGCTGCGCCTGCGCGACCTGGCCGGTCTGATCGTCATCGACTTCATCGACATGGAAGAGCGCCGCAACAACCTTTCGGTTGAAAAGCGCCTGAAGGACAAGCTGAAGACCGACCGCGCCCGAATCCAGGTGGGCCGCATCTCGGGCTTTGGCCTTCTGGAGATGTCGCGTCAGCGTCTGCGTCCGGGCATGCTGGAATCGACGACCCAGCCCTGCGCCCATTGCCATGGCACGGGCCTGATCCGCTCTGACGACTCCATCGGCTTGCAGGTCCTGCGCGCCCTGGAAGAAGAGGGCACGCGCAAGCGGTCGAAAGAAGTTCTGCTGCGTGCCCCCATCGGCATCGTCAACTTCCTCTTCAACCAGAAGCGCGAGCACCTGGCCCTGATCGAGGCCCGCTACGGCATGGCCGTGCGGATCGAGGCCGATCCCCATATGATCGCCCCCGATTTCACCATCGAAAAGTTCAAGACCGCGACGCGGTTTGTGCCGGAGGCGCCGGTCGTGTCGGGCAATGCCAGCCTGATGGGGGCCGCGGTCGAGGAAGAAGAACTGGACCTGGCCCTCGAAGAGATCGAGGACGAGGCCGAGGAAGAAGCGACCGAGGTCGAGACCTCCGAGACCACGGCCGAGGCTGCATCCGGTTCGGGCGGGGCCAAGAAGAAGCGCCGTCGTCGTCGCAAGAAGAAGCCTTCGGGCGCGGGGTCTTCGGCCCAGGCGGGTGACGAGGCTTCGGGTGACGAGGCCGGCGGCGACGAGGGTGACGACGAGGGGACAGCCGACGAGGGGACCGAAGAGGCCACCTCCGACGCGGCGCCTGCCGAAGCCCTGGCCGAAGTCGTGGCCGAAGCCCCGCAGCCAAGCGCAGAGCCCGAGGCGCCCAAGAAGCGGACCCGGACCTCTGCGTCGCGCGCCAAGAAGCCTGCGGCCAGTGCTGCCGAAGCCCCGGCGGTCGAAGCGGCTCCCGAGCCCGCTGCCGAAGTCGTGACCCCGGAAACACTGGCTCCCGAGGCGGAAGCTGCGGCCAAGCCCGCGCGCAAGCCCGCCACGCGGTCGCGCGCCAAGAAGCCCGCCGCAGAGGCAGTGGCAGAGGCCGTCGCAGGGCCTGTGGCAGAGGCCGCGCCTGCTTCGGTCGAGGTGGCTCCGCCGCCGGTGGAGGCGCCAAGCTTCCCCGCCGATCCCGGCCTGCAACCCGCGCCCGAGGCAGCCCTGGTGGCCGACCCCGAGGACAAGCCCGAGCCCGAGGATCCGAACAAGCCCAAGCGCAAGGGCTGGTGGTCACTGGGCCGCTGAGTGACAAAAGGCCCGGGCAAAGCGTCCCGGGCCTTTTCCTTTGGGCAAGGCGCATCGGCCTGCCCCGCCGACTGCACCGCCGCGCCAGTTTCCCGCCCAAGGTCCCGCCGACTGCACCGCCGCGCCAGTTTCCCGCCCAAGGTCCCGCCGACTGCCCTGTTGCGCTTGCGGAACGGTTCCCCTCCGCTCAGGCGCCCCGGCGGATGAGGTGAAGGGTGACCGGACCCGCGTCTCGGGCCTCGAGGTAGTCATGCCCGGCCCCGGCGCAGAAATGCGGGAGGTCGATGCGCGCCATGGCATCCGTGGCCCTGACGCAAAGGACCTGGCCCGCCGCCATGGTCATCAGCCGCTTGCGGGCCCGCAAGACGGGCAGCGGGCACAAGAGCCCTTCGCAGTCGGCAACTTCGTCCCAATCCATGGCGTCCCCCTGGCGCTTCTTGCCCTGCCCCCGGGGACAAAGGCAAGCCCAGACATGCCGCCCCGGCGCAGGCGCGTGTCCCCTGGCCTCCAGGCCATCCGCACCCGGGCCGGAGCAGCGCCCGCCCGCGCCTCCGTTCCCTGTCGCCCATCGTCGCTTTCCAGCCGTTGCCCCTTGGCCAGGCTCCGCTCCGATCCCCGGGCCGTCAGCGCAGGCCACCCAGGCGTCGGGCAATACCTCCAGGACGGGAGGGCCCGCCCCATGCCACCGCTTCCTTTCCATCCTGCCGCCCGTCGCAGCAGCGCGAGGGCCCGTCGCTGACCATGCCCTCCAAAGTCGGCAGAGCCCCAGGTCGCCATCCCCATGCAGACCGTGCAGTCGTCAGAGCCATCCCCCAAAGTCGGCAGGGCCCAGGTCGCCATCCCCATGCAGACCGTGCAGTCGGCAGGGTCATCCCCTCAAAGTCGGCAGGGCCCCAGGACGCCATCCCCGCGCAGACCGTGCAGTCGGCAAGGCCATCCCCCAAAGTCGGCAGAGCCCCAGGACGCCATCCCCGCGCAGACCGTGCAGTCGGCAGGGCCACGTCCCAAAGGCCCGAGCTTCGCGCCTTCACGATCCCGCGTCCGCTCTCTTCCCCCCCGTGACCTCCTCCGGAAAACCCGCTAAACACAGCCCATGTTCGACATCAATCTCCTGGACGCCAGTCTTGTGCCCGCCGCCTTCGCAGCCCTTGCGGCCGGCGTGCTCTCCTTCCTTTCGCCCTGCGTCCTGCCCATCGTCCCCCCCTATCTCGCCTATATGTCCGGCATCTCGGTCAAGGAGATCGGCAAACAGCGCTCCGCCCTTCCGGCCGCGCTCTTCTTCGTCCTCGGCCTCTCGACCGTCTTCCTCCTGATGGGAGCCGCCACCTCGGCCTTCGGCGCCTTCTTCCTTGGCAATGGCCAGGTCTTTGCCACGCTCTCGGCGCTTGTCGTCATGGGCTTCGGCCTGCATTTCCTCGGCATCCTGCGCCTGCCCTTCCTGATGCGAGACCTGCGGATCGAGGCGGGCGACCAGGGCGGCTCGGCCTTCGGCGCCTATATCCTGGGCCTGGCCTTCGCCTTCGGCTGGACGCCCTGCATCGGCCCGCAGCTCGGCGCCATCCTGACCATCGCAGCCCAGGAGGGCAATGTCGCCCGCGGCACGGTGCTCCTGGCCGTCTATGCGCTTGGCCTTGGCATCCCCTTCCTCCTGGTTGCGGCCTTCCTGCCCCAACTCGGCGGGACGCTGGCCTTCTTCAAGCGCCACATGGAGGCGATCGAGCGCCTCATGGGCCTTCTGCTGTGGACCATCGGCCTGATGATGCTGACCGGCGGCTTCAGCCAATTCTCCTACTGGCTCCTTGAAACCCTGCCCGCGCTTGGCGCCCTGGGTTAAGCCCCCCACGTCGCGCCGGAAATTCTCGGCGAAACCGCCTGGCGCCGGGCTGGACGCAAGCCAATGCCCTTGAATTTCCACATTCCCCGGCGAGAATGGCGGCGATGACCGAGCATGCCCCCCCTGCAACACCTCAGCCCGCCTTTCGGCGGAAGGTCTTCTATATCCCGGGCTATGACCCGATCCCCCCCCGCCGCTACCGCGAGCTCTACCGCACCGAGGGCAAGGCCCAGGCCGAGATCTCGGGCTATTCCCTCGCCCTCCAGCCGCGCGGCGGCGGCGGGCCCTATGGCTGGCGCGTCCAGGCCCGGATGCCCGACCAGCCCCCCGTCGAGGCCGAGGTCGAGGTCCTCGTCTGGTCCGACATCGTCAGCAGCTCGATGAAGACCGGGATAGTCGGGACCTATCTGCAACTGGTCCGCACCGCCGGGGCCTATATCCTGTCGGGCGCGCTCTTCCGGCTGATGCGGCTGCGCAAGGGGCCGATGATCGCCGCCCTCTATCCGATCGGCGTGCTTCTCTTGCAACTGGCCGTCTCTCTCGGCCTCGGGTTTCTCGCGGCGAAAGGGGTTTTCTGGGCGGCAAACCGGGTGCGGGGCCTTGTCGAGGTCCTGGCCATGGACAATATCCCCCCGGTCGAAACCCATTGGGCCGCCCCGGCGCTGCATCTCGCCATCGTCGCGGCCGTGACCTTCATCACGCTCACGTTCTTCCGCGCCAGGGATCACAAGATCTATGCCTGGTACCTGATGCATGACTACGCCTATTCCGCCCAGAGCCTTGGCGCCAATCCGCCCGGGCTGGAGACCCGGATCACGGCCTTTGCCCAACGCCTGCGCGAAAGCCTGGCCGACTGCGACGAGGTCCTCGTCGTCGGCCATTCCTCGGGCGCGCATCTCGCGGTCTCGATCCTCTCGGACCTCCTGCGCCAGGGCATCCCCCAGACCCCCGCCCTCTCTCTCCTGACGCTGGGCCAGGTCGTGCCCATGGTCTCTTTCCTGCCCCGGGCGCAAAGGCTGCGGGGCGACCTCGCCTTCCTGTCTGCCCAGGACCGCATCACCTGGGTCGATGTCACGGCCCCCGGCGACGGCTGCGCCTTTGCGCTTTGTGATCCGGTCAGCGTCACAGGGGTCGCACCACGGGACAAGCGCTGGCCCCTGGTGATCTCGGCCGCCTTCACCCAGACCCTCTCGCCCGAAAAATGGCGCGCGCTGCGCTGGCGCTTCTTCCGCCTGCATTTCCAATATCTCTGCGCCTTTGACCGGCCGGGCGACTACGATTACTTCCAGATCACCGCGGGCCCCCTGACGCTTGGCCAGCGCTACCAGGGCCGCGCCGCCTCGAAATCCCGGATCGAGACGCCACTTTCCGGCTGGCGCTCGACATGATCCCGCCCAAGCCCCCTTCGCGCCCCGACCGCGTCTCGCTTCTGCGCTATTTGCAGCTCTTCCGCCGCGATATCCTCTCGGCCCAGCCCGCCCGCCTCTATCACGCCTGGATGGCCGAGTTCCGCACGCCCTTCTTCCGCAGCTACATGGTCAACGACCCCGCGCTGATCGCCCGCGTCCTGACCGAGCGCCCCGACGACTTCCCCAAGTCCATGCGCATTGCCGAGGGGCTGCGCCCGCTTCTCGGCAACTCCGTCTTCCTGACGAACGGCGAGGCCTGGAAGCGCCAGCGCCGCATCATCGACCCGGCCTTCGAGGGCGGCCGCATCCGCGAGACCTTCCCGGCGATGTGGGCCGCAGGCCAGGCCGCCGTGGCCCGGCTTGCGCCCGGCGAGACCGAGATCGAAGAGCACACCTCCCACGCCGCCGCCGATGTGATCTTCCGCACGCTGTTTTCAATCCCCATCGAGGACCGGATCGCGAGCGCCACCTTCACCGAGTTCCGCGCCTATCAACGCAGCCAGCCGATCCTGAACCTGGCGGCCTTCCTGCCCCTGCCGCGCTGGTTTCCCCGCCTGCACCGCCCCGCGACCCTGGCCGCCGCCCGCCGCATCAGGGCGCTCATCACCGAGCTGACCGCGGCCCGCGCAGCCCAGATCGCCACGGGCGAGGCCCCCCAGGACCTGGCCACCAAGATCATGACGACGGCCGATCCCCTGACCGGAGAGCGCTTTACGACCGGGGAAATGGTCGACCAGGTGGCGATCTTCTTCCTGGCGGGGCACGAGACCTCCGCCTCGGCCCTGGCCTGGTCGCTTTACCTCCTGGCCACCCATCCCGAGATCCAGGACCGCGTGGCGCTCGAAGCCGCCTCCCTGCCCGAGGCCCCCGATTTCGCCGCCCTCTCCCGGCTGAAGTTCACCCGCGACGTCTTCCGCGAGGCGCTCAGGCTTTACCCGCCCGTCCCCATGATGGTGCGCGAGACGACCAGGCCCGAGACGCTCCGCGACCGCCAGGCGCCCAAGGGCTCACAGATCGTCCTCTCCCCCTGGCACCTGCATCGCCACGACCGGATCTGGCCCGATCCCGATGCCTTCGACCCCGACCGCTGGTCGCGCGAAGAAAACCGCGCCTGCGCCCGTGACGCCTGGCTGCCCTTCTCGGCGGGCCCCCGCGTCTGCACCGGGGCAGGTTTCGCCATGGTCGAGGGCCCCCTGCTCCTCGCCCTGATGACCCGCGCCTTCCATTTCGCCCCCGTGGAGGGCCAAATCCCCGTCCCCGTGGCCCATCTGACCGTCCGCGCCAAGGACGGCATCCGCCTCCACCTCACCCGCCGCTGAACGAAGGAGGTTCCCGCCTGCGCGGGAACAGCCCAGCGCGCGATCCTGGCCCAGGCTACCACCCCAAGGCCCGCCCTCCTTCACTGGTCCCCAAACATCCACGGGGTTTCCAAAGGGGAGCGTGCTCCCCTTTGGTTGGGGGGTGCGGGGGGCGAAAGCCCCCCGCTTCCTCCGGGAGGTTTCGCGGGCATGCCATGCCTGCAAAACCTCCCGGACCTCACAAGGTCGCCAAAGTCGCCCCGCCATCCAGGAGGATATTCTGCCCGACGATGAATCCCGCCTGCTGACTGCACAGAAACGCGCACATGGCCCCAAACTCCGAGGCCGTGCCGTAGCGCCGCGCGGGGATCGTCGCCATCCGCTCGGCCCGCGCCTCTTCCATGGTGATCCCCCGCGCCTTGACCACGCCACCATCCAGGGACAGCGCCCGGTCGGTGTCATGGATGCCGGGCAGCAGGTTGTTGATCGTCACGCCATGGGGCGCCACCTGGCGCGAGGTGCCGGCGACAAAGCCCGTGAGCCCGGTGCGCGCGGCGTTCGACAGGCCCAGCGAAGCAATCGGCGCCTTGACCGATTGACTGGTGATGTTCACCACCCGCCCCCAGCCCCGCGCCATCATCCCCGGCAGCACCGCCTTCATCAAGAGGATCGGCGTGAGCATATTGGCCTCGATGGCGGAAAGGTAATCCTCCCGCCCCCAGTTCTCCCAGGACCCGGGCGGAGGCCCCCCGGCATTGGTCACCAGGATATCGACCTCCCCCGCGACCTGCAGCACCTTCTGCCGCCCGACCTCGGTCGTGATATCGGCCACCACGGCCGTCACCCGCACCCCCAGCCCGGCCAGGTCCCGCGCCGTGGCCTCCAGGGCCTCGGCGCCGCGCGCGTTGATCACCAGGTCGACCCCCGCCGCCGCCAAAGCCTCGGCGCAGCCCCGGCCGAGCCCCTTGGACCCCGCCGTCACCAAGGCCCGCTTGCCCCGGATGCCCAGATCCATCGCCATCCTCCATTGTTTCCACTTGCCGCGATCCTGCCGCAAACCCGTCCCTTTGTTGACCTTTCCGCGTGGGATTGCTAGCCCTGAAGCCCCTATCCCCGGTGTTCCCATGCCCTCTTCCCCCGGCCATATCGCCCAGGTCTTCGCCGCCGAGGACATCTATGTCTCGAACGGCGCGAACCAGGGTGACGGGCTCATGGGCCCGGACGAGGTCTGCGAGGGCGATGTCTATGTCCTGCACACCCAGGCCGAACCCCTGCGGCTTGTGCTCACCCGCCCCGAGGCCGGGCGGCAAGAGGTGGGCGCGGGCTCTGGCATCGGCGCCCCCGGCACGCCGGTGCGGCTTGTCGCGCGCTACACGCTCATGGCGCCCGATGGCGACCGGGTCGAGCTTCTCCTGATCGACCTCGGAACCGAGGCCGCCGTCCTGCCGCTTTCGCCGATCGGCACGGGGGTGGATTACACGCTTCTCGCGGTCGAGGAGCCGCCCGAGAACCTGGCGCTCGCCGATCTCCTCTGCCTCTCCTTCGCGCGCGGCACGATGATCACGCTGTCCGATGGCAGCCAGCGCGCCATCGAGCAGATCGTCCCGGGTCTCGATATCCTGACCCGCGACCATGGCCGCCAGCCGGTGCGCTGGATCGGAAGGGCGCATCTGCGCGCCGTGGGGGCGACGGCGCCCGTTGTGATCTCCAAGGGCACGCTCGGCAACGAGGGCGACCTCGTCGTCTCGCAGCACCACCGGGTCTTTCTCTACCAGCGCGAGCGGGTGGCCGGGATGACGACCTCCGAGCTCCTGGTCCCCGCCCGCGACCTGATCGACGGCGAGGCGGTTTACCTGCGCGAGGGCGGCTTCGTCGACTATTTCTCCCTGGTCTTCGACCAGCACGAGATCATCTATGCCGAGGGCGTGCCCTCCGAGAGCCTCCTCGTCAACGAGGCCACGGTAAGCCGCCTGCCGCCCGAGATCGCCGCCGAGATGAAAGCCCGCTTCCCCGGCCTGAGCCAAAGCCCGCATTTCGGCTCCGAGGCCGGCCGCGACTTCCTGGAAGCGGTCGGACGCGTCCCGAAGCGCAGGGCCTGACGCCGGCGGGCAAACCGGCGCCCAACTTCCCGCATCGCAGTCAGGGGGTTTCTCAAGGGGGGCAAGCCCCCCTTGAGGCAGGGGGGTGCGGGGGGGCGGCAGCCCCCCCGCCTCCTCCCGCAGAAACCAAAGGCATTTCATGCCTTTTGTGTCTGCGGGACCCCGCTACTCCGCCAGAACCAGCCGCGCCTCATGCGCTTTCAAGGTCAACCGCGCCCCTTCGAACTCCAGGCTCGGGAAGAGCTTGTACAGCTCCGCGCGCATCTCTTCCTCCATCCCCCCCAGGGTCCGCTCGCCGGGCTGGAAGCTCTCCGACCAGGCGCCCTCTGCCATGACGAGTTCGTGGCGGTCGAAGAGAAGGTGGATATAGGTGATGCTTTCCCGCGCCACGTCCCGCACGCCGGGCAGGTGCAAGAGGTGGCAGGCGCGGACCAGGACTTCCGCCGTGCCGAACATCAGCGCCTCCCGCGCGGCGCCCATCAGCATGCGGTGCTGGCGCGAGACATCCATGCCGCGCAAGGGCAGCCCCTGCCCCAGCGCCCCCGCCCCGATCCGCACGGGCCGAAGCCCCGGGTCCGCCGCCATCTGCGCCCCCGTCACCTGCTTCTTGCCGATCCAGCGGATCGGTTGAGCCCCATGGTCGCGGGTCAGGACCAGGTCACCCACACGCAGCTTCTGCACCGGCACCGGCCCGCGCGGCGTCGCAATCCGCGTGCCGGGGGTAAAGCACATGACGATGGTCTCGATATTGGAAAAGGTCAGCTGACCCGTCACCTGGCCCTGGGCGTTCAGGAAATCGACCGTCCCGTTCTCGGGATTGTTCGGGTCGCGGTGAATGACGAAGGGCGCCTGGCCGGTCAGGTCCAGGACATCGTTGTCCCCGCCGCTTTCCTCGCCGTCGATGACATCGCCTGCCCCGCCATGGATCGTGTCCGACCCATCGCCGCCGACGAAAGTATCCGCCCCGGCATCGCCCCAGAGGACGTCATCGCCCGCGCCGCCCTGCACCAGGTCGTTGCCATCGCCGCCATAGAGCGTGTCATCGCCGTCACCGCCCTCCAGGAGGTCGGCATTGGCCCCGCCATACAGCGTGTCCGCGCCCTCGCCGCCGTAAAGCTGATCGACCCCGGCGCCGCCAAAGGCCGCGTCATTGCCCTCTCCGCCCGTGACCAGGTCGTTGCCGTCGCCGCCATGGACGCTGTCCGCCCCGGCATCGCCCGAGACCGTGTCATCCCCCGCGCCGCCCAGCACCGTATCGGCATCATTGCCGCCATAGAGGCTGTCGTTGCCCGCCAGGCCGTCGATGCTGTCATTGCCAGCGCCGCCGTAAAACACGTTGGTATAGACGTCATCGACCAGGCCGAACTGGTTGAAGCCGATCAGCGTATCGTTATAGGCCGAGCCGAAGATGCCATCGACGCCCGAGAGGACATCGCCCTGGGCATGACCGTAAAGCGCAACCCAGGTGTCGAGGTTGACATAGACCCCGGCATTTGACGCCGAATAGTCCAGGTAGTCCATCTGGGCGCCGCCATAAAGCGTATCGGCCCCCAAGCCCCCCGCCAGCGTGTCATCGCCATTGCCCGAGGCGATGTAATCCGCCCCCGCTCCGCCGTAAAAGGCATTGGCGGCATTGTCGCCATAAAGCGTGTCCGAGCCCAGGCCGCCGATCACCGCCTCGAAGCCGCTGATCGTGTCGCCGCCCGCATCGCTGCCCGAGGCGGAGTTTCCGGCCAGGTCCACCGTCACCGCGCCCGTGGCTGCGGAATAGTCCAAGACGTCGAAGCCCGCGCCGCCCTGCAAAAGGTCGCCGCTGGTGCCCCCCGCCAGGGTGTCATTGCCATCGCCGCCGTAAAGGCTGTCGGCCCCCGCGCCGCCGGACAGAAGGTCATTGCCCTGCCCGCCCGTCAGCTGGTTGGCCGCCCCGTCGCCCGTCAGCGTATCGGCGAGACCTGAGCCCGTCAGGTTCTCGATGCCCGTCAGCGTGTCGCCCGAGGCATCCCCGCCCGAACCCGTGCCGCCCAGGGTGACCGCGACCCCGGCGCCAGAGGCGCTGTAATCGGCCGTGTCGGTGCCCGTGCCGCCCTCGATCAGGTCAGACCCCGCGCCGCCCGCCAGCGTGTCGTTGCCGCCGCCCCCGGTCAGGCTATTGGCGCCCGCATCGCCCGTCAGGCTGTCGTTGCCGCTGCCGCCCGTGACCGCCTCGAAGCCGCTGATCGTGTCGCCGGCCGCGTCTCCGCCCGTGGCGCCGGTGGCCAGGTTGACCGTCACGGCGGCGGTCGAGGTCGCGTAATCCAGCCGGTCCGTGCCCAGCCCGCCGTCCAGAAGGTCGGCACCGCTGCCGCCCTGGACCAGGTCATTGCCATCGCCGCCGTAAAGGCTGTCGGACCCGGCCGCGCCGTAAAGACTGTCCGCCCCGCCCTGGCCCAGGAAGAGGTTCGCCACCCCATCCCCGGTCAGAAGGTCTCCATTGCCCGAGCCGATGACATTCTCAAAGCCCGAAATCGTGTCGCCGGTGGCATCGCCCCCGGTCACCGTCCCGGCGCCGAGGTTCACTGTCACCCCGGCGGCTGAAGTCGCATAGTCGAGCGTATCCAGCCCGCCGCCGCCCACCAGGCTGTCGGCCCCCGCTCCGCCCCCGATCGTGTCGTTGCCCAGCCCGCCGTTCAGCGTCTCGGCCCCCGCTCCGCCGCGCAGGCTGTCGTCGAGGCCCGAGCCGATCAGGACCTCGACCCCGGTCAGCGTATCGCCCGCAGCGTCTCCGCCGAGCCCCGTGCCGAGGCCAAGGTCGACCGTGACCGCCGCGCCAGAGGCGCTGTAATCGGCCGTATCCGTGCCCGCTCCGCCGTCGATCAGGTCGGCCCCGGCGCCGCCCACCAGGCTGTCATTGGCATCGCCGCCGAAAAGCCGGTCGCTGCCCGCCCCGCCGAACAGCGTATCCGCCCCGGCCAGGCCCGAAAGCGTGTTATCGCCGGTGTCTCCGGTCAGGTTGTCGGTCGAACTGCCGCCGAAAACCGCCTCGAAGCCCGAGACCGTGTCCCCCGAAGCATCCCCGCCCGAGACGGCATTGGTCGCCAGGTTCACCGTCACCGCACCGGTCGAGGCGCTGTAATCCAGCGTGTCGGCGCCCGTGCCGCCCGACAAGAGGTCCGACCCGCCGCGCCCGGCCATCAGGTCATTGCCCGCGCCGCCGTAAAGGCTGTCGGCCGCCGCGCTGCCGGTCAGCGTGTCGTCGAAATCCGACCCGATGACCTGTTCGATGCCGCTGAGCGTATCGCCCGCCGCATCCCCGCCCGCGCCTAGCCCGGTGGTCAGGTTGACCGAGACCCCGGCGCCCGAGGTCGCATAGCTGGCCAGGTCGGTGCCCGTGCTGCCGTAAAGCCCATCAGCCCCCGAACCGCCCGAGAGCGTATCGTTGCCCGACCCGCCATAAAGCGAGTCATTGCCAGCATTCCCCACAAGGGAATCGGCGCCCGTGCCTCCGGTCAGGGTATCGTTCCCCGACCCGCCCGTCAGCGTGACCAATTGATGTGCCTGCTCGTGCCTGGTGCCGGCCAGGGTCTTTTGCCCCGGTCCTGCGTCTTCTGATTACCGCCATAATGGTTAACTTTTTCGGCAAAGTCTATGGTTTTGCGACGGTAATCAGACCGAAACCTCGGCGCGGAGCGCTGCTTCGGTGATCTCGCCGCGCGCGCCCTGCATGGCGACCTGGCCGCGACGGAAGACATAGAACTGATCGGCCAGCCCATAGGCGAAGTCGAAATACTGCTCGACCAGGACGACGGCGATATCGCCCTTTTGCTTGAGGTAGGTGATCACGCGGCCGATCTGCTGGATGATATTGGGCTGGATGCCCTCGGTGGGTTCATCCAAAAGGAGAACCTTGGGCTTCATCAGCATGGCCCGCGCGATGGCCAGTTGCTGCTGCTGACCGCCGGAAAGGTCTCCGCCGCGCCGACGCGTCATGTCGCGCAGGACGGGGAAGAGGTCATAGATTTCATCCGGGATGCGGTGTTCGGACTTCGGGAGAGTGGCGTAAGCCGTCTCGAGGTTCTCTTTCACGGTCAGAAGCGGAAAGATCATCCGTCCCTGCGGCACGACGGCCACGCCGCGCGCGGCCATCTCTTGCGGCTTCAGCCGACCCAAGGTCTCGCCCCCAAGGATCACATCCCCGCCCGACCGCGCATGGGTGCCAGCCAGCGCCTTCAGGAACGAGGTCTTGCCCACCCCATTCGTCCCCATGATCACTGTGACCTCGCCGGGCTTGGCGGCAAAGTCGATGCCATGCAGGATGCGGGCGCCGCCGTAATGCAGGGTCAGTCCCTTGGTTTGCAGCATCATCCCCTCCCGAGGTAAACTTCGATGACTTGGGGGTCGGCGGTGACATGGTCCAAGGAGCCCTCGGCCAGGACCGAGCCTTCGTGCAGGACGGTCACCCGGCAGTTCAAGCGGCGGACGAAGTCCATGTCATGTTCGACCACGACGACGGCATGGGATTTCGCAAGGTCCACCAGCATGGCGGTGGTCAGCTCGCGTTCCGCGAGCGTCATGCCCGCGGCGGGTTCGTCGACCAAAAGGAGCTTCGGTTCCTGGGCCAGAAGCATGGCGATCTCCAGCCATTGCTTTTGCCCATGCGCCAGCTCTCCGGCCTTGCGGGAGAGGTGATCGGTCAGGCCCACCTTGGCCGCCAGCTCCTCGACCCTTTGCCGCCCGGCGCCGGTCAGGTGGAACCAGAGCGCGGCGAGCGGCCCGCGCGGGGATTTGAGCGCCAGCGTCAGGTTCTCGGCCACCGTCTGATCCTCGAAGACCGTGGGGCGCTGGAACTTGCGGCCCACGCCCGCGCGGGCGATCTCTGCCTCCGAGAGTTTCAGGAGCGATATCCCCTTCTCGCCCCAGGTGACGGTGCCGGAGTCGGGCCTTGTCTTGCCGGTGACGATGTCCATGAAGGTCGTCTTGCCCGCGCCATTCGGGCCGATGATGGCGCGCAGCTCGGTCGGGCCGATGGAAAAGGAGAGGTTGTTGATCGCCCGGAACCCGTCAAACGAAACGGAGACGCCGGAAACCTCCAGCAAAGCGCTCATTCCCGGGCCTCCTTTTCCATCAGGGCGCCGTCATCAGGGCCAAGGGGGGCGCCCTTGCGGTCAGGGGGTGCAATGCGGTCGAAGATGCCGCCGATACCCTTGGGGGCGAAAAGCGTCACGCAGACGAAGGCCAGGCCCAGAAGCACCTGCCACCAGTCCACCCAATCGATGGTGTAGAACCCCAGCGGGACCTGCGGCGCGCGGCCCCCTGTGAACCAGGTGGAGAGAAGCGAGACCAGGGCCGCGCCGATCACCGCGCCGTAAAGCTTGCCACGACCGCCGATGGCCACCCAGACGGCGAGGTAAATGGACGCGATGGGGGCGAGTTCGGCCGGGTTGATGATGCCGGCTTGCGGGTAGTAAAGCGCTCCGGCCAGGCCGCAGAGGACCGCCGTGGCAGTGAAGACGAAGAGCTTGAAGCCCTCGACCGGGTAGCCCAGGAAGCGCACCCGCGCCTCGTCGTCACGGATGGCGCGCAGGACCGAGCCGAATTTGCCGGAGGTGGCCCAGGCGCAGAGGAGATAGGCCAGGGCCAGGCCCAGGGCCGAGGCCCAGAAGAACCAGATCGAGAGGTCGTCCTGCGAGGTCTCGGCCAGCCCCGGCAGGTTCTGCAGGCCCGAAAGCCCGTTGTTGCCGCGAAGGCCAGAGTCGTTCTGGAAGAGGTAGAGCGAGAGCGCCAGCGTCATGGCCTGGGTCAGGATCGAGAGATAGACCCCGGTCACGCGGCTCCGGAAGGCCAGCCAGCCGAAGATCCCCGCCAGCACGCCCGGCACGAGGACGACCAGCATCAGTTGCAGGGGAAGCGAATGGGCAAAGCTCCAGACCAGCGGCAGGTCGGAGGAGCCCACGACGCCGAAGATCTGGGTCGTGACGCCCTGGGCGATCTCGATTGCGGTGGGGGGGATCGGGTCGGAGGCGAGGGCCGCGACGACGATCTCCTCGGTGCGGGCATACATCAGCCACTGGCCGATCATATAGCCGCCGAGGCCGAAGAAGGCCATGTGGCCGAGGGAGAGGATGCCCGTGTAGCCCCAGACGACATCCATGGCCAGCGCCGCGATGCACAGGCAAAGCGTCTTGCCCAGCGTCTTGACGAAGGAGGTCGACATCGCCCCCATCCCCAGCGCGGGCGAGAGGATCGTGACCACGGCGGTCAGGACGGCGAGCGCCAGGAGGAACCAGAAGACGGATGGGTTCTTGGCCAGGAAGGAACGCGGCGCGAGGGCGGCGGAGCCCCGGGGCTCTGCCCCGGACCCCGCCGGGGGCTCTGCCCCCGGACCCCCGGGATATTTTTGAAAAGATGAAAGGGGGGCCGGGGCTTGCGTGGCCGGGGTCGGGGTTTCGGTGAGGGGGAGGGTCATGTCAGTCTCCTGCCGCCCGGCCCTTGAGCGCGATGATGCCGCGCGGGCGGACCTGGATGAAGAGGATGATGAAGAGGATCATGTAGGTTTGGGCGGCGAGCGTGTTCGAGGGGTTCAGGAACTCGATGGCCTTTTGCAACCCGCCGATCATGCCGGCGCCGGCGAGGGCTCCGAAGATGTTGCCGACGCCGCCGACGACCACGGTCATGAAGCTCTGGACGATGTAATCGGCGCCAAGCTCGGAGGTGACCTTGGCGTAAAGGCCGATGGAGACGCCCGCGATGCCCGCGATGCCACTGCCCAGGCCAAAGGTCAGCATGTTGATCCGGTCGGGGTTGATCCCCATGGAGGCCGCCATGGTCGGGTTCTGCGTCACGGCGCGGACCTCTAGCCCCAGACGCGTGCGCTTCATGATATAGAGGAAGACCATGAGGAAGATCGCGGCGAGCGCGATGATGGCGAGGCGGATATAGCTGATCGAGACCACGTCGTTGAAGACCAGGGCGCCGCCCAGCCAGTCGGGCGAGGTCAGGGGCCTTGCTTGCGTGCCGAAGATGTTCTTGAAGACCTGTTGCAGGGCGATGGAGATGCCGAAGGTCGCAAGCAGCGTCTCCAGCGGGCGCTTGTAGAGGTGGCGGATCACCAGGCGCTCCATCGCGACGCCTGCGGCGAAGGTGATGACGAAGGCAAGCGGGAAGGCCAGGACCAGCGACAGGGTCTTGTCGGGGACCAGGGTCTGGACGACGAAGCCGGTATAGGCGCCCATGGTGATGAACTCGCCGTGGGCCATGTTGATGACGCGCATGACGCCGAAGGTGATGGCGAGGCCAATGGCGGCGAGGAAATAGATCGCGGCGAGGCTCACGCCGTCCATGGCGAGGTCCGCCGTGGTCATCAGGCCGACGGAGCGGTCGATGCCGCCTAGCGCCTCCAGCGCGGCTGCGGTCACCTGCGGATCGGGCTCGGCATAGGTCTCGAAGACCTGGTATTTGGCAACGGCCGCCGTGACCTCGTCGGCGGTGGCGGCGGCGGGGACGGCACCGGAGGTTTCCAGCGCGGTATAGGCCAGGTCGCGGGCCTTTTGGTCAGAAAGCTCAGCCAGGGAAATGCCGCCGACCTTGCCATCGACGATATGGGCGGCGAGGGCCTTTTTCTGCGCCTCGATGGTCAGGCGGGCGGGGGCGAGGTTGGCTGCGACCAGGAGGTCATAGGCCTCGGTCTCGGAAATGTCGCGGCCGGGGCGCAGGCTGCGGGCGATGTTGCCCGAGGGCGTCTCGGCCACTTGCCGCGTCGTGGCGACGAGGGGCGAGAGGGCGGCGCGCAGGTCGATGCCACTGTCGGAGCCGAAGCTTTGGATGGCGAGGATCCGCGCCTCGGGGGTCGGGTCGAAGCGGATGGTCAAAAGGCGTTCCAGGCGGAGTTTCTGGGCCTTGAGCGCCGGGTCGGTCTCGGTCTCGATCGCGGCGCGCAGCGGCTCCAGGCTTTCCGGGTTCGGGTCCTGGGCGATGGAATTCAGCGCGGCGGCGCGTTTCACGGGGTCGGGGTCAGAGAGGGTGAACTGCACAAGGGCGGCGGCGATCAGGCCCCGCACGCCGGCATTGGGTTTCAACTCGGTGATCTCGGCTTTCGCGGCTGTGCCTGCGGCGGCGCCAGAGAGGTCGGTCAGGGCATAACCCGCTGAATCGGGGGCCAGGATGAAGAAGGCCTTGTCGGATTTCCTTTGCCCCAGGCGTTTGTCGCCCCAGGCCTCCAGCACCTGCGCGGCCATCGGGTCTCCGCTGGCGGCCAGGGACGAAATCACCGGGCCGATGGTCTGGCGCGAGGGTTTCTCGATGGCGGCGGATTGGGCGGCGACGATCTGGGCGACCGTGTCGGCCTGCACCGGACATGCCAGGAGAAGGGCCAGAAAGGCCAGGATCAGGGCGCGCATGGGACCTCCGGAAGAGTTGGGGGCGCCGGATGGGCGCCCCCCTTGGGGCAAAAGAGCCCCGTCAGATCAGTAGTTCGACTTCAACTGGACGCAGGTCTTGGTGTCCTTGTTGTACATGCCGCACTTCAGGTCCTTCCAATCCGATTCCAGCACCGCCGATTCGGGCAGGAAGTCGGTCCAGGCATCGCCCGCGACCGGCTCGGTCTGGGAGATGATGTCGAACTGGCCATCCGCACGGATCTCGCCGATCAGCACGGGCTTGGTCAGGTGGTGGTTGGGCAGAAGCTCGGCCATGCCGCCGGTCAGGTTCGGGAACTTCTGACCGACCAGCGCATCCAGCACCGGGTCGACATCGGTCGTGCCCGCCGCCGTCACCGCATTCACCCACATGTTGAAGCCGATGTAATGGGCTTCCATCGGGTCGTTGGTGACGCGCTTGTCGTCCTTGATGAAGGCCTTCCAGTCCGCGATGAACTTGGCATTGTCGGGCGCTTCGGCGGTCTGGAAGTAGTTCCAGGCGGCCAGGTGACCGACCAGGTTCGAGGTGTCGAGGCCCGAGAGTTCCTCTTCACCGACCGAGAAGGCCACGACGGGCAGCTTGTCGGCGGTGACGCCGGCCGCCGCCAGTTCCTTGTAGAAGCCGATATTGGCGTCGCCGTTGATCGTCGAGATGACGCCGACCTTCTTGCCATCGGCGCCCAAGGCCACGACGTCGGCCACGATCTTGGCCCAGTCGGAATGGCCGAAGGGGGTGTAGTTGACGAAGATATCCTCAGCCGGGATGCCCTTGGACTTGAGGTAAGCTTCCAGGATGTTGTTCGTGGTGCGCGGATAGACATAGTCGGTGCCGAGCAGGGCGAACTTCTGGATGCCGAGCTCGTTCAGGAAGTAATCGGTGGCCGGGATCGCCTGCTGGTTCGGCGCGGCACCGGTGTAGATCACGTTCTTGGACGATTCCTCGCCCTCATACTGGACCGGATAGAACAAGAGGCCGTTCAGCTCTTCGACCACCGGCAGGACCGACTTGCGCGACACGGAGGTCCAGCAGCCGAACATGGCGGCGACCTTGTCGACGGTCAGAAGCTCGCGCGCCTTTTCGGCGAAGAGCGGCCAGTCCGAGGCCGGGTCGACGACGACGGCCTCGAGCTTCTTGCCCAGAAGGCCGCCCTTGGCGTTCTGCGCCTCGATCAGCATCAGCATCGTGTCTTTCAGCGTGGTCTCGGAAATCGCCATCGTGCCCGACAG
The DNA here is from genome assembly GCF_009925085.1 of Stagnihabitans tardus. GTDB lineage: Bacteria > Pseudomonadota > Alphaproteobacteria > Rhodobacterales > Rhodobacteraceae > Stagnihabitans > Stagnihabitans tardus. The sequence goes on along the minus strand of NZ_JAABNR010000008.1, from coordinate 18,586 downwards.
CGAGTGCAGGATGCCGACCTTGATCGTCTCTTCCTGGGCAAAGGCCAGGCGGGCGGTCAGCGGGGCCGAGAGGGCGGCTGCGCCTCCGGCCAGAAGCATGCGGCGAGAAAGTTTCATGGGAATCCCCCGTCAGGGCTGCCCTACGGTCTTCCCATGCGGGACAGAACCGCCCATATTGGGCCGGCAGCCAGTGTTGCACCAAGGCGGTGGGGGCGAGCCTGCAAAACGAGCCCCTGCCGCCGACACCCCGGGTCGTGGCCCGGGATGGGTCAAGAAGGCGTCAAACCCCGCGCGCCTGCAACGAAAGCCCCATCGCGATTTTGCGACTTTGTGCAATTCGGCCGGGAGTGCCGTTTTTTTGGGCTCGCACTTTCTGCATCTGCACAATCCTTGGGCGACGATGTCGGAAACCGCCGTCCGGATGCCGGGAATGGGCGGGCTGCGACCTTTGGCGACATGGCGGAAGGGGAAGCTTCGGGGCAAGAGGGGGGAAGCGCGACGGCTCGGGAACGAGACCGGAGGAGCCATGCGCTTACCGCATAACGGCATTGACGCACAAAAGCCGCTTCAGCCATTGCGACCGAACGCGCCTGCGCCTATCTGTGCCCGTGAGGCGGTAATCGAGTTTCTCTTACCACCTCATACCTCCCTGTTGGACTTGGCCGAGCGAAAGCTCGGCCTTTTTTTCGCCTTTCGCTGCGATGCGGCAGAAAGGGGCAGTCGAACGGGCCCCCGGCGCAAAAACCGGGCGGGGGGTGAAGGCGGCAGGGCGGGAATCGGCGCCATGGTGAAGGCGGCTTAACCTCAATTTCAGCCGAATCGGGTCTCTGTGGCGGGTGTTTTGCCAGGGAAGGCCGAAAATGACCCGGATCGACGATCTCAAGACGTGGTTTCAAAATCAGGGTCGGATCGCCCCTATGGCCGAGGCGTCGCAGACAATCGACGCCTCGGGCGACCTCTCCATCCTGTCCAACGGCGCGCTTGTGACGGTCGAGAGTACCGGGCTCTTGACCTGCCCGACGGACCACAGCCTGGTCGATATCGAGGCCGAGCGCATTGTCATGACCAACCTCGGGCAAATCCTGACAGAGGGTCGCTCCTGGCAACCCGGCATTGCCTTGATGGGCGACGAGATCTTGCTGACCAATGTCGGGACGATCTCGGCAGGGATCACGGTCCATGGCGGCCAGGTCGACTTCCGCAACGAGGGGACGATTTCGGGCGAAGTCTGGCTGGGGGGCACGGTGATTGTCGTCAACACCGGCATCATGGGCGATGCCGATCTTGGCTCGGAGCGCGTCGAGGTGACGAATGCGGGGCAGATGGGCTGGGTCCTGCTGTCCGGTGGGGATGACATTTACCGCGAGGTCGGACAGGGGCGGGCCGACATGCTCTTTGCCAGTTCGGGCGACGACCTGATCCTGGGCGGGCGTTCCTATTCGTACATGTGGGGCGACGAGGGGTGCGACACCCTGGCTGGCGGCGGCGGCGGGGACTGGCTCTTTGGCGGCACGGACAATGATGTCCTGCGCTCTTGGGGCGACGGATTTTCGCTTTTGTCCGGTGACGAGGGGGATGACCTCGTTTCCTCTGGCAGAGGCGGCCATGACCATCTTTTCGGCGGCATGGGCCAGGACACGCTCCGGGGCGGCGACGGCCAGGACGACCTGTCGGGCGGCGGCGGGCGGGACTGGCTGAACGGCGGCGAGGGCAATGACACGATCGAAGGCGGCTGGGGCAGCGACACGCTGTCGGGCGGGGCGGGGGCGGACCTGTTTCTCTTCACCCAGCGAAGCTCTGGCGAGGACAGGGTCCGCGATTTCCACCAGGGAGAGGACCTCATCCGCCTGGGCAGGGAACTGCACCTCGTCACCGGCTTTTCCGGCCAGGCCGGAGAGGTTCGGATCGCCGATGCCAACAGGATCGAAGGCGACCGGGACGGCGACGGGCAGGCCGACTGGGCGGTCACTTTCCTGGGGGTCGGGGCGCTTGCCCTCTCGGACTTCGGCTAAGGCGCAATTTTTGCGCCCCCGCCCCCTTCCCGGCCTTCCCCTTTCCCGCCCCTTGCCCTAAAGGCCAAGGCAAAGCCGCTTTAGGGAGACGCCCATGACCGACCCCGTCATCACCCCCGAAATCGTAGCCTCCCACGGGCTGAAGCCGGACGAATGGGAGCGCCTCTTGGGCATCATCGGCCGCGAGCCGACTTTCACGGAACTGGGCATCTTCTCGGCCATGTGGAACGAGCATTGTTCCTACAAGTCGTCGAAGAAATGGCTGCGCACCCTGCCTACGACCGGCCCCCAGGTGATCTGCGGCCCGGGTGAGAATGCGGGCGTGGTCGATATCGGCGACGGCCAGGCGGTGATCTTCAAGATGGAGAGCCACAACCACCCCTCCTATATCGAGCCCTACCAGGGGGCGGCGACCGGGGTTGGCGGCATCCTGCGCGACGTCTTCACCATGGGCGCGCGTCCCATCGCCGCGATGAACGCGCTGAGCTTCGGCGAGCCGTCGCATCCCAAGACCAAGCAACTGGTCAAGGGCGTGGTTGAAGGCGTGGGCGGTTACGGCAACGCTTTCGGCGTGCCGACCGTGGGGGGAGAGGTGCGCTTTCACCGCTCCTATAACGGCAATTGCCTGGTGAATGCTTTCGCGGCGGGCCTGGCTGACGCCGACAAGATCTTCTACTCGGTGGCCTCGGGCGTGGGCATGCCCGTGGTCTATCTCGGCGCCAAGACGGGGCGCGACGGGGTGGGCGGCGCCACCATGGCCTCGGCCGAATTCGACGAGACGATCGAGGAAAAGCGCCCCACCGTCCAGGTCGGCGACCCCTTCACCGAAAAGCGCCTCCTGGAAGCCTGTCTCGAGCTGATGGCAAGCGGCGCGGTCATCTCGATCCAGGACATGGGGGCTGCGGGCCTGACCTGCTCGGCGGTCGAGATGGGCGACAAGGGCGGTCTTGGCATCAAGCTGCAGCTGGACCAGGTTCCCCAGCGCGAGGCCAATATGACGGCCTATGAGATGATGCTGTCCGAATCCCAGGAGCGGATGCTCATGGTCCTCAAGCCCGAGCTCGAGGATGTCGCCCGGGCGATCTTCGTCAAATGGGACCTCGATTTCGCCATCGTGGGCGAGACCATCGCCGAGGACCGCTTCCTGATCATGCATGGCAACGAGATCAAGGCCGACCTGCCCTTGTCGAAACTCTCCTCCTCGGCCCCGGAATACGACCGGCCCTGGGTGGAAAGCCCCCGGCCTGAGCCCCTGCCCCCCCTGCCCCGCATCGGCGCGCTGGAGGCGCTTCGGTCGCTGCTTTCCAGCCCGTCTTATGCGCAGAAGGCCTGGGTCTATGAGCAATACGACGCCCAGGTTCTGGCCGACACGATCCGCAAGCCCGGCCTCGGCGCGGGCGTGGTGCGGGTGCATGGCACGAAGAAGGCCCTGGCCTTCACCTCCGACGTGACCCCGCGCTACGTCAAGGCCAACCCGTTTGAGGGTGGCAAGCAGGCGGTGGCGGAAGCCTATCGCAACCTGACCGCCGTTGGGGCGCTGCCGCTCGCCACGACCGACAACCTGAACTTCGGCAACCCGGAAAAGCCCGAGATCATGGGGCAGCTCGTGGGCGCGTTGAAAGGGATCGGTGCGGCCTGCATCGCCTTGGACATGCCCATCGTCTCGGGCAACGTGTCGCTCTATAACGAGACCGACGGCAAGGGCATCCTGCCCACGCCGACCATCGGCGCCGTGGGGCTTTTGGCCGATGCCGCAACCTTGATCGGCGGGTTGCCGCAGACGGGCGACCGCGCCGTGGTCATCGGCCGCACGCTCGGCCATCTCGGCCAAAGCGCCCTCCTGGCAGAGGCCTTTGGCATCGAGGCCGGCGATCCGCCCCCCGTCGACCTGGTGGCCGAAAAGCGCAACGGCGACTTCATCCGGGCCCATGGCGCGGCGTTCCACGCCTGCACGGACCTCTCCGATGGCGGCCTGGGTCTTGCGGCCTTCGAAATGGCCGAGGGCGCGGGTCTGGGCCTGACCCTGGTCATGGCCGATGTGGCGACGCTCTTTGGCGAGGACCAGGCGCGCTACCTCGTCTCCGTGGCGCCCGATGCCCTGCCCGCGCTGAAAGCCGCAGCCGAGGCGGCGGGCGTGGCCCTGGCCGATGTCGGCAGCTTTGGCGGTGACAGCGTGACGCTGGGCGACGAAACCGCGGCCCTGGCCGAGCTCTCGGCGCTGTATCGTGGCGCCTTTGCCCAGGCCGTGGCGTGAGGCTGAGGCCAGCGACGCCCGCGGACTTCGCCTTCATCCGGTCGCTCGCAGGGCGGCCGGATTATGCGCCCTTCATCAGTGACGACGACGAGGACGAGCTGGCCGCCCATCTCGCGACCTCGGCCCATCGGCTCTTGATCTGGGGCGACCAACAGGGTTTCGCGCTTTACTGCGGCATCGGAGAGCCCTCGGGCGCCGTCGAGCTGCGCCGCCTCGCCCTGGCTCAGACGGGGCGCGGCGAGGGTCAGGCCTTCCTCCGCGCGATGGTCGACTTCGCCTTCCGTGACCTCAAGGCGGCACGGCTCTGGCTGGATGCCTCCTCGGAAAACCCCCGCGCCCAGGCCAGCTACCTCAAGGCCGGCTTCACCTTCGAGGGCCGGATGAGGAGCCACTGGTATCGCCCCGCGCTGGGGCGCAACGTCGACCTGATGCTTTACGGCATGCTGCGCGCCGAATGGCAGGCCCTCCCGCCTCTGACGGATGCGCCTCTTGCGCCCCTGAACCCCGCTTACTAAGTTCCCCGAAAAGGAGAGACCCATGCCCATCACCGCCGCCGAGATCGAGGCCCTGATCCGCGAGAGCTTTCCCCAGGCCCAGATCAAGGTCCAGGGCGACGACGGCCAGCATTTCCAGGCCGAGGTCGTGGACGCCTCCTTCGAGGGCATGAGCCGGGTGAACCAGCAGCGTGCGGTCTATGCAGCGCTGAAGGGCAAGATGGACGGGCCTGCGGGTGCGCTCCATGCCCTGGGGTTGACGACACGGGCGCCCTGATGTTCGAGGCCCTGCACGCGGCCTCCACCTGGGCAGTCAAGCTCTGGCCCATCCTGAAATGGGTGGTGGGCTTCCTCGGGGTCATCGGCGCGATCTGGGACTGGCTCGCGCTCTTCAAGGGTCCCTTCCGCCGCCCGGACCCGGCGCACAAGGCCGCAGTCGAAGCCCTCTCCCGCCCCCATGCCAAGGCCGAGGCCCGGATCGCATCCCATCTTGGCACCGACCTCGAATCCCCCCATATATCCCACATGACACCGCCGCCCGACCGGCCGCTGGAGGACAAGACAGATGACCGCGCTTGATACGATCAAGGATACCGTCGAGAAAAACGACGTCGTGCTTTTCATGAAGGGCACCAAGATGATGCCGCAATGCGGGTTCTCCTCGCGCGTGGCGGGGATCCTGAATTACCTCGGCCTGGACTATGCCGATGTGAACGTCCTGGCCGATGCGGAAATCCGCCAGGGGATCAAGGACTTCTCCGACTGGCCCACGATCCCGCAGCTTTACGTCAAGGGCGAGTTCGTCGGCGGCTGCGATATCGTGACCGAGATGACGCTCTCGGGCGAGCTGGACCAGCTTTTCGAGGCCAAGGGCGTGAGCTTCGACAAGGCCGCCGCCGACAAGATCCGCGAAGCCAACCAGGGCTGAGCCAGCCCCGCCGACTGCACCGGGGCGCGGCCACGCCCCCGGTGGCCCTGCCGACTGCGGGGCCAGCGCGCGCGTGGAGGACGGGTCCTGCGGCAAGGCTCCCGGGGGAGAGAGTCGGGCCAGGCAGCCCAAGGTCACTGCCGCAGTCCGCTTGCTTTCGCGGCAAGAGACCGGCATACGACCGGCCCCGAAGGACCAGCCCGCCCCTTCAAACCTTCCCCCCTCGCGCGCCTTGTGCCATCCAGGCCAGCCCACGCGACCTGCCGGCTTTTCACCTTGGCCCAAATACTACACGGGAGGTCCGGAGGGTGTGAAACCCTCCGGGGGCACCGCCTGTCCGGCGTTCAAAAGCCTGGCACCGCGCCGCGCAGGGCGAAAGGCGGCAAGGCTCAAACCCTCTTCCCCCTTTCACCTTGGCCCAAATATCCCACGGGAGGTCCGGAGGGTGTGAAACCCTCCGGGATCACCACCCGCCCCGCGCCCGAAAGCCTGCAACCGCGCCTCACAGGGAAAAAGGCGGCAAGGCTCAAAGCCTCTTCCCCTTTCACACTGCGCAAATATCCCACGGGAGGTCCGGAGGGTGTGAAACCCTCCGGGCGTGCCGCTGCAAAGGCGCGTCGAGGGCTGGCCTCCTTCCAAGGTGGGCCACAGGGCGGCCCCCCTTTTCGCGCCAGCCCCAATATCCCAAGGCTGTGAAATCCTGCGCGTGCCGCTCCTCGCCCAGGGTTCAGCGCCGCGCGCCGCGCGAGGCACAGCGCCCTGCCGCCTGCGCCTCAGGGGGCGATGCCGCCTTCGGTGCTGGCCTGGCCCGCGGATGCCCCCTTGGTGGGGCGGCAGCCCTCGGCCACGACTTTCGGCTTTGCACCCTGGGCATCGATGGCAGTCAGGCTCCCCTTGCCGCGCTTGGTTTCCCAGCGCAGCTTGGGATAGAACCCGTCGGGATCGTCGTGATACAGGCTCTCCCAGACACTGTCCTGCCTTGGGTCCGCAGCTTCACCAGCGGCAAAATAGAGCGCGTCATGCGGATAGGGGCTTGCGGTCAACATCAACGACAAGGCATCCCCGCAGCAGATGGAAAAATGCGTCTTGATGTCGTAATCCCCCCGGCATTCCCAGGAGGTCACGCCCTCTGCCAGGCCAGCGACCGGCAGCGCCGCCAGCCCAAGCGCCATCAGGGCCTTAGCCCGCAACGGCGTCGGCCTTGCAGCCCGACTTCTGCACGGTTTCGGTCCCCGCCGCACTCAGCGACAGCGTGCCAAGCCCCGCGCCGTCCAGCTCCCAGACGTGATGCGTGCCGTCCGAGGGCCAGGACCAGCGTTGCTTGCCCTCTTCCTGGATCAGCGTCTCGGGGCCGGCCAGCGTGATCTTGCCCTCGCCGTAATCGACCGAGAGCTTGCCGCCCGTGGCACAGGTGTATTTCACCACCTTGCCCGGCAGCGCAGGCGCGGGCTTTGCCGTCTCTTCGGGGGCCACGCAGCCCGCCAGAAGCAGGGCCAGGACGGGGGTCGCCAATGTCAAACCAAAGGTCTTCATGCCACAAGCTCCTCGATGCGACCGGCCAGGGCCTCGGCACTGGCGGCCAGTTGCTCCAATTCTTCCGGGACGGCGTCTTGATGGGCGGGCGCGGCGCCGGCTTCCAGCTCGGCCAGCCGCGCCTTGGCCTGGGCCAATTCCTCTTCAAGGCTCGCCGTCCGGTCGGCCAGCATCAGCCCTGCCATCAAGAGCATCCGCGCCTCGGGCAGGCGGCCAAGCTGGGCCTGGATCGGTTGGGCCTCGGCATCCAGCATGGCGGCGGCGGTGGTCAGGAAATGCTCCTCCCCCGCCCGGCAGGTGACGAAGAACTTGCGCTCGCCGATCGAGATTTCGACATCAGGCATGGGCGGCCTCCTCGGCGGTGACGATGCGGTCGAGCTCCGAGAGGATATCGGCCATCTCGGTCGTCTCGCTGGCCCTTTGGGCGCGCAGGCTTTCCAGCTCGGCCGCCATGGCATGGTTGATCAGGGCGGGATCGGGCGTCCCCTCGGCCAGGGCCTCGGACAGGCGGCGGACCTCTTCCCGCAGGGCCGCGACCGAGGCGCGCAGGCGCTGGTTGTCCAGGCTCTGCGCATCGATCTGGCGCAGGAGCCGCTCGTCGCCCGAGGCTTCGGCGCGTTCGGCATTGGCCGTCTCGACCGCCTCGTGGAAATCGGCCAGCTGGGCCTCGGCCTCGGTGCGTGCCTTGCGTTCGGCATCCAGAAGCGCTTGCAGATGGGCGATCTCTTCGACCTGGGCGGCAGAGGGGCCACCGATGGGCAAACGGTCGATCCCGGCATCGATCCGCCCCAAAGCCGCGCGGATGCGCTGTTCCACCTGTGACCAATCGCTCATTTTCGCCTCACTTCCGGGCGCATGGCCAAACTCCATGCGCCTTTCGGCCAGAGTGCGGAGGGGGCGGGGCGGCGTCAAGCGGGAATTCCGTCCCGGTTTGCGCAATTTGGGGCAGTGAAGCGGCAGGATAGGCCGCCGCCTTCTTGCAACTTGGGACAGGGCTGCTATGCACCTCGGCGAACCTCACCAATAAAGGATCAGGACGTGGACATTCAGACCCTCCGCACCCGTCATCCCGACCACTGGATGCGCGCCGCTGCCATCCGCACCCTGACGCTGGATGCCGTGGCCGCCGCCAATTCGGGCCATTCCGGCATGCCGATGGGCATGGCCGACGTGGCCACGGTCCTCTTCGAAAAGCACCTGCGCTTCGACCCCAAGGCGCCGAACTGGCCCGACCGCGACCGGTTCATCCTCTCGGCCGGCCATGGGTCGATGCTGATCTACAGCCTGCTCTACCTGACCGGCTACGAGGATATCACGCTGGACCAGATCAAGGGCTTCCGGCAATGGGGCATGCGGACGGCGGGTCACCCCGAGTTCGGCCATGCCGGCGGGATCGAGACGACGACCGGGCCGCTGGGCCAGGGCATCGCCAATTCGGTGGGCTTTGCCATTGCCGAGGCGAACCTGCGCGCCCGCCTGGGTGCCAAGGTGATGAACCACCGCACCTGGGTCATCGCGGGGGATGGCTGCCTGATGGAGGGCGTCAGCCAGGAGGCGATTGCCCTGGCAGGCAAGCAGCAGCTCTCGAACCTGACGGTCTTCTGGGATGACAACGGCATCACCATCGACGGCAAGGTCTCGATTGCCGATGTCACCGACCAGAAGATGCGCTTCCTGGCTTCGGGCTGGGCGGTCTTCGAATGCGACGGCCATGACCCCGAGGATATCGACCGCGCCATCACGGCCGCGAAGAAGAGCGACAAGCCGCAGCTGATCGCCTGCAAGACGCATATCGCCCTGGGCTCTTCGGCGCAGGACACGTCCAAGGGTCACGGGGCGCTGACCGATGCGAAGCTGATCGCCGACACCAAGGCCGCCTATGGCTGGACCGGCGGCCCCTTCGAGATCCCGGCGGCCATCAAGGCGCAGTGGGAGGCCTTCGGGGTCCGTGGCGCCGAGGCCCGTGCTGCCTGGGAGGCCAATCTCGCCGCCATGCCTGCTGCCCGGCAGAAACTGGTCGCGCGTCTCTTCTCGGGTGCGGTGGATGAACGGGCCCTGGCGCGTGCCATCCTGGGCGTGAAGAAGGCGGCCGTCGAAGCCAAGGCCAAGATCGCCACCCGCTCGGCCAGCGAAAAGGTCCTGACCGCCGTCAACCCGGTGGTCTTCGAGACCATCGGCGGCTCGGCCGACCTGACCGGGTCGAACAACACCAAGACGCCGGACCTGGGGGTCTTCTCGCCCGAGGATCGCAAGGGCCGTTATGTCTATTACGGCATCCGCGAGCATGGGATGGCGGCGGCGATGAACGGCATGGCCTTGCATGGCGGCGTGCGGCCCTATGGCGGCACCTTCATGTGCTTCACCGACTATGCCCGGCCCTCGATGCGTCTGTCGGCTCTGATGGGGGTCCCGGTCGTCTATGTGATGACCCATGATTCCATCGGTCTGGGCGAAGACGGCCCGACCCACCAGCCGGTGGAGCACCTGGCGATTTCGCGGTCGACGCCCAACACCCTGGTCTTCCGCCCCTGCGACCTGGTCGAGACGGCAGAGGCCTGGCAGATTGCGCTGAGCCAGAAGTCCACGCCTTCGGTCCTGGCGCTGAGCCGTCAGAACCTGCCGACGCTGCGGACGGATGCCGGGGCGGTCAACAAGGTGGCCAAGGGGGCCTATGTCCTGGCCGAGGCCGAGGGGAAGCGCCAGGTCATCCTGATGGCCACGGGGTCCGAGGTCGAGATCGCCATGAAGGCCAAGGCCACGCTGGAGGCCGAAGGGATCGGCACCCGCGTCGTCTCCATGCCTTCGATGGAGCTTTTCGCGGCCCAGGACGAGGCCTACCGCAAGCGCATCCTGCCGCCCGGTTCGGTGCGCATCGCCATCGAGGCGGGCGTGCGCCAGGGCTGGGACCGCTGGCTCCTGGGCCAGGGCGGGCGCGAGGCCAAGGCGGGCTTCGTCGGCATGAAGAGCTTCGGCGCCTCGGCCCCGATCGACCGGCTGTATAAAGAGTTCGGGATCACGGCGGAAGACACCGTGGCCCTGGCCAAGTCGCTGATCTGAGCGGGTCCTTGGGGTTTCACCGGCATGGAATGCCGGTGAAACCCCAAGGAGGAGGCGGGGGGGCTGCCGCCCCCCCGCACCCCCCTGCCCAAAGGGGAGCACGCTCCCCTTTGGAAACCCCGTGGATATTTCTGAACAGATGAAACGAGGGGCGCTTTTGGGGCGCCCCTTTTCGTTTGGGATCAGGCCTTCTTGGGCGAGAGCCGGGCGTAGATCGGGGCGATGACCCGGGTGGCGAGGGGGATCAGCGCGAGGCCGAGCGCGAGGCCGATCACGCCGTCGCAGAAGGCGGTGACGGCCCAGGCGGTGAAGCCGCCAAGCGGCAGGACATGGGCGGCGGCCTCGGCCCAATGGTGGATCACCTCATAGGGCGCGGCCCAGAGATGGGTGACCTCCAGCCCATGCAGCACGATGGAGCCGCCAACCCAGAGCATCGCCGCCGTCCCCACGGTGGAGAGGAAGGCCATGAGCCCCGGCATCCCCGCGACCAGCCCGCGCCCGAAGGCCCGGCCAAGGCCGGTGCGGGCGGTGGCGGCCAGGTGCAGGCCGATGTCATCCATCTTCACGATCAGGGCCACGGCGCCATAGACCGCCACGGTGATCAGCGTGCCCACGACGGCGAGCGTCACGGCCTCGGTCCAGAAGTTGCTTTCCGGGATCGCGGCCAGCGCAATCGTCATGATCTCGGCCGAGAGGATGAAGTCGGTCTTGATCGCGCCGGCGACCTTTTCCTCCTCCAGATGGGCGGGGTCGGCGGTGTCGAAATCCGCCTCGACATGGGCCTCGGCATGGGGGGCGAGGGCGTGGAAGACCTTCTCGGCGCCCTCGAAGCAGAGATAGGCGCCACCCAGCATCAGAAGCGGCGTGATGGCCCAGGGCGCGAAGGCGTTCAGCGCGAGAAGCCCGGGCAGAAGGAACAGAAGCTTGTTCTTCAGCGATCCCATGGCGATGCGGCCGATGATCGGCAGTTCCCGCTTGGCCTCGAAACCATGGACATATTTCGGCGTCACCGCCGCATCGTCGATCACGACGCCCGCCGCCTTGGCCCCGGCCTTGGCCGCCGCCCCCGCGATATCGTCCACCGAGGCCGCCGCCACTTTGGCAATCGCCGCCACATCGTCCAGAAGTGCCAGAAGCCCGCTCATCATGTCCCTTTCGTTTTCGTCTTGATAAAGGCTGCACCGCAGAAATCAACTGCCTCGCTGTTAGCGAAAACATGCACAGTTACCGCTAACAAATTGAATTTCCTTGTGATTCCATCTTTTCATCGCGGGACTTCGCCGCTATGCGGCAAGTCAGGCGCAAAGCAGGAGAGCCCCATGATCACCATCGGAATCAACGGCTTCGGCCGCATTGGACGTTGCACCCTGGCCCATATCGCGGAGTCGGGCAGGAACGACGTCCAGGTCGTGGCGATCAACGCCACGGGGCCGATCGAGACCAATGCCCATCTTCTGCGCTATGATTCCATCCATGGCCGCTTCCCGGGCGTGATCCGCACGGAGGGCAATACGCTGGACCTGGGCCGAGGTCCGATGCGGGTCATGTCGACCTATAACCCCGAAGAGCTGGATTGGGAGGGCTGCGACGTGGTCCTCGAATGCACCGGCAAGTTCAACGAGCGCGAGAAGGCGGCGGTCCACCTGGGTCGCGGCGCGAAGCGGGTCCTGGTCTCGGCGCCGGCCAAACGGGCGGATATGACGGTGGTTTACGGGGTCAATCACCGCGCCTTGACCGATGCTCACCACGTCGTCTCCAACGCCTCCTGCACGACGAATTGCCTGGCGCCTCTGGCCAAAGTGCTGAACGACACGATTGGGATTGAAGAGGGGATCATGACCACGATCCACTCTTACACCGGCGATCAGCCGACGCTCGACCGCCGCCACAAGGACCTCTACCGGGCGCGGGCGGCGGCCATGGCGATGATCCCGACCTCCACCGGCGCGGGCAAGGCCATCGGCGAGGTCCTGCCGGAGCTCGCGGGGCGGCTCGACGGCTCCTCGATCCGGGTGCCCACGCCCAATGTCTCGGCGGTCGATCTGACCTTCCGGGCGGGGAAATCGGTGACCGTGGCGGAGGTCAACGAGATCGTGCGCGAGGCGGCGCAGGGTTACATGGGCATGGTCATGTCCTATGACCCCGAGCCCAAGGTCTCTATCGACTTCAACCACACGCCCTATTCGTCTATCTTCGCCCCTGACCAGACCAAGGTCGTGGGCCGCATGGTCCGGGTCCTGGCCTGGTATGACAACGAATGGGGCTTTTCCTGCCGTATGGCCGATGTGGCCGGCGTGATGGGGCGGCTCCTCCACTAGGGAGGCGGCCATACGCGGACATCTGATCATCGCCGGGATCATCCTTGGCCTTTTCCTCCTGGACGCTGCGCTCAATCAGGGCGCAGCCTTTCTTTTTCTGGCACGCAAGGTGATGGACCTTGCGCTCTATATGACTTTCTGGCGTCATTAGGTGCAAACGACCATTTGCAGTTGAAATCCGGCGCAAACTGGCGATGTTAGCGCTATCTTTCCGGCGCCCTGAGTCGCGCCATGTCCCAAGGAGGCACCATGTCCGTCAAAGTCGCCATCAACGGGTTCGGCCGCATCGGTCGCAACGTCCTGCGCGCCATCATCGAATCGGGCCGCACCGATATCGAGGTCATCGCGATCAACGATCTGGGCCCGGTGGAAACCAATGCCCACCTGATGCGCTTCGACAGCGTCCATGGCCGCTTCCCCGGGGTTGTCACCACGGGAGCCGACTGGATCGACGTGGGCCGTGGCCCGATCCGCGTCACCGCGATCAAGAACCCGGCCGAGCTGCCCTGGGGCGATGTCGATATCGTCATGGAATGCACCGGCATCTTCACCAGCAAGGAAAAGGTCCAGGCGCACCTGGAGAACGGCTCCAAGCGCGTGCTGATCTCGGCCCCCGGCGATGGCGCGGACAAGACCATCGTCTACGGCGTGAACCACCACACGCTGACCAAGGATGACATCGTCGTCTCGAACGCTTCTTGCACGACGAACTGCCTCTCGCCCTTCGCCAAGGTGCTGAACGACGTCATCGGGATCGAGAAGGGGATGATGACGACCATCCACTCTTACACCGGCGACCAGCCGACCTTGGACACGATGCACAAGGACCTCTACCGCGCCCGCGCGGCGGCCCTGAACATGATCCCGACCTCGACCGGGGCCGCCAAGGCCGTGGGCCTGGTCCTGCCCGAGCTGAAGGGCAAGCTCGACGGTTTCGCGATGCGCGTGCCGACGCCGAATGTCTCGGTCGTCGATCTGAAGTTCATCGCCAAGCGCGCGACGACCGTCGAAGAGATCAACGCGGCCATCAAGGCGGCCGCCGATGGCCCGCTGAAGGGGATCCTCGGCTATACCAACGACAAGAATGTCTCGATGGACTTCAACCATGACAGCCATTCCTCGGTCTTCCACATGGATCAGACCAAGGTGATGGACGGGACCTTTGTCTCGGTCCTCTCCTGGTATGACAACGAATGGGGCTTCTCGAACCGCATGTCGGACACGGCCGTGGCCATGGGCAAGCTGATCTGAGCCCCGAGTCGAACCCGTTGAATTTTAATGAAAAGGCGCCTTCGGGCGCCTTTTCGCATTTTGCCCGGGTTTTGACCCGATCCTTGGGGGCTTTGGTCTGAATTTGGGCAGGAGCTAGGTTAATTTTGCGTTAGCTATGCACTCAGCGCAACGCCGCACCGCAGCAATGGCGGTTGTTTGGGTGCCGGAAAGGTCCATATTCGGGTCACGGGGATGGAAAGCCCCGCTGGACAAGGACCGACACCATGAAGCACCTGATCGCCCGCTACCGCGCCGAGGCCGTGAAATTCGCCCTCTACCGCAAGACCCGCGACGAGATCGCCATGCTGCCGCGCTCTGTCGCCATCGACCTTGGCCTCTTCCCCGAGGATGCCGACCGTATCGCCCGCGAGGCTGTCTGGGGCTGAGGATGGCCCCGCGCTGGACAGGTTCCAGCTTGCAAGGAGTGATGTGATGAAGACCCTGTTTGCCGCCTATCGTGACTATGCCGCCAAGCGCGCGCTTTATGTCCGCACCCGCAACGAGATCGCCAACCTCTCCCGCGCCGAGGCGCTGGACCTGGGGATCTATCCCGAAGACGCCGCCAAGATCGCGCGTCAGGCCGTCTGGGGCTGAGACCCCGCACCCGGCGGCGCGACCGCGCGCTGCCCCGATGAAATGGAGATGAAGATGAAGAAGTTCCTTGCCCGTGTCGAACAGGAAGCCCACCGCCGCGCCGAATACCGCCGCATCCGCGACGAGATCGCGGGCCTCAGCTGGCGCGACCAGCTGGACATCGGGATCAATGCCAGCGATGCCGACCAGATCGCCCGCCAGATGATCTACGGCTGAGCTGACCGGCTCGAACCACGACAAAGGCCCCCTCCGGGGGCCTTTTGCATGGGATGGGGGGGAAGAGGGCCCTGCCGACTGCCCCCGCAGCCTGCGCGCCGGACACGGCGCTCCGCCGACTGCAGGACCTGCTTGGGCGGACAGGATCGCGCGACGCCGCGCTGTCCTGGCAGTCGGCGGGGCCATGGGTGCATGGTGAGCGAAAAGGTGCAGTCGGCAGGGCGCATCCGGCCAGGTCGAAAGGGAGCCCGGCAGAGGGGCAAGGCAGAGGGGCCGGCAGGAGCGCCTCTCGCAGTCGGCGGGAATTCGCGGCCGGAAGCCAAGGGACCTCTCAGTCGGCAGCGGCGACCGGCCAAGCGGGCTGCGCCCCACAGTCGGCAGGGCAGGACGCTTAAATCGAACGCGACCTCGCATTCGGCAGAGCCGCGAGGTCAGGCGAATAGGGCTCCCAGTCGGCAGAGCCAGGCAGCCGGATACAAGGCGACCTTTCAGTCGGCAGAGCCACGTGGGCCGCCCAAAAGCGACACGCAGCCGGCAGGACAAGGCTGCCGCGGGCCGAAGCGACGGTGCAGTCGGCGGGGCCAAGCGCAGTCGGCGGCCCCCCTCTCCCCCCTCAGCCCGCCAGCTTGATCTTGGTCACCTTGGCGCGCGGGCGGGAGGGTTTCTTCTGCATCTCGGGCTTGATCTCTTTCAGGCCCACCAGGAAGCGCTTGGCATTGTCGCGGTAGTTTTCCGCCGATTTCAACAGGCGCGCGATCTCTTCCTCGCTCAGGGCCCGCACCACGCGACCGGGGCTGCCCATGACCAGCGAGCCATCGGGGATCTCTTTCCCCTCGGTCACCAGGGCGCAGGCGCCGATCAGGCAGTTCTTGCCGATCTTGGCCCCGTTCAACACCGTGGCCCCCATGCCGATCAGGCTCCCTTCGCCGACCGAGCAGCCATGCAGCATCGCCCGATGGCCAATCGTGCAATTCGGCCCGATCAGAAGGGGAAAGCCCCAATCGGTGTGCAGGACCGCATTCTCCTGGATATTGGAGCCCTGCCCCACCCAGATCATCTCGTTGTCGCCGCGCAGAACCGCGCCGAACCAGACCGAAACCTCATCCTCCAAAAGGATCTTGCCCAGGACATGAGCCCCGGGCGCCACCCAGGCCCCCAGCCCCAGTTCCGGAGCCACGCCATCCAGGTCATAGATCATCGCGCCGCAAACTCCCGGTTCAAGCCTCGTACGAAATCGGCCAGGTCCGGCTGTCGATCCCGTTTCAGACGTTCTGCACGCAGAATGGTGACCAAACCGTCAAAGGCCCTGTCAAGATCATCATTCACGATCACATAATTGTACTCGCTCCAATGGCTGATCTCGGACTGCGCCTTTTCCATGCGCCCCTGGATCACCTCCGCACTGTCCTGGCCCCGCCCGTTCAGGCGCGCCTCCAGGTCGGCGATCGAGGGCGGCAGGATGAAGACCGAGACCACGTCGCGGCCCATCGCATGGGTGATCTGCTGGCCGCCCTGCCAATCGACGTCGAAGAGCGTGTCGCGGCCCTCGGCCATGGCGGCCTCGACCGGGCCCCTCGGGCTGCCGTAAAGATTGCCGAAAACCTCGGCATGTTCCAGCATCTGGTCCCGCGCCACCAGGTCCTCGAATTCAGCGCGGGTCTTGAAGTAATACTCCCGCCCCTCCTCTTCGCCCGGGCGCGGCGCCCTTGTCGTGGCCGAGACCGAAAAGCGCAAGCTCGGGTCCCAGGCCATCAGCTTGCGTGACAGGGTCGACTTCCCCGCCCCCGAGGGCGAGGAAAGGATCAGGAGAAGGCCCCGTCTTGGCATGGTCACTCCACGTTCTGTGATTGCTCGCGCATTTGGTCGATCACGGTCTTGAGGTCAAGCCCGATGCGGGTCAGCTCGATGGACTGCGCCTTGGAGCAGAGCGTATTGGCCTCGCGCAGGAACTCTTGCACCAGGAAGTCGAACTTGCGGCCGACCTGGCCCGGATCGGCCAGAAGCGCGCGGGCGGCCGCGACATGGGCCTTCAGGCGGTCGATTTCCTCGGTGATGTCGTTCTTGACGGTGAGCAGGGCAAGCTCTTGCGCAATCCGCGTCTCGTCCAGCCCCTCGGAGGCCTGGAGGAGCCGCGCCACCGCCTCGCGCAGGCGGCTCCCCGCCTGGTCGGCACGCAGGGCCATGGCCTGGGCGGCCTCTTCAACGAGAGCCGCGATGCGGTCCAGCGCAGCGCCCAGGATGGCATTCAGCGCAGCGCCTTCGGAGGCGCGCATGGCCTGGAAGGCGGCCAGAAGCCCCGGCAGATCGGCCAGGATCGCCGCACGCAAGGCGCCCGTGTCGATCTCGGCCGCACTGGAATCGAGCACGCCCCGCAAGGTCAGCACATCGGCCGCCGTGGCCTGGCCCAGGGTCACGCCGACCTGCATGGCGGCATCCTCGACCTGGCGCAGCGCCTCCAGCGCAGCCGAAAGCGCGGCAGGGTTCAGCCGCAGCCCCTCCACCCCCTCGCCCATGCCATCGCGCGAGACCTTCAGCGTCAGGGAGACATTGCCCCGGCCGAGGGCCTTGGTCAGCTCGGCCCGCAAGGCCAGCTCCAGCCCGTCGATCCACTCCGGCACCCGCAACCGCAGATCGAGCCCCTTGCCGTTCACCCCCCGCATCTCCCAAGACCAGGAATGGCCCGCGCCCTGGCCCTTGGCCGTGGCAAAACCAGTCATCGAAACGGTCATCGGAGCCTCCTTCGGGCTTGCAACCAGAGGCTGCAGAAGTTTACCATTTGTCGAGATTGTACGCCAAATCTCGCATGAAGCGTGTATGTTAAGGCATCGGTAACAGATGTTGCCGCGGGATTAACCTCTCCTCGATCTGGCCGCAGCGCCAAGGTCCTGGACCGTCAGGGAGCCACGGGAGATCGTGGCGGTGATACATGGCATTGTCGTTTCTGGGCAAGAGTGGAAAAACCGGCACCAACTCGGGCGGACCTGGCGGGCCTCGCTTTGCCATGCTGGCGGAGGTTCGGGCTTATTGGGAGGGCCTGCGGGTCGGCGGCTCGCTGCCGGCGCGGGACCGGATCGATCCGCGCGGGATCGCGGGGGCCCTGGAGAACACCTTTCTCCTGGAGCGCATCGCGCCGGGCATCGCGCGGTTCCGGATTGCCGGGATGATGGTGCATGACGTGATGGGGATGGATGTGCGCGGCATGCCCTTGTCGGCGCTCTATGAACCCCAGGGCCGCAACCGGCTGTCGGATGCGCTGGAGGGAGTCTTTGCGGGGCCTGCCACGCTGGAACTGTGGCTCGAGGCCGAACGGTCGATCGGGCGGCCTCCGCTGGAGGGCCGGATGCTGATCCTGCCCCTGACCTCGGCTTCGGGCAAGACCGAGCTGGCCCTGGGCTGCCTGGCGCTGGATGGCGTCGTGGGCCGGGCGCCGCGCCGGTTCGCGATTTCGGGGCTGATGAGCGAGGTGATCGAGCGCCGGGGCCAGGGCGACCGCCGCGAGGGGCCGAGGGTCGGCGCGGACGAAGCGCTGGACCGCCGCCTGCCGGACTTGCCGCCGATGCAGCCGAGGACCGCGCAGCCCCAGATGCAGCCGGGCTTTGCGGCCCCGCCGCAAGCGAGCTTCGTGGGCGCGCCATCGAGCCGTCCTCCGCGCGCCGAGAAGGGCAAGCCCTATCTGCGCCTCGTGCATTCGCGGGACTGAAAGCCTCTGCCAAGGAGCGCCGTCGCGGGGATCTTTCCGGCTGGCGGAACCCCAGGAGCGGCGCAAAGCGCCGCGCCTCCTCCAAGAGAAAAGCCACGGGGCAAAGCCCCGTGGCTTTTCTCTTGGACCCTGAAGCGGGAACCTTTCGCCCATCAGGCCAAGCCAGCAAGCTGGCATGACCTTCGGGCGAGAGCGGGGGGGAGGGGGG
>NZ_JAABNR010000007.1 GCF_009925085.1 Stagnihabitans tardus | reverse complement strand
GGCGCCCCCCCCCCTCCCCGGGCGAACGCAGGACCACTGCGGGCTTCAGCCCGCAGGGGTCCAAGGGCGCAACCCCCACCCCGAAGCCTCCACCGCCACATGCCCCACCCTTGCCCCGCCCCGGCTTTCCGCTTACACCTCTGCGACCTGCGCCCAAAGGAGCCCGAGCCATGCCCAAGAGCACCCCGCCCCGCGAAGATGACGAGATCCGCCGCAAGGGCTCGCGGACCGGAGCCTCGATCTTCGGCCTCATCGTGCTGGGCATGGTCGTCACCGGTCTCGGCGGCTATGGCATCACCGAATTCGGCACCCAGGTCGATACCGCCATCAAGGTCGGCGACACCCAGGTCTCGGCCTCTGACTATGGCCGCGCGCTGCAAAACCAGATCAACCAGTTCTCCCGCCAGTTCGGCCAGCAATTCACCTTCCAGCAGGCCCAGCTCTTCGGCCTCGACCAACAGGTCCTGCAAAGCCTGATCTCCAACGCCGCCCTCTTGAACGAGGCGCGCCGCATCGGCATCTCGGCCTCGGACCTCTCGGTCGCAAAGGTCGTCGCCACGACCGAGAACTTCCAGGGCCTGGATGGCAAGTTCGACAAGGCGGTCTATGAGCGGCTCCTCGAGCAGAACGGCCTGAAGCCGGGCGATTACGAGGGCGACATCCGCGACGACCTCAGCCGCCAGGTCCTGCAGGCCGCCGTGGCCTCGGGGGTCACGGCACCGGAGGCCCTGACACGGGCGCTCTACTCCTGGGCCAACGAGGCGCGGGGCTTCACCCTTTTGCAGCTCTCCAAGGCCTCGCTGCCCGAAGCCCTGCCCGAGGCCACGCCCGAAGAGCTCCAGGCCTGGTACAAGGACCATATCGCCGACTTCACCCGCCCCGAGGGCAAGCGCGTCGCCTATGCGATCCTGAAACCCTCCGACCTCGTCAAGGACCAAAAGGTCGACGAGGCCGATGTGAAGGCCGCCTATGACGCGGCCTCCGACAGCTACAACATCCCCGAAAAGCGCCTGGTCGAACGCCTGGTCTATCCCTCCGACGAAGAGGCCAAGGCCGCCCGCGCGAAACTTGACGGCGGCGCCAGCTTCGAAGACCTGGTCAAGGACCGTGGCCTCGACCTTGCCACGATCGACCTGGGCGACGTGACCCGCATCGACCTCGGCCAAGCCGCCGATGCCGTCTTCGCCCAGGCAGAGCCCGGCGTCGTGGGCCCCGTGCCCACCGACCTCGGGCCCGCCCTCTTCCGCGTCAATGCCATCATCGACGCCCAGGTCACGCCCTATGACGAAGCCGCCCCCAAGATCCGCGAAACCCTCGCGCTGAAAGAGGCAGGCAAGGCCGTGACCGAGCGCAACGATGCCGTCGATGACCTCCTGGCCGGTGGCTCGACCATCGAGGACATCGCCAAGGATCAGGGCATGAGTGCGGGGACCATCGACTATGCCCCCGGCGCCGATGACAACGACCCGCTGTCCGCCGACCCCGCCTTCGCCAAGGCCATAGGCTCCATGGAGCCCGGCGACTTCGCCCAGTCCTTCGGCACCTCCGATGGCAGCCTCATGGTCGTGCAAGTGACCGAGGCCCTGCCCGCCGCCCCCATCCCCTTCGAGAAGGCCGAAGCGAAGGTCCGCGCCGCCTATGAGGCCGATGCCCTGTCCAAGGCCCTGACTGCCCTCGCCGATGCCCACCTGGCCTCCGGCGCCCGGCTCGAGACCCTGGGCATCACCGACCGCGTGACCTCGACCCTGCGCTCGGCCGCGCCCGATGGGATCCCCTCCGAAGCCGTGGCCCAGGCCTTCAAGATGGAGCCCGGCGCCGTGGCCAAGATCGACGAGAATGGCACCGTGGCGCTGATCCGCCTCGATGCGGTGACGCCGGCCGACTTGACCACCGACCAGGCCAAGGCGGGTCTGAAGGCCCTGGGCGCCCAGATCGGCACGTCCATCGCCAATGACGCCTATGACGTGACCGCCAAGGCCCTGGCCGACGAGGCCGGGATGACCATCGACCAGGCGGTGATCGCAGCCGTCCAAAGCCGGATGTAAGATGAAACTCGAACCCGATTTCGCCACCTTCGAGGCCGCCTGGGCCAAGGGCGCCAACCAGGTGGTCTATGCCCGCCTGGCCGCCGATCTCGACACGCCGGTCAGCCTGATGCTGAAGCTGGCCGAGGCGCGGGCCGACAGTTTCATGCTGGAATCGGTGACGGGGGGCGAGGTCCGGGGCCGCTATTCCGTCGTCGGCATGAAGCCCGACCTGGTCTGGCAATGCCACGGCACCAAGGCACGGCTGAACCGCGAGGCGCGGTTCGACGCGACCTCCTTCACCGAGGATCCCTTGCCGCCGCTCGAAAGCCTCCGCGCCCTGATCGCGGAAAGCCGCATCGACCTGCCCGAGGCCCTGCCGCCCATCGCCGCCGGTCTCTTCGGCTATCTGGGCTATGACATGATCCGGCTGGTTGAACACCTGCCGGGCGTCAAGCCCGACCCGCTCGGCTTGCCCGATGCCACGCTTCTGCGCCCCTCGGTCGTGGCGGTGCTGGATGGCGTCAAGGGAGAGGTCACGGTCGTGGCCCCGGCCTGGGCCGCCTCGGGCCTTTCGGCACGGGCCGCCTATGCCCAGGCGGCCGAACGGGTGATGGATGCGCTCCGCGACCTCGACCGCGCCCCACCTGCGCAACGCGACCTCGGCGAGGCGGAACCCGTGGGCGAGGCCGTGTCGAACTTCGCGCCCGGCGGCTACCAGGCGGCGGTCGACCAGGCCAAGCACTATATCCGCGCGGGCGACATCTTCCAGGTCGTCCCCTCGCAGCGCTGGCGCCAGAGCTTCACCCTGCCCCCCTTCGCCTTCTACCGGAGCCTGCGCAGGACCAACCCCTCGCCCTTCATGTTCTTCTTCAACTTCGGCGGCTTCCAGGTCGTGGGCGCCAGCCCCGAGATCCTGGTGCGCCTGCGCGATGGCGAAGTGACGATCCGCCCCATCGCAGGCACCCGCAAACGCGGCGCCACGCCGGAAGAGGACCGCGCGCTCGAGGCCGATCTCCTCGCCGATGCCAAGGAACGCGCCGAGCACCTGATGCTTCTGGACCTTGGCCGCAACGATGTGGGCCGGGTGGCCAAGGTCGGCACGGTGCGTCCGACCGAGCAATTCATCGTCGAACGCTACTCCCATGTCATGCACATCGTCTCGAATGTCGTGGGCCAGATCCGCGAGGGCGAGGACGCCCTGTCGGCGCTCTTGGCGGGGATGCCCGCAGGCACGGTCTCGGGCGCGCCCAAGGTGCGGGCCATGGAGATCATCGACGAGCTCGAGCCCGAAAAGCGCGGCGTCTATGGCGGCGGCATCGGCTATTTCGCGGCCAATGGCGAGATGGACTTCTGCATCGCGCTGCGCACGGCGCTGTTGAAGGATGGCCAGCTTTACACCCAGGCCGGGGCGGGCATCGTCTATGACAGCGACCCCGAGAGCGAATACCAGGAAACGGTGAACAAGTCCAAGGCGCTGCGCCGCGCCGCCGAGGATGCCGGCCACTTCGCAAGACGGGGGAACTGAGGGCGGGGAGACCTGACCCAAAGGAGCGCGCAAGCGCGCAAGCCTCTTGCAAAGTCTCGGGCCGCGGCCAAGCCGCGCCCC
The DNA here is from genome assembly GCF_009925085.1 of Stagnihabitans tardus. Classification (GTDB taxonomy): domain Bacteria; phylum Pseudomonadota; class Alphaproteobacteria; order Rhodobacterales; family Rhodobacteraceae; genus Stagnihabitans; species Stagnihabitans tardus. Next base: position 195,976 of record NZ_JAABNR010000007.1, on the reverse strand, counting down.
GAGACGCAGGCTGACCCCACAGTCGGCAGGACCGAGGCCAGGAGGGAAAGCAGCCACGGCACAGTCGGCAGAGCCCCTCTTTCGACAGGACAAAGGCCCAAAGCAGTCAGCGCGCCGATGCAGTCGGCAGGTCAAGCCTTCCGTCGGCAGGGCCAAGACCCCAGGCACCTGGCGCCCCATTGCCGTCGGCGGAGCCTCCGCCCAGTCGGCAGGGCCCCTACTTCGCCCCCAAGAGCACCGCCGAAACCGGGGCGAGCGAGACGCTGGCTCCCTTGCCCTCCAAAGCCCAGGCCAGGATCGCCTCGACCGTCTCGGGCTTCGTGTCACCGATGACGATCACCGCCCCCTCCTGCCCCGCCTTGAAGGCCGCGCGGTCAAGATAGCGGCGCATCACCGGCTGGCTTTCGTCGGCGCCATCCAGGACGCGGTAAATCTGCGCGGCCGCGAGCCCCTCGCGCCGGGCGATCTGATCGGCGGCATTCAGCCCGCGGTCCCAGGTCAGCAGGCCCCGCCCCTCCGAGGCGATTTCCGTCAGGACCAGGCTCGCCAGGGCCCGGTCGTTCTGGAACCCCGCCTCGGCCGGATCGAGCACCGCCACGGCCTCGGGCAGGATCGCGCCCAGGGCCTGGAAGCTCTGCGCCACATCCTCGGCCTTGGCGCCGGGGGGAATGCCATTGGCCAGCATCACCACCTCTTGCCCCGCCGCGCGCCAGGCCTCGGCGGCGGCCTTGGCATCGGGGGCGAGCGGGTCGATCACGATGGAGACCGCAAAGGGCAGTTGCGCCAACTGCGCGCGCGGCAGGCCCTGCTCGCCGACATCGCGCAACAGGATGGCAAAGAGCGGCTTGCCGGGCTCGGGCGTGAAGGGGCGGGCGAATTGCACCAGGGGGCGCTGGTCGGCATCATCGACCGCCGGAGAGGTTTCGGCGCCGATCTGCGGCAGGTCGTTGACCACGACCGAAGGATCGCCCTCGGGCTTGGGACCTGCCGCCTTGGCCGTCAGGCCGGGGGTCTGTGGCAGGGCCTCCGGCCGCTTGCCCGGCAGGCCCTCGGCCTCGGGGCGCAGCACCTTGGGCAGCGCGGCATCGGGTGCAGGGGACATGGGGGCGGAAGAGGCTGCGGCCGGCGGCGGGCTGGGCGGGGCCAGTTGCGGCAGGGGCTGGGGGGCCAGCGCCGGATCGGGCTCGGCCGAGATCTGCGGCAGGCGCGCCGGTTCCGACAGGCCGCCCGATTGCAGGAGCCCATCCTTGGGCCCCTCGGGCGCCTGCGGGGCGGCGGCATCGGGCGCCTCGGTCACGCCCATGTCCGGGGCCTGGGGCGTGGCATCGCTTTCCGGGGCGGGGGCGGTCAGGGCCTGGTCCAGCGCCGCGAGCGAGGGCGGGGCGCTGTCTTCGGCCGGGGCCTCGACCAGGGCCGGGAGTTCGGCCAGCGGCGCCCCGGCATCGGGGGCGCTGGCTTGCGAATCGGTGGCTGGCAGGGGCTCTGCCGACTGCACCGGGGCTTCGATGGCGACCTGTGCAGGCTCCGCCGACTGAAGGTCGGGGGCGGGCGGTTCGGGCGCGGGCGATTGGAGGGCGGGTTCGCTCGCGGTCGCGGCGGAGCCCCCGGGTGCGGCATCCGGCGCCGGGGTCACCGCTGCGCTGTCCGCAGCCGGGAGCGCAGGCGCCGGGGCCTCCCCGGTGGCGGTGGTGCCCTCCGTCGCAGCGGGCTCTGTCGTGGCGGCGCTGTCCGTGGCAGTCTGCTCGGCGGAAGCCTTGCCCTTCGTGGCAGGGGCAGCGGGCTCTGTCGTGGCGGCGCTGTCCGTGGCAGTCTGCTCGGCGGAAGCCTTGCCCTGCGTGGCAGCGGCAGCGGGCTCTGTCGTGGCGGCGCTGTCCGTGGCAGTCTGCTCGGCGGAAGCCGTGCCCTGCGTGGCAGGGGCAGCGGGCTCTGTCCCTGCAGGCGCTGCGGCCTCTGCACCTGCGGCGGGTTTGTCCCCTGCGGCCGGCGCAATCGCCTCTGTGGCAGGCGCAGGCGGCTCGACCGCCGGAGACGTCGCCTCGGGCGCAGGGTCTTCGGTCCGCTTTGCCCCATCTGCGGAGGCGCCGGCCTCCGGGCTTGCCGCTTCCGCCCCCGTAGCCTTGGGCGCCTCGGCCTCGGGCGCCCCCAGCCCCTCTGCCCCGGCAGAGCTCTCCGACAGGCCCGCGGGCGGCCCCGGTTCATTCGCGGGCTCCGGCAAGGGCGCGAGTTGCGACAGGACCGCCAGACCGGTTGCGACGATCACGCCGCCCCAGAAAACTCCGCCTGCCAAGCCCTTGGGCCCAAAACCACCTGCCACGGGTCGCTCCTTTGCCTTGGCCCGGTTCGGTGTCGAGCAGTCCTGCCCTTGACACCCCCGGGTCTTCCTGTCCCTGTATAACCCGCTCTGGCGTCGGGTTCACCCCCAGATTGGTTAACAAGCCGGACTCATGAAGGAGGGACGGGACATGCTGCTTCTGATCGACAATTACGACAGTTTCACCTGGAACCTTGTCCATTATTTCGGCGACCTGGGCGCCGATGTGAAGGTGGTGCGCAACGATGCGCTGAACGTGCAGGAGGCCCTGGCGCTGAACCCTGCCGCCATCGTGCTGAGCCCCGGCCCCTGCGACCCCGACCAGGCCGGGATTTGCCTGCCGCTGACCCTGGCCGCCGCCGAGATCGGCCTGCCTTTGCTGGGCGTCTGCCTTGGCCACCAGACCATCGGCCAGGCCTTCGGCGGCAAGGTCGTGCGCTGTCACGAGATCGTCCATGGCAAGATGGGGACCATGCATCACGCGGGCAAAGGCGTCTTTGCGGGCCTGCCCTCGCCCTTCCAGGCCACGCGCTATCACTCGCTGGTGGTCGAACGCGAGACCCTGCCCGCCTGCCTCGAGGTGACGGCCGCGCTGGCCGATGGCACGATCATGGGGCTGCGGCACAAGACCCTGCCCATCGAGGGCGTGCAGTTCCACCCCGAGTCGATCGCCTCGGAACATGGCCACAAGATCTTGCAGAACTTCCTGAACCTGGCGGCGGTAGCAGCATGAGCGATGTCCTGAAACCCCTGATCGGTCTGGCGGCAGAGCGCACCCTGACAAGGGCCGAGGCCGAGGCGGCCTTTACCGCTTTGTTCGAGGGGCTGGCCACGCCCGCGCAGATGGGGGGCTTCCTGATGGCCCTGCGCACGCGGGGCGAGACGGTGGACGAATTTGCGGCGGCGGCGGCGGTGATGCGGTCGAAATGCCATGCGGTGCGGGCGCCCGAGGGGGCCATGGACATCGTGGGCACTGGCGGCGATGGCAAGGGCACGCTGAACATCTCGACCGCGACGGCCTTTGTCGTGGCGGGGGCGGGTGTGCCGGTGGCCAAGCACGGCAACCGGAACCTCAGTTCCAAATCGGGGGCGGCGGATGCCCTGACCGAGATGGGGCTGAATGTCATGGTCGGGCCCGAGGTGGTGGAGCGCTGCCTGGCGGAGGCCGGGATCGGCTTCATGATGGCGCCGATGCACCACCCGGCGATGCGCCATGTGGGGCCGGTGCGGGCCGAGCTTGGGACGCGGACGATCTTCAACATCCTGGGGCCGCTCACCAATCCGGCCGGGGTCAAGCGCCAGCTGACCGGGGCCTTTTCGGCGCGACTCATCCGCCCCATGGCCGAGACGCTGCGGGCCCTGGGGTCAGAGGCGGCCTGGCTCGTGCATGGTTCGGACGGGACGGATGAGATCTCCATCGCGGGCCCGACTGCAGTGGCCGCGCTGAAGGACGGGGAGGTGAGCGAATTCACCGTCTCCCCCGAGGATGCGGGCCTGCCGCGCCATCCCTTCGAGGCGATCATCGGCGGCACGCCTTCCGAAAATGCCGCCGCTTTCCGGGCGCTCCTGGAGGGCGCCCCGGGCGCTTACCGTGACGCGGTGCTCTTGAATTCGGCGGCGGCGCTTCTGGTCGCGGGCAAGGCCGCCTCCCTGCCCGAAGGCGTGGCCCTTGCGGCGGAGTCCATCGACCAGGGCCGCGCGCAAGAGGCGATGGAGCGGCTGCGTTCCGTGTCTCCGTTGTAAGGCAAGACCCGGGGTATACCCCGGGCTACGCAGCCCCACGTGAGCGCCCGCGCCGGAGAGGGGGCTCTGCATCCACAGCGTAGCCCGGGGTATACCCCGGGACAGCGCCCAAGCTGCGTGAGACCACGCACCCTACGGCGGCAAAGGTCTCGCCGCTTCGTAGGGTGCGCTTCAGCGCACCGCGCCGTCAGACGTAATCCTGCCGCTGCAGGTTATACTTCGCCATCTTCTCGTTCAGCGTCCGGCGCGGCAGGCAAAGCTCTTCCATCACCGCCACGATGGAGCCCTTGTGGCGGCGCATCGTGTTGTCGATCAGCATGCGTTCAAAGGCTTCGACATAGTCCTTCAAGGGCTTGCCCTCGGTGGTGAGCTGCGGCCCCGTGGCCTCGTTGTCGGCCATCAAGAGCGAGGCAATCGACCCCGACCCCCGCCGGTTCTGCAGAACCGCGCGTTCGGCCACATTGACCAGTTGGCGCACATTGCCCGGCCAGGGGGCCTGCAAAAGCTGCGCCGCCTCCTGGGCCGTCACCTGGGGCGCCTCGCAGCCGTATTCCTCGGAGAACTGCTCGGTCAGGCGGTTGAAGAGCGTCAGGATATCCTCGCCCCGGGCGCGCAGGGGCGGCAGGACGATGGTCATGGCGCCCAGACGGTAGAAGAGATCGGGGCGCAAAGCGTCCTCCAGCGTCTTGTCGGGCGCATGGCGGTTGCAGATCGCGATGATGCGGGTCTCGGGGGGCAAGCCCTGCTCGGCGATCAGGGCGAGCAAACGCGCCTGGAGCCCTGAAGACAGGGCCTCGATATCCTCCAGGCAGATCGTGCCGCCCCGGGCCTCTTCCGACAAGGGAATCGTCCCATCCTCTGCCGGGCCGAAGAGCCGCGCCGAAAGCTGATCCTCCGACCAGGCGGCGCAAGAGATCGTGACGAATTTCTTCCCCGCCCGAGGGCCGACCGCATGCAGGGCATGGGCCACCAGGGTCTTGCCAGTCCCCGTCTCGCCATCGATCAGCACATGGGTGTCAGCCTGGCCGATGTCGAGGATATCCTCCCGCAGCCGCTCCATCGCCGGAGAGAGGCCGATCAGCTTCTTGATGATCGTGGCGCCGTCCGAGAGCTCCTTGCGCAGGGCCCGGTTGTCCAAAGTCATCCGCCGTGCCTGGGTCGCCTTCTTGGCCAGCTCTGTCATCCGGTCCGGGTTGAAGGGCTTTTCCAGGAAGTCATAGGCGCCGACCCGCATGGCCTCCACCGCCATGGGCACATCGCCATGGCCGGTGATCAGGATGACCGGCAAACCGCTGTCCATCCCCATCAGCTTTTTCAGGAAAGCCATGCCATCCATGCCCGGCATCTTGATGTCGGAGACGACAACCCCCGGAAACTCCGGCCCGATGCTCTTCAAAGCCTCTTCCGCCGAGGGGAAAGTCTCGGTGTCAAAGCCACTCAGCGCCAGCCATTGGCTGATCGACTGCCGCATATCGGCCTCGTCATCGACGATTGCGACTTTCATTGCCCGTGCCATGCGTTACTCCGCTGCCTTCATCTCTTCCGGTTGCTCGATCACCGGAAGCTGCATTTCAAAAACCGCGCCCTGGGTTTCCGCATTGCGCGCCGTCAGGCGCCCGCCCAGGTCGGCGACGATGCCCGACGAGATCGCAAGGCCAAGCCCCACCCCCTCACCGGATTTCTTGGTCGTGTAGAAGGGCTCGAACAGGTTGTCCAAATCCGAGATCCCATGGCCATTGTCGCGCACCGTCAGGACCGCCGTCTCGCCCACCGCAAGGACCAGGTCGATCTGCGGGTCCCTGGTGTCCTTGGTCGCATCCAGCGCATTGCGCAAGAGGTTGATGATCACCTGTTCGAGACGAAGCCGGTCGACGTTCACCATGACCGGCTGGCGCGGCAGGGATCGGGTGATCCGCACAACGCGCTGCTTCAGCTGCGGTTCCATCATGGCGAGCGCAGACGACAGGCACAGCCGCATGTCCACCGGCTCGAAGGCCTCACCGCCCTTGCGCGCATAGGACTTCAGCTGGCGGGTGATCGCCCCCATGCGGTCGATCAAGTCGTCGATGCGCTGGAAGGAGCTGAGTGCCTCATCCGTGCGCTTGCGCGTCAGGAGGAGCCGAGCCCCGGCGAGATAGGTCTTCATCGCGGCCAAGGGCTGGTTCAGCTCGTGGGAGACGGCGGCCGACATCTCGCCCAGCACCGCCAGCTTGGAACTTTGCGCGAGCGTCTGTTCGGCGACCGAGAGCTCTTTCTGCACCTTCTCGCGCTCGGCGATCTCGCGCTGGAGCCTGGCGTTCAGCTGGCGGAGTTCGATCGACTCGCGGCGGAAGGTCAGGGTCTGGGCATAGGCCCGGCGCGAGAGCAGATAGAAGGTCAGGGCGGCGAGGATGGCAAAGCCCATGATCTCCAGCGCGAGGATGCCATTGACCCGCTCGCGCACCGAATCATAGGCGGTGAAAGAGGTCATGTGCCAGCCGCGAAAGGTCATGCGGTTGTCGGTCTGCAGAACCGCCACGCCGCGCAGATAGGTGTCGGGCCGGTTCTGCGTCAGGTCGCGCGCCGTGGAAAGCGCCTGGTCCACGGCCCGGTTGAAGGCCGATCCGCCATCCTGCTCCAGCGTCAGGCTCTCGACCGTCTGCCCCCGCCAGCGCGGCTCGGTCGACAGGATCACCGTGCCGCCCGAATCGGAGATCAGCACCACATCCTGCAACCCCGCCCAGGCGCGCTCGAACTTCATCAGGTCGACCGCCACGACGATGACGCCCTGGGGCTGGCCATCGGCCAGGATCACCTGGGAATAGGTAAAGTCATAGCCGCCGCCCTCGCGCTGGCTGGCCGAGAAGACCGTGTCCGAGGACCGCATGGCCGAGACATAGAATTCGGCATTGCGATAGACCGTGCCCAGGAGGTTGCGGTTCGTGGCGCCGACCGCCCTGCCCTCGGCATCCAGAAGCAGGATCGAGGCCACGCCGATGTCGTTTTGCACCTGCGCCAGCCGCTGGGACGACCGGCTGAAGTTGCCCTTGGCCAGGGCCTCGGAAATCGCGGGGTCGCGGGCGAGGAGGAGCGGCACGACGGAGGTCCGCTGCAACTCGCTGACAACGTTGCCCGAGTAAAGCGCCAGCCGCAGCTCGGCCCGGTTGCGGGTGGTTTCGGTGAAGCGCTCGGTCAGCCATCGGTTGGTGTAAAGCACCACGCCCACGGCCACGAGGATCAGAAGCGCCACGACCAGCTTGACCGGGGCTTGGGAAAGCGCGGTGCCATCGGCCCGCAAGGGGGTTCGGTTGGGTCTGGAGGGCTTCGACATGGGTCAAGCCTAGTGCGGCGGGCGGGGGGCCTCAAGCCGGGGCCGGTCGGCGCCCCGGTTTCGGGCGCCAAGCCGCTTATCGGGTCAGGCCAGCGCCATGCCGCTGATCAGGCTGGCAAAGAGCCCGCGCCCATCGGTGCCGCCCTGTTCGGGCTCGATCACGCGCTCGGGGTGGGGCATCATCCCCAGGACCCGGCGGTTGGCCGAGAGGACGCCCGCGATATCGGCCGTGGCGCCATTGGGGTTCTGGGCATAGGTGAAGGCGATCCGGTCCTGGTCTTGCAGGGCCTTCAGGCCCTCGGCGTCGATCGTGTAATTGCCGTCGTGATGGGCGATCGGGATCTGGATCTCGGCGCCCTTGGGGATCGCGTTGGTGAAGGGGCTGTCCTGGGTGGCGACCTTGAGCGTGACGGTCTTGCAGAGGAACTTGAGCCCCGCGTTGCGCATCAGGGCACCGGGCAGAAGCCGCATCTCGGTCAGGACCTGGAAGCCGTTGCAGATGCCAAGCACATAGCCGCCGCGTGCCGCATGGGCCTGGACCGCCGCCGCAATCGGCGACTGCGCCGCAATGGCGCCGCAGCGCAGGTAGTCGCCGAAGGAGAACCCGCCCGGCAGGCCCACGACATCGGTCCCCTCCGGCAAGGCGCTGTCCTTGTGCCAGACGCGCGTGACCTGGAAGCCCATCTTTTCGAAGGCCGTGGCAAGGTCGCGGTCGCAGTTGGACCCGGGGAAGGTGACGACGGCGGCTTTCATGCAGGGGCTCCTCGAGACAGGGAAGGCGGGGCTGGGATGGCGGGGGGATAACGCAAATGGGCGGGCTTGGCCAGAGGGAGACGGGGCCCGATCGGGGGGCTGCCGCCCCCCGAACCCCCCGCTTCAAGGGGAGCAGGCTCCCCTTGAAAATCCCCCTGGATATTTGCGCCAAGTTGAAAGGAGGGGGTCCGGGGGAGGCCTTGGCCTTCCCCGGGCGGGGGGTTCGGGGGGCTTGCAGCCCCCCGATGGCTAGAGCCCCAGCCGAGGGATTTCGATGGCCGGGCAGCGGTCCATGACGACCTCGAGCCCTGCCGCCCCGGCCCTTGCGGCGGCGGGTTCGTTGACCACGCCCAGCTGCATCCAGATGGCGCGGCGGCCGGTGAGATGGGACAGGGCCTCGTCCACCACTTGGCCGGCGTCCTCGGAGTTGCGGAAGATATCGACCATGTCGACCGGGACTTCGATGTCGGAAAGCCGCGCGCGGACGGTCTCGCCCCAGGAGGTTACCTGGCCTGCCGCCCCGGGATTGACGGGAATCACCCGGTAGCGGCTGGAGAGGAAGGCCGCGACGCGGTGGCTGGGGCGGTCGGGCTTGGGAGACCAGCCCACGAGGGCGATGACCCTGGTTTCGGTCAGGATCCTGGTGATCAGCTCATCCATGCGGCACCTCCGTGGCTTTGGGGCAGAACAGCACGGGCGAGGGGCAAAGAAAAGGCGGGGGTCAAAGAAAAGGCGGGGGGCAAAGAAAAGGCGCCCAAGGAGGGCCCGGGCGCCAAGGTGCGGAACGAGGGACAGTGAACCGAAGGGGGCGTTCCGGGCCGGCCTTCGTGCAAGAGATATGATCGCGCAACACTCGTTAAAGATGCGTTACCGGCGGGAGGCGATCACAAGTCTGTGGCCTGCGGCCAAGGGGGGCTGCCGACTGCGCCCCTCCTGCAAATCCCGACCCCGGGCCCTGCCGACTGCCAGACCTGGGACATGGGCGCCCGCGGCCCCACCGGAGGCCGTCGGAGAGGGTCCATCCTCCAGTCGGCGGGGCAGGTCCAGCCGGACAGGCGGAGCCGCGCAGTCGGCAGAGCAGGCCCAACCGAAGGCCGCCCCTCCGATGGATGAAGCGGTCCCCAGCGGAAAGCCGCGCCGGTCCCGCCCCCCAATTCTCGCAGAAAACGCGGGGCCTCAGCGCTGGCTGGCCGCGTAAAGCCCCACCGCCGCCGCGTTCGACACGTTCAAGGACCCAAAGCCCCCCGCAAAGGGGATCCGCGCGATCACGTCGCAGGTCTCGCGCGTCTTGTCGCGGAGGCCCGGACCCTCGGCCCCGAGCACCAGCGCCACGGGGCGCTTGCCCGCCGTGGCCAGGGCCTCGGAGAGCGTCACCGTCCCGTCGCCATCCAGCCCGATCAGCACATAGCCCGCGTCCCGCAACGAGACCATCGCCTCGGAGAGGTTCGCCACCCGCAGGTAGGGCTGCCGCTCCAGCGCGCCCGAGGCGGTCTTGGCGAGCGCCCCGGTCTCGGGCGCAGAATGGTGGCGCGGCGCGATCACTGCCCTTGCGCCGAAAACCTCGGCCGAACGCAGCACCGCCCCCACGTTATGCGGATCGGTCACCCGGTCGAGGCAGACCACCAAGGGATCCCCCTCGCCCGAGATCGCAAGGTCGTCGAGCTTGCCCCAGTTCAGGGGCCGCACCTCGAGCGCCGCCCCCTGGTGGACCGAATCCTCGGCGATCGGCACCTGGAACTTGCGCGGCTCCACCACCTCGGGCGTCAGCCCCGAAGCCGTCACCGCCTCTTCCAGCCGGTCGAAGGCGTTCTTGGTCAGGACCAGCCGCAGCTTCTCGCGCCTGGGGTTCATCAGCGCATCGCGCACCGCATGGATGCCGAAGAGCCACACCGTCTCGCGCGCCTCGTTCCGCCGCGCCTTTTCCTTGTCGATCACCCAATCCGGCTTGGTCTTCATCATCACCCTCATCTTTCCCCCCATCTGAACCGCCCCGCACCTTCAGGCAAGATGAAAAAACCCAAGGCCTGCGCCCATCCGCGCCGATCTTGGCGGGGAGAGGCCCAGACCCCACCCGCCCCCGGCCGCGCGGACAAAGCGAAAAACCCTGCCGCCCCCCCCTTGACGCCCCCCGCAGGCCCCAGTATTCCCCCCTCCCAGTGGGCGACGAGCTGCAAGGTGCGGCAGGAGACTGTAACTCTCCCGAGGCGACTCATGCCTGGTTCGATTCCAGGGTCGCCCACCATCTTCCTGATATGACTGACCTTTCGGGCTCCCTTCGGGGGGCCCGCGGTCGTTTCTGCCCTGCCCTTGCCCCCCTCTGGGGTGTTCCCCAAACCGCGCCCCGCTGATATGGAGAGCCAAAGGCCCCAGGCGGGCCGCCCAAAGCCCGGGACCGCTCCCGGGCCAGATGTCAAAGGCCCAAGATGCGTTCCTTCACCTTCACCCATGCCATCACCCGCAAACCCTCGGCCTCCATCGTCGCGGGCCTGCGCGCCGTCGACACCGGCACGCCCTCGCTGGCGCTGATGACCCAGCACCATGCCGATTACATCGCGGCGCTGAAGGCCACCGGGGCCACGGTGGTGGAGCTCGAGGCGCTGGAAGACTTCCCCGACAGCGTTTTCGTCGAGGACACGGCCCTTTGCCTGCCCGAAGGCGCCGTGGTGATGCGCCCCGGCGCGCCCTCGCGGCTGGGCGAGGCCGCCCGCATGGCCCCCCACCTGCAAGCGCTTTACAAACATGTCCTGCATATCGAGAACCCCGAGAGCTTCATCGAGGGCGGCGATATCCTGACGACCGAGACCGAGATCCTCGTGGGCCGCTCGGCCCGCACCAATGCCACCGGGATTGCCGAACTCGCGGCCCGCGTCGCGCTCTGGGACTACAAGGTGCGCGAGGTCTTCACCCCGCCGGGCGTGTTGCACTTCAAGACCGACTGCTCGCTTCTGGATGCCGAGACGATCCTCTCCACCACCCGCCTCGCCGCCTCGGGCTGCTTCGAGGGCTACCGGGTGATCCCTGTGGCCGAGGGCGAGGAGCCCTGCGCCAACACGATCCGCTTCAACGATGCGGTGATCATGCCCCAGGGCTTCCCGCGCACCCGCGACACGCTTTTGGCCCAGGGCTACAAGGTGGTCGAGATCGGCAACACCGAATGCGCGAAACTCGACGGCGGCATGTCCTGCCTGTCCTTGCGCTTCTCGCCGTCATGAGCTTCAACCTCCTGGCCATCGGACAAAACGGCCGCCTCGCGCATGAGGCGCTCCTGCTGGTGGCCTCGCTGCGCCAGAACGACCCGGGCTTTCAGGGCCGCGTCTTCATCGCCGAACCCACCGGCGCGCGCTGGCAGGCCGAGACGAAGGTCCCCGAACCCCAGGCCAAGGCGCTGCAAGCCATGGGGGCCGAGATCCTGCCCTTTGAAAACAAGGTCTTCGGCCAGAGCTACCCCTATGGCAACAAGATCGAGGCCCTGGCGGCCCTGCCCGACGAGCCCTTCCTCTTCCTTGACACCGATACCCTGGTCCTCTCCCCCCTCTCGCAGATCCCCTTCGACTTCGCGCGGCCCTCGGCCTCGATGAAGCGCGAGGGGACCTGGCCCAAGATCGAGCTCTACGGGCCCAGTTATGCCGAGATCTGGGGCTCGCTTTACGACCGCTTCGGCCTCGACATGGCACCGACCCTGGACCTGAGCCAACCGCAGGACTACTGGCAGCGCCATCTCTATTTCAACGCCGGCTGGTTCTTCCACCAAAGCCCCCGGGCCTTTGGCGAACGCTTCCTCACCTGGGCCCAGGCGATCAAGGCCCAGCCGCCCGAGCCCCTGATCCTGCAAGAGCTCGACCCCTGGCTTGACCAGGTCACCCTGCCCCTGGTGATCCATTCCTTCGGTGGCGGCCGCCCTGGCCCCGAGCTTGCCGCCATGGACACCACCGCCACCTGCCATTACCGCGCCATCCCGCTCCTCTACGCCAAGGAAAGCGACCGGGCGGTGGAGGTGCTGGAGAGCCTCTTCGAGGACAAGGCCCTGCGACAACTGGTCAAGGAATACGAACCCTATCGGCGGCTCGTGCTGCAACGCCACGGCCGCAAGGCCCGGGCGCTGTTTGATCAAAACGACCTGCCCGCCCGCGAACAGGTGATCCGCAACACGCTGAAACGCGAGGGGTATTGGCTGAGGTAATGGTGCGTGCAAGCACGCAGCCTACGGCCGCCCTGTAGGGGGCGTGATCTCACGCACCACGCCCCCGCCCACCGTCGAATTCCGGCACTCCCGCAGCTCTGCGTAGCCCGGGGTATACCCCGGGTCTCACATCACCACCGGCACCATCGAGGCCACCAAAGCCAAGGCCAGCCCGATGTTCACCGCCCGCGCCCAGGGCCCCGAAAGGACGCCGCGCAGCTTCTCCCCTGCCAGGACCCAAAGCCAGACCGAGGGCAGGTTGATCGCCGCGAAGATCAGCCCGACCCAGACCACCGCCCAGCCCCCGCCCGTCGCATAAGAGGCATTGGCCCCCAGCGCCATGGCCCAGGCCTTGGGGTTGACCCATTGGAACCCCGCCGCCGCAACGAAGCCCATGGGCCGCCCGACCCTGCCCTCTCCCGGAGCCCCCGCCCGCGCGATCTTCCAGGCCAGCCACAGCATATAGGCGACGGCGGCGGCCTTCATGACCCCCATCAGCCCCGGCACGGCCAAAAGCACCGCGCCAAGCCCGAAGCCCGTCACCATCGCCATGGCCGCAAAGCCCAGCGCCACGCCAAGCGCATGCGGCACCGTCGCCCGCCAGCCGAAGTTCATCCCCGAAGCCATCAGCATCAGGTTGTTCGGCCCCGGCGTCACCGAGGTCACGAAGGCGAAAGAGGTCAGCGCAAGCAGGATATCCAGGGTCATTGCAGTCTCCTTTCACGCAATCCTTGCGCAAACATGGCCAGAATGGGTTGCAAACTGCGCCCATTCGCGGCAATCCTTGCAATTCATGACCAAGATCGACGACATAAACCGCCATATATTGCGCATCCTCTCCCGCGAGGGACGCCTGCCCAATCTCGACCTCGCCGCCCGGGTCGGCCTTTCGCCCTCGGCCTGCCTGAGGCGCGTGCAAGAGATGGAGCGCTCGGGCCTGATCACCGGCTACCGCGCGGTGATCGACCCGACGAAGGCCGGGATCGGCTTCATCGCCTATGTGACGGTCGGGCTGAACAGCCACACCAAATCCGCGCAAGAAGCCTTCGAACGCGCCATCTCCCGGGCCGAAGCGGTGCGCGAATGCCACAACGTGACGGGGACGGTCGAATACCTGCTGCGGGTCGAGACCGCCGATCTCGCGGGCTACAAGCATTGGCACACCGAGGTCCTGGGCGTCCTGCCCCAGGTCCAGGCGATCACGACCTTCGTCGTCATGGGCTCGCCCAAGGACGACCGCGCCTGAGCCCGCCCGCCGTCACGCCAAAGGGTTCCGTGGCCCGGGTCCCCCCATCACCCAACCGGCCCCCCTTGCCCGGTTCCGTGGCCCAGCCCCCCCTTTGCACCGGGTCCTGCCCCGCGCCCGGCTTCCCCGAAACCCGCGTTCCAAAGATGAACGAAACCCTAACGCAATCTTCCAAATCGTTTATCTTCAAATACTTGCACACCTTTGCACGCGTGCAATTCCCATTGAACCGCACAGCCAAGCCCCGTAACCTCTCCCCATCCCAGAGGAGGAGCCCCCGATGTCCAATTACGGTTTCAACACGCTTGCCATCCATGCAGGAGCCGAGCCCGACCCCGCCACCGGCGCCCGCCAGGTCCCGATCTATCAGACCACGGCCTATGTCTTCCGCGACGCCGACCACGCGGCCAAGCTCTTCAATCTGCAGGAAGTGGGCTATATCTATTCCCGCCTGACCAACCCGACCGTCTCGGCCCTGGCCTCGCGCGTCGCAGCGCTGGAGGGCGGGGTCGGCGCGGTCTGCTGCTCTTCGGGTCATGCGGCGCAGATCATGGCGCTTTTCCCGCTGATGAGCCCTGGGACCAATGTCGTGGCCTCCTCGAAGCTTTACGGCGGCACGATCCAGCAGTTCAACAACACGATCCGCAAGTTCGGCTGGTCGGCCAAGCTCGTCGATTTCGACGACCCCAAGGCGATTGCGGCGGCCATCGACGACAACACCCGCGCGCTCTTCTGCGAGACGATCTGCAACCCGGGCGGGGCGATCTCTGACCTCGACATGATCTCGCGGGTGGCGGATCAGCACGGGCTGCCCCTGATCGTCGACAACACCACCGCCTCGCCCTATCTCTGCCGCCCGATCGAGCATGGTGCGACCCTGGTCGTCCATTCGGCCACGAAATACCTGACCGGCAACGGGACCGTCACCGGCGGCATCGTGGTCGATTCGGGCAAGTTCGACTGGTCGGCCTCGGGCAAATACCCCTCCCTCGCCGCGCCCGAGCCCGCCTATCACGGGCTGAACTTCCATGCGGCGCTGGGAGGCATGGCCTTCACCTTCCACTCCATCGCGGTCGGCCTGCGTGACCTCGGCATGACGATGAACCCCCAAGGCGCCCATTACACGCTGATGGGGATCGAGACCCTGCCCCTGCGGATGCAGCGCCATGTCGAGAACGCCCAGATCGTGGCGGAGTGGCTGGAGCAAGACCCCCGCGTCGATTACGTCACCTATCCGGGGCTGAAGTCCTCGCCCTATCATCACCTGGGTCAGAAGATCACGCCCAAGGGTCCCGGCGCGCTTTTCACCTTCGCGGTCAAGGGTGGCTACGAGGCCTGCGTCAAGCTGGTGGACAGCCTCAAGCTCTTCTCCCATGTGGCGAACCTTGGGGATACGCGCAGCCTGATCATCCACTCGGCCTCGACCACCCACCGCCAGCTCAGCGACGAACAACGCGTCGCGGCGGGGGCGGCGCCCAACGTGGTGCGCGTCTCCATCGGGATCGAGGATGCCCGCGACATCATCGCCGACCTCGACCAGGCGCTGACCAAGGCCACCGCATAAGAAAGGGTGCGTGGACCCACGCACCCTGCCCCTCACGCGATACCTGCCCGCACCCTACTCCGCTTGGGTAGGGTGCGCTTCAGCGCACCGCTTATTGCGCCAGTTCCCAGGTGATGGTCACATCCGACATCACCCCGATCTCGCCCGCCAGGACCGGCACGGCGGCCGCATCGGCCTTGAACGTCGCCATCGGCATCGGCGGCATGTAACCGCCCCCTTCCGTGATCGAGACGATGGGCCCGAGCTTTGCCCCCGCCGCCTCGGCCAAAAGCTTGGCCCGCGCCATGGCATCGGCCACCGCGGCCTTTTTCGCCGCGTCCTGCTCCTCGGCATCATCGGCCAGGCCGAAGCTCAGCCCGTTCAGCGTGTTGGCCCTATCCGCCACCGCCGCATCCAGGACCGCCCCCACCGAGGCCAGGTCGCGGATGCGCACCGTCAGCTGGTTCGAGGCCACATAGCCCTTGATCTCTTGTCCCAGCCCATCCGCCGTCATCACCCAGTTCGGGTTCAAGGACAGGTTCGAGCTTTGCATGTCGCGGTCCGAGATCTTGGCCGCGATCAGCCGCCCGATCACCGCCCCCAGGGCCTCGTTATTGGCCGCGAGCGCCGCCGCCGCCGTATCGCCCGAGCTCGTGACGCCGATGTTCAGGGTCGCCATGTCGGGGACCACGGCCACCGTGCCATGACCCGTGACCGAGATCGTGCCCGCATCGGCCAGGGCCGCCAGGGGAGCCATCAGGCCGGCCATCAGCACGGCGGGAAGAAGAATGCGCATAGGAACCTCCAGTTGCAGCGCCAACAGCCCAGGCCCCGGTCCAGCCGGTTTCCGCGCCTTGGCGCCCTCTACCAGATGACAATCGTGCCGAAGAGCCGCAAGCCCAAGGCGAATTCCTTTTCTTCGGCGAATTCCTGCTATAGGAAGACCCAATAGCCCCCGGGCCTTGTTTCCGGGGCGAAAGGCCTGTGCTAGACGCGTCCCATGAAACCTACCTTCGCCCTCGACTTCCGTGACGGCCAGGTCACACTCCTGCACCGCACCTCCCGCGGCTGGAGCCTTGTGGGCTCCGCCGCCTTTGGCGCCCCCGATTTTGACGAGACGCTGGCCTATCTGCGCTCGACCGCCATGGGGCTCTCGCCCCGGGGCATCACGACCAAGCTGATCCTGCCCAACGAGCAGATCCTTTACACGGATGTCGATGTCGGCGCCTCGGATGGCTCGCGCCGCCGCAGGCTGATCCGGTTGGCACTCGAGGGTCGCACCCCCTATGCGGTCGATGACCTGGCCTGGGACTGGTCGGGCGAGGGTCCGACGGTCAAGGTCGCGGTCATCGCCAAGGAGACCCTGGCCGAGGCCGAGGGCTTCGCCGCCCAGCACCGCTTCAACCCGGTCTCCTTCGTCTCGGTGCCCGAGGCGGGGACCTTCGACGGCGAGCCCTTCTTCGGGCCGACGGCGCTGGCGCCGCAGGTCCTGGGCGAGGCCGACAAGGTCGAGCGCGACAGCGAGCCGGTGCAGGTGATCCTGCGCGAGGCGCCGAAGCCCGAGCCGGGGCCCGCGATCACCGAGGCGGACCTTGCACCCCCGGTGGTCGATGCCCGCGACCTGGAAGCCGAGGCCGAGGCCGTTGAATCCCCGGTGACAGAGCCCGAGGCCGCGGGGGAGGTTCCGGCAACCGGCGACCTCTTCGGCCAGGCGGCTGAACCGGCTGCGGCCGCTCCTGTTGCGGAGCCCGCTCCAGTTGCAGCGCCTGACCTGATTGCGGCAATGTCCAAGGTTGCGGCCGAGGCGCCTGCCCGCTCTGCCGATCCCAAGCCCTCTGCTTCCCAACCCTCCGCTTCCCACCCCCCCGCTTCCCAGCCTGCCGAGCCCAAGCCACGGGACGAATCGCCCCAGGCCCTGGCCGACGAGGCGCCGATGGCGCTGGATGTCATGGCGGATCCTGCGGTCGAAGACGACCTGCCCCCGCCCGTGGCTCCGGCCATCGCAGCGGCCCTGGCCGGGCGCAAGGCGGGGTCCGAGCCGGTCGAGCCTCCCAAGACCGAGGCCGAGCCGCGCAACATCGGTGGCGTCAGCCGTCCGGGCGTCGCGCGGCCCGCCATGGCCAAACCCCCGGCCAAGGCCGAGACCCTGGCCTTCCCGTCCAAGGGCGGCAAGCCGGTCAAGGGCAAGTCCGCCGGCGTGACAGCCACGACGATCCCGGGCATCCCGCGCCGCGAAAAGAACGTCGTCACCCTGCCCACCCCTGCCACGGCCGAAGGCGCCGAGGCCGCGCCCAAGCCCGCGCGGCCACAGACCGTCATCAAGGGCCGCACGCCGATCGGCGGCAAGCCGCGTTACCTGGGCGTGATCCTGACCGTGGCGCTCTTGCTCTTGCTGGCCGGGGTCGCGGTCTGGTCCTCGTTCTTCATGGGAACGGGCGAAGTGACCGAGCCCTCTTCGGGCACGCCGCTCGACAGCAATGCCGCAAGCCTGAGCGCCCCGGCAGAGACCCAAGGCGCGACCGAGACGGCTGCGGCTCCGGCTGCAACGGAGACGGCTGCGGCTCCCGCGCAGGAAACGGCGGTCGAATCCGCCCCGGCCGCCGCGCCTGCGACCGAGACGGCGGCGGCTTCGCCCGAGGCGCCAGCCGCTGCCCCCGCGACCGAGGTTGCGGCAGCGGCGCCCGATACCACGCTTTCGACCCTGAGCGCGCCGCGCGCCGGGGCCGCGCCGCAGGGCGACGCAATCCGGCTCTCGGCCGCCGACACGCCCCCCGGCGTCAGCGCGCCGCAAGCGCTTGGCCCCCTTGCGGCGGGGGTGGACAGTCAGCCCGCCGCGCCGCCTGCGCCGCCGCCCTTCGGGACGGTCTACAAATTCGACGCAAACGGCCTGATCATACCAACGCCCGAGGGAATCATGTCTCCCGAGGGCGTTCTGCTTGTTGCGGGCAAACCGGCGCGGGTTCCGCCGCAGAGACCGGCCGAGTTGACTGCCGACTTGCCCGTGGTCGCTGCTCCCGACCCCGTCGCCCCGCCGACTGAAACCGCGACGCCGGGGGCCGGGGCCTCCACCCTGACCACCGCCGCAGCGGTGGAACCCCAGGACCCCGCCCCGATTGCCGACCCCGCACTGGCGGGCAAGCGCCCCGCGGCCCGGCCCGCTGGCCTTGTTGCCCCCGAGACGACCCCCAAGATCTCCCCCGAGGCGGCACCTGCCGTGGATGACCAGCAGGGCGCCCTTGCCCCCGCGCCCACGGCCGAAGAGCTGCGCCTTGCCGCCCTGCGCCCTGCCGCGCGGCCCGATGGCCTGACACTGCCCGAGGCGCCTGCCGTCGAAGAGCCCGCGCCTGCCGCCAACAATGCCTCGCTCGTGGCCTCTGGCGCGCCGCTTCTGACCGCGCCCGTCACCCGCGCCCCGCGCCCGCCGGTCCGGCCGACCGACCTGAACCGCGCGGTGGACGAGGCCGTCACGGCCGCGCTGGACCAGCCCGAGGCCCCGGCGCAAGAGGTGGTCCAGGACGAGCCCGAGCCTGACAACCGCGCGCCCGACCTGCCCACCAATGCCTCGGTGGCCAAGCAGGCCACGACGAAAGACGCCTTGAACACCAACAAGCTGGCGCTTTTGGCGGTTTTCGGCACGCCCTCGAACCGCTTTGCCATGGTGCGCCAGCCCAATGGCGCGGTGAAGAAGGTGCGTGTGGGCGACCGGCTCGACGGTGGCTCGATCGCTGCCATCACGGCCAATTCGGTGCAGTATCAAAAGGGCGGCCGGATGGTGACCCTCGCCCTGCCCACGGGCTGACTTTTTCGGACCTTTCCAGTGTTTTTGCCGCCTCGGGTCTTTTCACAGGGCTGGAGGGATGGAATACCTGTCGAAACCCCGGACCTCTCCGGGGCTTCCCCAATCTATTGAAAGGACGGCATGGAGAGTTTCCTGCTGCAAGCTTCGATCTATCTGGCCGCCGCCGTTCTGGTGGTGCCGCTGTCCATTCGCCTGGGGCTGGGTTCGGTCCTGGGCTATCTGACGGCGGGGATCCTGATGGGACCGGTCATGGGGCTTGCCGGGGCGGGGACGGCCGATTTGCAGCATTTCGCGGAATTCGGCGTCGTGCTGATGCTGTTCCTCATCGGGCTGGAGCTGGAACCTGCCCAGCTTTGGGACATGAGAAAGCGGCTTTTCGGCATGGGGGGGCTGCAGATCAGCCTGACCATCGCGGCCATCGCCGGAGCTTTGTGGTTTGCCGGAGAGCAATGGCAGGTGGCCCTGGTCCTGGGGATGATCGCCGCCATGTCCTCGACCGCCATCGTCTTGCAGACCCTGGCCGAGAAGAACCTGATGGGAACCGGCGGCGGGCGGGCGGTGTTCTCCGTGCTTCTGGCCCAGGACCTGGCCGTGGTGCCGATCCTCTCGGTCATGCCGCTCCTGGTCCTGCCCGAAGTGTCGGGCCTCACGGCCGAGACCTTTGGCGTGACCAATCCCGAGACCGTGGTGGCGCATGATGCGGGCATGGCCGAGCCGCTCGTGCATTTCGTCCAGACCCTGCCCGCCTGGGCCATGACGACGCTGACCCTGTCGGTCGTGGTGGCCATCGTGCTGGTCGGCCATTACGTCAGCCGCCCGATCTTCCGCTTCGTCCATGCCGCCCGCCTGCCCGAGATGTCGACCTTCGTCTCGCTTCTGTTGGTGCTGGGCATCGCCTTCCTGATGATGCTGGTGGGCCTCTCGCCCGCCCTGGGGACCTTCGTGGCCGGGGTGGTCCTGGCCAACTCGGAGTTCCGCCACCAGCTCGAGGCCGATCTGCAGCCCTTCAAGGGGCTCTTGATGGGGCTGTTCTTCATGACCGTGGGGATGGGGGTCAACTTCGCCCTGATGCTGCGCGAGCCCTTGACCATCGCGGCCTGGACCTTTGGCCTGATCGCGATCAAGGCAGCGATCCTTTTTGTCATCGCCCTGGTCTTCCGGCTGCGACCAAGGGGGAGGATGCTGTTTACCCTGGGCCTGGCGCAGGGCGGCGAGTTCGGCTTCCTCGTCGTCTCGGTGGCGCGGACCGAGGGGGCGCTGCCCATCGTCGCGGGGCAGATGGCGCAATTGGTGATCTCGCTGTCCATGCTGCTGACGCCCTTGCTGTTCCTGATCTTCGACCGGGTGGCCCTGCGGCTGGCGGCGCGGACGACCGAGCGTCCGGCCGACGAGATCGACGAGAAGGGCACGGTGATCATCGCGGGGATCGGGCGCTTTGGCCAGGTGGTGAACCGGATGGTGCGGCATTCGGGCGTGCCCACGGTGGTTCTGGACGCCGATCCGGGCATGATCGAGACCATGCGGCGCTTTGGCGTGAAGGGCTATTACGGCGACCCCTCGCGGCCGGAACTCCTGGAGGCGGCGGGCCTCGGTGCGGCCCAGGTCCTGGTCGTGGCGGTGGACGACCCCGCAAAGGCGGTGCAGATCGTGCGCTTTGCGCGGTCCAAGCGTCATGACCTGCATATCGTGGCCCGGGCGCGGGATCGGGTCCATGTCTATGAGCTCTACCAGGCCGGCGCCAATGACATCGTGCGCGAGACCTTCGACTCGAGTCTCAGGGCCGGGCGCTATGTGCTTGAGAATATGGGCTATTCCGATTACGAGGCGGCGGCCCTGTCCAAGGCCTATTTCCGCACCGACCGGGCCGCGATGCGCGACCTGGCCGAGCTTTGGGTGCCGGGCCAGCCGGTCGATCAGAACGCGGCCTATGTCGAGCGCGCCAAGCAGCTGGACCGCGACCTGGAGACCGCGCTGATCGAGGAGATCTATGACCTGCGGCCGATGGAGCCGGAGAAGGAGGCGTGAGGGGCCTGTGAGAAGCCCGGGATCGGGTCACGGCCTTTCCCGTTTCTTGGTGGATAGCTCGGGAGGGTTTCACAGCCTCGCCGGTCTCTTGCGGAACCCCCGGGAGGGTTTCACACCCTCCCGGACCCTCCCGTGGGATATTTGTGCCAAGGTGAAAGGGAAAGGGGCGCTTGTGGTTCGGGCGCGCTGGGAGGCCGAAGGCCGGGGGGTTGCGCCTTCGGGAGCTTTGGCAGTTCGGGGCTCTCGCTCCGCCGCGTAGCCCGGGGTATACCCCGGGTCAGCCGCCAGCCACGCCGGCTTCGGCAAAGGTCGCCATGCCGGAGTGACACTCCGCCGCCGCGCGGACGATGTTGATGGCCAGCGCCGCGCCGGAGCCTTCGCCGAGGCGCAGGCCGAGGTTCAACAGCGGCTCCTTGCGCAGCGCGGTCAGAAGGCGGCCATGGGCGGCCTCGGCGCTGACATGGGCGGCCATGCAATGGTCGAGCGCCTGGGGATTGGCGGCTTGCAGCACGGCGGCGGCCGAGCAGGCGATGAAGCCGTCCAAGAGAACCGGGATGCGCAGGTGGCGGGCGCGCAGGATGGCACCGGCCATGGCGGCGATCTCGCGGCCTCCGACACCGGCCAGGACACCCAGCGGGTCGCGGGTGCCGAGGCGGCCCACGCCGCGGGCCACGGCGCTGGCCTTGCGGGCGAGGCCCTGATCATCGACGCCGGTGCCCCGGCCCACCCAATCCTCGGGCGTGCCGCCGTAGAGCGCATGGGCAATGGCCGCGGCCGAGGTCGTGTTGCCGATCCCCATCTCGCCCGGGACGAGGAGGTCGGCGCTGTCCAGGACCGCGTCCCAGCCCGCTTGCAGCGCGGCGGCGGTTTCATCAGCGGTCATGGCATCGCCAGCCGTGAAATCGGCGGTCGGACGGTCCAGCTCCAGCGCGGTTACGGTCATCGCGGCGCCCGCCACCCGGGCGAGCTGGTTCACCGCCGCTCCGCCGTGCTGGAAATTGGCCACCATCTGCACGGTCACCTCGGCCGGGAAGGCGCTGACCCCCTGGGCCACGACCCCATGATTGCCCGCGAAGATCGCGACCTGGGGGGCGAGGACCCGGGGCTTCTCGGAGCCCTGCCAGCCCGCCAGCCAGATCGCCACGCCCTCGAGCCGCCCAAGCGAGCCCGGGGGCTTGGTCAGTTGCCCATTGCGGGACAGGGCCCCGGCCATGGCGGCCCCATCGGCGGAGGGCAGGTCGGCGATCAGGGCGCGGAAGTCATCAAGCGTCATGGCGGGCATCCTTGTGCTGTCCCCCTGCCCTACAAAATCGGGCGGCCGGATGCCAGAGCCGGATGGACGCTTCGGGCGGCAATCCCGACATCGAGGCCTGCGCGCAGGCTGCGCGTAGGGTGCGCTTCAGCGCACCGCCCCACCCAAAGCAAAAGGCGGCCCCGAAGGACCGCCTTTGTCGATGTCGTAGGGTGGGTGAAACCCACCGCTCTCAGGCCGCGCGGCCCAGGAGGACCTCGTCGACCTTCTTCTGCGCGCCCGCCTCGTCGACGCCGGCCACGGCGGCGACTTCACGGGTCAGACGCTCCAGCGCCGCCTCGTAGAGCTGGCGTTCGGAATAGGACTGCTCGCGCTGGTCGTCCGAGCGGTGCAGGTCGCGCACCACCTCGGCAATCGCCATCAGGTCGCCCGAGTTGATCTTCTGTTCATATTCCTGCGCCCGGCGCGACCACATGGCGCGCTTGGTCTTGGCCTTGCCCTTCAGCGTGTCGAGCGCCCGCGTCACCACATCGGGAGAGGAGAGCTGGCGCATGCCGATCTCGGTCGCCTTGTGGGTCGGAACCCGCAGCGTCATCTTGTCCTTCTCGAAAGAGATCACGAACAGTTCCAGGCGGATGCCCGCGATCTCCTGCTCTTCGATGGACATGATCTTGCCCACGCCATGGGCGGGGTAGACCACGAAATCATCGGGGCGGAAGTCGGGCTTCTTCGATTTGGTCATTGAGGGTCTTGTCCTTCAGACGTCCAGATACACGAGACGAAAATTCATCGAACGCAGCCAAAAGCCACGCCGACAGGGCCTTCCATTCTTCAGCAGGTCTCGTTCCGGGCGAGCAGGGCCGCAAACGATCACAAGCATCCGTCTTGGATTGTGACTATCGTATAACACAAAATTTGCGTTTTTCCAAGCCTGCCCTGCGGCAAGAGGCCCGCCATGAACCAAGAATCAGGGGCAAAGCCCCTGCATTCCCCGCATTCCCGTCATGCATCGGCCCCAATCGGGAGCGAATCGTTCCGCGATCTCAGCCGCCGGGGCCTGCGACTTCGGAAAAATACTTCTTGAGCTTGTCGGTTTCGCCATCGCGTTCGGCCGCTTCGGGAAGCTGATCCTTCTTGGTCACGATGACCGGCCACAGCTCGGCATATTTGCGGTTGAAGGTGACCCAATGGTCCAGGTCCGGCTCGGTATCGGGCCGGATCGCATCGGCGGGGCATTCCGGCTCGCAGACGCCGCAGTCGATGCATTCATCGGGATGGATGACCAGCATGTTCTCGCCCTCGTAGAAGCAATCCACGGGGCAAACCTCGACGCAATCGGTGTATTTGCAGGCGATGCAATTGTCGGTCACGACATAGGTCATATCAGGTCATCCTTCTTGCGCGGCGTCTTGCTACCCAATGCGGACGGATCATTCAAGATGCGAAGCGGCGTCAGGGGGCGGATCGAGGTCAAGATAGAGCCCCTGTGCCTCGGAAGCAGGCCCGCGACGGGCGCCGAGGGCCTGAACGCGGATCACACGGATGCGGGCGCCCTGCGCAAAGGTCAGGACATCGCCGGGGCCGACACCATGGCCGGGCTTCAGACAGTGCTGGCCGTTCAGCCGCAGGTGACCCTCGCAGACCACTTCGGCCGCGAGGTCGCGCGTCTTGAAGAAGCGCGCCTGCCAGAGCCATTTGTCCAGCCGCAGGCGCGCTTGAAGGGGTCCGGATTTTCCACCCGGACCCGCCACTTATTTCAGTTTCAGGCTGGCGAGGACGGCGAAGGGATTGTCGGGGTCCACCGGCTTTTCGGCGCGCGGCGGACGGGCCTCGAACTTGGGCTTCTCGCCGCCCCCCTTGCGATCGTTGCTGCGATCCCCACGGTCGCCCTTGAAGTCCTTGCGGTCGGGACGCTTGTCGCCACGCGGCGGGCGCGGAGCCTCGGCGCCTTCGGCGGCGACCGGAGCGGCCTCACCCTCGGGCTTGGGCCCACGGTTCTGGTCGCGGGGCGGACGGCCACCCTGCGGGCGGTCGCCCTTGGGACGATCGCCTTCGCGGCGGGGACGATCACCCTGGGGCCGATCGCCTTGCGGACGTTCGCCTTGCGGACGGGGCGCTCGTTCGGGACGGGGCCGGGGCTTGGGCGCCCAGGTGAAGGTGAAATAGGTCTCCATCTCGACCGCAGGGGCCTCGGGCGCGGCCTCGGCGGGTTCGGCCGCCACGGGTTCGGGCTCCGGCGCGGGGGCGAGGAGCGAGACCTCTTCCGGGATCGGGTTCACCGGCGCATCCGAGGCCTCGGCCAGAGGCTCCGGCACGGGGGCCGGAGCAGCCTTGGTCTTGGGACGCTCGGCCTTCTCGCCCTTGTAGCCCAGGCCCTCCATCAGGCCCGAGAACTGCTCCAGCGTCATGCCGGTGATCGAGAGCATGTCCGGGGTGGCCTCGAAGCCCAGGCGCGAGTCCTTGGTGCGCAGGATATCGGCCAGGCGCTCCAGCATGTCGATGCGGATCGCGCGGGCGCCGGCGGGGTGATAGCCCGAGAGCGTGTAATGGCTGCGGGGAAGCTCGGCGATATTGGGGATGGTCACCAGGCCCGGAGGCGGCGCCTCGGGGAATTCCGACAGACCGGCCCAGAGCGAATGCAGCACCAGGCGCAGACGGGTCGGAGCGGGCTTCAAGAGAACCGGCAGGAAGATCGTGAACTGGCCGAAGCGGACGCCATGCTTGCGCAAGACGCCGCGCTGTTCCTGGTCCAGCGACTTGATGTCATTGGCGATATCCTCGCGCTGGATGACACCCATCTGCTCGACCAGGCGGAAGGCCACGCCCTTGGCGAGGCCCGTCAGGGTCTCGTCCTTGGCGATGGTCGTCAGCGGCTCGAACAGCGCCGCCACCTTGCGGTCGATGAAATGCTGAGCCCTGCGGCGGACCTTGTCGGCCACATCGGGACCGGCCTCTTCATCGACAAAGACCTCGACCGAGGGACGCATCGGATCGGCGCCCTTCACGAGCTTGCCAATCGCGGTCGAGCCCCACATGAGCCCGCCCTGCGTCGTGTAATCCATCTCGGGATCGGGCGCGTTGTAGAACCGGTCCGCCCGCAGGTGGAACTCGGGACGCAGCGCCGCAAGGGCCGCCGTCCGCAAAGTTGCCGCTGCCTCCGGCGAGGCGCTGGCATCCTGCTGGAAGCGGAAGCCTTCCAGACGGCCGACGAACTCGCCTTCGACCGTCACTTCACCCTTGTCATTCACCTCGGCCACGAGGGTCTCCTTTTGCTTCAACCGCCGCAGCAGAACGCTGGTGCGCCGGTCGACAAATCGTTGTGTCAAAGCCAGATGCAACGCATCCGACAATCGGTCTTCTACTGCACGCGTCTCTTGCCGCCAATGGGTTTCGTCTTCGACCCAGTTGCGACGCTGAGCCACATAGGTCCAGGTGCGGATATAGGCCAGCCTTTTGCTGATCGTGTCAATGTCACCCCCCGGCTTGTCGATGCGTTCGACCGCCTTGGCCAGCCAATCCTGGGGGATGCGGGTCTGGGCCAGGCCCTTGCCGGTCAGAAACTCGAAAAGCCGGGTCAAGAGCGCGTAGTGTTCGCTTTCCGAGGTGCCGCGGAAGTCGGGCACGCGGCAGACATCCCAGAGGAGCTTGACGCGCTGCGGCCCGGTCAGCTTCTCCTTGACATCGGGGTCATTGGACAGGGCCTTGAGCGCCAGGACGTCGTCGGCATCCCGCGCACGCGAGAGCCAGGGGTCATGGGTGGGTGCTTCCAAGGACCGGATCAGGCGGTCGGCGCTGCCGAAATCGAGGTCGGAGTTCCGCCACATCAGCTTCTTGACCGGGGCGAAGCGGTGGTTCTCGATGGCGTCGATCTCGTCCTCGTCGAAGGGGCGGGCCTCGCCCGTGATGCCAAAGGTCCCGTTTTCGGTATGCCGCCCTGCCCGGCCTGCGATCTGGCCGATCTCTTGCGTGTTCAGCGCCCGCATCCGCCGCCCGTCGAACTTGGCGGTGGAGGAGAAGGCGACGTGCTTGATGTCCAGGTTCAACCCCATGCCTATCGCATCGGTGGCCACCAGGTAATCCACATCGCCGTTCTGATACATCGCCACCTGGGCGTTCCGCGTCCGGGGGCTGAGCGCGCCCATGACGACCGCAGCACCCCCCTTGGTGCGGCGCAGAAGCTCGGCCATGGCATAGACGTTTTCGACCGAAAAGCCCACGATGGCCGACCGCTCCGGCATCCGCCCGATCTTCTTGGACCCGGCAAAGGTCAGGGTCGACATCCGGTCCTTCTTGAAGAACTGCACGCCGGGCACCAGCCCCGCAATCGCGCCCCGCATCGTGTCAGAGCCCAGGAAGACCGTCTCCAGGAGCCCCCGCGCGTGCAAGAGCCGCTCGGTGAAGATATGCCCGCGCTCGGGGTCGGCGCAGAGCTGGATCTCGTCCACCGCCACGAAATCGGCGCCGATCTCCAAGGGCATGGCCTCGGTCGTGGCGACCCAATATTGCGGGCGGTCGGGGATGATGCGTTCCTCCCCGGTGACCAGGGCCACGCAGGAGGGCCCCCGCGCCTTGACGATGCGGTCATAGACCTCGCGCGCCAAGAGCCGCAAAGGCAGGCCGAAGACGCCGGTCCGATGGGCCAGCATCCTTTCGATGGCGTAATGCGTCTTGCCGGTGTTGGTCGGCCCAAGCACCGCCATCACCGTGGGTTTTTCCGCCATCCTACAGTTCCTGACCGCCGATCTGCGTGTCGATCCGGGCGATGGCGTCTTTCACATCCTGCATATGCGGATTGATCTTCAGCGCTTCCTGGTAGACCTCCAGCGCCTTGGCAGGCTCGTTCAGCTCTTCGAAGATCGCGCCAAGCCCGGCCATGGCGCCGAAATGCCGGGGGTTCAAGGCAAGCACCCTGCCGATATCGCCCAGGGAGAGGCCAAGCTCTCCCATCTGGAAATAGGCCGTGGCGCGCAGGTTATAGGCTTCGGCAAAATCGGGCGCATGGTCGATCAGCGCCGAGGCATGATCGACCGCCGTCATCGGGTCACCCATGGCCATGGCCTCTTCGCCGCGCCGCAAAAGCAGGTCCATGGCGGCAGAGCCCGATTTCGACCATTCGAGCCAGATGCTTTCGGTGATCCCCTCGGCCTCCTGGTCGGTGGCGGTCTGCAATTGCTGGAAGAGATCGTCCAGCCTTGGCGAATCGCCCGGCGCATCGGCAAGGACGCCGCACGCCCAAAGGGCGAAAAGCGACGCAACGAAACCATTGGCAAGGGCGGCTCGGGCTTTCATAAGGTCAAGGTAACGCATGGGGCCGAAAACGCCAGAGGGGCTGGGCTCACAAAGGAGACATGATGAGCAAGGTGATCGACGCGGCGGTGACGGCGCTGGCAGGCAAGAGTTTCGACGCGGTGGCGAAGTTCGTCTTCATCGGCGAGGGCGCCTTGATGCTGGACGAAAACGGCCCGCGCGCAGGCGATGAGCCGGCCGATGTGACGCTGACCGCCAGCACGGAGGTCTTCGAGGGGCTTCTCTCGGGCAATACCTCGGCGACGGTGGCCTTCATGACGGGCAAGCTGAAGGTCGATGGCTCGATGGGGCTGGCGATGAAGCTTGGAGCGGCGCTGAGTTGAGCGCGCCTTACGACCAGGCCCTGGCGGGCGGGCCCCCGGCTTCGGGCCACTGGCTGCGGACGCGCGACGGGGTGCGGATCCGCGCGGCTTTGTGGCGCGGGGGCGCGCGGGGGCTGGTCGTGGTCCTGCCGGGCTGGACGGAATATGTCGAGAAATACGGGGTCCTGGCCGGCGACCTTGTCGCGGCGGGGTTTTCGGTGGTCTCGGTGGATTGGCGCGGTCAGGGCCTGTCAGACCGGGCGCTCTCCGATCCGATGCGGTCGCATGTGGGGGATTTCGACGAGTATCAGCGCGATCTCGATGCGGTGATGGAGCTGGCCTCGGATATCCCGGGGCCGAGATATCTCCTCGCCCATTCCATGGGCGGCTGCATCGGGCTCAGGGCGCTGGTGCGGGGTCTGCCCTTTGCGCGGGTGGCCTTTTCCTCGCCGATGTGGGGCGTGCCGGTGGCGGCCTGGCAAAGGCCGCTGGCCATGGTCCTGCCCAAGGTCGCGGGGCGGCTTGGGATCGCGGACTGGCTGGCGCCGGGAACGGCGCGGCAGAATGTCGTGGCCCAGGGGGTGTTCAAAGCCAACCGCCTGACCAGTGACCCATCGGAGTGGGCGCGGATGGTGGGTCAGGCCCGCTCGCGCCCCGAGTTCGCCCTGGGCGGGCCATCGATCGCCTTTGCGGGCGCGGCCTTGCGGGAGTGCGCGGCGCTGGAGACCCTGCCCTCTCCCCCGGTGCCCTGCCTGACCGGGATGGGAACGGATGAGCGCGTGGTCGATCCCCGCCCGATCCCCGCGCGGATGGCACGCTGGCCGGGCGGGGTCTTGCATGTGGCCGAGGGCGGGCGGCACGAGATCTTGATGGAGCGCCCCGAGCTGCGGGCGGCCTTCCTCGCCCGGGTCCTGGGGCATTTCGGCGGCTAGGGGGCTCCGCCGACTGACGCCGGGTCCTGCAACGGGGACACTGGCCCTGCCGACTGTGGGGACGGGGCGGGTGGCCACGGACACTGAAGGCCCAGTCGGCGGGACTTGGGGAGAAGGTGCAGGGCAAGGGTCCAGTCGGCAGAGCCCCGCCCGCAGTCGGCAGAGCCCCAGGCCAAAGCCAAAGACCGCCCTTCCAGTCGGTCGAGCCCCAGGCCAACGACTGCCCTACCACTCCGCCGGCTGCCTGCCCCGAAAGAAGCCGCCCGTCGGCCCATCCTCGGGCAGAAGCGCCAGCCATACCGGGGTATCTGCCCCTTCTTCGGCCGAGAGAGGAGCCCCATCTCCCCCCATCCGGGTGCGCAACCACCCCGGGTCACAGGCATTGACCTTGACGCCATCCGGAAGATCGCGCGGCAGGACGCGGGTCAGGGCGTTCAGGCTGGCCTTGGCGATGGAATAGGCGCCGGGTCCGCCCAATCCCCGCGCAAAGGACCCCAGGCCCGAGGAGACATTGACGATCCGCCCCCAGCCCCTCTGCCGCCAATGGCCCATGTTCATTCGGATCAGGTCGAGGGGCGCTGCCACCATGACCTCCATGGCCTCGGTGAAATCCGATCCCGGCTCCAGAAGCGAGCCCTGGCGGTAAAGCCCCGCGTTGTTCACCAGGATGTCCCAGCCGCCCTTCCGGGCAAAGGCCTCGAACCAGGTATCGGCCTCGGTGAGATCGAGATGGACATGGTCGCAGCCAAGCGCCCGGGCGGCCTCGGCGCCAAGGGCTGCCTCCCGCGCGCCGATGGTCACGCGCACGCCCCGCTCGATCAGGCCCTTGGCGATGGCGCGTCCCAGGCCCCGATTGCCGCCGGTCACCAGGGCCGTCGGATGCAGCGGCCTCATGTCAGATGCGCCGCGATGATCTGGTCGAAGGAGGTCTCTGCCACGAAACCCGCCGCCCTTGCCCGTGTCGCGGTGAAGTCGCAGGGCCAGCCCGCGACGATGGCGGCGATGGTTTCGTCGCGCTTGACCTCGATCAGGTCGACGGCCTTTTGGCCCGCCACCCGGCGCAAAGCCTCGATCTCTTCGGCCACCGTGGCCGAGAGCCCGGGCATGTTCAGCGCCCTGGCCGCGCCGAACTGGCCCAGGTCCAGCCCCAGAGCATGGGTGAAGAAGCCCACCGCCGAGGCGGGGGAGGCGAACCAGTGGCGCGTGCTGTCCTCCACCGGCAGGACGGCGGGCAGGCCCACCAAGGGCTCGCGCAGGATGTTGGAGAAGAAGCCCGAAGCGGCCTTGTTGGGCGCTCCGGGTCTTATGCAGATCGTGGGCAGCCGCAGCGACAGCCCGTCGATGAAGCCGCGCCTGGTGTAGTCGCTGATCAAAAGCTCGGTCATGGCCTTTTGCGTGCCATAGGAGGTGCGGGGCGTCAGGTGGAAATCGTCGGGGATCTGGTCGGGGAAAGGCGTGCCGAAGACCGCGATGGAGGAGGCGAAGAGGAGCTTCGGCCTGTATCCCGGGATCGCCCGGATCGCCTCCAGGAGCGCGCGGGAGGCGTCGAGGTTGATCGCATAGCCCTTGGCGAAATCGGCCTCGGCCTCGCCCGAGACCACGGCGGCCAGGTGGATGATCGCCTCGGGGCGGCCCGCCAGCAGAGGCGCGGGATCGGCGGTCAGGTCGCGGGCCATGCAGATGGCGCCGGGCTGGTCGGGCTGGATCATGTCGACCAGCGTCAGGTCATGGGCCGAGAGGGCCTGGGCCAAGCGGCGGCCGATCATGCCCGCCGCGCCAAGGATGAGGATTTTCATATGGGTCTCCCTTTGGGGGGAGAATGGCAGAGCCGATCGGGGGAGGAAAGGGGCCCATGGTGGCGCAGGCGGCAAGCGCGGCTGACGCGCAGCCCCCGGTCCTGCCCCGTCACGGGGAGGTCCGGAGGGGCCCGAGGGCCCCTCCGGGCTGGGGGGGCACGGGGGGACGGCAGTCCCCCCGTTTACTCTTCCGGCGCCTGCGGCGGGCGCAGCTCGCTGACGAAGCGGTCGAAGTCGTCCGCCGCCTGGAAGTTCTTGTAAACGCTGGCGAAGCGCACATAGGCCACCGTGTCGATCCGCGCCAGGCTCTCCATGACGATCTCACCGATCTGCTTGGAGGGGATATCGGTATCGCCCAGGGACTCCAGCCGCCGCACGATGCCGCTGATCATCTGGTCGATGCGTTCGGGCTCGATCGGGCGTTTCTGCATGGCGATGCGGATGGACCGCTCCAGCTTGGTCCGGTCGAAATCCTCGCGCTTGCCGGAGGATTTGATCACCACCAGGTCGCGCAGTTGCACGCGTTCATAGGTGGTGAAGCGGCCCCCGCAGGCCTGGCAGAAGCGCCTCCGCCGGATCGAGACGTGATCCTCGGCCGGACGGGAGTCCTTCACTTGCGTGTCGATATTGCCGCAGAACGGGCAGCGCATGGCCTTCCCCTTATATGTAACCTGCCTCAAGTCGCGGGGTTCGCCCCCGTCGTTGCCGCCAATCATAGGGGCAAGCCACGGCCCTGGGGAAGACTGCGGCGCGTGCCTACTAAATATAGTGGGGGACTGTGGCGGCCAAGACTCACAAGCGCGCCGCGCTCAGACGGCGACCAAGAGCTTGACGCCGCGCCGTTCGAAGGCTTGGGCGTCGGTGTCGGAGATTCCGTCGTCGGTGATGAAGGTCTGGATGACCTCCAGGGCGCCGAGCCGCGTGAAGCTGGATTTGTTGATCTTGGAGCTGTCGGCCACCAGGATCACATGGGCAGCGGCCTTGATCATCGCCTCTTTCAGCTGAAGGTCCGCGAAAGAGGGATAGGTGAGCCCGGCATCCAAAGCCACGCCAGCGGTGGCCAGGAAAAGCTTGCCCGCGAAGATGTTGCGGAAATATTCGACCGCCTTGTCACCGGACAGCGACAGGGTCGGCGCCTTGAACTGGCCGCCCGGCATATGGACGGCAAAGCCCGGCACGGCGCCCAAGGTCAGCGCGATGTTCAGCGCATTGGTGATCACGGTCAGGTCGCGCTTGGTCGTCAGCCTTGTCCCGATCTCGGTCGTGGTCGACCCTGCGTCCAGGATCAAGGTCTCGCCATCGGCGACCAGCGAAGCCGCCAAAGCCCCGATCTTGCGCTTTTTCTCCATGTTCTCTTGATGTTGCAGGGCCATGGCATGGACCTGCGCGGGCACCGAGTTCAAAAAGGCCCCGCCGTGTTCGCGGGTGATATGGCCTTCCGCCTCCAGCCGCTCCAGGTCCTGGCGGATCGTCGCCTCGGACACTTGAAAGGCCTGGGCGAGGTCGCGCACCCGCGCCGCGCCCTCTTCCTGGATCCAATCCAGGATGCGCCGCCGCCGGGGCTCGGAGAGGAGGCCCACGAAGGATGTCTCGCCACGTTCCATCGCCATCATGCCCTCCTTTCGTTGCCTTCTGTCTAGGGCGATTGGCCTGCGCCGTCCAGCCTTACCGCCCGGCTTGCGCCTCTTGCGCCAGCGCCACCCGCGCCTGAAGACGGCTTTGCGCCTGGTCGACCACCACGGCGGCGATGATGACCACGCCCTTGATCACGGTCTGCCAAAAGGCCGAGACGCCCATCATGATCAGCCCATCCGACAGGATGCCGATGACGAAGGCGCCGATCAGCGTGCCGCCCACCCTGCCCCGCCCGCCCGACATCGAGGTCCCGCCCAGGACCGCCGCGGCGATGGCGTTCATCTCGAAGCTCTCCCCGGTCGCGGGGTGAGAGGCCTGAAGCTGGCTCGCGATGATCAGCCCGACGATCGAGGCGCAAAGGCCCGAAAAGACATAGACCGCCATCTTGACCCGGTTGACCCTGACGCCCGAGAGCGCCGCCCCCCGCTCATTGCCGCCCACCGCATAGATATAGCGCCCCAGCGTCGTGCGGCGCGAGGCATAGGCCGCCAGAGCCGCCACCACGGCCAGCGCCCAGATCGGAAAGGGCACCCCCAGGATCGCGCCCGAGCCGATCCAGGCGAAGCTCTGCGAGCCATAGTCCACATTGCCGGAAAGGTTCGGAAAGGTTCGCCCCTCCGAGGACAAAAGCGCCGCTCCCCTTGCGATATACATGGTGCCGAGCGTGGCGATGAAGGGCGCGACGCCCGCCCGGGTGATCAGCCAGCCATTGACCGCGCCGATGAAGATGCCCACGAGGCAGGTAAGCCCCGCGATCTCCAGTGTGTTGAACTGGATCGACCAACCCAAATCCATCAGGCCGAAGCCGGGGTCGATGCCGTAAAGCACCAGCCCCCCCGCCACCATGGCCGAAAGCCCCACGGTCGAGCCCACCGAGAGGTCGATCCCCCCGGTGATGATGACGAAGGTCATGCCGATGGCGAGGAATGCGTTCAGCGCGACGTGTTTGGTGATGATGACCATGTTCTCGGGCGTCAGGAAATTCGGCGCCTGCACCGCGAAAAAGCCGAAGACCAGGATCAGCGCGACGAAGGTCCTTGCGCGCAAGAGGGTCAGAAGGGCGGTCTGGCCGCCATTGGGGCGGGTCATGGCGAGGCTCATGATATCTCCGGATGTTTGGGGCTGGCTGCGGCGATGATCCGGGCTGCCGGGGCGGTGCCGGGGAACTCCCCGGCGATGCGGCCCTCGGTCATCACCAGGATGCGGTCCGACAGCGCCATGACCTCGTCGAGGTCGGAGGTGACGAAAAGGATGGCGAGGCCCTGGGCGGCGAGGTCGCGCATGGTGCGGAAGACCTCGGCCTTGGCGCCGATGTCGATCCCGCGCGAGGGTTCGTCCATCAACAGCACCTTGGGCCCGGTCATCAGGGCCTTGCCGATGACGACCTTTTGCTGGTTGCCGCCCGACAGGGAGGAGACGGGGTTCTCGGGGCTCGCCACCTTGACGGTCAGGCGCTTGATGAAGTCGGCCGCCTTTGCGGCCTCGGCCCGCAGGCTGAGGTGAAAGCCGCGCGCGAAGCTTTTCAGGGCGGAGAGCGTCAGGTTCTCGCGGATGGCCATGATCTGGACGAGGCCGTCGCGCTTGCGGTCCTCGGGGATCAGGGCGACGCCCTTGGCGATGCGGGTGGCGACATCGCCGGTCAGGGGCTGGCCCTCGATGAAGAAGCGGCCCGTGTGGGGGTGCTGGGCCATGATGCACTCGACAAGCTCTGTCCGCCCTGCCCCCATCAGCCCGTAAAGCCCCAGGATCTCGCCCTTTTTCAGGCTGAAGGAGACCCCGTCCACCGCAAAGCCGCCCGCCCGCGCCATGCGGATGGATTCGGCGCGAAAGACCTCCGGGCCAAAGGCGGCCTTGGAGGTGCGGGGGAATTCGCGGGTCTTGTCGCCGATCATGGCGCGCACGATCCAGGGGATATCCACCCCCTCCATGCCCCGCGCCCCGGTGATCTCTCCGTCGCGCAGGACGGTGATGTAATCGCCCACCCGGATCAGCTCGTCCAGCCTATGCGAGATATAGACGATGCCCACCCCTTGCGCCTTCAGGTCGTCGATGAGGCGGAAGAGCACCTCGACCTCGGCGCCCGACAGGGCCGAGGTCGGCTCGTCCAGGATGAGGATCCTGGCGTCCTGGGCGAGCGCCTTGGCGATCTCGACGATCTGCTGCTGGCCGACCTTGAGGTTTTCCAAGGGCGTCTCGGGGTCGATCTTTTGCTCGAGCCGCGCCATCAGGGCACGGGTGGCGGCAATCTGGGCGCCCGCGTCGATGTCGAGACCAAGCCGCCTCGGTTCGCGGCCGATGAAGATATTCTCGGCGACCGTCAGGTTGGGAAAGAGGTTCAGCTCCTGGAAGACGATGCCGATGCCCGCCTTGACCGCGTCCTCTTTCGAGCGGAAGACGACGGGCTTTCCGCCCATCTCGATCCGGCCCTCGGTGAGGCTTTCGACCCCCGCGATGACCTTCATCAGCGTGGATTTCCCGGCGCCGTTTTCGCCGACCAGGACATTGACCGCGCCCATATGCAAGTCGAAATCGACGCCCTTCAAGGCGCGGGTGCCGGGATAGACCTTGACCCCGCCGCGGATGGAAAGACCGATCATTGGACCTCCGCCTTCAGGGGGACGACCAGCACCGGGTCCTTGGGCTTTTGCACCTGGAAGACGCCCTCGAAGGCCAGGGTCTTGCCCACCAGAACCTCGGGCAGGGTCAGAGCCCCCACCGCGCGGTCGTTCAAGGCCCGGCCGAGCGCCGCAAACTGGATCTGGTCGCGGAAGGCGGTGAAGTCATAAAACGGCGCGATGTCGCGCAACGCCGTGCCTTTGACCACGGGCCCCAGCTGCAGCGTCAGATCCGCCACCCCATCGCCCGTCACGTCCAGGTTCACCTTGCCCGCCCGCGACTTGCGGTCCTCGGACACCACGACCCCCGCGCCCTTGATGGCCAAGGTCCAGGAGCCCCCCTCGCCCGCGCCCTTCTTGGCCCCCGTGGCGCCCAGGTCCCCCAGCGGCAAGACGCCCTTGGCCTCGACCGCCTGTTCCGAGACCAGGGGCACCAGCTTGGAGCCGAAGCTCTCCTCCACGATGCCCGCGATCAAGGCCACATCCGGGTCGATGCCCGTGGCCTTTTCCGTCTTGACGATCTTGCAGCCGCCAAGCGCCAAAAGGGCCAGCCCGCAGGCCAGGCCCCGTGACAGATGTTTCATGCTTGCCCCCCCTTGGGTCCGGCCCAGGGTCTCCCCCGGGCCGTGCCGTTGTCACTTCAGCGCGAAGGTTTCCAGCTGCGCGGCGTTTTCGGCCGTGATCAGGACGCAATCCATCAGCTGCTTTTCCTCGACCCCGGTGGAGCCGGTTTTCAGGAACTTGTCGGCCTGTTCGACCGCCATCTGCGCCTGGGCATAGGCCGGTTGCAGGACCGTGCCCTTGATGCCGCCCTTCAGGATCGAATCCCGCACGTCGTTGGACCCGTCAAAGCCCATGACCACGACATCGGTCCGCCCCGCAGCCTCCAAAGCCGCCCAGGCGCCCATGGCCATCGTGTCATTGCCCGCGATCACGCCCTTGATGCCCGGATTGGCCTGCAGCATCGATTCCATGACCGCGTAGCCTTCGGTCTGCGACCAGTTGGCGGTCTGTTGCGCCACCATCTTCATGTCCGGATACTGGTCGATCACATCGTGATAGCCCTTGGACCGGATGCCCGCATTGGTGTCGCTTTCCTTGCCGGTCAGCTCGGCATATTCGCCCGTCTCGCCCATCAGGCGCACGAACTCCTCGGCACCCAACTGAGCGCCCTGGTAGTTGTTCGACACGATCTGGGAGACCGCCACGCCCGAAGCCGTGATCTCGCGGTCGATCAGGAAAGAGGGGATGCCCGCATCCTTGGCCTTCTGCACCGCCGCCACCGAGGCATCGGCGCCGGCGTTGTCGAGGATGATGGCCTTGACCCCCGCCGCGATGGCGCTGTCGATCAGTTCGTTTTGCTTGTTGGCGTCGTCGTCATGGACCAGGACCATGACCTCGTAGCCCAGTTCCTTGGCCTTGGCGGCAGCGCCATCGGCCTCGGCCTTGAAGAAGGGATTGTCCGGGCTCGGCGTGATGATGGCGATGGTATCGGCGGCCTGGGCAAAGGACGGCAGGGCCAAGGCCCCCGCCATGACAGTCAGAAGAAGCCGGCGCTTCAGGTTCATTCGCATATCCTCCCTAGCGATTGACAGCGAATCGTTTCGTTCGCCGTCATTTTTGCTATCACTTACTTTCGGATTTCGTCAAATGATTCCGATTTGACGGAAGGCTGCGAAAAGCGCTTGCCCAGGGCCGCCAAGAAGAAAAGATTAAGAAAGACAGGGTAAGACCCCGGGGGAAGCGCCGCGCAAGATGGCTTGCAATGCGGCAGATGGATGCCTACAATCGCAGCCAATCGAAAGCATACGAAAGCTTTCGTAAGGAGGAGGACCAGAATGACAGGTCGGATGTTCCGCCCGACGACCTTGGGCGTGGTGATCGGCAGCCGGGCTTTTTTCAGCCCCACGCCCTGCAAGGATGCGCGCATCCAGGTGCTGGCCCAGCTGGAGGGGCTGGGGATCAAATCGGTGATCCTGCCCTATGAGGCGACCGCCAATGGCGCGGTGCAAAGCCTCGCCGATGCCGAGCAATATGCCGCCCTCTTCCGCCGTCACGCCGACGAGATCGACGGCCTGGTCATCTGCCTGCCCAATTTCGGCGACGAGATCGCGGTGGTCGAACTGGTCAACCGCGCGAA
Organism: Stagnihabitans tardus; assembly: GCF_009925085.1. GTDB lineage: Bacteria > Pseudomonadota > Alphaproteobacteria > Rhodobacterales > Rhodobacteraceae > Stagnihabitans > Stagnihabitans tardus. The sequence goes on along the minus strand of NZ_JAABNR010000007.1, from coordinate 159,087 downwards.
GCTGAACGTGCCGATCCTCTTGCAGGCCTCGAACGACAGCCCGACGCGGGTGGATGTGAAATCCCGCCGCGATGCCTTTTGCGGCAAGATTTCGGTGTCGAACAACTTCTACCAATATGGCGTGCCCTTCACCGAGACGACCTCGCATACCTCCGATGTCTGGGGGGAGGAGTTCCGCGCCGATCTCGACCGCTTTGGCCGGATCTGCCGCACGGTCAAGGGCTTGCGCACCGCAAGGCTGGGCTCGATCGGGGCCAGGACCGGGGCTTTCCAGACCATGCGCTACAGCGAGAAGCTCCTCCAGGCCTCGGGGATGACGGTGGTGACGGTCGACCTCTCCGAGATGATGGGGGCGGCGGGGGCGATCCGCGACGACGAGCCCGCACTTCTGGCCAAGATGGCGCGGATCCGGGCCTATGGCGCGATTCCCGCCCATATCACCGAAAAACAGATTGCGACCCAGGCCAAGTGGACACTCGCCGTCAACCGCTGGATCGAGGAGAACGGCTGCGACGCCTCGGCCATCCAGTGCTGGCGGAGCCTGCAGGACAATTTCGGCTGCGCCACCTGCGTCACCATGTCGATGCTGGGCGAAGAGCTTTCGCCCTCGGCCTGCGAGGTCGACATCATGGGCGCGGTCTCGATGTATGCCCTGGCGCTCGCCTCGGGCGCGCCGCCTGCGCTTCTCGATTGGAACAACAACTACGCCTATGAAAAGGACCTCTGCGTCGCCACCCATTGCGGCAACTTCCCCAAGTCCTTCATCGGCGACACGCCCGAGATTGGCGAGCTCGATGTTCTGGGCGAAACCATCGGGCGGTCGAAATGCTTCGGCGCGGTCAAGGGCAAGGTGAAGCCCGGCGAGATGACCTATTTCCGCCTGTCCTCGGATGATTCCAAGGGCACGCTGAAATGCTACCTCGGCGAGGGAGAGTTCACCGACCACCCCTTCCCCATGGATGGCGGCATTGCCACAACGCGGGTCGCTGGCCTGCGCAAGCTGATGAAGTTCGTGACGCAAAACGGCTTCGAGCACCATGTCGCCATGGTGCGCGGCCAGCATGCCCAGGTCGTCGAAGAGGCGGTGATCCGCTATCTCGGCTGGCCGATCTATCACCATGGCGGCGAGCCGGAACCCCAGCTTTTCCGCCTTTGATCCCGGAACCGGGGGGCCAAAGGCCCCCCCGGCGCAACGTCGCCAAAGGAAGTCATGATGCAAAACGACCCCATCCCGCTGATCCGGGCGCGCGCGCTCTGGATGCGGCGCACCGCCTTCACCATGGTCCACCGCGCCCAACTGGGCCATCCGGGCGGCGATTTCTCGGCCACCGACATCCTGGCGACGCTGTACTTCGGCGTGATGCGCCATGATCCCGCGCGGCCAGCTTGGGAGGATCGCGACCGTTTCATCATGTCCAAGGGCCATGCGACGGGGGCGATCTATACCGCGCTGTGTGCGGCGGGCTACTTCCCCGAGGATTGGCTGCCCAGCTATATGCAAAACGGCAGCCCGCTGAACGGCCACCCCAACCGCAACTATGTCCCGGGGGTCGAGACCAACACCGGGCCCCTGGGTCACGGCTTCCCCGTGGCTTTGGGGATCGCCATTGCGGGCCAGATCACGGGCCGCGACTACCGCACCTATGTCCTGACCGGCGATGGCGAGCAGCAAGAGGGCTCCAACTGGGAGGCCGCGATGGTGGCGGGCCACCGGCGGCTGGCCAACCTGACGCTGATCATCGACCGCAACCGGCTTCAGCAGGGCGCGGGGACGGAGGAGACCTCGGGGCTGGACCCCTTGGACAAGAAGTATGAGGCCTTTGGGTTTGAGGTCCAGATGGTCGATGGCCATGACGTCTCGGCGCTTCTGGGCGCGCTGACCGCGAAGGGGGACCGCCCCCGCTGCATCATCGCCAATACGGTCAAGGGCAAGGGCGTCTCCTTCATGGAGAATGTCGCGAAATGGCACCATGGCGTGCCGAATGACGCGGAATTTGCGCAAGCCATGGCGGAGTTGGTCTGATGTCGCATGCTGTTGAAAAAGCGGGCCTTTACGACTGCCGCGATGCCTGGGTGAAGACGCTTTGCGACCTCGCGGCCCAAGACCCCCGCATCTGCGCCGTGGTGAATGACTCGGTGGGGTCGTCAAAACTCGGCGCTTTCCAGAAGGCCTATCCCGAAAGGCTGATCAATGTCGGCATCGCCGAACAGGTCATGGTCGGCGTCGGCGCGGGCCTGGCAAACGGAGGCCAGGTCCCCTTCGTCTCGGCGGCCTCGTGTTTCCTGACGGGGCGCGCGCTGGAGCAGGTCAAGGCCGATGTCTCTTACGCGGGGTTCAACGTCAAGCTGGTGGGCCAAAGCTCCGGCGTGGCCTATGCCGAGCTTGGGCCGACCCACCATTCCATCGAGGACTTCGCTTGGCTCCGGCCCTTGAAGAACATCACCCTCATCGTCCCCGCCGATCCTTGGGAGGTCGAACAGGCCATCCGCTGGGCCGCCGCCCATGAGGGGCCCGTCTATATCCGCCTCTCCCGCATGCCGGTTCCCGCGCTGGAGATCCCTGGCCGCGTCTTCACCCCCGGCCGCGCGACCCTCGCCCGGCAGGGCAGCGACGTCACGCTCATCGCCTGCGGCACGGTGGTTCACCTGGCCATGACGGCGGCGGAGGAGCTTGCCTCCGAGGGCCTCTCGGCAAGGGTCCTGAACATGCACACGATCAACCCGCTTGATGAGGCGGCGCTGCACGAAGCCTCGAAAACCGGGGCCATCGTCACCGTCGAAGAGGCGCATCTGCGCGGTGGTCTTGGCGGTGCGGTGGCGGAGTTCACCGCCTCTCACAAACCCGTCCCGGTCGAGCGCCTGGGCTTCGACGGCTTCCAACCCACGGGCGACCTGGCGCATCTGTTCGCGCGTTCCGGCCTGACGGTCGCGGGCATCAAGGCGGCGGCCCGCCGTGCGGTGGCGCGGAAATGACCCGCATCCTCGCCATCGACCAGGGCACGACCAACACCAAGGCCATCCTGGTGGATGAGACGGGGGCGATCCTCGCCCGCGCCTCCGCCCCCCTGACGACCGAATACCCGCATCCCGGTTGGGCCGAGCAATCGGCCCAAGCCATCTGGGCCTCGGTGCAAAAGGTCATCGCCGACCTCGCCCCCCATGGCCGCCCAGATGGCATCGCCATCGCCAACCAGCGCGAGACCCTGGTGGTCTGGGACCGCAAGACCGGCACCCCCCTCTGCCCCGCGCCCATCTGGCAATGCCGCCGCACGGCCGAGGCCTCGGCATGGCTGATCGCCGATGGCCATGACGCAAAGGTCATCGCGGCCACCGGCCTTGGCATCAACCCGCTCTTCCCCGCCGGAAAACTCGCCTGGGTGCTGGAGAACATCCCCGAGGCGAAGCCCCTCCTCTCCCAGGGCCGCCTTTGCGCGGGGACGGTCGACGCCTGGCTCCTCTTCAACCTGACCGGAGCCTTTGCGACCGACCATTCCAACGCCTCGCGCACGCAGCTTTTCGACACGCGCAGCCTGACCTTCTCCGACGACCTCGCCGCCCTCTTCGGCGCCTCCACTGCCTGCCTGCCCGAGCCCCGCCCCTCGGACAGCCGCTTTGGCCAGACGCCCGAGGGGATCCCCGTGCTGGCCATGATGGGCGACAGCCATGCAGCACTTTACGGCCATGGGGTCCGGGCGCCGGGGACCGTGAAGGCGACCTATGGCACGGGGTCTTCGCTGATGACCCTGACGCCAGGGCGTGTGGCCTCCTCCCATGGGCTTTCCGGCACCATTGCCTGGACGGGTCGGCACGGCACCGCCCATGCCTTGGAGGGCAATATCACCGTCTCGGCCCAGGCGGTCTCCTTCATGGGCGGCATCCTGGGCCTGGGCTCGGCGGCCGAAGTCTCCACCCTGGCCGAGACCGTGCCCGATACCGGCGGCGTGGTCTTTGTCCCGGCGCTTGCGGGGCTTGGCGCGCCGCATTGGGATGATCAGGCGCGGGGCACCATCACGGGGATGACCCATGGCACGACCCGCGCCCACTTGGCCCGCGCGGCGATCGAGGCCGTGGCCCATCAGATCGCCGATGTCTTCGCCGCGATGGAGGCCGATGGCGGCAGGCTCGAAGGCCTCCGTGCCGATGGCGGCGCCTCGGGGAATGGGTTCCTCATGCAAAGGCAGGCCGATTTCCTCGCCCGCCCCGTCACGCAAAGCGCGGTGGAGGAGGTGGGTGCCCTGGGCGCCGCCGCCATGGCCTTTACCCATTTTGGCGTGACGCTCCCCCTGGGCGGAGAGGGCCAGACCTTCTCCCCCGCGCGAGACCCAGGCCCGGACCGCGCGCTTTGGGCAGGCGCCCTGCGCAAGGCCCGCGCCTAGAAGCTCCAGCGGTGGCGGCGGGTGAGGGTCTCCTTCACCGCCGCGACCTCTTCGGCCTGCCGCTCCGGGGACCAGAACCTGACCCCGCCCGCAACGCGCGCGAGGTCTGCCAGCATGGCCTCGGTCACCCGGCCCGTGATGGCCAGGGGCGTGCGGCGCAGGACGATATCCTCCAGCCGCAGGACGCGTTCATGCGCCGTGATCCAGGCGATCTCTGCATCGGTGAAGTCCGGCGCATCGACGATCCCCCGCGCGCCCCTGGCCTCGGCCTCGGCCACCTGGGCGCCGGTCGCGCCATAGCGCGCCAAAAGCTCCAGCGCCCGCTCCCGCGCCACGGGCTGGGCCGCGGCCCAAGCCCCCGCATCCGCCGGAAAGTCCCGCCCGCCTCCAATCGCCATGGCCCGCGTCGAGATCCGCCGGTTCATCCCCAGCCGCTTCAGGACCAGGTCCGCCACCTCCTCGGCAAAGCCGCGGAAGGTCGTCCATTTGCCGCCCACGAGCGAGATCACCGGAAAGGCGCGGTCGCCTTGCGGTTCGGCCACCGGCGCGGAATGATCGCGCGAGATCAGCCCGGCCTGGGTGCCCTCGGAATAGGGCAAGGGGCGCAGGCCGGAATAGGCATGGACCACGCGGCCCGGGCCGAGGTCCGGGAAAAGGCTGGCCACGGCGCCCAGGAGGTAATCGGCCTCGGCATCCGAGACCGTCAGCGCATCGGGGTCATCGGCGCGGATATCGGTCGAGCCCAACATGACCCGGCCAAGATGTTCATAAACCAGGCAAATCCGTCCGTCATCGGCCTCGAAATAGACCATGCGGCCCGCCAGCGCCTTGACCAGAGCGGGATGATCCAACAGAAGATGCGCCCCCTTGGTGCCGCCAATGAGCCGCCCCTCGATGCCAAGCGCGCGGTTCACCTGGTCGATCCAGGGCCCGGCCGCATTGACCATCAGGCAAGAGGCCACATCCTGGTTCGTCTCCTCGTTCCAGACCCGCAGGCCCGGCCCCTCGCGCCGGAAACTGGCATGGGACAGCGCCCGCGAGGTCGGATTGGCGCGCAAACCGTCGGCGACCAGCTCCCAGACCAGCCGCTCGGGCATGGCGATGCGGGCGTCATAGTAGAGCCCCGCCGCCTTGATGCGCGGGGTCAGGGGCAGCTCGCGCAGGGCCCGGGCGCGGCTCCACATCTGGTGGCGCGGCATGATGCGCTCGCGCGCGCCGTAAAAGTCATAGAGCCAGAGGCCAATCTTCATCAGCACGGCGCCCCTTTGGCGCGGCGCCGTGGTGGACCCCATCAGCGTGCGCAGGGCGGCCCCTATCCCCTTGAGCCAGCTGAAGATCGGGATGACGGTGGGCAGGGGCAGCACCGCATGGGGGGCGTTCTTCAGAAGCAGGTTCCGCTCCAGCGTCGATTGGGCGACGAGGCGGAATTCGCCGGTCTCGAGGTATTTGATCCCGCCATGGATCAGCCTTGAGGGCGCCGCAGAGGTCCCCGAACCCCAGTCCCCCTTGTCCAGGATCAGGCATTTCACCCCCTGCTCGCAGAGGTCGCGGAAAAGCCCCGCGCCGTTGACGCCCGCCCCGATGATGATGACGTCGAAATGGTCAGACATCCTCGGCCTCCAATCGCGGCCAGAGGGGCGCCAGGGCCTGCACGAGGTCCGCGTGCAGGCGATAGCGACGGGTCAGGTCCTGCTCCGGGCGGTAGGTCTTGCCGCCCAGGTCGCGCGGGTCGTCGAAAGGCGTGGGCCAGAGGCCAGCCCCCGCCCCCGCGCAAAGGGCGGCCCCCCAGGCGGCGGCCTCCTCGGTCTCGGTCACCGTCACGGGGAGCCCCAGGGCATCGGCGAAGAGCTGGGCGATCCTGGGGTTGCGGGAAATCCCCCCGGTCAGGCGGATCTCGCGCGAGGGAAAGGCCTCTTGCAGCGCCTCGACATGAAGCCGGTGGTTGAAGGCGATGCCCTCCAGCACGGCACGCAACATGTCGCCCCGGTCGTGCCAGCCGTGGAGCCCGAAGAACCCGGCCGAGGCCCGGCCGCCATGGGGCGAGCCGAAGAGATAGGGGTGGAAGAAGGCGGAGGACGGCCGGGCAAGGGCCGCCGCGATTTCGGGGGCGAGCGTGGCATGGATATCGGGGCCGCGCAGGGTGAAATGGTCGAGGAACCAGTCGTAATTGGCCGCCGAGGCCGGGGAGATCGCCATGGGATGCCATTCTCCGGGCCGGATCGCGTTGCGGCAGAACCAGCGGGCATCGGTGCGCGGGGTGGAGGTGACCGTCTCGTTGATCGAATAGGTGCCCGCGACGACGGCAATCACGCCCTGGGCATGGCCGCCGATCCCCAGGGCGCTGGCCGTCACGTCATGCAGCCCCGCCACGACCGGGGTGCCGGGCAAAAGCCCCGTCATCCGCGCGGCCTGAGGCGTGACATCGCCCACCACCGCCTCGCAGGGGGCGATCTCGGGCAAGTCCAGGTCCAGGCCGAAAAGCCTTTGGATATCGGGGTTATAGCCCTGGGTCTTCACATCGGTGAAAGAGGTCGAGGCCTCGGTCCGGTCGGTGCCGATCCGGCCCGTCAGGCAAAAAGTCAGCCAGTCCTTGCAGGTCAGGACATGGCCCGTCGCCGCGAGCCGCTCCGGCTGGTGGCGCGCCATCCAGGCCAGAAGCGCCGAGGGGGCGGAGGCATGGGGCTTTTGACCGGTCAGATGCAGCGCGGCTTCCGACGTCCCATCCGCCTCCCATCCCTCGACCACCTCCACCGCGCGGCTGTCCAGCGAGAGGATCCCCGGGCCATTGGGCCGCCCCGCGCGGTCCAAAAGATAGACCCCGTCGCCATGCGCCGTGGCTGCGACCGCAGCCACCTCCGAGGCCGGGTGGCCAGAGGCCGCCAAGGACTCGGAGATTACCCCCGCACAGGCCTGCCAAAGCTGGTCCATGTCGCGTTCGACATGCCGCGCCTGGGGTTTCAACTGCTGCGAGGGGCGCCGCGCCGTGGCCAGCACCCGACCGCGCTCGTCGAAGACCACCGCCTTGGTGACGGTCAATCCGCAGTCGATACCGATGATCAGGGGCATTCTGGCTTCCGTGGCATTTTCGGGTCGAGGCCCCGGGTCAAGCCCGGGGCGGCGGGGAGAAGGAGGGACCCTGGCTCTGCGAAACCCGGGTCACGGGCTGGTTTTCGGGCTCCGGGCGACCTCGACCTTGATGCCGCGCGCGCGCATGTCCTCGACGCGGGAGGCAGGCAGCGCGTCATCCACGATGACCAGGTCGAATTCGCGCAGATGGCCCATGGAATACAAAGCCCTGCGGTCGAATTTCGAATGGTCGGCCAAAAGGATCCGCATCGACGCGCTGTCGAACATCGCCCTTTTCGTCTCGGCCATCTCGGGGCTTTGGTGAAAGACCATGTCATCGGCAATCGCCGACATCGACAGGAAGACCCTGTCGGCGCGCAGACGCCGGATCTCGGCCGTGGTCATAGGCCCCATGAAAGCGTTGCACCAATTGTGGAACTGCCCGCCAAGCCCCAGGATCGTCACATCGGTCACCGACTTCAGCTCTCCCATCAGGATCAAACTGTTGGTGATCGCGGTCAAAGGCACCCTTGCGGGCAACCAGGGCACCATCTGCAACACGGTCGTGCTGTCGTCGAAAAACACCGCCTGCCCCGGTTCGACATATTGCGCGGCATGGGCCGCAATCGCGCGCTTCTCCGCCGCCTGGCGGGTGGATCGGTAGACGTCGGAGGCCTCGATCAGCGAGGTCGGCGCGGCCGAGACGATCCCCCGCGTCTTGCGCAGAACCCCGCGCGAGACCAGCTCGTCCAGGTCGCGATGCGCGGTCATCAGGGAAATCCCGAAACGTTCGACCAGGTCCTCGATCCGCATGGCGCCTTCGGCCATCACCGCCTCGGCCATCAGCTGGCGGCGCGCCTGCTGGCGGGCGGATCGGCTGTCCGAGGGCAGGTCCTCTTCGGATCTTATGTCGTTCATGGTTTCCTCACTCTTCCCCGGACCATGATGGCCCGGGGAACAGGATTGGCAAGGGGGGGCGGGGAGCGCGCCCCCTCAGAGCCTTTTTCGAACGGGTGCCGCTTATTCCGACAGCGTGAAGGGCGCGGTATACTTGTCCACGTTGTCCTTGGTGATCAGCTTGCAGTCGAAGAGCTGCTTTTCGCTCGCAGCCCCGGTCGAGCCGGTCTTGATGAAGCTGTCGGCCTGCTTGACGGCTTCGGCGGCAAAGACCGCGACGGGCTGCAGGACGGTGTATTCCATCTCGCCCGCGGCAACCGCGGCCACCGCATCGGGCGAACCGTCGAAGCCGCCGACCTTCACATTGCCGAGCTTGCCCGCTTCCTTCAGCGCGGCAATGGCGCCCAGGGCCATCTCGTCATTGCCCGAGATCACGCCGGTGATATCGGGGTTGGCCTGCAGAAGCGACTGCATCTTCTGGTAGCCCTGGGTGCGGTCCCAGTTCGCGACTTCCTTGCCGGCCTGGACCAGGTCCGGATACTGGCCGATGACGGTCGTATAGCCGTTCGAGCGGGTCGCGGCATTGTTGTCGGCCGGGTTGCCGAAGAGCTCGACATAAGAGCCCTTCTCGCCCATCGCCGCCACCCAGGCCTCGGCACCCAGCGCCGCACCTTGGGCGTTGTTCGACACGAGCTGCGCCTTGGCCAGGCCCTCCTGGTTGATTTCGGCATTCACCAGGAAGACCGGGATGCCCGCATCGACGGCCTTCTTGACCGCACCGATGGACCCATCCGCATTGGCCGGGTCGAGGATGATGGCCACCGACTTGTTGGTGATGGCGGTGTCGATCATCTGGGATTCGACGTTGGTATCGCCCTTGTGGGCCGAGAGATTGGCGGTATAGCCCATGGACTCGGCGGTGGCCTTGGCGACATTGCCCTCGGTCAGCCAATAGGGGTTGGCGGGGTCGGTCACGATGATGGTGATGAGCCCCTCGGCCCAGGAAGCGCCCGCCATGAGCGCGGTCGTGGCAGCGGCTGCAAGCAGCATCTTGGTGGTCTTCAACATGTCATTCCTCCGTTGGATGTTGAGTTTCTTCGGGTATTCGGACGGGATCACCGCCCACGCGCCGAGCCATTGCCCAGCGAATTCATCAAGACGGCCAGGACGATGACCGCCCCGGTGAAGACCGTCTGCCAATAGGGCGAGACGCCGACGATCACCAAGCCATCGGCCAGAAAGCCGATGACGAAGGCGCCGAGCATCGTGCCCTGCACCGTGCCGCGCCCGCCCGAAAGGGCCGCGCCGCCGACGACCACCGCCGCGATGGCGGTCAGTTCATAAGAGTTCCCCGCCGTGGGGCCCGCCGAGGTCAGCTGGCTGGACAGAACCAGCCCCGCCACCGCCGCCAGGATGCCCGAGAGCGTGTAGACGGTCAGCAGCACGAAGGTCACCGGCACGCCCGAAAGGTCGGCCGCCCGCGCATTGCCACCCGTCGCATAAAGCCAGCGCCCAAAGGCCGACCGCGCGAGCGTCACGGCAAAGATCACCGCCAGGACGACGAGGACCACGACCGAGATCGGCACGCCCTCGACCCGGTTGAAGCCCAGCCAGTCGAAACCGGTGTTCCCGAGCTCGGGCTTGCCCGCCAGGTTGTTGTAGGTCAGCCCGTTGGTCTGCAAGAGCCCCAGGCCCCGCGCCACATACATGACGCCCAGGGTGGCCACGAAGGCCGGCACCCGGAAGAAGGCCACCAAGACGCCATTGACCGCGCCGATCAGGCCTCCGATGGCCAAGGTCAGGACCACGACGCCCCAGACCGGCATGTAATAGACCGAGGTCCCGAGCTCGATCCCCTGCATCATGGCCCCCGCCATGACCCCGCAGAAAGCGAGGACCGAGCCCACCGAGAGGTCGATCCCGCCGGTCAGGATCACCAGAAGCATCCCGATGGCGAGGATGCCATAGATCGCCACATGGGAGGCCATCACCAGGAAGTTCGAGACGGTGAAGTAATTGGGCGAGAGCCAGGAAAACACCGCCACGATGACGATCAGCGCGAGGAAGGCGCGGGCCTCCAGAAGCAGCCGGGCGACGGAATTGGATTTCTGCGACATGTCTTCCCTCACGCGGCCTTGGCTTCGCCAGATGCGGCCATGATCTCTTCTTTCGTGGTCTCGGGGCCGAACTCGGCCACGATGCGGCCCTTGCGCATGACGATGATGCGATGGGCGATGGAGAGGCATTCCCCGACCTCGGAGGTCGAATAGACCACGGCCAGCCCCTGCCGCGCGCCCTCGGCCAGAAGCCGGAAGACCTCGGCCTTGGCGCCGATGTCGATGCCGCGACTTGGTTCGTCCAGCAGCAGCACTCGGGGGTTGGTCGCCATCATCTTGCCGATGACCACCTTTTGCTGGTTGCCGCCCGACAGCGACCCGATGGGCGCGGCCGGGCCCGATGTCTTGACCGTCACCCGCTTGATCGAGCTGTCGATGATCGCAGCCTCGGCCCTGCGCGAGGTGAAAAGCCCCCGCGTGAAGCTCAGGATCGAGGCCAGCGACAGGTTCTGCCCCACCGACATGGTCTGCACGAGCCCATCGCGCTGACGGTCTTCGGGCACCAGGGCCAGGCCGGTCTCGATGCGTTCCGCAATGGAGAGCGCGCCCATCTCGGCGCCCTCAAGCAGGATCCGCCCCGCCGAGGGGCGAAGCCGCCCGGCGATGGTTTCAAGCAGTTCCGTCCGCCCCGCCCCCATCAGCCCATAGATGCAGACGATCTCGCCCTTGCGCACCGAAAGCGACAGGTTATCGACCAGGTTGAAGCCCGCGCCCGGGAGCGTCAGCCCCTCCACCGTCAGGGCCTCTGCCCCGAAGGTCACCTCCGGCGGGCTCCCGAGGTCATAATTCTCGCCCACCATGTTGCGGACGATCCAGTTCAGGTCTATCTCGGCGCGCGGCGCATAGGCCGTCATCGTGCCATCGCGCAGGACCACCGCGTGATGGGTGATCTGCAGCGCTTCCTCCAGGTGATGCGAGATATAGACGATGGAGACGCCTTTGGCCGTCAGGTCGCGGATCACCTTGAAGAGAACCTCGACCTCCGAGGCCGAAAGCGCAGAGGTGGGCTCGTCCATGATCAGGATGCGGCTGTCGACCGAGAGGGCGCGTGCGATCTCCACGATCTGCTGCTGGCCAAGCCGCAAAGCGCCCACGGGGGTGGCGGGGTCGATGTCCTGCTCCAGCTCCGCCATCAGCGCTTGGGCCTGCCGGGTCTCCTCGGCGAAATCGACGCCCATGGGGCCGCGGATCTCGCGGCCCATGAAGATATTGTCGCGGACGGAGAGATTGGGGGCGAGGCTCAGCTCCTGGTGGATGATCGAGATGCCCCGCGCCCGCGCATGGCTGGCGTTGTCGAAGGTGATGGCTTGGCCGTCCAGAATGATCTCGCCAGAGGTCGGCTGGATGACGCCCGAGAGGATCTTCATCAGCGTGGATTTCCCCGCGCCATTCTCGCCGAAGAGCGTGGTCACCTGCCCCCGGTGAATGTCGAAATTCACCCCTTTCAGCGCGTTGACCGCGCCATAGGACTTGGCGACGTTGCGGGCGGCGAGGACGACGTCTTGGGTCATTTCACCACCAGGGCGGCGGGGGTGATGAACCAGTTCTTCGGATTGCCGCCCATGCGGAAGGCGCCGGTGACTTCGATGGTCTTGCCGGTCAGGTTGGCCGTATCGATCCCGTCCAGCACGGCGGCCTTCATCGCCCGGTTGATGGCGGCGCCCGCGTCCTGATACTCGATCTGGTTCTTGAAGGCGCCGAATTCGATGGTGCCGGGCGCATCGCGCAGGACCGTGTCGTTGATCGCAGGCCCGGTCTGGATGCGCAGCTTGATATCGGCGGGCAGGCCCTCCACCGTCAGGCCATAGATGCCGGATTTGCCGTTGCCCACTGTGGCCGTGAAGCTAACCGCAAAGATCGCCCCGGTGGTCGAAGCGGTCCCGTATTTCGCCACCGCCGCCTTGGGATCGGCCAGGACGGCGGGGGCCAGTTCGGTCGCGGGGACCGCCTTGGCCAGGATCGCCTCGCGGATCGCGGGGAAGGTCTCGGTGCCGTAAGCGTCGGGGTTGAATGCCTGGACGCGGGTGTCATGTTCCGACCCCGTCTCGACCACGGTCGTATCCAGCGCGATCCCCGCCAGCACCGCCACGACGACGCCTGCCACGAGAAGGCGGCGACGGGTCTTGGGTTGAGGCGACGTGGTCATGGGCGGCTCCCGCATTCACGAGGCCTTGGCGCGCAGAAGACGGCGTCAGGCCCAAGGCCCGCTTCCCCGATTCCCCCCTGCCCGCCCGGTTCCTCCTCCGGTCTGGACGAGACAGTGGTATCTTCGTGTTATCTGTAAAGTCAAGTGAGTTATATTTTGCGCCGAGATTCCAGTGGACGCCCCGCAAAGACTTCTGGGCGAGTCGTCCCAGGACCCCCGCCCCGCGCACGAAGCAAAAGCCGGGACGCCGCTGGAAAAACTCCCGAAAGACGGGCGATTCCGACGAGAAAGACCTGCAAAACCTGAGATTTCCGCCCGAGAGCCGCCAAGGCGGGCAAGGCGCGACCCAAAGGGGGCAAGCCCCCGGCGCGCCGGGGCAAGACCCCTCACCGGGATTGACCTTGTCGAGTTTAGCTGAAATAAATCGCGATGTCCGTAAAGAATTTCATTTCTCATGTTATCTTTGTGGTGATAAAAGGCACGAGACCAAGGGGGGAGCCATGGCAGAGACAGAGTTGGTGATCGGCATCGACGCCGGGACCTCGGTCCTGAAGGCCGTGGCCTTCGACCTTGCGGGCAACCAAGTCGCGGTCTCCGCGATTCCCAACCGCTATGACGTGGGCGCGGGGGGCGCCGTCACGCAGGACATGGTCCGCACCTGGGAGGATTGCGCCGCGGCGCTGCGGGCGCTTGGCGCGCAGGTTCCGGGGCTCGCCGCCCGCACGGCCGCCCTGTCGGTGACGGCGCAGGGCGACGGGACCTGGCTTGTGGGCCGCGATGGGCCCGTGGCCCCGGCCTGGCTCTGGCTCGACGCCCGCGCCGCGCCGACGGTGGATCGCCTGTCGGGGAACCGCAGGCGCTTCGAGACCACGGGCACCGGGCTCAACACCTGCCAGATGGGCGCGCAGATGGCCCATATGGACCGCTTTCACCCCGACCTCCTGAACCGGGCCGAGGTCGCCTTGCATTGCAAGGACTGGCTTTATCTGAACCTGACCGGGGTGCGCGCCACCGACCCCTCCGAGGCGGGCTTCACCTTTGCCGATTTCCGCACCAGGGCCTATGACGACGGCGTCATCGCGGCGCTTGGGCTTTCGCATCGCCGCGCCCTCCTGCCGCCGATCCTGGACGGCAGCCAGGAAACCCATCCAATGACGCCCGAGGCCGCCGCCCTCACGGGCCTGCGCCCGGGCACGCCCGTCTCCTTGGCCTATGTCGACATGGCGATGACGGCCTTGGGCGCCGGGGTCTACGGCGGAGGCGAGAATGTCGCCTGCTCGACCGTGGGGTCCACCGGCGTCCATATGCGCGCGGTCCGGGCCGAGGATGTCCACCTGAACGCCGAGGGCACGGGCTATGTCATCGCCCTGCCCATTCCCGGCATCGTCACCCAGGTCCAGACGAACATGGCCGCCACGCTGAACCTCGATTGGGTTCTGAACATGGGGGCCGGGCTTCTGACGGACATGGGCCATCCCGCCAGCCACCGTGACCTCGTGGGCCATATCGAGAGGTGGCTGGCGGCGACGGAGCCGGGGCAGATCGTTTACCTGCCCTATATCTCCGAGGCCGGAGAGCGCGGGCCTTTCGTTTCGGCCAAGGCGCGGGCGGGCTTCGTGGGACTGACGCAGAGCCACGGCTACCCCGACCTGGTGCGGGCGGTGGTCGAGGGGCTGGGGATGGCGCTGCGCGATTGCTATGCCGCCATGGGCCCCCTGCCTTCCGAGCTGCGCCTGACAGGCGGCGCGGCACGGTCCCGGGGCTTGCGGGCGGTGCTGTCGGCCTGCGCCCATGCGCCGGTCCGGGTCTCGGCCCGCGAGGAGGCTGGCGCGGCGGGGGCTGCGATGATGGCCGCCGTGGCGATCGGGGCCTATCCCTCGATGGAGGCCTGCATCGCCGACTGGGTGACGCCGCTTCTGGGCGCGCCCGAGGCGCCGGATGCGGGGCTGATTTCAACCTATGATGGGCTCTTCAAGGCCTATGGCGCCGCGCGCCGGGGGCTCGTGCCCGCCTGGGACGCGCTGAGCGCAAGGGAGTAAGCGATGCTGGACCTGTTCGTCATCGGTGGCGGGATCAATGGCGCGGGGATCGCCCGGGACGCCGCGGGGCGGGGGCTCAAGGTCGCCCTGGCCGAGAAGGACGACCTTGCACAGGGCACCTCTTCCCGTTCGGGGAAGCTGGTCCATGGCGGGCTGCGCTACCTGGAATATTACGAATTCCGGCTGGTGCGTGAGGCCCTGATCGAGCGGGAAATCCTTCTCGCCGCCGCCCCCCATATCATCTGGCCCATGCGCTTTGTCCTGCCGCATTCGCCGCAGGACCGGCCGGCCTGGCTCGTGCGGCTGGGGCTGTTTCTCTATGACCACCTGGGCGGCCGCAAGAAGCTGCCCGGGACGCGGACCCTTGACCTGCGCCGCGCCCCCGAGGGGGCGGCGGTGCTGCCCGCCTATACCAAGGGTTTCGAATACTCCGACTGCTGGGTGGATGACGCCCGGCTCGTGGTGCTGAACGCGCTTGGGGCGGCGGAAAAGGGCGCCGAGGTGCTGACCCGGTCGGCGGTCACTTCGGCCCGGCGCGAGGATGGCGCCTGGACCATCGTGACCAAGGGTCCCCATGGCGAGCGGACCCACCGCGCCAAATGCATCGTCAATGCAGCGGGGCCCTGGGTTTCGGATATCATCGGGCGGGTGGCGGGGTCGAACTCCTCGCGGGGTGTCCGCTTGGTCAAGGGCTCGCATATCATCGTCAAGAAGTGGTGGGAGGGGCAGAATGCTTACCTCGTGCAGAACCACGACAAGCGCGTGATCTTCATCAACCCCTATGAGGGCGACATGGCCCTGATCGGCACGACCGATATCCCCTGGGAGGGCCGGGCCGAGGACGTGGCCATCGCCGAGACCGAGGTCGATTACCTGCTGAAGGCGGTAAACCGCTATTTCAAGGAAAAGCTGCGGCCCTCGGATGTGCTGCACAGCTTCTCGGGGGTCCGGCCGCTCTTCGACGACGGCAAGGGCAATCCCTCGGCGGTGACGCGGGACTATGTCTTCGACCTCGACGAGACCGGCGGCGTGCCGATGCTGAATGTCTTCGGCGGCAAGATCACCACCTTCCGGGAGCTGGCCGAACGGGGGCTTCACCGGTTGAAGGGGGTCTTTCCCCAGATGGGGCCGGATTGGACGGCCAGGGCCCCCCTGCCCGGCGGCGAGATGCCGGGGGCGGATTTCGAGAGCTTCATCAACACCTTGCGCGACGAGTTTCCCAAGGTCGACCGCGCGCTGATCCTGCACCTGGCGCGGCGCTATGGCACCAGGACGCGGGAGATCCTGGGGGCGCCCCTGGGCCGTCACTTCGGCGGCCAGCTCTACGAGGCCGAGGCGCGCTACCTTGTGGCCCGCGAATGGGCCATGACGGCCGAGGATGTCCTGACGCGCCGCACCAAGCATTACCTGCACTTGACCGAGGCCGAAAAGGTCGCTTTCTCGGACTGGTTCGCCCAAACCTTCCAAGAGGTCGCCTGATGGCCCTGACCCTGTCCTTGAACACCAATCCCCTGGTGAACCGCTTTGCCGACCCGGATGACCTGGTCGAGACTGTGGCGCGCGACCTGCGCCTGCGCGACCTGCAGCTGACCCATGAGTTCATCAACCCCTCTTGGCCCGCCCCGGTGATCCGGCGGCTGACGCGGCAGATGGGGGCGGCGCTGGGGCGCACCGGGGTCAGGGTGACAAGCGGGATGACGGGGCCTTACGGGCGGCTCAACCATTTCGGCCACCCGGACCCGGAGGTGCGGCGGTATTATATCGACTGGTTCAAGACCTTTGCCGATATCATCGGCGAGTTGGGCGGCACCTCGGTCGGCACGCAATTCGCGATTCTGACCTACCGCGATTACGACGACGCCGCGCGCCGGGAAGACCTGGTCCGCATCGCCATCGACGCCTGGGCGGAGGTGGCGGAACATGGTCGCGCGGCGGGGCTTACCCATGTCTTCTGGGAGCCGATGAGCATCGGCCGTGAGTTCGGCGAGACGATTGCGGCCGCCCTGGCCCTGCAGGCGCGGCTGACCTCCGCCGATATGGCCATCCCGATGTGGATGATGGCCGATATCGACCATGGCGATGTGACGAGCCCCAATCCGGAGGACCTCGACCCCTATGCCTGGGCGCGGGCGGTGCCGAAGGTCTCTCCGATCATCCATATCAAGCAGAGCCTGTTGGACAAGGGCGGTCACCGGCCCTTTACGGCGGAGTTCAACGCCAAGGGGCGGGTGCAGCCCGAGCCTCTGTTGCAGGCCCTGGCCGAGGGGGGGGCGCAGGACAACGAGATCTGCCTCGAGCTCTCGTTCAAGGAGCGCGAGCCCAATGACCGCCAGGTCATCCCCCAGATCGCCGAAAGCATTGCCTTCTGGGCGCCCTTCATCGACACAGGCGCGAGGGACTTGAAGATATGATGCCCTTTGCCTTCGCCACGTCCACCGAGATCCGCTTTGGCCGGGGCGAGGCTTTGCGCGCCGTGCCGGAGCTGGCCTCCTGGGGGCGGCTGATGGTCGTGCATGGCGCCGGGGCCTTGGCGCGGGGGGGAAGCGTGGCTCGGGCCATCGAGGCCCTGCGCCCCGCGCTGCCGGTCGCCATATCGGAAGAGCCGGAGCTGGCGGTGATCGAGGCCTGGGTCGCGCGGGCCCGGGAGGCCGGGATCGAGGCGGTGGTGGCCATCGGTGGCGGGGCGGTGATCGATGCTGGAAAAGCGCTGGCTGCCCTGATCCCCGCGCCCTCGGGCGCCCTGCGCCACCTGGAGGTCGTAGGCGAGGGCCGCCCGCTGGAGGCCGCTCCCCTGCCCTTTGCCGCCATCCCCACCACGGCGGGCACGGGGGAGGTGACGCGCAATGCGGTGATCCAGGTGGCCTCGGCGCGGCGCAAGGTCTCGCTTCGCGATGCGCGGATGCTGCCGCGGCTGGCCGTGGTGGATCCGGGCTTGACGGATGGCTGTCCCAGGGGGGTGACGCTCGCCTCGGGCCTCGATGCGATCACGCAGGTCATCGAGCCCTTCGTTTCCACCCGCGCCAATCCCCTGACCGATGCGCTTTGCCGTGACGCCATCCCGCGCGGTCTTTTGGCGCTGCGACGGCTGATGGAGGCCGAGGACCCTGGGGCCCGCGACGAGATGGCCTTTGTCTCGCTCTGTGGCGGGCTGGCCCTGGCCAATGCCGGGCTGGGGGTGGTCCATGGGCTGGCGGGGCCACTTGGGGGCCTCTCGGGCGCGGCGCATGGCGCGATCTGCGGGGCGCTTCTGGTGCCGGGGCTTGCGATGAACGCCGCAAGGGCCGCGACCGACCGGCTGACGCAGGTCAAGGCCATGATCGCAAGCTGCCACCCCGGCGGGCTGGATGCCTGGGCGCGGGCCCAGGGGCTTCGGGGCCTCGATGCGCTTGGCATCACGGAGGAGATGCGGGAGATGGCGGCGGAGATGGCCGCGACCTCCTCCTCGATGAAGGCCAACCCCGTGGCGCTGTCGCGTGAGGACCTGCTTGCCCTGATGGAGGGCGCGCGCTGATGGCCCAGCGTCCCGACCCCGAACAGGACCTCTCGATCCGCGCCGCCTGGCTGCATTACGTCGGCGGCCTGACCCAGGCCGAGGTCGCAAGGCGCCTGCAAGTGCCCTCGGTCAAGGCCCATCGCCTGATCGCCCGCGCCGTGGCCGAGGGCGTGGTCCGGGTCTCGATCACCGGCAAGGCTGCGGATTGCGCGAGCCTGGAGGCGGCGCTTTGCGCCCGCTTTGGCCTGACGACCTGCGAAGTGGCCCCCGACCTTGGCGAAACCGACCTGCCGCTGCGGGCTTTGGGCCAGGCCGGGGCGGATTACCTGCGCCGCGCCATCGAATCGGGCGCCCACCAGGTCATCGGCCTCTCCCACGGCCGCACGCTCCTGGCCGCTGTCCGCCAACTGCCGCGCACCGAGGCGCCGGGGCTGCGCTTCGTCTCGCTGCTGGGCGGGCTCACGCGGTCCTATGCCGCCAACCCGCATGACGTCATGTACCGGATCGCCGAGACCTGCGGCGCCCAGGCCCATATCCTGCCCGTGCCCTTCTATGCCAATTCGGTCGAGGACCGCGCGGTCCTCCTGAGCCAACCCGGGGTCGCCGACCTCTTCGCCCTGACCGAGGAAGCGAGCCTGAAACTGGTGGGCGTGGGCACGGTGGAACGCGATGCGCAGCTGGTGACCTCGGGGATGATCGGCGCCGGAGAGCTGGCTGCGATCCGGGCCGAGGGCGGCGTGGCCGAGATGCTGGGCCATTTCTTCGACGAGCACGGCCATGTGCTGACCACGGCCCTTACCCGGCGCACGCTCGCCACCACGCTCGATGCCCCGCGCCAAAGCCGCATCGTCGCCATCGCCGGCGGCCCCGGCAAGACGGGGGCGCTGAGGGCGATCCTCTCCAGCGGGCGGCTCATGGGGCTGATCACCGACGAGACCACGGCCCGCGCCCTTCTGGCGCCCCCGACATGACCTGTTTCTCAGGACCCCCACTCTCTGGAAGACGAACATGACATTCTGGATCGGCACCAGCTGGAAGATGAACAAGACCCTGGCCGAGGCGCGGGCCTTCGCCGAGGGGCTTCTGGCCACCGAGGCCAGCCGCGACCCCCGCCTGCAGCGCTTCGTCATCCCGCCCTTTACCGCCGTCCGCGAGGTCAAGGCGATGCTGGCGGCGACCTCCGTCAAGGTCGGTGCGCAGAACATGCATTGGGAGGATCAGGGCGCCTGGACCGGGGAAATCAGCCCTTTGATGCTGAAGGATTGCGGGCTCGACCTCGTGGAGCTTGGCCATTCCGAACGCCGCGCGCATTTCGGCGAGACGGATGAGGCGGTGGGCCTGAAAGCCGCCGCCGCCGTGCGTCACGGGCTGATCCCGCTGATCTGCATCGGCGAGACGCTGGAGGAGCGCGAGGCGGGCCGGGCGGCGGAGGTCCTGGCCCATCAGACCCGCATGGCCCTGGCGGATGTGGGCGCGGCCCCGGTGCTTCTGGCCTATGAGCCGGTCTGGGCCATCGGCGCGGGCGGCATCCCCGCCTCGGCCGGTTACGCCGATGCCCGCCAGGCCGAGATCATCGCGGTGGCCCATGAGGTCACCGGGCGGCGCATTCCCTGCCTTTATGGCGGCTCGGTCAACCCCGGCAATTGCGCGGAACTCATCGCCTGCCCCCATGTGGACGGGCTCTTCATCGGGCGCTCGGCCTGGGATGTCGCGGGTTACCTCGACATCCTGGCCCGCGTCTCGGACCAACTTGGAAAGGATACCCCATGAAACTTGCCATCGCAGGCGACAGCGCCGGAGAGGGTCTGGCGAAACTCCTGGCCGATCACCTGAAGGGCGCGCATGAGGTCCATGAGATTTCGCGCCAGGAGGGCCAGGCCGATCCCTTCTATGCCAATCTCTCGGAGCGGGTGGCCTCGGGCGTGCTGGACGGGACCTATGACCGCGCGATCCTCGTTTGCGGCACGGGGATCGGCGTCTGCATCAGCGCCAACAAGGTTCCGGGCATCCGCGCCGCGCTGACACATGACACTTATTCGGCCACCCGCGCGGCGCTTTCCAACGACGCGCAGATCATTACCATGGGGGCGCGGGTCATCGGGTCGGAACTCGCCAAAGCCATCGCCGAAGCCTGGCTGGCCGAGACGCTGAACTTCGACAAGGCGGGCAAGTCGGCGGGCAATGTCGCGGCGATGAACGCCATCGACGCGAAGTACAAGGCCTGAAGCAGGTCGCGCAAAACGGGGAACCGGTTTTGCGCAAAGAACGTGCGGGGAAAAGCTCTAGTAAGGGCAGGCCACGAGGGCCGCTCCGCGCGGGGCGAGTTCCGGACGGGTGGTCCGGCACTCGGGCCTTGCGCGGTCGCAGCGGCTGGCGAAGACGCAGCCCGGCGGCGGGGCATGGACCGAGGGAAGTTCGCCCTGCAAAGCCTTGCCACGCCTTGATCTTTCGGCCAAGGGGTCGGGCTCTGGCACGGCCTGGCGCAGGGCCTGCGAATAGGGGTGCTGGGGGGAGAGGTGGAAGGCCTCCGCCGGGGCCTGTTCGACGACGCGGCCCAGGCACATGACCATGACCTCATCGGCCATCTGCCGCACCACGGCGAGGTTGTGGCTGATGAAGACCAGCGCCAGGCCCAGGTCCTCTTGCAGGTCCAGAAGCAGGTTCACCACCTGGGCCTGGATCGAGACATCGAGCGCGCTGACCGGTTCGTCGCAGATGATCACCTCGGGCCTGGCAATGAGCGCCCGGGCGATGCCCACCCGTTGCGCCTGGCCGCCGGAGAGTTCGTGCGGATAGCGGGCCAGGTAATCGGCTGAGAGGCCAGTGCGTTGCAGGACCTCGGCGGCGCGGTCGCGGGACTCGGCGCGGGTGATGCCCGGTTCAAAGGTCGCCAGGGGACGGGTCAGGCTTTTCAGCACCGTCATCCGGGGGTCCAAGGCCGCGATCGGGTCCTGGAAGATGATCTGCCGTTTCGCACGGGCCTTCCGCAGCGTCTCGGGCGCCATCTGCGCCGGGTTCTCGCCCGCCCAAAG
This sequence comes from Stagnihabitans tardus, assembly GCF_009925085.1. Classification (GTDB taxonomy): domain Bacteria; phylum Pseudomonadota; class Alphaproteobacteria; order Rhodobacterales; family Rhodobacteraceae; genus Stagnihabitans; species Stagnihabitans tardus. Next base: position 137,921 of record NZ_JAABNR010000007.1, on the reverse strand, counting down.
GACCTCTCCCTTGGCGGCGGGGAGAAGGTGCAACAGCGCCCGCCCCAGGGTCGATTTCCCGCAACCACTTTCGCCGACGATACCCAGCGTCTTGCCGCGTTCCAGCCGGAAGGAGACGTCATGCACCACGGTCAGGGGCGCGGGCCGCGAGATCAACCCGCGCGGGAGGGGATAGGCCACGGAGAGGTTGCGCGCCTCGAGGATCATCGGGTCACCTCGCGGCAGGCGATGCCCTCGATGAGTTGCGGGGTTTCCTTGCGGCAGCGGTCGGTGACAAGGGCGCAGCGCGGGGCGAAGGGGCAGCCGGGCAGGCTTGCGGCGCCCGCGCGGGGGGTGCCGGGGATCGTGGTCATGCGGGGGGCGAGGGGGGCCTCCATCCGGGGCGTGGCCGCGAGGAGGCCTTGGGAATAGGGATGGCGGGGGGCTTCGAAGAGCGCCTCGGCCCCGGCTTCCTCCATCACCCGGCCTCCGTAAAGGACGGTGACGCGGTCGCAAAGGCGGGCCACGACGCCGAGGTCATGGGTGACGATCAGGATGGCGGTCTGGGTCTCGGCGGCGAGTTCGCCCAGGAGATCAAGGATCTGCGCCTGGATCGTGACATCCAGCGCGGTCGTGGGCTCATCGGCTAGGAGGAGGTCGGGTTCGGCCAAAAGCGCCATGGCGATCATCACCCTTTGGCGCATCCCGCCCGAGAATTCATGCGGATAGCGGCGCGCCCGGGCGGCGGCATCGGGGATTTTCACCCGCTCAAGCATGGCCACCGCGCGCTCCCAGGCCTGCGCCTTCGGCAGGTGGAACAGGACCTCGGCCAACTGGTCGCCGACGCGCTGATAGGGGTTGAGGGCGGTCATCGGGTCCTGGAAGATCATCGCGATCCGCTTGCCGCGCAGCAGGTCCAAAGCGCGCGGCGCCATCGTCAACAGGTCCTGCCCCTGGAACAAAGCCTGCCCCCCTGCCCGCCCGTTCTCGGCCAAGAGCCCCATCAGCGCGTAAAGCACCTGGGATTTCCCCGAGCCGCTTTCGCCCACCAGCCCCATGACCTGCCCCTTGGCGATAGACAGGCTGACCCCATCCACCGCCCGGACCATGCGGCCCTCGACCCGGAAATCGACCGTCAAGCCCTTGATCTCCAGCATCTAAAGCCGCTCCTTGGGGTCGAAGGCATCTCGCAGCCCATCGGCGATGAAGTTCAGGCTGAAGAGCACCAGGGCCAAAAGCCCTCCCGGCAGGGCAAGGAGGCGCAGGTCGGTCTCCATCTGCGCGGTCCCCGCCTCGATCAGGTTGCCCCAGGAGGCCTGGGGCTCCTTGATGCCGATGCCGAGGAAGGAGAGGAAGCTTTCCGAGAGGATCACTTCGGGGACCAGAAGCGAGCCATAGACCAGGACCAGAACCATGGTGTTGGGGACGATATGTTGCAGGACGATGGCGGTGTTGGTCATGCCGCCGGCCCGCGCGGCCTCGATGAACTCGCGGCGGGCGAGGGATTGCGCCTGGGCGCGGACGATGGTGGCGGGGGTGAGCCAGAGGGTGAAGACGATGGCGGCAAAGAGCGCGATATTGCCGCCGCCGAGGAGCATCGACAGAAGGACCACGAGGATGACGTAAGGAAAGCCGTAAAGCACCTCGACCGCGGCCATCATCAGCCGGTCAAGCCTGCCGCCCGCAAAGCCCGCCACCGCGCCGTAAAGCGTGCCGATGACGCCTGCGGCCAGCGCGCCGAGGAAGCCGATGGTCAAGGAGACCTGGCCGCCCTCCATCACCCGGACCAGCAGGTCGCGGCCGAAGTCGTCGGTGCCGAAAGGGTGGGCGGAGAACAGGTCGATCGGGGCGGAGATATTGTCGAAATCGCTGTCCTCTCCGGTGAAGGGGAAGAAGAGCGGGCCGAGGAAACAGAGCGCCACGATCAGGGCCAGAAGGAGGGTGCAGGCCACGGCCATGCGGTTCTTCAGGAAGCGCGCGAGGGCGAGGCGGAAGGGGGACCTAGCCATGACGCAGCCTCGGGTCCATCCAGGCGCGGGTGATGTCGGTCAGGATGTTGAACAGGATGAGGAAACCGCCGTAAAGGAGCGTGATGCCCATGACCAGCGGGTAATCGCGGTTGAGCGCCGCATCGACGAAATGCCGCCCCACGCCCGGCAGCGCGAAGATCGTCTCGATCAGGATCGACCCGGTGATCAGCCCCGCCGTGGCCGGGCCGAGATAGGCGACCACGGGCAAAAGCGCTCCGTTCAGCGCATGGGCCCGCAACACGCGCCATGGTCCGATGCCCTTGGCGCGCGCGGTGCGGATATGGGGCTCGCGCAGGGATTCGATCAGCGAGGACCGCGTCAGGCGCGAGATATAGGCGACGTTTGGCAGGGCCAGGATCAGGACCGGCAGGATCAGCGACCGGATGCCGTCGTTCCAGCCCGAGACCGGGAGAAGCCCGAGGTGCAAGGAGAAATACAGTTGCGCGAGCGGCCCGAGGATAAAGATCGGCACCGCGATCCCCATGACGCCGAAGGCCCCGGTCGCCCAGTCCACCGGGCCATTTCGGCGCAGGGCCCCGGCCATGCCGAGGCTGATCCCGAGGGCGGCCGCCACCAGGATCGCCCAGAAGCCCAAGGTCAGCGAATAGGGCAGGCCCGAGCCGATCAGGTCATTCACCGAGTAATCGCGAAACCGCAAGGAGGGCCCAAGGTCGCCCTGCACGAGCCCCCCCAGGTAGCGCAGGAACTGGCGCCAGACGGGCTCATCGAGGTGAAAGGCCGCCTCGATATTGGCCTGAACCTCGGGGGAGATCTTGCGGTTCTTCGAAAACGGCCCTCCCGGCACCAGCCGCATCACGAAAAAGGTCAGCGTGATCAGCGCCGCAAGGGTCCAGAGCCCCGACCAGAGCCTTTTGGCCACGAAGGAGATCATGCCCTCCGTTCTCCTGCTGCGGGTCGCTGATTGCCCCTGCCCACCAGGCCTTACTCCAGCGTCAGGAACTGGCTGTTCCAGTAACCGGCCGGGCTTTCTCCCCAACCTTTGACCGCCGGAGAGACCAGCATCCGCGTCGGCGTGATCGCCATGGGGGCGAAGATGGCGTCGTCGAGCAGGATCTTCTCGGCCTTGGCCAGCGCCTCATACCGCTGGGCCGGGTCGGCCAGGGCCGCCGCCGCATCCATGGCCGCGTCATATTCGGGCTTCACCCATTGATAGCCGGGCTCGGCCGAGGGGCGCATATAGGCGAGGAAGGTCTCGGGCCCCGCGAAATCGCCCACCAGGTTGTCGGCAAAGACATCCCAGCCCATGGCGTAGAAAGCGTCGAGCCAGGCCTTGCGCTCCATGGCCTGGACCTCGACCTCGATGCCCAGCGTCTTTTTCCACATGAGCGCCACGCCCTGGGCGCGCTTCTTGCTTTCCTCGGCGACCGTGCAGACGATGGTGAGCTTGAGGGGCTTGTCCGGCCCGTAGCCCGCCTTGGCGAAAAGCTCTTTCGCCAGCGCCTCGCGTTCGGCTTGGGACATCGCGGCCTCGGCGATCTGGGGTCCCTGATAGGCCGGGTCGAAGCCGCCGGCATAGGAATAGTCCGGGATGGCGCCGGACTTCACGATCTTGCCCTCCAGCGTCTCGCGGTCGATGGCCAGCGACAGGGCGCGGCGCAGGTCGGGGTTGGCGGTCGCCTCCTTGGTCAGGTTGAAGGAGTAATAGACCACCTCGGTCGAGGGCGCGATTTTCACCTGGTCGGGGATCTCGGCCTTCAGCGTCTCCATCTGGGCGAGCGGGATGTCATAGGTGATGTCCAACTCGCCCGCCTGGTAGCGCTTGAGCTCGGTCGAGGAATCCTCGGTCACGTGGTATTTCACCTGGGGGATGGCGACATTGGCGGCATCCCAGTAATTGGGGTTTTTCGTCAGGAGAACATGGGACTGCGGCACGATCTCGGTGATCGTATAGGCCCCGTTCGAGACCACGTTGCCCGCGTCGATGAAAGAGGCCGCGCCCTTCTCGGCGAAGGTGGGGGAATACAAGGGCGCCATCTGGAAGCCGCCCATGATCTGCAAGAGATGCGGCGCGGGGGTCAAAAGCTGAAAGACCACGGTCTGCGGATCGGGGGCGGTGACGCCCAGGGTCGCGGCATCCTTGGTCTCACCATTGGCGAGCGCCTCGGCGCCCTTCACCTTGACGACCGAGTAGAAGTAATAGCCCTTGTCCGAGGCGGTCTCGGGGTTCAGAGTCCTGAGGACCCCGTTGACGAAGTCCTGCGCGACCAGGGGTTCGCCATTCGACCATTTCAGCCCGGGCCGCAGGTGGAAGGTATAGGTCAGACCGTCGGGCGAGACATCCCAGCGCTCCGCCGCGCCCGGCCGCAAGCTGCCATCGGTGCCGAAGGTCACCAGCCCCTCATAGGCATCCATCTGGATCCAGCCCGCCGCCGCGTCGAAATTGACCTGCGGGTCCAGCGAGGACCATTCCGACCCCACGCCCCGGTCCAGCACATCATCGGCAAAGGCGGGCAAGGCAAGGCACAGCGCGAGGGCGGTCAGGCATGTCGAAAGGCGCATCTTGGTCTCCCTGGTCTTTTGGTTTCAATCGGACAGAAGGTCGCCGCTGCGGGCAGGCTCGCGCCCCGCGACATGGGCGAGGCTTTGGCCGCGCAGGCACAGGCGCCACAGCTCTTGCCGGAAGAGGAGCCCGTCGCAGGGGGCGGGCACGGGCAGCCGCAGCCCGGTCATGGGATCGGTCACTTGGGCGATGGGCTGGCCCTTGTGGACCTCGTCGCCCGGAGCGGCCTCCCAGGTGACGATGCCGCCCTGGGGGGCAAGGGCTTCGAGCGCACCGGCAAGGGGAAGATGGGGGGCGGGGGCGTGCAGGGGGGCGCCCTGCGGGGCGATGGCGCCGACGGCGCCGAGATAGGTCATCAGGCCCAAGGCATCAGCCTGCGCGAGGGCGTCGCTGACGTCGAACTGCCCGCGATATTCCAAGGTTGCCGCAAAGCCGCCGGGATTGGCCTCGTCGAAGGCATGGCCGCCCGAGACCTCGGCGATCAGCGCCAGCCGCGCGCCCATGCAAGAGGCCAGGAGGTCGGTCCGCTCGGGGTGTCTTGGCGTCGTGTAAAGATGCGGCACGGCGAAATGGTCGCAATGCAGGTCAAGGACATGGTCGGCATCCTGCGAAAGGCTCAGCAGCAGGCTGCGCAGGGCGGCGTTTTCGTCCGGTGTGTCGGTTGGGGCATCGGGGAAGCCACGGTTGAAGTTCTGCCCCGAGGCCAGGTGGCGGCGCCCCTGGGGCTTGTCGTGCAGCCATTCAGCGAAACCGATGGGGTTGGCCAGGGGGACGATCAGGATTTCGCCAATTATCTCCGCATCTTCCAGAAGGCTCTTCAGGTGGTGCAGGATCAGGGGCCCCGGCATCTCGTCGGCATGGAGGCCGGCTTGCAGATAGACCTTCGGGCGGGATTTCGCAGTGCCGAAGCGGTGCAGCATCACATGCAAGCGACGCCCGGGACTGTCGGCGGGCAGCTCGATGATCTCGCTACTGGAAGTCACGCGCGAACCTCTCGTCCCATTGGCGTTCGAAGATCGTCTGCCCGTTTTCCGTCACGGTCAATTGCGTTTCCAGCCGGAAATGGGTGGCGTCGCAGGAAAGCCGCCCCTTGGAGTGATGGCCCGCCAGGATGCCATGGCGGTCGATGGTGACGCGGTATTCGGTCGTGGTCAGGGCCGAGAGCGGATCGCCCTCGGTGATCTCGTGGCGGACATGGCCTTCGGAGGTGACGGTGGTGGCGATATCCTCCATCACCAGCCGGTAGGTCCAGCGCGGGAAGTCGACGGCATAGCGGCCCGAGAGCAGGTCCAGGGTGACGCGGCGCGGCACGGTGGGGACCTCTTCGTGGCGCTCGGGGGTGCGGGGGGCAGAGACGGGGGCGTCGAAGTCGCGCAGGGTCTGGGGGCGAGGGGGGCGCTCTGGCAGGTGCAGGGTGCCGCCATGGATCGTGACGCGGGCAGGCTCGGGGCCGGGATGGGCGATGGGGTAGTAAGAGGTCGAGAGCGAAAGGCCGATCCGGTGGCCTTCCGGGAAGGCCTGGGCGATGTCGTCGAGCTCGACGGTCACCGCGTAGACCTGGCCGGGGGTGAGGGGTTCGGGGGTCTCGTGGCTGTTGCGGTGGGTCAGGTTCAGAAGGCCGACCGTCACCCGCGCCCTTGGGCCATCCGGGGAGACGTCGTTGAGCCGGAGGCAGACCTGGGCCTGGGGCTTGTCGGCGGAGAGGTGCAGGGTGACCTTCGGCGCGCCCATGATCTCCAGCCGTTCCGTCAGCGGCGGCGAGAGCCAGACCAGCGAGCCTCCGTCATCCATGCGCTGATCGGGCGGCCAATCGGCATCCTCGCCGTAGCGGCCGATCTCTCCGGCGGTGAGGCCGACCCAGAGGGGGGAGAGGATGGAGCGGGGTTGGGCTGCAGAGGGGGAAGAAGGGGCCGACCCGGTCGGGCCGGGGGTCGAGGCCCCCGCATTCGCAGGGGCGGCGGGGGGAGAGAGGGGGGCGGCGGCGCCCCCGGCCAGGGGCGGCGCTGTCTCTTCGGCAGGCAGGGGGCGGAGGCTTTCGCCCTCCAGCGCGAAGGTCAGGTCGCGGATATGCGGGGAGGGCCAGTGGTCCTCGCCCACCCATCGGCCCGGGCGATGGGTGTAGCAGGTCGCGGGCGGCAGGGGCTCTTGCATCCAGACCCGCAGGAAGGGCTCCTCCATGATCCCGGTGTCGCGGCCTTTCAGCCAGTGGTCCAGCCAGCGGATGACCTCTTGCAGCCAGCCGATGGCGGGGCCCACCGTCACGTCATGGGGATAGGAATGCGCCCAGGGGCCGATCAGGCCCCGCGCGGGGACCTTGAGGCCCGCAAGCAATCGCGGCACGGCCTCGGCGTAATTGTCGGCCCAGCCCGAGACGGCATAGACCGGGACCTGGATGGCAGCGTAATCCTGGCAGACCGAGCCGTGCTGCCAATAGGCATCGCGGCGCTGATGGGCGAACCAGTGATGCGCCCAGGGGACATTGGCCTCGGCGCGCTTCAGCCATTCCGCCCGCCAGCCCGGGCCGAAGGTCGCGGGGTCGGGCGGCAGGTCGTTTTGCGCCAGCATCGTGGCCGACCAGTCGAAATTGTCCTTGGAGATCAAGCCGCCGATGTAATGCACATCGGTGGCATAGCGGTCATCGGTGAAACCCACCGGGATCACGGTCTTCAAGGCCGGGGGCCGCAGCGCCGCGATCTGCAAGGCGTTGAAGCCCGACCAGGAAATCCCCATCATCGCCACCTGGCCATCGCACCAGTCCTGGGCTGCGATCCAGGCTATCACCTCGACGCCATCGGCCAGCTCTTGCGCCGAATATTCGTCGTGCAAAAGCCCCTGGCTTTCGCCCATCCCCCGGATATCGACCCGCAGGCAGGCATAACCCTGCTCCGCGATCCAGCCATGCATCGCCTGATCGCGCCCCCGTGTGCCGTCGCGGAAGCGGTAGGGCAGGTATTCCAGGACCGCTGGCACCGGGGGGCCATCGGGCCGCCAGAGCTTGGCCGCCAGAAGCGTGCCATCCCGCAGGGTGATGAAGACAGGCTCTTCGACGATCATTGCGGCCCCCTTGTTGAACAAGGATGCAACAGCGCCGATCTCAAATCAAGAGCGCCTCGGCCGTGGCCAGGTCGGTGATCAGCTCGACCAGGATGCCCGAGGCCAGCACGGCCCGGATCGCCCGGACCTTGGACATGCCCCCCGCGATGCCCACGACACGCCGCCCGCGCAACGACTCGATCGGGGGAGAGACGGTGCGGCGGGCGAGGTCGGAGGGGATCTCGCGCCCCTCCTTGTCGATGAAGCGCCCCATGATCTCGCCCGCGGCGCCCGCTTCCATCAGCATCTCCAGCGCCACCCGCTCCATCATGCCCATCGACAGAAGCTGGCTTTCGGTATCGGCCTGACCGATCCCCAGGATCAGCGTATCCGCCTCGGCCTGAAGCCGCAGGATATCGCGGATGAACGAGATCTGCTCCAGCGCCAGGCATTCGGCGGGGGAAGAGAGGTAAAGGGGGGCAGGCATGATGAAGGCCTCGGCCCCAAGGCGGCGGGCGAGCGTATACATGACTTCGTGCGGATAGGCCGAGCGCCGCGCGGTCAGGTCGCCCAAGAGCGAGACGAAGCGGACATGGCTGGCCCGCACCCGCGGCAAGGCGGCGGCGGCGCCCGCGATGGTGCGGCCGTGGCTGAGCGCGATCAGGCGCCCCCCGGGCCCTGCCCCGGCCTGGCGCAGCTCTTCGGCCAGGAAGGCGGCCCCGGCGCGCGACACGGTTTCCATCGCGCTTTCCGAGGGCAGGAGACGGGCGCCAAGATGGACGGCGGCCAGGCCATGGCGCGCGGCCAGGCGGCGCGAGACCTCGGCCAGGTTGCGCGTCTCGCTTTCCGGGGCGACAGAGGCGGCCAGGCCGATGCGAGGCGCGGCCAGGATCTTTTCGACCCGCACTTCGGGCACGCCGAGGCGCCAGGCGATCTCGCGCGCGGCCAGGCCGCCGACATCGTGCAGCCAGATCACGCGGGCTTCGAGACTGTCGGGGTGATGCGTCGGTGTCGGGGGGTTCATCGGCTCGCTCCGAGGTCAGAGGGGAGGTTTTCCTCTTGCGGGGACAGGTAGAAGCGCTGGAACTCCTGCGGATCGACGGGGCGGCCCAAAAGGAAGCCCTGGGCGAGCTCGCAGCCGTGCGCCATCAGCCAATCCGCCTGTTCGGGCGTCTCGACCCCCTCGGCCACCGTGGTCAGGCCCAGCGCCTCGGCCATGGCCAGGATGGCGCGGACGATGGCATGGGAGGGGCCAGGCTCGTGGCCGAGGCTTGCGACGAAGGACCGGTCGATCTTGAGCTCTTGCACGGGCAGGGATTGCAGATAGGCCAGCGAAGAATGGCCGATGCCGAAATCATCCACCGCCACGCCGACGCCCGACCGGCGCAGCATGTGCAACGTGTCACGCACGGCACCAAGGCGGCCCATGAAAGAGGTCTCCGTCACCTCGACCATCAGCCCGCCCTTGCGGGCCAGGGCCGGCAGCGCCTCGAGCAGGTCACCGAAACCGGGCCCCGACAGGGTCAGGGCCGACAGGTTGATCGACAGGGGCAGCGCGAAGCCACGGGCCCGCAACTCGCCCACCAGCCGCACGACCTCGCGGTCGATGGCGGGGATCAGGCCCTGGGCCTCGGCGATGGGGATGAACTCGGCCGGAGAGAGCTGCCCGATCTCGGTGTCGCGCAGCCGCAAGAGGACCTCGGCCCCGATCGGCTGGCCCAGACGCGACAGGCGGAACTTCGGTTGCAGGACGATGTGGAAGCTGCTTTCCGACAGGGCGCGCTGGACGGCCTGAAGCACGGCGCTGCGCCTTTCGTTGCGCCGCCGCAGGTCAGGGGTAAAGCGGCGGATCTGGCCGCGCCCCAGCGCCTTGGCCTCGTACATCGCCAGGTCGGCGCAGCGGATCAGCTCGTCGGCCGTCCCGGCATCCTGGGGAAAGACCCCGATGCCGATCGAACACGAGATCAGGACATGGCGCAGCGAGAAGGTCAGCGGGACGGCAAAGCGGTCGCGCAGGTCCTCGGCCAGAAGCGCCGCCTCGGCCGGGGGGCAATCGGGGATCATCACCACGAATTCGTCACCGCCAAAGCGGGCAAGCCGCGCGCGGTCGGGAAGGCCGCGCTCCAGCCGGGCGGCGGCGGCCTTGATCACCTGGTCGCCCTTCTCATGCCCCATCCCGTCGTTGACCATCTTGAAGTTGTCCAGGTCGATCAGCATCACCGCGACCGGAGTCCCCAGGGGGCCGGACTGGCCCAGGGTCTCGGTCAGGCGATGCAGAAAGTCATAACGGTCGGGCAGGCCCGTCATCAGGTCATGGGTGGCGATGAAGCGCGCCTGTTCGACGGCGCGTTCCAGGCTGCGGCGCTGCGCCTCTTGGGCGGTGTTGTCCGAGAGGGTGACGAAGGTCCGCCCCACTTCGGACACGCGGGTGAATTCGGCCGAGAGATAGCGCCTGGCCTGGGCGGGGGCCTCGGCGGTGTCGCTGTCGAAAAGCTGCTCGCGGATGGCCTCGTCCAGGTCGCGTTCGGGCGAGGGGCGCAGGACCAGCGTCATGCCGCGCTGGTCGCCCTGCTCTGCCAGCACCTGGCGCAGGCGGTCCGGGCCCTCCTCCAGCGGCAGGACAGCCGTCAGCGCCTGGCCCACGGCGCGCTCGGGCGCGGTGCCGATCAGTTCGGCCGCCACCGGGTTGCAGAAGGTGATCAGCCCCTCGTCATCGACCACCAGCTGACCGGAGGGGATGACGTCGAGGATTCGCATCATCAACTGTCGCTGATCCTCGGCCTTGGCCAGGAGGCTGCGGTGTTCGGTGATGTCGATGTCATAGCCGATGACCCGCAGGACCGCGCCCTGCCCGTCCCACAGCGCCGCCCGGCAGCAGGTCAAGAGCCAGACCCAATGCCCCTTGGCATGACGCGTGCGCGAGACGAAATGCACGACCTCGCCCCGGGCGAGGCGGTCGCGGATCTCTTGCGCCTCGAAGCCCGCGACATCGTCGGGATGGGTCATGGCGGCCCAGTCGCTGTGGTTGAATGGCGACAGATCTGCCAGGCTGTAGCCCAGGGCCCGGGCCCAGGTGGCGTCGATATCCAGCGCTCCGCTGGGAACATCCAGCATCCAGGTGCCCAGGTGAGAATAGTCGATGAAATCAAGTGCGCGGCGCAAAGGCCCAAGATGGCTCATGAAATCCGAGCAACTGCCACGGGCCTCACCCGTCTTGCCCAGGGGGGGATCGGCCTCGAACCGCAGGTAGGACCCCGCAAGCGGGCCCCGGACGGCGCGCAGCATCAGGACGGGGACCCGCAGGGGGGGATCGTGCCCCGGGACCCGCTCGGGCGGAGGGAGCAAGAGCCCGCGGAACCAGGCTTCGGCCTGCGGTCGCTCGTCCGGCGACCACCAGTCCAGGCTGTCAGGCAAGGGAAGCGCCTCGGCCGAGCCGATGGCCAGGCTAGGCTCTTGCCCCGTGACCGCATGCAGAACCCAAACCGTCCCATCCTCGACCCGGCGGGGCGGGGAGGGCCTTGCATCCGCAGACGGGGGCCAGCGATTTATCATCTGAAAACTTCAAGGTTTACCCTTGAAGTCTAGCCTAGCCTTTAGCGCGAATCGAGTCCGAACTTGGATTACCGCAGGGAGAGTGGGGCGGTCAGTCGCGCCGCGCCTCCAGCAGGCGGGCGAAGTGCAGGGCCAGCATGGTGCAGACCGCGCCCGACAAGAGGTAGAAGCCCGAGGCGAACAGCCCGAAGGCGGCCGAGAGCATCAGCGCGGCCAGGGGCGCAAAGCCCGCGCCGAAGAGCCAGGCCAGGTCCGAGACCAGGGCCGAGGCCGTATAGCGCCGGCCGGGAGCGAAGAGCGAGGCGATGGCGCCCGAGCTCTGCCCGAAGTTCAGGCCCAAAAGCGCAAAGCCGTAAAGGAGGAAGATCGTCTCGCCCACCGCACCCGCGTTCAGCAGCACCGGCGCCAGCAGAGAGAAGACCGCGATCCCCGCCCCGCCCCAGAACAACAGGCTGCGGCGCCCGAAGCGGTCGGCCAGCCAGGCCGAGGCCACGATGGCGCCCAGGCCCACGACCGCGCCCAGGGCCTCCAGCATCAGGAAGCGGACCGGGCTTTCGCTGGTGTAAAGGAAGACCCAGGACAGCGGGAAGACCGTGACGATGTGGAACAGCGCAAAGCTTGCGAGCGGCGCGAAGGCGCCCAGCACGATCCCCCGCCCCTCGGAGCGCAGGGTGGCCACGACGGGCGTCGGCTCCAGGTCGCGGCTTTCATACATGGCCTGGTATTCCGGCGAGACCACGATGCGCAGCCGCGCAAAAAGCGCCACGACGTTGATGGCAAAGGCCACGAAGAAGGGGTAACGCCAGCCCCAGTCCAGGAAATCCGCCGCAGGCAGGGCCGCGATGAGATAGGCAAAGAGCAGCGCCGCGACGATCAGCCCCACCGGAGCGCCGAGCTGCGGCACCATGGCGTAAAAGCCCTTGCGACCCTCGGGCGCATGGATGTTCAAGAGCGAGGGCAGCCCGTCCCAGGACCCGCCCAGCGCGATCCCCTGCCCGATCCGCAGGATGCACAGAAGCACCGCCGCCCAGTGGCCGATCTCCTGGTATCCAGGCAGAAGCCCCATGGCCACGGTGGAGGACCCCAGGAGGAAGAGCGCGACGACCAGCTTGACGTTCTTGCCGAAGGCGCGGTCGATCTCGGTGAAGATCACCGTGCCGAAGGGCCGCGCCACGAAGGCCAGGGCGAAGATCGCGAAACTCCACAGCGTGCCGTCGAGCGGCGTCATATAGGGGAACAGAAGCCCCGGAAAGACGATGACCGAGGCGATGGCAAAGACGAAAAAGTCGAAGAATTCGGAAGAGCGGCCAAGGATCACCCCCACCGCGATATCCGAGGGCCGCACGTCATGGGCGGCCGCATGAGGGGCAATATCGGTCATCTTCCCGTCCTTCACCTGTTCGCCGCCCGGTTTTGCCCTTTGCCGCAGCGCAGCGGGATTGGGCAAATTGTCCAATGCCGGGGGAAAGCGTTCACCTCTATGTCCTAGCATACTCCGCGAACGAACCGACTGACCAGGAACCGAAAATGCCATTCAAATTGAGGTGGTTGGGGCTATCCGCCCTGACGCTGGTGCTGATGGGCTGCAAGTCCGAAGTGCTGGATCCCGCAGGCCCCGTTGCCCTCGAGCAGCGGGACCTCTTGATCTCTTCCACCCTGCTGATGCTGATCATCATCATCCCGGTGATGGTGCTGACGGTCTGGTTCGCATGGGTCTACCGGGCGGGCAACAAGGCAGCCGACTACCGGCCCAACTGGGACCACTCCACCAAGCTGGAACTGGTGATCTGGGCCGCGCCCCTCTTCATCATCATCTCTCTCGGCGCCCTGACCTGGGTCGGCACCCATATGACCGACCCCTACCGGCCGCTCGCCGAGGATGGCAAGGGCCAAAGCCTGGAAGGGGTCGAGCCCCTGAATGTCCAGGTCGTGGCGCTGGACTGGAAATGGCTCTTCATCCTGCCCGAAGAGGGTGTGGCCTCGGTCAACGAGCTGGCCGTGCCCGTGGGTCGCCCGGTCGAGTTCCACCTGACCTCGGACAGCGTGATGAATGCGTTTTACATCCCGGCCATGGCGGGGATGATCTATGCCATGCCCGGCATGCAGACCGAGCTCAACGGGCTTTTTGACCACGCAGGCACCTTCCAGGGCACGGCCTCGCATTACTCGGGCGCGGGCTTTTCGGGGATGAAGTTCAAGGTCCATGCGCTGGATGACAAGGGCTTTGCCGATTGGGTCGCCAAGGCCAAGCAGGGCGCGGTCCTGGACAGCGCCACCTACCTGGCCCTGGCCGAGAAGTCCGAGAAGAACCCGGTCGCTTATTACGGCCAGGTCGAAGAGGGGCTCTTCGCCCGCGCGGTCAACCTTTGCGTCATCGAGGGCAAGATGTGCCAGGCCGAGATGATGGCCTTGGACATGAAGGGCGGGACCGGGGTGGCGACGCCCCTGGCCAGCTTGCCCGGGCGGAACCCGGCCCTGGCCCAGGCGGGCTTCGTCACCGGGGTCTGCACGGTCGAGGAGCTTTTGGCCGCGAGCCTCCCGGAACGGGCGCCGATCCCAAGGACCGAGCCCCTGCTGGGCCACGGCCTGACCCTGCCCGGCGCGCCCAACCCCTTGGCGACGCTTCCCCTTTCTCCTTCCGACCTGTGAGGCAATCATGGCTGTGACTGGCCCAATCGAGACCAGCCTTCTGTTCGGAAGGCTGACCTGGGATGCGATCCCGACCGACCCGATCGTGCTGGCGACCTTTGCCGTCGTGGCGCTCGGCGGTGGCGCTCTCTTCGCGCTTTTGACCTGGTACCGGCTCTGGGGCTATCTGTGGACCGAGTGGTTTACCTCCGTCGACCACAAGAAGATCGGGATCATGTACATGATCCTTGGCCTTGTCATGTTCGTGCGCGGCTTTGCCGATGCGGTGATGATGCGGCTGCAACAGGTCCTGGCCTTCGGCGGCTCCGAGGGTTACCTGAATTCGCATCACTATGACCAGGTCTTCACCGCCCATGGCGTGATCATGATCTTCTTCGTGGCCATGCCCTTCGTCACCGGGTTGATGAATTATATCGTCCCCCTTCAGATCGGGGCGCGCGACGTCTCCTTCCCCTTCCTGAACAACTTCTCCTTCTGGATGACGGTGGGTGGCGCGGTCATCATCATGGCCTCGCTCTTCCTTGGGGAGTTCGCGCAGACCGGCTGGCTGGCCTTCCCGCCGCTCTCGGGCATCACGGAAAGCCCCTATGTCGGGGTGGATTACTACATCTGGGGGCTTCAGGTCGCGGGTGTGGGCACGACGCTCTCGGGGATCAACCTTTTGGTCACGATCATCAAGATGCGCGCGCCGGGCATGACGATCATGAAGATGCCGGTCTTCACCTGGACCGCGCTTTGCACCAACGTCCTGATCGTGGCCTCTTTCCCGGTCCTGACCATGACGCTGATCCTGCTGACGCTCGATCGCTATGTCGGCACCAACTTCTTCACGGCCGATCTTGGCGGCAATGCCATGATGTATGTGAACCTGATCTGGATCTGGGGCCACCCGGAGGTCTATATCCTGATCCTGCCGCTCTTCGGCGTCTATTCCGAGATCACGGCAACCTTCTCGGGCAAGAGGCTCTTCGGCTATTCCTCGATGGTCTATGCCACGGTCTGCATCACCGTCCTGTCCTATGTCGTCTGGCTGCACCACTTCTTCACCATGGGCTCGGGCGCCTCGGTGAACGCCTTCTTCGGCATCACCACCATGGTCATCTCGATCCCGACCGGGGCCAAGATCTTCAACTGGCTCTTCACCATGTATCGCGGAAGAGTGCGGTTCGACCTGCCCATGATGTGGACCCTGGCCTTCATGCTGACCTTCGTCATCGGTGGCATGACGGGCGTCCTTCTTGCCGTGCCGCCTGCCGACTTCGTGCTGCACAACTCGCTCTTCCTGATCGCCCACTTCCACAACGTGATCATCGGAGGCGTGGTCTTCGGCACCTTCGCCGCCATCACCTACTGGTGGCCCAAGGCCTTCGGCTTCACGCTGGATGTCTTCTGGGGGAAAGTGTCCTTCTGGCTTTGGGTCGTGGGCTTCTGGGTGGCCTTTGCGCCGCTTTACGTCCTGGGCCTGATGGGCGTCACGCGGCGGATGCGGGTCTTCGATGACCCCGACCTGCAAATCTGGTTCGCCATCGCGGCCTTTGGCGCCGTGCTGATCGCGGGCGGGATCCTGGCCATGTTCATCCAGTTCGCCGTCTCGATCTGGAAGCGCAACGAGAACCGCGATGTCACGGGCGACCCCTGGGACGGGCGGACGCTGGAATGGGCGACCTCTTCGCCGCCCCCCGCCTATAACTTCGCCTTCACGCCTGTGATCCACGACCTCGACCCCTGGACCGAGATGAAGGAGAAGGCCGTGCCGCGTCCCACCTCGGGCTTCCTGCCCATCCATATGCCGAAGAACACCGGGGCGGGGGTCGTGCTGGCGGGGCTGGCCACGATCGTGGGGATGGCGCTGATCTGGTATGTCTGGTGGCTGGCTGCGGCCTCCTTCCTCGCCCTGATCGGCGCGGCCATAGCCCATACCTTCAACTACAACCGCGATTACCACATCCCGGCCGAAGAGGTCACCCGCGTGGAAGACGCCCGCACCCGTCAGCTGGAGGCGTGAGATGACGAGCCTTACCGCGAAATACTACGACCTTGAGCCGCATCATCACCCAGAGGGGGCCTCCACCGGCCTCGGCTTCTGGATCTACCTGATGAGCGACTGCCTGATGTTCGCCGTCCTCTTCGCCGTCTATGGCGTTTTGGGCAATTCCTATGCGGCGGGTCCGGGGCCGAAGGACCTCTTCGACCTCGAGCTTGTCGCGATCAACACTGGGCTTCTGCTCTTCTCCTCGATCACCTTCGGCTTTGCCATGCTGGCGGCGCAGAAGGGCAACAAGGCGGGAACTTTGCGCTGGCTTTGGGTGACGCTGGGCTTTGGCCTCGCCTTCCTCGCGGTCGAGCTCTACGAGTTCCACCACCTGATCGAGCTGGGCGCCGGGCCCTGGCGGTCGGCCTTCCTGTCCTCCTTCTTCGCGCTCGTTGGCACGCACGGCCTGCACGTGGCCTTCGGCTCGCTCTGGCTGATCGTGCTGGCGGTGCAGATCGCGCAGAAGGGGCTGATCCCGGCCAACCTGCGGCGGATGACCTGCCTGTCGATGTTCTGGCACTTCCTGGATGTCGTCTGGATCGGCGTCTTCACCTTCGTCTATCTCATCAAGATGATCTGAGGGGCATCAGCATGGAACATCACTCCCACCAGGATCACGGCTCGGTCCGCTCCTATGTCACGGGCTTCGTCCTCTCGGTCATCCTGACCGCCATCCCCTTTGCCATCGTCATGCAGGGGGGGCTTGGCTCTCCGGTCGTCACGGCCCTGGTCGTCCTGGGCTTTGCCGTCGTGCAGATCCTGGTCCACATGGTCTATTTCCTGCACATGACGGCCAAGTCCGAGGCGGGCTGGACGCTTCTGGCCACCATCTTCACCGTCGTCGTCGTGGTCATCATGCTGGCCGGCTCGCTCTGGGTCATGTATCACATGAATGCCAACATGATGCCCCAGATGCAGATGGAGTAAGCCCATGCGCCGCTTCCTGGTCGTGCTTTCGGTCCTGGGGGTGGCGCTCTTCCTCGCGCTTGGGGTCTGGCAGGTGCAAAGGCTGGCCTGGAAGACCGCGCTCATTGCCGAGGTCGATATGCGGCTCGCCAGTGCCGCCGTCCCCGCCACCGAGGCGGGGGCGCCGGAATATACAAGGCTGACGGTCAAGGGCCGCTACCTGGCGCGGCAGATCCTGGTCAAGGCGGTGACCGAAGAGGGCCAGGGCGACTGGGTCATGACGCCCCTGACCACCGACCAGGGCTGGACGCTGTGGGTCAACCGCGGCTTCCTCCCCGATGGAGAGACCCTGCCCCCGCCCCCGGCGCAGGCCGAGGTCACGGGGCTCGCCCGCGACAGCCAGCCCGGCGGCGGTTTCCTGCGCGCCAATGACCCCACGGCTGACCGCTGGTTCTCCCGCGATGTGGCGGCGATGAGCGCGGCCTCGGGCGTGCAGGCGGTGGGCTGGTTCCTCGATGCCGAGACCGGCGGCCCCCTGCCCGTTCCCGGCCTCACCGTGGTCGAGTTCCGCAACAGCCACCTGATCTATGCCGTGACCTGGTTCGCGCTGGCCCTGCTTTTGGCGGGCGGCGCCTGGTGGAACCTTGGACCCCGGGCCGAAACGGACTAGGTTGAGGGGCAGGAGAGACCCCATGCCCCCAGCCTTGCCCCCCGATCCCGCGCCTACCGCCCCCCCGGGCGGCATCAGCCTCTTGATCGTCGAGGACGACCCGCGCCTGGCCGAGACCCTGGCGCGGTCCTTCACCGCGCGGGGCTATGCCGTGACCCGCGCCGCCAGCGTCGAGGCCGCGCGCGAGGCCATCACGGGTTTTACCCCCGCCCGCGCCATCGTCGACCTGAAACTGGCCGAGGGCTCGGGGCTGGAGGTCGTGGCGCTTTTGGCCGCGCTGGAGCCCGCCCCGCGCATCGTGGTCCTGACGGGCTTCGCCTCCATCGCCACGACGGTCGAGGCGATCAAGCTCGGCGCCACGCAATACCTGGCCAAACCCGCCTCGGCGCGCGAGATCGAGGCGGCCTTCGACCATGAGGCGGGCCGCGAGATGCCCGACATCGCCGCCCCCCGCGTCAGCGCCTTGCGCACCCAGGAATGGGAGACGATCCAGCGGACCCTGGCCGATACCGAGTTCAACATCTCCGAGGCGGCAAGGCGGCTGGGCATGCACCGCCGGACCCTGGCGCGCAAGCTGGTGAAGCAGCCGATGAAATAGAAGCGGTGGGTTGGCACCCACCCTACCCTTGCGGACAGGTCGCCACCACCCGGGCGCGGCCGTCGCCGAAGCGTAGGGTGGGTGTCAACCCACCATCCCCCTTACCCCCGGATCAAGGCCGGAAGGTCGATCTCCACCCGCGCCCCGCCGCCCTCGGCCCGGCCGAAGCGCACGGTCCCGCCCAGGCGCCGCACCACCGATTGCACCAGGATCAGCCCCAGGCCCCGCCCGGGCTCCGGGTTGCCCGACTGCCCCGCCACCGGCCCCCCGGCCAAGAGCGCCTCGGGAAAGCCCGGCCCGTCGTCGCTGATCACCAGCACCACCCGCGCCGGATGGCCTGACACGGTCAGGGTGATCTGACCCGCCCCCGCCTCGGCCGCATTGTCCATCAGGTTCACCAGGGCCCGCGCCAAAAGCACATCGGCCAGAAGCCGGCTCGCCCTGGTCCGCTTGTCCTCGAGAGAGATCACGCAGCCCCGGTTGCGCCGCTCCCATCCCCGCGCCACCTCGGTGACGAAGGCCAGGGCATCCTCGCCCCGCCCCTCCTCCAGCCGCGCTTGGCCCGCCTGGCGCAAAAGCCCCGAGATCGTCTCGCGGCAGGTCGCCACCGCCTCTTGCATCAGGTTGACCTGGCGCGAGAGCTCTTCCTCTTCCGGCAGGCCCAGGTCCTCCCAATCGTCGAGGATCACGGCCAGGTTGGTGAGCGGCGTCCCAAGATCATGGGCGGCGGTCGAGGCCATGAGACCCATGCGGATCAGCAGCGTCTCCTCGTCGATCTGCTGGCGGGCGGCGGCGAGCTGGGCATCGCGCCGCGCGAGGTTGCGCCGCACCCCCAGCATGAACCAGAGCGTCAGCCCCCCCGAGATGGCAAACGACAGGTAACTGGCCACGAGATAGGGATTGCCATAGCCCGGCACGCCCTCGGCCCAGCCCGGCAGGGCCAGGGGCTCGCCAAAGCCCAGAAGGACGACCCCCGCGACAAGGGTCAGGACAAAGGTCGCCGCCGCCGCCCGGACCGGCAGGATCAAAAGCGCCACGATGTCTTGCAGGACGAAGAGCCCGAGAAAAGGATTGGCCGCCCCGCCCGAGAGGTAAAGCAGCAAGGCCAGGGCCAGGACATCGGCCCAGACCTCGGCCACGAGGCGGCGGACCGTGACCTCGCCCGGCCGGCGGCTGCGCCAGCCCGCTGCCAGGTTGACCAGGATCAGCGCGAGGATCACCGCCAGCATGGCGACCAGCGGCAGAACGATGCCCAGAACGGTCTCGGCCACGAGGATCGTCACCGCCTGCCCCCCGATGGCCGCCCAGCGCAACCGCACCAGGAGCGCGAGGTTCTGGCGGTTGGGACTGGCGGCCTCCGGCAAGACCGCCCCGGGCGCCCGAGGCTGGGGAGGGGCGGTGCCCCGGTCGCTTTTCGGTCTGGGTTCGATCTCGGTCACGTGCAGCTCCGGCTTGGGCGTTCCATTAACCGCGATTGCGGGCCTGGCGGAAAGAGGCTTTACAGTTGAGTGTTTTTGTCGGAAATAAGGGATGCGAACAGGATGATGCAGGCCCATGATGGACAAAGCGAGCGAACACAGCCCAAAGATGACCGAGACAAGGCCGCCCCGCCACCTGGCCAGCGCCTTGACGGCTGGGGGGAACCTGGCCGAAATCGACCTCGAGGGCCAGGTCTACACTTTGCGCATCACGCGGATGGGCAAGCTGATCCTGACGAAGTAGCCCTGCCGACTGCGCCGGGATCGCCCCATCCGCCACCGTCGCTCTGCCGACTGCCGGGCTGGTCGCTTCCCCCGGGGGCCCGAGTTTTTCACGCGCGCCGCTTCGGGACCCCTTGCAACTTCGTCCCGGCTGCGTGTAAACCGCCGCCAACGGACAGGTGGCCGAGTGGTCGAAGGCGCACGCCTGGAAAGTGTGTAGGCGGGGAACCGTCTCGAGGGTTCGAATCCCTCTCTGTCCGCCATTTCCCTTGATCACCCATGAACCTGGACCTCTGGGTCCACTTTGGCGCATGTTGGGCGCTGGGAATTTCAGGCCGACCAAGGGCGACAGCCTGCGCAGGGCCGGGATGGCTTGAACCTCCAGGGTTCTCGTCACCCGTCTCATGTGCCCGCGCAGGCGTCCCGGGGCTTCGATCTCTGTGGCACCATGCCAAGGGTGCGGCGCCTCAAGCCTCATGGAGTTCCATTGCAAGAGACGGCTGCCCGGGCGCTGGGTCTTGCCGTCATCGAGGCCGAAAACCGGCCCCTTGGGGCGATGGGCCAAGACCTGCGGGAGCTCTTCCCGGGCCAGCAGGTCTTGGCCCGGCTTTCGGCGACAGCCCGGGCGGGACGCCACACGGGCGGTTGGCGAAGCGCAGGGGCGCCGCGGTTCAGGCGCCCTGGTATCCTTGGCAGATCGGCCGGACCGTCCAGCGTTCGTTTGCGGAGGCCCTTGGCTGAAGGAGCTCCATTCCTCGCCCCAAATTCCGGGCCGGATCGGTTTGGCGGACATGTCGTGGCGTCGGGCGGAGTTCCCGGCGCCATGGCGGCCGAGACCTGCCGGAGCGCCACGATGAGGCGGATGTGGCAGGGCCACTGGGCCGCATGGGCGACGTTGGCGCTGACATGGACGTTTCGAATCAGGCTCTTGGCCAGGACCGAGCCGGGCCGCGCCCAAGCTTTGCAATGAGAGACCTCGGCCCCCGCCGACCTCGGGCGGCCTTTGGCGCCCGAGGTCGGCGGGGGCCATGCGAGAGACCCTGCCCAAACCGGATCGGGGCGCCCCCCCCATCCGTGCCCTGCCCATCCGTGCGCTGCCCGAAGCCTGACTGGCCCGATCACGGCTGCCCGCCGTCCAAGGCTGGATTGCGCCGGGTTGCAACCGGGAGGGGCTTTTGCGCAGTGCGGGGCTTGTGTAGGTTTGGCCCATGAGACCTGCCCTGCCGCTGATCGCCTTTGCCCTTGCCGCGCTGAGCCCGCTTGGACTGATCCTGCTTGCCTGCCTCTGGGGCGGGCCCTGGGTCTGGATCGCGCTGGGGTGGATGGCGCTTTCGGCCGTGGCCATCGACCTTGTCCTGCCCTGGGCCGCGGGCGAGAGCGAGGCAGAGTTCCCGGGCTCCGATCTCTTGCTGATGGCCCTGGGCGTCGGGGTGCTGGTGGCCTTGCCGCTGGTCGTGCGGGCGGCCGTGGTGCAGGGCTGGCCCCAGGGCCTCGGGCTGGCGCTGGCGGCGGGGCTCTGGTTCGGCCAGGTCGGCCATCCGGCGGCGCATGAGCTGATCCACCGCGGCGGCGGACTGTTCCGCCTGGGGGTCGCGGTCTATGCGGTCTTGCTCTTCGGCCATCATGCCTCGGCGCATCGGCTGGTGCATCACCGGCATGTCGCCACCGGCGATGACCCCAATTCCGCCCGCGCCGGAGAGGGCTATTACCGTTTCCTCTTGCGGGCCTGGCCGGGGTCGATCCGGGCGGGCCTGGCGGCAGAGCGGCGCTTGCGCGGCCATGCGGGGCCCTACTGGGTCTATGGCCTGGGCGCGCTGGCGGGGCTGGCCTGCGGCTTTGCCTTGGGCGGGGGGACGGGTCTGGCCATCTGGGCCGGGATCGGTCTGCACTTCGGGGCCCAGGTGCTGCTGTCGGATTACGTCCAGCACTATGGGCTGCGGCGTGCCCCCGGCACCCCCGTGGCCACGGGGCACAGCTGGAACGCGCCGCAATGGTTCTCTTCGGCCCTGATGCTGAATGCGCCGCGCCATTCCGATCACCATGCCCATCCCTCGAGACCCTATTCCGCCTTGCGCCTGCCCGAGGGAGCGCCGATCCTGCCCTGGCCCCTGCCCTTGGCCTGTGTCGTGGCGCTTTATCCGCCGCTGTGGCGGCGACGGATGGCACAGGCCCTGGCGTTGACCAAGGCGTGACTGGCTTTTGATCCGGGCTCTTGGCACTATGGGCCCATGCGCCTCTTGACCCTTGCCCTGATCAGCCTTCCCCTTTCGGCCCTGGCCGATCCGCCGCCCTTGTCGCGTCCTGCCGATCTTGGAGCGCCCCTGACGGGGGCCGAGTTCGAGGCCTATGCCACCGGAAAGACCCTGACCTATTCCGACGGCGGGGCGCTTTGGGGGCAAGAGCAATACCTGCCGGGCCACCAGGTGATCTGGGCCTTCAAGGATGCGCCTTGCCAATATGGCTCTTGGACCGAGGTGCAACTGCCCGGCGCCGGGCCGATGCTGTGCTTCACCTACGAGGACGAGCCGGGCGACATGAATTGCTGGCAGTTCTTCCGGGGGGCGGAAGGGTTGGTGGCGCAATTCATGGAGGGCGGCGCGCCCTTGTCGGAGCTGGCGCAGACGGATCAGCCGATGCAGTGCCCGGGGCCGATGGTCGGCGCCTGAGGGTGGCTCTTTCGGACAGCGCTGGAGGGGCTGTCTGCCCCTCCAGACCTCCCCGAGGATATTTGTGCCAAGTATGAAAGGGAAAGAGGGCGGCGCTTTGCCCTTGAGCGCGGGCTGCCTGACAGGGGCATGTGGCCTGGGTTTTCGGAGCGCCCATAAGGGCTGCCGCAGCCGTTTCCGGGCGCAGGCTTCCCCATGGTTCAGGGTTGTGGAGGCGCCGGGTTTGGATCTCAGAAAAGCGAGCCCTGGCCGGGTTTGTCCGCCGGTTTCGCGGGCCTGGGCTTCTTGGCGGGGGCGGCAGAGGGGATGGCGGTGAAACTGCCATCGTGCAGCTCGATCTCCAGGCTTTGCGCCTTGGCGGCCTCTTTGGCCGAGGTGACGACCTGGCCATCCGCCCGCAGGATGGCGAAGCCGCGGGCCAGGGTCTCGGCATGTCCGAGCGTCTGGCGGGTGCGGTCCAGGGCCTCGAGCTTCAGGGTCAGGCTGGCCAGGGTCTTGGGGAAGGCCTCGAGCCGGTCGGCGGCCTGGGCCAGGCGAGCGCGGTCGCGGGCAATGTCGCGGCTGGCGGCGCCCTTCAGCCGGGTCAGGGCCGGGGCGAGGCGGCTCGCGAAAAGCTCGAGCCGGGCGGTGGCGCGTTCCAGGCGGCGGGTCGCGCGGTCGTCCAGCGTGGCGGCGCGGGCCTTCAGCGTCTCGGCCTTGCGGGCGGTCAGGGTCAGAAGCGCCAGCGGGCGGTGGCGGCTGGCCAGCGCCGCAAAGAGCCCCCGCTTCTTCTGGGCGGCGAGCGACAGGGCGCTTCCAAGGCGCTGGGTCGCGGCATCCAGCCTCTGGCGCGGGGTCGCCAGGAGCGCATCGAGACGGGGCAGCGCGCGGGAGAGGTCGCTGAGGCGCTGGCTGCGGCGGTCCATCAGGCTGCGCTGGCTCCGCGCGAGCCTTGCGTTCAGATCGGCCAAGCCCGCCAGCAGATCGGCGCGGACCGGCACAGCCATCTCGGCGGCGGCGGTGGGCGTGGGCGCCCGGCGGTCGGAGGCATGGTCAATCAGCGTCGTATCGGTCTCATGGCCCACGGCCGAGATCAGTGGGATATTCGAGGCGGCGGCGGCGCGGACCACCACTTCCTCGTTGAAGCCCCAGAGGTCCTCCATCGAGCCGCCGCCGCGCGCCACGATGATCAGGTCGGGGCGGGGGATCTTGCCCCCGGGCTCCAGCGCGTTGAAGCCACGGATGGCGGCTGCGACCTCGGCGGGGCATTTCTCGCCCTGGACAGCGACGGGCCAGACCAGGACATGGCGGGGGAAGCGGTCCGAGAGCCTGTGCAGGATGTCGCGGATCACGGCGCCCGAGGGCGAGGTGACCACGCCGATGACCCTGGGCAAATAGGGGATGGGCTTCTTGCGGGCGGGGTCGAAGAGGCCCTCCGAGGCCAGTTGCGCCTTGCGCTTCTCCAGCATGGCCATGAGCGCGCCCGCGCCTGCCGGAACCATGTCGTCGACGATCAGCTGATACTTGGACTGCCCCGGGAAGGTGGTCATCTTGCCGGTTGCCACGACCTCCATCCCCTCTTCGGGGCGGATGGCCATGCGGGCGACCTGGCCCTTCCAGGAGATGGCCGCGATGACATTGCGGTCATCCTTGAGGTCGAAATACAGATGCCCCGAGGCGGGCCGCGAGACGCGCCCGATCTCTCCGCGCACCCGGATCAGGCCGAACTCCCCCTCGATCACGCGTTTGACCGCGCCGGAAAGCTCCGAGACGGTGTATTCGGGGCTGTTGCCGGGGCGCGGGGGGGGGTCGTCTTCGAAGAGCATGGGGGATTTGTGCCTCGGGGCAAGGGGAAAGGCAACGGGGCGCGGTCGCGATACTTGGGACCCGTTCCAGCGGGTGACATCCTGCATGGCCGAGGGCTGCGTCGTGATGCGGGACCAGGAGTCGGGGTCAATTCGGCGTTCAGTCCGGCAGCTTCAGGTTGCAGGTCCAGATGTCCGCGTGGCCGTGCAGCCAGATCACGAGGGGGCCGAACAAGCCGAAGCTGGCAAGGCCGAAGGCCAAGAGAGGGGGGAGAAATTCCGCGAAAAGCCAAATGGCACCGAAACAGGCGAAGCCCAGCCCCACAAGGCGAAGCCGGAACCCGTCCTCCTCGGCAAGCTCCGCCGTGGAGGGCCAGAGCCAGGGAGGCGGCTCCGTCCCGAATTCGGCGCGGTAGGCCGCCAGGGTGGCGGCATTGTCGCGGCGTCCCGCATCGAGGACCCGGGCTTTCACCTCGTCAAGCCGACCCGAGTCCGTCCAACGCCTCCACCGCGCTTCGCCAGGGTGACCGCTGCCCAAGGAGGGCCCGGTGCCTTGGGGCCAGGGGAGAGCCGGTTTGACCCAGGGCGAGGGGCTGGCCTCTTCGGCCCAGGCCTAGATCCAGGGCATGATCGGTGGCGACACGAGGCCTGGGTCCAGGCTGCGCAGGTAACGCCAGCGCCGGTACTCTGCGAGGGTGGGCGCAATCTGGTCCGGCAGGAGGGAGCTTTCGACGGCCAGGGCGGCGGCGAGGTCCTGGCCCTCGGCGGTCCGCAGGGGCTGGGCTTCGATGCGGGCCCAGAGATCGGGGTCAGTCACCGCCGCCTCCTCCCCCACCCCCTCCGTCTCCCCCGCCACCACCATCCGCCGCAGCCGCCGCCTGGCCCGAGTCGGCCGCTCCGCCGCCATATCCGCCGTGATGGTGGCCGCCAGGACCGGTCGCATGATCTCCGGACTGCGCACCCGAAGCCGCATCCTCCCCCGACCCGCTCCAGGGCCCGGCTGGCAAGAAGCCCGACCCGGTCGGAAAGCCATCGCCGTCCTCGCCCAAGGTCCCGGGGTTCCGCGCCCAGGCGGAGAGCGCCATCAAAAGCACCACCACCCCCACGGCCAGGCCCACCTGCACCGCCATGGGCAGGCCGGTGAAGGGGATGACCCCAAGGCCTATGATCAGCCAGAGCCGAAATCTCTTGAACCTCTGCATCCGATCCCCCGTCCCTGTCCCCGCCCTCCGCCGCCCCGAAGCCCCCAGTCGGCGGGGCCCAGGCCCGGGGTCCGTCGCAGGCCTGGCAGTCGGCAGGACCCATGCCCAATCCCCTTGCCCAAACCGCCCCGCCAGCCTAAGAGGCCCCAACCCCATTGAACAGAGGAAATCCCCCATGAACATCCTCATCCTCGGCAGCGGCGGGCGGGAACATGCGCTGGCCTGGGCCATCAAGCAGAACCCCAAGACCGACCGGCTCATCGTGGCTCCGGGCAATGCGGGGATCGCGGGCCTGGCCGAGGTCGCCGATATCGACATCCTCGATGGCGCTTCGGTCGTGGAGTTCTGCGAGGGCAATGCCATCGACTTCCTGGTGATCGGCCCCGAGGCGCCCCTGGCCGCTGGCGTCGCCGATGCGGCAAGGGCCGCTGGCATCCTGACCTTCGGCCCCTCGCAGGCCGCGGCCCAGCTCGAGGCCTCCAAGGCCTTCACCAAGGAGGTCTGCGACGCCTGCGGCGCGCCCACCGCCGCCTGGGCCCGCTTCACCGAGGCCGCCCCGGCCCGCGCCTATGTCACGGCGCAGGGCGCGCCCATCGTGATCAAGGCCGATGGGCTGGCGGCGGGCAAGGGTGTCGTCGTGGCCATGACCTTGGGCGAAGCCCTGGCCGCCATCGACGACATGTTCGGCGGCTCCCTCGGCGCGGCAGGGGCGGAAGTCGTCATCGAGGAGTTCATGGGGGGCGAAGAGGCCTCTTTCTTCATCCTGACCGATGGCACCAGCGCCCTCCCCGTCGGCACCGCCCAGGACCACAAGCGCGTCTTCGATGGCGACCAGGGGCCGAACACCGGCGGGATGGGGGCTTACTCCCCTGCCCCGGTCCTGACCGAGGCGATCCAGGCCCAGGTCCTGGCCGAGATCGTGATGCCGACGATTGCCGAGATGGCCCGGCGTGGCACCCCCTATCAGGGCGTGCTCTATGCGGGCCTGATGATCGAGAAGGGCCGCGCGCGCCTCGTCGAATACAATGCCCGTTTCGGCGACCCCGAGACCCAGGTGCTGATGATGCGGCTGGGGGGCCAGGCGCTGGACCTGCTTTTGGCCTGTGCCGAGGGCACCCTGGACCAAGCCCGCGTGAACTGGGCCGATGACCATGCCCTGACCGTGGTCATGGCGGCCAGGGGCTATCCCGGCGCCTATCAGAAGGGCTCGGTCATCCATGGGCTGAAACGCGTGCCCGAGGACAGCCGCCACATGGTCTTTCATGCGGGCACCGCCGAGAAGGAGGGCCGGATCGTCGCCAATGGCGGCCGCGTGCTCAACGTGACCGCGCGGGGCGCCAGCCTCGAAGAGGCGCGCAACCGCGCCTATGCGATGATCGACCACCTCGACTGGCCCGAGGGCTTTTGCCGCTCCGACATCGGCTGGCGGGCCTTGAAGGGCTGAGCCTCCCCGCGTCACACGGCAGGACCCTGGACCCAAGCGATCCCTGGGCACTCTTCGGCTTTCAACCTGGCCCAAATACTCACGGGGGTTCCCAGGGGGCGCCTGCGCCCCTTGGGCCGGGGGGGTCGGGGGGCGGGAGCCCCCCGTTCCTGCGGGAGCCCCCCGTTCTCGCGGGCGCAGCTTGCCATCTTTCTGCGCAGCGGCGGCGGATTTCCGCGACCGCGACAGATTGTGTCTTTTTTCTGACTTCCCTTGCAATCTTGAAGTGTTACGCTTTCATTACAGGAAGCTCGTTCATGGGAGGAATCATGCCGCAGCTCGTCCGCCTTTACATCACCCAGGTTGCCTTCGGTTTCGCCGTCTCGGCCGCTTTCGTCTTTGCCCTCGTGGCGCTGGACGTGGCGGGGATCGGTCACCTTGTGCGGGGCAGCGACATGGGTGTCGTGGCGGCCTTGATGCTTTGGGTCTTCCATGGGGTCGTTTTCGCCGGCGTGCAATTCGCCATCGCCGTCATGTCCCTGGCCGAGGACGAGGGCCCGCGTGGCGGCAAGCTGATTCCGATCCGGGTTGAGGCTCGGGTTCAGAAGCGTCCGGGCATCCGGCGCTGATCTTGCAGGACAGGCCCCGAGAGGGGCGCGAAAAGGCCCGGGGGATTGACCCCCGGGCCTTTTCGTTTGACGCGGGGGGAGAGGTTCGGACCTTGGAGGAAGGCTCGGGCCTGGAGGGCCGGGCCGCAACTTCTGCCTCCTGCCCCTCGGCAATCGGCACGCCGTTTGCCGGGGCACCTGGGCCAAGGTCCCTGGACTTGTCTTGGGCCGCCAGGTTTCGTGGTCTTCAGGTGGCGGGCCCGCAGCGGCCGTGAAGGCTTGGGTTTTCCCGAGAGCCAGAGGTCTCAGGTGGGCGCCAGGTAGCAGGACCAGGATCCTGCCAGAGCCAGCCCCCGTTCGCTTGCTTATCGGCCACTGGAAAAGTAGCCTCGCACGAGAAGAGCAGAACCCGCCAAGGGGGAATGTAGGCCTCATGGGGGGCAGGCGCAAGGCGCGACTGCATGGGGCTTCGCGTCTGGGCTGGGCCTGGTCTGGACAGGTGTTCACCCTTGGTTCATATTCGCTCCAGACCCTGTCGGAGCCCGGGATGGAACGCCAAAGCCAAGTGATCCCTGTTGCGACGGAGGAGAGAGACGCGGATCCGGCGCGGTTCGGGGCCTCGGCTCCAGGGGGAGAAGTGACGCAAGACCAGCCTGCGACGGCTTGCGGCGCGGGGCCCGGACAGGCGCCGGGGGCAGCGCTCCTTCCGGGCGATTTGGGGCCCCAGGCTCTGCCCGATGCCAGGCTCTTGCCTGGCCAGCGCCTCGCGCGGGGGGTGGCGCGGGCGCTGATGGCTTTGGATTTCGTCAGCCTCGAAGAGATGATCCCCGCGCCGGGCCTTCGGGTCGACCTCATGGCGCTGGGGCCCAAGGGAGAGCTTTGGGTGATCGAGTGCAAGTCGGGGCGGGCGGATTATGCCGCTGACCGCAAGTGGCAGGGCTATCTCGACTATTGCGACCGCTTCTTCTGGGCGGTGGATGCGGATTTCCCGACGGCACTTTTGCCCGAGGGGACGGGGCTCATCCTGGCCGATGCCTATGATGCCGAGATCATCCGCATGGGGCCCGAGACGCCCTTGGCCGGGGCAAGGCGCAAGGCGCTGACCTTGAAGTTCTCACGCCAGGCGGCGGGGCGGCTTCAGGCTTTGCGCGATCCACGGGCATAGGGCGGGTTTCAACCCGCCGTGACAGCGTAGGGTGCGCTTCAGCGCACCATCCCGGGCGGTGCGCTGAAGCGCACCCTACCTTCAGCGGCGCTTCTTGCCACCTGCGGGTTTCCCACCCATGTCGCGGGCCGCCTCGGCAGCGGCGCGGAGTTCTTCGGCGATTTCCAAGGCCTCTTCGGGGTCGAAATCCATCGGGATCTCGATGCCGTTGTCGGCCTCGATATAGATGCGCACCATGCCCTGATCGGTCGGCCCGATCTGGATATTGGCGGAAAGGTCGCTTTGCTTGTCGATGCCCATGGCGCGAGCCCCCGATGGATCGGTTTCGGTGGA
The DNA here is from genome assembly GCF_009925085.1 of Stagnihabitans tardus. Classification (GTDB taxonomy): domain Bacteria; phylum Pseudomonadota; class Alphaproteobacteria; order Rhodobacterales; family Rhodobacteraceae; genus Stagnihabitans; species Stagnihabitans tardus. The sequence continues at coordinate 109,070 of NZ_JAABNR010000007.1, read as the reverse complement.
AGGTTTCCCGTGCTTTGAGCCCCCGGGCGGCTTCTGTCAAGCCGGGGACAGGGGGCAAGTCCTGCCTTGGGACGGCAATTTTCGGGTTGACCCCGGTCTCGGTTGGGCCTAAATGGCCCCCGTGTGCCGCCTTAGCTCAGCTGGTTAGAGCACTAGATTGTGGATCTAGGGGTCTCCCGTTCGAACCGGGAAGGCGGTACCATCGAAAAGCCCTCACCCCCGGTGAGGGCTTTTTCGTTGGCGGGGGTCTGCCGACTGCACCCGCCGCGCCCGGCCTCCAGACCTCGCCCCGCCGACTGGACCGTGACCGCTGCCCCCGGGGGCCCTGCCCCCGGAAACCCTCGCCCAGTCGGCAGGGCGACCGCGCCGATCCTGCCCTGGCCTTGCAGTCGGCGGAACCCGCCCTAGCCGAGATACTGGTTGCGCACCTCGTTCGGAGAGGCGCCATAGGCCGCCTTGAACTGGTGGTAGAACTGGGAAATCGAGGTAAATCCCGAAGCCTCGGCCACCGAGGCGATGGCCAGCGCGCTTTCTACCAGAAGCGCCCGCGCCCGCATCAACCGCATCCGCAGCACGAACTGCTTCAGCGGCGTCTGCATCACCCGGGTAAAAAGCGACAGGGCGTAATTCTCGTGCAGCCCGGTCACCGCCGTGATCTCGGCATTGCGCAGCGGCTTGCCCAGGTTCTCGAGCACCGCCTGCACCATGGCGATCACATGGCGGATATGGGCCGAGGACAGCGCCCTCTCTCCCGCCGCATCGTTGCGCGGCAGGCGCAGGTATTCGGGCGGGCCCAGGAAGGCGCGGCGGAAGAGCGCGTTCAGCTCCATCTTCATGATCTCGGTGCGTTCAAAGTCGCCCGAGCGATAATCGGAATACCAGCGCCGGATCAGCCCCTCGTCGCAGAGGGATTCCGGCAAGAGAATCATCCCCCCGCCCAGCATGGCCACCTGCATCGCCATGATGTGGTTCATCATCAGGAAGGTATCGAGCGGCAGGTAGATATTGGCGAGGCGCGGCGCGGCCTCACCGCTGGGGGTCACGTCGTAAAGCCTGTGCGGGATGCCCGCCCAGAAGACGGCCAGCCGCCCCGGCGGCACGATTATCTTTTCATTGTCAACGTCATAGCCCATGGCATGGCCCATGGCGAAATTCGCCTCCAGGTGGCCATGCCAATGCGGCGCCGCCATGACCTGGGGCTCGAAGATCCGCATGCCGAAGCGGCCGAAGGCGCGGGAGGCGGAGTAGAAGTGCCGCTCGTGCTTTGGAGCCCCCTTGAGGCGCTCTTCCTCGGCCAAATCCTTCATGATCCCCCCGATCTTAGAAAGCCGGAATAGAATCTCGCAATTCGCCATTGTTGGCAAGGGCCGACATGCCTCAAGGTAACCCTACCCGAGGCGAGGAGGATTGCCTCGGGTCTCGCATCTTTGACGCGAAAAATCGGCCCTGGAATGGGGCCATCGGGAGGAGATAAACCATGATGATCCAGCGCGCTGCGATGGCAGCGCTTCTGCTGGGCGTGTCCGCTTACGCCGTGAGTGCCGATGTGATGGCCCCCACGACCCCGCCGGACGCCCCGAAATTCGATGCCCAGGGCCAGCCTGTCTTCGTCAACCGCTCTGACATCGCCGAGTTCAAGGCCCTGCCCGCCTATAACGAGCCGGCCTGGGTCAAGGCTTTCGTCGATGCGGGCAAGCTGCCTCCGGTGGCGGAGCGCCTGCCGAAAGAGCCCATGGTCTACAAGACCGCCAACATGCCCGACGGCAATGGCGTCTATGGCGACGTGATGCGCCATGTGATCGGCGGCCGTCCCGAGGGCTGGAACTTCTGGGCCGGTCAATCCTACGGCTGGGGCGGCATCGACATCGGCCTGGTGGAATGCCTGACCCGCACGGGTCCGCTCTTCCAGGTCAATGCGGCCGACCTGCAGCCCATGCCGAACCTGGCCAAGTCCTGGGAATGGTCCGAAGATGGCAAGACGCTGACCGTGCACCTCGTCGAGGGGGCCAAGTGGTCGGATGGCGCGCCCTTCACCACCGCTGACACCGAATTCTACTTCAACGACGTCGTGGGCGACCCCGAGGTCACGCCGCTGATGGGCGCCGCTCCTGCGACCTATTCGGACGCCGTCTATGCCAACGTGGATGACTATACCTTCACGCTGACCTTCCAGACGCCCTTCCCCGAAGCGGTGCTCTACAACATGGCTTACGGCAACTTCTGCCCCGGCCCGAGCCATATCCTGAAGCCGCAGCATCCGAAGTATGGCGGCGCCTCCTACGAGGCCTTCCAGAAGGCTTTCCCCAGCGATTACATGAACTTCCCCGTCATGGGCGGCTGGACCGTGGTCGAGCATCGTCCCGATGACGTGGTCGTCCTGCGCCGCAACCCCTATTACTGGAAGGTCGACGAGGCCGGCAACCAGCTGCCCTATCTCGACGAGATGCAGTATCGCCTGAGCACCTGGGGCGACCGCGACGTGCAGGCCGTGGCCGGCACGGGCGACTTCTCGAACCTGGAACAGGCGGAAAACTATGTCGAGGCGCTGAAGAAGGCGGCCGACCCGGCTTCGCCCGCCAAGCTCGCCTTCGGTCCGCGCACCATCGGCTATACGCTCTATCCGAACCTGTCGGGCAATGGCTGGGGTGAACCCACGCCCGAGGGCCAGGCGATCCGTGACCTGAACCGGAACCTCGATTTCCGCAAGGCGATCACCTATGCGATCGACCGCCAGCGCCTGGGCGACAGCCTGGTCAAGGGCCCCTTCACCGTGCCCTATCCGGGCGGCCTCTATGACGGGACCTCCTACTACGACAAGGCCTCGACCGTCTTCTATCCCTATGACGCGGCCTCGGCCAAGGCGCAGCTGGAAGCGGCGGGTCTGACCGACACCGACGGCGACGGCTTCGTCAACGTCGCGGGTGGCGGGAACCTGAACGTCACGCTCCTGACCCAGTCCGACTATGCCACCGACAAGAACCTCGCCGAGGGTGTCGTGGCCATGATGGGCGAAGTGGGCGTCAAGGTGACGCTGAGCGCCCTGACCGGCAAGGACTTCGACAATGCCCGCGACTCGGGCAAGTTCGACTGGATCATCATCCGCAACGGCACCGAGCTGATCACCGTCGTCCAGAACACCACGGCGCTTGCGCCGACCGGACCGACGACCGATGTCAACCACAAGGCCAATGGCGCCGGAGAGCTTGATCTCCTCGACCATGAAAAGGCCATGGTCGATATCGTGAACAAGTTCATCGCCTCGCGCGATCCGGCCGAGCGTCAGGCCCTGATGAAGGACTACCAGAAGCTCTATACCGAGAATCTCGACGGCATCGGCCTGACGGCCTATCCCGGCGCGCTGATCGTGAACAAGCGCTTCGCCAATATCCCGGCCGGTGCGCCCATCTTCATGTACAACTGGGCCGAGGACAACATCATCCGCGAGCGCGTCTTCGTGCCCGCCGACAAGCAGATCGGCGCCGAGCTGCACCCGAACACCCTGCCGGGTGCCCCGGGCTCTGCCGGACCGGTTTCGGTCGAGTGATGTGACAGGCGGGGGCGCCTGCGGGCGCCCCTGACCAAGGCCCGGGCGGGTCTCCCCCTGCCCGGGACAGCTGCCCTGCGCGGCACCCCGGGGGCGGTTTTGCCCCGCCCCCCTTTACCCACGAGGCATGCCATGCTGAGATTCCTGGCCATCCGCTTGGGACAGGCCATCCCTGTCCTCTTCGTGATGTCGCTCATCACCTTCTTCATCATCCAGGCGCCGCCCGGCGACTATGCCGACTTCCTGCGGACCAACATGATCACGCAAGGGAACGCGACGATCGAGGCGGCAGACCGTTTCGCGGCCGAATACCGCGAGAAGAACGGGCTGAACGATCCGCTCGTCGTGCAATATGCGCGCTGGATGTATGGCATCGTCACGCGGCTCGATTTCGGGCAGAGCTATGCCTATAACAAGCCGGTGCTCGAGGTCATCGAACAGCGCCTGCCCAAGACGCTTCTGATCGCGCTGACCTGCCACCTCCTGGCCTCGCTGATCGGCATCGGCTTCGGCATCCTGGCGGCGACGCGGCAATACACCTGGGTCGATACGGTGCTGAGCTTCGTGAGCTTCCTCGGCATGACCATCCCCCGGTTCCTTCTGGCGCTGATCATCCTCTACATCCTGGCCTACAAGCTGAACGTCCAGGAGATCGGCTCGTTCTTTTCGACGAAATACGGCGGCCAGCCCTGGTTCGACGGCATCTGGTTCAACTGGGGCAAGGCCTGGAACCTGATCCAGCATGTCTGGCCCGTGGTGGCGGTCGCGACCTTCGGGGGGCTGGCCTATAACATGCGGGTCATGCGGGCCAATCTTCTGGACACGCTGAACGCGCAATATGTCGAGACCGCCCGCGCCAAGGGCCTGTCCGAAGGCGCCGTCATCATGCGCCATGCCGTGCCCAATGCGCTGCATCCCCTGGTGGCCTATCAAGGCGTCGTCCTGCCCTACATGCTGACCGGCGAAATCGAGGTCGCCATCGTCTTTGGCCTGGCCACGATCGGGCCGGCCATCGTGGGCTCCATGGCGATCGGCGATGTCTTCGTGACCGCCTCGCTGCTTCTGGTTCTGGGCGCCACGCTCATCATCGGCAACATCATCGCCGATGTCCTCCTGGCCCTTCTTGACCCGCGCATCCGGGTGGGGAGCAACTGATGACCGATATCGAATCTGCCGACGACCGGGTCTCGACCGTCAACACCCAAAGCCAGAGCTATGGGGCCCTGGTCTGGCGCCGCTTCCGCCGGTCATTCCCGGGGATGATGGGGCTGGTGCTGGTCTCCTTGCTGCTTTTGTCGGCCATCTTCGCCGAGTTCGTGGCGCCGATGGACCCGAACCAGCCCGATGTCAGCTTTGCCCCGCCCGACAAGATCGACTTCACCCCCTGGCCCACGGTCTATGCCATCGTCGAGACCGACGAGCTGGACCCGATCACCTATCAGCCGCTGATGGGCCCCGATCTCGAGAACCCCCGCCCCCTGGCCTTCTTCGTCAAGGGCGAGCCCTATCACCTGATGGGCCTGATCCCGATGCAGACAAGGCTGGTGGGGCTCAGCGATGGCCAGCCCTTGCACCTTCTGGGCACCGACAAGCTCGGCCGCGATATCCTGTCGCGGGGGATCTATGGCGCGCGGCTGACGCTGATGATCTCGCTGGTGTCGATCACGCTGATCACCATCATCGGGACGCTGATGGGGATTACCTCGGGCTATATCGGCGGGCGGTTTGACATGTGGTTTCAACGCTTTGTCGAGATCGTCCTGGCCTTCCCGCAGCTGCCTCTGTACCTGACCCTGACGACCTTGATCCCGCCGACCTCGCCCTCTCCGGTCTTCCTGAGCTTCGTCATCCTGGTCATCGTGGGTCTGGGCTGGGCGCAGCTTTCCCGTGAGGTGCGGTCCAAGACCATGTCCATGGCGCGGATCGACTATGTCCGCGCGGCCGTGGCCGTGGGGGCCAGTGACGGGCGGATCATCACGCGGCATATCCTGCCCAATGTCCTCTCCCACGTCATCGTCAGCGTGACGCTTGGCATCCCGACCATCATCCTTCTGGAGAGTTTCCTGGGCTTCCTCGGTTTCGCCGTGAAACCGCCGCTGATCTCCTGGGGGCTGATGCTGCAGGACGCGCAGACCTTCTCCTCCATCGGTTCCTACCCTTGGATCCTCTCGCCCGTGGGCTTCGTGCTTCTGGCCGTCTTCGCCTTCAACGCCCTTGGTGACGGTCTGCGCGACGCCGTCGACCCCTATTGAGGTGAAAGCCATGTCAGATTTGGTCATCGACGCCCGCAAGATCGGCGTCACCTTCAAGGTCCTGGGCGGCACGATCGAGGCGGTCAAGGATGTCTCCTTCACGCTGAAAAAGGGCCAAACCATCGCCCTGGTGGGCGAGAGCGGTTCCGGCAAATCCGTGACCGCCCGGGCCATCATGCGGCTTTTGTCCAAGCGCGCCATGGTCTCGCCCCAGACCGAGATCCTCTTCAACGACAAGAACCTGGCCCAGGCCTCGCCCTTGGAGATGCGGCAGATGCGGGGCAACCGCATGTCGATGATCTTCCAGGAGCCGATGAGCTCTTTGAACCCGGTCTACAAGATCGGCACCCAGATCGCCGAGGTCCTGCGCATCCACCAGAAGATCTCCAAGGACGCCGCCTGGAAACGCGCCATCGAGCTTCTGCGCGAGGTGCAGATCCCCGACCCGGAATCCCGCGTGAACCAGTATCCGCACCAGCTGTCGGGCGGGCAAAGGCAGCGCGTCATGATCGCCATGGCCCTGGCGAACAACCCCGACGTGCTGATCGCCGACGAGCCCACGACGGCCCTGGATGTGACGGTCCAGGCCGAAATCCTGAACCTGATCAAGGAGCTGAAGACCCGCACCGGCATGGCCGTCATCCTGATCACCCATGACCTGACCGTCGTCCGCCAATTCGCCGACCATGTCTATGTCATGCAGCATGGCCTCGTGCGCGAGGAGGGCCCGACCGAGGCCATCTTCACCAATCCGCAGCATCCCTATACCAAACGCCTCCTGGGCTCCGAGCCCAAGGGCCGCGCCAATCCCCTGCCCGAGGGCCAGGAGGTCGTCCTTTCCGGCGACAAGGTCCGCGTGACCTATACGCTGCGCCGGGGCGGCGCCTTCCGGGGGTCTTATCACCAGCTTCAGGCCGTGGACGGGCTCTCGCTGCAGCTCCGCCGGGGGGAGACCCTGGGGCTGGTGGGGGAATCGGGTTCGGGGAAGACCACCTTCGGCCAGGCGCTTTTGCGACTGAACACGCTTTCGGGCGGCACGGTGACCTATCGCGGCCAGCGGATCGAGGCCTTTGGCCGCAAGGAGATGAAGCCGCTGCGGTCACGCATGCAGATCGTCTTCCAGGACCCTTTCGCCAGCCTCAACCCCCGCATGTCGGTGCGCCAGATCATCGAGGAGGGCCTGATCGTCAACCGCATCGGCACCTCGGCCGACCGCGCCGACCGCGTCAAGGCGGCCTTGCGCGATGCGGGCCTGCCCGACACGATCCTAAACCGCTTTCCGCATGAGTTCTCGGGCGGCCAGCGCCAGCGCCTCGCCATCGCCCGCGCCATCGCCATGGAGCCCGAGTTCATCCTTCTGGACGAACCGACCTCGGCCTTGGACCTGTCGGTCCAGGCCCAGATCATCGAGCTTTTGCGGAAATTGCAGGCGGAAAAGGGCTTGAGCTACCTTTTCATCAGCCATGACCTGAAAGTCGTCCGCGCCTTGTGTCACCGTGTGATCGTGATGCAAAACGGCAAGATCGTCGAGGAAGGCACGGTGGACGACGTGCTGGAACGACCCTCCACCGACTATACCCGCCGCCTCGTCCGCGCGGCCTTCGAGATTGCGACCTGAATGACCTACCGTATCGACGACCAAAGCTCGACCCTGGTGCTGGAGACGACCGACTCCCTGCCCCGCGTGGTCTATTTCGGCCCGCGCCTGGACGCGCTGGATGACCTTGTCGCGGCCGCGCGGCTGGACCTGAACGGGGGGATGCTGGACAGCCTGGCGCCCCTGACGCTGTGCCCGCTGGGGGATGGTCATTTCATGGGCCAGCCGGGCTTTGCGGGCAGCGTCCTGCCGCGCTGGACGGCTTCGGTCGAGGTCCGGGGCCAGACCCTGGCCATCTCGGCCACCGACGCGGCGCAGGGTCTGCGCTATGCGGCCGAGCTGACCTTGAACGGGGTTCTGACCGCCTGGGCCAGGGTCGAAAGCGACCAGCCGATCCGGGTGGACTGGCTTTCCGCCCCCGTCCTGCCGGTCGCGCCGGGCCAGGACGAAATCCTCGAGCTTTCGGGCCGCTGGGTCGGAGAATTGCACCTTGACCGCCAGCGCTTTTCCCCCGGCGCGCGGCTGCGCGAGGCACGGCAGGGCCGGTCGGGCCAGGAAAACCCGCCCTTCGCCCTGACCTGCACGCCCGGCGCCACCTGGACGCGCGGCGAGGTCACGGCCTTTGCCTATGGCTGGCCCGGCGGTCACCGGATGATCGCCGAAGAGCTGCCCTGCGGCCGTCGACAGATGCAGTTCGGCCATGTCACCGGGTCTTATGGCATCGGCACGCGCTTCGAGACCGCGATCCTGACCGTGGCCCGCAGCGACGAGGGGCTGAACGGCGTGGCCGTGCAGATGCAATCCCATGCCCGCAGCCTTGCCCCCTTTGTCCGGCCCTCGCGCCCGGTGCATTACAATTGCTGGGAGGCGGTCTATTTCGATCATGACCTCGGGGTCCTGTCCGACATGGCCGAGCGTGCCGCCCGCATCGGGGCCGAGCGCTTCGTGCTGGATGACGGCTGGTTCAAGGGGCGCAAAAACGACAAGAGCTCGCTGGGGGATTGGGAGGTCGACCGGGTGAAATGGCCCGAAGGGTTGAAGCCCCTGATCGACAAGGTGCATGCCTGTGGCATGACCTTCGGCCTTTGGGTCGAGCCCGAGATGGTGAACCCCGACAGCGACCTCTACCGCGCCCATCCGGATTGGGCCCTGGGGCGGCCCGATCAAGTGATGGGGCGCTACCAGATGGTGCTGAACATGGGCCTGGCCCCGGTGCAGGACTACCTGTTCGACAAGATCGACCGCGTCCTGGCCGAGAATGACATCGACTACCTGAAATGGGACCACAACCGGCTCTTGCCGGTCCTGGATGCGGGACAGGGCCATGGCGTCATGGCGCTGATGGCACGGCTGCGGGCGGCCCATCCGGGGGTCGAGATCGAAAGCTGCGCGAGCGGAGGTGGGCGGATCGACTATGGCATCCTGACCCAGACCTGCCGCGTCTGGCTTTCGGACTGCATCGACGCGGTGGAGCGGGTGCGGATGCAGGCCACGGCCAGCCTCTTCCTGCCTGGCGCGCTCGTCGGAAGCCATGTCGGCGCCTTCCACGCGCATACGACGGGGCGGAATCTGCCGATGCATCTGCGCGCCTGGGTCGCCGCCATGCGCCACATGGGGTTCGAAAGCGACCTCACCGCCTTTGCGCCCGAGGACGAGGCGCTGTTGACCGAGGTCACCGCCTGGTACAAGGCGAACCGCGACTGGATGCATGCCGGGGAAACCCGGCAACTGGACTGCGAGGCCGGGCGGACCGCCGAGATCCAGATCGCCGCCGACGGGTCGCGCTTCGTGGCCTTCGCCATCCAGACCGAGATGCCCAAGGAACAGCTTCCCCTGGCGCTGCGCCTGACCGGGTTGGACCCCAAGGCCCGCTACCGCATCACCCGGCGCCCGGCACCGACGCCCAATGCCTCACGCGGGCCGGTGGCGCTGCGCGACCAAAGCCTGACCCTTTCCGGCCAGGCCCTGATGGCCCAGGGCCTGAACCTGCCCCTCTCTTGGCCCGCGACGATCCAGATCGTCGAAGGCACCCGCCTGTAAGCATGAATTGAAGGCCCGGCGCCTTTAAAGGAGACCGCACATGACCAAGATCACTTTCATCGGAGCCGGCTCTGCCGTCTTCACCAAGAACATCGCGGGGGATATCCTGTCGCGCCCCGCGCTGGCCAATGCCGAGATCCGGTTGATGGACATCAACCCGGAACGGTTGGCCGAGTCGGAAATCATCGTCGGCAAGCTGGCCCAGACCCTGGGCGGCAAGGCCAAGGTGCGGACGTTCAGCAATCAGCGCCAGGCGCTGGATGGCACCGATTTCGTCGTCTGCTGCTTTCAGGTCGGCGGCTATGACCCGTGCACGATCACCGATTTCGAGGTCCCGAAGAAGTTCGGCCTGCGCCAGACCATCGCCGATACCCTTGGCATCGGCGGCATCATGCGCGGCATCCGCACCGTTCCGCATCTGTGGTCGATCTGCGAGGACATGCTGCAAGTGGCCCCCAATGCCATCATGCTGCAATATGTGAACCCGATGGCGATCAACACCTGGGCCATGGCTGCGAAATATCCGACCATCAAACAGGTGGGCCTCTGCCATTCGGTCCAGGGCACGGCCTATGAGCTGGCCCGCGACCTGGACATTCCGGTCTCGGAAATCCGCTACAAGGCCGCTGGCATCAACCACATGGCCTTTTACACGACCTTTGAACACCGCCAGGCCGATGGGTCCTGGAAGAACCTCTACCCCGACCTGGTCAAGGGCTATCGCGAGGGGCGCTTCCCCAAGCCCTCGCATTGGAACCCGCGCTGCCCGAACAAGGTGCGCTACGAGATGCTGACGCGGCTTGGGTATTTCGTGACCGAGTCTTCCGAGCATTTCGCCGAATACACCCCCTGGTTCATCAAGCGTGACCGGCCCGACCTGATCGAGAAATTCGGCATCCCGCTGGACGAATATCCCAAGCGCTGCATCGAGCAGATCGCCCGCTGGAAGCGCGAGGCCGAGAGCCTGAAGAATGCCGACAAGGTCGAGGTCAAGGAGAGCCATGAATATGCCTCCCAGATCGTCAATTCGGTCGTGACGGGCGAGCCGTCGGTGATCTATGGCAACCACGGCAACCGCGGCTTCATCCCCCAGCTGCCCGAGGGCTGCGCGGTCGAGGTCCCGACGCTGGTCGATCACATGGGCCTGCAACCCACGGTCGTGCATGACATTCCCCCGCAGCTGATCGCCCTGATGCGGACCAACATCAACGTGCAGGAGCTGACGGTGCAGGCGCTTTTGACCGAGAATGTCGAGCATGTCTATCATGCGGCGATGCTCGATCCGCACACCGGGGCCGAGCTTGATCTGCAGCAGATCTGGGACCTGACGACCGACCTTCTGGCGGCGCATGGCGACTGGCTGCCGGAATGGGCGCGGGTCAAGACGACCAAGGTGGCGTGAACGGATCGCCCGGGAGGGTTTCACACCCTCCCGGACCCTCCCGTGGGATATTTGTGCCAGTGTGAAAGGCGCAAGAAGGGTTTCAGGATGATACCGAAGCGCATCGTGATCGTGGGCGGGGGGACGGCGGGGTGGCTCGCCGCCATGATGCTGTCCGATGTCTCGCGGCGGAAGGGCTGGGGCGCTGCGGTTTCGGTGGTGGAATCGTCCCGGATCGGGACGATTGGCGTGGGCGAGGGCTCGACGGCGGTGTTCCGCCAGATGCTTTTGCATTTCGGGTTGAACGAAGAGGAGTTCCTGCGCGAGACCGGGGCCACGATCAAATACGGGATCCGGCATCGCGACTGGCGCCGGGTCGGGCATCATTATGACGGGCCGATAGATGACCCTGGCCTGGTCTCTGGCGGGTTGCCCCTGGATGCCTATGCGGTGGCGGCGGGACGTTCGGTGGGCGAGGCGCATCTGTTCCAGCAGCTGATGAACAAGGCGCGGGCCCCGGTGGCGCTGGTCGCCGGGCGGCGGGTGGCGGCCGGGCCCTTTCACCACGCCTTTCATTTCGACCAGGCCCTGGTGGGGGCCTGGCTCCGGCGCAAGGCGCGCGGGATTGCGGTGATCGACGACGAGGTTTCGGGGATCGAGACCGGGGAGGCGGGGATCACGGCGCTGAACATGGTCTCGGGCGCGCGGGTCGAGGGGGATTTCTTCATCGATGCCTCGGGCTTTCGGCGGGCCTTGATCCTGGGGCTTGGCGGCGAATGGGTCAGCTATGCCGATGTCCTGCCGGTCAACCGCGCCATGCCCTTCTGGGTCGATCTGAAGCCGGGGGAGGAGATCCCTCCGATGACGGTGGCCTGGGCGCAGAAGAACGGCTGGATGTGGCAGATCCCGACGCAAGAGCGTTTCGGTATGGGCTATGTCTATTCGGATGCCCATATCGGCCCCGAAGCGGCCCAGCTCGAGGTCGAGGCGGCCTTGGGTCACAAGATCGAGCCGCGCCGGGATATCAAGATCGACGCCGGGCGGCTGAAGGCCCCCTGGATCGGCAATTGCGTGGCCCTGGGCCTGGCGAGTTCATTCCTCGAGCCTTTGGAGGCGACCTCGATCCATGGCACGATCACCCAGGTGATGATGCTGGCCGAGTGGCTTGCGGCCCCCGATGGCCGGGCGCGGTATAATGCCGCCGTGGGGCGCCAGGTGGACGATTTCCGCGACTTCATCCGGCTGCATTATGTATCGGAACGGCGCGACAGCGCCTTTTGGTGCGACGTGGCGGCCAGCCATCCGGATAGCGTCAAGGCGCGGGTTGCGCTTTGGTCGACACGGATGCCGCGGCCTGCGGACTTCGAACCCTTCCCCCTCGGCCTGCCGCATCTGCAGGGCCAGCTATACACGCCGGTCCTGGACGGCCTTGGGCTCTTGCCGCGCGCGGCAGGTCAGGTCGAGATGGCCGACCGCGCCTTGCGTGAGCGGACAAGGGCCACTCATGCCGGGCTGGTCGCCGAATACACCCGCGCGGCCAGCCAATGCCTGCCGCACCGCGCCTGGCTGGAGAGCCTGTCGCAAGCGGTCTCCGTCGCCTGAGGGGCGCTGCCCCTCAGACACAACGGAGATATTTGGGCCAAGATGAAAGCACATGGTCTTTCAATTTGGCCCAAATACTCTCGTTACCCGCGTTCCGCCTCGGCCCGCGTCGCCCGCCAGGCGAGAGGTGACAGGCCCCGCGCGCGACGAAAGACCTTGGCCAGGTAATTTCCATCGGCATAGCCCGCCATCCGCGCAATCTGGTCGACCGTCAGCTCGGAGGCCAGGAGCAGGCGCTCGACCCGGTCGAGCCTGCGGGCCTCGACATGGGCTGAAGGGGGCAGGCCCAGGGCCGCTGTGAACTGGCGGACGAAATGGGCGCGACTTTGGCCCGCCACCTGAGCCAGGCGGTCGATGGTCAGGTTTTCGGCCAGGTGGGCCTCGACATGGGAGAGGGCCCGGGCGATGGGCGGGGGATGGTTCGGCGGCGGGGGCATCGCGAAAGCCATGTCCTGCAGCGCCATCATCGCGGCATAGGCCTGGGCCGAGGCGGCTCCGGCCAGGCTCTGCCCGGTCAGAAGCGCCAGGGTGGCGGCCGCAAGCCGATCGGTCTGCGCCGCATCGGGCCGCAGGACGGGGCCGGCATGGGCGAGGATATCCCGGGCGAGGCGCAGGGGTTCGGCGCCGGTGAGAAGGAGCCAGAAATACTCCCACTGCCCGCCGCGTTCCAGCCAGTAACGATGGGCATGGGGCATGGTGACCAGCATGCAGTCTCCGGGACGCAGGCGATAGGGCCGTCCGGCGTAATCCAGCCGCCCCTCGCCCACAAGCGTGTGCTGGATGACCAGGAAGGGCGAGGCGCCGCGCTGCATCCCGTCCCAGGAATAGGTCTCGTTGCGCCGCTGTTCATAGCCCGCAGCCACGGCAAAGGCTTGCAGGCGCGCCGGTCGGGGAGCGGAGCCCTGCGTGACGTCATGGCCATGGGACAAGAGCGCGGATAGCATGAAATTCCCCGACTGGGCATGGATTTCCTCTATAGCAGAACGGGGCTTCGATCTAGTCTTTCCCCAACAGGGAGGATGCCATGACATTCAAGATCGCCATCATCGGGGCCGGTTCGGTGGGCTTTACCAAGAAGCTGATCTCGGACCTTCTGAAGGTCCCCGAATTCGAAGAGGTCGAATTCGCGCTGACCGATATCAACGCCCATAACCTCGAGATGATCGCGGGCATCATCGCGCGGATCATCGAGGTCAATGGGCTGAAGACAAGGCTGACCCATACGACCGACCGCCGCAAAGCCCTGGAGGGTGCGCGCTATGTCATGAACGTGGTGCGGATCGGCGGGCTCGAGGCCTTTGCCTCGGATATCTCGATCCCGCTGAAATACGGGGTCGATCAATGCGTGGGCGACACGATCTGCGCGGGCGGCATCCTTTATGCCCAGCGCGGCATCCATGCCATGCTGGAGTTCTGCCAGGATATCCGCGAGGTCTCCGAGCCCGGCGCGCTGCTGCTCAACTATGCCAACCCGATGGCGATGATGACCTGGGCGGCCATAGACCATGGCAAAGTGAACACCGTGGGCCTCTGCCACGGCGTGCAGAACGGCCATCGCCAGATCGCCACCGCGCTTGGCGTGCCGATGGACGAGACCGATATCATCTGCTCGGGCATCAACCACCAGACCTGGTATCTGGACATCCGCCACAAGGGCCGCAAGGTCACGCGCGAAGAGCTGACCGAGGCTTTCGAGCGGCATCCGGTCTTCTCGCAACAGGAAAAGGTCCGGATCGACGTTCTGAAGCGGTTCGGCTTCTACTCGACCGAGTCCAATGGCCACCTGTCCGAATACCTGCCCTGGTATCGCAAGCGTCCCGAGCAGATCCTGGACTGGATCTCGCTTGACGAATGGATCCATGGCGAGACGGGCGGCTACCTGCGCTACACGACCGAGAACCGCAACTGGTTCGAGACGGATTTCCCCAAGTTCCTGGAAGAGGCGGGCAAGCCGCTGAAGGATTACAAGCGCACCGATGAGCACGCCTCGCATATCCTGGAGGCGCTCGAGACCGGGCGGACCTATCGCGGCCATTTCAACGTCAAGAACGGCGGGGTGATCCGCAACCTGCCTGCGGATTGCATCATCGAAAGCCCCGGCTTCGTCGACCGCTTCGGCATCAACATGGTGGAGGGGATCACGCTCCCCGATGCCTGTGCGGCGACTTGCAGTGCAAGCGTGAACGTCCAGCGCATGGGGATGAAGGCTGCGATCGCCGGCAATGTGGAACTCTTGAAGCAATCCGTCCTGCATGACCCGCTGGTGGGCGCGATCTGCACGCCCGAAGAGGTCTGGCAGATGGTGGACGAGATGCTGGTGGCCCAGGCCCAGTGGCTGCCGCAATATGCCGATGCCATCCCCGCTGCGAAGAAGCGGCTGGAAAACCCGCGCGTCAAGACCCGCGAGTGGAACGGGGCGGCGCGGATGGGCGTGCGCTCGGTCGAGGAACTGCGCGCCAAGCAAAGCGCCAAGCTCTCCGACGGTCATGGGCTTGGCACCAAGGTCATGGGGTAAGGATTGCGCGGCTCGGTAGGCTCCCCCAGGAGCCGCGCCTTGGGGCAGCGATGCCCCGCCGCCGGCCCAAGGGCCGGCGGTTTTTTCATTGGAAGGTCTAGACCTGAAGCCTGGACAGATAGGCCCCAAGCGCCTCGCGCGCCGATTCGGCCCCCTTGTCGCGGGCCTCGTCCATGACCTCGCGCGCGACGCGCAGGTCAGCGGAGCGCAACAGCGCCTTGACCGGCCCGATCGAGGCCGGGCGCATGGACAGGACCCGCAGCCCCAAGGCCGCAAAGGCCAGGGCCTCGATGGGCCGCCCCGCATCCTCGCCGCAGTAAGACAGCCTTGTGCCAAAGGGGGCGCAGCGGGCGATGATCTGTTCCATGAAGCCCAGGAAGGAGTAGTTCAGCACGTCATAGCGCTTGCGGACCCGCTCGTTCTCGCGATCGGCGGCGAAGAAGAACTGCTTCAGGTCATTGCCGCCGATCGACAGGAAATCGGCCAGGCGGAAGAAGTCATCGGGCGCGAAGGCCAGGGAGGGCGTCTCCAGCATGGCGCCGATCTTGACGACCTCGGGGACGGGGTGGCCCAGGCTCTTTTCCCGGTGCAATTCGCGCAAGACATGGCTGCGCGCCATCTTGAACTCGCCGAATTCGCTGACGAAGGGGAACATCACCGTCAGGGGCCGCCCCTTCGAGGCGCGGATCAAGGCCTGAAGTTGCATCCGCAGGACGCCCGGCTTGTCGAGGCCGACCCGCAGCGCGCGCCAGCCCATGGCCGGGTTGGGCTCGTCCTGCGGCTTCATATAGGGCAGCACCTTGTCCGACCCGATGTCCAGCGTGCGGAAGCAGACCGGCTTGCCCTTGGAGGCATCCATGACGCGGGCGTAAAGCTGCGCGAGCTCGGCCCGTTGCGGCATCTTGTTGCGGATCAGGAATTGCAGCTCGGTGCGGAAAAGCCCGACCCCCAGCGCCCCTGACCCCGCCAGCGAGGGCAGGTCGGCCATCAGCCCGGCGTTCATGTGCAACTCGATCACCGCGCCGTCCAGCGTCTGCGCGGGCAGGTCGCGGAAGCCGTCATAGCGCTTTTGCGCCTCGGCCTGCATGGCGATCTTGTCGCGGAAGGACCGCGCCACGGTCTCTTCAGGCCGCAGATGCGCGAGGCCCTGGTCGCCATCGACCAGGACCGGATCGCCGTTCAGGGCCTCGGCCACGATGCCCTTGGCATGGATCACCATGGGGATGGCAAAGGCCCGCGCCACCACGGCAGCATGAGACCCCACCGAGCCCTCTTCGACGATGATCCCCTTCAGCTTGCGCCCATAGTCCAGAAGCTCGGCAGGCCCGATGCTGCGGGCAACGAGAACCGGATTCTCGGGCATGGCGGCGCCGGTGTCGCGTCCCTGCCCGGTCAGGATGCGCAAGAGCCGGTTCGACAGGTCGTCGAGGTCGGACAGGCGTTCGCGCAGATAGGCATCCGGCACCTGCTCGAGCCGCGCCCTTGCCGCCGATTGTTCCTTTTCGACGGCAGCCTCGGCGGAAAGCCCCTTCTGGATATCCTCCTCCATCCGCCGCAGCCAGCCGCGCGAATGGGCGAACATCCTGTAGGCCTCCAGGACCGCCTTCTGCTCCTTGTCCAGAGCCTCGGCCTCCATCAGGTCGTCGATGGAGACACGCAGCTCCCCCACCGCCGCCCGGATGCGGTCGATCTCGAGCAGAGGATCATCGGCCACCGGGTTGGTGATCACGACCCGGGGTTCGTGCAGCCAGACCCGGCCCTCCGAGGCGCCCTCTTGGCCGGAGGTGCCGCGGAACATCACCGGCTGCTTGTGCAGCGCCAGCCCCGTGTCGCCGCCAAAGGCGCCAAGCTCGGTCATCTCGGCCAGCACCATGGCGACGACCTCGATGGCGTCGATCTCGTCCTCGCCAAAGGTGCGGGCATCCTTGGACTGCACGACCAGGACGCCCAGCTTCTCGCCAACCCGTTGGATAGGCACGCCCAGGAAGGAGGAATAGATCTCCTCCCCCGTCTCGGGCATGAAGCGAAAGCCCTTTTCGGCCGGTGCATTGGCGGTGTTGACCGGCAGGCCGGTGCGGGCGACGCGGCCCACCAGGCCCTCGCCCAGCTTCATCCGGGTCTTGTGGACGGAATCCTTGCGCAGACCTTCCGTGGCGCAAAGCTCCAAGGTCTCGGCATCGCGGAAGAGGTAGATCGAGCAGACCTCGGTCCCGATCGACGAGGCGATCAGATGCGTGATGCGGTCCAGCCGCTCCTGCCCCTTGACCGGCATGGAGAGAACATCGCGCAAGCGGCGCAAAAGTCTGCGGCTGTCGCTTTCCCTCCGGTCTGCCATCTGGATCACCTGAACTGTCTTGCCCCCCTTATTGCCTGACATGGGTCCCGGGGGAAGGGCCGAACGCCCCCGGGACCCGGAAATCCCCCCCGGGGCGGCATTTTTGCCCCGGGGCTAGCGAAGTTCCTGGGGCCGGCGACCTTTGCGGCAGTTCCGCAAAGATGGACGCAGGGGCCCCGGCGATGTAGGATCAAGCCATTGCACCCTTTTGCGAGGCAAGACATGACCCGCGTCCTTTTCATCCTGACTTTTCTGGTGGGGCTTGCCCTGCCCGGCCTGACCCTGGCCCAATCCACCGGAGGCGGCGGCAGCACGGGCGGCAGCACGGGCTGCCAGTACCAGAGCTGCGACAGTGACCCTCCTGCCGAGCCCCTGCCTCCCGGCGTCCCTGCCGATGCCCGCGACATCACGCCCGCCGCGACCAAGGCCATCGTCGATGCCGTCAACGAATCCAACCGCTACTGCCGCGACCGCTACGATCCGGTCTATTTCATCGACTGCATTGCCCGCGCCTATGTCCGCATCGGCAAGACCCTGCCCTATCGCAGCGGCTACGGCAAAGCGCGGAACGCCCTGATCGAGGCCGGGACCAAGCTGCATGAGCTGGCCATCGCCAATACGGACGAAAGCCGCCCGGCCAAGGTGGGCCCGACCAGCCGCCGCTCCCCGCCCGAGCGCCTGCGCCCGGTGGTCCGCACGCCCGAAGTCAATGCCGCCGCTGCGGGGATCATCGAGGGGACGCAACTGGTGCTCCTGCGCTCGGCCAGCGGGTCGGACCAGCGCCGCGTCGCCTATGAGCAGGTGGCCAATGTCGTGGGCTCCACCGTGGTGCTCTTGCGCTCGGGCCGCCGCAAGAAGCGCCGGGATGGGGCGGGGAGCAAGGCGGAGAACCGCCGTCTCCCCCTGGCCTGGCTCGGGCTCTTCGCGTCCCGCAGGGACGCGCCCCCTCCCGCAGGCCCCAGCCCGGCCTGAAAGGCCGCGCGGGGGACTGCGGGACCCTGAACCGGACAGGCCGCCCCTCTCCCAACCCCTGATCCAAAGGAAAAGGGCGCCGCAAGGCGCCCTTTGTTCCGATGCATTGGCCCTGTCCGGCCCCAGCCGGATCCCCAAGCGCGCCCCGCAGGGGCGCGCCCCCTCCGCCCGGGGACCGCAGCCCGTCAGGGCGCGGTCAAGGGGCGGAAACCCTCAGGCCTGCTCCAGCCCGAACGTATCGTGCAGGGTCTGCACGGCCAGTTCCATGTATTTCCGGTCGATCAGCACCGAGATCTTGATCTCGGAGGTCGTGATCACCTTGATGTTGATGTTTTCCGCCGCCAGCGCCGCGAACATCTTGGCCGCCACGCCGACCTGGGACCGCATCCCGATCCCCACGACCGAGACCTTGGCGGTCTCCGTATCGGTGATGAGTTCCGCATAGGTCACCGCGCCCGAGGCCCGGCTGTCCTCCAGGGCCTTCTTCGCGCGCTCCACCTGGTTCACCGGCAGGGAGAAGGTCATGTCGGTGTAAAGCTTCGCATCCCCCGCAACCTTTTCCGAGATGTTCTGGACGATCATGTCCACGTTCACCTGCGCCTCGGCCAGGGGCCCGAAGATCGCCGCAGCGACGCCCGGCCGATCCTCGACCCGGACCAGCGTCATCTTGGCCTCATCGCGCGAGAAGGCGACACCCGAAACAACTTTCGATTCCATGATTTCCTCCTCGTCGCAGACGAGCGTTCCCGAAGTTTCATCCGTCGCCTCGAAGGACGACAACACCCTGAGCCGCACCTTGTAGCGCATGGCCAGTTCCACCGACCGGGTCTGCAGGACCTTGGCGCCGAGAGAGGCCAGCTCCAGCATCTCCTCGAAGGCGATCTTCTCCATCTTGCGGGCCTTGGAGACGATGCGCGGATCCGTCGTATAGACGCCATCGACATCGGTGTAGATGTCGCAGCGCTCGGCGCCGAAGGCCGCCGCAAAGGCCACGGCCGTGGTATCCGAGCCGCCACGGCCCAGGGTGGTGATCCGCCCACCTTCCGTCACGCCCTGGAAGCCCGCGACCACCGCCACCTTGTTGCCGCCCGCGAAATCCGCGTCGATATTCTCGCGCGGGATCGAGACGAAGCGCGCCGAGGCATGGGCATCGGTCGTGTTGATCGGCACCTGCCAGCCCTGCCAGGACCGCGCGCCAATCCCCATCTCCTGCAACCGCAGGGCCATGAGCCCCGCCGTCACATTCTCCCCGCTCGAGACGATCGCGTCGTATTCGCGGGTGTCATAGAGCTTGGAGGTCCCCTCGACCCAGCCCACCAGTTCATTGGTCTTGCCCGACATGGCCGAGACGATGACGATCACGTCATAGCCCCGCGCGACCTCTTCCTGCACCTTCTTGGCCGCATTCTCGATGCGGTCCAGGTTGGCGACGGAGGTCCCGCCGAATTTCATCACCAGAAGCGGCATCGCGCCTCCCCCCTGCACCCGGGCGAACCCGGCATTGAAACCGGCGTTTCTTTAGGCGGGACAGGGTCCGGCTGCAAGCGCAAAAGCCAGGGCGGCCGCCCCCGTAGGGTGCGCTTCAGCGCACCGCGCCCTCACCCAAGGTCCATCGCCAGGGCATGGAGCCTTTGGTGGATATCCCCCAGGGCCGCCTGCACCGCCCGATGCCGCGCCAGCCGCCCCATGGGGCCAAGCTCCTCCGCCCGGAGATAGATGGCGAAATGGCTCTCCCCGGTGCCATCGTCGCCTGCATGGCCCGCATGCTTGTGGCTCTCGTTCTCGACCCGAAGCTCGGTCACCGAAAAAGCCGCCCTGAGCCTTGTCTCGATCTCGTCCTTTAGCGCCATCTTCATGGACCCCCTTCAATCTCCCGCCAAATGCCCTATCCTTACGGGCCCGACTCGAAAAGGCCCAGAAGAGGTTCCCGCGCATGTCCAAAGCCCCGTTCGAATTCGACCTGCGCGTCTCCAGCGCCAAGGCCAAGAAGACCACAGGCCGTCGCGGCATGACCGGGGCATCGGAAACCGCCAACCGCGGCTGCGACTTTCCCGGCTGCAATCTGAAAGGCGCCTTCCGCGCGCCGAAATCGCCCGACCACCTCGACGAGTTCTTCTGGTTCTGCAAGGATCACATCAAGGAATACAACCTGAAGTGGAACTACTTCGGCACCGCCACGGCCGAGGAATTCGCAGCCCTCCAGGAAAGGGATCGCCTGTGGGAGCGGGAGACCAAGCCCTTCTCGCGCAAGGACGACGGCAATTCCTGGGCGCGTCTTGGCGTGAATGACCCGATGGAGATCCTCGGCGAAAAGGCCACGAAATCGGCCCCGGTGGCGGCGGTCTCCACCCGCAAACTGCCCCCCACGGAACGCAAGGCGCTGGAGATCATGGACGCCCGCGACACCTGGACCAAGGCGGAGATTCGCAAGCAATACAAGAGCCTGGTGAAGGATCTTCACCCGGACATGAACGGCGGCAACCGCGCCGATGAAGAACGCTTGCAGCAGGTCGTCTGGGCCTGGGACCAGATCAAGGACTCGCGTTTCTTCAAGGATTGAGGATGGTGCGTGAGATCACGCACCCTGCCCCGGTATAGGATGACCAAGGCCAGCGCCTGCCCAGCATCGGAGGGCACTCCCATCTGGTCGAGGCCCCGGGTCAAGCCCGGGGCGGCGGGGAGAAAGACGGCCAAAGCCCCCAATCCGCAACCCGGGGTCGTGACCCCGGGTTCCCCCAGTCGGCAGAGCCCATGCCAGAAGTCCAAACCCCAAGCTTTCAGTCGGCAGAGCCCCATCCTCGTAGCCCGGGGGATACCCCGGGGCTCCCCCGGAGAAGAGCGACGGCCAAAGCCTCAGTCGCTCCGCGCCACAAGACGCATCCCCACAGTCGGCAGAGCCCAAGGCCCCTGCCCAAACGCAACCTCTCAGTCGGCAGAGCCCTTCCGCCGGATGAAGTCGTATTTCAAGAGCCAGATCACCACCCGATCCACCACGATGGGCGCGAGCTTGATCGCCCCTGACACCGCCTCGACCGTCTCGCTTCCCGCCTTCACCGCCTCCAGCACGGCGGCGATCTGCGCGGGCTCGGCGAAGATGCGGTTCAGGCCCTGGTAGTTCCGCACCGCGAGGACCTCGGCCAGGGGGCGGGCGTCCGGGTTGGCGACATAGCGCTCCTTGCCCGTCTCCAGCGGCGCCGTCGGATAGGACCCGAAGAGCAGTGACGGAGAAGGCCCGATGGGCAGGCCGTAGCCCCGGATCCGGTAGGCCGCATCGCCCGCAGCCCTTCGCATCGCGCCCTGTTCGGCCCAAAGCGCCTGCATCTGGGGAATGACGGCGCGCCAGTCGTAAAGGCTCCGCGCCCTCGCCTGCGCGGCGCGGCCCATCCGCGCGCGCAGATCGGGGTTCAAGGCCAAGTCCAATATCCGCGCCTTCATCTCGCCCATGTCCAACTCGGTCATGGCCGAGACGGCGGCGCAATACTGCGTATAATCGTCGATCCCGCCCTGGAACCGCAGGCTCTCGTTCACCATGTGATGCGGCGAGAGCATCCGGCTCGTCACCCGGAACCCCACATCCGGGCTGATCGTATCCTTCAACCCGTCCCAATCCGACCCCAGAACCGGCAGGCCCGCCGCCATCCCCTCGAGCGGCGCAAGGCCAAAGGTCTCTTGAATATTGTCGATCATGAAGAGGAAGACATCGCCGCCCGACAGCGTCATCTTGCGATCCGCCGCACTGCCGCCGTCCAGCTCCAGGTAGCCCACATCGGGCATCAGCTTGGCCGCACCCTCGGCAAAGACCTTGCGGGCATAGTCATGCTTGAACTGGCCGCAGAAGACGACATGCAGCTTGACATCGGGCGGAAGCTCCTTGGCCGCCGCCTGCATCGAGAGGTAAATCGGCACCGGATCGAATTTCTCATGCGGGGTCAGGCGGGCGATGGTGACGAAGACCACGTCCTTCTCTCCGGCCCCGAGCCGCGCCCGCAAAGCCGCCCGCGCCGCCTCGTCGCGCCCGAAATCCTCGGTATGGACCCCCAGCGGGATCACCGGGAACAGGGGCCGCACCGGGGGCTCGGTGCGGAAGCGGTGGCGGATATGGTTGTCGATCAGCTCGATCTGGGTCAGCACAGACTTTTGCACCGCATTCGAGGTGCAGATCACCGCATCCCAGGCCATGACCGGCGCCATGCGCAGGTCGAAAAGCCCGTTCATGATGCCCTGGGTCGAGGTCGTATGGGTCAGCCCGCAAATCGCCCAGGCATTGGTCCCGCTGTCCGCCCGCCGCCAGCTCTCCGGCGCGATATTGGCCGCCGGGTAATAGAGCACCTCGCAGGGCGCGATCTGGCCGGGCCGCAAGAGCCCCACGGCCCGCAAGCCCTTGCCCGGACGGTTCTGCGCGATCAGCTCGCGCACCTCGGCCGCTTCGGGGTTCGACTTGGTCAGGATGACGAATTCATCGACCTCGGCATGGCGGACATAGCCCTTGAGGAAGCTCTCCCCCGCCACCCGCCGCCCATTGATGCCCTTGTCGCCCGGGCGATAGCCGTCCGAGGCATAGAAGATCGCCGCATTGGCCGCCGTCATGCTTTCGCCCTCATCCAAAGCCAGGGCGTCGGGCCCGAGCGCCATTCCCACAGGGCCAGAAGCCGGTCAAGGTCGCTGAACCCGTCCATCCAGCCCGGCAGGCAGTTCCCCGCAAGCTGCCTTTCGATCCGCGTGATCTCATGGCTGGCCCGGAACCGCGCCACCAGCGTCTCGGTCGCGCGTTCCACGATGCCGTCGTGACACTCGACCAGGATATCGGTCCGGGTCAGCGAGGGCGCCTTTTCGGGGTCGAGAAGCTCGACCTCCGCCCCCTCGATGTCGCAGATCACGACGCGCGGCCCCTCCAGCGCCTCGAAATCGGCATGACCGAAAAGCCCGCCGACCTGGACCCGCGCCGCCACGCCATTCTCGATGGCCAGCGACCGGCAGGCGGCCTGCGCGATCTCGGAGGCATCCCGCGCCAGGACCCGCACTCCCGGCATCCGCCGCGCCAGGCCCACGGCGTAATAGCCCTCGGCCGAGCCTATATCGACGACCAAGGGGTAATTCCGCGCGATGATCTCTTCGATGACCGGGATCAGGCTGGCCTCATAGGCGCCCAGGATGCGTGCCGCCCGGGCGCCTTCGGTCGAGCGGGTGGAAAAGCTCATGCCCTTGAAGGGACCATGCTGGACCGTGGCGCCATCGCGATGCTGGATCGTGTTGCCGATCAACTGACTGCGCCATTTCGCCAGAAGCCTGAGGGCCCGGTTCAGGGTCTCGGGCGAGGCGCCTGCGTCCAGGGTCTGCTGCAAGGCGGCGAGGGTGGTCTCGGTCAATGTCTTTTGCGTCACGAAGGGCTCTGGATTGCGAAGGTTTTCTGCATGACTAGCCTTTGGCGCGCGGTGTGTAAACGTCGCCCTCTTGCAGCCCCCCGGCTTATGGGTCAAAGGTTGCGGTGAAACAGATTTGGGCCCGAGGCAGATGCTGGATACCGTGATGAAACCGACCGAAGAAATCTCTGTCCGCGATGTCTTCGGGATCGATACCGAAATGCGGGTCAAGGGCTTTGCCGAGCGGACCGACCGCGTGCCCGAGATCGACCCGACCTACAAGTTCGACCCGGACACGACCTTGGCGATCCTGGCGGGGTTTGCCTATAACCGCCGGGTGATGATCCAGGGCTATCACGGCACGGGGAAATCCACGCATATCGAACAGGTTGCCGCGCGGCTGAACTGGCCCTGCGTGCGGGTGAACCTGGACAGCCACATCTCGCGCATCGACCTGATCGGCAAGGATGCGATCAAGCTGGAAGACGGCAAGCAGGTGACGAAGTTCCACGAGGGGATCCTGCCTTGGGCCCTGCGCAACCCTGTCGCCATCGTCTTCGACGAATACGATGCGGGGCGGGCGGATGTCATGTTCGTCATCCAGCGCGTGCTGGAGCATGACGGCAAGCTGACGCTCCTGGATCAGAACGAGATCATCACGCCCCATCCCTCCTTCCGCCTCTTCGCCACCGCGAATACCGTGGGTCTGGGCGATACGACGGGCCTCTATCACGGCACCCAGCAGATCAACCAGGCGCAGATGGACCGCTGGTCCCTGGTCGCCACGCTGAACTACCTGAGCCATGATGCCGAGGCCGCCATCGTCCTCGCCAAGAACGCGCATTACAACACCGAGAAGGGCCGCAAGACGATCAACCAGATGGTGACCGTCGCCGACCTGACCCGGACGGCCTTCATGAACGGCGACCTCTCGACCGTGATGTCGCCGCGCACCGTGCTGAACTGGGCGCAGAACTCCGAGATCTTCCGGAATGTGGGCTATGCCTTCCGCCTGTCCTTCCTGAACAAATGCGACGAGCTCGAGCGTCAGACGGTGGCCGAGTTCTACCAGCGCTGCTTTGGCGAAGAGCTGCCCGAGTCGGCCGCCAGCCAGGCGATGAAGTAAGCGAACCCGGGGTATACCCCGGGCTACGCCAGCGACACCAAAGCGCCCGTGTCGGATGTCGGGCTCTGCTTCCACAGCGTAGCCCGGGGTATACCCCGGGTTTTGCTTTTTCCGCCCTCATCCCCCTCCCTCCGCCGCCCCGGGCTTGAGCCCCAAGGCCTCGCCCCCAAGGCGACAAACGCTGTCACCCAGGCCCCGGCAAAGCGCCTAAACTCCCCCCCATCGCCTTGACCCACCTGCTCCGCCACCCCATCCTTTCCCCATGGCGCGAGGGGTCGCGCCCTTGGGGTAGGTCACATGCGCTTCCTTCTCGCCGCCTTCGCGGTGGTATTCTCCTTTGCGGCGGCCGAGGCCGCATGCCGGGTCACCAAGGTCACCGATGGCGACACGCTGCACATGGCCTGCGACGGGGCCAGGCATAAGGTGCGGCTTCTGGGCTATGACACGCCCGAAATCTACAGCCCGAAATGCCAGGCCGAAAAGGCCATGGGCCTGCGGGCGACGCGGGTCATGGAGCGCCTTGTCGCCTCGGGTCCGGTGACGGCGGTGACCTTCAAGGGCCAGGACCGTTATGGCCGCGACCTCGCCTGGGTCGAGATCGCGGGGCGGGATGTGACGACGCAGATGCTCGCCTCGGGCCTGGCCGTGGTCTATGTGCCGCGCCAAAAGCCCGACTGGTGCGGGATGTTCTGAAACAGCCCTGTTTACAGGCGGGAAAACCGGCGCCATGATCACTTCATGGGCGGTTTGCGAAAAGATGTCGCATCGGAACGCGCCCGGCAGCGCCGGGGGCTGCCGTCCTGCGGGTTTACCAAGCATCAGGGAATCAGGCGCAGACTTCGGCCCATGGGCCAGCTGCGACACCTGATCTGTCTCTGCCTGACGCTCGCCTCGGGGCCTTCCCTTGGCGACGAGCTTCGGACCTTTGCCACCTGCACCGGGCGGCTTTCCGCGCTGATGGAGCATCAGTGGCTGATGCAGGACCCCGCCGCCGACCTGACCAAGCGCCAGCGCGATGCCTTTGCCGACCTGGTCCAGGCCGTGGCCCTCGATCCCGCCCGCGCCATGTCCATGCGGATCGAGGCCAAGGCCGCCACGGCTGCCGCACTCCAGGCGGCGGATTTCGGCGGCCATCCCGCCGCGAGGACCCGCGTCATGGCCCAGGTCCGCTCCTGCCTGCGCCTTCTGCCCCAGGCATGAAAAAAGGGGCCCGAAGGCCCCTTTCCGGTCAGTCCAGCCTCTCTCAGGCCTTGGCGGCCATGGTGGCCTTGGCCCACCAGGTGATGTCGTCCAGGAGCGCAGTGGCCGAAGCGTCGATCGAGCCCGCGATATCGGCCAGGTTGCCCGACCCGCCAAAGCCCGGATGCACGCGGAAGAAGTCGCCCGCGCCGATCAGGACCGAGTTGCGCACCGGAACCATCTGCAGCTCCACGCCGATCTGGCGCAGGTGCTGGACCGCCGAGGTGCCGCCCATCGAACCATAGGCCACGGCGCCCATCGGCTTCTTGGCCCATTCGACATAGGCCTGGTCCAGAGCGTTCTTCAAGACGCCGGTGATCGAGCGGTTGTATTCCGCCACGACGAAGATATAGCCGTCGAATTCGGCCAGCTTCTTCTGCCACTTGACGGCAGCCGGGTCCTGGGTCGGCGCCCAGGCGTTCGAGGCGACCTCGTCGAAGAAGGGCATCGGATAGTCGCGCAGGTCGACGACTTCGATATCGACGCCACCATGGGCCGCGGCCTTCTCGGCGAACCACTTCGTCGGGATATCGGCGAAACGGACCTTGCGGGTGGACGAGACGATAAGGGCGATCTTGGGCTTGGACATTTGGATTTCCTGTCTGAGCGGTTACGTTGCAGGGAACCTAGCGCCCGGGGCACGCGGTCTCAATTCGCTGTCTTAGCGCGAGACTTGTGCATTTTTGCAAGGAGAGACCCGGGGTATACCCCGGGCTACGCGGCGGAGACAGAGCGCGCGTGCAGGATAGGTCGCTCTGGCGGGTCTGCGTAGCCCGGGGTATACCCCGGGGCTCTCTTGCGCTTGCCCGCGCGCGGGTGCAATCTCCGCTCCATGAGCAAGCCCAGCGACAACCCCGCCGATCCGTTCAAGAAAGCGCTGGCCGATGCCACGCGCACCATGGCCGATGACCCCGAGATGACGGTGACCTATTCCGTCGATCCCTCCGGCATGAACAAGGAGGGCGTGCGTCTGCCGCAGGTCTCTCGCCGCATGACGCGCGACGAGGTGCTTTTGGCGCGCGGCACGGCGGATGCCTTTGCGCTCCGGCGGAAGTATCACAACGAGGCGGTGTCCGCGAAATATGCCCCCACGGGGCAGCTCGCGCGCGACATCTACGACGCGATGGAAGTGGCGCGTTGCGAGGCGGTGGGGGCGCGGGCCATGCCGGGCACGGCCACCAATATCGACGCCAAGATCGCGCATGAGGCCGACCGCAAGGGCTATGGCCAGATCACCACGGCCTCCGAGGCTCCGCTTCCGGTCGCGGCGGGCTACCTCGTGCGGCATCTGGCGACCGGGCGCGACCTGCCGAAATCGGCGGCCCATGTCATGGATCTCTGGCGCGGCTTCATCGAGGAACAGGCGGCGGGCACGCTGACCGATATCGACGCGGTCCTGGCCGATCAGGCGGCCTTTGCGCGTCTGGCGCGGAAGGTGATTTCCGACCTCGGCTACGGCGATCAGCTGGGCGAGGATCCCGACCGCGACGACCCGACCGATGAGGGCGCGCAAGAGGAAGAGGAAGACGGCCCCGAAGAAGCGGGCGCCGAGAGCGAGGAACAGGAGGAGGCCGAGGCCTCTCCAGAACAGGCGCAGGAGGAGGAGCAGGACGAGAGCCAGGCCCAGGTGACGATGGAGGATTCCGACGTCGAACAGGGCGAAGAGGCCGAACTGCCCGAGGGCGAGGCGCCGATGGAGCCTCCGCCGCCCGCGCCCCATTCCGATGCCGACCCGAACTATGCCGTCTATACCACGGATTTCGATGAGGAAATCCGCGCCGAAGAGCTGGCCGAACCGGCCGAACTGGAGCGGCTGCGGGCCTATCTGGATCAGCAGCTGGAGCCTTTGAAGGGCGCCGTCAGCCGCCTTGCCAACAAGCTGCAACGGCGGCTCCAGGCGCAGCAGAACCGCTCCTGGCTTTTCGACCTTGAGGAAGGCGTGCTGGATGCAGGCCGCCTGGCGCGCGTCGTGGCCAATCCGACGACGCCCCTCTCCTTCAAATGGGAGAAGGACACCGAATTCCGAGACACCTGTGTGACGCTGCTTCTGGACAATTCGGGCTCGATGCGCGGCCGTCCGATCTCGATTGCCGCGATCTGCGCCGATGTCCTGGCCCGCACGCTGGAGCGTTGCAATGTGAAGGTGGAAATCCTGGGCTTCACGACCCGCGCCTGGAAGGGTGGCCAAAGCCGCGAGCGCTGGCTGGCGTCGGGGCGGCCCTCGGGTCCCGGGCGCCTGAACGACCTGCGCCACATCATCTACAAGTCGGCCGATGCGCCCTGGCGGCGGGTGCGGCCGAACCTTGGCCTGATGATGAAAGAGGGCCTCTTGAAGGAGAACATCGACGGCGAGGCCCTGGAATGGGCGCATCGTCGGATGATGGCGCGGCCCGAGCAGCGCAAGATCCTGATGGTGATTTCCGACGGCGCCCCGGTCGATGATTCGACGCTGTCGGTCAATGCCGCGAACTTCCTGGAAAAGCACCTGCGCGACGTCATCGCCATGGTCGAAAAGCGCCGGGCGGTGGAGCTCATCGCCATCGGCATCGGCCATGACGTGACGCGCTATTACCAGCGCGCGGTCACGATCACCGATGCGGAACAGCTGGCAGGGGCCATGACCGAGCAGCTTGCGGGGCTGTTTGAGGTCGATGCCAAGAAGCGGGACCGGGCCTTGAAGGCCAAGCGGGTCGCCTGACCCTGCCCCCGGGGGTTTCACACCCCCGGACCCCCGTGGGATGTTTATGGACCAATGAAAAGGTGAGCGATGTTCCAGACCTTTGACAGCCATGCCTCGCCGGATCAGGGGCCGGGGCGTTTGGCGGCCCTGCGGGCGCGGTTGGCAGAGGAGGGGCTGGCGGGGTTCCTCGTGCCGCGCGCCGATGTCCACCAGGGCGAATATGTCACGGCGCGGGATGAGCGGTTGCAATGGCTGACCGGGTTCACGGGCTCGGCCGGGTTCTGCGTGGTTCTGCCGGATCTGGCGGGGGTCTTCATCGACGGGCGCTATCGGACCCAAGTGAAGGGCCAGGTCGACCTTGGGCATTTCACGCCTGTCCCCTGGCCCGAGGTCAAGGCGGGCGACTGGATCCGTGCGAACCTGGCCTCGGGCGTGGTGGGCTTCGATCCCTGGCTCCATACCGCAGACGAGATCGAGCGGATCGAGGCGGCGCTTCAGGGCTCGGGGGTTTCGTTGCGGGCGGTGGAGAACCAGGTCGATGCGATCTGGGAGGGGCAGCCGGGGCCCGTGGTGGGGCGGGTCTTCGTCCATCCGCTGGAATTTGCCGGCGAGAGTGCGGGCGACAAGCGGGCGCGGCTGGCTGCGGGCTTGCGGGAACTGGGACAGGACCACGCCGTCATCACCCTGCCCGACTCGATCTGCTGGCTCTTGAACATCCGGGGTTCGGACGTGCCGAAGAATCCGGTGGTGCAGGGTTTTGCGATCCTTGGGGCCGATGGCGGGGTCAGGCTTTTTGTCGATGCCGCCAAGCTGGATGAGACGGTCCGGGCGCATCTGGGGGATGTGACGGTCGAGGCGCCCGAGGGGTTTGAGGCGGCCTTGCGGGGCTTGCAGGGCAAGGTTCGGGTCGACAAGGGGACGGCGCCGCTGGCGGTCTCTTTGGCTGTCGGGACTTGCGTTTGGGGCGATGATCCCTGCCGCCTGCCCAAGGCGCGGAAGAATGCGGCCGAGCTTTCGGGCATGCGCGAGGCCCATCTGCGCGACGGGGCGGCGATGGTGGAGTTCCTGGCCTGGCTGGACAGCCCCGCCCGGGGCAAGACGGAAATTGACGTGGTCGTGGCGCTGGAGGGCTTTCGGCGGGCGTCGAATGCCTTCCACGACATCTCTTTCGACACGATCTGCGGGGCGGGGCCGCATGGGGCCATCATGCACTACCGCGTGACGGAGGAAAGCAACCGGACCATCGGGGAGGATACGCTTCTGCTGGTCGACAGCGGGGCACAGTATCTGGATGGGACGACGGATATCACCCGGACCGTGGCCATCGGCGACCCGGGCGACGAGGCGCGGACCTGTTACACGCGCGTCCTTCAGGGGATGATCGGGATCTCTCGCCTGCGCTGGCCGAGGGGGCTTTCGGGGCGCGACCTCGACCCGGTGGCGCGCTATCCGCTTTGGGTCCATGGCCAGGATTTCGACCATGGCACGGGGCATGGGGTGGGGGCTTTCCTCTCGGTACATGAGGGACCGCAGCGGCTGTCCCGCGTGTCGGAGGTCCCCTTCGAGCCCGGGATGATCCTGTCGAACGAGCCGGGCTATTACCGGGAAGGCGCCTTCGGGATCCGGCTGGAAAACCTGATCGTGGTCGAGGAGGCTGCCAAGCTTGGCGACGGGCGCGACCAGCTCTCCTTCGAGACCCTGACCTTCGTTCCGCTGGATCGCCGGCTGATCCGGGGAGATCTTTTGGGGCCGGGAGAGAGGGACTGGCTGAACCTTTACCATGCCCGGGTCCTGGAGCTCATCGGTCCCCGGGTCTCGGCCGGGGCGCGGGACTGGCTGGTGGGGGCC
Source organism: Stagnihabitans tardus (assembly GCF_009925085.1). Classification (GTDB taxonomy): domain Bacteria; phylum Pseudomonadota; class Alphaproteobacteria; order Rhodobacterales; family Rhodobacteraceae; genus Stagnihabitans; species Stagnihabitans tardus. Next base: position 78,579 of record NZ_JAABNR010000007.1, on the reverse strand, counting down.
TGCGCGCCGATTTGAGGCTCTTGCACGCGTGCAAGATTTGCAAGGCATTGATGCCGCTGGGGAAACCTGGCGGCGTTAACTTTTTGGCAGGGATTTGGGGGGCGTTTCTGGGGGGGGGCGAGGCCCCGGGTCAGGCCCGGGGCGGCGGGGGGAGGGGGGACGGTCGGCACGTTCCCGGAGAGGCGGGGCCGGGCTCCGGGGGCGCTGCGTGGCCCGGGGAGACCCGGGGTATACCCCGGGCTACGAGAGGAGCGCCACCTGGGGGAATGCGGTTTCGCGGAAGGGCGACTTGGGGCCGGGCCGGGATCCGGGGGCGCCGCGTAGCCCGGGGAGACCCGGGGTATACCCCGGGCTACGAGAGGAGCGCCACCTGGGGGAATGCGGTTTCGCGGAAGGGCGACTTGGGGCCGGGCCGGGATCCGGGGGCGCTGCCTAGCCCGGGGAGACCCGGGGTATGCCCCGGGCTACGAGAGGAGCGCCACCTGGGGGAATGCGGTTTCGCGGAAGGGCGACTTGGGGCCGGGCCGGGATCCGGGGGCGCTGCGTAGCCCGGGGTATACCCCGGGGCTGGAGCCACGTGCCAAGGCTCGGCGGCGTCGGGCGCCTCTCGGCCTCAGGCGCTGGCGGTTTCGCGGATGCGTTGAACCATGGCCCTGACCCCGTTCGAGCGCTGCGCCGAGAGATGATCTGTCAGGCCGAGCCGGGCCAGTTCGGCCTGGGCATCGACGGCAAGGACCTCGGCCAGGGTCAGGCCGGAATAGAGCGCATGCAGGATCGCAATCAGCCCCCGCACGATCAGCGCATCGCTTTCGCCCTGGAAATCGAACCGCCCCTCGGAGACCATCGGCCGCAGCCAGACCTGGCTGGCGCAGCCCTGCACCTTCAAGGCGGGGACCTTGAAGGCCTCTTCCAGGGGCGCCATGGCCTTGCCCAGTTCGATGACGTGGCGGTAGCGGTCCTCCCAATCGTCGAGGAAGGCAAAGGTATCGGCAATGTCTTCGAAAGCTTCTGTGGCCATGGGACCCTCCTGCCCTTCGGATAATCTCGGGCGGGGCCAAGGTAAAGCCACGCTTTTCAAGACCAGCGCCTTGCGGTAGTCAGAACCAAACGGAGGGTCCCATGCGGCGGCGTTTCTTGATCTTGGGCGGGCTCGTGGGCGGCATGACGATGCTGGCCTCTTGTGGCGGGCGGCTGAACCCCTTCAACTGGTTCCGGCGGCGCAAGCCCGAGGTCGTGGACCAGACCGGCTTCACCGCACCCGAGGACCCGCGCGGGCTGATGGAGCGCGTGACCTCGGTCAAGGTCGAGGAAACCTCGACCGGGGTGATCCTGCGCGCCACGGGCCTGGCCCCGGCCCAGGGCTATCACGATGCGGAACTGGTCGGCCTGCCGCTGGATGCCGAGGGCGTCAAGGTCTTCGAATTCCGCGTGACCGAGCCCCTGACGGCAACCGGCCCGGGGCCGGAGCGCAGCCGGACAATCACCGTGGCCGCCGCGCTGAGCTTTTACCAACTGGACCAGATCGCCGAGATCCAGGTCCGCGCCGCCACGAATGCGGTGGTCGTGCGGCCCTGAGGCTTTGCGCCGCAGCGGGCGAGGTGGGTTGTCCTGCGATCTCAGGGCCTTGCCCCGTGCCGGGCGGGGGCGCGGTGCTTCGGGGCGCTCGGACTAGGTCTCATGCAATTCCTGAATCCTGCAATCTGGGGTTGCATTTCAGATGGCAAATCAATCCATAATGGATTTGGAAATTGCCCCCACCTCCAATCGGGATTTAATGTTTCCTGATTGAGAACGATCCCAAGAATACCGATTAATTGTGTAATTTCAAACAGATGGCCTTATCGCCTTCTGCCGCATTCCTGCCGCAATCATTGACAGGTTCCGCCACAAACTGATAGGCGGAAGCCTTGGTAAATCTGCGCGGTCCGGGAAAAGCCCCCAATGATTCGCTGATTGGCTGGCCTGCGTAACACCGTTCATGAGTGGAGATTGCAATGACCTACTGCGCGCCGACGACCTACCATTCCTACAGCTGCAAGTCGAACGACTGGAATGCGTCCTCGATCAGCGGTCGCTACTCACTGGATGCGAACCGCGACAACACCGAGCGCAACGGGTCGGGTTTCGACGCCGGGGTGGCGGGCAAGAAGGTCTATCTCCTGGACAGCTACGGCCGTGTCGTGGCCTCGACCACGACCTCCGATGACGGCAGCTACAAGTTCGCGCAACTGAAGGCGGGCTATTACCAGGTCGCCTTCGAGAGCGTCACGGGCCACAGCTTCGCCACCAAGGATGTCGGCGACGGGCGTTACGACTCGGATGTGAACAGCGCAGGCAAGACCGGGGTCATCTGCCTCTCGAGCTGCCAGAACATCTGCGACATCGACGCCTCGATCCAGTCGGATGTGGGCAAGATCTCGGGTTCGGTCTTCTCGGACATCGGCTGCGACGGGATCAACGGCCAGCTCACCCAGGTCCCCGGCGCCTGTTATGTGATGGAGGCCGAGGCCATGTGCCGTTCGGGCAGCCTGGGGGTCTATTCGGGCTCCGAGGCCTCGGGCGGGCGTTTCGTCAAGCTGGCCTGCGGGTCGACCGGCACGCTGTCGGACCGTTTCGACGGCAAGAGCGGGACCTATGACGTGGTCCTGCGCGTTCAGGACGAGAACGACGGCCAAAGCACGATCCGGCTCAAGGTCGATGGCGTCGTGGTGTCGGCCGTGCGGCTGGACCGCAACACCGATGGCGCGGGCAGCGACAATGGCGGCTTTTCGGATTTCGTCATCACCGGCGTGCGGCTGAATGCCGGGTCCAAGATCGAGCTCCTGGTCAGCGGGGATGCGGGCGAATATGTCCGCCTGGACAAGGTGACCTTCCAGGGCGCTCCGGTCACCACGCTGGTGGCCGAGCCGCCCAAGGCCGGCGTCAAGATCGTGCTGATGGAGGCCGATGGCGACGTGGTGGCCACGACCTATACCGATGCCAATGGCAATTACCGCTTCGACAATGTGCCCACCGGCCAGTATCGCGTCATGGGCGAGGCGCCCGATGGAACCAAGTTCACCCTGAAGGATGCGGGCAGCAATGACGCGATCGATTCGGATGTGGGCGCCAATGGCCAGTCCGACCTGATCACCGTGACCAAGGGCGCCTGCTACGACATCGACCTTGGGCTTTGCACGATCAAGAAGGGCGCGCTGGAGGGCCGCTATTTCTTCGACGCGGACCGTGGCAACACCGACAATGGCGATGCCGGGATCGAGGGCAAGACCGTGACGCTTTACGCCGCCGATGGCGTGACGGTGATCGCCACCACGACCACCGATGCCGATGGCCGCTACAGCTTCACCAACCTCGCCCCCGGCTCCTACGTCGTGGGCTTCCAGGACAGCGCCTCCGAGCACCGCTCTTTCGTGGCGGCCAATGTCGGCGGCGATGACACGATCGACAGCGATGCCAATGCGGGCACGGGCCTGACCGGCGTGGTCTCCGTGCTGGAAGGCCAGACCACCAAGGACGTCGATGTCGGCGTCTCGGAGGACCTGGGCGCGCTGGAGGGCCGCTATTTCTTCGACGCGGGCCGCGACGACACCGACAACGGCGATGCCGGGGTCGAGGGCAAGACCGTGACGCTTTACGCCGCCGATGGCGTGACGGTGATCACGACGACGACGACCGGGGCGGATGGGTCCTACAGCTTCACCGGTCTGGCGGCGGGGTCCTATGTCGTGGGCTTCGAGGACAGTTCGGCCCAGGGCCGCGCCTTCGTGGCGGCCAATGCGGGTGGCGACGACACGATCGACAGCGACGCCAATGCGACGACCGGCGTGACCGGGATCGTCTCGGTTCTGGCGGGGCAGACGACCAAGGATGTCGATGCGGGCGTCTACCTGCCGAATGATCCGCCCGTGGCGCTGGACGACGCGGGCAAGACCTGCGCCGACGAGACCCTGACCATCGACCTTCTGGGCAATGACAGCGATCCGAACGGCAATCCGATCTCGGTCGTCTCGATCTCGGACGAGGACGAGACCGTGACCGTGGGCGGCACGCTGACCCTGGCTTCGGGGGCCAAGGTGACGCTGAACGCCGATGGCACGGTGACCCATGACGGCACCGCCGCCTGGGCTGGCCTGACCATCGGCCAGAGCGTGACCGAGGGCTTCAGCTACACGATCACCGATGGCGAGTTCACGGCCAGCGCCGATGTCGACGTGACGATCTGCGGCGAGCTGAACACGGCCGAGACCATCGACGCCAGGGTCTTCCAGGGCGCGACGGCGACCTTTACGGTTCAGCTCTTCACCTTCCAGAACGCCATCGACGGCTATACGATCACCCTGAACTCGATCAATATTCCCAATGACTTCCACGATCCGAAGCTGACCGTGGCAGACCTTGGCGGCCCGGTCTTCTCGGCGGTCTACTGCCTGGACTCGGCGCAGGACATCTCGGCCAACATCCTGACGACGGCCACTTTGGGCGTTGCGACCGAAGGCAACGCGCTTGAGGCGGGGCTTTCGGCCCAGGCGGCATCGCGCATGGACTCGGTCAACTGGATCCTGAACCAGAACTTCACCGCCCAGGACAATGGCGATGGCAATGGCAAGACCTTCACCGATCTCGAGGTGCAAGAGGCGATCTGGGTTCTGCTGAACGGCGATGTCTTCCTGATCAACAACCCGCTTCTTGGTGCGGCCTTCGCCGACAACAACAATGGCGTGCGGGATGGGGTCGAAAAGGCAACGGTCGAAAATGCGATGGACATCTACGAACGCGCCCTTGCCGAGGGCGACGGCTTCGAGGTCGGCGCGGGCCAGATCCTGGGTCTGATCCTCAACCCGACGGCGCCTGCCGTTCAGGATCAGCCGATGATCATCGGGGTGCGCTTCGACCTCTTCGTCGAGGATTGCCTCTGCGCCTGACAGGTCCAAACCTGACAGGTCATGATGATAGTTCTGGACGGCGAGGCCCTTGCAGTCCAGAATGACAGAGTAAGACCGGCCCGCAAGGGCCGCAAGACGACAACGAAAAGACAGTAAAGAGGAAGCTAATATGAAGTCCGTGCTCGCTGCCCTTGGCCTTGTGGCCGCTACCCTGCCTGCTCACGCCAGCCTGATTCCCGTCAATGTGCCCGAAATCAGCGCGCTCGACGGCGCTGCTGCCCTGGCCGTCGTGGCGGCCGTGGTTCTGCTCGTCTGGGAACGCCGCCGGGCGGCCTGATGCCTTGATCCGCCCCCAAGGGGGCGGACCATGCCTGGAACCACGCGATGATCTTTCCAACCCCTGCCAAACCGGCTGAACCCGCCGCTCTTTGGCGGGGGCTTTATGGTGTCATGACGCTTCTTGCGGCCGAGGTCTTTCTGGCCGTGCCGCTGCACAAGCTCTTCGTGAGTTTCGACTGCTGGCAGAACTGGGGAGCCGCGATTTGCGGGCCGCTTTTCGCCTCGAAGGTCAGCATCTATACCCTTGTGCCCTGCTTCGTCCTCCTGGCCATGCTGCTTTCGCCCGAGCGCAAGGCGCTGACCCAGGATGCCGCGCTGCGCCCCCTTCCCCTGGGACTGAACCTTGCGGGGCTGGTGGTCTTTCTCCTGCCGGTTCTCTGGCTGGAGGATGGCACCGGCACGCGCTTTCTTTGGCCAAGCCTCATCGCCTGGGGCGCGGGAATGGCGCTGGCCGGGCTCGGCGCCTGTCTGATGCTGGCCCCTTCGGCGCGCTGGCATGTGCTGCTGCGGCAACGCGGAGGGGTCCTGGCGCTTTGCCTGGCCGCCGGCCTCGCCGCGCCCTTCATCGCGCAGAACGCCCAAGGGCTCTGGCGCATCCAGGTCCTGTCGGATGCCACTTTCCACTGCGTCGTCTGGCTCATGCAGGCCCTGGGCTACGAGGTGACGGTGAACTTCCCCGAACGATCCATCGGGACCGAGGCCTTCCGGGCCATCATCGCGCCGCTCTGTTCGGGGATCGAGGGCATCGGGCTCATCACCTTTTTCGTGACGCTCTACCTGGTTCTCTTCCGCCGCGAGCTGCGCTTTCCGGCGGCGCTTTGGCTTTACCCCCTCGGGATCGCGGCAAGCTGGCTCTTGAACGTGGTGCGCATCGCGGTCCTGATCGCCATTGGCCTTGGCGGCAACCCGGAGCTGGCGGTGAATGGCTTCCACAGCCATGCGGGCTGGCTGATGTTCACGCTTCTGGCGCTGGCCATCGTGCTTTTGGCGCGCTCGACCGGGTTCTTCCTGGCGGCGCCCGCCCAACAGAGGCGCCCTGCCCTGCCCTTCCTGGCCGATCCCATGGTGGCCCAGATCCTGCCCTTTGCGCTGTTCATGGCTTCGGCGCTCCTGGCCTCGACCTTCGCCACGATGCCCGCCCTGGTCTATCCGCTGCGCGCCCTGGTGATGGCGGGGGGGCTGGCGCTGTTCCTGCCCTATCTGCGCCAGATCACCTGGCGGCTGGACCCGCTGGCCCTGAGCCTGGGGCTGGCCGTGGGCCTGGTCTGGACGGTGACGGCGCCTCAGGCTGCGGGCGGAGACCTGGTCCTGGCCCAGGCCCTGGCCGAGCTTTCGATGCCGCTTCTGGCGGTCTGGATCGCGGCGCGGATGCTGGGGACCGTCGTCCTGGTGCCGGTGATCGAGGAGCTGTTCTTCCGCAACTACTTGCTGCAGCGGCTGGCGGGGAAAGAGACCTGGCGCATCGCCCTGGCCTTGCTGGTGACCTCCGGCCTCTTTGCCGCGCTGCATGACCGCTGGGCCTTGGCCTTCGTGGCGGGGCTGGTCTATGGCGGTCTGAGGCTGAGGTCGGGGCGGATCGGGGATGCGATCCTGGCGCATATGGCCTCGAATGCCTGGATCGCGGCGGCGGCGATCCTCGCCAATGACTGGTCCTTGATCTGACGGAAGCCCGCGCCCCTTGAGGGGCGCGGGCAAGGATTCAGAAGGGCGAGTCGGGGAAGTAATAGGCCGCCGCATTGTCCTTGGTGATCAGCGTGGCATCGACCGTGAAGGTCCCGCGCACCGGCACCTGGCCATAGATGCCCGCAACCGTCATCTCGAGCGCGGTGCCGACCATGGCCGGCGGGTAAAGCACATCGACCGGGATCATCTTGTCGCCGTCCATGACCCGCTTGATCATGTCCTTGGACCCTGCGCCCGCGACGACATATTGAATGTCGGTGCGGCCGGCCTGTTCGATGGCCTGCAGGACGCCGACGGCCATGTCGTCATCCTGGCACCAGACCACGTCGATCTCGGGGAACTTGGTCAGGTAGTCCTGCATGACCTTGAAGGCGTCGTCGCGGTTCCAGTTGCCGAACTGGCGGTCCAGCACCGTCACGCCCGAGCCCGCGATGGCCTTGTCGAAGCCGTCCTGCCGGGTCTGGTCGATCGGGATCGGCATGCCGCGGATCACGACGACCTGGGCATCCGGGGTCGTGGCCTTGATGTAATTGCCCGCGACCTCGCCCAGGGCGAAGTTGTTGCCCGCGACGTAAAGGTCGCGCACGCTTTCGTCGTTCACCGAGGGCGCGCGGTCGACGATGGCCACGAAAGTGCCCTTGCCCTTGATCTCCTTGATCGAATTGACCAGCGGATCGGGGTCGGTCGGCAAGATCACCAGGGCGTCGATGCCCTGGATTTCCAGGTCCTGCAGCGCATTGGCCTGGGAAGCCGGATCGGGCGAGGTCTTGACGATGATGTTCAGCCCGGGGTGCTGGGCCATCAGGGTCTCGGCCACGCGATTGGCGTGGAAGACGACGCCCGAGGTCCAGCCATGGTCCGCGGCCGGGATCGAGACGCCGATGGTGACGGGCTTGTCCTCGGCGAAACCGGCCTGGCCAAAGGCCAAAGCGGCAACGGTCGCAAAGCCCAAGAGACTTTTACGCATTCTAGTCCTCCCTTTTGGGTCTGGTGTCAAACGGAGGGGCGACCCAAAGCCCCCCCGCTGTCTCAGGATCGGCGCACCAGCGACCGCTGCACCAGCATGGCGATGATGATGATGGCGCCCTGGATGGCTCCGATCAGGTATTCGCTGATGAAGTTGGACAGGAGCATGATGTTGCCCACCAGCTCCAGGATGAAGGCGCCGCAGATCGTGCCCCAGACCCGGCTGGAGCCGCCCTTCAGCGCCGTGCCGCCGATGACGACGGCGGTGATGGCCTGAAGCTCCCACAGGATGCCGGTCGTGGCCGAGGTCGAGCCCAGACGCGGCACGTAAAGCACGACGGCGATGGCGACGCAGACACCCTGGATGACGAAGGCCGTGGTCCGCACCCGGTCGACCTTGATGCCGGAATAGCGCGCCACGCTGGGGTTCGAGCCCACGGCGACCACATGGCGGCCATAGCGCATCCGGTAAAGCACGAAGGCCGCGACCGAGGTGACGCCCAGGACCACCAGGATCGGCACCGGCAGGCCCGCGACCTCGCCGAAATAGGCGGGTCGGTAAAGCTCTTGCTGCTCGGCCGATTGCAGCGTGATGGCGCCGCCCTGGGAGAGCCAGGTCGTCAGGCCGCGGTAGATGCCCATGGTGCCCAGGGTGGCGATGAAGGGCTCGATCTTGCCCAGGGTGGTGATCAAGCCGTTGGCGAGGCCACAAAGCGCCCCCATGACCAGGGCCAGCGCCATGGCGGCGGCGATCATCATCCCGGGGTCGGCAATGACATTGGTGTTCATGAACAGGATCATGACGCTGGCGACGAAGGCCACCATGGAGCCCACGGAAAGGTCAAGGTCTCCGGACGAGATCACAAATGTCGCCCCCACGGCGATCAAGGCGATAAAGGCGCTGCGGGTGGCGACATTGGCCAGGTTGTTCAGCCCGATGAAATTGGGGTTCACCAGTGCGCCGAGCAAGAGCAACAGCGCCAGCGCCACGAAGGGCGCCACGGCGCGCAGGTCGATCTCTTGCCAGCGCGATTTGACCTCGACCTCTTGGTTCACATCCGTCCCCATCTATGCCACCGCCTTCTGCTTCAACCCGGCCGAATAGCGCATGATTTCCTGTTCACTGATTTCATCCCCCTCAAGGACGCCCACGATCCGCCCCGCCCGCATCACAACGACACGCGTGCAAAGCCCGATGATCTCGGGCATCTCCGACGAGACCACGATGATCGAGCATCCCTCGCGCGCCAGCGCCGCGATGAAGTGGTAGATCTGCTGCTTGGTGCCGACATCGATGCCCCGCGTGGGCTCGTCGATGATCAGCACATGGGGCGCGACCTCCATGACCTTGGCAAGGAGCAGCTTTTGCTGGTTGCCCCCCGACATGCGCCCGGCCTGAACGCGCGCATCCCGGACCCGGATGTCAAAGCGCCGTCGGGCGCGCTCCAGCGCGCGGGCCATGCTCTTCGGGCTGAGGTATCCCCAGGCGCCGTGCTGATCCAGCGACTGCAAGGTCAGGTTGGCGGTCATGTCGGCGCCCAGAAGCAGGCCCTTGTGCTTGCGATCCTTGGTCATATAGGCCAGCCCCGCCGCCGTCGTGGCCTGGACATCGCCGGGCGGCATCAGGGCCTGGCCGATGCGGACCTCTCCGCTGCGCGGCCCGAGGCCCGCGATGGCCTCCATGAGTTCCGTGCGGCCCGAGCCGATCATGCCGGAGAAGCCCAGGATCTCGCCGCGACGCAGGTCGAAATGGGCGTCCCGCACATGGGCCGTGGTCAGGCCGGTGACGGTCAGGACCCGGGCCTCGTCGACATTGGGCTCGGTCTTTTGCGGATAAAGGCTGGAAAGCTCGCGCCCCACCATCAGTTGCGCGATGGATTCGCCGTCAAGGCTCGAGGTCGGCGCGGTCTTGATCCATTGCCCGTCGCGCAGGACCGTGACGCGGTCCGAGAGCGCGATGACCTCGTCCAGCTTGTGCGAGACGAAGACAAAGCTCGTCCCCCGGTCGCGCAGCATCCGCACCTGGGCAAAAAGCGCCGCCGATTCGCTTTGCGACAGGACGGCGGTCGGCTCGTCCATGAAGACAATGCGGGCGTTGCGGCTGATGGCCTTGGCGATTTCCACCATCTGCTTGTCGGCCACCGACAGCGCGCCGATCACCGCGGTTTCACTGATCTTGCAGCCCAAAAGGTCCAGCACCCGCCGCGTCTCGGCCCGCATGTGCTTGCGGTCGAGCAGGCCATGCCGGGTAACCTCGCGGCCAAGGAACAGGCTTTCGGTGACGGTCAAGTGTTCGGCCAGGTTGAATTCCTGGTGGATGACGACGATGCCAAGCGCCTCGGCCGCGCCATTGGGCGGCAGACGCACGGGCTTTCCGTCCAGGAGGATGCTGCCCGAGGAGGGTTGCTCGAAGCCCGAGAGGATCTTGACCAGGGTGGATTTCCCCGCCCCGTTCTCGCCCATCAAGGCATGGATCTCGCCCCGGCGCAGCTCGAAATCGACGCTGAACAGGACCTGCACCCCGTTGAAGGACTTGGCGATCCTCTGGGCAGACAGGACAGTATCGGACGGCGGCAGGGCACCGTCGCTCACAGGCGTGGACACCATGTAACTCCCCCTCGCGGCTCCTCTCCGCCCCCTTGATGTAAACCTTTGCATTTCTCATGTAAAGGTTTACATTTACGCCAGAGCGCATCTCCTTTGCACCGGGCCCAAGGCCGCGCTATTGCTGGATCATCAAGCAGAGGCCAGCGCCCGTGTCGAATTCTCCCGCCACCATCGAAGACGTTGCCCGCATCGCCGAGGTCTCGATCGCCACGGTCTCGCGCGCCATCCACCTGCCCGAGAAGGTGGCGGTCTCGACAAGGTTGAAGGTGGCCCATGCCATCGCCCTGACCGGCTATACGCCCAATGCCAATGCCCGCAGCCTGCGGCTGGGCAAGTCGAACATGATCCTGGTCGTGGCGCCCGACATCGGCGACCCGAATTTCTCCTCGATCCTGGTGGGGCTGGAGAACGAGGCCCGGGCCCATGGTTACGGCGTGCTGATCGGCCATACCCAGAACGACGCCCAGCGCGGCGTCGAGTATCTGAAGTTCTTCTCCTCGAACCAGGCGGCGGGGATGATCCTCTTCACCGGGATCCTGCCCTTTGGCCATCAGACCATGACCGCCCGCCTGCCCCCCACGGTGGGCGTCTTTGAACCCGTCTTCAACGGCGGCATTCCTTACGTCGGCGTCGATGACCTGGAGGGCGCGCGCAAGGCGGTGGAGCTTCTGATCGCCGAGGGTCACCGCAGGATCGCCTTCATCGGCGATGCGAGGAACCGCCTGGCCTATGTCCGGCGCCGCATGGGCTGCGAGGCGGGCTTGGATGCGGCGGGCATCCCCGAGGCCAGCCGCATCGTCCTGGACGGCGACGGCACGATCGAAAGCGGGCGGCTGGCGGTGGATCAGCTTTTCCTGCGCGACACATTGCCCACGGCCTTCATGTGCGTGAACGACCAGACGGCCATCGGCGTCATGCTGGGGCTGACCGCGCGGGGCTATGACATCCCGCGCGATTTCTCGGTGACGGGCTTCGACGACGTGCCCCAGGCCGCCTTCATGCAGCCCGGGCTGACGACGATCCGCCAGCCGCGCGGGCTGATCGGGAAACACGCGATGCAACTGCTGCTGCAGCTCCTCTCGGACACGGAGCCCGCCCAGACCGAGATCCTCTTGCGCCCCGATGTCGTGGTGCGCAACTCGGTCGGGCCGCCCCGGCGCCTCTAGGCGCCGCGCCTAGAGGAAGAAGATATTCGCCGCCGTCACATCCATCCAGTTGACGCCAACCAGGGTGATGCTGTCGGCACCAAAGGCGATGATGGTCTCATCCGGCCCGCCGGAAATGTCCAGATCGGTGAAGTCGTCCAGCCCGCCCGCCGCCGTTCCGACAAAACGGATCACATCGGCGCCGAGCGTGTAGCCGGTGATCCGGTCATCGCCCCAGCCGGTGCCAAAGTCGAAAAATGCCGTGGCAAAGGTCGAATCCAGCGTCGACAGGATCACATCGTCGCCCGCATCGCCAAGGACCGTCACATGCGACCCCGGCAGGACCGATCCCGGCACCTCGACCGAAAGGGTCAGAACGTCGTTGCCCTCGCCCAGAAGGACATTCAGCCCCCCTGCCCCCGAGGCCACCACAGTCGCGGTCACCAGGTCATCCCCCTTGCCGCCCGAGACCTGGCCTGCCAGGGCCGTGACCTCGACCGTGTCGTTCCCGTCCCCGCCCGCGACGCCCAGCGCGCCAAGGGACATGGCATCGACGATGATCGCATCATTGTCCGCACCGGCCAGGACCTCGACCACGGCGCTTGACCCGGTCAGCGTGATGACATCGTTGCCCGCTCCGCCCAGGGCCAGGCCCTGGCCCGAGAGGGCGCCCAGGTCCAGGGTCAAGTGGTCATTGCCCGCCCCGCCCGTGGCCGTGAGCGTTCCGCCCTGCCCGGCGATCGAGATGACATCCTCGCCGTCCCCCCCCTCCACGGTCACTTGCGACAGGCCCGAGCCGGTCGTGGTCAGGTCGGCGAAGTCGTCGCCCGTCCCCAAAAGCACCGAGCCCTGGTCCAGGAGACCCAGCACCCGGTCCTTGCCGCCGCCCGCCTCGACACTCAGCGCGCTGGACTGCAAGAGCGTCAGGCGGTCGTTGCCCTCCCCCGCCAGCAGGGTCTGGACGCGCTGGCTGTCGGTGGTCTGGGTGAAGACATCGGCCTTGGAGGTCAGGATCAGCCTGTTGGCTATCCCGATCAGGTCCCCGGCCGCGCCGCGCGTCCCGACGATCCCGCTGCTGCCCGCGACCAGCGTCACCGGGCTGAGCGTGAGGCCATAGTCGATGGTGGTCCGGTCCACGCCCGCGATGGTCTCGGCCCCGATGCCGGGCTGGAAATGGAAGCCCGCAAAAGCGGCAAAGAAGGACATGGAGGCAGAGCCCCCGATGACCGTGACGTCACCGCCAAGGAAATGCAGCTCCTCGATGCCCTGGAACGTGTCGCCCTGCGCCGCGTCAAGGCCGGCACCCGGGTTGCGCAAGTTCAGGACCAGGCCGGGTTCGTTGTAAAAGACGCCGTCCCTGGAACTGTTGCCGATGAAGCTGTCGCGCCCTTCACCGCCATCGAAGAGCGTGACCATGGTTCCGCCGATCAGCGTGTCGTTGCCCGTGCCGCCGAAAAGCATGTCGGTGAAAGACCCGAAACCGTCATCGCCGCCCAAGAGCAGGTCGTTGCCCTCGTTGCCGAGCAAGGTGTCGCTGCCCGCCCCGCCCGAGAGCGTCTCGTTGCTGAACCACCCCAGGAGCCGGTCGTTGCCCTCACCGCCAGCGGCCACCTTGATCGTCCCGCCCAAGGTGATCTTGTCGTTGAAGCCACTGCCCTCGACGGCCTCGATCGAGATCCAGACATCGGCCCGCGCCTCGTCCGAGCTGGGGCCGACACCGGTCATGTCCAGCAGGATCGCGGCCTGGGCCGTGGCGAAAGAGGCCGTATCGATGCCCGCGCCGCCATCCAGCGTATCGGTTCCCGCGCCACCGCACAGCGTGTCATTGCCGGAATTGCCCATCAGAAGGTCATTGCCGCCCTCGCCGAACATCAGGTCATTGCCCGCACCGCCCTGGACATTCTCCGCCATGAGGCTGCCGCGCAGGATGTCGTCGAACGCGGTCAATTGCAGCCTTTCGATGGATTGCAGCACATCTCCCGCCGCATCTCCGGTCGAAAGGCCCGGGATGGTCAGGTCCAGGGTGATGGCCGCAAGGCTTGCGGCATAGGTGACGAGGTCATTGCCCGACTGGCCAAAGAGGAAATCCTCTCCCGCGCCGCCCTGGAGCGTGTCATCGCCCGAGCCGCCATAAAGGATATCGTCGCCAGCGGCGCCCATGATGAGGTCGTTGCCGTCGAAGCCATAGACGACATCGTCTCCGGCCAGGGCCAGGACCGTGTCACCGGCGAGGGTTCCGGTCAGGATTTCGGGATTGGCGGTTCCGGTGATCAGGGGCATGGCAATCTCTTTGGCAAAGGCTGTGCGCCAGGTTTGGCAATATGCGGGCTTTGGCCAGTCTAGCAGATCATGCGGCCCCTGCACCCTCTTTCGCAGGTCGGGGGAGGGCGGCAAAGCGACGAAGCCCGCACCGTGGCACAGGCAAAGGCTTTGATTGCGATCGGGGAAAGTGGCAGCCCGTAGGGGAGTCGAACCCCTCTTACCTGGTTGAAAACCAGGTGTCCTAACCGATAGACGAACGGGCCACGCTGTCGGTGGCGGCTATCTAGCCAAAGCGTGATCCGGTGGCAAGGGGCTTTTTGCGGCAAAATCTGCGGCCCTGGTCGAGGGCGGGCTTGGCAGGGCGAAAGCCTGCGCCATATCCTTTCCAAGACCCCGCAATCGCCCTGCGACAGGGCATCGATGAAGGCCATGCCATGATGCATCCCAACCGCCGGGCGGTTCTTGGCGCCCCGCCCCTGATCCTGAGCCTGATCCTGACGGGAGCCCTGCCGATGTTCGCCCAACCCCTCTCGGGACCCGCGCCGCGATGGTCTTTGCCCTCGATCGAGGGGGGTGTGATTTCCTCCAGCGATTTCAAAGGCAAAGCCCTGCTGCTTGTCAACAGCGCCTCGCTTTGCGGCTATACGCCGCAATATACCGGACTTCAGGCCTTGCAGGACAAATGGGGGGACCGGGGGCTGGTCGTCCTGGCCGTGCCCTCGGATGACTTCAACCAGGAAAAGGACAGCAATGGCGCCGTAAAGGAGTTTTGCGAGCTGACCTTCGGCCTGAGCCTGCCCATGGCCGAGATCTCGCATGTGACGGGGCCCGAGGCTGCCGGGCCCTATCCGTGGCTCGCTCAAGAGCTGGGCTTCGTGCCGCGCTGGAACTTCAACAAGGTGCTCTTCGACGGGGAGGGGAGGGTCATCGGCACCTGGGGCTCTGGCGCCGAGCCCTTGGGCGGCGAGATCGAGGCGGCGGTCTCAGCCGCGCTGTCGTGACAGAGCCGCGCGAGGCGAGGTCCGGCGAGAAGGCCGACGAGGAAGCGGGTCATCTGCATGGCCCTGACCGTCGACCCGGACCTGCCTGGCGATGATGGTCAGGGAATCGGCGGGGCGGCGATACAGGCGTTCGGAAGGTCGATGCCGCCGGGCCGCGCCAGCACCGCCAGGCCGCAGGCGAGGATCGCGGCCAGGCGCGGGGAAAGACCGTCATGGCCGCTTTGACCTCTTGGGGGGGGTAAGCGCAGGCCCCGGGCCCTAGCCGATGAGCGCATTGGCCGGCGTCATGTGCCAGGGCGGCAAGCCAAACCGTGCTCGCGAGGTTCGGGGCAAGCGCGCCCACGACGCGAGGAGGATGGCGGCCTGCATCGGCCCGAGCCGGGTCGCGGCGGGCGCAGGCGCAGGGTCAGAAGGAAAGAGCGCCCGACGAGGCGGGCCCGGCGCGGCAGGAGGCTCATGCGGCGAGGCTCGCCGCGGCGGTGGGCAAGGCCAGGGGAGGGTTTGCGCCGACTGCGTTGCCCCCCGGGCCGATAGCGTCGCTCTGGATCGGCGCAGGGCGACGTCTGGAGCGCGATGGCCGGTCACAGCCTGGCCTCAGGGGGGCGCCCCCCCCGAGAGTAATTGGTCGAATGTGAAGGCAGGCGGGAGACCGCGCGCCACAGGGCTTGGGGGGCCTTGTGGGCGATGAGGGTCTGGGCCTTTGGCAGGTGGGTGTCGCCACTCTGACTTGGATGCATTCGGGCGGCTCATCCGCGGGCCAGTCCTCCGAGGGGGGGCCGGGAGCGCGCCCGGGGGATCTGAACACGCGATTGACACGGATTTCACGGGGGCGCGGCCGTCAGTTGATGGTCTTGTCGCGTGTCGCGCGCGCCCCGGGGCCTTCGGCCTTGGCGTCTGGCCTCTTGCGCGGGCGCCTTAACCCTGCGGACTGCGCCGTTCGGGCGCGCTGGGCTGAGCCGCCTGGGCTGCACCGGGATGGAAGGTCGCTCTGCCCCGGCCTGCGCGCTTGGAGGCGTAAAGCGCCTCGTCGGCGTCCTGCTCCATCTGGGTGATGTCGGTCACATGATAGGCCGTGGAGGTCGTGATGCCGATAGAGGCGGAGATGCGGCAGGTCTTGCCCTCGAAAGGGATGGGGCGGGAGAGGACTTCGATGACCCGGCGGGCGATCGCATCCAGGCGGCCCGGATCGACCAGATCAGGAAAGACCGCAACGAATTCGTCGCCACCGACGCGGGCCACCGTATCCTCGGCCCGGGTCTCTTGCATCAAAAGCTCGGCCACGCGGCGCAGCACATGGTCCCCCGCCGCATGGCCCATCGTGTCGTTGACCTCTTTGAAGAAGTCGAGGTCGATATGCATCAGGCCAAAGGGCGCCGTCCCGCGCGAGAGCCGCTCCAGCGCCTGGGCGAGGGCGCGGCGGTTGCGCAGGCCGGTCAGCGTATCGGTCATGGCCTGCGCCTCGGCCATCTGCTTGTCGCCCTGCAGCCGCATGGCCGAACCGCGCAGGGCATCCATCGCGGCGGTGTTCGCCTCGACCAGGTACATCATTTCCAGCGCCAGGTCGGTGGGGGCGAAATCATTGTCGGTCAGGCCATATTGCCGGATGGCATCGACCACACCCAGGCCGAAGGAGAGATTGACCACCAGGCCCGAGCGGTCGGCCAGGGGAATGGCCATGCCGCGGAAGGGAATGGGGCGCAGGCCGGGGCTGCGGAATTCGGGCCGCAGCGTCAGGCGCAGGCGCAGGCCGGAATGGGACATGAGATCCTCGACCCCGGTCAGGGCGGAGGAGCGGCGCAGGTCGAAAAGCGTGAAGAAAGAACGCCCCACGACGGGTTGCGGCAAGAGACGCGCCAGGGTCGGGCCCAGCGCCATGATGCGCCCGCCCGAATCCAGCCGCAGGTTCAAGGGCATGAGGTGATCCAGGGCCTCGGTCGTCAGGGGCAGGATCGCGCGCGACAGGGGCTTGTTCATGCGGTCAACCCAAAGCTGAAGGGCCGCGCGGCATAGTGTTCGAGGTCGGCGATCTGGATCGAGATGACATCGGCGCCCCCCTCTTGCCCCAGATGGTCCAGCAGGACCAGCGCGCCGTAGTCATCGGCCATCGCCCGCAAAAGCCCCATGATGACATGGCCCGCCCCCCGGATCGGCGAGTGGCAGGTCAGCCGGAAGGCCCCGGCGCCGAGATCGGTCAGGACCAGGAAGGGCAGGTCGAGCTCGGGCAGGACGAGCCTGCCGCGATCGGGCATCTCTTCGATCGAGGCGAGGAAGTCGCAGAAATTCGCCCCCGAAAAGCGCAAGAGCCGCCGGACCGTGGCCTGGCGTTCATGGGCGACGAGATAGGTCCCCAGATCCTCCATCAGTGAATCGCGCGGGCGGTGCAGATGGGCCGAAGAGGCATCGACCAGCTTGTCGAGCGCCGCATCGTCATAGGTCAGCATGGCTTCAAACCCGGCGAAGGGCAAAGCCAGTTCGGCGGCCACGGTTTCCCAGGCCTCGACCCCCCAGGTGTCGATCAGGAAGAATTGGAAAGATCGGTTGATCAAGCCCAGCATCGCGCCCTCGTTTGAGGCAGACTAGGGGCAGGAGGTTAAGGACCGCTGAAAACCTCTGACCGGATCCAGGCAGCTGCGCGGGATTTTATCAATCCCGCAAGGGTGCAACCTGTGGTTGCGACAGGGCCGAAGGGGCCCGACCGCGCCGGGGAGCGGGGGCGGTGCGGATTGGCGCAGGGTTCACGCTACGGTTGGCGGGGTCAGGGGTTCAGCGTCAGGCCCTTCGCTTCCGGCAGGGCCAGTTGGTTGCGGGCGATGGGCTCGATGGGCGGACCTTCGGAGGGCGGCAGGGCCAGGAGCGCGGCGATCAGGGCCGCATTGGCCTCAGGATCGTAAAGCGTGCCGTCCTGGGTGAAATAGCGATCCTGGACCGTGCCAGAATCGAAGGAAAACCCCAGGGGGGAGCCATAGCCGTCGCCATCGGTGAGAAGCATCGCCTCCGGTCCCGGCAGGGCGGGCAGCAGATCGGCAAAGGCCAGGACACAGGCCCCTTTCGGCGGCGCGCAGTGGCGCTGAAGCGTCTGTGCCTGGTCATCGGACAGGAACGGCAGCATGCGGTCGCGCAGCGCCCTTGTCTCTGGCGTGTCGGGGCGCAGCGGCAGAACCTCGGCCAGCTTCGGGCGCGGGTCGGGCTCGGGCTGGGGCGCGAGGCCCCGGGCCTCGAGCGCGGTGCGGGCCGCCTTCCCCGCCAGGCCCCAGTCGGAAAGCCGCTCGAGGTCTTCCGGCGCGCCCTGCCCCGCCTCGATCCGCGCGGACTGCGAGGCCGAGGCGATGGCCTCGGGGTTCAGGAGGGTCAGCCAGAGGATGGCGACGGCCACCTGTCCCAGGGCCAGGACCAGGTTGACCTGGCGGATGCGCGCCATCCAGTCGCGCCGCGCGAGGACGGCGAGATAGGCAAGGCCATAGGCCAGAAGCACGGCGGTCACCGTGGCGGCCATCAGCCGGTCGGGCGTCCAGCCGTAATCGGCGACCCTCTGCCCCAGGGCCCAGGCCGCGAGCCCCGCAGGCACGACGGCCAGCCCCGCCAAGGCCCGCGTCGCCCCGCGCATGGGGGCGGCCTCGGCATCCTCTTCGTCCAGCGCCGAGGTGACCAGCGTCACGGCCAAGCCCGCCAGGAGCATCAGCGTCGTCCCGGCCGAGAGATTGCCGAAAAGCCCGGTCAGGCCGCGGAAGGGCAGGATGGCCAGGAAAAGCGCCATGACCGCCAGGACCAGGGGGAGCAAGAGCCTGAGAAGCCGCAGAAAGAGGCGGGGCGAGAGGGCGGGGGCGATCTCGTCCACCACCGAGGTGGCAAGGCCGAGCGCGGCTCCGGTGATGACAAAGGGCGCGGGGTCGCTTTGGAGGAGCCAGTGCAGGCCCTCGAACTTGGCCAGATGCAGGATCTCGTCCGACAGGTAAAGCGTCAGCCACAAAAGCCCGGTGAAGAGAAACGCCAGGAGCGCGCGGGCGACGATCGACCAGCTTTCGCGGAAAAGCCCGGGGTAGTCGCGCCAGCCCTCGGGCGAGGTTGCGGTGATCAGGAAGGGCCAGGGCAAGGTGACCAAAAGGATCAGCGCGGCGGTGGGCAGGGCGGAGGAAAACAGCTCCTCGGGCGCGGCAAAGCGCAGGGCGGCGAGGGAGAGGAGCCCGGACAGGATGAGCGCCAGGCCCCCCGCGCGCAGGCTGGCACGGCGCAGGCCCAGGGGCCCGGTCAGGACCATGAGGCCCAGCGAGAGGCCCAGGGTGAAGGTCAAGGCCGCGAAGGCCAGGCGGGGCGGCAGGGCCTCGGTCGCGGTCCATTCGGCAAGGGCGTAAAGGCACAGGCCAAGGCTGGCGCCGATCAGGGTCATGAGGCTGCGCTGCGGCATCGGGGGCTCCTTTGGGAGCAGCCTAGGCGAGGATGCTGGCTTTGGGAAGATCGGGGGGGGAAGATCGGGGGGGCTGCTCGCCCCCCCGAGCCCCCCTCGCACAAGGGGGCCTTGGCCCCCTTGTGAAACCCCCTTCTGAAAACAAGTTCTTCAATCCCTTTCGCGCCAATGGCCTCCGAAGCGCGTCATGACCCGAAGCGAAATCCACCACCCCGTCCCGAAAATGCCCCTTTGCCCCTTTCAACTTGGTCCAAATACCCAAGGCGGGTCTGCAAAGGCGTTGCCGGGTGGTTTCGTGGCTGGTTCAGAAAACCGGCATGATGGCTCCCCTTGGGACATGGATGCGGGGCAAAGCCACTTGCCGCGCCAAGGCTGAGGCAAAACACGCTCCAAGAGCCCTGCCCCCCAAGGCGCAGCCCCCCTTGGCCCCTTTCACACTGACTCAAACATCCACGGGGTTTCCAAAGGGGAGCGTGCTCCCCTTTGGGCAGGGGGCTCGGGGGGCGGCAGCCCCCCGCTTCGGGCGACGCCGTCAGGCGGCGCAAACCCTCTTCAGAAGTCGGTCGTCAGAAGTCGGTCGGCGCCCCGCCCTCTTGCTTGCGCTTGGCCACGAAGCGTTTCAGCTCTTCCTGGTGGTCGCCGTTCATCGCCGGGGCCTCGAATTCGGCGATGATCGCCTTGTAGATCTTGTGGGCCCGCTCGGCCGTCCATTGCGCGCCGTCCAGGTTCCAGGCCTCGTAATTACGCCAATCCGACACGATGGGGGCGTAAAAGGCGGTCTGGTAGCGCGCCTGGGTATGGGCCACGCCGAAATAGTGACCCGAGGGGCCGACCTCCTTGATGGCATCGAAAGCCAGGTCCTCTTCCGTCGTGGCGAAGGTCGCCTCTTCGAAATAGCGCTGGATCATCTGCAGGACCTCGCAGTCCATGACGAATTTCTCAGGGCTTGCGATGAGCCCGCCCTCGAGCCAGCCGGCCGCGTGATAGACCATGTTCGTGCGGCTTTGGACGGCGGCCCAGAGGGAGTTCGAGGTCTCCCACATGGCCTGGCCGTCCGGCACATTGGCCGCGCAGACGCCGGAGGAGCGCATGGGCAGCTTGTAATGGCGGACCAGCTGGCCGGTCATCTGGGTGGCGCGCATGTATTCCGGCGTGCCGAAGGCGGGGGCGCCGGACTTCATGTCGACATTGGAGGTGAAGGTGCCGATCGCCACCGGGCAGCCCGGGGCGATGTATTGCAACAGCGCAATCGCGGCCAGCGCCTCGGCCAGAGACAGGGCGACGGCGCCCGAGAGCGTGACCGGGGCCATGGCGCCGGCCAGGGTGAAGGGCGTCACCACCACGGGCTGCCCGCGCCGGGCGAGCCGCATGGCGCCGTCCAGCATCGGGAAGTCATGCTTCAGGGGCGAGACCGAGTTGATGTTGGTATACATCCGGGGCCGCGCCTGGAATTCCTCTTCCGAGAGGCCCCCCGCGATCTTGACCATCTCCATCACGTCTTCCACCCGCTCGGCACCCAAGCTGTAGGCATGGACGACCTTGTCCGTCAGGGTCAGCTTCTCATAGAGGCAATCGAGGTGACGGACCGAGGGGTGGATGTCGATGGGCTCCACCGGATAGCCGCCGGCAAAGTGGATGCAATTGAAATACTGCGTCAACTTGATGAATTCGCGGAAGGATTCCATCGTGCCGGGGCGCTTGCCGCGCTCCAGGTCCCAGGAATTGGGCGGAGAGGACACGTTCCCGAAGAGCATGTACTTGCCGCCCATGATCAGCTCGCGCTCGGGGTTGCGCGGCGTCATGGTGAAGGTCTCGGGCGCACGCGCCAGCATCTCCATGACGAAATCCTCGTCCATGCGGACATTGGTTCCCGTGATCTTGCAGCCGGCCTGGCGCATGATCTCCAGCGCCTCGGGGTTGAGGAATTCGATGCCGATGTCGCGCAGGATGCGCATCGTGGCGCGGTGGACGGCCTGGACGCCGTCCTCGTCCAGGGGCTCTGTCGGGCGGTCGGGGTTCACGGGCAGACGCCAGGGCATCTGGTCGATGGCCGCAGAACCCGCGCGCTCTTTGTTGCCCGCCCTGCCCCCGGCGCGACGCCGCTTGGTGGCCTCTTCGGTCATGCCCAACCCTCCGTTCACTCCGCCAATCCGGCGTTGGGGCAAGATGACCCAAAGGCGCGCGCCGCGCTTACTCCGTTACCGACAAGGAATCGTCGTTTTTGCGATGCGCCCGGCCCTAGGCCCGGGCGGAGGGGTCGAAAACCTCGCCCAGAAGCCCATAGACCCGGGCGGTATGGGCGGGATGCTGGCGCGCCTTGGCCTTGAGAAAGGTCAGGTATTGCGCGAAATCGCGGCGTTGTCGGGCCAGGCGATAGAGGGCAAGCTCGTCCAGCTCTCCGGTCAGGACCAGGTCGACGACCATGCCCAGGGCGCCGATGTTCAAGAGCATCCGCGGCACGCCATGCGAGAAATAGGGCAAGGCGATGCGGTGGATATTGCCCCCCTGGAAACGGCCCGCATGCCATTTGTCGGTCCGCTCCATCCGGTCATAGAGGATGAAGACCTCGGCCCCCTTGCAGCCCGTCACCGCGTCGCCATGGGGCCCCGAGTGGTCCCAGTCGAAGCTCGCCGGAAAGCGGGTCTCGCGCCGGGGGCCCACGAAGCGATAGGTGGCCTGCGGGGCCAGGGCGACGACCCGGGCCGCGCCCAGGAGATCGGCATAGGTCAGGGCCGCAAAGCCGCCCATCGACATGCCATAGGTGACGACTTCGCCGTATTGTGCCAGGAAGGGACGCAGGGCGGCGAAGGCCGCCGCAAGATCGGGCTTGGAATACCAGTGGCACTGCTTGGGCTTGACCGCCAGGATCGAGGCCCCGCGCTTGAGAAAAGGCGCCACGCCCCAGCCCTGGCGATAGCGCTGCGGGCGCTCTTTCGGCAGGCGGGCATCCTCGAAGGTCACGACCAGGCGGTCGAAGCCGAAGTGATGCAGCTCGAAGAAATGGTCCGAGGTCTCGAAATGCAGGTTCTGTGCGACCTGGGTCTCAAAGGGGATCAGGGCGGCCAGGTCGCTCATCTGGCGTCCAGCCAGGCGCCAAGGCCCGCGATGGTGTCCAGCACCACTTCGGCATGGGGGGAGAGCTTTTCGCGCGGGGCGGGGCCGGTCAGGACGCCCACGGGGACCATGCCCGCCCGCCGCGCGGCCTCGAGGTCATGCAGACTGTCGCCCACCATGGCGATCTGGCCGGGGGGCAGGCCCATGGCCTCGGCAAAGGCCAGGAGCTGACCCGGCGCGGGCTTGCCGCCATGGCCCGAATCGCAGCCGAGGACGAGGTCGAAGAGGTCGAGCACCCCCGCCCCCGCCAGATGCGCCCGGGCCGGCGCCTCGGTGTCGTTGGTGGCGAGCCCCAGCCGCAGGCCGCGCGCGCGCAGCTCGCCCAGGACCAAGGGCAGATCGACCGCCGGCACCATGGGCGCGGCCTTGCCCACCTCCTCCATCAGCGCCACGACCTGGGGATAGGGCAGCGTCACATGGGCGGCGATCACCGTGGCGATCTCTTCCATGGTCGAGGCGATGACGACCGAATCCGGTTCGAAATCCATGGCTTGCGGGTCGAAGCCCAGGGCCTGGGCCAGGGGGCCCGTGGTCACGGGCGCCAGCCGGTCGAGCATCGATTTCGTCCAGCCGCCCCAGCTTTGGCGGAAGTCAAACAGCGTGCCGTCCTTGTCGAAGAGAACCGCCCTGATCACGTCCAGTGCCATGTTTCCCCTCCCGGCAAGACCGCCCGCGCCGCTTGCGGGGCGAGGTAACTCAACCCCATCGCATCGCAAAAGGCCATGACCAAGTCATCCGAGGTCATCAGGTGGTCGAGAATGGCACCCAGGATCGCGGGGTCCGAGGCCCGCGTCATCAGCTCGCGCGGGGAGAGACCGCTGGCGCCCAGGAAGCCCGTTAACCTTTCGGGATCCCCCGCCAGCCACTCCAACGCCTGCGCGCCCAGGGTTTCGGCGGCTTCCCGCCCATAAACCGGGGGTTTTCCGGGGTTTTTCATCAGACACCTCAAGATTTCACGATTTCTTTAGCCGTTCGGAAAGGATTTGTTAACGACTTGGATACCATCTTGTTCCATCGCTGTTCATCAATGGACCGTTTGGCAGAATGCTCGGCAAGATCCTCATCGTAGACGATGTCGCGACGAATCGCATCGTCTTCAAGGTCAAGCTCGCGGCGGCGGGCTATCAGGCGGTGATGGCCTCCAGCGGGGTCGAGGCTTTGCGCCTCGCCCGGGTCGAGCGGCCGGATATCATCCTCCTCGACCTCTTCTTGCAGGACATGACCGGGATCGATGTGCTTCAGGCGCTGAAGGCGGGGCCGGTGACGGCGCGGATTCCGGTGGTCATGGTCTCTTCCGATGCCGATTCTGCCCTGCGGATCGAGGCTTTGCGCCAGGGGGCCGAGGATTTCATGGCGCGGCCCATCGACGACCAGCGGCTCTTGGCGCGGCTGCGGGGGATCTTGCGGTCCAATGATGCGCTGTCGGGCGGCGGAGAGCTTCAGGCGCTTGGCCTGGCCGAACCCAGCGCGGGCTTCGTGACGCCGGGACTGGTGGGCCTGATCATGCCGCGCAACGAACAGGCGCTGCATCTGCGGCGCGAGTTGCAGGTGAGGGGCGAGGACCGTTTCCAGCTGGTGACGCCGGAACAGGTCTATGGGCTGATGGGTCCCAAGGCGCCGGATGTCTTCCTGATCCATTCCGATCTTTACGGCCCCGGCTCGGGCCTGCGGATGATGTCCGACCTTCTGTCGCGCAGCGACAGCCGGATGGCGAATTTCTGCATCTGGCTCGATGGCCCCAACCCGCTTGAGGCGGCCAGCGCCTTCGACCTTGGCGCCAATGACGTGGTCGAGGCGGGGATGGACCTGGACGAGGTCGCCCTGCGGCTGAACAAGCTGGTGCAAAGGAAGCGCGAGCGCGACCGGATGCGGGCCACGGTGAACAACGGACTGCGTTTGGCGATGTTCGACCCGCTGACCGGGATCCACAACCGGCGTTACGCGACGATCCACCTGAATGCGGTGGCCGAAAGGGCCAGGGCCGAGCGCGAGGAATTCGCGGTCATGGTGCTGGACATCGACCGCTTCAAGTCGGTGAACGACCGTTACGGCCATGCGGCGGGCGATGCGGTGCTGGTCGAGGTCGCGGCCCGGCTCTCGGCCAATCTGCGCGGCTCCGATATCCTGGCGCGGATCGGGGGCGAGGAGTTCCTGGCCGTCCTGCCCGGGACCGAGCTTGCCACCGCCCAGGGCGTGGCCGAGCGGCTCTGCCGCGCCATCGAGAGCGAGCCGATCCGTCTGCCGGATGGGGGGCGGATCCATGTGACGATCTCGATCGGGATGACGACGGGGGGGGCGGGGCCCTCCGATCCGGCCTCGGTGGCGGAGCTGGTCGACCAGGCCGACCGCGCGCTGATGCATTCCAAGACCCATGGCCGCAACCAGGTGACCATCGTCCGCTCTGCCGCCTGAGGGCCCTGCCGACTGCCACGCTGCGCCGGGGCGAGGGCCCGGGCCCCGCCGACTGCGGGGTCGGTGTCATGGCGCGGGGCGGCCTGCGCCGCGCCGTGGACCCGGGGCTCTGCCGACTGGAGGGAGGGAATCAGGGCCCCGGGGATGGGCCCTGCCGACTGGGAGACGGGTTGGGCGGCAAGGTCTCCCCGAGGGGGAGCGAAGTCGCGGATGGCGCTCGGACCCGACGGGGAAGGCAAGACGGCATCGAAGCGGGCCCGGTCTGGATGCGTCTGCCCCCGGGGTCGGGGTGCTGCGCGGGCGGGTCAAGGCGAGGCAAACCTTGGCCCGAGGAGAGACCCCGGGGGCAGTTCGAGACGAGGCGGGGGCCGGGGGCCGGGAGCTCCTGCCAAAGGCGGATCCCCCGGCAGGCGCGCAGGCGCATTGCGGTCAGTCGCCAAGGCCTTGCGCGCGCCCGGCTGGGCCAAGCCGCATGTTCCAAGGATACAATACGGGGAGGCATCCCTGCGGTCGGCAGGGCTGAGGCCAGGTCCAAGGATACCTCACGTCAGTCGGTAGAGCCAGCCCCACAGTTGGCAGAGCCCAGGTCCGGCCCAAGATCACCGCCCTGCCAGTCGGGAGAGCGAGCCCCACAGTCGGCAGGGCCCAGGCCCGACCCAAAAGCACCGCCCTGCCAGTCGGCGGTGCCTACCCCACGGTTGGCAGGGCCCAGGCCCGGCCCAAAAGCACCACGCGCCCAGTCGGCAGGGCCCAACCCCGGCCCAAAGCCACCGCCCTGCCAGTCGGCAGGACCAGCCCGCAGGGCCCCGCCGCCTCAGTCCTTCCCCTGGCCCCCGCGCTTGGCCCGCGCCTCAAGCCTTTCGGCAAAGGCGGCGCGGTCCTTGGGGCTCAGGCCTGCGAGGTAGTCGCCGATCACCTCCGAGCCGATGCGCAGCCGCGCCGTCAGGTGCTCTTGCTGCGTCGCAAGCGCGGCCTTCAGCGCGGTCGCGTCGAAGGGCTCGGCCCGCAAGGCCGCTGCCACCGCCGCGAGATCCCCCGCCATCTGCCCGCGCGCCGCCCTCAGATCCCCGGCCCGCGCCCGCACCGCATCGCGCAGCGCCATGCGATCCTCAGGCCGGAAGGCCTCGTCGAACATGCCAAAGCCCAGGTCGCGCCCGTCGCGCATCCCCGGAGGCCCCTTGACCCAGGCCCCCACCGCCAGCCCCGCCACCAGAAGGTTCAGCGCCAGCGAGCCGTAAAGCAGCCAGTTCCGCGCCCGCGCCTTGGGTTTCGGCGGCACACCAGGGGTCTCCGGCGCCTGGGGATGGGTCGTCTCGGTCATCTCACTCTCCCGCCAGAAGGCTCAGGTCAGAGGGCAAGAGCTCCAGCGAAGCCGTGCTCGTGCCCGTCAGGTATTCGGTCACCGGCGACAGGGCCGTGGGCTGGGCCACCCCGATCCAGAGGCCCGAGGCCGCAGCCAGGCTCAGGCCCGCAAGGCCCCTGCCCCCCCCCAAACCGCCGCCCAGCACGTCGGCCAGGATCATCCCCCAGCCCCGGGCGGGACGCGGAGGCGCAGCCACCGCCATGGGGCGCGGCTGCTCGCGCCGCGCATCCGCCTCGATCCGCGCCAGAAGCGCCGCCGAGGGCAGGGGACCGCGCTCCGCAGCCTTTGCGAAAAGCCCGTCAAGGTCCAGATCGTCTTGCATCACGCCTCTTCCTCTTCTTCGCCTTCATAGCCCAATTCCGCCTTGCGCCCCGCAAGGATCGCGCCCAGGGCTCGCTTGCCCCGCGCGGTCAGGCTCTCGACCGCCTCGACGCCAAGCTCCATCACGGCGCCAATCTCGGGGTTCGAGAGCCCCTCGATATGGCGCAGGATCACGGCCTGGCGCTGCCGGTCGGGCAACTGGCCCAGGGCCTCTTCCAGGGCCGTCACCCGGTCGGCCTCGATCAGCCCCGCTTCGGCCGAACGCCCGCCCGATGCCACCTCGGGCGCGTCCTCCAGCGCCACGGCGCCACGCCGCACCCGCGCCCGACGCAGGTCGGTGCAAAGGTTCGTCACCACGCGGTAAAGCCAGGTCGAGACCTGGGCCTCGCCGCGCCGCCAGTCGGGCGCGATCTTCCACAGCCGCAGCATGGCCTCTTGCGTCACATCCTCGGCCTCGGCCCGGTCGGACAGGAGCCTTGCCGCATAGCCCAGGGCCCTTGGCGCCAGGCGGGCGGTCAGAAGACGCGCCGCATCCGGGTCGCCATTGGCATAGAGCACCAGAAGGCTCTCGTCCGAAACCTGGTCCAAAGTGTCGCGTGGCATCTGCATCCGTCGGGATTAGCCCTGAAGGGCTGCTGCGGCAAGCGGGTCGCGCGCTGCCCCGGGGACGGAGCGGGGCAGCGCGCGGGCCCTTTGGGTGGCTCAGTTGCCCCCCTCGGGCATCTCGTCGCCCATCATGCCGCCCTTGTGGTGGCCGTGGCGGCCCTTGCCGCCGCGCGGCCCATGGTCGCCGCGCATGGCCTGCATCTCGGCCTGGTCGATGGCGCCGTCCTTGTTGGCATCCAGCATCTCGAAGCCCGGCATCGGCGCCGCAACCAGCTCTTCGGCCGAAAGCTTGCCGTCCTTGTCGGTGTCCTGCCGCGCGATCATCCGCTCGGCCATCGCCTTGGCCCGGGTCTCGGCCTCCTTCATCCGCGCGGCCACCAGTTCATCGACCGAGAGCTTTCCGTCCTTGTCGGCATCGACCGAGACCAGCCGGGACGTGCGCCAAGCCTCGAACTCGGCCTGGGTCACCTTGCCATCCTTGTCGGCATCGGCCCCCATCATGCCGGCTCCCATGTTGTCCGCCACCGAGGCGGTGGCAAAGAGGGCTGCGGCCAGGGCGATCACCGAAAGGCCAAGGGTCTTGTGCGTCATCTTCATCTTGTTCTCCTGTCCGGGCGTCTTGCCCGATCCGATGCCAGAGATACGCCCCGGCCCGGGCTTTCCGTCGCAGTTCCCTTCACGAAATCGTCACCCCTCCCCCGCGACACTAGGGCGCGGGCGGCGGGGGGTTTCCCAGCCCGCCCCATGGCGCTAGGTTGGACGCATAAAGGAACCCGCGATGACCGATATTTCCATGACGCCGAACCTGGCCGAAGACCCCGAAACCGGGGAGCGCCCGCTTTGGCCCGCCGTGCGGCGCGGGTTGATGTGCCGCTGTCCCGCCTGCGGGGCGGGGCCGATGCTGAAGGCCTATCTCAAGGTGCGCGACCATTGCCCGGTCTGCGGCGAGGCCCTGCTGCATCACCGCGCCGATGACGGCCCGGCCTATCTGACCATCCTGATCGTGGGCCATATCCTGGCGCCGGTGATCTACTGGTTCTATGTCGAGTTCCGGCCCGAGCCCCTGGTCATGGCCACGACCTTTTGCCTGGCGACCGGGTCTTTGGCGCTTTTCCTTCTGCCCCGGATGAAGGGGGCGCTGGTGGCCCTGCAATGGGCCAAGCGGATGCATGGCTTTGCCAAGGCCGTCGACCCCGCCCATGGCGACGCCTGAGACGCCGATCCTGGCGGCTGCGGCCGTCGTGCTGCTCTGGCCCCAGCGGGGCGCCGTCCTGATGGGGCAGCGCGGGGCGGAGGCGGTCTTCATGCCCTCCAAGGTGGTCTTTCCGGGGGGGCGGGTGGATTCGGAAGATGCCGGGGGCCTTGGGATTTCAGAGACCTGCGCTGAGCGGCTGGCGCGCCACCCCCTGCCCGGCAGCCCTTCTGCCGGGGCACTCGCCGCCTGCGCCCGGCGCGAGTTGCAGGAGGAGACCGGCTTGCGGCTGCGCGAGGCCGCGCCTTTGCGCTTCATCTTCCGCGCCATCACGCCCGCAGGCAGCCCGCGCCGCTTCGACGCGCGGTTCTTCCTCGCCGATGTGGGGGATGTGCTGGGCGACCCGCTGGATTTCTCGCAGGCCGAGGCGGAGCTGTCGCACCTGGGCTGGATCGGCCTCGACCAGGCGCGGGGCCTGGACCTGCCCTTCATCACCGAGGTCGTCCTCTCCGAGGTCGGCGCCCTGGCCCGCGGCCTCGATCAGCCCGGCGTGCCCTTCTTCGACAATTCCGGCCCGGTGCCGACCTTCCGGCGGCTGTGAATCCTCTCCGGCCAAAGTGGCAACCGGTTCGGTCGGGCAGACCCTAGTCGCGGCGGACGGGCCAATGCGGATGGGCGACCGGGTCCTTGGCGCGCAGGAAATAGCGCCGGAAGACCTCCCCATAGCTGCGGTAAAGGTAATGGTCGTTGCGCTTTTGGAAGTGATCCTTCCGCGCGGCGTAATGCGCGGGGAGCTTGTACCAGGGCACTTGCGGGTGCATGTGGTGGACGACGTGGAAATTGTTGTTCAGAAACAACAGGGAAAGCGGCCCGCGATCCTCGATGACGACAGTGCGGGCGCGGTGGGCCTCATGGGCGCGGTGTTCGAGGAAGGTGCGGATCTTCAAGAGCCCGAAGCCCAGATAGACCGCGCCCAGATAGGCGGTGAGGGGCATGCGGTCGTGCAGCCACCAGAGGACCGGGACCAGGCCCAGGAGGTTCATCCCCCAGTCGCGGGCGATCTTGGCATCGCCCTTGGCGATCAGCTTCAGGTCGTTCCAGAGCCAAAGCCCGGTGCCCAGGATCGGCCCGATCAGGATGCGGCCCAGAAGCGTGTTGTTCAGCCGGAACAGGATTTGCACGGGTTTTGAAAGGCTTGCCCAGGTGGCGGGCTCCAGGAAATTCGATTCCGGGTCGTCATGCGGGTCGGTCAGGGCCGGGTCGTAGTGGTGCTGCAGATGGGTCGTGACGAAGCGGCGATAGGGGATGAAGAGCGCGAAGGCCGGAAAGACCAGCGCCTCGTTCAAGGCCGCGCTGCGGAAGGGGTGGCCATGCAGCGCCTCGTGTTGCAGCGAGGAGAATTGCGCGATGGCCACCCCGGTCAGGATCACCGAGACCCAAGGCGCTTGGGCCCAAAGCGCGGTTCCAAGCCCCCAGGTCAGATAGGTGGCGACCAGTAAGGCCAGCGTCGGCCATTCGATTTCTTTTTCCGTCACAACGGCTTGTCCCTTTTTTGCGCCTTAGCGATAGCACTTGCCGAAGACCTTGAAAATTCCGAGAATACGCAAGCTTTCCTCACCAATGTTGCGTAAAGTCACCAGATGCCGGAAATGATCGACAGACGCGACCGCGCCACACTGTTCCGCACAAGGCTGCTTCAGGCGCTGGAGGGGCGCTCGCAATCCTGGCTCGCGCGGGAGACGGGGCTCGACCGCTCCACCATCTCGGCGCTCTTGGCCCCGGGGACGCGGCTGCCCAATGCCCAGGCGGCGGCCGACTGCGCCTCTGTGCTGGGGGTCTCCTGCGACTGGCTTCTGGGCCTGACCGACAGGCGCGACCCGCCCGATGTCCTGGCCGCACGCGCGGTGACCCTGGTTCCTGCGGCCCGCGCGCTCTTCGACGACACGATCCTGGCCTGGCACCGCGCGGCCAAGGGCGCCAAGATCCGCCATGTGCCCGCAACCCTGCCCGACCTGTTGAAGACGCCCGAGGTCCTGGCCTTTGAATATGCGGCCATCCTGCCCGACCCCGGCCCCGCGCTCTCGGCCTTTCAGGCCCAGCGCGAGGGCCTGGACGCCAGCCTGCCCGATTTCGAGATCGCCCTGCCGCGCCATGAACTCGTCAGTTTCGCCAGCGGCACGGGCTATTGGTCGGGCCTCGCGCCCGAGCTCCGCCGCGCCCAACTGGACCATTTCGCGGAAGTGCTGGAGACCCGCTATCCCGCGCTGCGGCTTTATCTTTTCGACGCCCACCGGGTGTTTTCCGCCCCCGTCACGGTCTTTGGGTCGGACCGCGCCGTGGTCTATCTCGGCCAGCAATACCTGGTCCTGACCGACCAGGCCCGCGTGGCCGAGGCCGCGCAGCATTTCGACCACCTGGTCCGCGAGGCCGGCCACTCCGCCCGCGATACGCCCGGGCTGATCCGGGGGCTGGCGGTTTAGCGGCAAGACCGGTTCCCACTTTGCCGGACAGGCGTCAGTAGGCCCGGAGCCGCTCCACGTCATAGCCGTTGAACGACAGGATATCGCGCGCCGCCGTCAGCCGGTCGGGCGAGATATCCGCCCCCCGGTTGAGCACCGCCCCGATCCGCCCATCCGGCGCACCGATCACCAGGGTCCGGTTGTCGGCATCGGCCCAAAGCACCCAAAGCCCGCCGTCCTGCGTCTCGAACCGCCCCGGAACCCCGGTCGCCTGTGCCTCCCCCGCCGCCCGACCCGAGGCGAGGCAGAGGTCATAGGCGACGCGGGCGCCGACCTGCAACCGCCCGCCCGCGCAGTCGCCAAAGCCCGCGACCTGCACCCAGTCGCCCGAAAGCCGGGCGGCATCGAACCCGGCGATGGAATAGACCGGCCGCGAGAGGTCGCGCGTCACGGCCACGGGCTCGGGCCGCGCCGTGCAGGCGGCCAGCAAGACCAAAAGTCCAAGGCGTCTCATTCCAGGCATTGCGTCATCCTTCGGCCTTGGTTGTCCATGACTTCGTTGCAGCCCATGAGCGGCGCAATCGGCGCGCAAGTGCCTGATTGCGCGAGGCATTCTCCCTTGCAATCCGACTTGACCCGGCAGCTCTTGCCGCCCTGCCCGGTCGGTTTCACGCAAATGCGGCCCAAGGCACCGACCTTGGCCCAGGTCCCGCCCCCGCGCTCGCATTTCGCCTGTTCCGGCGAGATCGGCGGCGGCAGGGCTTCTTCCACGGGCGGAGCCGCTTCTTCAGTCGGCGGGGCCACGGCGGGCGTCACACCCGTGCCATCAGTCGGCAGGGCCGTCCCCGCAGTCGGCGGGGCCACGGCGGGCGTCACACCCGCCCCCTCAGTCGGCGGAGCCGCCCCCGCAGTCGGCGGAGTCACGGCGGGCGAGGCAACTGCCGCATCAGTCGGCAGGGCCGCCTCCAGGGTCGTCACCTCGATCGCCTCATCGGCAATCCCGCTCACCCCCGCAGGACCGCCCCCGGGCGCCTGCATCTGGCAGGCCGCGAGCAAGAGAACCAGCGCCAGCCGCCGCATCAATAGGGCATCGGATGGGCGCGGTGCGCCGCTTCGATGTCGCGCAGGACCTCGGCCGAGAGGGTCACCTGCCCGAGGTTCACCTCCAGCTGCGCCGTGGAGGAGGCGCCGATGATCGGGATCACCGGGAAGGGCCGCGAGAGGGTGAAGGCAATCGCCATCTGGCAGGGGTTCAGCCCATGCTTTGCGGCGATGTCGAGATAGACCTGCACCGTGGGCAGGGTGCGCGGCCCCATCCGCCCGCCAAGCGCCGGGTTCAAGACCCGCCGCGTGCCCTCCGGGATCACATCACCCTGGTATTTCCCCGACAAAAGCCCCGTCGCCAGGGGGGAGAAGGCCAGCAGGGGCAGGTTCTCCATCTGCGCGAGCTCGGCCCAGTCGGTGTCGAACTGGCGGCACATCAGCGAATATTCGTTCTGCACCGTCACGACCTGCGGCAACCCATGCTCGCGGGCAATCCGCAGCCATTCCATCGTGCCCCAGGTGCTTTCATTCGACAGGCCAAAGGCGCGGATCTTGCCTTCCGCCACCAACCGCCCGGCCTCTTGCAACAATTCCAGCATCTTGGCCCGCACCGCGACCGGATCGGCCTTGCGCGGATCAAAGCTCCAGGACTGCCGGAAGTGGTAATGCCCGCGCGAGGGCCAGTGCAGCTGGTAAAGGTCGATGTAATCGGTCTGGAGCCGCTTCAGGCTCCCCTCCACCGCCGCCCGCATCGAGGCCGCGTCAGGCCAGGCCCCCGCCCTCACCGCAGGCTGACCGCCGCCCGCGAGCTTGGTGGCCAGGACCACCCTCTCCCGCCCGCCCCGGGAGGCAAACCAGGTCCCGATGATCTCTTCCGTCCGGCCCGCATATTTCGCATCCGGCGGCACGGGATACATCTCGGCCGTGTCCCAGAAATTCACCCCGGCGGCCAGCGCCATATCCATCTGCGCATGGCCCTCGGCCTCGGAATTCTGCGACCCCCAGGTCATTGTCCCGAGGCAAATCTCCGAGACCTGCATCCCCGTCCGGCCAAGCTGAACCTGCTTCATCGCGCTCTCCTGATTTTGGCCGCAGGCTAGGGGGTTTGCGGCCCAAAGGGAAGCGGGCGGGGTTGAGAACATTTGAGGAACATTTACACTGTCCCCATGGTATCACCGATTCTTCACCTGCCCGATGCCCGCAAGGGCTGGCCCGATCAGCAATTGATCGGGCCGCTGAGCCTGGCGCGGGGGCGGTTGCATGAATTCTGCGGGGCGGCGCGGGTGACGCTGGGGGCGATCCTGATGCGCCACTCCCAGGGTCCGGTCGTCTGGGTCCTGCCCGGCTGGCAGGCCGAACGGATCTATCCCGCAGGCCTGACCGAATTCGCCGACCCTGGCCGGATCATCTTTGCCCGCGCCCGCCGGCCGGAGGATATCCTCTGGACGATGGAGGAGGCGCTCCGCTCCGGCGCCGTGCCCCTGGTGATCGGCGAGGTCCTGGCCCCGCCCGGCCTGACCCCGGTCCGCCGCCTGCACCTGGCGGCCGAAACCGGGGCGGAGGCCGCGCGTCATGCCGACCGCCTCGCCCCCCTCGGCGTGCTGATGACCCCGGGCGAGGGCGGCGCACAGGGGGTCGAGACGCGCTGGCAATTCTGGCCCGCCCCCTCGGGCTCGACGCTGTACGAACGGCGCGAGGCCTGGGGCTTGCGGCGGCTTCGGGCGCGGATGGCGCCGGTGGCCGAATGGCGGGTGACGGGACAGGAGGGGCGGTTGGCGCTGCATGAGGCCCGCTTGCCCTAGATCAAACCGCCCACTTGCCGTGGATCAAGGCGCCCGGTCCGGCTTTGCCCCACAAGGGACATGCAACCCAAGGAGGCGAGCATGGACCTGAGATTCGACGGCAAAGTGGCGATCGTGACGGGCGCGGGCTCGGGGATCGGGGCGGCGATTGCGCGCGACCTGGCGGCTTCGGGCGCCAAGGTGGTGGTGCAGGACCTGGACTTGGACAAGGCCAAGGAAGTGGTGGCCGAGATCGAGGCCAAGGGTGGCAAGGCGACTGCGGCCAATGGCGATGTCTCGGACCCCGACAAGGTGGCGGCCCTGGTGCGCAACGCCGTGGGCTGGGGCGATGGGCTGCATCTTCTGGTGAACAATGCGGGCATCGGCGGCCCCTTGGCCCCGGTGGGCGAATACCCGCTGGACGGCTGGAAGAAGGTGATCGACGTCAACCTCAACGGCGTCTTCTATGGCATGCGCTTTGCCATTCCCGCGATGAAAGAGGGCGGCGCCATCGTCAACATGGCCTCGATCCTGGGCTCGGTCGGCTTTGCCGGGGCTTCGGCCTATGTGGCGGCCAAACATGCGCTTCTGGGCCTGACCAAGGTCGCGGCCATCGAATATGCGGCCAAGGGGATCCGCGTGAATGCCGTGGGCCCGGCCTTCATCGAGACGCCCTTGCTTTCGGCCCTGCCGCCCGACGCCAAGGCGGGGCTGGTTGCCGTCCACCCCATCGGACGGCTCGGCACGCCTGAGGAGGTCTCTGCCCTGACGCTGTTCCTTCTGTCGGACCGCGCCTCCTTCATCACCGGCAGCTATCACCTGGTCGATGGCGGCTATACGGCGCAGTGATCACTTCGGCAGCTTGGTCAGCCGGGTCTGGAAGTATTTCCAGATATAGAACAACAGGATGACCAGGCCGAAGGAGGAGAGATACTTCCCCTCGACCCCGCCGAAATCCTTGGCGGTGTCGAGGAAATCGCCCAAAGTGTCCAGCTTTTCACGCTGCGCGGTGAAGGTCTTGAGTTCCTTCTCGATGCTGGAGATCTTGGCCGTGGCCCAGGAGGGCTTGCCCGCATCCGCATTGGCCGATTTCATCGCCTTGACGATCTTGGCATGGTTCTTGGCCGGATCGAGGCTCGCCACCTTGATCGCATCGGCCAAGGCGCTGTCGAGCTTCAGCATCTCGCCCATGGTCTCATCGAGCCAGAGAAGCCCCGCCTTGGTCTTCTCCCCCAGCTTGTCGGCATGGGAGGAGCCCGCGAGCTTCATCAAGGGCGCATAGCGGGTCAGGAACTTGCGCACCTTCAGCGCGGCGGTCTTCAGCTTGGCCGCGTCCATCTCGGCGCCATGGGGGGTGACCAAGGGCTTCAAGAGCTTGGAAAGGACCGACATGTCCTGCACGGCCTCGGAAATCTCTTTCAGCACGGGGGCGTCGAGGCTGGCCATGGGACCCTCAAGGATTTGATGCAATGGGGTCAGGCTAGCCCGGCCCCTCGAGTCGGGCAAGCGAAGTCGGGAAGGCGATCTTGCAGCCGGCGAAATCGCGCAAGCGTCTGGCCCTTGGCCCGGGCTTGCGGTATCTGGGGGCAAGCATCGAAAAGGGGCGTGTCATGGCGCGAATTCTCATCACCTCTGCCATCCCTTACATCAACGGGATCAAGCATCTGGGCAACCTGGTGGGCAGCCAGCTGCCGGCCGATCTTTTCGCCCGCTACAACCGGGCGCGGGGGCATGAGGTCATGTTCATCTGCGCGACGGATGAACATGGGACACCGGCCGAGCTTGCGGCCGCCAAGGCGGGCAAGCCGGTGGCCGAGTATTGCGCCGAGATGCACGAGGTTCAGGCCGAGATCGCCAGGGGCTTCCGGCTGAGCTTCGACCATTTCGGGCGGTCGTCCTCGGCCCGCAACCACCACCTGACCCAGCATTTCGCGGGCGTTCTGGCCGAACAGGGCCTGATCCGCGAAGTGACCGAGAAGATGATCTTTTCGGTGGACGACAACCGCTTCCTGCCCGACCGCTATATCGAGGGCACCTGCCCGAACTGCGGTTTCGACAGCGCCCGGGGCGATCAATGCGACAACTGCACCAAGCAGCTGGATCCGACCGATCTGATCAACCCGCGCTCGACCGTTTCGGGGTCCACGAACCTGGAGCTGCGCGAGACCAAGCACCTTTACCTCATGCAGCGCGCCTTGAAGGACAAGCTCGAGGCCTGGATCGACAGCAAGAGTGACTGGCCGATCCTGACGACCTCGATTGCCAAGAAATGGCTGAACGATGGTGACGGCTTGCAGGACCGGGGGATCACGCGCGACCTGCATTGGGGCATCCCGGTGAAGAAGGGCGATCAGCCCTGGCCGGGGATGGAGGGCAAGGTCTTCTACGTCTGGTTCGACGCGCCCATCGAGTATATCGCAGGCACCGCCGAATGGGCCGATGCGAACGGGCTTGGGGATGAGGCTTGGCAACGCTGGTGGCGCACCGACAAGGGCGCGAGCGACGTGACCTATTACCAGTTCATGGGCAAGGACAACGTCCCCTTCCATACCCTGTCCTTCCCCGCCACGATCCTGGGCTCGGGTGAGCCCTGGAAGCTGGTCGATTACCTGAAAAGCTTCAACTACCTGAATTACGACGGCGGCCAGTTCTCGACCTCGCGCGGGCGCGGGGTTTTCATGGACCAGGCTTTGTCCATCCTGCCCGCCGATTACTGGCGCTGGTGGTTGCTTTCGCACGCGCCCGAAACCTCGGACGCCGAATTCACCTGGGAGAATTTCCAGGCCTCGGTCAACAAGGACCTGGCCGATGTGCTGGGCAACCTCGTCTCCCGCGTCACCAAATTCGCCAAGTCGAAATTTGGCGATGCGATCCCCGAAGGCGGCGAGTTCGGGCCCCAAGAGGCCGCCCTCATCGCCGACCTCGGCGCCCGTGTCCGCGAGTATGAGACGCTGATGGCGCAAATGGAGGTCCGCAAGGCCGCAGCCGAGCTCCGCGCCATCTGGGTCGTGGGCAACGAATACCTGCAATCGGCGGCCCCCTGGACCGTGGTCAAGACCGACCCCGAGCGCGCGCAGGCGATGATCCGGCTCTCCTTCAACCTGATCCGGCTTTACGCGGTCCTCTCCTCGCCCTTCATCCCGGACGCGGCCCAGACCATGATGACCGCGCTGGGTTGCGCGGACTGGTCCTGGCCCGAGGATATCGCCCATGCCATGCGGGTGCTGGAGGCGGGCCATGGCTTCCAGGTGCCCGAGAACCTTTTCCGCAAGATCACCGACGAGGAGCGCAGCGATTGGCAAACGCGCTTTGCTGGCAAGCGGGACTGATCTTCCTGGCGCAGGCGGCCCATGCTGACTGCGCCGCGCCAGAAGGCGACTTCCAGGCCACGATCTGCGCTGACCCGGGGCTCCGTGCCAAGGCCGAAGCGATCTGGACCACCGCCACCGAAACGCTCGCGCAGAACCGCAACCCATGGGTCGCGCTCGGCCTGCGTCGTTCGATCCGGCATCAGCTGGACGCCTATGGCAACGCCTGGGATTACGCCAAGGCCCAGCCAGAGGACTCCGGGGCCTGTGACGACGAACCGAGTTCTTGTGCGGAGACCTGGTTCACCAAGGACTGGCTGGCCGAACGGCTGGAGCGCCTGTCCAGCTTTGCCGCCGATCCGTCCAACCTCGCCCTCTTGCGCGAGGAGATGCGGTTCCGCCGCAAGTTTACCGGCGGGCCTTTCGGCCATGACGACGCCAACTGCGGCCTGCTGGAGCCCTGGGTGCTGGAGCGCCCCTACGAAGACCTGCATTGTGCCGGGACTTTCCGCATCCAGCACCATGACCGGGTCTGCACGGCTGAGGTCACCTGGGCCTCGGGCCACTATATGACCGACCTGCGGGTCGATCAGATCGTCGCGGGACAGCCGGTTCTGAAAGGCCGCTGTTCGATCCTGGACCAGGGCGGCTGGGGGAGCGAGCCCTTCTGCCCGGAAATGAGCATCGACGCGCCCCAGGTCGGCTGGACCACGGCGCCGGACGATTTTTCCGATCCCCTCGTTGCGCGGCCCGACCTGGACCCGATGGACCCGGGCGAAACCGATGTGGTGGCCATGGCCATGCTGGGACCGGACGGCCTGCCCGGAGGCTTTGCGCCGCCGCTCACCGACTGGTTCCAGACCTGCCTGACGACGCCGGATTACCCTCCGCCCGACCAGGTCCGCGAATGACAAGGCCGCCCCGAAGGACGGCCCCTTTCCCCGCGCGTAGGGTGCGCTTCAGCGCACCGCTCCGCACCTTGCCTCAATAGACCCCAAAGAGCTTCAGCGCGACCAGGAAGAGCACCACCGCCAGCATGGTCCGCAGCGCGGCCTCGGGCAGGCGGGGGGCGAGATGGGCGCCGATATAGATCCCCGGCACCGAGCCGATCAGCAAGGACGCCAGCATCGCCCAATCGACATCGCCCAGGAAATACCAATGCCCGAGCCCCGCCACCAGGGTCAGGGGCACGGCATGGGCAATGTCTGACCCCACGATCCGCACCGTCGCCATGCGGGGATAGAGCACCAACAGCGCCGTCACCCCGATGGCCCCTGCCCCCACCGAGGTCAGCGTCACCAGGACGCCCAGCACGACCCCCGTCACCACGGTCATCGCGGCGATGGAGAACTCGCTCACCCCCTCGACCGCGCGGGCGAGATAGGCCACGATCCGTCCGCGCAAGAGCATGGTGAAGGCCGTCACCACCAGCACACAGGCCAGCGCTGTCACCAGAACTCCGCTCTTCGTCCCGGCCAGGTCGTAATGGATCATCACCAGGAAGGTCAGCAGCGTCGCCGGGACCGAGCCCAGGGCCAGCCGCCGCACGATCTGCCAATCCACCGCTCCGTTCTTGCCATGGACCGCCGTGCCGACCGACTTGGTCAGGGCGGCATACAAGAGATCCGAGCCCACGGCCTTGGAAGGCTCCACCGCGAAAAGCGCGATCAGAAGCGGCGTCATCAGCGAGCCGCCGCCCACGCCGGTCAGGCCGACGATCACGCCGACCACCAGGCCGGAGAGAGAAAAGAGAAGGTTGATGTCGCCGAACTGCATCTGGGGGGAATCCTTTTGCTTCGGCGATGAGGTGGCGCAGGCCGGGCTTTCCTGTCAATGAAAAAAACAAATCTCGACTGATGAAGGTGAGATTATGATGAAGATCGCCGCCCCAACCCGCCCAAAAACGACGCACTCACGAGGAAATGACGCATAAGGCCGCGACTGCGGCGATCTGGGGGTGAAACCCGCGGCACAAGCTGCTAAGATCGCGCCATGAACGAGGTCGCAAAATTCGTCTCCAAGGGCGCTGCCCATGTGACCCTGGCCACCCAGGGCCGGGCCCTGCCCGTCAGCTTCGTGCTTTTGCCCAAGTTCACCATGCTGGCCTTTTCCTCGGCCATCGAGCCCTTGCGGATGGCCAACCAGCTGACCGGACAGGTGCTGTTCAAGTGGCAGGTGCTTTCGGACGACGGCGCTCCGGTGGCCTGTTCGAACGGCGTGCCGATCATGGTGGACGGTCCCTGGGCCGAGGCGCAGCCCGAGGGGATCGTCCTGGTGATCTCGGGGGTGGAGCCCGAGGGCAAGGCCAGTGGCGCCCTGGGGGATTGGCTGCGCGGCCTCTGGCGGCGGGGACGGATCGTGGGGGGGCTTTGCACCGGGGCCTATGCTTTGGCCACGGCCGGGATCCTGAAGGGGCGGCGGTTCACGCTGCATTGGGACAATATCCCGGCCTTTGCCGAGCTCCATCCCGACCTGCCCCCGGCGCGGCAGGTGTTTTGCATCGACGACCGGGTGATGAGCTGTGCCGGGGGCGTGGCTGCGGCGGATCTGATGCTGAAGCTGATCGCCGACCGCTATGGCGCGGAGCTGGCGCAGGGCGTGATGAACATGTGCCTTCTGACCCAAAGACGCGATGAGGCCGATCAGCAGACGACCTCCTTGGCCGCGCGGCTTGGCACGCGGCATGAAAAGCTTTTGCAGGCCGCGGCCTTCCTGGAAGCGCGGATCGAGGAGCCCTTCGACCTCGACGCCTGTGCCGCCCATCTGAACCTCTCGCGCCGCCAGATCGAGCGGCTCTTTGCCACGCATCTCGACGTGACCCCGGTGCGCTATATGAACGACCTGCGGCTGGCGCGGGGGCGGGCTTTGCTGTCGGAGACCGACATGAAGGTGACCGAGGTCGCCGTGGCCTGCGGTTTCGCCTCGGCCTCGCATTTCTCGAAGAGCTTCCGCAAGAAATACGGGCTCTCCCCCTATCGCTTTTCCCACTTCGGCGGCGCTGACCCCACGACCTGACGGAGCGCCTTGCGGCGCAAGCCTTTTGCCTCGCCTGCGGGCTTGCGCCCTTCGGCTCGAGGGAGCCTCCGGCGGGGATATTTGGGAAAAGATGAAATAGAAGGCCCCTCTTCCCATTCATCTTTTCATAAATATCCCGGGGGGTTTGGGGGGCAGCGCCCCCCTGCTTGCGATGCCGCAGGTGCAGCGTTATGGAAGGGCAAAGCGGAGTTTCCCCCATGCCCCTGTTCCTTTCCACGATCGATGCCGATTTCGAAACGCAATTCGCGGCCCTTTTGGGGATGAAGCGCGAAGAGGCGGAGGATGTGGATCAGGCGGTGGCGGCCATCATCGCCGATGTCCGGGCGCGGGGCGACCGGGCTGTGCTGGAGCTGACGGCACGCTTCGACCGGCTGGAGCTGACGCCCGAAACCCTGGCCTTTTCGCCCGGCGAGATTGCGGCCGAGGTGGCCAGGGTCTCGACCGAGGACCGCGCCGCGCTGGAGATGGCGGCCGAGCGCATCCGGGCCTATCACGCGCGGCAGATGCCGCAGGATGCGCTCTGGACCGATGAGATCGGCGCGACGCTTGGCTGGCGCTGGACTCCCGTGACGGCGGCGGGGCTTTATGTGCCGGGGGGGCTGGCCTCTTATCCCTCTTCGGTCCTGATGAATGCGATCCCGGCCAAGGTGGCGGGTGTCTCGCGGCTGGCAGTGGTCTGTCCGACCCCGGGCGGAGTGGTGAACCCCCTGGTTCTGCTGGCGGCCCAGATCGCCGGGGTGGACGAGATCTACCGGATCGGCGGGGCACAGGCGATTGCGGCCCTGGCCTATGGGACCAAGACCATCGCGCCGGTCGACAAGATCACCGGGCCGGGCAATGCCTATGTGGCGGCGGCCAAGCGGCGGGTCTTTGGGCGCGTGGGCATCGACATGATCGCGGGCCCGTCGGAGATCCTGGTGATTGCGGATGCCGACAACGACCCGGACTGGATCGCCTTGGACCTCCTGTCCCAGGCCGAACATGACGAAAGCGCGCAGTCGATCCTGGTGACGACCTCCGAGACCTTTGGCCGGGCGGTGGCCGATGCGGTGGCCAAGCGCCTGGAAACGCTGGAGCGGCGCGCCATCGCGGGCGCCTCCTGGGCCACGAATGGCGCGGTCATCGTCGTGCGGAGCCTCTCCGAGGCGGCGGCCCTCTCGAACCGCGTGGCGCCCGAGCACCTGGAGCTTTGCGTCGCCGACCCGGAGGCGCTTTCGGCCGAGATCACCCATGCGGGCGCGATCTTCCTTGGGGCCTATACGCCCGAGGCGATCGGTGATTACATCGGAGGGCCGAACCATGTGCTGCCCACGGCACGCTCGGCGCGGTTCTCTTCGGGGCTTTCGGTGATGGATTTCGTCAAACGCACGACCTTGGCCAAGATGACACCCGGGGCGCTTTCCGCCATCGGGCCGAATGCCGAACGCCTGGCCATCTCGGAAAGCCTGCAGGCCCATGGGCTTTCGGTGCGCGCCAGGTTGGACGTTCTGAACGGGGGGGAGAGATGAGCCGCCTCATCGCCATCGACATCGACGACCGGGCGCTGCCTGCCCCCTCGCCGGAAGTGGACCAGGAACGCAAGGTCGCGGTCTTTGACCTCCTGGAGGACAACGCTTTCTCCATCCCCCGCGCGGCGGAATTCCCCGGGCCCTACCGCCTGGGCCTGGCGGTCCGCGAGGGGCGGCTGGTCTTTGGCATCTCGACCGAAGACGGGGCGCAGGTGGCCGAATTCCACCTGTCGATGGGCCCCTTCCGCCAGGTGGTGAAGGACTATTTCCAGATCTGCGAAAGCTATTTCGAGGCGGTCAAGCGCCTGCCCCCCAGCCAGATCGAGGCCATCGACATGGCACGCCGCGGCATCCACAACGAGGGCGCGCGGGTGCTGCAAGAGCGGCTCGAGGGCAAGGCCGTGGTCGACACCGCCACGGCGCGGCGCCTCTTCACCCTGATTTGCGTCATGCACTGGGGCTGACATGGGCAAACTTCCCTCGGCCGTGCTGTTTTGCTGCGACCACAACGCCGTCAGGTCTCCGATGGCCGAGGGGATGATGAAGAAGTTCTATGGCCAGGAGGTCTATGTCCAGTCCGCCGGGGTCAAGAACGACATGGAGATCGACGGCTTTTCGATCGCGGTCTGTGCAGAGCTGGGGGTCGAGCTGTCGCGCCACCGCTCGCGGTCCTTCGAAGAGATGCAGCAATGGGGCGACGACCTGGGGCAATATGACCTGATCGTGGCCCTGTCTCCGGCCAGCCAGCGCATGGCCTTGGAGCTGACGCGGACCCATCATGTCGAGGTCGAATATTGGCCGATCCTCGATCCCACGGGGCTGGGAGAAACGCGCGAGGCCAAGCTGTCCGCCTATGCCCAGGCCCGCGACCAGATCCGCGACCGGATCTTCAACCGCTTTGGCCCGCCGATCACACAGGACTAGGTCTGCGCCTCTTGCAAGGCGGGCAAGTTCTCTTCGATCCAATGCGCCAGCGACAGGACCCGCACGGCCAGCTCTGCCCCAAGCGGGGTCAGCGCATAATCGACATGGGGCGGCACGACCTCATGCGCCGTGCGGATCACCAGGTGGTCGCTTTCCAGCACCTGCAAGGTTTGCGCCAGCATCCGTTCCGAGATGCCCTGGACCCGGCGCCGCAGCTCGGCAAAACGCAGGGTGCCGGGGGCCAGGGCGATCAGGATCAGCGTGCCCCAGCGCGAGGTGACATGCTGAAGGATGGCCCGCGAGGGGCAATCCTCGGCCAGGACATTGGCGGGCAAGTGCTGTGCGATTTCGTTCAGGGACTTGTGCATGGGTGCGGCATACTTACAGAAATGTGGGTTCTTCCTTTTCGTAAGTATGGGTTTAGGTAGGGGACGTCAAGCACAGGAGGCTCCCATGACCACCATCGCCATCACCGGCTCCACCGGCCAACTCGGCCAGCTCGCCCTTGCCGCCATCAAGGCCCGCGGCGGCCAGGCCATCGCGCTTGCC
The DNA here is from genome assembly GCF_009925085.1 of Stagnihabitans tardus. Taxonomy (GTDB): domain Bacteria; phylum Pseudomonadota; class Alphaproteobacteria; order Rhodobacterales; family Rhodobacteraceae; genus Stagnihabitans; species Stagnihabitans tardus. The sequence goes on along the minus strand of NZ_JAABNR010000007.1, from coordinate 35,674 downwards.
CGCGACCCGTCGAAAGTTTCGGGCGAGGCTCGCGCCTTCGACTATACCAAGCCCGAGACCTTTGGCGCGCTGAAGGGCGTCGATGTGCTGGTGCTGATTTCGTCCAATGATTTCAACGACCGCGTCGGCCAGCACAAGGCGGTGATCGCGGCCGCCAAGGCCCATGGCGTGGGTCACGTGATCTATACCTCGATCCTGAAGGGCGATGCCTCGCCGATGATCCTGGCGCAGGATCACATCGGGACGGAGGCCGCGCTGAAAGCCTCGGGCCTGGGCTTCACCCTCTTGCGCAACGGCTGGTATATCGAGAACTACACGGGCGCGCTGGGGGCTGCGATCCAGCACGGCGCGATGATCGGTTCGGCCGGAAAGGGCCGGATCTCGGGCGCCGCCCGTGCCGATTATGCCGAGGCGATTGCCGCCGTGGCACTGGATGCGAGCAAGCAGGGACAGGTCTACGAGCTGGCGGGCGATGTGGCCTTTACAATGGCCGAGATGGCTGCGGTGGTCTCGGCCAAGGCTGGCAAGCCGGTGGCCTATGTCTCGATGCCGCCGGCCGATTACGCCAAGGCGCTGGAGGGCTTTGGCCTGCCTGCGGGCTTTGCCGCGATCCTGGCGGATTCGGACGACCATTCCTCGCGCGGGGCGCTGTTCGATGAGAGCAAGACCCTGTCGGGCCTGATCGGGCGGCCCACCACGCCCATGGCCGAAGTCGTCGCTGCGGCGCTGGCGTAAGGAGGGGGGCCAGCCCCCCTCACCCCCCGGGATATTTGGGAAAAGATGAAATCAAAGACCGTGGCTGCGGTCGTAAGCATTGGGTCCCGGGGGCGTCCAGCCTTCCGGGGCCTCTTGCGGTTGAAAGACCTCGACCAGAAGCGGGTGGCAGGCGGCCTGGTCGGAGGAATGCTCCGCCGAACAATCCCCGCCCGGACAGGCCGAGAGCGCGCCGATCAGGTCGGTTTCGGCGAAGAATTCCAGGTAATCCCCGGGGCGCACCGGGCTCGCCTTCATGAAATACTGCCCCGTGTCGCGGGTGAAGCCGGTGCACATGAAGACATTCAGCACGTCATGGATATGGGCTTCGGCCTGGTGCAGGGGCAGGCCCGTCCGCGCGGCCAGGGCCCGGGTCAGGTTCGAATGGCAACAATGGTGGTATTGGCCCCCGCTCAGCAGGTTATGCGTATAGGGGTCGCAGCGCGTGCCGATCACGTCATGGACCGAGCCGCCAAAGGCGTCGAAGCCATACCAGTCCAGCGTATCCTCGGTGATCAGCGCCAGGGGGCGCAGGTGGGGCAGGTTCGACCACATCCGGTCGCCGCTGCTCAGATGCGTGCCATGCAGCGCGCGGGTCTTGCCCGAGAAGAAGCGCTCGCCAAGGTCATGGGCGTTCCAGAGGTTCAGGTCGCCGACCTGGGGTCCCTCGACGCTTGAAATCCGGAAGAAATGGCCCTGGGGCACATCGAAACACCGCGCCTCGCGGGCGGGGACCAGGGTGGAGGAGACCAGGCGCCACCCCTCGCGAGCCGCGTGAAAGGGGGCGAGGTCGGGACGGGTCAGGCTTTCGACCGGATAGCAGATCACGGGCGCCACCGCCTTGCGGGCGGAGGCGTCCAGGGGCGCGCGGTGCTGTGGTGTCTCGGGTTTCATGACGTCCTCCTGCCGTCAAGCTGACCCGAAGGCCTGGCAGAGACAAGGGGTCAGACGGCCTCGGCCAGGGCGGGTTTGCCAAGATCCAGGCGGATGACCCGGGCCGGGGCCGCGCGGCGGGCGGTCGAATAATCCGCAGGCATCCGCAAGACGCCGTAGACCCGCCCGTCCTCGTCGTTGACATAGGTCGGACCCGCCTTCTCGACCCCGTAGCCCAGTTGGCGCAGCGCCCGCATCAAGAGCATCGACGAGAGGCAGATCATTTGCACGGCGCCCTGGGCCCGCGCCGTCTCGACCAGGCCGTCGACGATCAGGCGCAGGCATTCCGACCGTTCGGCCTGGGTCGTCAGCGCGTCCGAGACCACGAGCCGGGTGCATTCCCAGACATCGGGCGCGGCAATGTCGGTGGTCATGATATGGCCCGGGATATGGCGCAGCTTGCCCGTATAGGCATCCCGCAGCATGTAGGTGTGATCGCCCCAGGCCACGGTCGTGGCCATGGCCCGCGCCCCACCGACCACGCGGCCATTCTTCAGAACCAGCGAATACTGCGCCAATGGCGTGTCGTATTGGTCCATTTCGACATGGGCATTGTGCGGCACGTCCCAGCCGAGCTCGTCCACGAAGACCTGTTTGCGCAGGCCGAGGAATTCGTAGAAGGCGCGGCCATGCAGGTGCAGGCCAGAGAAGTCGAAGCGGATGTTTTCCATGTGAGTCCCCAAGACAATAAGTTGCAGTAAATGGATTCTAAACTGCTCTGGGTTGTATGCTAAGGTCAAAACGACGCCCATGGTGGCGCGACGCCACGCCATTTCAACTTTTCGGCGAGTGATTCAGATGATCCGACGCCCGACGGCGATCGAGGCGGCCTGACTCAGCGTCCGGGCCCCCAGTTTGCGCTTGGCATTGTTCAGCCGCGCCTTGACCGCGCTTTCCGAAATGCCAAGGTCTCCGGCGATCTGCTTCAGCCGCAAGCCCGAGGCCTGCATCTGCAGGGCCTCGACCTCGGCGGCGGTCAGGCCGGGCTCGGCGGCATTGCCGTTGTGCAACTCGCGCAGCATGCCGTGCAGGGCCAAGAGGTCGCCATCGCTGAAGGCGTCCGCATTGCGATAGAACAGCCCGTAACTGCGCCGCCCCCGGTCCGCCGGGGTCACGACCGAAACCGCAGCCCCATGTTGCAGGCCAAAGACCCGCGCCCGCCCCATGATCTGCTGCGGATCGGGCAAAGCGATGTCGGAGAGACGCGTGGCGCCGGTATTGCCATAGACCCATTTCAACGCCGGATCATGCACGACCAGGCCATTGGCGGTGTAGAACTCGACCCAATTGGCCGGCAGGGCGTTCAGTTCCTCTTCGGGAAAGGAAAAACCGACGCGGAGGGCCAGGTAAAAGCCCGCATCCGCGATCTTGTCGATTCGGTCCTTCATCCCCTGTAACGTTGCCATCTACTTTAAAACAGGTTGTCGGTGGCCAGAACTGCTCATAGCCTCTTGGCGTTAACACTTGCCCGTTTTAGCTGTGCGACGCAACAATTAGCATCCTTGAGGTGAAGTTTTGACCACGGCCACGGACCGATGCGACAAGCTCGCAACTCTTTTGAGCACACTGCGCGAGACCTGTGATTCGGGCTTCGCCCTGGCCATCCACATCCGCCTGACCAGGCCCACGCTCTTGTTCCAGACCTATGACCCGGCCTGGAGCGACCATTACTCGGAGCATGGCTACATGCTCAGCGATCCGGTCGTGCACTGGGGCCTGGAAAACACCGGCCGGGTGATCTGGGACAGCCTGGCGGACAAGGACCCCGAAGGCGTCTTGACGGCCGCCCGCAACTTTGGCCTGCACCATGGCTGGACCCTGGCCCTGGGCGACAGGATGGACAAGACGATCGCGGGCTTTACCCGGTCGGACCGCGCCCATACGGCAGAGGAAATCGACCGGATGACGGCCATCATGACCGAGATCCACGAGATGACCGCCGATTTCAAGACCTGGCCCGCGGCCGAACAGGACCGGGCGCGCAGGCTCTAGCGCTGCGCCCAGGTGTTGCGGGTGGCGGGCGTGTCGAAGTCGAAACCAAAGGTCTCGATATCCTTGGCATACCAGTCGGCGACGATCTGGATGGTCTGCGGGGTGTAAAAGCTCTTCCAGTCCGGCGCGCTGCCCTTGCGGGTCACGTTGCGCGGCTGGATCGGAGAAGAGAGGCGGAAATAGGCCGCGCTCTCTTCGGTCAGATGTTCCTGCCGCAAGAGATCGGCGCCGATCCGCCCCGACGCATCGGTGACGTAATCGACCTGCGGATACCAGCCCCTGACCGCGCGATGCCAGAAGAAGGGCCGGTTGCCGTCCTCATGGCGGGTGTCGAGAAAGGCCTCGAAACTGGTCGTCGGCACCGAGGCGAATTTCGACCCCTGCTCCGCGATCAGCTGGGCGAAGCGAAAGCGCGAGACGACGCGGGCGAAGGGGTTGCGGATCACGGCCAGGGGCTGGACCCGCGACAGGATGCGCGGGCTGACATCGCAAAGCCGGGCATGGGCGATGCCGTGATGCTGGCCCGCCGCCCCCATGGCGCGGCGCAGGTCCATCAGGTAGGCGCGGTCCTTCAGGAAGGTCTTGTGGACCCCCACCATCTTCCAGCGCAACTGCGGCGCCATCCGCATCGAGACCCCGGCATTCTTCGGGATATGGATGAAGAGATGCCGTGCAGAGCCCGAATAGAGCGCCAGCATGGCCCGCAGATCATCCAGCGTGATCAGGGGCACATGGGCCAGAGGCTCGGGCGCGGCACTCATACCAGGCGTTCGACCATCATCTTCTTGATCTCGGCAATCGCCTTGGCCGGGTTCAGCCCCTTGGGGCAGGTCTTGGCGCAGTTCATGATCGTGTGGCAGCGATAGAGCTTGAACGGGTCTTCCAGGTCATCCAGCCGCTCTCCGGTGGCCTCGTCGCGGCTGTCGATGATCCAGCGATAGGCATGGAGCAGGGCCGCCGGCCCGAGGTATTTGTCGGAGTTCCACCAGTAAGACGGGCAAGAGGTCGAGCAGGACGCGCACATGACGCATTCGTAAAGCCCGTCGAGCTTGGAGCGGTCCTCGATCGACTGGCGCCACTCTTTCGCCGGGCGGTTGGTCTTGGTTTCCAGCCAGGGCATGATCGAGGCGTGTTGCGCGTAGAAATGCGTCAGGTCGGGGATCAGGTCCTTGATGACCGGCATATGGGGCAAGGGATAGATGCGGACATCGCCCTTGACCTCATCCAGGCCATAGATACAGGCGAGCGTGTTGATCCCGTCGATGTTCATGGCGCAGGAGCCGCAGATGCCTTCGCGGCAGGAGCGGCGGAAGGTCAGGGTCGGGTCGATCTCGTTCTTGATCTTGATCAGCGCGTCCAGGACCATCGGCCCGCATTTGTCGAGGTCGATGAAATAGGTGTCCACCCGGGGGTTCTCGCCATCATCGGGCGACCAGCGGTAGATCTGGAACTTGCGGATGTTCTTGCCATCCGGCTTGGGCCAGGTCTTTCCGGTGCGGATCTTGGAGTTCTTGGGGAGCGAAAACTGGACCATCTGTCAGCCTTACATCCGGGATTGCGGCAAGGAGGAGAAGGGGCGCGAGGGGCCCTGCCCTGCGCGGCTTTGCACGCAAGAGGCATAGACCGCATCGGGATCGCGCCCAAGGAGGTAGTCGGAAGAGATCGTGACGTCGAAAGCGCCGCCAAGGCCGCCCGAGCCCGCACCAAATGCGATCTGGCCGCGCGGTTGCTGGGCCAGGCGGGCCTCGTCCAGGCATTGCCGCTCGGCATCGGCGAGGGGGATCGGGCCACAGGCGGCAAGAAGCAAGAGGAGCGAGAGGCGTTTCATTGCAGCCCCGCATGGATATGGGTGGCACGGTGCTCCTTGCGGATCACCAGCTTCAGCCCCGACCAGGTGGCATCGACGGCGCAGACCTTGACGTCGACCAGGACGTCGGCAAGCGCCGCGTCGCGGATCAGGTCCTCGGTGAGGGAGGTCGGGACCTTGGAGGCCTTTTTCGGCCAGGAGACCCAGATCATCCCGTCAGAAGCGATCAGGTCGCGCAGGACCGGCAGGGCCGCGAGATCGGACTTTTCGGTGGAGAAAAGGTGGATGACGTCGCGGGCCCCTTCCGGGAGCGCGCGCCAGTCCGGCGCAAGCTCCAGCCGGCGAAAAAGGGCTGCGTCTTTCAGGCTTTGCAGGCTGTCCGGCAGGCGCACGAAGGCCACGGCCTGGCCGTCTTTCAGGCCGAGCTTCTTCGCGAGGGGCGTGCCGGAATAGCCTGCGGTGGTCATGGGCGGACCGCCGGGGGGCTGTCTGCCCCCCGACCCCCGAGAGATATTTGGGCCAAATTGAAAGCCATCAGAACTTGCGCTCCGCCGGGGCGATCTTTTTGAGGGAGATGCCGCCCTCGGCCTCGGTCGTCAGCGGGGCGGTGTGGACGGCGCGGTAGTCGAGTTTCACCTTTGCGCCATCGACCCAGGCCAGTGAGTGCTTGCGCCACTCGGCGTCGTTGCGGTGCGGGTGATCCTCATGCGCATGGGCGCCGCGGCTTTCGGTGCGGGCATGGGCGCCGTAGACCGTGGCCAAGGCGTTGGGCATGAGGTTCGTGAGCTCGAGCGTCTCCATCAGGTCGGAGTTCCAGACCAGCGAGCGGTCGGTGACCTTGATGTCGGACATGCGGGCGGCGATCTCGGTCATCTTCTTTTCGCCCTGGGCGAGGGTGGCCTCGGCGCGGAAGACGGCGGCGTCGCTTTGCATGGTGCGCTGCATGTCAAGGCGCAGCTCTGCCGTGGGGATGGCGCCGTTTGCATGGCGCAGACCGTCGAAGCGGGCGAGGGCCTTGTCGATCTCGGGCTTGTTCAGGGCGGGGGCGGCCTCTTTCGGGTTCACCACCTGGCCCGCGCGGATCGCCGCCGCCCGGCCAAAGACCACGAGGTCGATGAGCGAGTTCGAGCCCAGGCGGTTGGCGCCGTGGACCGATGCGCAGCCCGCCTCGCCCACGGCCATCAGGCCCGGGAAGACGGCGTCGGGATTGTCATGGGTGGGGTTCAGGACCTCGCCCCAATAGTTCGTCGGCACGCCGCCCATGTTGTAATGGACGGTGGGCAGGACGGGGATCGGCTCCTTGGTCAGGTCGACGCCGGCGAAGATGCGGGCGCTCTCGCTGATGCCGGGCAGGCGCAGGTCAAGCGTCTCTTTCGGCAGGTGCGAGAGGTTCAGGTGGATGTGGTCGCCATGTTCGCCCACGCCCCTGCCCTCGCGGATCTCCAGCGTCATGCAGCGGGAGACATAGTCGCGCGGCGCGAGGTCCTTGTAGTGGGGCGCATAGCGCTCCATGAAGCGTTCGCCGTTGGAGTTCGTCAGGTAGCCGCCCTCGCCGCGTGCGCCTTCGGTGATCAGGCAGCCCGAGCCATAGATGCCGGTCGGGTGGAACTGCACGAACTCCATGTCCTGAAGCGGCAGGCCTGCGCGGGCCACCATGCCGCCGCCGTCGCCGGTGCAGGTATGGGCCGAGGTCGCGGAGAAATAGGCGCGGCCATAGCCGCCGGTGGCCAGGACCGTCATCTTGGCATTGAAGACATGGATCGTGCCGTCATCGAGCTTCCAGGCGACGACGCCGGTGCAGCGGCCATCGGTGATGATCAGGTCAATGGCGAAATACTCGATGAAGAACTCGGCGTTGTTCTTCAGGGACTGCCCATAGAGCGTGTGCAGGATCGCGTGGCCGGTGCGGTCAGCCGCGGCGCAGGTGCGCTGCACCGGCGGGCCCTCACCGAATTCGGTCGTATGGCCGCCAAAGGGGCGCTGGTAGATCTTGCCCTCTTCGGTGCGGCTGAAAGGCACGCCGTAATGTTCCAGCTCGTAGACCGCCTTGGGGGCCTCGCGCGCCAGGTATTCCATGGCGTCGGTGTCGCCCAGCCAGTCCGAGCCCTTGACGGTGTCATACATGTGCCACTGCCAGGAATCCGGCCCCATGTTGCCCAAGGAGGCCGCGATGCCGCCCTGCGCGGCGACCGTGTGGGAGCGCGTCGGGAAGACCTTGGTCACGCAGGCCGTGCGCAGGCCCTGTTCGGCCATGCCGAGCGTCGCCCGGAGGCCCGCGCCGCCCGCACCCACGACGACCACGTCATAGTCATGCACTTCGTAAGGATAAGCGGTCATGTCGTCCTCAGGAGATCATCATGATGCGCAGCAGGGCCCAGAAGCCCACGGCGGCAATCAATGCGGCAAGGGAATAGACGGCGATCAGGGTGGCTTTGCGGGCAGAGCCGCGCAGGTAATCCTCGATCGCGCTGGTCGCGCCCTTGGCGAAGTGGCGCATGGCGACCACCAGGACCAGGGCGGTCAGGATCGCCGGGAAGGGCCGGGCGAAGGTGGCCAGGACCTCTGCCCGCGTGCCACCCAGGGCGCTGCCGAAGATGTAAAGCCAGGTCGGCACCAGGAAGGCCAGGATCACGGCGGTCACGGTCATCGACCAGTGATGCTCGGTCCCGGAATGGGCCGAGCCCTTGCCCACGGCGCGTTTGCGGTCGGTCAGATAGCGCATCATGCCCTCACAGGATCAGCAGCGTCAGGACGGTCAGGACGACCGATCCGATCACCATGGCCCAGCCGAGCTTCTCGGCCGTCTTGATCTCGAGCCCATGGCCCGCGTCGTAGTAGAGGTGACGAAGCCCGCCCAGGTAGTGATACCAGACCGCCCAGAGCGAGCCGGTGAAGACCAGCTTGCCGAACCACGAGGTCACGACCGCGTTGGCAAAGGCGAAATAGCTGTCCGAGATGGCCGCGGCCATCAGCCACCAGACCGCCAGGATCACCCCGGCCATGAGGCCAAGCCCGGTGATCCGGATCAGGATCGACGAAATCGAAGTGATCTGCGGCCGGTAGTAGGGCCCGATCATGAAAGGCGACAGGGGCCGTTCGACCCGTTTCGCCGGAGTGGTCTTGCTGGACATGGCTGCCCTCTCGCTTGGTCCGCCTGCGGCCCACATGCTGCGCCGCAGAAGCTAAGGTTTTCTTAGCGTCAAAATTTAATCTGTCACGCGCGATATCATACCAAAAACCGGGCGAGGCGGAAATGTCGCGGAGAATCTTGCATTTGTGATCACGGCTAGAAAAACCGTGATCACAAAAATCAACCCCCGAGCAGGGTCACATCCCAGGTCAGGTCTACCCCAAGATAGGGCGCGTAATCGCTGCCATCGGCCACATAGCCGCTCAGCGTCGAAGCCGTGCCGATGGCATAATCCGCCTGAAGCTCCCATTCGGTCGAATAGTCGCCGGGGGCATGGTTCACGGTGAAGCTGGGCGTCAGGGTCACGCGGTCGGCCAGGGTGAAGTCGCGCGACAGCGTCGCCTCCTGCGTCGTCAGCTTCAGGTCAGGGTCATGGCTGACCTCGAGCGCGGTGTCGAAACCGGCCAGCGGCAGGCCCAGGGTCAGGTCGAGGGAGCCGCAGCAATCCCCGCCATCCCTGGGATAAATGTAGCGGGTATAGGCCGCATCCACATCCAGCGTGCCGAAAGTGTTGCGGTAGCCGACATAAAGATCGGCCTCGTTCAGCAGGTTGTCCTTGTAGATGTCATAGGACAGGCCGGCGTAAAGCCCGCTGAACTCGGCCTCGACATAGGCGCCGGCGCTTTGGCGCGCGCCGGGGTCGTCCTCGGTGGTCAGGCTCAGCGAGAGGCCGCCGGTCACGACGGGGCCTTCGGCCAGGGCGGGTGAAGCAAGCGCAAGCAGAAGCGCGAGGGAAAGTCGCATGGCGGCAGGCCTTTCGATTGGATGGACCAACCGTATCAGGCCTGAGGGCAGAGGCAAGGAAGCCTTTGTGATCACAAAGCCCGCTCAGGGATTGGCGCGCCACAGGGCTTGCAGGTCCTCGGCATATTCGTTGCACATGGTGATGGTCTTGTCGTCGGGCGAGTAAAAGGCATTGGCCTCGCCGCAATCGGCCACCACGACAGTGACCTCGACCGGCAGGCCGATGACCTCGTTCAAGGCCGCGACCTCTTCGGCCAGGAGGTCGGCGAGATCCTGCCCCTCCTGCCCCGGCGCCATGACGAGGCCCGCCATCTCGGGCCCCGGGACGGCCTGGTCCAGAACCGTGCCCCAGGCGGCGCGGGCCTGGTCATATTCATAGGGGCAGCTTTCCAGTTTCTCTTCGGGCAGTTCCAGGTCCAGGGCCATTTGCCGCCGCTCTTCGGGATTGGCGCCGTAGAACAGGCAGACCACCGCGTAATAGCGCTGGATGTCCAGCGAATGGACATCGGCGAAGGAGCTTTCGTCGGGCTCGAGGTTGGGGTCGCTGGCGCGCAGGGCGTAGCTGGTGGCGTCGGCGGTCAGGATCGCGGTCGCAGCCTCTTCCTGCCAGCCGTCATGCATGAGGATGACGGAAAGCGTATCGGCCGCATCCTCTTCCTTGCCCAGAACCGGCACTTGCAGCACGTCGATCAGCGCATGGCCGAGCTCGTGGTAGAAGGTGGCGATGACCTCGCCCGCGATGAAATCGGCCTCGTCGGGGTCGTCGGGAAAGACGAAGGGCGCCGAAAGCGCCGGACCCGCCACAAGACACAGAACCGCAACGCACCGCTTGAACATGGCAACCTCCGCTTTCGGGAAGGCTGCCACAGGCTCAAAGCGGGATCAACGCCCAGTAATCCAGATCGAGCAGCACCGATGCCTCGTATTTTCCCGAAGCGTCGCGCAGGACACCGGGGGCGCCGCGCGTGGCCACGAGCCGCAGCCGCAGGGCGCCCACCCCGGGGGAGGAGGTCTCGGCGCGCTCCAGCACCTCGGACCAGGCGCGGACGGTGTCGCCGGCGAAACAGGGGTTCACATGGGCGCCGCCGTTCAGGGCCACGATCAGATGCGCATTGGCCAGGCCGTTGAAGGAGAGCGCCCGGGCCAGGCTGATGACATGGCCGCCATAGATCAGCCTTTTGCCATCCGGGCGCTGGGTCGTGTCGAAATGCACCTTGGCGGTGTTCTGCCAGAGCCGCGTGGCCAGCATGTGCTCGGCCTCTTCGATGGTGACACCGTCGACATGGTCGATGACCTCGCCGGGGGCATGGTCGCCCCAGCGGTGCGGTTCGCCCGAAAGGGTGAAGTCATGGCGGGTGAAGTCCAGGCCCGGCGGGACCACCAGGTCTAGCGGGGCGACGACGGGGGAGAGAACCGGCGCGGTGGCCGCCCCGGTGGGCGCCGTGCCGCGCTTCTTCACCATGACCCAGCGGACATAGGTCAGGACCGGGACGCCGTGCTGGTTGCGCCCCGTGGTGCGGACCCAGACCACGCCGGTCGTCCCGCTGGAGTTCTCTTTCAACCCGATGACTTCGGAGGTTGCCGTGAGCGTATCCCCCGGCCAGACCGGCTCCAGCCAGCGCCCCTCGGCATAACCGAGGTTGGCCACGGCGTTCAGGGAAATGTCCGGGACGGTCTTGCCGAAGACGGTATGGAAGGTGATCAGGTCGTCCATCGGGCTGGCCTTCAGCCCGCAGGCCTGGGCGAAGGCGTCCGAGGAATGGAGCGCCCCCCGCGCCGGGTAAAGCGCGTGATAGATCGCCCGCTCTCCGCCCGAGATTGTGCGGGGGACGGCATGGGCGATGACCTCGCCCATGCGGTAATCCTCGAAGAAACGGCCCGGATTGGTTTTCATGTCTTCCCTAATGGTGGGTTGGCACCCACCCTACGTTTGCGGGTAGGGTGGGTGCCAACCCACCGCGCCCTCATTGCTCGCCCAGCTTCACCTCGGGCGTATAGGTCCCCGGCGCCTCCTTGGTGACCGCCTGGCCGCAGCGCATCACGCCGCGGGCGGCGTCGAAGGCATAGGTGGGGGCGCCATGCAGCTCCCAGCCCTTGTTCAGCGCGGCCGTCACCTTGTGGCAAAAGGCCGAAGTGTCGTCGTCGGACAAAAAGCGATAGAGCCGCATCTCAGCCCCCCACCGCCGGATAGCCCAGCCAGCCATGCAGCCAGATGATCCCGCCCATCAGCACCAGGGCGCCCGCGACATGGGCGATATCGGCCACCAAGGGCCCCGGAGCGGGCCGGGTCCAGGAGCGGTTCGCGCGGTTGATCACGATGACCTCGACCACGGCCCAGGCCAGCATGCCACCAAACAGCACCACCGAGGCGAGGTCGCCGTTCACCAGAAGATGCGCCAGCGCCCAGGTCTTGACCCCGGTCAGCATCGGGTGACGCATGAGGCTCTGCATGCGGCCCCGGTTGGCCTGCATCGTCACCAGGATCACCGCAAAGACCATGAGCAAGTTATTGACATGGCGCAGGAAAAGCGGCGGCTCCCAAAGGTGCACGAAATCGGCCGCGCGATAGCCCGTGACCATCAGGTAAAGCGAGACCAGAAGCGCCAGGGTCACGAGGCCCTTGCCCGGCCCCTCCCCCAGCCGCGCCCGAAGCCCGGGCGCCAGGCGTTTCAGAAGATGGGCGGCGGCCCAGAGAAGAACCCCAAGGATCAGAAGTGTCATGTCATTCCCGCAATGGCTCGGGCCTTGTCCAGCGTGGCCCGTGCCGTGACGATATGCAGGTTTTCGACGATCTTGCCATCCAGAACCGCAACGCCCTCGCCCCGTGTCGCCGCCTCCTCGAAGGCCGCGATCTGGCGACGGGCGAGGTCGACCTCGGCCTCGGAGGGCGCGAAGATGCGGTTGGCGACCTCCAGCTGGTCGGGATGGATCAACGTCTTGCCGTCAAAGCCCAGGTCGCGGCCCTGGATGCACTCGGCCTCCAGCCCGGCAAGGTCCTTGAAGGCGTTATAGACCCCGTCAACCGCCAGCTTGCCATGGGCGCGGGCGGCCAGAAGGCAAAGGCCAAGCCCGGTCGCAAGCCCCGCCCGGTCCGGCCGGAACCGCGCGCCGAGGTCCTTCAAGAGGTCGTTGGTCCCCATGACCAGTCCCGCCAGGCGCGGATGGGCGGCAATGGCCCCCGCGTTCAGCATGGCCAGGGGCGTCTCCATCATGGCCCAAAGCGGCTTCTCGCCCGGCAGGTCCAGGTCGGCAGGCCCATTCACCTTGGGCAGCAAGATCCCGTCCACCCCGGGATGGTCCGCAAAGGCCGCAACATCCGCCGCGCCCCATTCGGTGCCCGCGCCATTCACCCGCACCAGCCGCAGGCGCGGTCCGTAATCCACCTCTGACAGCATCTGCGCCAGAAGATCGCGCGCGGCCACCTTCTCTCCGGGCGCCACGGCATCCTCGAGGTCGAAGATGATGGCGTCGCAGGGCAGGCTCGCCGCCTTGTCCAAGGCCCGCGCCTTGGACCCCGGGATGTACAGGACCGACCGCATCAAAGCCATGATTCCTCCGCGCAACAATCTTGCGTCAGATGGCACGATGCCGCCACTTTCCGCAAGCGCCATTTTGCCGCGCCGCAGAAAAACCGTCTCCCAAAGGCGCACCCCGCGTTAACCGAATATCAGCACCCCGGGCGCAGCCTGATCCGGCCAGAACGGCAAACGGTCAGGGCGGCCGCTTCCGCCCCGGGGTTCGACCCATGGAAAGGACCTTCTTCGCGCTCTGCCTCCTGGGCCTTGCCCTGCCCGCCCAGGCCGACCCGCGCCCCTGCGCGGCCCATGACACCATCGCCAGGGCCCTGATGGACCAATATGGCGAAAGCGCCCATGCCATGGGCCTGGCCGAGGATTCCACGGTGATGGAGCTTTACGCCGCCCCCACGACCGGAACCTGGACGCTGACCGTCACCATGCCCAACGGCGTCACCTGCCTGGTGGCCACGGGCAAGAATTTCGAATCCATCGCGCCGACCCAGGTCAAGGGCGACCCGACCTAAAGCAATGAGAAGAGCGTGATCAGCGGCTCGACCCCGGTCAGGCCCTTGATCACCAGGTCGATCCCGATCACCAGCAAAGACCAGGTGACGAAGGTGAAAAACGCCTTCTCCGGCAGGCGCTTGACCGCCCAGACCCCGGCAAAGACCGAGACCGCCGCCACCGGCATCAGGTAAAGCGCGGTCTCCAGGCTTTGCAGCGTGATGCGGCCGACGAACCAATAGGGGATCAGCTTCAAGGCGTTGATATAGGCGAAGGCGATGGTCGAGGTTCCGGCAAAGACCGCCTTCTTCATCCCCAGCGGCAGGGTAAAGACCTGGTAGGGCGGCCCGCCCGTGTGGCTGACATAGCTCGTGAAGCCCGCGATGGTGCACCAGAAGACCCCCGGCGCGACCTCCGCCCGCTTCGCCGCTGCCACGACAGCCCGCCGCAAGAGCTGGTTCAGGCTGAAAGCCACGGCAATGACACCGACCAGCACCGTCACCCAGTTCTCGGGGATCTGCTTGTCGGTCAGCCAACCCAGAGCCACGCCAAAGCTCATCCCCAGGCAGGCGATCCACAAGACGCGCCGGTCGAACTCCTTGCGATAGGCGTAAAGCCCGAACATGTCCGAGACGACATAGACCGGCAGCATCAGCCCCGCCGCCAGCGCCGGAGACATGGCCAGCGACATGACCGGCACCGTCAGGGCGCCCACGATGGGCAAGCCCCCCTTGCCCGCCCCGGTCAGGACCGCACCGATCATCGCCACGAGCCAGAACTGCCAAGTGTCCATCTTTTTGCTTTCAATTTGGCCCAAATATCCCGGGGGAAAGGCCGCAGGCCCTGGGGACAGAGCCCCCGCCCGAGCTCCGTTAGCGCAATCTGAGGCATTTCACCACCCCCGCAGCCCTTTGCCGCAGCGCAGCGCTCTTGCCAGACGCCCCCCTTGCGCTTATGCCAGCGACGTCAACTTCCATGCCAAGGGGGGATTTCCATGGCCAGACCGAAGATTGCGCTGATCGGCGCGGGGCAAATCGGGGGCACGCTTGCCCACCTCGCCGCGATCAAAGAGCTGGGGGATGTGATCCTCTTCGACATCGCCGAGGGCACGCCCCAGGGCAAGGCGCTGGATATCGCGCAATCGGGCCCCATCGAGGGCTTCGATGCGACGCTGAAGGGCGCCAATTCCTATGCCGATATCGCGGGCGCCGATGTCTGCATCGTCACCGCCGGTGTCCCCCGCAAGCCGGGAATGAGCCGCGATGACCTCCTGGGCATCAACCTCAAGGTCATGAAGGCCGTGGGCGAGGGTCTGAAAGAGCACGCGCCGAACGCTTTCGTGATCTGCATCACCAACCCGCTCGATGCCATGGTCTGGGCTTTGCGCGAATTCTCCGGCCTGCCGCACCACAAGGTCGTCGGCATGGCGGGCGTCCTTGATTCGGGCCGCTTCCGGCATTTCCTGGCGACCGAGTTCAACGTCTCGATGAAGGACGTGACCGCCTTCGTCCTCGGCGGCCATGGCGACACGATGGTGCCGCTGGCGCGCTATTCGACCGTGGCCGGCATCCCGCTGCCCGACCTGGTGAAGATGGGCTGGACCACGCAGGAAAAGCTCGACAGCATCATCCAGCGCACCCGTGATGGCGGCGCCGAGATCGTGGGCCTGTTGAAGACCGGTTCGGCCTTCTATGCCCCCGCAGCCTCCGCGATCGAGATGGCGGAAGCCTATCTCAAGGACCAAAAGCGCCTCCTTCCCGTGGCCGCCTATGTCAAGGGCGCCTTCGGTCTGGATGGCATGTATGTCGGCGTTCCGGTGATCCTGGGCGCGGGCGGCGTCGAGCGTCTGGTCGAAATCCAGATGACCGCAGACGAGAACGCCATGTTCCAGAAGTCGGTCGATGCCGTGAAGGGCCTCGTCACCGCCTGCAAGGCCATCGACCCCTCGCTGGCCTGACCATCTGACCCTTGCGGAAAGCGCGCCCCCGTGGCGCGCTTTTTGCTTTTCCGCAGCCTGGCCTGGCCCTAACCTTGCGCCGGATGCGTTCTTCGGGCAAAGACCCCCATCTCGCAAAGGAGCCCCCACATGGACTATTCGAAATCCGGCAGCGCCAAGGGCGCAAAGGGCCGCCCCGCCTTCGACGGCCAGAACCGCTTCGGCGCGCCCAAGCAGCCGCATGGCCAGCACCCTTCCAAGGAAGAGCTCCTGGCCCGCATGAAAGCCGCCGCCGAGAAGAAGGCCGCCGAGTCCAAGAACGGCTGATCCCATGTCCTTCGCCGCCGAGCTCGAATCCCGCCTCACCCGCTATTGCGCCATCGACAGCCAAAGCGATGCGGGCTCTGCCACTTCGCCCTCGACCGAGGTGCAATTCGGCATGCTGCGGCTTCTGGTGGCCGAGCTGCGCGAGATCGGCGCCGAGGATGTGACCCTGACCGATTACGGCGCCGTGCTGGCGACGATCCCGGCCACGGCGCAGGGGCCCACCATCGCCTTCCTCGCCCATGTCGACACCGCCCCGCAGTACAAGGCGACGGGCGTCAAGCCCCGCGTCCATCGCGGCTACAACGGCGGGGCGATCACTTATCCGCTCAACCCCGATCTGGTGCTCTCCCCCGAGACCTCGCCCGAGCTGGCCAAGAAGATCGGCCATACGATCGTGACCGCCAGCGGCGACACGCTTCTGGGCGCCGATGACAAGGCGGGCGTGGCGATCATCATGGCGGCCGCGCGCCAGCTGCTGGCCAACCCCGTCCCCCATGGCAAGATCCGCATCGCCTTCACCCCCGACGAGGAGATCGGCCGCGGCGTCAATCCGCAGCTGCCCCGCGATCTGGCCGCCGATTTCGCCTATACATTCGACGGCGGCAAGGTCGGCGAGATCGAGTTCGAGAGCTTCTCCGCCGATGGTGCCACGGTGACGATCACCGGCGTTTCCGCCCATCCCGGCTATGCCACGGGCAAAATGGTCAATGCCACGACTCTGGCCGCGAAGCTCCTTATGGCCCTGCCGCAAAGCCGGACGCCCGAGAACACCCAAGACCGCGAGGGCTTCATCCATGTCACCGACATGGCGGGCGGTTCCTCCGAGGTCACCATCCGCCTGATCCTGCGCGACTTCGAGCGCGAGGGACTTGCCGCCAAGGGCGCCCTCTTGCAAGACGCCTGCGCCAGGCTCCAGGCCGAGGAACCCCGCGCGAAAATCTCCTGCGAAATCAAGCCGCAATACCGCAACATGCGCTATTGGCTGGAAAAGGACATGACCCCGGTGACCCGCGCATTGGACGCCGCGCGCGCCCTCGGCCTCACCCCCTCGACCACGCCCATTCGCGGCGGCACCGACGGCTCGCGCCTGACCGAGATGGGGCTCCCCTGCCCCAATCTCTTCACCGGCATGGCCGAAATCCACGGGCCTTTGGAATGGGTCTCGATCCAGGATATGGAGGTCGCCACCAACCTCATGCTCAAGATCGTCTCCCCCTGACCCGAGAGAGCCCCCCGCTCTTTCAACTTGGCTCAAATACTCCCACGGGGGTCCGGGGGTGTGAAACCCCCGGCTTCAGCAACGGGTCCGGGGGTGTGAAACCCCCGGGCGTGTCCCACAAGAGCATCGCCCAAGGCCCTGTAAAGCCAGATGAAACCGATCTCCCCCTATCACGCCCCCGGCTTCTACGACGAGGCGCTGGCCAAGGGTCGCCACCGCGACATCGTGGGCGGGCGGTGGGAGGAGACGGGCCTCGTCCAGATGCAGCTTCTGCTGGCCCAGGGGCTGGACCCGCATCACAAGCTCCTCGACATCGGCGCGGGAAGCCTCCGCCTCGGCTGCCGCGCGGTGCCTTATCTGAACCCCGGCAATTATTGGGCGACCGACCTCTCCGGCGCGCTTCTTCAGCGCGGCTACCGCGATGAGATCGCCGACAAATCCCGCCTCCCCGCCACCCAGCTGATCGAAGATGCGAGTTTCGACCTCCCCGGCGTGCCGCAAGACATCGACTTCGCCATCTGCTTTGCCGTCTTCACCCATCTGCCGCTCTCGCACCTGGCCGAGGCCCTGCCGAAACTGCGCCAGAAACTCCCCCGCCTGCAAAAGCTCCTCTTCACCGTCTTCCTCGCTCCGGATGAGGGCTATGACAAACCCCATCGCCAGCCCGATGGCGTCGTGACGCACCCGGACCGCTTCCCCTGGCACCACCGCGAAGCAGAGGTGCTCGCTTGCGCAAGCACGGCGGGGTTCGTGGCCACGCTGTCAGACCCCTATCTGCCCCGGGGTCAAAGGCTCTGCCTCTGCCTGCCCGGCTAGACAAATCCGGGCGAAAGGCGCAGCCTGAGACCAACGGAGGTCCCATGCGCCATTTCATCCCCGCCCTTTCCCTTGCAGCCCTTTCCCTCGCAGCCCCGCCCGCCCAGGCCGAAGACCTGAGCCAGGAGATCGCGGCCAAGGGCATCGCCCCCACCCTCTCCCGCCTCTCGGCCCTGCCCTCGCCTTCCCCCGAGGAAGCCTTTGCGATCAATGGCCTGCACTTCCTCCGCGCCGTCGAGGTCACCTTCCAGGCCCGATACGCCGCAGGCGTGACCGACCGGACGGGCATGCTGCCCTTCCTGCAACTGCCCCTGCCCGAGAGCCCCTCCCCCGCGCCCTTCGACCCAGCCTTCCTGTCGAACCTCTTCCGCGCGGCCCAGGCGGAACTCGACCAGGTCGCCCCCCTCACCACTGATTTCGCCCTGACCATCGGCCTCGACGACTTGTGGTTCGACATCAACGCCAATGCCCTGCGCGAACCCGAAGAGGGCTTCGCCACCCTCATCGCCCCCTTCACCGCAGCCAGTCCGGGACCCCTGCCCAAGGTCACCTTCGACACCGCCGACGCCGCCTGGCTTGCCGCCTATGCGCATCTCCTGTCTGGCCTCTGCGACCTGATCCTGGCCTATGACCCGACCGAGGCCATGACCAAGGTCGCCGCGACCAAGGCGAAGCTGGCCGAGCTTGGCCCCCTCACCCCCGACCCGATCTTCGGCGACATGAACCCCGGCGGTCTCGACTTCGTCGACCTCTTTGCCGTCGTGATCGAGACCCTGCGCCGGGAGCCCGACCCCGCCCGCACCGCCTCGGCCAAGGCGCATCTTCTGCAAATGGTCGCCCTGAACCGCGACTTCTGGACCAAGGTCAATGCCGAGACCGACAACCAGGCCGAGTGGATCCCCAACGACCGCCAGACCTCGGCGCTCGGCATCGCGGTTCCGCAAGGCGCGGGGGCCGAGTGGCTGAGGGTGCTGGACGACGTCCAGGCCCTGCTCGAGGGCCGCAAGCTGATCCCCTGGTGGCGCATCGAAGGCGCGGGCATCGACCTTGGCGCCTTCCTCGACAAGCCCGCGCCCCTGGACATTCCGGGCTGGGTCCAGGGCTGGTCCGCCCTGCCCTATTTGAAGCAGGGACCCCTTGTGACCGCAGAGTCGTTGGACAGGTTTGACGCGCTCTTGCAGGGCAACGCCATGCTTTTCGCGCTCTATTTCAACTGAACCTGCCGTTCAAACCTTGCCTAATCCTTACGCGTGATCACAAAAATTTTGGCTGTGATCACAAATGTCGCTTTTCCGGCTTGCCCAAGGATTTCGCATTTTGCCCGCGCAGAAATCTGTGCCAGAACGCGGCAAATCCTATGCGGGAGCCTTTCGGATGAACATTCACGAATACCAGGCCAAGGCGTTGTTGCGCAGCTATGGCATCCCTGTCTCTGACGGTCGCGCCATCACCCGCGCCGAAGACGCGAAGACCGCGGCGGGCGAGCTCGATGGCCCGCTCTGGGTCGTCAAATCGCAAATCCACGCCGGTGGCCGTGGCAAGGGCCATTTCATCGAGCCCGAGGCCGGCGAAAAGGGCGGTGTCCGCCTGGCCCGCTCGGTCGAAGAGGCGGCCGAGTTTGCCCGCCAGATGCTGGGCCGCACGCTGGTGACGGTGCAGACCGGGCCCCAGGGCAAGCAGGTCAACCGCATCTATATCGAAGACGGTTCCGACATCGAGCGCGAGTTCTACCTGGCGCTTTTGATCGACCGCCAGACCTCGCGCATCTCGATCGTCTCCTCGACCGAGGGCGGCATGTCGATCGAGGACGTGGCCCATGACACGCCGGAAAAGATCCTGTCCTTCTCGGTCGATCCGGCCTCGGGCATCAGCGATTTCCACGGCCGCCGCGTGGCCTTTGGCCTTGGCCTGACCGGCAACCAGGTCAAGCAATGCGTCCAGATCGTCAAGAAGCTCTACCAGCTCTTCGTCGACAAGGACATGGACATGCTGGAGATCAACCCTTTCTGCGTGCTGAAGGACGGCTCCTTGAAGCTTCTCGACGCCAAGATGGGCTTTGACGGCAATGCGATGTATCGCCATGCCGATATCGCGGCGCTGAAGGACGAGACCGAGGAAGACCCCAAGGAGCTCGCCGCCCAGAAGTTCGACCTGAACTACGTGGCGCTCGATGGCAACATCGGCTGCATGGTGAACGGCGCGGGCCTGGCTATGGCCACCATGGACATCATCAAGCTTTACGGCGCGGAACCCGCCAACTTCCTCGATGTCGGCGGCGGCGCCACCAAGGAGAAGGTGACCGAGGCCTTCAAGATCATCACCTCGGACCCCAATGTCCAAGGCATCCTGGTCAATATCTTCGGCGGCATCATGCGCTGCGACATCATCGCCGAGGGCGTCCTGGCCGCCGTGACCGAAGTGGGCCTCAAGGTGCCGCTGGTCGTCCGGCTTGAAGGCACGAATGTGGAACTCGGCAAAGAGATCATCCGCAACTCGGGCCTGAACGTGATCGCGGCCGACAACCTGTCGGACGCGGCGCAGAAGATCGTCAAGGCCGTTCAGGGCTAAGCGCCCGGAAACTCCGGCGGTGAGGGGGCCTCCCCTCCCGCCCCGCCCCCAAGACCAGGACAAGCCCCGTGACCAGCCAAGCTCCATCGCTGCAGACCGCGCGCCCCCAGGGCGCGGCTGCGGCCGTGGTTCATATCGGCAATCTCAAGACCGGCTCCACGGCGGTGCAACTGGTCCTGCGCAGCCTGCGCAGCGAGCTTGCGGCCCGGGGGGTGATCATGCCGGGCCTGGGCAAGAATCTCACCGCGCATTACGGCATCCGCCATGACATCGAGGCCGGGGGGGAGCAGCCCTTCCTGACCCTGATGCGCCAAGAGATCGCTGCCGCTCCGGCGGGGTCGCGGTTTCTCATCACGGCAGAGCCGCTGATCCATGTGCCGCCCCAGACCCTGGCCCGCGTCCTGTCCGAGATCGGATGCCATGATGTCTCGCTCCTGTGCTATCTGCGGCCCAGTGTCGCCATGCTGGGCGCGCTTTACCTGCAATCGGCGAAGATGGGGCACCGGCGTGGCCCGATCAGCGCGCATCTGGACATGCTCAGCGAACCTCCGGTGCAGTTCATGGCGGCGATGGCGCGCTTTGCCGAGGTTTTCGGCAAGGATCGCATGACCCTGCGCGAATATCACCCCAAGGCCCTGGCCGATGGCTCTGTCGTCGCCGATTTCTGGGACATGGCCGGTCTGCCGGCGGACCTGCGCGCCCGGGCCATTGCGCTTGAGACCCGCGCCAATCCCTCGCCCACGGCAGAGGTGACCGCCGTGATGCGGGCCTGTGCGATGGCGCTTTACGCCGGCGCCTCCGAGGCCGAGCGGGCCGAAGTCGAAGGGGCGCCCTATGTCTTTTCGACCATGGCGCAGTCGATGCGGCTGATCTGGGCCGAGGTCGCGGCCAAGGCGGCACGGATCGGTGGCAGCCGCTTTCGCCTGCCCATCTATATCCAGGAGGCGATGAACGCCCGGTTCGAGACCGAGCGCGCCGCCTTTGCGCGCCAGTGGTTCCAGGTCCCCGCAACCGATGACTGGCTGCACGAGCCGGTCGTGGCGCCCCAGCCGCTTTCGGACATCGCCGCCGCCCCGGTCGTCGAGGCCCTGGGCACGGCCCTGCCCAAGCTGATCCAGGCCGACAAGCCGACGATGGCCGCCTCGCTGGAGACATTCATCGCGGGCCTGCCCATCACCGGCGCGCATCTGTCGCTGGCCGCCCTGGAGTCGCGTCTTGCCCCCGAAGCCCCGCCGGTTGACCTGACCCCCTTTCTTCACCCCTGAATGGACCGCAACCCCGTGCCCCTGCCCCTTCTCTTCCTGCCCCTTCAGACCCGGCCCCAGGCCGGGACGAGCCGGAGGCGTGCCCTTTACCCCGGGTTTCCCATGAGACCCGCCCATCCCTGACCCGAACCCCGGGGCTTTGCCGCCAAAAGCCAGGCCCTGACCCAACCCATGCGCGGCCAATCTCGCGCCAGAACCAGCCGAACGGAAGATTACCATGGCCATTCTCGTCGACGAAAACACCAAGCTGATCTGCCAGGGCTTCACTGGCAGCCAGGGCACGTTCCACTCCGAACAGGCCATCGCCTATGGCACGCGGATGGTCGGCGGGGTCACCCCCGGCAAAGGCGGGACCGAGCATCTCGGGCTCCCGGTCTTCGACTCGGTCCATGACGCGGTGGCCCGGACCGGGGCCAATGCCAGCGTGATCTATGTGCCCCCGCCCTTCGCGGCGGATTCGATCCTCGAGGCCATCGACGCCGAGATCGAACTGGTCGTCTGCATCACCGAGGGCATCCCGGTCCTGGACATGATGAAGGTCAAGCGCGCGCTGATCAATTCGAAGACCCGGCTGATCGGGCCGAATTGCCCCGGCGTCATCACCCCCGGCGCCTGCAAGATCGGCATCATGCCGGGCCATATCCACCGTCGCGGCAAGGTGGGCGTGGTCTCGCGTTCCGGCACCCTGACCTATGAGGCGGTCAAGCAGACGACCGACCTTGGCCTTGGCCAATCCACCGCCGTGGGCATCGGCGGCGACCCGATCAAGGGGACCGAACATATTGACGTGCTCGAGATGTTCCTGGCCGACCCCGAGACCGAAGCGCTGATCATGATCGGCGAAATCGGCGGCTCGGCCGAAGAGGAAGCCGCGCAGTTCCTGGCCGACGAGGCGCGGCGTGGGCGTTCCAAGCCCTGCGCCGGGTTCATCGCGGGCCGCACGGCACCGAAAGGCCGCCGCATGGGCCATGCCGGCGCCATCGTGGCCGGCGGCAAGGGCGACGCGGAATCGAAGATCGAGGCGATGAAGCTTGCGGGCATCGTCGTGGCTGACAGCCCGGCGACGCTGGGTGAGGCCGTGCTCAAGGCCATGGGCAAGTAAACATGGGACCGGCAGAGGCCATCAGGACCGGCTTTGCCAAGTCCTTCCAGTATTCGGGGCGGGCCAGCCGCTCTGAATACTGGTGGTTTTTGCCTGTCGGCGCCGCCCTGCCAGTTGCGGCTCTGGGGACGGCCCTGACGCTGCGCCCCGACATGCCCTTTCCCCTGCTCTTCGGGCTTGGCGCCCTTGCCTTGTCTCCCCTGATGGCCGTGACCCGGCGGCGCCTTTTGGACAGCGGAGAAGCGCCGATCTGGTTCGAGACCCCGCTGATGGCGCTGGTGATCTTCTGCGCGGCCCTTTGGGCCGAAGTCAGCCTCAATCGCTGGGCCTTCGACCTTTGGGCTCAGGGCGCCGATGGTCCGGGCGGCTTTGGCGTCATGATCTGCTGGCTGATGGGGAATATCCTCCTGCTCCCCATCCTCTTTCACCAATTTTTCGTTGGTCTGATCACAGGGTCTGCCCTGTTCAGCCAAATGGCCGCACCCTCCCGGCAGGCTCCCCCACGTTCCGGCCCCAGCCCCACTGAGGCACCCAAATGACCGACCAAAGCCCGAGCAAAGCCCTTCACGCCTCGTTCTTCGTGACAGGGGCCAAGGGCGATCCAGTTCTTCGCCTTCAAGATCGGCTTGCCCGATCCAGACACCCCACGCTCCACCCTTCTTGTCATTGCGGTCCGACCATGACCGCCGCCACCGCCTTTTCCTCACCCGAGGCCTGCACATGACCAAAGACAGCCTGTCTCCTCTGCCCAAGCGTCGGCGACTGCCGCGCCTCGGGAACCTGGGCCCTGCGCCCGACATGCTGAAACCCGTGGCGAGGTGACCATGGGACCGGCGCAGGTCATCAGGACGGGCTTTGCCAAGTCCTTCGATTGCACGGGGCGGGCCAGCCGTCTCGAGTTCTGGACCTTTGCACTCTTCTGCCTGGTCGTGCAGCGCTATCTGTCCGAGGCCGAGTTCCTGCTGTGGAACGCGGGCTGGATCCGCGAGGCCGACCTGGCCCTCCCGACCCTGGCCTGGCTGCACGGCCTCTCGATAGCGTCGAACGCGGTCCAGCAATTCCTGACCGTCCCGCTGGGCTATTTCCCCGAGAGCGGTGTCCTGCGGGGAAGCTGGATGGGGAACTGGACCTTCCTGTCCTCGCCCAGTGGTCAGCTGGGCCTTCCGGTTTTCCTCGCCCTTGCCCTGCCCACGATCAGCCTTGCCCTGCGCCGCGCGCGGGATGCGGGCTGGCCGCCCTTTGCCGTGCTTCTGGCCTGGACCTGGCCGCAACTCTTGTTGCTGATCAGCAACGGCCTGGTGCTTGTGGGCGGGCTGCTGGGCGCGCAGTCCCTGGCAAGCCTTTGGACAGAAAGCGTCATCGGACCCTTCTTCACCCAAATCGCCCCCCGTGCCAGCGAGGCAAGCGCGCTCTTTGCGGTCTATGTCTTTGCCTCGGCCCCGGTGGCTGGCAGCGATCTCGTCCTTTCGGAGGCTTTCAAATGACCGGGCAGGTCCTGTCTCTTTCTCCAAGACGGCTGGGCGCGGCGCTGTTGGTGGCCTGCACCCTCGCTCTCTGCGGGCCGGCTTCGGCCGATGCGCTCATCGACAGATTTCCCACGATCTGCGGCGACACGCGCCTCGGCTTTGCCGAGCGCGTCGATGCCCTGACCGCAGCCGGGTGGAGCCGCCGGAACCCCGGCATGTGGGAGAGCTATCGCCCCCTCTTGACGGAGGCCTTCATCGCCACCTCGATCAAGGCGCAAGCCAGCCCCGATCAATGGGCCGAGACCCGTGCGATGGCGGACCAGTTGTCCGGGATCCTCGCCATGTCGGCGGACGACCGCGCGGCGGCGGGCATACCCGACCTGACCTATGCCGTCCTGGTCTCGACCGGGAACCCGGTGGCCGTGCTGGCGATCCTGGACGAGGGCATGGTTCTGGAAGGCCGGGTCCATTGCTATTACGCGGGCCCCCTGCCCACCGAGATCGCAAGCTTCGTGGCCCAGATGGAACGCTCTCGCTTTACCGAGATGAACGACAACTTCGTCCATCAGTATTCCCTCGAGACCACGGAGAACCACGAGGGGGTCACCCAGGTCTCTGCCCAACTGGTCGCGATCCTGACGCCAGAGGCCGCCCAGCGCCTGGGCGCGCCGCCCCAGGCGGCGGCGGCCGTGTCGATCTATTCTCAACCCCTGCTGCGGGAGGGCTCCGCGCCATGATCCTCCCCCTTCGCCCGCCGGTCGGGGTTAACCCCACTTTACGCTTTCACGATCTAAATTGCTGTCGCCGCAAGGCAGGAGACCCCGAATGACCAAATTGCTCCCGAAGTGCATCGCCCTCTGCGCCTCTCTCGCCCTCTTGTCGGGCTGTGTCGAGGCGACCAGCCCAGCCTCGGCGCCCCCGACCCTGGAGCCGGGGGCGACCTCGGCCGTCTTCACCGGCACGGCCAAGGCTGTCCCCTTCGCCCGCGCCCTGCAGCTTTTCGACGCCGTCTGCATCGCCACCGCGCCCAACCGCTTTGCCGGGGCCACGGCGGTGATGGCGGCCAACGACGTCAAGGTGCCCTCGCCCATGGGGACCGCGACGCTTTACAGCGTGGAAGAGAACCTGTCCTTCCAGATCGAAGGCAGCGGCCAGGATCGGCGCTGCTCGATGGTCTTCGGGACGAATTCCAGCGAAAGCACCGTCGTCAAGGCCTTTGTCGACCGGTTTGGCACCAAGGGCATGGCCGAGGATGGGCTGGCTGCGGTGCTGGACCAGAAATCCGGCTACCTCGTGATCTTCGAGCCCACCGCGCCGATCCTTGGGCAGCGCGGAATCCATCTCGTCGCCTATGACAAGCGCGTCAACTGACCCATCTTCGCGGCCCCAGCGCCGCCATCACACTCCGAAGGCTTGAGCCATGACCGACCAAACCCCGAACAAAGCCCTCCACGCCTCGTCCTTCCTGCAAGGGGCGAATGGCGATTACGTCGACGCGCTGGCCGCGAAATATGCCAATGACCCGACCTCGGTCGATGCGCAATGGGCAGAATTCTTCCGGCTTCTGGGCGATGACTCGCTGGAACAAAAGCGTCAGGCGGCGGGGCCGTCCTGGGCGCGCACCGACTGGCCGCCGCAGCCCAACGATGACCTGACCGCCGCGATGACCGGCGAATGGCCAGCCGAGGTCAAGGCCGGGGGCAAGAAGATCACTGAGAAGGCCGCCGAGAAGGGCGTGGCCCTGACCGAGGCGCAGATCCGCCGCGCCGTGCTGGACTCGGTCCGCGCCATCATGCTGATCCGCGCCTATCGCATCCGGGGCCACCTGGCTGCCGACCTCGATCCCCTGGGCATGACCGACCGCGGCAACCACCCCGAGCTTGACCCGGTTTCCTATGGCTTCACCGAGGCCGACATGGACCGGCCGATCTTCCTCGACATGGTGCTTGGCCTCGAAATGGCCTCGATGCGCCAGATCGTCGAGATCGTCAAACGCACCTATTGCGGCACCTTTGCCCTGCAATACATGCATATCTCCGACCCCGAACAGGCGGGCTGGCTGAAGGAACGGATCGAGGGTTACGGCAAGGAGATCGCCTTCACCCGCGAGGGCCGCAAGGCGATCCTGAACAAGCTCGTCGAGGCCGAGGGCTATGAAAAGTTCCTCCATGTCAAGTACATGGGCACCAAGCGCTTCGGCCTTGATGGCGGCGAGGCGCTGATCCCCGCGATGGAGCAGATCATCAAGCGCGGCGGCAACCTGGGCGTCAAGGAGATCGTCATCGGCATGCCGCACCGGGGCCGGTTGAATGTTCTGGCCAACGTGATGCAAAAGCCCTTCAAGGCGATCTTCCACGAATTCCAGGGCGGCAGCTACAAGCCCGAGGATGTGGATGGCTCGGGCGACGTGAAATACCACCTCGGCGCCTCCTCGGACCGCAGCTTCGACGGCAATACGGTTCACCTCTCCTTGACCGCCAACCCCTCCCACCTCGAGGCGGTGAACCCGGTGGTCCTGGGCAAGGCACGGGCGAAACAGGATCAACTGAACGACGCCGACCGCATCTCGGTCCTGCCGATCCTCCTGCACGGCGATGCGGCCTTTGCCGGTCAAGGTGTCGTGGCGGAGTGTCTGCAGCTGTCGGGCATCAAGGGGCACCGTTCGGGCGGCTGCATCCATATCATCGTGAACAACCAGATCGGCTTCACGACCGCGCCGCATTTCTCGCGCACCTCGCCCTATCCGACCGATATCGCCCTGATGGTCGAGGCGCCGATCTTCCACGTCAACGGCGATGACCCGGAGGCCGTGGTTCACGCGGCGAAAGTCGCCACCGAATTCCGCCAGAAGTTCCACAAGGACGTGGTCCTGGACATCTTCTGCTACCGCCGCTTCGGTCACAACGAAGGCGACGAGCCGATGTTCACCAACCCGGCCATGTACAACAAGATCCGCAAGCAGAAGACTACCTTGCAGCTTTACGCGGAACGCCTGGTGAAAGACGGCCTGATCCCCGAGGGCGAGATCGAGGATATGAAGGCCGCCTTCCAGGCCCGCCTGAACGAAGAGTTCGAGGCCGGCAAGAATTACAAGCCCAACAAGGCCGACTGGCTGGATGGGCGCTGGAAGAACATGGCTCCGAAGGACCTGGAGAATTACCAGCGCGGCGAGACCTGGGTAAAGCCTGAAACCTTCGCCGAGGTGGGTGCCGGCCTGACCCGCGTGCCCGAGGGTTTTGACCTCCACAAGACGGTCGCCCGCCAGCTTGAGGCAAAGAAAGAGATGTTCGCCAAGGGCACCGGTTTCGACTGGGCGACCGCCGAGGCCCTGGCCTTCGGCACGCTGCAAGTCGAAGGCTTCCCGGTGCGTCTGGCCGGTCAGGACTGCACGCGCGGCACCTTCTCGCAGCGCCATTCCGGCTGGATCGACCAGACCACGGAAGAGCGGCACTATCCCTTGAACCACATCCGCCCGGGCCAGGCGCGGTATGAGGTCATCGACTCGATGCTGTCGGAATATGCGGTCCTGGGCTTCGAATACGGCTATTCCCTGGCCGAGCCCAACGGGTTGACCCTGTGGGAGGCGCAGTTCGGCGACTTCGCCAATGGCGCGCAGATCATGTTCGACCAGTTCGTGAACTCGGGCGAATCGAAATGGCTGCGGATGTCGGGCCTTGTGGTCCTTCTGCCCCACGGGTTCGAGGGTCAGGGGCCGGAGCACTCCTCCGCCCGTCTGGAACGCTTCCTGCAACTCTCGGCGGAAGAGAACTGGATCGTGGCGAATTGCTCGACGCCCGCCAACTATTTCCACATCCTGCGCCGCCAGATTCACCGCGACTTCCGCAAGCCCCTGATCCTGATGACGCCGAAAAGCCTGCTGCGTCACCCGATGGCCGTCAGCGACACCGCCGATTTCATCGACGGCTCGACCTTCCACCGCGTGCTGTGGGACGATGCGCAAAAGGGCCATTCGGCCTTGAAGCTGAAGGCCGATGACCAGATCCGCAAGGTCGTGCTGTGTTCGGGCAAGGTCTATTACGACCTTCTGGCCGAACGCGACGCGCGGGGCCAGGATGACACCTATCTTCTGCGCATCGAACAGCTCTACCCCGTGCCGACCAAATCGCTGACGGCGGAGCTTTCGCGCTTCAAGGGCGCCGAATGGGTCTGGGCCCAGGAAGAGCCCAAGAACCAGGGCGCCTGGTCCTTCATCGAGCCCGAGCTTGAGGCGATCCTGACCAAGATCGGCGCCAAGAACAGCCGCGCCCGATACGCCGGACGCGTCGCATCCGCCTCGCCCGCCACGGGCCTGGCCTCCAAGCACAAAGCCCAACAAACCGCGCTCGTGAACGACGCGCTGGCCTGAGAGGAAGAGACATGACCGATGTGATGGTGCCCGCCCTTGGCGAAAGCGTGACCGAGGCGACGGTGTCGACCTGGTTCAAGAAGCCGGGCGATGTGGTGAAACAGGACGAGATGCTCTGCGAGCTTGAGACCGACAAGGTCTCGGTCGAAGTGCCCTCGCCGGTCTCGGGCGTGCTGGCGGAAATCCTGGCGCCCGAAGGCGCGACCGTGGCCGCCAATGCCCGGCTGGCCATCGTGACCGAGGGGGCTTCGGCTGCGGCCCCGGTTGCCGCCCCCGTGGCGGCCCCTGCCCCTGCCCCTGCCCCCGTGGCGGCCAAGGATGTCGAAGACGCCCCGGCCGCGAAAAAGGCCATGGCCGAGGCGGGTCTGACCCGCGACCAGGTCCAGGGCTCGGGCCGCGACGGGCGGATCATGAAGGAGGACGTGCCGGCCGCCGTGGTCTCGGCCCCTGCCCCCGCGCCCGCCGCCATTCCGCGGGCGCCGATCCCCGCCAGCGACGCCGCCCGCGAAGAGCGCGTCAAGATGACCCGCCTGCGCGCCACCATCGCCAAGCGGCTGAAGGATGCCCAGAACACCGCCGCGATGCTCACGACCTATAACGAGGTCGACATGTCGGGCATCATGGAGCTGCGCAACACCTACAAGGACCAGTTCGAGAAGAAGCACGGCGTGAAGCTCGGCTTCATGTCCTTCTTCGTGAAGGCCTGCATCCATGCGCTGAAGGAAATCCCCGAGGTCAATGCCGAGATCGACGGCCAGGACGTGGTCTACAAGAACTACGTCCACATGGGGGTTGCCGTGGGCACGCCCTCGGGCCTCGTGGTTCCGGTGCTGCGCGATGCCGACCAGATGGGCTTTGCCGCCATCGAGAAGAAGATCGCCGAACTGGGCCTGCGCGCCCGCGACGGCAAGCTGACCATGGCCGAGATGCAGGGCGGCAGCTTCACCATCTCGAACGGCGGGGTTTACGGCTCGCTGATGTCCTCGCCGATCCTGAACCCCCCGCAGTCGGGCATCCTTGGCATGCACAAGATCCAGGACCGCCCGGTGGTGGTCGGCGGCCAGATCGTGATCCGCCCGATGATGTACCTGGCGCTGAGCTACGATCACCGCATCGTCGACGGCAAGGGCGCGGTCACCTTCCTGGTCCGGGTGAAAGAGGCGCTGGAGGATCCGCGTCGGCTGTTGATGGATCTCTGACCGATGCGGCGTGCCGTTCCGATTGCGGCTGCAACGGGTCTTTGCCTGGCCGCCGCGACCTTGGCCTATACCAAGGTCGCGGCGCGGCTCTGGCACGGCACGCCCCCTCCGATGGCCCCGACCGAGGCGCAGGCTGACCGGGTTCTCGTCGAAAAATCGTCCAGGCTTCTGACCTTGATGCGCGGCGATCAGGTCCTCGCGCAATACGAGGTTTCTCTTGGCGCCCGTGGCGATGCGGGCCCCAAGACCACCCGGGGGGACGAACGCACGCCCGAAGGCCATTATGTCATCGACTGGCGCAACCCCGAGTCGATCGCGCATCTGAGCTTGCACATTTCCTACCCCCGCCCCGAAGACCTGGCGCAAGCCAAGGTCGAGGGGCGCGACCCGGGCGGAGATATCATGATCCATGGCCTTCCCAATGGTTGGGGCGCATTGAGCGCCTTGCACCTGATCTGGGATTGGACCGATGGCTGCATCGCGGTTACCAATGCACAAATGCAGGATATCTGGTCCCGCGTGCCCGATGGCACGCCAATCGAGATAAGGTCATGACCCCCGAACCGACCGCCCCCCGAAGCCCCCTCGCCGTCCCTCCATCCAAAGCCGCCCTGCGAAGCTGAAGCCGCCCTTCCGTCTTCCCACCCCCAGGACCCCCATGCCCTCGCGCCTCTTCACCGAAAGCCCCCTGCCGCCGCACGAAGCCCGTGCGATGGCCCAAAGGCTGTCCGGCCTGCCCGAGCGTGAGGCAGAGGCCCTGTTGCAGCGGCATATCCTGCCGCCCTCGCTGCGCTGGAGCTTTTGCCGCAACGGCAAGACCGGCACGACCTCGGTCCTCTCCTGGCTCTTCGAGGTCGAGTTCGGCGCGCGCCTGACCGCCCCCCTCTCGCGCGAGGCCATGCTGAACGAGAACTCGGTCGCCCATCACACGGTCCAGGCCGATATCTTCCGCCCCGCGCTGCAACTGCGCTCGGGCCTTGCACATCTGCAAACGGCCTGCCGGATCGTCACCGTCCGCCACCCCGCGACCCGCGCCCTGTCCAGCTTTCGCTATCTCTGCAAATCGGGCGCCACGGGGAGCGAGCAGTTCCTGCCCGTCCGCCTGCGGATCAATGCCGAAACCGGCTTCGACTGGGACAGGGACCCCGGCACCGAACGCGGCCTGGCGAAGTTCCTCGACTATGTCGAGATCCTGCATGAGACTGCGGACCAGACCCCCGCCGCCATCCATTGGCGCGCCCAGGTCCGCAACCTGCGCCCCGATATCCTGCCCCCCAGCGTGATCGGCCGCGTCGAAGACCTTGACCGCCTGGCCCGGGATGTGGCCGAAAGGCTGAACCTTTCCGAAATCCCCCCGATGGGCCATCAGAACACCCAAGGTCGGGCGCAGGACGATTTGCTCGCCTCCCGCGAATTGCGCAACCGCATCGCCGAGGTCTATGGCGAGGACTACGCGCGGTTCGGATATGATCCGCATGACCTGGGGGCTCCATGACCCGGGACCTGCCCCTGCTGGAATGGCAGCTCTGGCGCGCCGAGACCCGCCATGATCCCGCCCTGATGGAGGCGACCCTGGCCGCCGATTTCTTCGAATTCGGACGCTCGGGCCGGCGCTATACGCGCGAGGAGCTGATCCTTGCCCCCAGCGCGGCCAGGCCCTTCACCGCCCAACTGCACGACCTTGAGGTGAAGGAAATGTCCGACACGATCGCCCTCGTGACCTATGTCTCGGAGCTGACCGGCCCAGACGGACTCGAATGGGCCAACCGCGCCTCGCTTTGGGACCGCAGCTCCGGACGCTGGCAGCTGCGTTTCCACCAGGGCACACCCACCATGGCGAAGGAAAGCCCATGACACCCGAACTCACCGCCCTGGCCCTTGCCGCGCTGTGGCAAACCATCCAGTTCGTGCTCTTCGCCTTGCCGGCGAACCTGGAGCTGACCCCGGCCTACACGACCTCGCCGCGCGACACGCCGCCGCCCCGGGCCCTGTCCAAGGTCACCGCCCGGCTGCAACGCGCCCTGAACAACCATTTCGAGGGGCTGATCCTCTTCACCATCGCCGTCCTCGTCACGGTCCAAAGCGGCCAATCGACCCCTTTCTCTGCTGCCTGCGCCTGGACCTACCTCGCCGCCCGCGTGGCCTATGTCCCGGCCTATGCCCTGGGCTGGGCGC
Organism: Stagnihabitans tardus; assembly: GCF_009925085.1. Classification (GTDB taxonomy): domain Bacteria; phylum Pseudomonadota; class Alphaproteobacteria; order Rhodobacterales; family Rhodobacteraceae; genus Stagnihabitans; species Stagnihabitans tardus. Next base: position 3,794 of record NZ_JAABNR010000007.1, on the reverse strand, counting down.
CCCTCCGCTCGCTGATCTGGTCGGCGGGCTTCTTCGCCACGAATGCCATGTTGATCGCAGCCCTCATCTGACTTCATCTGTTCGAAAACATCCCGGGGTGCGTCGCTTGATTGCGCCACTGGTTCAAGCAACAAGTGACGCGGGAGGCAGCGCCCCCCGGCCTTGACCAAAGGAGACCACAATGTCCGACTTCGACGTCATCATCATCGGCGCTGGCCCCGGCGGCTATGTCTGCGCCATCCGCTGCGCCCAACTCGGGCTGAAGACCGCCGTGGTCGAGGGGCGTGAGACGCTTGGCGGCACCTGCCTGAACGTGGGCTGCATCCCCTCAAAGGCGCTGTTGAACGCCACTCACCACCTGCACGAGGTTCACGAGAACTTCGAGAAGATGGGCCTGATGGGCGGCGCGCCCACGGTCGATTGGGTCAAGATGCTGGCCTACAAGCAGGATGTCGTGAACGGCAACACCAAGGGGATCGAGTTCCTCTTCAAGAAGAACAAGGTCACCTGGCTGAAAGGCTGGGGCCAGATCACGGCTCCGGGCCAGGTCAAGGTCGGCGAAGAGACCCACACGGCCAAGAAGATCGTCATCGCCACGGGGTCGGAGCCCGCGTCGCTGCCGGGCGTGACGGTGGATGAGAAGACCGTCGTCACCTCGACCGGCGCCCTGGAGCTGGCCCGTATCCCCGCCTCCGTCACCGTGATCGGCGCGGGCGTCATCGGGCTGGAGCTCGGCTCGGTCTATGCGCGCCTCGGCGCTGCGGTCACCGTGGTGGAATATCTGGACGTCATCACCCCCGGCATGGATGCCGAGGTGCAAAAGACCTTCCAGCGCATCCTGACCAAGCAGGGGCTGAAGTTCATCATGGGCGCGGCAGTCCAGGGCGTCGAGACCGGCCCCGAGGGTGCGGTCACGACCTACAAGCTCCGCAAGGACGACAGCTTGGCCACGCTGAATTCCGAGGTCGTGCTGGTGGCCACCGGCCGCAAGCCCTATACCGCCGGCCTCGGGCTCGAGGCCTTGGGCGTCGAGATGGGCCCGCGCGGCACGATCAAGACCGATGCCCATTGGGCGACCAATATCCCGGGCGTCTATGCGATTGGTGACGCGGTGGCGGGCCCGATGCTCGCGCACAAGGCCGAGGATGAGGGCATGGCGGTGGCCGAGGTCCTGGCCGGCAAACATGGTCATGTGAATTACGGCGTCATCCCCGGCGTGATCTATACGACGCCCGAAGTGGCCTCGGTGGGCCTCACGGAGGAGGCGCTGAAAGAGGCGGGCCGCGCCTACAAGGCCGGCAAGTTCCCCTTCATGGGCAATGCGCGCGCCAAGGCGGTCTTCCAGGCCGAAGGCTTCGTCAAGATCCTGGCCGATGCCGCGACCGACCGGATCCTGGGCTGCCACATCATCGGCCCGGGCGCGGGCGACCTGATCCACGAGGTCTGCGTGGCGATGGAATTCGGCGCCTCGGCCCAGGACCTGGCCCTGACCTGCCATGCCCATCCGACCTATTCGGAAGCCGTGCGCGAGGCGGCCTTGGCCTGCGGCGACGGCGCGATTCACGCGTGACAGGCCCCGGGGGTTTCACACCCCCGGACCCCCGTGGGATGTTTATGGACCAATGAAATAGGGCGCCGGGGAGACCTTGCGCCCTTTTCGTTGCGGCACGCCTTGGCGGATCGCGCAACCCGTTGCCCGGTGGGGCGTCTCCGCCGCCTGCACCCCATTGATTTCGCGGGTTTCTGAAGGTCTGCCGCTCTGCGATCTGATTGCTGGGATCGACGGGAGGTTTTCGGATGGCGGATGGTGGGGACGGGTTTGCGGGGCGATGTGAGGTCGTTGAGCCGCGCCGGGGCAATCGGCGGTGGCCGGAAGCTTTGAAGGCGCGGATTATCGCGGAGAGCTTTGCGCCCGGGGTTCGGGTCGTGGATGTTGCGCGTCGGCATGGTGTCGTTGCGCATCAGCTTTCGGATTGGCGGCGACAGGCTCGCGACGGCATTCTGGCCCTCCCGGCAGAATTGTTGATCGGGCTGTCGCCGAGCTCGATGCCCCCCGGCCGAGATCGGGTTTGTGCCTCTATCGGTCGAACCCGAGGCAGAGATGCCGAGGAGCGGGCCGGAGGAGAACATGGGATCCGGCACCCTGACCTTGGAATTTGGTGGCGACCTGGTGCTGCGCGTTCCGAGCGACGTCCCCGTGGAAAGGGTGACCGCTTTGGTGCGCGCCTTGCGCAGGGCGGCATGATCGTCGCGGGACAACGGCTGCCCGTCCTGATCGCGACGAAGCCGGTGGACTTCCGATGCGGCCATCAGGCCTTGGCGCTGATGGTGGAGAGCGAGCTGAAGCTCGATCCACATTCCGGGGTGACGGTGGTCTTTCGCTCGAAGCGATGCGACAGACTGAAGATCCTGGTCTGGGTGAGCCATGGACGCGCCACTGGTCCGAGCGGCCATGGCGCAAGACCGGGATGGTGCTGATCTACAAGGTCCTCGAACAGGGCAACTTTGCCCGGGCACGAAGGTTCAGGACGGGGTGATGCGGGTGTCGCGGGCACAGTTCGAGGCTCTGTTCGAAGGTCTGGACTGGCGGCGGGTGATCGCCCAGAGGGTGTTGCCTCCGACTTCGGCAGGATGATCAGGAGGCTAATTTTGTCTTTGTTTTACTGGGCTTTCCTGCCTGTATCGGGTAGGAAAACGCATGTCGCAGCGCCTAGATCTGAGCCAGTTCCCTGACCCGCCGCCCGAGGTGGTGAAGGCCTTTGCTGACCAGCAGGCTGCTTTGGAAGCTGCTCGGTCCGAGGCCTTGGTCGAGCGTGCAGCGCGACGGCACGAGCAGGCGGTAGTTGCCGAGAAAGACGCCTTCATCACCGAGTTGAAGGTCCTGATCGAGAAGCTGGAGAGCCAGGTCCAGGACTACCGGCGCACGAAGTTCGGGCCGAAGTCCGAGAAGCGGGACTCGGCGCAGCTGGAACTGGGGCTGGAAGACCTGGAAACGGCTATCGCCGAGACCCAGGCACAAATTGCCACCGTCGAGGCGAAGATCGCGGCGCGCGCGACAGATCCCGAGGCGGCCCCTGCGCGTGCTCCGCGCAAGTCGTGCGCCTTGCCGGACAGCTTGGCCCGCGGGTGGAACGGGTGACCCTGCCTGCCAGCATTGCCTGCCCCTGCGGATGTGGCGACATGGTCCGGATCGGCGAAGACCGGAGCGAACGGCTCGATCCTCCTCGGGCGAACCGCTTCGCAAGTCAATTGATCCCCCGGATCAATTGCTTTTGCTCGCACCCGGACTGTTCGCTGATCCTCGTCGACCCAGGCGCGCTATCAGGTCATCGTCACGATCCGCCCGAAGTATGCTTGCCCCAAAGGCAGGACCGGCGTGGTGCAAGCCAAAGCCCCGGCGCATTTGCTGGAGGGCAGCTGGCCGACCGAGGCGCTCCTCGCCCAGATCGCCGTCTCCAAGCATGTCCCCGCACATGCCGCTGAACCGGCAGGCCGTGGTCATGGCGCGGCATGGTGTGGCCTGATGACCGGTCGGTTCTGGCCGACTGGATGGGGCGCACAGGCGCGATGATCGCCCCGGTGGTCGATCACATGGCCAAGCGGCTGATGGCCGACAGCACGCGTCTTTACGTCGATGAGACCACCGCCCCGGTGCTGGACCCCGGGAAAGGCAAAACGAAGACCGGATATCTCTGGGCGGTTCTTCGGGACGACCGGGGCTGGAGCGGCAGCGCCCCGCCGGGTGTCGTGTTCCACTATCGACCCGGGCGCAAAGGCGAATATGCCGCCGAAAT
>NZ_JAABNR010000006.1 GCF_009925085.1 Stagnihabitans tardus | reverse complement strand
GCAACGGGGCCTGTCGCTGCGCAATCCGCAAAGCTCCGCGCCAGCCCCCGTTGCCCAACCCGCCCAAATGGGTAAAACTGAAACCCGGAGTCTCGCTCAAGTCGGATAGAACTTGGGGGCAACGTCACAACGTCAATCGCGGCCTATCTTGGACACGGCGAGCTCACGATCAATCCCATCGACGACGGCTATGAACTACATCGGCACGGAACGCCGATCACGGGCGCCCCGAGCGAAGGCGAGAAGACCGCGATCGCGATGTCCTATTTTCTGTCATCCATTGAAGCAGACAACCGGAAGCTGAAGGACCTCATCGTGGTCGTCGACGACCCGGTGTCGAGCCTAGATACGAAGGCGCTGAATTTTGCGTGCTCCCTCGTGAGATCCCGCCTGGAAAAGGCCGCGCAGGTGTTCATCCTCACCCACAACATGCAATGCATGAACGAGTTCAAGAAGGCATGGAAAGGCAGGGCCCGTCCTTCGGCCGACAAGGAGCCGACGGCGAAGTTCCTCTTCATCGATGTAACAATCCCCGAGGGGCAGGCCCGTCGGTCCTCGACGATCGTCGAGATGTCGAAGCTGCTCCGCGAGTACGATTCCGAATACCACTTCCTCTTCAGCCACCTACTCAGGTTCGTGGAGCAGCCCGACACTTACGATGACCATGGCTACTTGATGCCGAACGTCATCCGACGGGTGCTCGACGTGTTCCTGGCCTTCAAGTGTCCAGGCGGCGGTGGGCTGCCTGGACAGCTCGATAAGTTGTGCGTCGACTACCCCGAGCTGGACCGGGAGCAGCTGACTGCCTTGGAGCGGCTCGCCCAAGTCGAATCCCACTCTGACAACATTGACGACTTACTGTCCTTTTCAACGATGACGCTGGAGGAAACGAGGGGAGCGGCAACTCTACTCTTCCACACAATCAAGAAAGTCGATTCTAAACACCTTGAGCGGCTAAAGGGCCTATGCCGCTAGACGCCGGGGCTGAAGGGGGTTGGCCATTTCATCGACCCACAACCCGTAAATTGCCCCCATCTCGCCACCCGAATAGTTCCACGGAAGTTGCCTGACAGCTAGTTGCCCTGAACCGGACATTCATGCCTGATGCACCTAACGACGGCTCTCCGCCCCATGCGTTGATCCGGGCATGGTCGATGTGTTCGGCCCATTGCAGACCCTCGAGCATGCGCTAATGCGTCGGTGTAGCTACACCGACGCAGCCGTCCATGGCGTGGTGCAGCGAAGGCTGTGCTTTACTTCCGGGCATCCGGAAATGACAAGCATGTGAATGAGCCGCCATAGGACCGAGTGACGCCGGTCAAGGAATGCGAAACTAGGCTATGGTAATCACATAGTTTTTGGTAGTAAAGATTCGGCAGCGCGAGGCAGAGCAGCAACATGATAGATGCACTTGTGACTTTTGGCGGCATTGTTGCTGCATTTTCTATTTTTGACTTACTTCTGGATTCCAAGGGACGGGGGAAGCTATCTGAATACATCTTCGGATTTCACAATGTCCCAAAAGGAAGCATAGAAGCATTCGTTGCTCGCACGATCTGCAATGCCCTATCAAATCGAAACGATGAGGTCTCGATTGTTAGAGTTTTAATTTGGTCAATTGCGATGGCGCCACTTTGTGCAGTTTTGGGCGATGTCATTTTTACCTCTGATATGTTATCCTTCAACATATCTGAGTCCGCCTATGCAATCTTGGTTCGGAACGTCTTGTGGAATCCTTCACTGTTTCTTTCGATCTTTGCAATCATTGCCATTGTTAGCCTTCCATTTGACTACTGGAATGCTATTGTCGCAAAACGCATCTACTCAGAAAAATCAAGCTCGATTGGAGTGTGGCATCTAGCTCTCAACGCCATCATTTCAGGGGTTCCTGTAGCATTTTTCTATTTTGGCCTGACTGGTGGCTGGCTATATGCATGGTTGCTTGACCATTTCCTCAACGCATCAGTTTCTCAGACTGATGGCTTCGTGCAACTGCTTGTGATTCATCTGTTTGTTTACTTACCAGCGTCCATTGGCTCTTCAGTCTATCTGTCCTTTCTGGTTCGGATATCTGTTACATTCTTTGCAATAATCATTCGATTCTTGTTGGCAATAACAACGCTGAATAGAGGCATTGCTATGCACTCTAGGGCGCACGATTTTCCCTTTACTAGTGTTGGAGTATTCTTTGCTGTATGCTACTCGATAATCAATCTCCTATAGCGCACCTCGAGAATCCCCTTGCCCCCCCTCCGGAGTATAAGGCGGAGGGCATTTTGCGGTTGGAGTTTGACTAACTTACAGATGAATTTCTTCGATCTCCCACGCCGCTCTGCTAGCTTAGATGCGAGACCTGACCAAATGGTATAGATCGAGGCGCTTGTGCCTTGGGTGGAGTTCCTCCCAATACTGAAACGGGTATGATGCAAGCTCACGCCCGCGCGCGATTGCTGGCTGTGAACAAGCCCTTGGACGCGGTCGCGACGTTCAAGACGCTGGTGCTCTGCATGCTATTCAGCTTTTCTGATGGTCAGATCGAATATCAGGTTCACGTCCGGCTCTCGTTCATGCAGTTCCTTGGCCTCGAACTGGCAGACTGAATCGTAACGCTGGAGGATGGAAGGACCGTGAGGGTTGCTGACCCGCAATAGTATCTTCCAGTGACCTCGGTGACCGTCTGCTTTCCGCCCTCTGCCGCCTTTCGCTTACAAGAACGAAAACCTCTCTGGTCGCTGTCCGAGAGATCCAGTTGGACATCGGGAAGGATGTCGTGCAGACCTAAGATCCCGCCCATCTCATCCGGTCCTGCCTCGATTGCCTCAAGATTTCCCGCTCCGTCCCCGGCTCCAATCTCGCGAGACGCTGCCCTCGTTTCTGTCTCGCTTCGCCTTGATGCGCCGGATGCCCCTCGTGGTGTTTGCCCAGGATCTCGGGGCACCTCTGAAGCGCATCTTTGATAGCGACCGGGCTGCCGCAGTGGCAGTCGCTTCATGGGGTGGTCTCGCTTCGGTGGACGTCGACGAAATGTTGTCCTGGACCGGCGTTCCTGTCGGCGATGTCCGGATGACGTTCCGTGGCGAGACCTTTGTTTCGCGCGCCTTGCGAAGTCCGACCTTGCGCGGTTGCCCAATCTGTCTGCGAGAAGACGCCGAGGCGCATGAGGGTGATCTAGCTGAGGCAATGGCCTATCGAGGGCACTGGCAATTTCGCGAGAGCTTCATCTGTGTAAAGCATGGCCGTTGTCTTGTGCCGCTCTGGTCCAGGACCGCAGAATACGAACGCTACGATTTCTCTACCCGGTTCAAAGAGATCCAGGGCGATCTTCTCGGCGGAAAGCTTGACCCCGGCAAGTTGGAGGAAACCGGGTTTGAGCTCTGGCTGGATCGCCGCCTGCAGACGGGAGAAGATCCGTTCTGGACCAAGAGCGAAGGACTTTACCCAACATCGATTTTCTGTCGCTTCCTCGGAGAGGCGCTCTTGGCCCGCGCAGGGCGGCAAGTTACCCACGATGTCGCCCAGGCCCGAGCGGCGCAGGACGTGGCTTTCGAAGTGGTTTGCCATGGGACGAACGCCATCGCCGAGACCTTGGATCGTCTCGCGACCACAAGCCCGGGGAAATCCTCCGAGCCCAAGGCGGCCTTTGGCGCCCTCTACGGCAAACTTCGACGCGACACCGTCGCGGATCCGACATTCGCAACCTTTCGTGGACTTCTTCGCGATTGCATCCTGCGCAATTTTCCCATCGCTGCTTGCGAGGATTTCTTCGGTGAGCCACTCCCAGAGCGTCGCATCCACTCCCTTTACACGGCAGCCCAAGAGGCAGGGGTGACGGAAGCGCTGCTTCGTCCCTTCTTGGTGGAGCGGGGCGCTTTGCCGGCGGAGGACACCAGGCCTCCGAACCGTCAGATATTTGACGCCCAGATCTTCGCTCCTCTTCTGGCGGAGGTGCCAAAGCTTTCCAGCATCAATGCGCTGAAGGATCTTTTGAACGCGACAAAGACCGAGATTGCGGCCCTGTCGGAGGCGGGGTTCCTTGTGCCGCGGGCCAAGTCGGATGTCGTCCGGCTGAAATGGAACCTCGACGAGGCCCGCGATCTCCTGGATTCGCTGACATCCCGCGCTGAAACCATCGCCGATGACGCTCCCGGCTGGGAGACCCTTCTCGCCGCCAGGATCAGGACCGGCAAATCTGTTCGTGATCTTGTCGTGGGCGCCCAGGCCGACAAGGTTCGGCTGGGGCAGGGGAGCGATGCGGGGTTTCGAGGCCTCCGGCTCTTGTCCACGGATGTCGATGCCCTGGACGTCCCGCACACAGTGACCCTGCCGGAAGACCTGGTGCCTGCGACGGAGTTCGGGAGATCCATCGGCATCAGGGACGGTGGACGCTTCCGGGCTTTCATTGAGGCAGGGCATACGCCCGCGACCTGGGCACGCCATCCGACCAGCGGCGTGCGATTTCTTTATGTCTCGGCCAAGGACATCGAGGCCTTTCACCAGCGCTTCGTGACGATTCCGATCCTGGCGCTGGAACGGGGCCTGCCGATTCCAAAGGTTCGGGCCGCGTTGAAGGCCGCACGTGTCCAGCCGTTCTCTCCCCAGGGGCAAGATTACGGCCGCATCTTCTTGTCGTCGGAGGCAGAGACCGCGTTTGGCCGCAGGAATTGACCGACCAAGAAAATCTCCGGATTTTGCCTTGGTGCCTGCTAACTGCGCTACGTAGGGCTCAAGAAAATCATTATAATTCAAATTATTGCCTAGATATCCCCAGGAAAATCGACCGGTCTCGCAGATTCCCCTTGGAGGGGTGAGCAAGCAAAACCCCCGGAATCGAGCAGACTTATGCCTTATCAACACTGAAGATGGAAGTGGTAGGCCCGGAGGGACTCGAACCCCCAACCAAGGCGTTATGAGCGCCCGGCTCTAACCATTGAGCTACAGGCCCACCGTGGCGCCATGGCTAGCCGCTTGGCTCGGACGGGTCAAGGCGGCCGGGTGCACCTGGCTGGCCCGCAGCGGAAAGCGGGCCTCAAGGGCGCGCTGGGGCGGCGGAGAGCCCGGGCGAAAAGCATTTGGTGCGAAAAAGGGGCTGTGGCAGACTGATCCGTGCAAATGGGCTTGGACAGGGGGCCAGGACGGGCGGCCTGTCCCATCGACTTGGGAATTGACATGACAAACTTTGTTTTCTCGGGCAATTCATCGGCCCCCCAGACGCTGAACGCGAATGAGACCGGCATGATCCTGCCCTCCGGCGCGCTTGGGGCCTCCAACGCGGCGGCGGTCACCATGACGGGCCAGGCCAGCCTGACGGTGCTGGGCACGCTCTATTCCGATGGCGGAGCCTTTGGCATTCCGACCGTCGCCGTCTCGGGCAATGCCAACCGTGTCCTGCTGGGCGAGAGGGGCTATCTCGGCAATACCAAGGGCCCCGCGATCTCGGTGGCGGCGGGCAGCTTCTCCTTGTCCAACAGCGGCCAGATCGAGGCTTCGGCCGAAGGTGTCCTGGCCAGCGGCACCTCGGTCGAGATCGCAAATTCCGGCTCGATCCGCGCCAGCGGCTTCAGCGCGATCAACGTCAGTTCGGACAGTTTCCACCTGGTCAACTCGGGCGAGATCGTGACCCTCGGCGGTGGCACCTCCGTCCAGCTGGTCTCGTGCTATTTCGACATCCTGAACACCGGGACCCTGGGCGGGATTACGGCCCTGCTGACACCGGGGGGCACTGTGACCAACCTGGGCACGATCCTGGGGTCGGTCTTCCTGGGCGGCGGGGCCAATCGCTTTGACGGGGCCCAGGGGGTCGTGACGGGGGTTCTGGATGGGCAGCAGGGCGATGACTGGCTGGCCACCGGCGCCGGGCGCGACCACATCATCGGGGGCGTGGGCAATGACACGATCTCCAGCGGCGCCGATGCCGATACGGTCTCGGGCGGGGCGGGCAATGACGTGATCGCGGGGGGAACGGGCAATGACCGGCTTGTGGGCGATGAGGGCAACGACAGCTTCATGGGCGATGCCGGGTCGGACACGATCATCGGCGGCACCGGGCGCGACATGGTCGACTACCGGGGCTCCTCGGCGGGCGTCGAGGTCGACCTGACCGAGGCGGAGGCCTTTGGCGGCGATGCCGAGGGCGACAGCCTGACGGGGGTCGAGGGCTTGCGCGGTTCGGCCTATGGCGATGTGCTGGTGGGCGACGGCCTGGCCAATCTCTTGCGCGGGGCGGCGGGGGCGGACCGCATCGACGGCGGGGCGGGCAATGACACGCTGCGCGGCGACACGGGCGCCGACACGCTGGAGGGCGGCACGGGCTTTGACACGGTGACCTATGCGGGCGCGACCCGGGGGGTGGTGGTGAACCTCTTCACCGGTGCCGTGCAGGGCGGCCAGGCCCAGGGCGATGTCCTGTCCGGTTTCGAGGCCGTCGTGGGATCGGAGGCGCGCGATCAGCTGACCGGCGACTGGCGCGCCAACCTCCTGAACGGCGGCGGCGAGGGCGACGTGCTCACCGGGGGCCTTGGCAATGACACGCTGATCGGAGGCAGGGGGGCTGCGGGCGACAGTTTCATCTTCAACCCGAACGATGGCACCGACCAGATCTCCGATTTCGAGAGGGGCCGCGACGTCATCGACATCAGCGCCTATGGCTTTGCCAGCTTTGCCGAGATCATGGCCCTGACCACGATTTCGGAGGATGGCAAGGACACGGTGATCGACTTCACCGACAACGGCATCGACGCCAGGATCGTCTTCAAGAGCTGCATCTTCCTGAACGAGACGGAGTTCCAGGATGCGGTGCTCTGGCAATAGGGCCAAGGGTTCGTGCCGGGGGCTTCGGTCCCCGTCAGCGACACCGCATCGTCCTGTCGCGTCCTGAACGCGGTGCAGACCCTGCGGCGCGGCCGACACCCGCCAGGCTCTGGACCAAGGCCCATGGTTGCGGTGCGACCCCCTTTGCGCTAAGGGGGCGGCAAAGCGCACAAGGGGATGATCATGGCCGGACATAATGGGTTGACCTATGCCGAAGCGGGCGTCGATATCGACGCGGGCAACGCGTTGGTCGAGCGGATCAAGCCTGCCGCCAAGCGGACCAACCGCTCGGGCACCATGGGGGGGCTTGGCGGCTTTGGCGCGCTGTTTGACCTCAAGGCCGCGGGCTACAACGACCCGATCCTGGTGGCCGCGACCGATGGTGTGGGCACGAAGCTGCGCATCGCCATCGACACCGGGCTTTACGACACGATCGGCATCGACCTTGTGGCCATGTGCGTCAACGACCTGGTCTGCCAGGGGGCGGAGCCCTTGCTGTTCCTCGACTATTTCGCCACCGGCAAGCTGGTGGTGGAAGACGCCACCCGCATCATCAACGGCATCGCCAAGGGCTGCGAGCTTTCGGGCTGCGCGCTGGTCGGTGGTGAGACGGCCGAGATGCCCGGCATGTATCACGGCGGCGACTTCGACCTGGCCGGTTTCGCGGTCGGCGCCATGGAGCGCGGCACGGAACTGCCTGCCGGGGTCCAGGCGGGGGACGTGATCCTGGGCCTCGCCTCGGACGGGGTGCATTCCAACGGCTACAGCTTCGTGCGCAAGGTGGTGGAGCTGGCGGGCCTCGGCTGGCACGACGCCTCGCCCTTCTCGGAAGGGTCCATCGGCCAGGCGCTCCTGACCCCGACGCGGCTTTACGTCCGCCAAGCCCTGGCGGCGATCCGCGCCGGTGGCGTCCATGGCCTGGCCCATATCACCGGCGGCGGCATCACCGAGAACCCGCCGCGGCTTTGCCCCGAGGGCCTGGGCTGCGCCATCGACCTGTCGGCCTGGACCCTGCCGCCGGTCTTCCGCTGGCTGGCCACCACGGCCAACATGACGGAAGCCGAGCTTCTCAAGACCTTCAACTGCGGCATCGGCATGATGGTCGTCGTCTCCCCCGACCAGGCCGAGGCCACCGCAGCGCTTCTGCGCGAGATGGGCGAGACGGTCTGCACGCTGGGCACGATCGTCGAGGGCGAGGGCGTGGTCTACTCGGGCAAGCTGTTGTGAAGCGCGCCGCCATCCTGATCTCGGGGGGTGGGTCGAACATGAAGGCCCTGGTGGCGGATATGGGGGGGGATCACCCCTGCCGCCCCTGCCTGGTGGCCAGCAATGATCCGGCGGCAGGCGGTATCGCCTGGGCAAAGGCGCAGGGCATCGCCTCGGCGGTGGTCGATCACAGGCCCTTTGGCCGCGACCGCGCGGGCTTCGAGACGGCCCTGCGCGCGCAGATCGATGCGACGGCGCCCGACCTGATCCTGCTCGCGGGCTTCATGCGCATCCTGACCCCCGATTTCATCCGCGCCTACGAGGGGAGGATGCTGAACATCCACCCTTCGCTTCTGCCGAAATACCCAGGGCTCCACACCCATGCCCGGGCTTTGGAGGCGGGTGACACCGAGGCGGGCTGCACCGTCCATGAGGTGACGGCCGATCTCGACGCGGGGCCGATCCTCGGCCAGGCGCGGGTGCCGGTGCTGGCAGGCGACACCGAGGCGACGCTGGCCGCTCGCATCCTGGTGCAGGAACACCGCCTCTACCCCGCCGTTCTGCGCCGCTTTGCGCAAGGAGAACGCGGGCGGCTGGACCTGGGCTAACCCCGGGGTATACCCCGGGCTACGCGGCGGAGACCAAGCGCCCATGTCCTTGCGGTTCGTCTTGCGGCTGGCCGGGCAGGGGGGCGCTGCCCCCCGAGGCCCCTGGCCTCTCCCCCCGGGATATTTGTGCCAATGTGAAAGACAAGAAGTCGCAATTCCTGCGGCTTCGGCTTTCAATTTGGCCCAAATATCCCCGCCGGAGGCCCCGCCTTCCGCAAGCACAAGGGCGCCCTCTCGGACGCCCCTCTTTCAACTTGGCCCAAACACTCCCTTGCGACCGCAACCCCTGCGGCTCAATCCGCCATCTTGGCACGATAGCTTGCGATCTCTTCCATGACGAAATCGCGGAAGGCCGCGACGCGCTTGGAATGGCGGAGTTCCTCGGGATAGGCGAGGAAGACCGGTACGTCGTTGCTTTCGAAATCCGGCAGGACGCGGACCAGATGGGGGCTGTCGGCGGCGACGTAATCGGGCAGGACGCCGATGCCGAGGTGGTTCAAGACCGCCTGCAGCACGCCGAAATAATTGTTCACCGTCAGGGTCGAGGGGATGTCGTGGCTCATGAGCTCTGCCACCATCAAGGCGCCCGCCGCCACCTGGGCCGTGCCCGCGTTCTGGCAGATCAGCCTGTGGTTGGCCATGTCATCCATCGAGGCGGGGGTGCCGTGCTCTTCCAGGTATTTCGGCGTCGCGAAGAGCCTCATCCGGATGTTCATCAGCCTTTTGCGGATCAGGTCGGCCTGGGTCGGCTCCTTCATGCGGATCGCCACATCGGCCTCGCGCATCGGCAGGTCGAGGACGCGCTCTTCCAGCATCAGGTCGATCTTCAGCGCGGGGTATTTCTTGTAGAGATTGGCGAGACGCGGGGCCAGCCAGAGCGTGCCGAAACCCGTGGCGGTGGTCACCCGCAGCTCGCCAAAGACCTCGTCCTCGCTGTCGCGGATCCGCGCCGCAGCCGCCTCCAGCCGCCGCACCATCTGGCTCGTCGCGTCGAAGAGAAGCTCCCCCTGTTCGGTCAGGATCAGGCCCCGCGCGTGGCGGTGGAAGAGCGTCACCGAGAGGCTCTCCTCCAGGGCGCGGATCTGGCGCGAGACGGCGGATTGCGACAGGTGCAGGACCTCGCCCGCATGGGTCAGGCTGCCCTTGTCAGCCACCGCATGAAATATGCGCAGCTTGTCCCAGTCCATCATGGTGGCCTCCCGTGTTGGTCTTATCTGGCCCATCGCGGGGGCTCGTGTAAAGCGCGCAAACATGAAACCGATGCGGCGAAAAGGCAAATCACGTCCGCGACAGCCGCCTTTCGCTTCGCGCCCGGGTTGTTTAAGGTGGCGCAAAACGAAAGGGCAGGGCCATGGCAGTAGGCATATTCGATTCCGGTCTCGGGGGGCTGACGGTTCTGGACGCCGTGCAGCGGCGCTTGCCCGATGTGCCCTTCGTCTATTTCGGCGACAATGCGCACGCGCCTTACGGTGTAAGGACGGCCGATGACATCTTCGACCTGACCTGTGCCGCGACCGAATGCCTTTGGGCCGAGGGCTGCGACCTGGTGATCCTCGCTTGCAACACCGCCTCTGCCGCCGCCTTGAAGCGCATGCAGGACACCTGGATTCCGCCGGGTAAGCGCGTCTTGGGCGTCTTCGTCCCCCTGATCGAGGCCCTGACCGAGCGGCAATGGGGCGACAATTCCCCCCCGCGCGAGGTCGCGGTGAAACATGTGGCGCTCTTTGCCACGCCCGCCACCGTGGCCTCCCGCGCCTTCCAGCGCGAATTGGCCTTCCGCGCCATTGGCGTCGATGTCGAGGCCCAGCCCTGCGCCGGTGTCGTCGATGCGATCGAGCAGGGCGACGAGATCCTGGCCGAGGCGCTGGTCCGCTCCCATGTCGAGGCCTTGAAGCGCCGCATGCCCCATCCCGAGGCCGCGGTCCTGGGCTGCACGCATTATCCCCTGATGGAGCGCGCCTTCCAGGAGGCGCTGGGGCCGCAGGTCAAGGTCTATAGCCAGGCCAATCTTGTGGCCGAGAGCCTGGCCGATTACCTGATCCGCCGGCCGGAGTTCCGGGGTCCGGGCCAGGTGTCGAAATTCCTGACCACGGGCGAGCCGGGGAACGTCTCCTCCAAGGCCACGCAATTCCTGCGCCGCAAGATCACTTTCGAGGCGGCCTGAGGGCCCGAATTTTCTGCGAAAATTCAAGACTGGGCCCGAGTTTTCCGCGAAAATTCAAGTCCCGGTGCCCCCGGGGCCGGACTGGTTGTCAAAATGCTGCAACTGCGGCATTCTGGCGCAAAGGAACTTCCGATGACCGCCCGCAGCCTTGCCCTTCCCTTCGCCCTGACCCGTCGCGCCTTGATGGCGGCGGTCCCCGCCTCCTTCCTGCCGCGTCCGGGCCTGGGGCAGGAGGCGCGGCCCCAGACTTGGGCGCCCCGGGTCCTGCCCGAGATCCCGGGCCTGCCCAACCTCCACCACGTGGCGCCCAACCTCTACCGCGCGGCCCAGCCCGACGCCCAGGGCTTCGCGGCGGCCGAGAAGCTTGGGATCTGGCGGGTGATTTCCCTGCGCCAGACGGTGCGCGATGCGCCCCTGGCCGAGGGCACGGGGCTCGACCTCGTGCGCGTGCCGATGAAGAGCCGCCATGTGGCCGAGCGCGATGGGGTCAAGGTCGTGGCGGCGCTGCGGGCCCTGCGGCTGGGGATGGAGGCGGGGCCGGTGCTGGTCCATTGCCACCACGGCGCCGACCGCACCGGGCTGATCTGCGCCCTCTACCGGCTGTTGCACCAGGGCTGGTCGCGGCAGGAGGCCATCGACGAGATGACCCTGGGCGGCTTCGGCTATCACCCGATCTGGGCCAATATCCCGCGCTATCTTTGGGCGGTCGACCTGGGCGAGCTGCGCGAAAGGGTGCTTGGATGACGCATGAAGACTGGCAGGCCGAGCGCATGGCGGCGCTTGCAGCCGAGGATGGCTGGCTGAACCTGACCGACAGGGTCGAGATCCCGCCGGGTCCGCAAAGGGTCGGGCGGGGGGCGGATTGCGACCTGGTCCTTTCGGTCGGGCCCGAGCTCCTGGGCGTGATCGAGGCTGATGCCACCAGCGCGCGCCTCGATGGCGTCCCTTTCGCAGCTTCGGGCGGCAACCCGATGTTGCGGAAGGGAAATCTGCTGCTGGAGCTTCACACGGTGGATGGCATCCCGGCGCTGCGGGTGCGGGATCTCGACCTCAAGCGCGATGTGAAGATCACCTCCTATCCCCATGATCCGGCTTGGGTTATCGAGGCCGAGTGGCTGGCCCTGCCGCCGCGCCCCCAGGCGGTGGAGCAAAAGGGCGGTGGGCTGACCGAGGTGACCCTGACCCATGCGGCGCGCTTCACCCATGGGGGCCAGGAGGTCACGCTTCTCGCCACCCATTGGAAGGCGGGAAAGCCGATGTTCGTGATCCGCGACGCGACCTCGGGGCGGACGACCTATGCGGCCAGCCGTTTCCTGATCGCCGAGCCCGAGGGCGCCCGCATCACGCTCGACTTCAACCGCGCCCATAACCCGCCCTGCGCCTTCACCGATTTCGCCATCTGCCCCCTGCCACCCCGCGAAAACCGCCTCCCCTTCGCCATCGAGGCCGGGGAAATGCGGCTGGGCCAGGTCTGAGCCGCCCCAAGTTCGGGGGGCCGCGGGCCCGCCCCGAGCCCCCCGCCCGGGGAAGGCCAGGGCCTCCCCCGGACCCCCTCCATTTATGCTTGGGCACATGCTTGTCTGGCATTCCCCTTTCAGCTTGGCCCAAATATCCACGGGGTTTCTCAAGGGGTTTGCCGCTGGTTTCGTCACTGGTCCGAGAAGCCAGCGGCATGGCTCCCCTTAAGGCGGGTGCCGGGGCTGCCGCGCCCCTGACCCCGCCTCGAGGGACCCAAGGGGCCCTTCAGACCTCCCCGGAATATCTCTCGTCACATTTTCCCCTTTCAGCTTGGCCCAAATATCCACGGGGTTTCTCAAGGGGAGCGTGCTCCCCTTGAGGCGGGGGGTGCGGGGGGCGGCAGCCCCCAGCTTGGCCGAAGAAAAAACCGCTCCCGGCGCCGCCTTGCCGCCCCCGCACGCCGCAAGACCTCTCCCTGATCCTCCCCCTTCCCCTTTCATCTTTTCCCAAATATCCACGGGGTTTCCAAAGGGGTTTGCCGCTGGCTTCGCCACTGGTCCGAGAAGCCAGCGGCATGGCTCCCCTTTGGGCAGGGGGTGCGGGGGGCGGCAGCCCCCCGCCTGCCCGGAGAAGAAACCCGCTCGAGAGGCCCTGATGACCCGCAACCGAAACGGCCTCCTCCTTCTCCTCGCGGGCTCTGCGGTGGACAGTTCCTCCGGTCTCCTCACCCGCCTGACCACGGCCGATGGCTTCACCACGGCCTCGGCGCGGGGCTTCTTGGCCTTTGGCTTCCTCTTCGCCGTCCTGGCGCTGGTCACCCGGGGCCGCCCCTTTGCGGCGCTGAGGGCCATCGGTCCCTGGGGCCTTGGCTTTGCGGTGATGAATTCGGCCGGGATGGTGCTGAATGTCCTCTCGCTGAAATTCACCTCGCCCGCGAATTTCTTCATGATCTTCGCGACCGCCCCCTTCATCGCGGCGCTCCTCGCCTGGGGCTTCCTGAAAGAGCGCCCCGACCGGCCCACGCTGATCGCCGCCCTCGCGGGGCTCCTTGGCATTGCGATCATGGTCTCGGGCGGGCTCAAGGGGGTGAACCTGGGCGATGTCCTGGCCCTGGTCGTGGTGCTGGGCTACTGCGCCAATGTCCTGATCCTGCGCCGCGCACCGCAGATCGAGGTCCTGCCGCTGATCACCGCCACGGTCCTGGGCTCGGGCCTCCTCGCCTTGCCCTTTGCGAGCTTCGGCGCCCTTTCCGCGCCGGATTGGGCGGTCTTGACCACCCTGGGCTTCCTGCAACTCGGCCTCGGCAATATCCTGATCTTCTCCGCCGTCTCGCGCGTCACGGCGGCGGAGGCGGGGCTTCTGGGGCTGATGGGTGCCGTCTTTGCGCCGCTTTGGGTGCTGGCGGGCCTCGGCGAGCTTCCACCCACCCCCACGCTGATCGGCGGCGCGGTCATCCTTGTCGCGGGGGTGACACACTTCTTCGCGACCCTGGGCCGGACCCCGCCAAAGTCCCAAGAATAGGCTTGCATCGCAGGGGTCTTGGCGCCACATGAGGGCCCAAAGCGCAGAAGGAGCCGACATGACCCACCGCATCGCCATCCTCGGCGCCTCGGGCTATACCGGGGCAGAGCTGGTCCGCCTGATCGCCACTCATCCCGACATGACGATCACCGCGCTCTCGGCCGATCGCAAGGCGGGGATGGCTATGGCCGAGGTCTTTCCCTTCCTGCGCCACCTTGACCTGCCGCGGCTCTGCAAGATCGACGAGATCGACTTCAGCCAGGTCGACCTCTGCTTCTGCGCGCTGCCGCATGGCACGACGCAAGAGGTCATCTCGGCCCTGCCGCGCAACCTGAAGATCGTCGACCTCTCCGCTGATTTCCGGCTGCGGGATGCGGCGGCCTATGAAAAGTGGTATGGTGCGCCGCATAAAGCGCTCGATCTGCAGGCCGAGGCCGTCTATGGCCTGACCGAGTTCTACCGCTCCGAGATCGCATCGGCGCGGCTGGTGGCGGGCACGGGCTGCAATGCGGCCACGGGTCAATTCGCGCTGCGTCCGCTGATTGCCGCGGGGGTGATCGACCTCGACGACATCCTGATCGACCTCAAGGCCGGGGTTTCGGGCGCGGGCCGCACGCCCAAGGAGATGCTGCTTCACGCCGAGCTCTCTGGCGGCACCCATACCTATTCCGCCGGCGGCAAACACCGGCACCTGGGCGAGTTCGACCAGGAGTTCTCCAAGATCGCCGGGCGCCCGGTCATGGTGCAGTTCACGCCCCATCTTCTGCCGATGAACCGGGGGATCCTCGCCACGGTCTATGTCAAGGGCGACGCGAAGACCATCCACCAAACCCTTGAAAGCGCTTACGCTTCCGAGCCCTTCCTGCAAGTCCTGCCCTTCGGCCAACTGCCCTCGACCCGCGATATCGTGGGTTCGAACTACTGCCACCTCGGCGTGATCGGCGACCGGATTCCGGGGCGCGCCGTCGTGGTTTCGGTCCTGGACAACCTGAACAAGGGCTCTTCCGGCCAGGCGCTGCAGAACGCCAACCTGATGCTGGGCCTGCCCGAGACCATGGGCCTGACGCTCGCCCCCATCTTCCCGTGATTGAGAGGACCAAATGGCCGGAATGAAGGGGCTGAAGAAGACCCGCCGCATCCAGATCATCCTTTTGACCTTTGCCGCCCTGATCGCCTCGGTGGTGCTGATGGTCTATGCGATGCAAGACGGCATCAACTTCTTCCGCTCGCCCACCCAGGTGACGACCGAGCCGCCCTCTCCGAACGAGGTCTTCCGCCTGGGCGGCCTGGTCGAGGTCGGGTCGCTCCAGCGGGGGCAGGGCGAGACGGTCTCGTTCAAGGTGACCGACAGCAACGAGACCGTGCCGGTGACCTTCAAGGGCGTCCTGCCCGACCTCTTCGCCGAGGGTGCGGGGGTGGTGGCCACGGGGCAGATGCAGGGCGATACCTTCGTGGCCTCCGAGATCCTCGCCAAGCATGACGAGACCTATATGCCCAAGGAAGTCATCGACTCGCTGAAAGAGCAGGGCGTCTACGTCGCGCCCTCGCAATAGGCGCGCCGCCCGCCTGGGCGGGCAGTGCTTCAGCCGCCCACCGCGCGCATCGGTTAACGCAAATTAACCTGCCCGTCGCAGCCTGTCGGAAACCGAAAGGGGACCGACATGCTTTCCATTCAAGACATCGCCAATGAGATCGTCGCCCGCGAGGGCGGCTATGTGAATGACCCCGACGACCCGGGCGGGGCGACCAAGTATGGCGTGACGATCCACACGATGCGCGCGCTGGGTCGCGACCTGAACCACGACGGGCGCATCGACCCGTCCGACGTGCGCCTTTTGGAGAAATCCGAGGCCGTCGAGATCTTCCTGACCCGCTATTTCGACCGCCCGGGGCTGGGCACCCTGCCGCCCGCGCTGCAGGCTTCGGTCTTCGACATGTATGTCAATGCCGGGGTCATGGCGGTCAAGCTCTTGCAGCGCGTCCTGATCAAGCGCGGCCACAAGATCACCGACGACGGGCTTTTGGGCCCGAAGACCCTCGCCGCGACCCGGGCCGAGATGGCCAAGGGCGCCACCGCCTTCGTCGATGCCTATGGCCTGGCGCGGCGCGATTTCTATTACGCGCTGGCCGATGCCCGCCCCGCCAGCCGCAAATACGCCCGCCGCAAGGACGGCGGCAAGGGCGGCTGGATCACCAGGGCCGAGGAATTCATCTCTCCCGCCCTGCACCTGACCCCCGATCAACACCGCGCCCGCGTCGCGCATTGGAACTGAAGGAGCATCCGATGGACCTGTCCACCCTGGCCCGCAAGGCCGATGACCTGGCCGAAGACCTGGCCGAAAAGACCGCCACGCTGGGCGCCAAGGCGCAAGATGCGGCCCAGACGATCGAGACCACGGCCGAGCTCCTCTCGGCCCAGCTCGACAAGGCCGTGGCCTCGGGCGCCATCCCGGCCATGCCCGCCCCCCAGGTCGGCCCCAAGGCGAAACCGGGCTACGACCACCTGATCGACGCACTGAACCGCCTGCCGCGCCCGATCCTGGCGCTCACCACCGTGGCGCTTTTCCTCGTGGCCGCGATCGCCCCCGCCTGGTTCGAGGCAAGGATGGAGGCGCTCTCGGCCATCCCCGAGCCGCTCTGGTGGCTTGCGGGCGCGGTCATCACGCTCTTCTTCGGCTCGCGCGAGGCCTTCTACCGCCGCCAGACCCCGCCGAAGTCCTGACCCAGCCGCAGCCCCGGGGTATACCCCGGGCTACGCGGCGGCACGAGAAGCCCCGATCTCCCCCAAGGCGCGCCCGGCCCCCCCGGCGCGCCTTTCCCCTTTCATCTTTTCACAAATATCCCGCGGGAGGGTCCGGGAGGGTGTGAAACCCTCCCGGGGTCTGCCGCCAAAGATCGGGGAGGGTGTGAAACCCTCCCGTTCTGCCCGAAAAAGCCCACCAGCCTCCCAATCCCCGTTTACCTTGGCATAAAAATCTCATGGGGAGGTCCGGAGGGGGGCGAGCCCCCCTCTGGCTCTTCCTTCCTGCGCCAAGGCCCCGGCCAAATCCCCGCCCCGTCCTTGACCTCTTGGCCCGCCTCTGGCATCCCGAACCCAAGAGAACAGGACTTGATCAAATGAACCTCTTTGCCGATCTCCGCGCCCTTGTCGTGGCCGAACTGACCGCGATGACCGCTGAAGGCGCGCTGCCCCAGGGTCTCGACTTCGCCAATGTGGCGGTCGAGCCGCCGCGAGACCCTGCCCATGGCGACATGGCGACCAATGCGGCCATGGTGCTGGCCAAGCCTGCGGGCCTCGCCCCCCGCGCCATTGCCGAGGCGCTGGCCGCCCGCTTGGGCGCCGATCCCCGCATCAAGGAGGCCTCTGTCGCAGGCCCCGGTTTCCTGAACCTGCGGCTTTCGGACCTCGTCTGGCAGGACGTGATCCTCTCCGCCCTGACCGAGGGCGCGGGCTTCGGCCGCTCGACCCTGGGCGCGGGCCGCCGCGTCAATGTCGAATTCGTCTCGGCCAACCCGACTGGCCCCATGCATGTGGGCCATGTGCGCGGCGCGGTGGTGGGCGATGCGCTGTCCAACCTCCTGGCCTTTGCGGGCTATGACGTCACCCGCGAATATTACATCAACGACGGCGGCGCGCAGGTCGATGTGCTGGCGCGCTCCGCCTATGAGCGTTACCGCGAGGCCAATGGCCTCTCCCCGGAAATCCGCGAAGGCCTCTACCCCGGCGATTACCTCATCCCCGTGGGTGAGGCGCTGAAGGCCCGCTTCGGCGACAGCCTTCTGAACCAGCCCGAGGAAGCCTGGCTCGCCCAGATCCGCGAGATCGCGACCGAGCTGATGATGGCCGAGATCCGCTCGGACTTGGCCCTTCTCGGCGTCCAGATGGATGTCTATTCCAGCGAAAAGGCGCTTTACGGCACCGGCAAGATCGAGGCCGCGATCCAGACGCTCCGCGACCATGACCTGATCTATGAAGGCGTGCTGGAACCGCCCAAGGGCAAGACGCCCGAAGACTGGGAGCCCCGGGTCCAGACCCTCTTCCGCTCGACGGCGCATGGGGATGACGTCGACCGCCCGGTGATGAAATCCGACGGCTCCTGGACCTATTTCGCCCCCGATATCGCCTATCACTTCGACAAGGTCCAACGCGGCTTTGACGAGCTGATCGACATTTTCGGCGCCGACCATGGCGGCTATGTCAAGCGCATGAAGGCCGCCGTTGCGGCGCTGTCCAACGCCCGGGTGCCGCTGGATATCAAGCTGATCCAGCTCGTGAAGCTTTACAAGAACGGCGAGCCCTTCAAGATGTCCAAGCGGGCAGGGACCTTCGTGACCCTCCGCGACGTGGTCAACGAGGCGGGGGCCGATGTCACCCGCTTCATCATGCTGACGCGCAAGAACGACGTGGCCCTGGATTTCGACTTCGCCAAGGTGCTGGAGCAGTCCAAGGACAACCCGGTCTTCTACGTCCAATACGCCAATGCCCGGATCAACTCGGTCCTGCGCAAGGCGCGTGAGGCGGGAATCGACGTCTCGGACGCCACCCTGGCCAAGGCCGACCTTTCGATCCTGACCCATCCGGCTGAAATCGACATGGCGCAAGCCATCGCCGAATTCCCGCGCGAGGTGGAGATCGCCGCCAAGGGCAACGAGCCGCACCGCATCGCCTTCTATCTTTACGAGCTGGCGTCAGAGCTTCATGGCCTGTGGAACAAGGGCAATGACGATGTCTCGCTGCGCTTCGTGCAGGACGACAAAGCCACAACCCAGGCGAAAATTGCGCTGGCGCGTGCGACGGGCGTTGTGATTTCCAACGGTCTCGCTATCCTTGGCGTCAAACCGGTCGAGGAAATGCGGTAACAAGCCGCCCCGACCGACAAGACCAACCCCCCCGGGCAAGGGGGTAACAGAGCAGTCAGACAGGGGGCGGCATGTATCGCCTCCGCGAGGTGAGGCATATGGCGGATTACGATTTCGACCAGTTCGAAGGCTATGACCAGCCGCAATCTGCGGGCCTTGGCGCGCTTGGCGACAAGGCCCGGCGCTGGGTCCATATCGCGGGCGCGGTCTCGTCGGTGGCGCTGATCCTGGGGCTTGGCGTCTGGGGCTATCAGCTGGCCGTGCGCGATGTGACCGGGGTTCCGGTGATGCGCGCCATGGCGGGGGCGATGCGAATCTCCCCGGCCGATCCGGGCGGGCAACAGGCGCTGAACCAGGGGCTGACCGTGAATGCCGTGGCCGCCATGGGCTCGCCCGTGCCCCAGGCCGAAGAGATCACCCTGGCCCCCGCCGCAGCCGATCTGATGCCCGAGGACGCGGCGCCTGTCCTCGCCGAAGAGGTCCCCGCCGTGCAGCCGCGCCTGATGCTGGCCGATCCCGAGAACGCCTCTTCGCTGGAGATGGCCCTGATCGACCCGGCCGCACCGACCCCCGACCAGGATTTCATGAAGCCCGATGGCTCGGTGCTGGACAATCCCAACGTGATCCGCGTCTCGCTGCGCCCTGCCGCGCGGCCCCAGGCCCTGGGTGGCGGGATGCAGCTCAAGGCCGTGCAGACCGTCTCGGGCGAAAGCGAGCCCTCCCCGGTTCCGGCTGACTTCCAGACGATCGAGGCCGCAGCCATCCCAACCGGCACGCCGCTCGTGCAGTTCGGCGTCTTCGAGACCCCCGAGGCGGCGCGCGACCGTTACGGCGTTCTCTTGGCCTCCTTCCCCGAGGTCATGGGCGACCTGACGCCCATGATCGAGGCCGCGCAATCGGGCGGGCGCAACTTTTATCGCCTGCGGGCGGAAGGTTACGCCTCGCTGGATGAGGCGCGGGAGTTCTGCAAGGGTCTGCCGTCCAATGTCACCGACTGTATCCCGGTGGTGAAGAAGTGATCGGCAAGGGTGCTGCGATCTTCGGCTGCGAGGGCATGGTCCTTGGGGCCGATGAGGCCGCCTTCTTCCGCGACTTCGACCCTTTCGGCTTCATCCTCTTCGCCCGCAATGTCGAGAGCCCTGACCAGGTCCGCCGCCTGACCGCCTCTCTGCGTGAGGCCGTGGGCCGCGATGCGCCCATCCTGGTGGACCAGGAGGGCGGCCGCGTCCAGCGCCTGCGCGCGCCCCATTGGCGCGAATGGACCCCGCCCCTGGATTTCGTGACCGCCGCAGGCCCCCGCGCCGAAGAGGCCTTGCGCCTGCGCTATGCGATCCTGGGCGCGGAATTGCTGGATGTCGGCATCGACGCCGATTGCGCTCCGGTGGGCGACCTGATCACCGGGAAAACCCATCCTTTCCTGAAGAACCGCTGCTATGGCTCCGACCCCGCCACCGTCGCGCGCTTGGGCCGTGCCGTGGCCGATGGGCTTCTCATGGCGGGCGTGATGCCGGTGATGAAGCACCTCCCCGGCCATGGAAGGTCAGAGGTCGACACCCACCACGAGCTCCCCACCGTCACCGCCTCCCGCGAGGAGGTGAATGCCCATGACTTCGCCCCCTTCCGGGCGTGGCGCGACCTGCCCATGGCCATGACCGCGCATCTGGTCTTTACCGCCTGGGACGGGGAGCGCCCCGCCACGCAATCCCCCGCCATGATCCGGGCGATCCGCGAGGAGATCGGCTTTCAGGGCCTTCTGATGACCGACGATCTGAACATGCAGGCCTTGAAGGGCGACCTTGGTCAGCGCACCCGCGCCAGCATCGATGCGGGCGTCGATATCGCCTTGCACTGCAAGGGCGTGCTTGCGGAAATGCAGGCCGTGGCGCATGAGGCGGGCGAGATGACCGCCCAAGCGCGTGCCCGCGCCGAGAAGGTCATCGCCAATCGTCCCAAGGCATCGGTTGACATCCGACAGGCAGAGCGCGACCTTCGCGCCATCATGCCGGATGCGTTTCATGGCCCCAACTGACGACTTCGAACCCGAAGATGCGCTGATCGTCGATGTCGAGGGCTTTGAAGGCCCGCTCGACCTCCTCCTGACGCTCTCGCGCAGCCAGAAGGTCGATTTGCGCCGGGTCTCGGTCCTGGGCCTCGCCGAACAATACCTGCGCTTCGTCGAAAAGGCCCGGGCTTTGCGCATCGAGCTTGCCGCCGATTACCTCGTCATGGCCGCCTGGCTCGCCTATCTGAAATCCCGTCTGCTGCTGCCCCCCGACCCGACCGAAGAGGGCCCAAGCGCCGAAGACCTCGCCCTTCACCTGGCCTTTCAGCTGGAGCGGTTGCAAGCCATGCGCGAGGCCGCTGCCCGGCTGATGGCCCGCGACCAGAAAATGCGCGACTTCTTCCCCCGTGGCGCGCCCGAGGCCCTGGCGCATTTGCGCACCGTGCAATGGGAGGCGAGCCTCCTGGACCTGATGCGCGCCTATGCCCGCATCAGGACCCGCGACGAGTTTAGACCTTACGCTTTCGACCGCCACAATGTCTACACGATGGAACAGGCTTTGGACCGGATGCGGGGCCTCATCGGTTACATGGGCGCCTGGGCCGACCTGACCTCTTTCCTGCCCGAGGGCTGGGGCGAGGAGCCCTCGCGCCGCCGCTCCGCCATGGCCGCCCATTTCGCGGCGATCCTCGAGATGGCCAAGCGCGGCCAGGTCGACCTGCGCCAGGGCGAGACCTTTGCCCCCATCTATCTGAAACGGAAGGGCGAATGAGCCAGGACCCGATCGAGAAGAGCCTCTTCGAGGCCCCGCCCATCGCCGAACAGGAGCGCATGATCGAAGCGATCCTCTTCGCCGTGGCCGAGCCTCTGACCATGGCCGAGATCTCGGCCCGCCTCCCCGAGGGCTGCGATGCTGCCGAGGCCATGGTCTACCTGCGCAAGCGCTATGAGGGGCGGGGGGTCCATCTGGTCCGCGTGGGCGACGCTTACGCTTTTCGGACGGCCCCCGACCTCGGCCACCTGATGCGCAAGGAGACGGTGGAGCCGCGCAAGCTCTCCCGCGCTGCCATCGAAACGCTCGCGATCATCGCCTATCACCAGCCCGTCACCCGCGCCGAGATCGAGGAAATCCGCGGCGTCGCGGTCTCGCGCGGGACGGTGGATCTGCTCCTGGAGCTCGACTGGATCCGCCTTGGCCGCCGTCGCATGACCCCGGGCCGCCCGGTGACCTTTGTCGTGACGGAAGCCTTCCTCGACCACTTCGGCCTGGAAAGCGCCCGCGACCTGCCGGGGATCAAGGAGCTCCGCGCCGCAGGACTTCTGGACAGCCGCCCCTTGCCTGGGCAGCCCGAGACCCCAGATGATGAGGACGAGGTCGAAAGCCCGGGCCAGACCGAGCTTTTCGAGGACTGAACCGCAACCCGGGCACAAGCGCCCGAACCCGTATTGTGGCCGGAAGGCCGGAAGGAGACGAGATGGACGCCATCCTGCGCATGATCTTCAACCGCCTCATCGGCCTTGTGATGAGCCGGGGCATCGACCACCTGGCACGCGGCGGGCGCGATCCCTCCCAGATGTCGCGTGAAGAGCGGCAGCAATACCGCGCCGCCAAGCAGAACGGGAGGCGCGCCAGGCAGGCGGCCTCCATCGCCAGAAGGTTCCTGAAATGACCAATGACCGCCGCTTTGCCGATATGCTGCACCATCGCGGGCAGCGCCTGGGGCAGGGCGATCCCGTGGCGCCTCCCTTGGTCTCGGCCACGACCTACCACCTGGCAGGGCTCGAGGGCGCGGCCTTCAAATATGGCCGCATGGCGATGCCGACCTGGGAAGAGGTCGAAGAGCAGCTGGCGATATTGGAGGGCGCCCCGGTCGTGGGCTTTCCCTCCGGCATGGCCGCGATCTCGGCCGCGCTTTTTGCCACGCTGAGCGCGGGGGATACGGTGATCCTGCCCGAGGATGGTTATTACACGACCAGGCTCTTGGCGGACCGGTTCCTGGCCGGGTTTGGCGTCAAGGCGCGCTATGTGGCGACGACGGCGATGGAGGGGGCGGATTTCACCGGGGCTGCGGTGGTGTTTCTCGAGACGCCGTCGAACCCGGGGCTGGATGTGGCCGATATCGCGGTGGTGGCGCGGCGCGCCCATGCGGCGGGGGCCAGGCTCATCGTCGACAACACGACGATGACGGCTTTGTTGCAGCGTCCCTTGGACCTTGGGGCGGATCTGGTCGTGGCGGCCGATACCAAGGCACCCGGCGGCCATTCGGATGTGCTTTACGGCCATGTGGCGGGCCGGGATGCCGGGGTGATGGCCAGGGTGGCCGAGTGGAGGAAACTCGCCGGCGTCGTGCCCGGCGCCTTCGAGGCCTGGCTTCTGCATCGGGGTCTGGAAACCCTTGAGGTCCGCCTCTCGCGCATGTGCGCCAGCGCCATGGTCGTGGCCGAGCGGCTCTCCGCCCATCCAAGGGTCAGGGCGGTCCGTTACCCGGGCCTGGCCGGTGATCCTTCCTACAAGGTCGCCCAGGCGCAGATGTCGGATTTCGGCTTCCTGATCAGCTTCGAGCTGGAAGGCGAGGCCGAGGCGGAGGCCTTCCTCGACCGCTGCCGCTACCTGACCCAGACCACTTCTTTCGGCGGCACCCATTCGGCCGGAGAGCGCCGGGCGCGCTGGGGCGATGCCGTGGCGCCGGGTTTCATCCGGTTGTCGGTGGGGGTGGAGCCGGTCGAGGCCTTGTGGTCGGCCCTGGCCGAAGCGCTCGACGCCTGAGCCGCATCGCCCGTTCTGAAGACCGGGGTCCGAGAGGTTGCGGAGGATCGAAGATCCTCCGCAACCTCTCCGGAGGAGGCCGATGATCTTCGATCATCGGCCCCTTGGCGCTACCGCGGGGTCCCATGGAAAAGCCCGCATGCTGCGCATGCGGGCTTTTCCATGGGAGGTGGCGCGGAGGTCCTGGCGGACCTCCGCGCCCGCCGCAGCGCTTTCCTCACGCCTCGGCCTTTTCCAGCTTTTCGGTGGCCGAAAGCCAAAGCTCCTCGGCGCGGTCCAGGGCTTCCATCACCTCGGCATATTTCCCGTTCCAGACCGCCAGGTCGCCCTTGCGCGCCTCTTCGTAGAGCTCGGGATTGGCCAGTTTCGTCGCCAGCTTGTCACGCATGTCGTTGAGTTTCGCGAGCCGCTCCTCGGCCTTGCGGACCTCGGCGCGCAGCGCCAGGACCTCGTCGCGGCTGGCGCGTTTGGGCTTTTCCTTCTCGACCTTGGGCGCCTTGTCGGAGGGTTCCCCCGCGAGGAGCTCTGCCCGATAGGCGTCGAGGTCGGAAGGATAGGGCGTCACCGCCCCGTCCTTGACCAGCCAGAGCCGGTCCGCCACTAGGCTCAGGAGGTGCATGTCATGGCTGACCAGCACCACCGCGCCCTTGTATTCGGTCAGTGCCTCCACCAGGCCCTCGCGGCTTTCGATATCCAGGTGGTTGGTCGGTTCGTCGAGGATCAGGAGATGCGGCGCGTCGATCGTGGCGAGGAGCAGCGAGAGCCGCGCCTTTTGCCCGCCCGAGAGCCGCCCCACCACGGTCTCCGCCTGCTCCGCCATCAGGCCAAAGCCCGCGAGCCGGGCGCGGAGCCTCGGCTGCGCCTCGTCTTTGCGCAGGCGCTGGACATGCTGCAGGGGCGTCTCATCCAGGTGCAATTCGTCCACCTGGTGCTGGGCGAAATAGCCGATGCGCAGTTTCGAGGAGCGCGTCATCTTGCCCTCGGAGGCGATCAGCTTGCCCGCCAGGAGCTTCGACAGCGTCGACTTGCCCTGGCCGTTGCGGCCCAGAAGCGCGATGCGGTCGTCCTGGTCGATCCGCAGGCTCAGGCGTTTCAGGATCGGCGGGCCGCCATAGCCCACCGAGGCGCCATCGAGGTTGATGATTGGCGGCGCCAGTTCCTCGGGCTCGGGGAAGGTGAAGACGACCTGTTTCGCCTCTTCGGGCGGAGTGATCAGGGTCATCTTCTCCAGCATCTTGACGCGGGACTGCGCCTGGGCGGCCTTCGACGCCTTGGCCTTGAAGCGGTCGACAAAGGCCTGGAGGTGGTCGCGCCTGGCCTCTTGCTTCCTCGCCTCGGCCATCAGGTTGGCGCGGCGTTCCTGGACCTGGCGGGCGAATTGGTCGTAACCGCCTGCCCAGAGGGTGAGCTTCTTGTTTTCCAGGTGCAGGATCGAGGTGACCGCCCGGTTCAAGAGCCCGCGGTCGTGGGAGATGATCAGAACGGTATGGGGGTATTTCTGGAGATAGCTCTCCAGCCAGAGCGCGCCTTCGAGGTCGAGGTAGTTGGTCGGTTCGTCCAGAAGCAGGTAGTCGGGCTGCGCGAAAAGCACCCCCGCCAAGGCCACCCGCATCCGCCAGCCGCCCGAGAAATCCGAACAGGGCCGCAGTTGCGCCGCCGCGTCGAATCCGAGGCCGCGCAGGATCGAGGCCGCACGGCCCTCGGCCGACCAGGCGTCGATGTCGGAAAGCCGGGCCTGGATCTCGGCGATGCGGTGCGGGTCCTGGGCGGTTTCGGCCTCCGAGAGCAGGCTTGCGCGCTCGGTGTCGGCCGCAAGCACCGTGTCGATGAGCGAGGTCGAGGAGGAGGGGACCTCCTGCGCCACGCCCCCGATGCGGGCGCGTTGGGGAATGGTGATGGCCCCGCCTTCCAGCGCCAGTTCGCCCCGGATCAGCCGGAAGAGCGTCGTCTTGCCCGCCCCGTTGCGCCCCACGATGCCGACCTTGTGGCCGGTGGGAATGGTGGCCGTGGCGCCCTCGAACAGGGGGCGGCCTTCGACGGAATAGTTCAGGTCATCGATTTTCAGCATGGGGCCCCGCTTGCCCCAAGGGGGGCTTGGGGTCAAGGGGAGATGAGGGATTGCGCCGCCTGACGGCGTCGCCCGAAGCGGGGGGCTGCCGCCCCCCGCACCCCCCCCGAACCCCCCAACCAAAGGGGAGCACGCTCCCCTTTGGAAACCCCGTGGACGTTTGGGCCAAGTTGAAAGGGGGAGGCGCGACTTGCCGCTTTCATATTTGCTCAAATACGCGCTTTCTTGATCCGCAGGCCCATGCTTTCAATTTGGCTCAAATACTCACAGCTTTCCCCATCCCCTTTCAACTTGGCCCAAATATCCACGGGGATTTTCAAGGGGTTTGCCACTGGTTTCGCCACTGGTTCAAGAAACCAGTGGCATGGCTCCCCTTGAAGCGGGGGGGGCGGGGGGCGGCAGCCCCCCGGTGGGGCGACGCCGAAGGCGGCGCAATCCCTCCCCGGTTGACCTCGCGCGCCCCAGGCCCCACAAATCCCCATGTCCTTCGCATCCCGCATCACCCGCCAGCCGCTGGTCTTCGACCGTCCCGCAGCCGCAGAGGCCCGTTCCCGCCATCCCGGACCCGCCGCCGACCTCATCGCGGCCACGGCCTCCTGCTCACCCTTCCTGCGCGACCTCCTCGTCAAGGAGCAGGCCTGGCTCGACCCCGCGCTCGAGACCGCGCCGGAGCAGGCCTTCGACCAGGTCCTGGCCAGCCTCACGCAAAGCCCTGGCGACGCCCTTGGCCCCGCGCTGCGCCAGGCCAAGCGGCGGATTGCGCTGCTCACGGGGCTCGCCGATCTCGGCGGGGTCTGGGACCTCTCCCGGGTCACCCAAAGCCTCACCCGGTTCGCCGATGCCGCCGTCCAGGCCTGCCTGACCCATCTGGTCGCCGAAGAGGTCCGTAGGGCCAAGCTGCCCCCCGGCCCCCATGGCATGGTGGTCCTCGCCATGGGCAAGATGGGGGCGCATGAGCTCAATTACTCCTCCGACATCGATCTGATCTGCCTCTTTGACGAGACCCTCCACCCCGGCACCGAGATGGAGGCCCGCCAGGCCTTCATCCGCGTCACCCGCAAGATGACAGGCCTCCTCTCCGACATCACCCAAGATGGCTATGTCTTCCGCACCGACCTGCGGCTGCGCCCCGATGCCTCGGTCATGCCGGTCTGCCTCTCGATGGCCTCGGCCTTGGCCTATTACGAGGCCGAGGGCCGCACCTGGGAGCGGGCCGCCCATATCAAGGCGCGGCCCTGCGCGGGCGATATCGCGGCCGGGGAGCGCTACCTGAAAGCCCTCACCCCCTTCGTCTGGCGCCGCCACCTGGACTATGCGGCGATCCAGGACGCCCATGACATGCGGCTGCGCATCCGCGACCACAAGGGGTTGAACGGGCCCCTCAAGGTCGAGGGCCATAACGTGAAACTCGGCCCCGGCGGCATCCGCGAGATCGAGTTCTTCGCCCAGACCCGCCAGTTGATCGCGGGGGGGCGCGACCCCGACCTGCGCCCGCGTGGCACCGAAGCGGCGCTGCAAGCCCTGACC
The DNA here is from genome assembly GCF_009925085.1 of Stagnihabitans tardus. GTDB lineage: Bacteria > Pseudomonadota > Alphaproteobacteria > Rhodobacterales > Rhodobacteraceae > Stagnihabitans > Stagnihabitans tardus. The sequence continues at coordinate 210,367 of NZ_JAABNR010000006.1, read as the reverse complement.
GAAAAGGGCTGGCTGCCCGAGACCGTCAGCCGGGACCTGACCCAGGCCTACCGCACCTGGCGCGAGGTCGAACACCGGTTGCAGATGGTGCTGGACGAACAGACCCAGACCATGCCGACCTCTCCCGAAGGCATCGCCCGCATCGCGTCCTTCTGCGGCATGACCGAGACCGAGTTCCGCAGCTCTTTCCTCGCGCGGATCGAAAGCGTCGAAGCCCTGACCGAGGGCTTCTTCGCCCCCGCCGCCCCCGCCGAGCCCATGCCCGAGCTCTCGCCCCAGGCCCAATCCATCGTGGAGGCTTGGGCGCAATATCCCGCGCTGCGCTCCGACCGCGCCCAGGCGATCTTTGCGCGGATCAAGCCGGGGCTCCTGACACGGCTGATGCGCGCCGCAGCCCCAGAAGAGGCGCTGAGCGCCTTGGACGGCTTCCTTTCGGGCCTGCCCGCCGGTGTCCAGCTCTTCGCGCTTTTCGAGGCCAACCCGGCGCTGGTGGACCTGATCGTCGACATCTGCGCCACGGCGCCGAGCCTCGCGCTTTACCTCTCGCGCAATGCCCGCGTGCTTGACGGGGTCATCGGCGGCTCCTTCTTTGCGCCCTGGCCGGGGCGCTCGGGGCTGATGGCCGACCTCGCCCGGCGTCTGAACGGTGCCGATTACGAACAGGTCCTGGGTCTCTCGCGCATCTGGCTGAAGGAATGGCATTTCCGGGTGGGCGTCCATCACCTGCGCGGCCTCATCGACGGCTTCGAGGCGGGCCATGCCTATGCCGAACTGGCCGAGACCGTGGTGGCGACGCTCTGGCCGCTCGTCACGGCCGAGGTCGCGCGGCGCCATGGGCCGCCGCCCGGGCGGGGGGCGGTGGTGGTGGGCATGGGCTCCCTTGGGGGCGCGCGCCTGAATGCCGGTTCAGACCTCGATCTGATCGTGATATATGACGCGGATGGGGTCGAGAGCTCCGAAGGGCCGAAGCCTTTGGCCACAAGGCCCTGGTATGCGAAACTGACGCAAGCCATGATCACGGCGCTGACCGCGCAGACCCCGGAGGGGCGGCTTTACGAGGTCGACATGCGGCTGCGTCCCTCCGGTCGCCAGGGGCCGGTGGCGACCTCGCTGGACAGTTTCCGCGCCTATCAGCGGGACGAGGCCTGGACCTGGGAACACCTGGCGCTGACCCGCGCCCGGGTCCTCGCCGGTCCGCCCGATCTTGCCGCCGAAGTCGAGGCCTTCCGCCGCGAGGTCCTGGCCGAGAAGGGCCAGGGCGCCCGTGTCCTGCCCGATGTGGCCGAGATGCGCGCCCGCCTGGCCGAGGCCAAGCCGGCCCAGGGCCCCTGGGAGGCCAAGAACGGCCCTGGCCGGCTGATGGATATCGAGCTTTGCGCCCAGTCCCTGGCGCTGATCGCCGCCAGCCCCGCCCGCAGCGTCGAACGCCAGCTCGCGTCAGATCGGGGGCGCCACCTGTCGCAAACGGAGAAGCAGGCGCTGGAGGAAGCGGCAAGGCTCTTCTGGCAGACCCAGGCCGCCGGTCGTCTGCTGTCGGATCGCGGGGTCTCGCCTGAAACGCTCGGAGAGGGCGCGCGGGCCTTTCTTCTGCGCGAGACGGGGCAAGCCAGCGCCGAGGCCCTGACCTGGGCCCTGGCAGAGGCTGCTTCCAGGGCGGGGCGGGTGATCGACAAGGTGATGGAGACGCGCGATGGAACTGAGTGAAGCCGATCCCAAGGGCCTGGTGCGCGAAAGCTACCGGATCGAGGGGATAACCCCGGGGGAATGCCGGTCGATCTTCATGGACTGGGCCTTGAGCCTGCGGGTCGATGCCGATCACCCCGCCGCCATCCGCGTGCTTCTGGACCATTACGCCGCAGGCGCGCCCGATCACCCGATGACAGCAACGCTGCAGGCGGGCTTGGCCCCGCCCGAGGCGCCCAAGCGGCGCGGGGGGCGGGTGGGACGGATGGCCTGAGCCATCTTCACCGCCGGTTTACGTCTTGCTGCTAGATGTCGTCCAGCCCTAGCTTCAGGATGAGACAATGGATGGTGGCGTGCAGTCCAGCCCGGCGACCGATGGCGAGGAAGTCCCCTTCGGCCTCGAAGAGCTGTTCTATTCGCGCACCGATCACCGCGGGGTGATCCTGGCGGGCAACCAGGTCTTCCAGCGCGTCAGCCACTATGCCTGGCCCGAGCTCATCGGCGCTCCGCACAAGATCGTGCGCAATCCCGTGACGCCCAAGGCCGCTTTCCGCATCCTGTGGCAGCTGATCGAAACCGGCGAGCCTGCCGTGGCCTATGTCTGCAACCGCGCCGCCAATGGCCAGCCCTATTGGGTCCTGGCCACGATCCTGCCCTTTGACGGCGGCTATCTCTCGGTGCGGCTGAAACCCAGCTCGCCGGTCTTTGCCACGGTGCGCAGCCTCTACGCCAAGGTCGCTGCGGCAGAGGCTGCGGGCCAGTCGATCGAAGAGGGGGTGGACCAGATCCTCGCCGCGCTGCGCGAGCTGGGCCATGCCGATTATCCCGCCTTCATGCGCGCGGCACTTCGGGCCGAATATGCGGAACGCGCGGTGCAAATGCCGCAAAGCTCTCCCCTGCCAGAGACCACCATCGCCGAAATCTCCAAGGGGCTGATGGATTCCATGGCCAGCCAGCGCCGCTTGCAGACCGATTTCGAGGGGGTCAAGATCCTGCCCACCAACCTCTCGATCCTGGCCGCCCGGCTCGAGCCCGAGGGCGGGCCGCTGGGCGCGGTGGCGGGGCTTTACATGTCCGGCACGCTGGACACGATGGCGCAGATCAACGCCTTTACCGCCGGCAAGCAGAGCCTGTGCAACCGGATGTCGGACCAGTTCGAAAGGGCGATCTTCCTCGTGACCTGCGCCGAATTGCAGCGCGAGATGAGCTATCTCGTCGCGGCCGAGGATTGGACGGGGTCGGGCCTGGACCCCGAGGCCGAGGCCGGCCACCTGCAAGCCCTGCAAGACCGCTACGACGCCGAGGCCCTGGCGGCGATCGATGCGGCCGTCGACCTGGCCAAGGCGATCGAGCGGGCGGGGGCGGAGCTGCGTCGCTCGATGCTGAGCCTCGAGACGGTGACCGTGATGGGCAAGGTCGAGGGAGCGCGGCTCGGGCCCGAGGGCGACCGCATCCGCACGACGGTCGATTCGCTGCACGAGTTGAACGGCGAGATTTCCTCGGTCCTGGCACGGATCACCGACCTTTCCGCCACGATTGACCGCGGCATGTCCGAGATCCGCGAAGGCTTCCGAGGCCGCTCCCGCCGCAAACCCCCGCGCCAGGGCTGAGGGGAGGGGCCCTGCCGACTGGGGGGCAAGGGCAATTGTTGAGGGGGGGGGCTCTGCCGACTGGGAGAGGGGCCCTGCCGACTGGTGGGGCATGGTCATCCGTTGCGGGGGCTCTGCCGACTGGGAGAGGGGCCCTGCCGACTGATGGGACATGGTCATCCGTTGCGGGGGCTCTGCCGACTGGGAGAGGGGCCCTGCCGACTGTTGGGGCATGGTCATCCGTTGCGGGGGCTCTGCCGACTGGGGGAGGGGCCCGGCCGACTGATGGGACATGGTCATCCGTTGCGGCGTGCTCTGCCGACTGGGAGAGGCGCCCTGCCGACTGGTGGGGCATGGTCATCCGTTGCGGGGGGCTCTGCCGACTGGGGGGAGGGGGTTCCCTTGGCCAAGGGATGGGGCCTTCTGGGCATCCCTGGCCCTGGCTGGGGGGCTGCCCTGACGGGCCGGGGAGGCGCCGCTTCTCTTGCCCCTCGTCTTGTTGACGCAGGCGTGTGCTCTGGCGACCGGCGCGACGCCGCAGCCGCTTCACGATGGCGGGCTCGGGCCAAGCGGATGGCATGACCGGGGTATTGCCTGCCTCGGCCTTCGCCGATGGGGCGGCAGGACGGGTCGCGGCCTTGCCGCCCTTGAGCCCCCTCCCGGTTCGAGCCCGCCGCTTTCCGGCCCCGGGCCTGTCGGCGCGAGCGCGCCTTGCCACGGTTGACGAAAGGTTCCACCCTCCTTGCGCCGCTCAATCCTGGGCGACCCCTTGCCCGGACACCGCAACCTGAAAACCAAAGGCCTGGTCGCGGCTTGCCCCCGCCTGGCCGTCCTGTGCTGCGGCGCTTTTCATGGCGGACCGGGCGCATCCCCTGGCCGGGCCTTGCAAGGCGGCGCGGTCCGCATGTCACGGATGCGGATGTCCCCGGGGTGAGGGGCATGGGTCATGGGCGGACAGGCCGCGGAGGCGCAAGCCTGGCCGCCCGGAAGGGTCTGGACGGCCTGCCGCAGCCCGGGGCACCTGGCCTGGCGCGGGCGGGGCGTCTCGAGAGCTGGGTCTGCGGTCCCAGGACGATTGGCCATCCCCGGACAGCACGCCCCAAGCGCGTTGCCGCCAAGGCAGCGCCTTGCCTGCCATCCGCAAGGCTGAAAGCACCCCGGCCAAGCCAGCCGCCCCCCGCGCAGGGCGGGCGCCCCTCGCGTCACTCCGGCGTGCTGCGCCCCATGCGGCCGCCGCGCCTTTGGGTCAGGGTCCGGGCGCGGGCGGGCAGGGCCTCCTTGACGGCGGTGCGCTCGGCCGCGCTCATCCCCCCCCAGCGCGAGATCTCGTCGATCGAGCGATAGCAGCCGACGCAGATCCGCGCCGCCGGGTGGATCACGCAGATCTTGACGCAGGGGCTTTCGACCTCGGCGCGTTTCCAGACCTCATCGGACATCAGATCCCCCCATGCCGCCGAAGACCATGCGGTCCAGGGCCCCTTGCAGGATATAGCCCGCCGCCACCTGGTCGACCACCTGATCGCGACGCTTTCGCGACGCATCCGCCTCCAGGAGCACCCGTTCCGCCGCCACCGTCGACAGGCGCTCGTCCCAAAAGGTGATGGGCAGGGCCGTCAGCTTTTCAAGGTTGCGCGCAAAGGCCTCGGTCGATTGCACGCGGGGCCCGCGCGAGCCGTCCATGTTCAGGGGCAGGCCCAGGACCAGGCCCACGACTTCGCGCTTGAGGCAAATCTCCAGCAGGGCCGCCGCATCCTGGGTGAATTTCACCCGCTTGATGACGGAGAAGGGCGAGGCGACCTGGCGCCTTGTGTCCGAGATCGCCACGCCGATGGTCACCGTCCCAAGGTCGAGCCCGGCCAGGGCGCCGTGGCGGGGCAGGGCGGCGGCAAACTCTGCGATACCTGGCAGGATCATTCCGCAACCCCCGCCGCATCGGCCGCAGCCTTCAAGGCCGCCATGGCGCCGGGATCGGCGGCCAGATCGGCCCGCGCCTTGGCATAGGCCGCCTTGGCGCGGTCAGGCGCCTGAAGCACCATCAGCGCGTTGATCAGCTTGACCCAGTCCTCGACCGGGCCGCCTTCGGCCATCAGCCGCTCTTCGAGCCCCGCGACCATGGTTTCGATCATGGCCTGACGATCCTCGGGCGACATTTCGGCCGCCGCCGCCATGTCTTCGGCCGAGGGGCCAGTCTCGGGCAGGGCATAGGGCACGCCCGCCGCGGCCGCGACCTGTTCGATCTGGCTGCGGATCGGCTCCATCCAGGGCGCATCCTGGGGCCCCTCTGCCAGGAGCGGCTCCCACATCTGGAAGGCGCGGTCGGGGCGGCCCACCTGCGCGGCCATCAGCCCAAGCCAGAAGCGCGCGGCGCCGTTCTGCGGGTCGCGGCCCAGGACCTCGCCCAGGTCGGCCTCGGCCTCGGGCGTCACCACGCCGCCCGTGGCATAGATCTTCAGCTCGGCCGCCCGCAGCCAATCCTCGGCCCCGGCCTTGTCCCCCTTGATCGCCAGGATCCCCTCTTGCGCCTTGCGCGCCCCGGCGAAATTGCCGAGCTTGATCTCGTTCTCGACCAGAAGCTCATGGCCCGTCAGATCCTGCGGCCGCCCCGCCACCGCCGCCCGAAGCTTGTCCATCAGCTCCAGCGTCTGCGCATCGGTGCCCTCGGGCGCCACCCAGGGGTCGCGCGCGGCCTCGGCCGCCTCCTGCGAGGGCCTTGCGGCATAGGCCTCCTCGGCCTGAGACAGGCGCAGGGCCAGCGGCAGGTCCTCGTAACCCGGTGCGCCAAGCCCCGTCACGGGACCGCCGCCGTTGTAGAGGAACACCGCCAGCGCCAGAAGCCCCGCGATCACCGCCCCCGGCAGCCAGGCGGGCAAGGCGCCCCCCGCTTCGGCCTGGCGCTTGTCGGCCTCGAGCAGGCGGCGCGAGACTTCAAGCCGCAGCCGCGCGGCCTCGTCCTGGCTGATCGTGCCGCGCGCCTCGTCGCGGGCCACCTCGGCCAACTGGTCGCGGTAGATCGCGACATCGGCCGGACCCTCGTCAGCCGCCCCGCGCCGCAGCGCCTGGAAGAGCACCACCGCCACCATCAGGCACATGGCCCCTGCCGAAATCCAGAACGTGATCATCTTGGGCCCTTCGCTTGTCTTGGCCCCTGATTAGCCTGTGCCCCCGTCCTGCAAAAGGCCAAAGGCAGGGTCAGATTGTCCGACCCTCTTGCTTGTGATCGGGCCAAACCCACATTCTCCGACATCTTGTCGCAATTTTCCCCATTGTGACGTTTGAGGGCTCAGATAAAACCGCCCTGCCTGCCATGGATAGGCATCGCCCCAAAGACCAGAGGCCCCCTATGACCGCCCAAGCGAGACCCTCCAAACGCTACTCCGTCTTCGCCCTGGCGAAGGAAGCGCTGTCCTGGCACATGGGCTGGGAGAAGGCCTGGGCCTCGCCCGAGCCGAAGAAATCCTATGACGCGGTGATCGTGGGCGCCGGGGGCCATGGGCTCGCCACGGCCTACTACCTTGGCAAGAACCACGGCATCACCAATGTCGCGGTGATCGAGAAGGGCTGGCTGGGCGGCGGCAACACGGGGCGGAATACGACGATCATCCGGTCGAACTATCTGCAAGACCCATCGGCGGCGATCTACGAAAAGGCCCGTTCGCTGTATGAGACCCTGTCGCAGGACCTGAACTACAACGTCATGTTCTCGCCCCGGGGCCTGTTGATGCTGGGCCAGACCCATCACGAGGTGCGCGGCTATCTGCGCACGGTGCATGCCAACAAGATCCAGGGCGTCGAGACCGAGTGGATCTCGCCCCAGAAGGTCAAGGAGCTGGTGCCGATCATCAACATCGACGGTCCGCGCTATCCGATCCTTGGGGCGCTTTACCAGGCGCGTGGCGGCACGGCGCGCCATGACGCGGTGGCCTGGGGCTATGCCAGGGCCTGCTCGGCCATGGGCATGGACATCATCCAGCAATGCGAGGTCAAGGGCGTGACCTCGGCGGGTGGCGTGGTGACGGGGATCGAGACGACCAAGGGCTATATCCAGACGAAGAAGCTCGGCATCGTGGTCGCGGGCCATTCGGGCCAGGTGGCCGATATGGCGGGCTTCCGCCTGCCGGTCGAGGCGGTCGCCCTGCAAGCCCTCGTCTCGGAACCCATCAAGCCCTGCATGGATGTGGTCGTCATGGCCAACACCGTCCATGGCTACATGTCGCAAAGCGACAAGGGCGAGATGGTGATCGGCGGCGGCACCGACGGGTTCAACAACTTCACCCAGCGCGGCTCCTTCCACCATATCGAGGAAACCCTGCGCGCCCTGATCGAGACCTTCCCGATGATCTCGCGCCTCAAGATGCTGCGGCAATGGGGCGGGATCGTCGACATGACCGGCGACCGCTCGCCCATCATCTCCAAGACGCCCCTCGGCAATTGCTTCATGAACTGCGGCTGGGGCACCGGCGGCTTCAAGGCCATCCCTGGCTCGGGCTGGGCCATGGCGGAACTCATGGCCAAGGGCGAACCGGGCCCCCTGGCCGAAGAATTCTCGATGTGGCGCTTCAAGGAAGGCCGCTTCATCGACGAGTCGGTCGCCGCGGGGGTGGCGCACTGATGCGCTTTCAAATTGGCCCAAAAACTCCGGGGGTCCGGGGGCAGAGCCCCCGGCGGGCGGCCCCATGAAAACCCTCGACCAGATCGTCGACCAGCTTCTCGCGGCCGAAAGCCTGGCCGCGCGCTCGCGCCTCCTGGTGATCGGGGCGCTGGCCGTCTGGCTCAGTGTCTCGGCGCTGGCGCTGATCGCGGGCGATGCCGGGCATTTCTCCCGGGCGGGCGCGGTCGGCACGGGGCTCGTGCTCGCGGCCTTCGCCGTCACCACCTCGGCGCGGCAGAGCTACCAGACCTACCTGACCAAGGGCCTTGTGCTGGCGCTGCGCTCGAACCTCCGCGACATCGAGGGCCGCCCCCTGATGCTGCGCGATGCCAAGCCCGAAGACCCCGAGATCGCCGCCCGTGACTTCGACCACCAGCTCGAGGCCGTGGGCCGGCTCTTCGCCCGTCTCGACCGCCGCGCGACCCAGGCCCGCGTCACCGAAGTGGCCTCGGTCTTCGTCTCGACCCTGCAATGGGGTTACGGCGACCTGATGCTGAACCGTCTGCACTGCGGGGCATGGACATGCCCCTCCTGAACCGAAAGGACCAACCATGCTGATCCTTGAATGCCCCTATTGCGGGGTGAAGGCCGAAGAAACCGAACTCTCCCCCGGCGGAGAGGCGCATCTGAAGCGCTTCGGCCCCGGTTCCACCGACGAAGAGTTCGAGGCCTATATGTTCGCCCGCAAGAACCCCAAGGGCGTGCATTTCGAACGCTGGCGCCATGCCTATGGCTGCGGCAAGTGGTTCCTCGCCGCGCGCTGCACGGCCACGCTCGAGGTCTTCGGCACCTATCCCGCACAGGTCTCCGCCCCGCCGCAAGCGTTGCAAGACAAGATCAAGGCCAAGCGGCCTGACTGGAAGGGCTTCCAATGAGCACCCGTCTGTCGAAAGGGGGCCGTCTTCTCGACCGCTCCAAGGCTTTGGATTTCGTCTTCAACGGCAAGCGCCTGAAGGGCTACCAGGGCGATACGCTCGCCTCGGCCCTTCTGGGCAATGACCAGATGCTGCTCGGCCGCTCCTTCAAGTATCACCGTCCGCGCGGTCTCGTGGCCTCGGGTGCCGAAGAGCCCAATGCCCTGGTGCACCTGGGCCAGGGCGGCCGTTTCGAGCCCAACCAGCGCACCACGACGACCGAGCTTTACGCGGGTGCCGAGCTCTCCAGCCAGAACCACTGGCCGAGCCTTGAATTCGACGTGGGCGCGGTGAACAACGCCTTCGCGCGCTTCCTGGTGGGGGGCTTTTACTACAAGACCTTCATCCATCCGCGTTTCGCCTGGAAGCATGTCTTCGAGCCGGTGATCCGTCAGTCCGCGGGCCTGGGCAAAGCGCCCAAGGAGGCCGATGCCGACCATTACGAACAGGCCTATGACTTCTGCGACGTCCTCATCGCAGGCGGCGGCATCGCTGGCCTCCAGGCCGCGCTTGTCGCAGGCCAAGCGGGCAAGCGGGTCATCCTTTTGGAGCAGACGCCCTATTGGGGCGGCCGCGCCCCGGTCGATGGCGATGTGATCGACGGCCGCCCGGCGGCGGACTGGATCGCCGCCACCGTCGCCGACCTGGCCAAGATGCCCAATGTGACGCTGAAGACCCGCTGCATGGCGGCGGGCGTCTATGACCACGGCTATATCCTCGCCGAAGAGCGCGTGGCCGATCACACCCCGGGCGATGGCCGCCCGAAGAAGCGTCTCTGGCGGATCCGCGCCACCCGCATCGTCGCCGCCACCGGGGCGCTGGAACGTCCCCTGTCCTTCGCGGGCAACGATATCCCCGGCGTCATGCTGGCCTCGGCGGTGCGCGATTACGTGGTGAACTGGGCGGTTTCCCCCGGTGACCGCACCGTGGTCGTGACCAACAACGACGACGCCTACCGCACCGCCATCGCGCTGAAAGAGGCAGGGCTCGCGGTCCCCGTGATCCTCGACGCCCGGGCCTCGGCCAATGGCCCGCTGCCGACCAAGGCCCGCGCCATGGGCATCCGGGTCGAGGCCGGCAAGGCCATCGCCAAGGTCAAGGGCGGCAAGCGCGTCACCGGCGTCGCCATCTGCCTGCAAGCCGGCGAAGGCGCGGTGCTCGAGGAGATCGCCTGCGATGCGGTCGCCATGTCGGGCGGCTGGTCCCCCGTCGTCCATCTCTGGTCCCATTGCGGCGGCAAGCTTCTCTGGGACGAGGCGCAAGCCATGTTCCGCCCCGATGCCACCAAGCCGCCGACCTCGCATGACGGCCAGGCGCTCGTCTACGCGGTGGGAGCGGCCAATGGTCACCTGCAAGCGACCGCCATCCTTCCGGACGCGGCGCAAGGCGCCGCCGCTGCCGCAGGCGTGACCCCTTCAGGGGTCGCAGCCCAGGCAGCGCCCTCCGACGAGGCGCCCTTGGAGCCAGTCTGGACCATGCCGCAGGGCGCGCCGATCCAGCTGCGCTCCAAGATGTGGCTCGACTACCAGAACGACGTGAAGGTCTCGGACGTGCAACTCGCCGCGCGTGAGGGCTACGAGTCCGTCGAACACACCAAGCGCTACACCACGCTCGGCATGGCGACGGATCAGGGGAAACTCTCGAATATCAACGGCCTGGCGGTCCTCGCCCAGTCCTTGAACACCGATATCCCCAATGTCGGCACCACGACCTTCCGCCCGCCCTATACGCCCGTCACCCTGGGCGCCCTGGCTGGCGAATCCCGTGGCGAGATATTCCAGCCGCTCCGCAAGACGCCGATCAACGACTGGCACCTGAAGCACAACGCCTATATGGAGCCCGTCGGCCTCTGGCGCCGCGCTTATTGCTACCCGAAGGGCGGCGAGACCCATAGCCAGGCCGTCGACCGCGAAATCCTCGCCGTCCGTAGTGGTGTGGGCCTCCTCGACGCCTCGACGCTGGGCAAGCTGATCGTCAAGGGCCCGGATGCGGGCCGCTTCCTCGACATGCTCTACACCAATGTCATGTCGAACCTCGGGATCGGCAAATGCCGTTACGGCCTGATGTGCACCGAGGCGGGCTTCCTGACCGATGACGGCGTCGTCATTCGCCTGGATGAAGACACCTGGCTCTGCCACACCACCACCGGCGGCGCCGAGCGCATCCATGCCCATATGGAAGACTGGCTGCAATGCGAATGGTGGGACTGGCAGGTCTATACCGCCAATGTCACCGAGCAATATGCCCAGATCGCCGTCGCTGGCCCGAAAGCCCGCAAGGTCCTGGAAAAGCTCGGCGGCATGGATGTCTCCGCCGAAACCATGCCCTTCATGACCTTCAAGGAGGGCACGCTTGCAGGCCTTCCCGTCCGCGTCCACCGCATCTCCTTCTCGGGCGAGCTCTCCTACGAAATCGCCGTCCCGGCCGGTCACGGCCTGGCGCTCTGGGAGGCGCTGATGGAAGCCGGTCAAGAGCACGGCATCGTGGCCTATGGCACCGAGGCCATGCACGTGATGCGGGCCGAGAAGGGCTTCATCATGATGGGCGACGAGACCGATGGCACGGTCATCCCGCAAGACCTCAACCTCGGCTGGGCGATCAGCAAGAAGAAGGCCGATTACCTCGGCAAGCGCGGCCAGGAGCGGACCTATCTCGCCTCGCCCGACCGCTGGAAGCTTGCGGGCTTCGAGACGCTGGACGGCTCGGTCATCCCCGACGGTGCCTATATCCTCGCGCCGGGGGTGAATGCCAACGGGCAGGGCAATGTCCAGGGCCGGGTGACCTCGACCTATTATTCGCCCACGCTGAAGAAGGGCATCGCCATGGGGCTGATCAAGGGCGGTCTCTCCCGCATGGGCGATGTCGTCGAGTTCAGCGCCATCACGGGCCAGCCCATCAAGGCCAAGGTCGTCGACCCGGTCTTCTATGACAAGGAAGGGGAGAAGCAGAATGGCTGATGCCGTCAACGCCCAATCGGTAAGCCCCCTGGGTGGTGCCTCTTTCGAGGGCTTCGCAAAGGTGCGCGAGATCGGCCCCCTGGGGATGATCAGCTTGCGCGCCAAGCGCGATGTTCCGGGGCTGGAGGGCGCTTTCGCGTCCCTCGGCCTGGCGCTGCCCGAGCAGCGCCGCATCACCGGCACGACCGCGAAAGGCGCGGGCTGGATGAGCCCGGACGAATACCTGATCCTCGTGCCCTATGCCGAGGTCTCGGGCGCCCTGGCCAACTTGGCCCAGGCTCTGAAGGGCAGCCATCACCTGGCCGTCGATGTCTCGGATGCCCGCGCGGTCTTCCGGATCGAGGGCGAGAAGGCGGGGCAGGTCGTGGCCAAGCTTGGGCCTATCGACGTGGCCAGCCTCGCGCCGAACGAGCTGCGTCGCTCGCGCGCGGCCCAGGTGGCGGCTGCGGTCTGGGCGGAGGAGGGGGGCTTCACCCTCGTCTGTTTCCGCTCGGTGGCCGCTTACGTCATGGGGCTTTTGACCGCTTCGGCCGCGCCTGGGGCCGAGCTGGCCTGACGCCGCGCGCGGGTCGCCCCTTTCCGCAGGCTGCGGCGGCGGAGGGGGCGCAAGCGGCCCCCTTTGGGCATGAGGTCCCGGGGCGGACACGGGCGCCGGTTCCTGGCCTGTCATGGGGCCCAAGTCCTTTTGCCGCCTGGCAATTGCGGCGGAATTGCGGAGCTTGCGGCCAAGTCGATCCGTTAACTGGACCTGAGACCGAAAAGGGAACAGGCTGACCCCGGGTGTAAGGCTTGGGGTCTTGTCATGTTGGGGTATCGAGTGGTCTCCCGCCTTCTGGGGCGCGGGGTATGGGGCTTGTCCCTTGGGCTGGTCGGAGGGGCGCTCCTGGGGCTTTCCGCTGGTGCGGCGGGGGCCGAGATCCTGGAATGTCGCTTGCGGCGCGGGCAGGGGTTGGAGGGGTTGATCGAGCCGCAATACCTCTTCGACCACACGCCCGGCGCCGTCACGGGCCAGGTCTATGACGGGTTGATCGACCGCGTGAAGGGGCGGCCCCTGGTGGCCCAGGTCCGCGATGAGGCGACCCGGGTGGTCTATTCCTGGGAGCTGGATGTCAAGGACCGCTGGGGCAATCCGCAGCGCGTGGGCTTTCAGGCAGAGCTCATGCGGGCCGATGGCAAGGTCGAGATCAAGGCCCTGATGCTGGGCGATGCCGTGGCCGAGGGCTTTGGTCTCTGCCGCCTGCCTTGAACGAAAACCCGTTGCATTTCAGAAGGCTCTGGGCAAGACTTCGCCCAGGGGCGCTTTGCCCCGTCCTGATGAACCAGAGGATTTGATATGGGATTTTTCGTGAAGCGCGCGCTTTGGGCGGGGCTTGTTGCGGGTTTGGGCCTGATGCCCATGACGGCGGGCGCCGTGGTGCTTGATTGCAGCTTGCAGCCCGGTGCCGATGCCATGGGCTGGATCTCGAAGCGGGTGGTGATCGACTACGACGAGGCAGCGGGCACGGCGCGGGCCGCAGACGAAGCGATCCAGGGCTGGAACGGCGGGCCGATCGAGGCCAAGGTGCGCAAGCCCTCGGCCAACCAGGTCAGCTTCACCTGGGACCTGACCATTCCCGATGCCGTGCAGGCGGCGCGGCTCCAGTTCCGCCTGACCTGGCTCAAGGCCGACAACGGGGCGGTGATGGCCGTCAAGCCGCTGGGCTATTCCAACAATTTCGACGCCAGGGGCAGTTGCAAGGTGAAGTGAGGCCCGGGGATGTGAAGGGGGCGGTCTGAAGGGGGCGCGGGCCACGGCGAACCCTTTGCCCCTTTCCGCGGCGCGGCCTTGCCGCCGTCGGACCCCCGGGCGGGCCGCCCGATTTCGGCCGGTCCGGCGCGGAATTTTCCCTGCCGGACCTTGACCTTCCCGCGCCCTGCAAGCTTATTGAGGCGGAACCCGCAAACAGGAGCTTGACCCATGGCTTTCACCCTTCCCGATCTGCCCTATGCGCACGACGCCCTGGCCTCGCTGGGCATGTCGAAAGAGACCTTCGAATATCACCACGACATCCACCACAAGGCCTATGTCGACAACGGCAACAAGCTGATCGCCGGGACCGAGTGGGAGACCAAGTCGGTCGAAGAGATCGTCGTGGGCACCTATAACGCCACTGCCGTGGCGCAGAACGGCATCTTCAACAATGCCTCGCAGCATTGGAACCATGCGCTGTTCTGGGACATCATGGGGCCGGGCGGCAAGGTGATGCCGGGCGCGCTGGAAAAGGCGCTGGTCGAGGCTTTCGGCTCGGTCGCCAAGTTCAAGGAAGACTTCGCTGCCGCCGGTGCGGGCCAGTTCGGCTCGGGCTGGGCCTGGCTGGTGAAGGATGCTTCCGGCGCCCTGAAGGTCACCAAGACCGAGAATGGCGTCAACCCGCTGTGCTTTGGCCAGACCGCGCTTCTGGGCTGCGACGTCTGGGAGCATTCCTATTACATCGACTTCCGCAACAAGCGCCCGGCCTACCTGTCGAACTTCCTCGACAAGCTGGTCGACTGGGAAAAGGTCGCCGCGCGTCTGTAACCGGACCGCTTGCGCATCAATCAGCCCGCCTTGACAGGCGGGCTTTTTGATGCGCGGAAGCGGGGGGTTGCCGCCCCCCGCACCCCCCAAATCGGGGGGCTGCCGCCCCCCGAGCCCCCCGCCCAAAGGGGAGCACGCTCCCCTTTGGAAACCCCGTGGATATTTGTGCCAAGATGACATCAGAGCGGGTTGGGGTTTGGGCGATCGTGGCGGCTTGTGCCATCTGGGGTTTTGCGCCGCTTTACTATCACGCCATGCCGGAAGTGCCTGCGCTGGAGATGATGGCGCATCGCACGATCTGGACCGGGGTCATGTTCGGGGCCTGGGTCTGGATCGCGGGGCAGGGCGCGGCGCTTTGGGCCTTGCGGGCGCAGGCGGGGCGGATTTGCCTGGCCGCCTTGCTCATCGGGTTCAACTGGCTCTTGTTCATCTGGGCGGTCTCGGGCGGCCGGGCGGTCGAGGCCTCCTTGGGCTATTACATCTACCCGCTGGTCTCGGCGGGGCTTGGTGCCTTGCTCTTTCATGAACGCCTGGCCCGGCGCCAGGCCTGGGCCCTTGCGCTGGCTGCGGGGGCGGTCCTGGTCCTGACCCTTGGGCTTGGGGTCGCGCCCCTGGTCTCATTGGCCCTGGCCTTCAGCTTCGCGGCTTATGCGGCCGTCAAGCGCGGCCTGGGCGTGCCCGCCATGATCGGCGTCCTGGCCGAGGTCCTGCTGATCGCTCCACCCCTGGTCCTGTGGCTGGCCTGGCAGGAGTGGCAGGGGGCGGGCTGGTTCGGGCGCGACCTTTATCACACGGTGCTCTTGCCTGTCGCGGGGCCGATCTCGGGCCTGCCGCTGGTGCTCTTTTCCTACGGCGCGGCGCGGGTGCCCATGGCGACCTCGGGGCTGGTGCAATATCTCAACCCCTCGCTGCAGTTCCTCTCGGCCTGGGCGATCATGGGAGAGGCGGTCTCGCCCTGGCATGGCATTGCCCTGGCCCTGATCTGGGGCGCCATCGCGCTTTACTTTTCCAGCCGCGCGCAGACCTCCTCCAGCGTCAGCACCTGAAAGAGGTCGCGCAGCGAGGGCGCCGCGAAGCCCTGGGCGATGACATGATCGATAAGCGCCACCAGGGGGTGCCAATAGCCCGCCACGTCGATGAGCCAGATGGGCTTCTGGTGCAGGCCGATCTGCGCCCAGGTCAGGACCTCGAAGAACTCGTCCAAGGACCCCGCCCCGCCCGGGAGCATGGCGATGACATCGGCATTCATGAACATGACCTTCTTGCGTTCATGCATGGTCTCGGTGACGACGAAGGTCGAGAGGTCGCGCTTGCCGACCTCCATCTGCATGAGATGCACCGGGATGACGCCGAAGGTCGCCCCGCCCGCGCCCTGGGTCGCGCGGGCCACTTCGCCCATCAGCCCCACGTCGCCCGCGCCATAGACCAGCCGCCAGCCCTGGGCCGCGATGGCCTGGCCCAGGCGCCGGGCGGCCTCGGCATGGGCGGGGTTGACCCCCATCTTCGCGCCACAAAAGACACAAAGCGACGGGCGAGCGGGGGTTTGGCTGGGCATAATGGGGAAAACTCTGGATTCCTGCGGTGACCAAGGCATAACCGTGATTCAGCATGAAGGAAAGCAGAGGGCGGCGGCAGATGCGCCCCTGCGCAAGGGGGACGGAATGGCGGCTTGGAAGGATATGGGTCCGGGGACGAAGGCGGCGGTCGGGGCGATCATCGCGATCCTCTTCGGGCTTGGGGGGTATCAGATCTTTGGGGCGAGGCCCGGAGAGGGGCCGGGGGAGGGCCCTGCCGAGAAGGCCGATGCGGGGGCAGAGGCGGGAGCCAGCTCTGGGGCCAGTTCGGGGGCCAGCTCTGGGGCGGAGGCGCCCAAGGCCGATGCCACCACCGCCGAGGCGCCGAAGTCGGACGCGACGACCACCGAGGCGGCCACCGAGGCGGCTCCTGATGCGCCCGCCCAGGCGCCCGATCCCGCAGCCGTGCCAGAAGCCGGTCGTTTCGACATCGTCCGCGTCGATCCCGATGGCCAGACGGTGGTCGCGGGCCAGGTGGCGCCGGGGGCCAAGGTCTCGATCCTGCTGGACGGGACCGAGATCGCAGCCGCCACCGCCGACGAGGCCGGCAAGTTCGTCGCCATGTTCGGTCTCTCCAGCGGCGGGGCGGGGCGGCTGATGACCATGACCGCGACGCTCGCCGATGGGACGGTGGTGAAGGTGGGCTCGGGCGTGGCCATTGCCCAGACCGTGCAGGCTCCGGCGGCGGCGGCCGAGGCTGGGGCGGCGGCGACAGAGGGCTCCGGGACGGCGGGCACGGAGGCTGCGGGCGCTGAGGTTGTGGGCGCTGAGACGACCGCTGCTGGCACCGAGACCTCCGGCACCACGGCCCTGGCCGTGAGTGAGGCGGGCGCCCAAGTGCTGCAATCCCCCGCCGAAGGCGTCACGGGCAATGTCACGATCGACACGATCGCCTATCCCTCGCCCGATGCCGTGCAATTCGGCGGCAAGGGGAGCCCTGGCAACCTCGTGCAGCTCTACCTCGACAACGCGGCCCTTGGGGCTGCGGTCAAGATCGGGGCGGAGGGCGGCTGGAACCTGACCCAGGCCGGGATCGCGCCCGGGGTCCATACGCTGCGGGTCGACGAGATGGATGCCACGGGCAAGGTCGTCTCGCGCTATGAGACCCCTTTCAAGCGTGAGACGGTGGAGGCCCTGGCGGCCGCCGCGCAAGCCTCCGGGGATCAGTCGGCAGGACCCACGTCGGATGCGACGGGGACGGCGGCACAGTCGGCAGAGACGGGCGCGGTTCCGGGCACCAGCGACAGCGCCGGGACAGCCGCCAGTGCCACGGGCACCAGCGACAGCGCCGGGACGGATGCAGCCACGGGCACCGGCGATAACGCTGGGACGGCTGCGGCCACGGGCACCGGCGATAACGCCGGGACCGAGACGGCCGCCAGCGCAACTGGCACCAGCGAAACCGGCAGTGCCGAAGCTGCGGGCACTGAAGCGGCAGGCACCGCGACCGCCGCCGCCGATCCGGCTGCGGACACCACCGCCACGACCGATGCGGCCTCCACCGGGACCGCCTCCGCCACGACCGAGACCCAGTCGGCAGAGCAGGGGGCAAGTTCCGAAGCCCCTGCGGCGCAGTCGGCAGAGCCTGCCGCCGAGGCCTCTGCGACCACGGCCGAGGCCGGGGCCCAGCCTGCGGCCGATGCCGCGCCTGAAACCGCCGCCACTGCGACGGAGGCCACCGCGCCCGCCGCCGACCCTGCGCCTCAGGCCGGGGGCTTTGTTTCGGTCACCGTCCAGCCGGGCTTTACCCTCTGGGGCATCGCCAACCGCGAGCTGGGGGACGGGATGCTCTATGTGCAGGTCTGGGATGCCAACAAGGACAAGATCCGCGACCCCGACCTGATCTATCCGGGCCAGGTCTTCGCCATCCCGAAAGAGTGAACCGACAAAGGGGCCCCAGGGGGCCCCTTTTCGCATAGGGCGGGCTCCGCCGACTGATCCGCCGCGCCCGGATTGGCGCCCTTGGCCCTGCCGACTGCCGGGGGATCTTGGTGACCCGGGCCACCGGGGGAAGCTGCGGGGCAGGAGGCCGAATAGAAGCCCCAAGGGGCGCCTCTGCCCAGTGGCGGGCTCCGCCGACGGATACGCCGCGCCCGGATCGGCGCCCTTGGCCCTGCCGACTGCCGGGGGGCCTCGGTGTCCCGGACCACCGGGGGAGGCTGCGGGGCAAAAGCCCCGGGCAGGGGCCCGAGGTGACCGCCCGTCTTGGTCGCGGGCTCTGTCTCCCCGCCCCATCACAGAATAAGATTCCCAAAACTCCCGGCTGGGGGCTTTACTTCGTCCCCGGCCTGTCACACCTAAGGCCCCTGGGCCGCCTGGCTTGCTTTCCGGGCCAATCTCCCAAGCCTGTGAAGGATCGAGCCATGCGTCGCGTCACAACCTCTGCCACTTCGGAAGACATGGTCAAGGCCCCGGCCAATGGCTGGCAAACGATGAAGCGCGTCGCGCCCTATCTTTGGCCCGAGGGCGAGGCCTGGGTCAAACGCCGTGTCATCCTGGCGCTGTTGCTCCTGCTGATCTCCAAGATCGTCTCGGTCTATACGCCCTGGCTCTACAAGGTCGCGGTCGATGCCCTGACCGGGGAGACCGGCAAGGACGGCGTCCTCCTCTTCGGCGCGGTCGGGCTGACGGTGGCTTACGGCTTTGCCCGCATGGGCTCGGTCTTTTTCGGCGAGCTGCGGGACTGGGTCTTCGTCCGCGTGGGCCAGCGCGCGCTGCGCAAGCTCGCCTACGAGACCTTCACCCATATCCACCGCCTCTCGCTGCGCTATCACATCACCCGCAAGACCGGGGGCCTCTCGCGCATCATCGAGCGCGGCGTGAAGGGCGTCGATTTCCTTTTGCGCTTCATGCTCTTCTCGATCATCCCGCTGATCCTGGAACTGACCATGGTCTCGGTGATCTTCGCGCTTTACTACGGGCTGACCTATATGGCCGTGGTCCTGGTCACCATCGCGGCCTATGTCACCTATACGTTCAAGATCACCGAATGGCGGGTCAAGATCCGCAAGGCGATGAACGACCAGGACACCGATGCCAATCAAAAGGCCATCGACAGCCTGCTCAATTACGAAACCGTCAAGTATTTCAGCGCCGAGGCCCGCGAGGCCGCGCGTTATGACCGCGCCATGGGGCTTTACGAACAGGCGGCGGTCAAGACCGGGCAGTCGCTCTCGATGCTCAACGTCGGCCAGAATGTCATCATCACCACGGGCCTGATCGCCGTCATGGTCATGTCGGCCATGGGCGTGCAGCAAGGCCGCTTCACCGTGGGCGATTTCGTCATGGTCAATGCCTATATGATGCAGATCACGCTGCCCCTGGGCTTCCTCGGCACGGTCTACCGCGAAATCCGCCAGGCGCTTGTGGATATGGGCGAGATGTTCGGCCTTCTGTCGCAGCCGGCCGAGATCGTCGATGCGCCGAACGCGCCCGACCTCAAGGTTCCGGCCGGAGAGATCGCCTTTGACAATGTGCACTTCGCCTATGACGCCAACCGGCCGATCCTGAAGGGCGTCTCCTTCACGGTGAAGCCGGGGCAGAAGGTGGCGCTGGTGGGCTCCTCCGGTTCGGGGAAATCGACCATCGGGCGGCTTCTGTTCCGCTTCTATGACATCAGCGCGGGGTCGATCCGCATCGACGGCCAGGACATCCGCCAGGTGACGCAAACCTCGCTGCACCGCTCCATCGGGGTCGTGCCGCAGGATACGGTGCTTTTCAACGACACGGTCGAATACAACATCGCCTATGGCAACCCGGATGAGGGCCAGGAGGGCGTGATCCGCGCTGCCAAGGCCGCCCGGATCCATGACTTCGTGACCTCGCTGCCCGATGGCTATGCGGCCAAGGTGGGGGAACGGGGGCTCAAGCTCTCGGGCGGGGAGAAGCAGCGCGTGGGCATCGCCCGGACGCTCTTGAAGAACCCGCCGATCCTGGTGCTGGACGAGGCGACCAGCGCCTTGGACACCCAGACCGAGCGCGACATCCAGGAGAGCCTGAACGCCATGGGGCAGGGCCGGTCGGTCATCACCATCGCGCACCGCCTGTCGACCATCGCCGACAGCGACCTGATCCTGGTGCTGGAGGCGGGCGAAGTGGCCGAACGCGGCACGCATGACGAGCTCCTCGCCCTTGGCGGCCGCTATGCCGCCATGTGGGAGCGGCAGTCGGCCGAAGAGGTCGAGGTCGCACCCGAGGCGGATGGGCTTGGCAGGGCTCCCGCCAAAGGATAAGACGGGACCAAAGCAGGGGAGGCGGCATGAGCTCGCAGGACAGTTTCGTCGATGAAGTCACCGAGGCCGTGCGCCGGGACAAGCTTTACGCGACCTTCCGGAAATGGGGCTGGGTCGGCGGAGTGATCGTCATAGGCATCGTCGGCGGCGCGGCCTGGTCCGAGTGGCAGAAGGCGAAAGAGGCGACGCGGGCCCAGGGCTTTGGTGATGCGGTCCAGGCGGCGCTGGAAATCCAGGACCCCGCTGCCCGCGCCACGGCCCTGGCCGCGATCCCGGCCGATGGCGGGCAAAAGGCGGTGCTTGACCTCTTGAAGGCGGCCGATCCCGAGGGTAACAAGCAGGGCGCGCTCGCCGCGCTGGAGGCGCTGTCGAATGACGCCACCCAGCCGCAGCTTTACCGCGACCTTGCCGTGATCAAGCGCGTCTCGCTGGCCGGGGCCGACATGGCCCTGGCCGACCGCCGCGCCGCCCTGACCGCGCTGGTCGTGCCGGGTCGCCCGATGCGGACCCTGGCCGAAGAGGCCCTGGCCTATCTCCTCCTGGAAGAGGGCAAGACCCCCGAGGCGCTGGAGGCGATGCTTGCGCTTCACCAGGACCAGGAAGCGCCGCTTGGCATGAAACAGCGGCTGGAGCAGGTCATCGTGGCCCTGGGCGGCACGGTTCCCGAAAAGATCGCGCCCGAAGGGGTCATGCCCCAGGCGGGCTGAAGGAGACGCTCATGCAACGGCTGGCTCTCGGTCTGATGATCTCGACCCTGGCGCTTTCGGCCTGCCAGCGCGACCGCATCCTGGAGGGCACGCGCTTTCCCCTGCGCGCGCCCTTGGAGGCCTCGGTTCCAAGCGAGGCCGTGCCTGACCCCGCAGCCCCGCCGGATCGGCCCGAGAATGTCTCGGCGGCGATTTCCCTGCCCGGCATGGTGTCGAATGGCGATTGGGGCCAGAGGGGCGGCAATGCGGGTCATACCGGCGTGCATGGCGCCCTCTCGGCCCAGCCCGCACTGGCCTGGGCCGTCGATATCGGCGCGGGTTCGGGCAAGAGGTCGCGGATCACGGCGGCTCCGGTCGTGGCCGGTGGCCGGGTCTTTGCGATGGACGGGGCAAGCCATGTGACGGCGGTCTCGGTCGCGGGTGAAAGGCTCTGGTCTGCGGATGTGAATGCAACCTTTGACCGCAGCGGCGGCATCTCGGGCGGGTCCCTGGCCGCCGATGGCGCGCGGGCCTATGCGGTGACGGGTTATGGCGAGGTCGTGGGCCTGGATGCGGGCACGGGCGCGGTGGTCTGGCGCCAAAGGCTTGGGGCGCAGGCCTCGGGTGCGCCCTTGCTGGCCGATGGGCGGGTCTATGTCGCGGCTGATGATGGCACGGCCTGGGCGATCGACGCGGCCTCGGGCCGGGTGGTCTGGACGGCGGTCGGGGTGGATAACCTCTCGAACCTGCATGTCGACGGCGGCGCGGCCCCGGTGCAATCGGGCGCGCTGGTGGTCTTCCCCTTTGCCTCGGGCCTGATGATGGCGGTCGAGACCTCGACCGGTCAGCCGGTCTGGAACGCCTATGCCGGCGGCGAGCGTCTGGGGCGCGGCTATGCGGTTTCGGGCACGGTGACGGGCGATCCGGTCGTCTCGGGCGGGATGATGTTCGCGGGCACGGCGGCGGGGCGCACCGGGGCCTGGTCCTTGCAACAGGGCCAGGTGATCTGGGACGCGCCCGAGGGCGCCATGAACGCGCCCCTGGTCTTCGGCGGCTCGGTCTTCGTCGTGAACGACGAGGCGACGCTGGTCCGGCTTTCCAGCGCGGATGGGTCGCAGATCTGGGCCTCGGGCCTGCCCTATTTCGACCAGACCAAGCCCAAGCGCCAGGGCCGCATCACGGCGAGCTATGGGCCGGTCCTGGCCGGGGGAAGGGTCTGGGTCGCAAGCTCGGACGGGCGCCTGCGCGGCTTTGCGCCGCAGGACGGGTCGCTGGTGGCGGATGTCGCCTTGCCGGGTGGCGCGGCCTCGGCGCCCGCACTTGCGCAGGGCATGATCTTCGTCGTGACGGGGCGGGGGCAACTTCTGGCTTTCCGCTGAGGGAAAGCTGATGTAAGGGACATTTTCCCTGTCGAGGAAGCCGCATGTCTTTTACGCTCGCCATCGTGGGCCGCCCCAATGTGGGCAAGTCCACGCTCTTCAACCGCCTCGTCGGGCGCAAGCTCGCGCTGGTCGATGACCAACCCGGCGTCACCCGCGACCTGCGCGAGGGCGATGCGAAGCTCTTCGACCTGCGCTTTACCGTGATCGACACGGCCGGCCTGGAAGAGGTCACCGACGACAGCCTTCAGGGCCGGATGCGGCGCCTGACGGAACGGGCGGTGGATATGGCAGATATCTCGCTTTTCCTGATCGACGGGCGGGTCGGCGTGACCCCCTCGGACGAGACCTTTGCCGAGATCCTGCGGAAGAAGGGCAAGACGGTCATCGTTGGCGTGAACAAGGCCGAGGGCAAGGCGGGCGACGGCGGCGCCATCGAGGCCTGGTCCCTGGGCCTCGGCGAGCCGATCCGCCTGTCTGCGGAACATGGCGAGGGGATCGACGACCTCTACCGCGCGCTTTTGCCGTTTGAGGAGCAGTTCGCCGCCCGCGCGGTCGAGGACGCGCCCATCGTCGAGGTCGAGATTTCCGAGGAAGAGGCCGAGAGCGAAGAAGAGGACCTGAGCTGGACCCCTTCGGACAAGCACCCGTTGCAGATTGCCGTCATCGGGCGGCCCAATGCGGGCAAGTCCACGTTGATCAACAAGATTTTGGGCTTTGACCGCCTGCTGACGGGCCCCGAGGCCGGGATCACCCGCGACGCGATCTCGGTGCGGACCGATTGGAACGGCGTTCCGACGCGGATTTTCGACACGGCGGGGATGCGCAAGAAGGGCAAGGTGGTCGAGAAGCTGGAGAAGCTCTCGGTCGCCGATGGCTTGCGCGCCGTGCGCTTTGCCGAGGTCGTCGTCGTGCTTCTGGACGTCGAGATTCCGTTTGAAACGCAAGACCTGCGCATCTGCGACTTTGCCGAGACCGAAGGCAGGGCGGTGGTCGTCGCCATCAATAAATGGGACCTGGAAGAGGAAAAGCAGGAGAAGCTCGCCGAGCTGAAGGAGATGTTCGAACGTCTTCTGCCGCAGCTGCGCGGCGCTCCGCTGGTTACGATCTCGGGAAAGACGGGGCGCGGTCTGGACCGGCTGCACGAGGCGATCCTGAAGGCCCATGCGGTCTGGAACCGCCGGATTTCGACGGCGCGGCTGAACACCTGGCTGGGCGCCATGACCGAGGCCCACCCGCCGCCCGCCCCCGGCGGCAAGCGCATCCGGCTGCGCTACATGACCCAGGTCAAGACGCGGCCTCCGGGTTTCGTGGTGATGTGTTCGCATCCCGAGGACATGCCCGACAGCTATCGCCGCTACCTGGTGAACGGGTTGCGCGACCATTTCGACATGCCGGGCACCCCGATTCGCCTGACGCTGCGCAGCCAGGGCGACAAGAACCCGTTCAAGAACCCGAAGTGGCACGCGCCCTCGCGGCTGCGCAAGCATATCGACAAGAAGGGCTGAGCGCGGCGCCATGGGGCGACCATGAGGAGAGGGCGCAAGAGCGCCCTCATTCCCTTGTCTCGCCTCTGGGGCTGGCGCCCCAACCGGCTCGGGGCAAGGGGCCTTGGGGCCTTTTGCGAGGCGCGCTGCGCAAGGGAACCGGCCCCTTTCCGCGTCATGGAAGGACAGGGGCGCCAGATCGTCGAAGCGATTGAGGCCGGTTGGGGCGGGCGGCATCCTGCTCCTGTCAAGAGGCAAGGTCCTGGCGCTCGATCCGGCGGACATCTGTTCAGCGTCGTTGGCACCCGGGTCTTGAACGTCCCTCGCAAGGCGGGGGGGAATGAAGGGGGCACGGGCGATGCCGTCCCCGAGGCGCCATGGCTCCGAGCCCATCGTGAACGCCCCAAGCGCTGTGGGCCGTTGACGACCTGGGTTGCTCCCGACCGGCAAGCGGGGCCCTCCATGGCAACGCTGCGGAGCAGCCCGGCTGTCAGGGGAGGATGGCGCTGCGGCAAACGACCGGGTTCGTCGAGGGCCTTTTCGCCGCGTCGGCGCGGGATTGGAGATGCCGACGCGGCATGCTCAGCCGAGACCATGCGCCCTTGCCGTGAACATCCCCATCGGGGGGCGCTGCATCGCTTGATCGACAGAACGGGCGTCGAGGGTGAGGGGGGGGCAAATGTCCGAAAGCGGGTCACGGGTTTGGACGTGCCAGGGGAAACCCTGAGACCCCTGCGGGCCAGGCGCAAGAAGGTCGCGGCCCTGGAGCGGATGGTGGAGCACTATCCCAAGCGCCTCACCCCAGGCAAAATGCTGGATCGACGGCGCCGGCCGCTAGACCGGCCCATTGGCAGGAGCTGCATGGTCTGTGTGGCGTGCTCGCCTGCGGTCTTCAAGGCTTGGCTTCCTCGGGAACGCCCAGTGCCCGGCGCAACTGTGCTGGCACCGTTTCCTGCAGCTCCCAGGTCACGGTGATCGGGGCCTCGCCCTCCCAGGACAAGAACCTGGGGCGGCCGCAGTAGAGGAAGGGGGCGGCCTTGGAGCCCCGCTTGCTGGTCTTCCGAACAAAGAGATGGACTTCGCCGCCTGGTTCGGTGCCGTTGAGGATACGCCCCTGCAGTGAGGTCCTGCGCGTCTTGTTCTGGCTGGCCCATTGCATTTTCTGGGCTGACAGGAAGCGGTCATCATATTCATGCCCGGCAGACATTCCTTCCTTCTCGAGGGTCGTGAGCAGGATGAGCCTTTTCCCAAGTGGGACTATACCCTGACGCCAAGCCGGCTCGTTGAACTTCAAACCAAAGAGCCCTGCTATGTCCTGCCGGAAGTATTCGCGCCAAAGCTCCGGCCCTGTCACATAAAGGGCAGGGGCCTCCGCAGCCTCTTTTGCCCTTGTCTGGGCCAGCCGCCAATCTGCCAGCTCTGCGATCATCTCGCCCAGACCCTCGCCATGGCGGGCGAGCGTCAAACCCGTATCGGCATGCCGAAAGAAGGGCGAGACGGCCCAAAGCCTTAGGCCGCGCGTGGTGGTGCCGCCTCCGGCCATGACCTCCAGCGCCGTCAGGTCCTCGCGGGAGATCGTCGCCTCGCGCTCCACCTGCCGCAACAGGCCACCGTGGGTCGTCAAGGCGGGGGGCACGCTGTCGCCCATGTCGCGCACGAAGTCGAACCAGCCGCCATGGCCGGTTCTGGCCGGATCGAAGCCCATGGCCGCGATCTCGGAGGCCGTGGGGCGGAGGCCGTTCCGGAGGTGGAAGTCGCGGTATTGCGCTTCCAGCTCGTCACTGGCGGCCTTCGGGCGCAGAAGGCCGCGCAGGATCTCGATGGTTTCGAGCTCATAGGTCACCGAACAGCCCGGCGGCAGCTCCAGCCTGCCCGTCATCGCCTGGTCCAGCCGCTGCGAGAGGCTGCGGTCGCCGGGGCCTCCGCCCAGGAGGGCGCGCAGCTTGGTCAGGAAGATCCGGTGGTTGCCGATGTAATCCACCACCTTCAGCACCTTGTCCGGCAGCTTGCGCAGGCCGCGACCCAGCTGCTGCAGCCAGATGATCACGCTCTCGGTGGGGCGCAGCATGAGGACCGTGGCCACCTCGGGCAGGTCGACGCCCTCGTTGAACATGTCGACGGCGAAGAGGATCTCGAGCCGCCCTTCGCGCAGGTCCAACAGCGACGAGGCGCGCGGCGCAGAGCTTGGGCCCGAATGCACCGAGGCCGCCTTGATCCCCTTGGCGCGGAAATACTCCGCCATGAAATCGGCATGGCGCATGGAGCAACAGAAGCCGATCGCAGGCCCGGCGCGGTGCTTTTGCCATTCCTGGAAGGCATTCTCGGCCCGGGCTTCGGTCGCAAGCTTGGCCTCCAGTTCCGCCGGGTCGAAGCGGTTCGACCGCCAGGGGATCTGGCCATAGTCGATGTCATCGGGCACGCCGACATAGGCGAAGGGCGAGAGAAGCCCGGCCTCGATCCCCTGGAAAAGGTCTGCCGAGAACACGAGGTTGTCTTCGCACAAGGCCAAGAGGTCGGCACCATCGCTGCGGTCGGGCGTGGCGGTCAGGCCCAGGAGGAAACGCGGGGTGAAGTGAGCCAAGAGCCCGCGATAGCTGGCGGCGGAGGCATGGTGGAACTCGTCCACCACGATGTAATCGAAGGCGTCGGGGGAGAAGCGACGCAAGTGGGCTGCGGCGCCCAGGGTCTGGATCGAGGCAAAGACCAGGTCGGCCGAGGCGTCCTTTTCCGTCCCGTCATAGCGGCCGATCCGGGCGTCGGGACGGATGCGGCGGAAGGAGGTCATGGCCTGGGTCAGGATCTCTTCGCGGTGGGCGACGAAGAGGACCCGGGCGAAGGGGGCGCTATCGAAAGCCGCCAGCCATGTCTTGCCAAGGCCGGTGGCCAGAACGACGAGGCCCCGGCCATGGCCCTTGGCGCGCGTGTCCTTCAGGGCCTCCAAGGCTGCGGCCTGGATCGGGTGCGGTTCTGGGGGCGCCACGAGCGGCTCTTCGGCCACCAGCTTGACGCTGGCGGGTGGCGGATCGCGGCGGGCGGCATAGGCCTCGATCCAATCGGGCGTCAGGGGCCTGGTCTTGGGATGGCGGAGAAGCTCCTCGAAGGCGGCCTCGACGGCATCGGCCGCGCCCTCGGAATGCAGGTTCCATTCGACGCCAGAGGTCAGGGCGGTCTGGCTGAGGTTCGATGACCCAACCACCGCGCGCCCCGTGCGATCCTCGGCGCGGAAAAGCCATGCCTTGGGGTGGAAGGAGCCGGTGCCGGTCTCGTGGACAAAAGCCTGCGCCTCCAGGTCCAGGATCTGCCAAAGCGCCTGCGGTTCGGTAACGTCGAGGTAATCGCCCACGACGATCCTCAGCCGCCCGCCGCGCGCCAGGAGATCGCGGAACCAGGGGAGAAGCAGCTTGACGCCCGAGGTCATGGCGAAGGCCACGGCAAGATCGACCTGTTTGGCAAGGTCGATATCGCGCAGGAGGAGGGGCAAAAGAGGGTCCGCTCCCCCGGTCGTCAGCCGGGTTCCTGCGGGAACCGAGGGCGCCAGATGGAAATGCCCATGTTCGGAACTGGCATGGAACCCCGGCAAACCTGACCCCAGGGCCTCACCCAGCCGGGCCAGCATGGCGAATTGTTCCGGAGCCGACATCTCGGCCCAACGGGGCACATGGCGCGGGGCGGCGATCACGTCGGGGTTCGAACAGATGGGGCAGGACAATAGGGGGATTCCGATAACTTTCCGGGCCCAGGTTAGCCATGGCCCGGGCTTTGTCCAGGCCCCGCCTGGAGCCTTAGGGTGGCAATCTCGTTGTCCTCGAGGCCCATCAAACGTTGCGACAGTGCATGAAAAAGCCTTCGGTCGCCTTCGAGTCCTAGCCGCAAAAGCCCGCTTCGCTTATCTTGCCTCTCTGTTTGGAGAAAGGAGCTTTGCAATGGACGATGATTTCTCGCGCTTTTCGGCGTTCTTGCTTGATCGAGGGGTGCACGGATTTCACCATTGCTATCGCGTGACGCATCACGCTGCCTGGACGAGCTGGCGTGGGCCGAGAGGACCGGGGCAACGAACTTTCTGGCATTGCAATTCTTTGCGAAAGGCCGCGCAGAACTACTGCTGGCCGGGGAACTTTCCTGAACTCTCCAGCGCCTTGCAGGATGCCCTTGAGCATGGTGACGCAATTCTTTGCGAAAGGCCGCGCAGAACTACTGCTGGCCGGGGAACTTTCCTGAACTCTCCATCGCCTTGCAGGATGCCCTTGAGCATGGTGACGACCGGGGTGCCGCTGCGATTTGTGGGCAAATCTTCGACTGGGGTGGGGTTGGGAGGCCCAACAGGAACGGCCCCAACCGATCACGGTGCTGGGTAGAGCAACGCGCACTCGAGAGCAAACTCTGCCAAGATATCAAACGGGCTGTGAAACATCTTCGCGGGCTAGAACCTGGGCTTGAACCCTTCAGTGCAATAGATCTCTTGATGAATTCGGCGATGACCAAGGTCTATGCCGCAGCCAGTCCAGACAATTTGATCATCTACGACGGCCGCGTCGGTGCCGCACTCGGGCTCTTGGCGCGGGATTATCTGCACGCACGGGAGGCAGGGGACGTCCCGGCCCAGTTGGCGTTTCTTTGGGGGGAATCGCAGACGCAGATTCCGGGGCAGCAGAACAAACGGGATCCCAGCGACGCAACCTTCGAGTTTCGGTCATTGTTCGGTCAGGATATGGACCAGAATCACGCGCGGATGATGCGCGATCCCAGCCGTCTTCTGCGACAGACGGTTGAAGAGGCGGGAAAAGACGCGCCTGACCTCTCTCAGTGGGAGAAGGCCCTGTTCATGGTGGGATATGATGTGAGCCGCAGCTTCAAATGCGGATATTCCTGTCTGCGGGCGATAGAGGCCAGATGATCCGTTGCCAGCGCCCGGCGCGAGAACTTCCGTCTTGCAGAGGCGCAGCCTGGCTCCAATAGTCATCCGCCAGCTGAGCGCGGGTGGCGAAGGTTCCGGGCCTTTCGACCGTGCGGGAGTCCCGACCCGCAGGCCGCGAGCTGGTTCGGCAAGCAATTGCAGGCCACACTGCGAACTCTGACCGGGCTTTGTTCCCACAAAGGTCGCGCATGTCGGGGCCGATTGATCTGCGCCCTGCCGGTTTGCAGCCAACATTCCAAGCGCACAGCTGATCGTCAGATCGGCATCGGTGGCCCCGAAAAGGTCGCTGACCGCGACGCCGGGGTTGACGATGCCCTTCTCCCAATAGGTGGCCGACAGCGCGATGGAGAAGGTCGCCTGCTCCGAGTTCAATTTTTCCGCGGATGGTGGTTCGCCTACGTGGATCGCCCTGCGGACAGATTGCGCGCCTCCGCCGTTCCAGGCGGGTCGAAAACGTCGGATCAAGACGTCCTCCAGACCTGCGGCGAGATCTACGGGAAAGCCGAGGAAGGCCATGTCGGTGGGCGGGGCGAAGCCGTAGAGGTCAATCGCCTCTCCGCGCAAGGTCGCCGCGCGGATCAGGCCATGGCACTTGCGGTTCGTGGCCTGGGTCGCCCCTGGCCTGCTGTAACCCGCGAGGCGCCTTGCCAGACCCTGGGCCGTCTTGCCGATGTAGAGAACCTTTTCGCCGGTGGCGAAGGCATAAAGCGCATGGGATGTGGCCAGGATCTTCTCTCTGTCAGGATGCGCATCGGTTGCGCCATGACCAAGGGCGTCCTCCGTCAGCGTCCACCGCCCGATCCTGCAAAAGCCAAGCCGGACGAGATCGGCGACACTCAGCGCTTCATTTTCCATCATGCTTCTTCAGGCCTTCATCGAAATGTCTTGTCCTTAATGGAACAGGCAACAGGACTTGGAGCGCCATGCCAAGGCTTTTGGGCAAAAGCGACTTGGGCAGGGAGCTCAATCATCGTCGCGTTCTTCTTCCAATCGCCCCGACTTTACGCGTCTTCGGCAGTATGCCCGTCCATCGCTTCGATCCTCACCGCAAAGTCGGCTCCGTTCAAGTTGGTTCGACGGGGAGGCGTTGGCGCTGGTGTCCGGATCTGTCGTGGTCCTTTTGGGTGGGGGCATCTGGTTTGCTGAGCGCTGGGGAAAGCCGAAGAGCAACCCCGACGTCGCCACTTTGTCAAAACCCCCAAGAGCGTGTTGCTGTGCCTATCTCCTGCGCGGACCCGGAAAACCAATCTAGCGGTTATCCCTGCCAGGTGCGATTGGATGGTTTTCCTGGCTGATGACCTGCGCACCCTGCGGAAGTTTATGGGCTTCCCCGCATCGCGGCGCCGGGGACCATCCCCCTCGTCCAATCGACCCGCTTCTAGGACTTCGTCTGGCCATTCCTGGCGGGGCAGGGTGTGGTCAGATCGGTGACCCCAGATGCGACCGATTCCCGGCAGGTCAGATTGTGCGGGTCGGATGTGCAGGTGCACCGACTTGAGAAGGAGGGGGCGGTGATGAAAGGCCTTCCTCGCCCATGTGTCGGAGCAGTCGGATCGATCGGAGCGCCAGCACCTTGGTTACTTGTGAGGGCTAACGCAGTGCTTCCCACTGGGCCCCTTTTTCTCATGCTGGCAGCGGCGCTTTTCACCTGCTTGTTCGGCTGGAATTGGGCACCTTTCAGTGACCCAAGCAACTCAAGTGTTTCGTCGCCGCTACACGGGAACACGAAGTTCTTTGCTGGCAATGTTCAGGGAAAGACGCTGATTTGCGGATGCCGCGTGCTGCGAACCGATCGGAAGTCGATCCGGATCACGTTTTCTGGCTGCTTGTGCAAGGCAGCTTCAGCGGTGAGCACCGCGCGGGTAGCGTTGATCTGCTCGATCATCTCGACCCACCCGCGTTTGGTTGCGTCGATCTCCATCCGGGTCAACACGTCCCGCATCCATTCCAGCTTTTCCATCGTGTCCCTCGACGGTTTCGTCCCAAGGACAGCTTCTCTGGCTTTGCTTAACGAAGTCTTACCGAGCGAAAGATGGGCTCAGGGCCCGGCGCGACGGTCTCTGGAGCGCTGATGTCGTCCAGGTTGAACGGCCCATCGAAAAGCGCGGTGACGTCCATCTCCATCGCGGCGATCTCGGCGAAGGCCTTCGCGGTCTCGGTGAAACCTTCCGCCTCCGCGACAGAGGCGGCAGTCAGAGCAAGTGTCCAGTTTTCCTGGTTATCCATCTTGGTTCTCCGTTCTGAAGCCTATGGTTAGATTTCAGTCACAGGTCTTAACATCGGCTTAACGCGCTACTACCTTGGCCCAGTGCGCCGGTCACATCGGCGCGATCTTGTATGCCTATTGTGATCTTCGGCGGAAAAATGACTACTGAGTGTAGGACCTTGGTCCCATTGGCGTCAGAGATGAGGGCACCAAGAGTAAATGGCCTTGCCTCTGGAGGTCAGCGCCCCCCGCAGCACGTTCGAGTTCACCAGAGGGACGGGCGGCTGGGTAGATCACCACCGCTTGCATCTGGGGCATTCACGAGGAACATCGTGTCCGGGTCCATGTGCGTGTTCACGGCAGCCGGGGCCTATTCGCAAAAAAAGGGCTGAGCGTGGTGCCCAGCCCCAAAGTTGGCGATCAGTCCGGGCGGATCGCTCACGCTACTCAGAGAAAGAGCGCGCCTTGCGGCGCGTCGAAAGCACATCCCGGCATGCGCTTATTCTGTGTGCCTGTGGTCGAGGAAAGGATCTCGGCAAGCAGGCTGCAGGCAATAGGGGGCGGAACGGAAGGTCGAGGGCGGGGTTGACGGAGAACGTTTATGTTGGCGCGCGGGCGAAACCTCCACGGTTCGATGCACGAGCAAGCGTGGTTTGCGTCTGATGTTCCCCACGTTTTTCGGCAGCCTCACAGCCTAGCGGATCATGTAACTGTCTTGGTCAAGTTTTCCAGGCGTTCCATCCTTCGTTCGTTTCCTTGAAGTTGACGTTTGACTGATCTCGGGCGTTCACATCACGGAGAGAGATGACCTCCGATTGGGTCATAGATGTTTGCCTAATGTCAGGCGCATCGGTGCCTCCCTCATTCCATTCCTTCCCCTCATCTCAGAGCGCCTTCCGGTGGTTGAGGATGGCTTGCTACTCGGTCAGACGCGCGAGCGTCAGGCAGACGAGATCAGCCCCTGAGAGCTAGTGGACGAAGAAGCTCGTGTGATCCAGCACCAGGCCCGCCGATACCGTGGCAAAGCGCACGGCCGCTTGGCCTCCCAACCCATCCGCGTCGAAGAACAGGGCCCCGGTGGCGCTGTCATGGATCACCCTGTCACTGGCATCCTCGGCCAGGCCCGTCGTGTTGCTGCGGAAGGCTGCATCAAGCAGGACGCCCGTGGAAAGGCCAAGGAAAACCATGTTCTCCAGAAGGACACGGTCCAGGCCTTGGGTGAAATCGGTGATCCGGTCGAGATTGCCAGACCCAAGCGCCGTGTTGAAGACAAAGACATCCGCTCCCTCGCCCCCGGTCAACAGGTCGCGCCCGGCGCCGCCCGCAAGCCGGTCCGCGCCGTCCTTGCCGCTCAGCGAGTTGTTTCCCGTGTCGCCGGTCAGGATATCGTCGAAGCCCGAGCCAATGATGGCTTCGAAGCCCGAGATGACATCGCCCTCGGCATCGCCACCCCGCGCCGATTGCAGCCCAGAGGCCCGGGTGATCAATTGGACCACGACACCGGTTTGTGACGTCGAATAGTCCAAGGTGTCGCGCCCCGCGCCGCCCTCCATCGTGTCGGACCCGGCTCCGCCCCGGATCAGGTCGTCACCCGCCCCGCCGTAAAGCCCGTTGGCCCCGGCATCGCCCCTCAGCCGGTCGTCGAAATCCGACCCGATCACCGCCTCGAAGCCCGAGATGACATCGCCCGAGGCATCGCCCGCCGCAGCGCGCTGGTTGCCCGAGACCCCGATGTTCAGGTCGATCCAGACAAAACGCGATCCGCTGTAATCCAGCGTGTCGAACCCCGTGCCGCCGGTCAGCCGGTCGGGGCCCGCGCCTCCATGGATCAGGTCGTCTCCGCCCATCCCGTCGATCCGGTCGCGCCCGGCATCGCCCCACAGCACGTCGACCAAGGCGCTGCCGATTTGCACATCGACCGTTTCGGTGATGTCCAGCACGATCGTTCCGCCATCCCTTTGGTCGTGACCATCGCTGACCGTCAGGGTCAAGGTCGCGGCCCCAAGCCCGAAGGCATTGGGCGCGCCAAGGTATTGCACCCGCCCCGGGCTGGCCAGGTAGGCCTCGATCTGGCTGGCCGTGCCGTAAAGCACCAGGCTTTGGCCGCTGAGCAAGACCTGGACGCCGAGGTCCGCGGTGGCCGAAAGCCTCCCCTGCGAGGCACTCAGGGTCAGAGCGATTGCGGGGTCGTTCTGGTCGGGGTCCGACAGGCGCAGGGTCCTCAGGTCCACCCGGCCCGCGATATCCTCGCGCAGGGTCATTTGCGTGGGGGCGGCCGTGATCACCGGCGCATCGTTCTGCGGAGTCATGTCCAGGGTAAAGACCTGGCCACGCTGGGTGGTGTTCAGAAAGGTCTGGATGTTGTCGAAGGCATCCGGCACCAGCAGATCCAGGTCGCCATCTCCGTCAATGTCGGCCAGCGTCGGGCTGACAAAGGCAAAGACCGCGCCATTGTCGAAAGGATAGCCTGCGCCGGTCAAGGCGGCCCAGGTGCCATCGCCGTTGTTCATATAGCTGACAAGGCTGAGCGTGCCATCGAGGCCCACGAGGTCCAGGTCGCCATCGCCGTCCAGATCACCCAGCGCCAGCCCCTGAAGTCCCGGAGTGCCGAGCCCCGCGAAAGGGTCCGCCGCCCCGGTCATCTCGACAAAGCCCGCGCCGATCCGTTCAAAGCCATGCAGCGCGCCGTCTTTGCCCGCCATCGCCATGTCAAGGTCGCCATCGCCATCCAGATCGGCAAAGCCCGGCGTGCCCACCACGCCGGTCAGCCCGCCAAAGGGATCGTCCAGGCCGGTCAGTTCGGCATAGGTCCCGTCCACCGGGTCCGGGGCAAATGTGTGGAACTGCCCCAAGGGGTCCAGCGCCAGGGCGTAAAGCGAACCCGTGCCATCCAGGTCGACCAGCGTGACGTTTTGCAGCGGCGCGCCGTTCGAGGCCGTAAGGTCCAGGGGCTCCCTGCCGTAGCGCGTCATCACGCCGTCCACATTCTCATAGACGTTGAGGTTCCGCGCGCCATCGACGAAGGCCAGGTCCAGATCGCCGTCGCGGTCGAAATCGATCATCAAAAGCGGGCCGGCGTCGTCTGCAAGTATGCCGTTGAATTGGCCGGACTTCGGCACCTGGGCATAGGTCCAGGGCGCCACGCCCCCCAGGTTCGCACCATTGCCGTCGATGATCTCGATGGTCATGTCGTGCCGGACCGGGGCGTCCGAGCTGTTGTGATAGACAATCGCGCTCAACACGGCCTGCACCGAGGCCAGGCTGGCATCCGCGGTGAAATCGACATGGAAGCTTCCCGTCCCGGTCGAGACATGGCCCACCACCCGCCCGCCAAAGACCACATCGGCGCCCGAGAGGCTGATGTTGCCTTCGCGCAGCGAGATCGTCTCTTCGGCCAGAATCCCCGTGATGGTCAGCCCGCCACCCGCCATGTTGCCATCGGGATCGGACAGCACCAGCGTCGGAAACAGGAACACGCCCGCGTTGGCGTCATTCTCGGGCACCGTCACCGTGCCGAGGGGCGAGACAAAGCCGGGGGCGTCGTTGACATTCTGGATGTCGACAAGGATCGGGCCCAGCGTCACGGTCGGGCTCGTCCCGTCTTCGACCTGCACGGTCACCCGGTCCGCCGCCACCCCGCTGGCGTCGGTCGCGCCCCGCAAGCCGATCACGCCCGGCGTCGCAAGCCAGGCGTTCAGATCGGCCGCCAAGCCGGTCAGCCGCAGGTAGCCGCCGCCGTTGCCCGAAATCGCAATCCCCGCCGGAACCGCCCCCAACAAAAGGAACGAGCTTTGCGCGGCCAGAAGCGTAACCTCCAGCACATCATTGTCCACATCGGCAAAGGTCATGCCGCTGAGGTCGAGCCCCGTGGCGGTGTCCTCGACGATCTGGACCGAGGCGGGCAGGGTGCCCGTCGGCGCACCGTCGTTTTCCGGCGTCACCGTCACCTCGACGCCAACGCCCGCAGTCTGATAGCGCGCAATGACCCTGACCTGACCGCTCGCATCGTTCACCACCAGATCGGCCAAGCCATCGCTGGTGACATCGCCGATCGACAGGCTGGCATCCTTGTCGACCACAAGACCCGCCAGCGGATTGGCCGCGCCCGTGGCCTCGAGGTAGCCGCCCGCCGCCTGTTTCATAAAGACATGAAGGCCGCCGTCATTGCCCCCCGCGATCAGGTCCAGCGCCCCGTCGCCATTCATGTCGAAGAAGGCAGGCATCCCAAGGCCAAGCCCGAGCACCGAATCCAGCGGGTTGCTGCCGGAGGGCGCATAGACGAAGGTGCCCGAGGCATCCCGCAGATAGACGAAGACATTCGTCGGGTCGGCAAAGGCGACCATGTCCAGGTCCGTATCGCCATCCAGATCGGTAAAGGTCACGCCGGCGAAAAAGCCAAAGTTGAAGCCGTCGAAAGGATTGTCCGAGAAGGTCAGCTCGGTGTAAGCCCCCGCGCCGTCATTTTCATAGGTCGAGAGACTGCCGCCCAGGTTGCTGATCACCAGGTCCTGGTCGCCGTCGCCGTCCAGATCGGTGAAATTCGGCGGGGCCAGGGGGGCGAACATGCCGCCGGTCACCGAGGCGAGAGGGTTGTCGCCGCCTTTCAGCTCCGTGAAACCCGCCGCGCCATCATTGCGAAAGCTGTGCAGCGGACCAAAGTATTCGCCCACCACCACGTCGAGGTCGCCATCCGTGTCGAAATCGACCAGCGCCGGGCGGCTGAAGAGGTTGGTGGCCGCGCCGTGGAACGGGTCTGCGTTGCCGGTCAACAGGGTGTATCCCTGCTCGCTGTCGGGGCCAACACCCA
This sequence comes from Stagnihabitans tardus, assembly GCF_009925085.1. GTDB lineage: Bacteria > Pseudomonadota > Alphaproteobacteria > Rhodobacterales > Rhodobacteraceae > Stagnihabitans > Stagnihabitans tardus. The sequence continues at coordinate 174,733 of NZ_JAABNR010000006.1, read as the reverse complement.
AATCCTCACCCGCCGCATTGGTCACATTCACCGTCAGCGTCCGGTGCAAGGTCGGCGCATCCGAAGTCGTGGCATAGGTCAGGTTTTCGATCACCGCCTGAACCGCGGCCGTCGTTGCATCGGCGTTGAAGGTCACGACAAAGGCACTGCCCGCGCCGCCCGAAAGGCTGCCGATCGCCACTCCGCCAAAGGTGACGATGGTCCCGCTGACCCCGACCTCGCCCGTCCCATTGCCCTGGTTGCGCAAAGCCACCACATCCTCGGCCAACAGCCCGCTGACTGTCAGGTTGCCGTCCGTGTAGTCATCCGAGGGACCTGAAAGCGTGACCTCGGTATCAATGAGCTGGGCGCCGGCATTCACCGCGCCTTCGGAATAGGTCACGGCAGGGCTCAAGGCCGCCAGGGTCAATGAGGTCATCTGGAAATTCCTTTGCATGGAAACGCGGCAGGATCGCCGATTGCCTGAAAATCAATTCTGGGCGGTTCGCCGTTTCATACGGACAGTCAAAACGTTGCATGGCGATTCCCGCCGGTCAAGGATTCTTCCCCCCGTTCAGCTTGGGCCGTTTGGGAGCAAGGCATTGCAATCCATGGTTGATTTCGGGGTTGGGCGTGTTTTGCAAAAGCTCCGATCCCCGACGTTTCAATGGGCCCGCTGGAACGGTCTCGACCTGAAAGAGTGGCTGCGGTTTCGAGCGACTCTCATTGGTAACTTCGCGTGTGCATCTGTGGCGCTCGATACCAAAGACAGCATTTTCAGGTGGTTGCGGAGTGACCTATTCGTGGGCAGGAGGTATCGCCTTGCCCCCCCCAGCGGCCTCTGAGGTAACGTCGACTAACCCCCATTCGGGTGCTGTTCTTCCTGGCCATGTCGAAAGACCTCATCGTCAGGGGCCGGCACGCCCAGGACGCGACGCAGGAGCTGAGCCGATCTCAAGCCGGGCCTCGGCACGCCGCCTGGATGGATGGCGCGCAGGATGTCGATCCAGCCGCGTTCGGCCTCGGTCAGGGGCGCGTGCGATGCGAGAAGGAAGTCGTCGAAGCTCTTCATCGCGGCCTCATTTCAAGAAGATGGTGCGTAGGGCGATCCGGCTGCGCTGCGTCAAGCGCGGATCGGTGTCGCCGCTCGCATCGCGGATCTCGGCGATCCAGCCGCGTTCGTTTTCGCTGATCGGATCGCCGAGGATCTCAAAGATGGCCACAGCGGCCGTGTTTCCCTCGGCCTGTTCGAGCGCGAGCCGCAGAAGATACGCGGGATCGCATTCGAGCGCCTTCGCGAGCGCGGGCACGCGGTCGATGGCCAGTTTCGACACGCCGGATTTCACCATCGAGAGGAAATTCGCGTTGGTGAATCCCGCGATTTCGGCGATCTCGGCCTGGGATTTCTTGGGCCGCAACTCAAGGATCCGTTGATCCACGAAACGTGCGAGTTTGCTGTCCGCGAAGGGCTTTTTCGGCATTTTGGTCTCCATCAAGAAGAGATGTTTCTCTTCTTGATCATAGCGTTCCGAAGCATGGCGATGACGTGGGGAAGATCTGAGCCAAGTCGATCAGGTTCTGCCCGGCGGAGGCCGCTCCTGCGGCTCCGGTTCGCATTGCCCGATGCGAGGGCCGTGGACGGTTGCCTGCCATCCTTGCGTGGGGACCGGGGAGCGGTCTCCAAAAGCCTGCTGCGCGCGTTTCCTGTCTTCCAGCCCCAGGCACCCCGACTGACAAGCGCTCCGCGCATCGTCGCAGGCCGCAGCAGGATCGTCAGCAGCGCTGAGCGGCTCATCGCCAGCGGCCATGCCGGAAGCCCCGCCTGCGCCGATCTCGCCCGGGAAATCATCCTCTTCGTCCTCGAGCTCAATTTCCGCTTTCGTGGCGCGCAACCTTTCCCGGGCGGTCAAAAGCGTGAAGTGATCTCCGCGGGGCGGGCGGCGCCCATTCCGGATCAGCTCTTCCCCGAATTGCCGTGCGGTGATTGCAGGATTGTCCCGGAGGATCCTCTTGCCGACGATGATGTCTTCCATCACCTGCAACTGACGGTTCTGCACATCGATTTGCGCGCGGCGGCGCATCTCGGCACTGTCGGGCCTCGACTTCCGCTTCATCCCCAAAGCAAGCTTCGTGCCGGAGCCAATTGATTCCGCGTCCCTTTCCGCCTTCAGGATCTCTCCTTCGAGTTCTGCGACCGAGAGAATGCGGCCATGCTCAAGCGAATGGATCGGCACACTCGTTGGAGCGATGCGCTCGCGGAACTCTTTCAGGTTGCGTGACAGGCGGCTTGGGTCCCGGATCACCAAACCAGAGCCCAGCTCCACCGCGCGCTTCAGCGCCGCCTTCAGGCCGGGAAGGTCGTTCACGGCGGTGGGCTTGTGCGCTGATCCGACATCCTCATGGATCTCGAGAAAGGGATAGCCTCTCTGGTCAGCCTCGACATTCAAGTCCCGGATCTGGCCATCAAGGTCCGAGCTCTGTTGATCGGTCGAGACTCTCGCATAAGCGATCAAGAGGCGGGGGAGGTCTGACACGATCTGGGACATGGGGGAGCCATGAGGTGAGGGGTGTGGCTTGGCAGACGGTTGGGCCTGGGGCTACCAAGGCAGCGAGAGCTCGATGAGCCAAGGGGCAAGTTGGCCAAATACAGTGAGAGCGAGGAGCAGATGGGGGGTGTGGTTTGGCAGACGGTCGGCGGACTGCAGGGCCTGATCGACGTGGATCAGAAGGGCCTGTCCAAGGCGACTATCGGCCTGGAGTTGCAGTGTCAGGCTCGAAGGGTCAAAGGCGGCACGCATGATCTGGCCTTAAGATAAGCATTTACTTATCTTACGCCGTCTCCGCGTAAAAATCAAGCAGAGCAATAGCTTGTCCAAAGGTGTGGATGTTCCCTCTCAACAATGTCGGACCAGTCGGACCATCTGGTCCGAGCGGTCCGACCGGCCGTCGGGGCTCATTCCATGTGTGTTCCGTCAGGGGAGGCCACGCCTTCGACGCAAGCCCGCCTCAAACGGTAGACCCTGGGTCGTCCGGGGATGGCGCGCGGGGCACGAGCCGCGATGTTGCGCCCGTCGCCGGTTTCGAGAACACCAGCACCCTCGAGGACCCGCGAGACAGATGCATGGCTGGGGCCATGGATCTCGACCCATGCCTCCGGCGAAAGGTAGATCCTCTCCTTGTCCTTCCACCCTTTCGTTCTGGACACACTGACCACAGGAAGCTCCGCGATCTCGCTGTCATGATCCCGCAGCCAGGACCGCAGTTTTTGAAGGTGGAGGGTCGCGGCCAAAGTCGAGCCATCGTCGCGGGCGGCCAGCCAGTCCTCGAAAACCTCGACCAGTGCGTTTTCGGCTTCACCTGCTGCCCAACCCGTAAGGCCGTGGCGGGTGGCAAGCTCTCCTGCGGCGGCCACATGGGCACAGCGCTTCAAGACGCGGAGCATCTGGCCATCGGGCTCGACGCCAAGGCCCTTGCGCATCCGGACCATGCCATTCTGCGCCAGGGTGCCGATCTGCGCGCGTGTGGCCTCCACATCGGCAAAGGCCGCCTCGACGAAGGCGGGGCCCGCCGTGCCATGGAAGCGAAGCCTCTGCGCCTTGATCAGGTCTGCAAAGGCCGCCCCATCCCTTGCGCCATGAAGCGTGTCGAAGGCGCCAAAGCGGCGCCCATCCGCGGCCACTTCGATCAAGCGCACCGCTTGGCCGGCCATGATATCCACCCCGGCCTCTGCAAGCTTGCGCGCCACGCCAAGTTCCCCGGTCGAAAGGAAAGCAAGCGCCCAGCTCTCGCCAGCCCTCAGCCCCGCCTCAGAGGTCATCCGACCCTTTCCCGCCCCATTCGACAGCGCATAGATCGCACGGCCAATGACCTTGGGCGCGGCCTCGCCGATCTCGTCCAGGATCAGGAGAGTTCCACTATGGGCGACCGCAAGGGCTTCGAGCCCGTTGGCCGTGGCGTTCCAGCTGCGGCGGAGGCGCGGCCCCCCCCAAACCGAGGCGGCGACTTCTGCAATCGTGGACTTGCCCCGCGAGCTGGAGCCACCGAGGTGAAAGCCGCCGCCCATGTCAGGGTCGACGAGGCCGAGGACCGGGCCGAAGAAGGCCAGCGACACGGCCATGATCATCAGGGGATTGCCGGAACACAGCGCGCCAATCTGCTCGCGCCAGTCTTCGATTCTGCCTGCGGGCTGCATATCTGCGGCTGCAGAGGTCGCGGCGGCATCGGCGACCAGTCCCTCGGCCCCGATCACTTGCCCGGTGGGCAGAACGAAGCAGGGCTGCGGCGTCAAATGCACGCCGATCCGGCCGATACGGGACCTCCGCGCCTGCGGCCGCCAGGCCTGCAAGACCCGCTGAAGCCGCTTGCCAGCGTCCGGGGCCTCCCCCAGCTGGTAACCTGCATTCAGGAGGGTAGAGAGCACCTTGCTCCAGTTCGTCGCAATCTCGCCATCGAGGAAGGTCAGGCGGTGGCGGGTGCCATCGGGGTCGGTGATGACCACGACCTTGCCCCAGCCCTGTCCGACGGCCTCCTTGAAGAGCGCCTCGATGACGAGCCAGGAGCCGATACGATGCGTTTTGCCGTCCGGGGCGGTCTGCCACAGGCCGTCGGGGAGGAGCTCAAGCCCCGGGGGCATGCCATCGGCATGCGCGACGGCGGTGGAAGGATCAGCGGGATCCACTTCGCGCCAGGCGTCGCGGGTGAGCGTGATCATCTGTCCCATGTCGTTACACCTCGGTCTGAGCTGCACCGAAGTCGAGGGCGACGTCCATGGGCATGGTGCAAAGGGCCCAGGTGAGGGAGGCTTCATAGGCCTCGATATCGGACAAGCGCCACCGCGTGGTTCCAGTTCCGATGCGCAGTCCTCTGGGGAACGCGCCTTCGCGGATCCAGCGCCGGATGGTCGCGGTGGAGACGTTGAAGCGGTCTGCGACCTCTTGCTCGGTCAGGTAGGGGCGGGGAATGGGGGTGATGGCGTTCATTCGGGTTCTCCTGAAGGCGGGCCGCAAAGCCTCGCCTTCATGATAGCAACCTGATCACTGCGCTGCGTCCGGATTGGATCTCTTTTTCGTGAACAGCGGGCAGAAGCAAGATCGAGCCTGTGCCGGTCCACTGCCCGAGGTTCGCGTCATGTTGTCCATATGTTGTCCAGGACGGCACAATAAAGGCACATCCCGCCGGACGCGAAACACAAACATCTTTGTTTTCAATGGGAAGGAGTGGTGCCCAGAGCCGGAATCGAACCAGCGACACGCGGATTTTCAATCCGCTGCTCTACCGACTGAGCTATCTGGGCACACTGTGTGGACGTCTCTGTCCTTCGGATGGCGGGGTGATACGTCAGGGGAATGCGCCTGTCCAGAGGGGTTTGACAGAAAAATGAACTTCGGCGCGAAAAGTTTTATGGGGGAAGGAGATGGGTGCCTCACAGGCCCAAGATTACTTGAAGAAACCCGCGCAACAGGCTGATCTGAAATGAAATCACCCCGCAGGCCCAAAGGCTTTGCGGGGCGTGGATCCGGGCTCGGGACGCGGCGGAAAGCCGCTTCAGATCGGGCGGCGGGCGGGGTTTTGGCCGGGGTCGGGGGAATCGACCTCGGCGGAATCGTCCTCTGCCTGGGCGGGCACCCGGTAATCCTCGTTCAGCCAGCGGCCAAGGTCGATGTCGGCGCAGCGCTTGGAGCAGAAGGGGCGGTATTTCGGCGGCTGACCCTCGGGTGGGGCGGCCTTGCCGCAGATCGGGCAGCTCACTTTGCCATCCCCGTCTTCATCAATCCAGCCAAGGCCAGCCGGTCGCGCTTGCGCACCAGCTCGTAAAGCCCGAGGCCCGTCCAGCCGGGCAGGTTGGTCTCGCCTTCCGACTTGAAGGCGGCCTTCAGGACCTGGTCGAGGATCGCCCGGTCGCGCTTGGGGATCGGCGCGAAGTCCACCACGACCTGGCCGCCCAGACCCCTCAGCCGCAATTGGCGCGGCAGGTCGCGGGCGGCGGCGATGTTCACCTTCAGGCTTGCCGCCGGAGAGCCATCCGGCCCGGTGTTCACATCGACAGCGACCAGCGCGCGGGTGGGCTCGATCATCATGTGACCGCCGCCGGGCAGGTCGACCCGCGCCGACAAGAGGTCGTCGATCATCTCCAGGACGCCCAGGCGCTTGAAGCCTTCGGTGACGACCTCATCGGCCGCCTCCCAGTCGCGCCAGGCGGTGTCATGGGCCGAGGCGCCCTCGACCAAAAGCTCCGGCCCGCCGTCCAGATCGGCGGTCACGGCATCGGCCATCTGGCGCAGCTCGGCCACTTCATCCGCGATTTCCTCGGCCTCGGCCTCCTCGGCGGCCGAGCGCAGGATCAGCCCATGGGCGGAGCCCTCCATCGCGGCATCGGCGAGCGCCTGGAGCTCGGCCCGCAGGCCCTCGTCGCGGATGCGGCGCGAGATGTTCAGGCCCGGCGCCTCGGGCGTCACAATGGCAAGCCGCCCCTTGAAGAGGAGCCGCGTCGTGACGGGCAGGGCCTTGCCCTCCTCGGCGGGGCCGGTGACCTGGACCACAATGCGCTGACCGGGGGCGAGGCCATCGGTCTGGCGCAGGAAACCCGAGCCCTGGGGCAGTTTGACGAACATGCCGCCCATGCCCTTCATCGGGCGATCGGCCACTGCGCGGTAGATGGCGCCGGGGAGCGGCGTGTCGTCCTCGGGGTCGATGAGCAGCTCTTCAAGCCGCCCCTCGGAGATCAGGGCTGCTGCCTTGCGGCCCTGGATTTCGTCCAGGACGATGACACGGCCGTTCATGACTGTCTCCAAACCGGCCAGCCGGCGGCGGCCAAAAGCGTTGCGGTCTCGGCCACGGGCAGGCCCATGATGGCGGAGAAGGAGCCCTGGATCCAGGGGATGAAGGCGCCCGCGAGCCCCTGGATGCCATAGCCGCCCGCCTTGCCCTGCCATTCGCCAGAGGCGACATAGGCCGCGATTTCGACCTCGGACAGGCGCTTGAAGCGGACTTGCGAGGTGACCTCACGGGCCCAGAGCCTCTCGCCGCGCTTCACCGCCACGGCGGTGATGACCTGGTGGCGGCGGCCCGACATCAGCGCCAAGAAAGCGGCGGCCTCGACGGCATTGGCGGGCTTGCCGAGGATCCGGCGGCCGAGCGCCACCGTCGTATCGGCGCAGAGCACGAGATCATCGGGCTCGCAGGCGACAGCGGCGGCCTTTTCCCGGGCGAGCCTTGCACAATAGGGCAGGGGCAGCTCGCGCGGCCCCGGGTCCTCGTTGATGTCAGGGGGAAGGATCGCGTCCGGCACGATCCCCAGCTGCGCCAGCAAGTCCTTGCGGCGCGGGCTGGCGGAACCGAGGATCAGCCTCACTTGAACCGGTAGTTGATGCGGCCCTTCGACAGGTCGTAGGGGGTCATTTCCACTTGCACCTTGTCGCCGGCCAGAACGCGGATGCGGTTCTTGCGCATCTTGCCTGCCATCACCGCGATCAATTCATGGCCATTGTCGAGTTCGACCTTGAATGTCGCATTGGGCAGGAGTTCCTTGACGACACCGGGGAATTCGAGCAGTTCTTCCTTGGCCATGGTCACTCCGAAAAGAGGATTGGCCCGCGTCCGGGGCGGATCGCAGGCATGGGCGGTGCTATGCGCCTGTTTTTCGCCGTTTTCAAGGGAAAAAGGCGGCTGCATGGCGGGCTTGCATCGGGCTAAGGTTGATCTGGGGGCCGGGCTTTGCTAGGGCCGCTCCCCTGACGAAGGCGGAGAGACCATGTCCAAGGCGATGAAACTGGGGGCGGGCAGCATTGCCGTGGGGCTGGTGGTCCTGGGGCTGAAGCTTTTGGCCTGGGTCATGACGGGCTCGGTGGCGCTTTTGTCGGATGCGCTGGAAAGCACGGTCAATGTCGTGACGGCGGTGGCGGCGCTTGTGGCCATTCACTATGCCTCGCAGCCCGCCGATGCCAACCACCCTTACGGCCATCACAAGGCCGAGCTCTTCTCGGCCATCCTCGAAGGCGTCATGATCATCGTGGCGGCCTTGCTGATCATGAAACAGGCCTATGAGGGGCTGATGGCGCCCCGCGTGCTGGAGGCGCCGATCGCGGGGATCCTGGTCAATGCCGGGGCCAGCGTCTTGAACGGGATCTGGTGCTGGGTGCTGATCCACCAGGGGCGGAAACACCGCTCTCCGGCCTTGGTGGCCGATGGCAAGCACCTTCTGTCGGATGTGGTTTCCTCGGTCGTGGTGGCCTTGGGGGTGCTTCTGGCGCTGGAGACCGGTTGGACCTGGGCCGATCCGGCGCTGGCGGGGCTGGTGGCCTTGAACATCCTGTGGTCAGGCTGGAAGGTGATGCGCCAGAGCCTTTCGGGGCTTTTGGATGAAAGCCTCTCCGAAGAGGTCCTGGCCGAGGTGCGGCGGGTGATCGGGCTCGAGGCCGTGGGGGCGGTCGAGGCGCATGACCTGAGGACGAGGGCGGCGGGGCCTGCGACCTTCATCGAGTTCCACCTGGTGGTGAAGGGCGAAATGACCGTGATCGAGGCGCATGAAATGTGCGACCGGGTCGAGGCGGCGCTGAAGGCGCTGATCGAGGGCTGCGTCATCACCATCCATGTCGAGCCCGAGCACAAGGCCAAGCATTCCGGCATCGTGGTCCTGTAAACCCGACCCTACCCGGGCCTCGCTCCCGCCCACCCATCCCCGCTCGGCCCGGGCAGGGTCGGGGCGCCGCAGGGCGGCGCTGCGCCCGGGCGGGGGTCTCCCCGCCGTTCAGAAATCGACCGCGATCCCCTTGCGCTCCCAATCGCCGTGGCGCGTGGGCTCCAGCCCCTTGGGGCCGCCAAGTTCGGGCGGCAGGGCGGGCTTTTCGGCCTTGCGCCGCTCTTCCGCCTCGGCCAGCGCGCGCAGGGCTGCGGGCGGCAGGACGCGCTCTTCTTCGGATTTCGGCAGGTCTTCGGCAGGTTCTTGGGGCATCGGGGCTTTCTCCGTCTCCGTTTCAGGATATAGGGCGGAAAAGCGAAGGGAAAGTGGCATGGCAGATCGGGCGCGGGCGGCGGCATTGGCTTTGTTGGCGGGGGTGATGGAGGCGGGGGAGAGCCTGGCCGACCAGGCCCCGGTGCTGGAGGCGCTCTCGGCCCCCGAGCGCGCCCGGGCCCAGCGCCTCGCCTCGGGCGTCTTGCGCCAGATGGGCCAGCTGGACCGCGCGCTTCTGCCGCTGTTGAAGAAGGCCCCGCCCCTGCCGGTCTGCAATGTCCTGCGGCTGGGGCTTCTGGAGCTGGTGACCGGCGAGGCGCCCCACGGCGTGGTCCACGAGGCGGTCGAGGCCGCCAAGAAGATCAACCCGGCCTTTGCGGGCATGGTGAACGCCGTCCTGCGCCGGGTCGATCCCAAGGCGGTCAAGGGCGATCAGCGCCTGCCCGACTGGCTGCGCGAGGCTCTGACCACCTCTTATGGCCGCCGCGCGGTCGAGGGGATGGAGCGCGTCTTCGCCAAGACCCCGCCCATCGATCTGACCCTGCGGGCGGATGCAACCGAGGCCGAGATCGCGTCCCTGGCCGCGGCGGGGGCGGTGGTCCTGCCCAATGGCTCCTTGCGGATGGCCTCGGGCCAGGTCTCGACCCTGCCGGGCTTTGCCGAGGGGCGGTTCTGGGTGCAGGATGCGGCGGCCGCGATGGCCGTCAAGATGCTGGGCGATGTGCGGGGCCTGCGTGTCCTTGACCTTTGCGCGGCGCCGGGGGGCAAGACGATGCAGCTCGCCGACCTCGGCGCCGAGGTCACGGCGCTGGATATCTCCGAACCCCGCCTGACGCGGCTGCGCGAGAACCTGGCGCGCACGGGGCTCAAGGCCGAGATCGTGGTGACCGATGCCCTGCATTGGACGCCCGAGGCGCCTTTCGACGCGATCCTTCTGGATGCCCCCTGTTCCGCCACCGGCACGATCCGCCGCCACCCGGACCTGCCTTACCTGCGCCAAGAGCGCGATGTCGGCGAGTTGGCCGCCTTGCAAACCAGGCTGGCCGACCGCGCCCGGGGCTGGCTGAAGAAGGGCGGGCGGATGGTCTTTTGCACCTGCTCGCTTCTGCCCGAAGAGGGCGAGGCCCAGGCCGAGCGCCTCTCTGACCTTGGCATGCGGGCGGTGAAACCCGCCTTGCCCGGGGTCGATCCCGCCTGGTGGGGCGCACATGGCCTGCGCCTGCGCCCGGACTATTGGGAGAAACAGGGCGGGATGGACGGCTTTTACATGGCCGCCTTGCAGGGCTGAGAATTTGGAAGGTTTGGAGTTTGGAGGGTTGAGGCCCCCTCTCTCCCCCCGCCGCCCCGGGCTTGAGCCCCATGGCCTCGACCCTTTGAGCGGTGAGGGGCGGTCAACGTTGCGTTTTTCGCGTCGAGGCCATGGGGCTCAAGCCCGGGGCGGCGGGGAGAAGATGACACTGCCAGGCACAGACCGGACGCCGGGAACGGCGCTGCCGCAACCCGTAGCCCGGGGTATACCCCGGGCTACTTCGGCGCAAAGACCCGGTAATAGGCCCAATCCGGCAGGAACCGGCTGCAACGGAAGAGCCAGGAGAAGACCCTCGGGAAATGCCGGGCGAAGCGGGGGCTCTCCATCAGGGTCACCATCTCGGCGGCGGCGGTTTCGGGCTCCATCAGGAAGGGCATCTTGAACTGGTTCTTCGCCGTCAGCCTGGTCTTGATGAAACCCGGCGAGGCGAGTTGCACCTTGACCCGCGTCCCCCGCAGATCGGCATGGAGGCTTTCCGCCAGCGCCATGCAACCGGCCTTGGAGGCCTGGTAGCCCATGGCCCCCGGCAGCCCGCGAAAGGCGGACAGGGACCCCGTCAGCACGATATGCCCGCGGCCCCGCTTCACCATCCCCGGCACGACGGCCGCCACCGCCCTTGCGGCGCCCATGAAATTCACGTCGCACATCTCGAGGAAGGGCGCGGGCTCCAGGGCCTCCGCGCTCATCGGCCAGTAGACGCCTGCGAGCCAGACCATGCCGTCGATCTCTCCCAGCATGTCGGCCGCGTGCTGGACGGCGGCGGCATCCTTGACATCCAAGGCCAGGACCCGCGCGCCGGGCAGTTCCGCCGCCAGCGCCGCCAGTTTCTCGCCATTGCGCGCCGAAAGCACCAGCGAAACGCCCTTCTTGTGCAGCGCCCGGGCAAGCGCCTCGCCCAGACCCTCCGAGGCGCCGATCAGCCAATATGTGCCTTTCACGCGGCCACCGCTTCGGGATGGGGGCGCATCGTGGCGATGAGCTCGGCCACCTTGATGCCGAACTTGCGGAACTGGCTGCGGTTCATGATCGTGCCATTGTCCATCAGGTACATCCAGTCGACCACATCCAGCACATGGCCCCCCGCCTCGGGCGCGAGCCGGATGCGGTATTTCATCTGCACCGCATTGCCCGAAACCACGCCGCGCCCCGGGCCCACCAGGTCATCGGCCTCGGCCACCAGGCCCTGGTTGCCCAAGGTCAGCCGCCATTCGCGGTCCTGGGTGCGGCCGCTGTCATAGAAGAACCGCTCCGACAGGACCGCCCGATTGCCCTCCCAGCGCCCCTCCATATGCGCGACGAAGCGGGAAGAGACGCGTCCCAGGGGCCCATAGACCACGCCTTCGCAAAGGATCGGCCCGTTCAGGTGCTTCCTGGGGTCGAAGGCGGGGGAGAGCGTCGCGTGATCTGCGGGGCGCTGGCTGATGAAGCCCATGAAGCGCGGCAGGAGCACCACCGCCCCCCAAAGGCCCAAGAAAAGGCCCACCAGGATCAGAAGGACTTCGGTCATCGGGACACCTCGTTGGTCGGGGGAGTGGGGCGGGGACGAAAGGGGACGCCCTTCCACCAGAGCTTGACGGCCTGCCAGTGGATCAGCGCCAGCACCCGGCGCGAGCCGAAGGGGCGGCGCAGGCTCGCCGCGATCAGGCCCGCCGAGGTCAGGGGGGCCAGACGCCCCGACAGCGTCGCGGTCAGCCCGCCCCGCGTGCCCTCGTGCTCGATCACGATGTTCAGCCGGTCGGGCCTTATGTCGAAGCGGAAGACATAGCCCCCCGCGATGTCCTGGAAGGGCGAGACATGGAAGACCTTCTGCGCGCTCAGCCGGTCCGAGGGGCCGATGGGGCCGAGGTCGTCGCGGTGGCAGAGATAGGAATGCCGGTCGCCATAGGTGTTGGTGACCTCGGCCACGACGACGCGCAGCCCCGTGTCATCCTCGCAAAGCCAGAAGGAGACCGGGTTGAAGACATGACCCAGGATGCGCGGCTGGGCCAGCAGCCGGATGCGGCTGGGGGCGGGGAGGCCATGGGCGGCGAGGGTCTCACGCACCCAAGGGGCGCCCCGGCCCTGGCCAGGAGGCCCGCCATGGTCGCGGTCGTGAAGGCTGGCGAGGTTGGCGCGGTTGCGGGAAAAGGCCCAAGGCCCAGGGGCTGCGGCCTCGGCATCGGTCAGGACATAGTCGATGCCATAGCGGAAGGCATTGGCGACGGAGCCCGTGCGGGAGTGGACGGTCTGGCCGCGCAGATGCAGGGCGGGCGCTGGCGGCAGACCCGGGGAGGGCTGCCTGCCCTCCCCGACCCACCCGGGAGTATTTGTGCCAATTTGAAAGGAAGGGGGCGCCTTGGGGGAGGCTGCGGTTGGCTGGTCGTTCATTGGGCGGCCTCGACCAGGGCCGGGCGGCGGGCGCGGATGGCCAGGGCCACGTCATGGGCCGAGGCGAAGCCGTCCTCGTGGAAGCCGTTCTTCATCCAGGCGCCGCAGAACCAGGTCGATGCGGTGCCGTTGAAGGCGCGGATCTCCTCCTGGGCCTTGAGCGCGGCAAGGTCATAGACCGGGTGGTGGAAGGTCCTTGTCTCGTAGATCTTGGCGGGGTCGATGGCGCGGTTGGGGTTCAAGGAGACGAAGAGCGGGTCCTCCTTGGGGATGGGTTGCAGCGAGTTCATCCAATAGGTCAGGTCGATGCGCGGGGCGCGCGGACCCTTGGGCTCGGCATAGGTCCAGGAGGCCCAGGCCCGGCGCGAGCGCGGCATGAGGCTTTCGTCGCAATGCAGGATCGCCGTGTTGGGCTGGTAGCGGATCGCCTTCAACGCCTTGGTCTCGGACGGGGTGGCATCCGCGAGCATGGCGAGCGTCTGGTCGGAATGGCTGGCGAAGATCACCTCGTCGAAGGCCTCCCATTCGCCGCCCTCGGCGCGGACAAGGACGCCCTCGGCCAGACGGCGGACAGCGGCGACGGGGGCCTTGAGCCGGATTTCGACGCCCTGGCGGGTCAGGTCGGCCTCGACCCGGCGGACATATTCGATGGAGCCGCCCTTGACCGTCTCCCATTGGTGATGGCGGAAGACGCCCATCAGGCCATGGTTGACGAAGAAGCGGATCAGGGCCTCGGCGGGGAAGTCGAGGACGCCCTCGGTGGGCGTGGACCAGATCGCGCCGGTGAAGGGGGTGATGTAATGGTCGCGGAAGGCGTCGGAGGTGCCAAGGGCCGCGAGGAGGTCGCGCAGCGTCATGCCGGGGCGCAGGACCTGGTCGGCCTTGCGGTGGAACTTCAGGATATCGGCCAGCATGCGCAGGTAAGAGGGGCTGAAGGCGTTCTTGCGCTGCGCGAAAAGCGAGCTCAGCGATTTCAGGCCATATTCGATCTCTCCGCCCTGGATCGAGGCGCCGAAGCTCATGTTCGAGGGCGCGACGGGCACGCCGAGCCGGTCGAAGAGGCCGGAGAGAAGCGGATAGTTCACCCGGTTGAAGACGATGAAGCCCATGTCGACCGGCTGGTCACCGCGCTTCCCCGCCCAGACCGTATGGGCATGGCCGCCGAGCCTGTCCGCCGCCTCGAAAAGCACCACCGCGTGATCGCTGGCCAGGAGATGGGCGGCCGCGAGGCCCGAGATGCCCCCGCCGATGACAGCGATGCGGGAGGGCGGGAAGCGGGTCTCGAAGGGCATGGTCTCTCCTGGTGTTGTCAGCCTGATACGGCTGCCGGGTCAGTTTGGATCACCAACGGGGGGGCGGGAAGAAAAGTTTCGCCCCGGGTGATCCGGGCCGGAAGTTGCGGCGTAGAAAGCTCATGTTGGTGATGCCGCAAACCCGCTCTGGCCTTTTCGATCCGCCCGCCTATGTTGCGGGTCAGGCGGCAATGGCGGGGACAGCACGGGTGCAGGGCGACTGGATCACCGAGATGGCGGCGGTCAAGGCGGGCGATCGCGCGGCCTTTGCCGTGCTGTTCCGGCATTTCGCGCCAAGGGTGAAGGCCTTTTTGATCAAGAACGGCGCCAATGCGGCCCTGGCGGAGGAATGCGCCCAGGATGTCATGGCGACGCTGTGGCAGAAGGCGGCAAGCTATGATCCGGTCAAGGCCTCGGTCTCGACCTGGATTTTCACCATCGCGCGGAACCGGATGATCGACATGATCCGCCGCGACCGCAGGCCCGAGGCGGAACCGGCGCCCTGGGACCTGGAAGAAGAGCCGGACCAGGCCGATCTTTACGCCACGGCCGAAGAGAACCGCCGCCTGGCCGCGGCCTTGGGCGAGCTGCCCGAAAAGCAGCGCAGCCTCATCCAGCGCGCCTATTGGGGCGATCTCAGCCAAAGCGAGATCGCGGCCGAGACCGGGCTGCCGCTGGGCACGATCAAATCGCGAATCCGCCTGGCGCTGGACCGCCTGCGGGCTCGATTGGCTGAAGGGTAAGACATGACGATTCGCCACCATCTTTCGGAAGACCTGCTCCTGGGTCACGCGGCGGGAAACCTGCCCGAGGCCTTTGCGCTGATCGTGGCCACCCATGTGTCTATGTGCGACGAATGCCGGGCGCGGCTGATGGCCTATGAGGTTCTCGGCGGGGCGGTGCTGGAACAAGAGACCGCCGCCATGGCCGATGACGCGCTGGCGCGGGCCATGGCGCGGATCGGCGGTGTGGCGCAGGCCCCGCGCGCCGTGGCGCGGGCGCCGAAGTCGGTGCTTCCGGCGCCGCTTCTGGACTATGTCGGCGGCGATCTTGAGGCGGTGAAATGGAGGACCTTGGGCATGGGGGTCCGGCAGGCGATCCTTCCCACCTCGCGCAGGGCCTCGGCGCGGCTCTTGCATATTCCGGCGGGCCAGGCCGTTCCCGACCACGGCCACCGGGGGCGCGAGCTGACCCTGGTGCTGCAAGGCGCCTTCCGCGATGCCACGGACCGCTTCGGGCCGGGGGATGTCGAGATTGCGGGCGAAGAGCTGGAGCATCAGCCCGTGGCAGAGCCCGGGGTGGATTGCATTTGCCTGGCCGTGACCGATGCGCCCCTGCGCTTCACCGATCTCATCCCGCGCCTGATGCAGCCCTTCTTCCGCATCTGAGGGGGCGCTGGCTTGACACCTTGGCGCGGGTGAGACGGGGGCACTTCGGGCTCCGGGGGGCCGACGCTGGCGCGTCGGCTTGCGTCTGCGACCTGGGACTGCGTCGCTTCTGTCGTGGAAGCGTCATGGCCCAGCGTGTAACCATGGGAAAAACCGGAGTGATCCCATGACCCTGACCCTTCCCGCCTTCACCAATCCCGGCCGTTTCTGGCGCGGCAACCTGCACACCCATTCGACCAATTCGGATGGAGTTCTTGCCCCCGCCGAGGTCTGCCGCCGCTACAAGGCGGAGGGCTATGACTTCATCGCCCTGACCGACCATTTCGTCGGCCGCTTCGGCTATCCGATCACCGACACGACAGGCTTCCGCGACCGCGACTTCACCACGATCCTCGGCGCCGAGCTGCATTCGGGCGCGATGGAAAACGGCGAGCTCTGGCATATCCTGGCCGTGGGGCTCCCGCCCGACTTCGCGCCCTCGCATACGCCGGATTTCGTGCCGGTGGCGGGGCAGGAGACGGGGCCCGAGATCGCGGCGCGGGCCGTGGCGGCGGGGGCCTTCGTGGCGATTGCCCATCCGCAATGGTCCTCGCTGACCTTCGACGATGCCAGGTCGATCTCCGCCGCCCATGCGGTCGAGATCTATAACCACGGCTGCGCCATGGGCTGTGACCGGGCGGATGGGTTCTTCGTCGCCGATCAGCTTCTGACCGAGGGGCGGCGCCTGACGCTGATCGCCACGGATGATGCGCATTTCTCGGAACCCGACCATTTCGGCGGCTGGACCATGGTCAAGGCGGAAGAGAACACGCCCGAGGCCCTGCTTGCGGCCTTGAAGGCGGGGGCCTTCTATTCCTCCACTGGGCCGGAATTGCGCGATGTGCGGGTCGAGGATGGGAAACTCGTCGTCGAATGCTCGGCCGTGCGGTCCATCGTGGCGATCGGCTGGGGGACGGGGGCCAAGGCCGTCCATGGCGAGAGCCTGACGCGGGGCGAAGTGCCCCTGGAGCGGCTGAACAACTCGCCCTGGGTCCGGGCCGCGGTGATCGATGCGGCGGGCAAGCGGGCCTGGTCGAACCCGATCTGGACCGGAGCGGTGGAGAAGAACCCGCGCGTCTGAGACCCAAGCGGAGCGGCTTTGCCGCAAGAGATGCATTCGGGGGGGCGCTGCCCCCCGAGGCCTTGCGGCCTCTCCCCCCGGGATATTTGTGAAAAGATGAAAGACGGGGCCCGGGGAGCGGCTTGCGCGGGAAGAGGCGGAGCGTGTCTTGGGCGGCGCAATGCGGCTGCGGGTGACAGACGATCCTGGGCTTTGTCGGCCGGACTTTGGGCTGGGCCTGCCTGGATGCGGGGCGTCGCGCCTTTTACCCTTTCAGGAAGCGGCGGCGCGATTCCTCGGCGATGGCCTGGCGCATCTGAAGCTCGGCCAGTTTGGCCATGGCCTGCCTGTGCTCGGGTCCCTCGGGGAGGGTGGCTAGGAGCGCGGCCTGCGCCTGGACCTGCTTTTTCAGCGTGATCTCCTCGGGCAGGACCCCGGCCTGGGCCATGATCCGGAAGCCCGCCGCATCGCCCGCGCTGACAAAGGCATCGCCGGGGCGGTCGGGCAGGGGTTTGCCTTCGCCCTCAAGGCCCTGCAACCCGCCCTTGAGCTGGGTTTTCAGGATTTGCCTTTCGGCGAGACGCGAGAGCCAGGACATGGGTCACCTCCGGTCGTCAGTCTAGACCTGCGGGCGGGGCCTGTCACTCTTCGACGATGGATATCCGGTATGTCGGAAAGGCAATGTCGCGGATCGGGATGATGGCCTGGTATTCCGGGCTGTCGAAGACCTGTGCCACCGCCGCGCGCGAGGGATATTCCACGATGACCACGGTTTGCGAGGGCATCTGGCCCACGACCGGATCGGTCAGCCGGAAGCGCTTGATGATTCGGCCGCCGGCGGCTTCGAGCAGGGGTTGGGTGACCTTGAAATAGGCGGCCAGCGCAACGGGTTGATCCTCGGCGACGGTCAGATGGGCAAGGACAGTGACGGGCATGGCGGCCTATTTCGGTTTTGCCCGAAGATCGGGCAAAACCATTAACGATCGGTTAGCGTAATTGACTCAATTGCCGAGGATGCCGGGCAGGCGCAGGCCGTTCGCGATGGCGCAGTCGCGGGCGATCTCGTAGCCCGCATCGGCATGGCGCCAGACGCCGGAGGCCGGGTCGTTCCAAAGGACGCGCTCGAGCCGCTTGGCCGCTTCGGGCGTGCCATCGGCCACGATGACCACGCCGGAGTGCTGCGAGAAGCCCATGCCGACGCCGCCGCCGTGGTGCAGCGAGACCCAGGTGGCGCCGGAGGCCGTGTTGACCAAGGCGTTCAGAAGCGGCCAGTCAGAGACGGCGTCGGAGCCGTCCTTCATGGCTTCGGTCTCGCGGTTGGGAGAGGCGACGGAGCCTGAGTCGAGGTGGTCGCGGCCGATCACGATGGGGGCTTTGAGTTCACCGCTGGCCACCATCTCGTTGAACATCAGCCCCGCGCGGTGGCGGTCGCCGAGGCCGATCCAGCAGATGCGGGCGGGCAGGCCCTGGAAGGCGATGCGTTCCCCCGCCATGTCCAGCCAGCGGTGGAGGTGCTGGTTCTCGGGGAAGAGGCGCTTCATCGCCGCATCGGTCTTGCGGATATCTTCGGGGTCGCCCGAGAGCGCCACCCAGCGGAAGGGGCCGATCCCCTGGCAGAAGAGCGGGCGGATATAGGCGGGGACGAAGCCCGGGAAGGCGAAGGCGTTCTCCATGCCCTCTTCCTTGGCGACCTGGCGGATGTTGTTGCCATAATCCAGCGTGGGGACGCCGGCGTTCCAGAAGGCGACCATGGCCTCGACATGGGCGCGCATCGAGGCGCGGGCGGCCTTTTGGACCTCCTCCGGGTGGGTCTCCTGCTTGGCGCGCCACTCCGCCGGGGTCCAGCCCGCCGGGCAATAGCCGTGCAGCGGGTCATGGGCCGAGGTCTGGTCGGTGACGATATCGGGGCGCATGCCGCCCTTGGCCATGCGGGCGTAGATCTCGGGGAAGATCTCGGCGGCATTGCCGAGGAGGCCCACGGATTTCGCCTCGCCCTTGGCGGTCCATTCCGCGATCATGGCCAGCGCCTCGTCCAGGGTCTTGGCCTTGGCGTCGAGGTATTTCGTGCGGATGCGGAAGTCGATGCGGGTCTCGTCGACCTCGACGGCGAGGCAGGAGGCGCCCGCGAAGACGGCGGCCAGGGGCTGTGCGCCGCCCATGCCGCCAAGGCCGCCGGTGAGGATCCAGCGGCCCTTGAGCGAGCCCTCGTAATGCTGGCGGCCCGCTTCGGCGAAGGTCTCGTAGGTGCCCTGCACGATGCCCTGCGTGCCGATGTAGATCCAGGACCCGGCCGTCATCTGGCCATACATCATCAGGCCCTTGGCATCCAACTCGTTGAAATGCTTCCAGGTCGCCCAATGGGGGACGAGGTTGGAATTGGCGATCAGCACGCGGGGGGCGTCCGTGTGGGTGCGGACAATGGCCACCGGTTTACCGGATTGGACGACGAGGGTCTCATCGGCGTTGAGGTCTCGGAGGGCGGCGCAGATGCGGTCGAAATCCTCCCAGGTGCGGGCGGCGCGGCCGATGCCGCCATAGACCACCAGCTCGTGGGGGTTTTCGGCGACGTCGGGGTGGAGGTTGTTCATCAGCATCCGCAGGGGTGCCTCGGTCAGCCAGGACTTGGCGGTGATCTCGGTGCCGGTGGCGGGGTAGATGTCGCGGGTGTTGTGGCGGGTCATGTCGGTCCTTTCGGCACGGGCTGGGGGTTTCACACCCCCAGACCCCCGTGGGATATTTATGAAAAGATGAATTGGATGCCGGTGGCTTCGGTGAGGGCGCCGGTCTCGATCAGGCGCGCGGCCTCTTTCAGGTCGGGGGCCATGTAGCGGTCATCGCCGAGGGGCGGAATGGTCTCGCGCAGCTTTTGGGCGGCGCGTTGCAGGGGGAGGCTGGTTTTCAGCGGCGCGCGGAAGTCGATGCCTTGCGTGGCGGTGATGGCCTCGACGCCCAGGATGACGTTCAGGTTATCCACCATCTGGCCGAGGCGGCGGGCGCCATGGGCGGCCATGGAGACATGGTCCTCCTGATTGGCGGAGGTGGGGGTGCTGTCGATCACCGTCGGATGGGCGAGGTGCTTGTTCTCGCTCATCAGCGCCGCCGTGGTGACCTCGGCGATCATCAGGCCGGAGTTCAGGCCGGGCTTTGGCGTCAGGAAGGCGGGGAGGTCGAAGGAGAGGGTTGGGTCGACCATCAGGGCGACGCGACGCTGCGCGATGGCGCCGATCTCGGAGATCGCCATGGCGATCATATCGGCAGCGAATCCAACGGGTTCCGCGTGGAAGTTGCCACCGGAGACGATCTGGCCATCCGAGAGCACCAGGGGGTTGTCGGTGGCGGCATTGGCCTCGATTTCGAGGGTTCTTGCGGCCAGCGCGATGACATCCATCGCGGCTCCGGTGACCTGGGGTTGGCAGCGGATGCAATAGGGGTCCTGGACGCGGGTATCGCCCTCACGGTGGCTCTCGCGGATTTCGGAGCCGTCAAGGAGGGCGCGCATGATCCGGGCGGCCTCGATCTGGCCGGGTTGGCCGCGCAGCGCGTGGATTTCGGGGTGCAGCGGCGCGGTGGAGCCCATGATCGCGTCGGTCGAGAGGCAGGAGGTGACCAGCGCGTTGCGGGCGGCGTTCTGGGCGCCGAAGAGGCCGGCGAGCGCATAGGCCGTGCTGAACTGCGTGCCGTTGATCAGCGCCAGGCCCTCTTTGGGGCCGAGGGTGATGGGGGAAAGGCCTGCGTCTTGAAGGGCTTGGAGGCCGGATTTGATCTGGCCTTGGTGCTCGGCCTCGGAATGGCCGATCATCACGGCGGTCATATGGGCGAGGGGGGCGAGGTCTCCGCTGGCGCCGACGGAGCCTTGGGCGGGGATCACGGGGGTGACGCCACGCTCCAGCATGGCCTCGAGGAGGGCGACGGTTTGCGGCTGGACGCCGGAAGCGCCTCGGCCGAGGGAGAGGAGCTTCAGGACCATCATCAGGCGGGCGGTCTGGCGGGGCATCGGCGCGCCCACGCCGCAGCAATGCGACAGGATCAGGTTTTTCTGAAGCGTGGCTGTGTCTTCCGGGGCGATCTTCAGGCTGGCGAGCTTGCCGAAGCCGGTGTTCACGCCATAGACGGCGGCGCTGCCCGCCGCGGCCTTGGCGATATGGGCGCAGGCGGCCTCGATGCCGGGGCGGGCGCTGTCGTGCAGCCGCGCGGGGGCCTCGGTCCGCCAGATATGCTCCAGCTGGGCAAGGGAGGTTTGGCCGGGGATCAGGATCTCAGTCATGGTGACCTTCGAAGATGCGGGCCAAGGGGGTCTGGCCGATTTTATATGAGAGTTCAGCGGGATGCGTGGCGTTCCAGAGACACAGATCAGCCTTCGCGCCGACCCGGATGCCGCTGGTCAGGCCAAGGGCGCGGGCGGCGTGGATGGTGGTGCCTTGCAGGGCCTCCAGCGGCGTCATGCGGAAGAGGGTGCAGGCCATGTTCATCGCCAATGTCAGCGAGGTCATCGGCGAGGAGCCGGGATTGCAGTCGCTTGCCACGACCATGGGCACGCCCGCCGCGCGGAGCGCCGCGATGGGGGGGAGTTGCGTCTCGCGCAGGGTGTAAAACGCGCCGGGGAGGATCTGCGCGACCGTGCCCGCCTTGGCCATGGCCGCGATCCCCTCGGGGGAGAGATATTCCAGGTGATCGGCCGAGAGCGCGCCATGGCGGGCGGCCAAGGCGGCGCCTCCGAGGTCGGAGAGCTGCTCGGCATGGAGCTTCACGGGCAGGCCAAGGGCGCGGGCCTCTTGGAAAAGCACTTCCACCTCATGGGGTTGGAAGGCGATCTTCTCGCAAAAGGCATCGACGGCATCCACAAGACCCTCGTCCACGGCCAGACGCAGGGAGGGCACGGCCACCTCCTCGATATAGGCCATGGCGCGGCCCTGGTACTCGGGCGGAATGGCATGGGCGGCGAGATGCGTCGTCACCACGCGCAGGCGGCGGGCGCGCCCGATCTCGCGCGCCACGCGCAGCATCTTCAGCTCGTCCGCCACGGTCAGCCCGTAGCCCGACTTGATCTCCAGCGTCGTGACGCCCCCGGCAATCAGGGCATCGGCCCGGGCAAGCGACTGTTCCAGAAGGCTTTCCTCGGAGGCCGCCCGCGTGGCGCGCACGGTCGAGAGGATGCCACCGCCGGCCCGCGCCACCTCTTCATAGCTCGCCCCGTTCAGCCGCAGTTCGAACTCCGCCGCCCGGTTGCCGCCAAAGACGATATGGCTGTGCGCGTCGACCAGGCCCGGCGTGACAAGGGCGCCGCCCAGGTCCTGCGCCAGGGGGGCGAAGCGCTCGGGCAGGTCGTGCCCCAGCCAGGTGATCACGCCTTGCTCTGCCACCAGCGCCGTCGGGCCAAGCCCATAGCCGCTCTCCATCGTGGCGAGGGTCGCATTGGTCAGGACGAGGGGGCGACTCATTTGACTTGCCTTATGTCTGGGTTATTTCGTATTATGTCTGGACATAATGCGGCGTCAAGGAGGTTCCATGCGGATCGCGGCGAAAGAGGCGCTCTTGCCCGAGGGCTGGGCCAGGGATGTTGTGGTCGAGGTCGAGGGTGGCCGGATCGTCTCGGTGGGTCACGGCACGGGGGCCTCGGTCGATGTGCTGCTTCCGGCGCCGGTGAACCTGCATTCCCATGCCTTTCAACGCGCCATGGCCGGGTTGACGGAGTATCGGACGGCGGGTCAGGACTCTTTCTGGACCTGGCGGAGCCTGATGTATCGCTTCCTGGAGCGTCTGACGCCCGAGGATGTCGAGGTGATCGCGGCCCAGGTCATGGTGGAAATGGCCGAGGCGGGCTATGCTGCGGTGGCGGAGTTTCACTATCTGCATCATGGCCTTGGCGGCCAGACTTACAGCGACCTCTCAGAGATGGCGGGGCGGATTGCGCAGGCCTCGCGCGAGACGGGCCTGGGGCTGACGCTCTTGCCGGTGCTTTATGAACGGGGCGGTTGCGACAACCGCGCGCTTCAAGGCGGCCAGCTGCGGTTCGGCAATGACCTTGACAGCTTCGTGGCGTTGCACGAGGCCTCGGCCCGGCATCTGACGCGGGCAGATGACCGTCTAGGGGCCGCGCCGCATAGCCTTCGCGCGGTGCGGGCGGAGAGCCTCGCTCACCTGCCCAGGGGGCCGGTCCATATCCATGTGGCCGAACAGGTGGCCGAGGTCGAAGAGGTCAGCGCCTTCATGGGCGCGCGGCCGGTGGAATGGGTGCTGGACCATGGCGCGAACCGGGATTGGTGCCTGATCCATGCGACCCAGATGACCCCGCAAGAGACCGAGGGCCTCGCGCGCTCGGGGGCGGTGGCGGGGCTTTGCCCGATCACCGAGGCGAACCTCGGCGACGGGATCTTCGACGGGGCGCGCTATCTCTCCCATGGCGGCGCCTTCGGCATCGGGTCGGACAGCAATATCCGGATCAGCCTGTCGGAGGAGATCCGCATGCTGGAATATTCGCAGCGGCTTGGGGGCAAAGCCCGGGCGGTCTTGGCCGATCAGCGCTCGGTCGGACGGGTGATCTTCGAGGGCATGGTCAAGGGCGGGGCCCAGGCGGCGGGGCGGCAATCCGGCGCGATAAGGGTGGGCGATTGGGCCGACCTGCTGGCGCTGGACGCCTCGGGGCCGGACATGGCGGGGCGGCAGGGGGATCGGCTGCTTGATACCTTTGCCTTTGCGGGGGATGACCGGATGGTCAGCGATCTCTGGTCGGCCGGGCGGCATATCGTGACCGGGGGGCGCCATATCGCGCGGGACGCGGTGCGGGCGCGTTTTGCCGCCGTCATGGCGCGGCTCTCGGAAGCGCTCTGATGGGCTGGGAAGAGATCCGCGCCGAGGTGCTCTCGCGCATCCGGGCCCGGGCCTGGGCGCCCGGCGCGGTGATCCCGGGGGAGGAGGCGCTGGCGGAGGAATTCGGCGTCTCCCGCGCGACGGTGAACCGCGCCTTGACCGAATTGGCCCGCGCCGGGGTCCTGGAGCGCAAGCGCAAGGCGGGGACGCGGGTGGCGGCGCTGCCGGTGCGGCGGGCGACCTTCGACATTCCGGTGATCCGGGCCGAGGTCCAGGGCAGGGGCCAGGCTTACGGCATAAGGCTCTTGCGCGAAGAGATCAGCCGCCCGCCCGTTGCGATTGCCGCGCAACTGGGTTGGCCGATCCTGGGGGGGGAGGCGCAGGGGGCGATGCTGTGTCTCGAGACGCTGCACCTGGCCGATGGGCGGCCCTTTGCCCATGAGCTGCGCTGGCTGAACCCGGGCGTCCTGCCCGATCCGCGCCCGGATTTCGGCGCGGTCAGTGCGAATGAATGGCTGGTGGCGCATGTGCCCTTCGTCACGGGCGACATCGCCTTCTCGGCGGAGGCTGCGGGGGAGGAAGTGGGCCGCGCCATGGGTCTGGACCCCGCGACGCCGGTCCTGGTGACGGAGCGCTGCACCTGGGGGGAGGCGGCGCCGGTGACCTGGGTGCGGCTGACCCATGCGCCGGGCTATCGGGTGAAGACGGTGGTGTAGGGTGGGTGCAACCCACCGCCCGCGCGACGGTGGGTTGCACCCACCCTACGCCAGCGCCCGCCCGACGATCCGTGTCAGGCGCCGGTGCAGCGGCGTGATCCGGTCGCGCAAATGCATGGCGGCATAGATCGGCTGACGCAGCGCCGGGGCATCCTCGACCCGGCGCGCGCGGCCCTGGGTGACGAGCTCTGCCGCTGTCTTTTCAAGCACATAGCCCGCGCCTCCCGAGGCCAGGATCAGCGAGACCACCGAGGCCGACTGGCCCACCGACACCGGCGCCTGGGCCAGGTCCGGGGTAAGCTGGCGGTGCATCTCCTCAAATGCCGGGGAGAAATGGCCGAAGACGAAGGTCTCGGGGCGCAGGCCCTCCATCCGGTCGGTCTCGGTCGAGATCATCGCGTAGCCCACCTCTCCGACAGAATCGAAATGCAGGTCGGGATGGGGTTTGGGCGAGAACATCACGGCGAAATCCAGCGTGCCGTGCAACAGGTCCATGCACATTTGGTTCGAGTAATCGGGCTCGATGTAAAAGGCGGTGTCGGGCGCGGCGCGGCGGAAATCGGCGACCCAGCCGCCGAGGTAAAGCGCCGAAAGGTCGTTCTGGATGCCCACCCGCACCAGATGCGCCGCGCGCTGCGGCACCTGGATGCGCCGCCGCGCCTGGTGCCATTCGTGGCGCAGCATCCTGGCATGGGGCTCGAAGCGGGTGCCCTCGGTGGTCGGTTCAGTGCCCGCCCGGGACCTTGTGAAGAGGCGGGCGCCGAGGGCCGTTTCCAGGGCCGCAAGCCGGGCCGAGACGGTGGACTGCGTCACCGACAGGCGCTCGGCGGTGCGGTGGAAGCTGCGGGTCTCCACCAGGTCGAGGAAGGTCTCGATGAGTTCGATCTGCATTTGAGCCTCTGATCGGATTTTCCGATCAATAGCGGGGTTTCGCCCGAATTGAAAGCCGGGCCGCATCGGGGGATAAAGGGTCAAGCAGGAGGCGCCCATGTCCGATTTCCCAACCCAAGCGCGTGTCGTCATCATCGGAGGCGGCGCGGTCGGCGTCTCGTCCCTGTACCACCTCGCCAAGGCGGGCTGGACGGATTGCCTGCTTCTGGAAAAGAACGAGCTGACGGCTGGCAGCACCTGGCATGCGGCGGGGAATGTGCCGACCTTTTCCTCCTCCTGGTCGATCATGAACATGCAGCGCTACAGCGCGGAACTCTATCGGAAATTGGGCCAGGAGGTCGATTATCCGATGAACTACCATGTCACGGGATCGGTCCGTCTGGGGCATTCCCGGGAACGGTTGATGGAGTTCCAAAAAGTTGTTGGCATGGGGCGCTACCAGGGGATGGACCTGAACATCCTGACCCCCGACGAGATCAAGCGGGTTTATCCCTTCGTCGAGACCCATGACCTGACCGGCGCGCTCCATGACCCCTATGACGGCGACATCGACCCGGCGCAGTTGACCCAGGCGCTGGCCAAGGGTGCCCGCCAGATGGGGGCAAAGATCGAGCGCTTTTGTCCGGTGACCTCCGTCCGTCGCGAGGGCGACGAATGGGTCGTGGTCACCCCCAAGGGCGAAGTGCGCTGCGAAAAGGTGGTGAATGCCGCTGGTTACTATGCCGGCAAGGTGGCCGAGATGTTCGGCCGGAAACTCCCCATGATGGTGATGAGCCATCAATACATGCTCTTCGACACGATCCCGGAATTGGAAAGCTGGAGCAAAGAGGTCGGCCACAAGCTGCCCTTGCTGCGCGACGTGGACAGCTCTTACTACCTCCGCCAAGAGAAGATGGGCTTCAACCTTGGCCCCTATGAGGGCAACTGCAAGGCCCATTGGGTCGAGAAGTCCGACCCTTTCCCGGATGATTTCAGCTTCCAGCTTTTCCCCGACGACCTGGAGCGGCTGGAGTGGCATATCAACGACGCTATGGCGCGGGTGCCCTTGCTGGGGCAGGCGAACCTGACCAAGGTGATCAACGGCCCGATCCCCTATACGCCCGACGGCAATCCGCTGATCGGGCCCATGCCGGGGCTCCCGAACGCCTATGAGGCCTGCGTCTTCACTTTCGGCATCTGCCAGGCGGGCGGCGCGGGCAAGGTCCTGGCCGAATGGGTGACGGAAGGGGCGACCGAATGGGACATGTGGTCCTGCGATCCCCGCCGCTTCACGGGCTTCGAGGACCCGGACTATTGCGTCAAAAAGGGGATGGAGGTCTATGGCCACGAATATGCCATCCACTTCCCCCACCACGCCTGGCCCGAGGGTCGCGGCAAAAAGCTCTCTGCCGTGCATGACCGGACCGAGGCCATGGGCGCCCAGTTCGGCCCCTATAACGGCTGGGAGCGCGCCTTGTGGTATGCCCGCCCCGGCGATGACACCACCGAGGCATCCCAGCGCACCTGGGACCGCGCAGGCCCCTGGTTCGGCGCGGTCAAGGCGGAATGCGAGGCCGTGCGCGATGCCGCCGGGATCCTCGACCTGCCGGGCTTCTCGCGCTTCATGCTGACCGGGGCGGGGGCGGCGGAGTGGCTGTCCGCTCAGATCACCGGCAAGCTGCCCTCGGTTGGCCGCCTGGGGCTCGCCTATTTCGCCGATGACAAGGGGCGGATCGTCACCGAAATGTCGGTGGCGCGGATGGGGGAGGAGCAGTTCCTGCTGATCACCGCCGCGACCGCCCAGTCCCATGACAAGGAATGGCTTCTGCGCCACCTCGCCCCGGGCCTGAGCCTCATGGATGCCACCGAAGCCTGGTCCTGCCAGATCCTCACCGGGCCCAAGTCCCGCGAGATACTCGCCGCCTGTTCGGATGCCGACCTCTCCAAGGGCTGGCTGACCTTCCAGCAGGCGAAGATCGCGGGGGAGGAGGTCTGGCTCTTCCGGGTGAGTTTCGCCGGCGAACTGGGTTGGGAGATCCACACGCCGGTGGGCGTGACGGCAAAGGTCTTCGATGCGGTGATGGCGGCGGGGTCTCCCTTGGGGTTGAAGCCCTTCGGCATGTTCGCGCTGAATTCGCTGCGGGTCGAAAAGGGCTACCGCGCCTGGAAGGGGGACCTGTCGACCGATTACACCGTGCTGCAGGGCGGGCTGGAGCGGTTCGTCGATTGGGGCAAGAGCTTCCGCGGCAAGGCGGCCCTGGAGGCCGAAAAGCAGCGCGGGGTGGCGAAGCGCTTCTGCACGCTCGTCATCGAGGCGGGCGAGCAGGACCCGCCCTATATGGCGACGATCTGGAAGGATGGCGTGATCGTGGGCGAGCTGACGAGCGGTTACTACGGGCACAGGGTCGGGGCCTGTATCGGGCTCGGCATGCTGAAGACGGAGGTCAACCTGCCGGGGACCGAGGTCGAGGTGGAAATATTCGGGGCGCGCTATCCGGCCAAGGTCATGGCCGATCAGCCGCTTTGGGACCCCAAGAACGAGCGCATCCGCGCGTGAGACCGGAGCCGGGGGCTGCCGCCCCCGGACCCCCGCGTTCGGGGGGCTGCCGCCCCCCGAGCCCCCCGCTTCAAGGGGAGCACGCTCCCCTTGAAAATCCCCGTGGATATTTATGAAAAGATGAAAGACGGAACTATGATACCGAACAAGGCGCGGGCGGTTGTGGTGGGGGGCGGGGTGTCCGGCTGCTCGGTGGCCTATCACCTGGCCAAGGCGGGCTGGACGGATGTCGTGCTCTTGGAGCGGCGGCGGTTGACCTCGGGCACGACCTGGCATGCGGCGGGCTTGATCGGGCAGTTGCGGGGCAGCGCGAATATGACGCGGCTGGCGAAGTATTCGGCGGACCTCTATCGCGGGCTCGAGGCCGAGACCGGGGTGGCCACGGGGATGAAGCAGGTGGGCTCGATCTCGGTGGCTTTGACGAAGGAGCGGCATGAGGAATTGCTGCGTCAGGCCACGGTGGCGCGGATTTTCGGGGTGGATGTGGCGGAGATTTCTCCGTCGGAGGTGAAGGCGCGCTATCCGCATCTGGAAGTGGGCGATGTCGTGGGGGCGGTGGCGCTGCCCTTGGATGGGCAGTGTGATCCGGCCAATATCGCCATGGCGCTCGCCAAGGGGGCTCGGATGAAGGGCGCCCAGATTTTCGAGATGACATCGGTGACGCGGATCACCACCGCCGGGGGCAAGGTCACCGGGGTGGACTATGAAGGACCCGAGGGGCCTGGCCATATCGAGGCCGATGTGGTGGTGAACTGCGGCGGCATGTGGGGCAGGGACCTTGCGGCGCAGAACGGGGTGACGCTGCCTCTGCATGCCTGCGAGCATTTCTACCTGGTGACGGAGCCCGTGAAGGGGCTGGGGGACTTGCCGGTCCTGCGGGTGCCGGATGAATGCGCCTATTACAAGTCGGACGCGGGCAAGATGATGCTCGGCGCCTTCGAGCCCAAGGCCAAGCCCTGGGGCATGGGGGGCATCCGGGCCGATTTCGAATTCGATACGCTCCCCGAGGATTGGGACCACTTCATGCCCATCCTCGAGATGGCCACCAAGCGGATGCCCTTGTTTGAAAGCGCGGGCATTCATACGTTTTTCAACGGGCCGGAGTCCTTTACCCCCGATGACCGCTATTACCTGGGGCCCGCGCCCGAGGTGCAGGGCTATTGGATCGCGGCCGGGTATAACTCGATCGGGATCGTCTCTTCGGGCGGCGCGGGCATGGCGCTCGCCCATTGGATCACCGAGGGCGAAGCTCCCTTCGACCTTTGGGAGGTCGATATCCGCCGCGCCCAGCCCTTCCAGAAGAACCGCGCTTACCTCAAGGAGCGGGTTTCGGAGACCCTGGGGCTGCTTTACGCCGACCACTTCCCCTATCGGCAGATGGCGACCTCGCGCGGGGTGCGGCGCTCTCCGATCCATGAACACCTGAAGGCGCGCGGCGCGGTCTTTGGCGAGGTCGCGGGCTGGGAGCGGGCCAATTGGTTCGCCCGTGAGGGGCAGGAGCGGGAATATCGCTATTCCTGGCAGCGGCAGAACTGGTTCGAGAACCAGAAGGCCGAGCATATGGCGGTGCGCGAGAGCGTGGGACTTTTCGATATGACTTCCTTTGGCAAGATCCGGGTTGAGGGTCGCGATGCTTGCCGCTTCATGAACCGGGTCTGCTCGGCCGAGGTCGATGTGGCCCCGGGCAAGATCGTCTATACGATGTTCCTGAACCCGAAGGGCGGGATCGAGGCGGATGTGACGGTCACGCGGCTGTCGGAGACCTCTTACCTGGTGGTTGTGCCGGGGGCGACCTTGCAGAAGGACCTCGCCTGGCTGCGGGGCCATGTCGGGGATGACTTCGCGGTCGTCACCGATGTGACGGCGGGGGAATCGGTGCTTTGCGTCATGGGGCCGAAATCGCGCGAGGTGCTGAGCCGCATCACGCCGAATGACCTTTCCAACGGCGCTTTTCCTTTCGGGACGGCGCAAGAGATCGAGCTTGGCATGGGCCTCGGCCGCGCGCACCGCGTGACCTATGTGGGGGAACTGGGTTGGGAGCTTTATGTCCCCGCCGACCAGACCGCCCATGTCTTTGAGGCCCTGATGGAGGCCGCTCCGGAGGTGAAGCTCTGCGGGCTGCACACGCTGGATTCCTGCCGGATCGAGAAGGCCTATCGCCATTGGGGCCATGACATCACCGATGAGGATCATGTGCTGGAGGCGGGCCTGGGCTTTGCGGTCGGCAAGAAGAAGACCGGGTTCATCGGGCGCGAGGCGGTTCTGCGCAAGCAGGAGTCGGGGCTGAACCGGCGCCTGGTGCAGTTCCGCCTGAAGGACCCCGAGCCGCTGTTGTTCCACAACGAGGCGGTGGTGCGCGATGGCAAGATCGTCGGGCCGGTGACCTCTGGCAACTATGGCCATGCCTTGGGCGGCGCCGTGGGTCTGGGCTATGTGCCCTGCAAGGGTCAGGAGGCGGAGGAGGTCCTTGCGTCCTCCTACCAGATCGAAGTGGCGGGGGTGCGGCATGAGGCGGTGGCGTCGCTGGTGCCGATGTATGACCCCAAATCGGAACGCGTGCGCGGGTGACCAAGCGCCGGGGGCTCTGCCCCCGGACCCCCGGGATATTTGAGCCAGTATGAAAGGCCATGAGATGAGCGATATCGGAGAGGTTTGCGAACCGGCGCGGGCGAGGGCTTCGGGGAGGTCGGGCGGGCGCTCGGCGCGGGTGGCCCTGCGGGCGGCGCCCTTGGCCGATGATGTGCGGCCGATCCGTGGCGGCATGGCGGGGGGGCAGTATCGGCCCCTGACCGAGGCGGGGATGGCGAAGATCCATGAGTCTGCCCTGCAGGCCTTGGAGGTCATCGGGTTTTCCAATGCTCCGGCGTCAGGGGTGGAGATCCTGACGGGCGCCGGGGCGGTCTTGGGCGATGACGGGCGCATCCGCTTTCCGCGGGCGCTCGTCGAGGATATGCTGGCGGTGGCGGCGCGGGATATCACGCTTTATGCGCGGGACCCTCGGCATGACCTGCATCTGTCGGGGACCAATGTGCATTTCGGCACGGCGGGGGCGGCGGTGCATATCGTCGATCCGGTGACGCATGAGTATCGCGATTCCACCGCTCAGGATCTTTATGACGCGGCGCGGCTGGTGGAGCATCTGGACAACATCCATTTCTATCAGCGGACCATGGTTTGCCGCGATGTCATCGACAACCGCGACATGGACCTGAACACGCTTTACGCCTGCCTGGCTGGCACGCGGAAGCATGTGGGGACATCGTTCTTTGACCCCGAAGCGGTGGCGCCTGCCTTCGACATCCTGCACATGGTGGCGGGGGGCGAGGAGAAATGGCTGGAGCGGCCTTTCGTCAGCAATTCCAATTGCTTCGTCGTGCCTCCGATGAAATTCGCCGAAGAGTCCTGCCGGGTGATGGAGGATTGCGTCCGTCGCGGCATGCCGATGCTGCTCCTCAGCGCAGGGCAGGCGGGGGCGACGGCGCCTGCGCCCATCGCCTTGGCCATCGTGCAGGCCATGGCGGAATGCCTGGCGGGCGTCGTCTATGTCAACGCCATCAAGAAGGGTGCGCCCTTCATCTTTGGCACTTGGCCCTTTGTCAGTGACTTGCGGACCGGCGCCATGTCGGGGGGCTCGGCCGAACAGGCGCTTTTGACGGCGGGCTGCGCGCAGATGCACCGGTTCTACAACCTGCCGGGCGGGGCGGCTTCGGGGATCTCGGACAGCAAGCTCCCCGATATGCAGGCCGGTTGGGAGCAGGGGATCACCAATACGCTCGCGGGTCTGGCGGGCTTGAACATGTGCTATGAGGCGGTGGGGATGCATGCCTCGCTTTTGGGCTTCTGTCACGAAAGCCTGATCATGGGCGATGACCTTCTGGGCCAGGCCATGCGCTGCGTGCGGGGCATCGAGGTGACCGAGGACAATACCTCGATCGAGGCGATGAAGCAGGTCTGCCTTGGGGGCCCGGGGCATTACCTGGGAAGTGAACAGACCCTGCAGCTGATGCAGACCGAATATGTCTATCCCAAGGTCGCCAACCGCATGTCTCCGAAAGAGTGGAACGAGGCCGGCAAGCCCGTGCTTCTGGATACGGCCATCCGCCGCAAGAACGAGATCTGGGCCAAGGCGGGCAACGTGATCGACCCAGCCATCGACGCGGCGATCCGCGCCAAATATCCCATGCATTTCAGGTGATCCCCATGCGCTACGGCTATATCGGACTTGGAAACCTCGGCGGCCATCTTGCGGCCAGCCTGATCCGCGCGGGCCACGAGGTCGTGGTCCACGACCGCAACATGGAGCTCTCCAAGCGGTTGGTGGAGATGGGGGCGACCCCGGCCGCCACGCCCGCCGAACTCGCGGGGCAGGTGGATCATGTCTTCACCTGCCTGCCCTCTCCGGCGGTCTCCGAGGCCGTGCTGGCCCAGGTCCTGCCCGCGATGAAGCCCGGGGCGACCTGGGTCGAGAACTCGACCCTCGGCCGCGACGATGTGCTGCGGCTCGCGGGCCTGGCGCGGAGCATGGGCGTGCGGATGCTGGAGGCGCCGGTCACGGGCGGTGTCCACCTGGCGGCACGGGGCGAGATCACGGTCCTGGTCGGCGGAGACCGGGATTTGTATGACCTGCACGAGGCGGCCCTGAAGGCCATCGGCAACCGGATCTTCCACATGGGGCCCTTGGGCTCGGCCGCGGTGATCAAGGTCATCACCAATATGCTGGCCTTCATCCACCTTGTGGCGGACGGAGAGGCGCTGATGCTGGCCAAGCAGGGCGGCCTCGACCTCAAGACTGCTTGGGAGGCGATTGCGGCTTCCTCGGGGACCTCTTTCGTCCATGAGACGGAAGGTCAGCTGATCCTGAACGGGTCCTATGACATCGCCTTCACCATGGACCTGGCCTTGAAGGACCTGGGCTTCGCCATGGGCTTTGGCCGCGAATTCGGCGTGCCCCTGGACCTGGCCTCGATGACCAACCAGACCTTCCTGAAGGGCAAGGCGGTCTATGGCGGGGCGGCGCAATCGACGCAGATCGTCAAGCTGTTGGAGGATGCTTTGGGGGTCGACCTGCGCGCCCCGGGCTTCCCGGCGCGGCTGGAGTAACCCCGCCCTTGAGAGGGCCCCGGGGTCACGATCCCGGGCCATGCGGGTTTCGCAGGGCGACCCTGGCTGCACCGCGTCCCCAGCCGGGCACACCGCTGCCCCTAATCCCCGCCGTCCCGGGCTTGACCCGGGACCTCGACCCGCAAGAGCCCCCCGAGTCGCGTGGGGCCGCAGGATTGGAGCATGGCAGGCTTGCCCCCAAAGCATCGAGGTCCCGGGTCAAGCCCGGGACGGCGGGGGAGAGAAGACCTGCGCCGCGCGCAAGTCCAAAGCGTCAAGGTCCCGGGTCAAGCCCGGGACGGCGGGGGAGAGAAGACCTGCGGCTGCCTCAAGCCGAACGCCTCTTTCCTTTCACACTGGCGCAAATATCCTCGGGGGGAGCGCCTGAAAGGCGCCGGGGGGCAGACAGCCCCCCGACCCGCGCTCCGTTAGCGCCAACAGCACCTGCATTCCCGATAAAAACACTCAAGAAAAACACCAGCGCCTTCAACCCTTTGGCAACCGCAAAATCTTTGCCCCCGGGGTCAAATTAACCTCCCCTTGGTTGACCCCGCCCCACCACGGCGCTAAACCCAAGCCCAATGCTGCGGGCGCGCCATGCCCGTTCAATCCGGTTGAAGGAGCCCTTCGTGGATACGCTCTCAAGCGACTACCTCCCCATTCTCGTGCTTTTGGCCGTGGCTGTCGGCCTTGGGATCATCCTGATCCTGGCCGCCGCCGTCCTCGCGGTGCGCAATCCCGACCCGGAAAAGGTCTCGGCCTATGAATGCGGCTTCAACGCCTTCGACGATGCGCGGATGAAGTTCGACGTGCGCTTCTACCTCGTCTCGATCCTGTTCATCATCTTCGACCTGGAAGTGGCCTTCCTCTTCCCCTGGGCCGTGGCTTTTGCCGATATCTCGATGCTGGGCTTCTGGTCGATGATGGTCTTCCTGGCCGTGCTGACCGTGGGCTTCGCCTATGAATGGAAGAAGGGGGCCTTGGAATGGGCGTGATGACCGGAAACGCTGCGGGGGTGGACCGCGAGGTTGCCACCCAGGCCCTGAATGCCGAGCTGCAGGACAAGGGCTTTCTGCTCACCTCGACCGAGGATGTGATCAACTGGGCGCGCAACGGCTCCTTGATGTGGATGACCTTTGGTCTCGCCTGCTGCGCGGTCGAGATGATCCATGTCTCCATGCCGCGCTATGACCTCGAGCGTTTCGGCACCGCGCCCCGCGCGAGCCCACGCCAGTCCGACCTGATGATCGTGGCGGGCACGCTGACCAACAAGATGGCGCCGGCCTTGCGCAAGGTCTATGACCAGATGCCCGAGCCGCGCTACGTGATCTCGATGGGTTCCTGCGCGAATGGCGGCGGCTATTACCACTATTCCTACTCGGTGGTCCGTGGCTGCGACCGCATCGTCCCGGTGGATATCTATATCCCGGGCTGCCCGCCCACGGCCGAGGCACTGCTTTACGGCATCCTGCAATTGCAGCGGAAGATCCGCCGCACCGGCACCCTGGTGAGGTAACCCATGGAAAAGCTGCAAAATCTCTCGGCCCACCTGGTCGAAAAACTGGGCGAGAAAGTCTGCCCGGAAATCGCCTTCGGTGAGCTGACCGTGGTCGTCACCCTGGCCGATCTTCTGCCGGTGCTGTCTTTCCTCAAGGCCGACCAGGCCTGCCGGTTCAACAGTCTCGTCGACATCACCGCCGTTGATCACCCCGAGCGGCCCGCGCGCTTCGAGGTCGTCTACCACCTCCTCTCGATGTACACCAACGCGCGCATCCGCGTTAAGGCTTCCGTGGCCGAGACCGACATGGTCCCCTCGGCCATCGGCATCCACCCCTCCGCCAACTGGATGGAGCGGGAGACCTTCGACATGTTCGGGATCCTCTTCTCGGGCCACCCCGACCTGCGCCGCATCCTGACCGACTATGGCTTCCGCGGCCATCCCTTGCGCAAGGACTTCCCGACCACCGGCTATACCGAGGTTCGCTACGACGAGGCGCTGAAGCGCGTTGTCTACGAGCCGGTCAAGCTGGTGCAGGAATACCGGCAGTTCGATTTCATGTCGCCGTGGGAGGGTGCCGAATACATCCTTCCGGGCGATGAAAAGAAGGCTTGAGATGATGGACGGCGATATCCGCGTGAATGCCTATGACGATGGCACGACCGACCGCGAGACGGGCGAGCAGCGCATCCGCAACTTCAACCTGAACTTCGGCCCGCAACACCCTGCGGCGCATGGCGTTCTTCGCCTGGTGCTGGAGCTTGACGGCGAGATCGTCGAGCGTTGCGACCCGCATATCGGTCTCTTGCATCGCGGGACCGAGAAGCTGATGGAGAGCCGGACTTACCTGCAGAACCTGCCCTATTTCGACCGCCTCGACTATGTGGCGCCGATGAACCAGGAACATGCCTGGTGCCTGGCCATCGAGAAGCTGGCGGGCATCCAGATCCCCCGCCGCGCCAGCCTCATTCGGGTGCTCTTCTGCGAGATCGGGCGGATCCTGAACCACATCCTGAACACCACGACCCAGGCCATGGACGTGGGCGCGCTGACCCCTCCTTTGTGGGGCTTTGAAGAGCGTGAAAAGCTGATGGAGTTCTATGAGCGCGCCTGTGGCGCCCGTCTCCACGCCGCCTATTTCCGCCCCGGTGGCGTCCACCAGGACCTGCCCAAGGGCATGCTGGACGATATCGACGCCTGGGCCGCGCAGTTCCAGAAGACTTTGGACAACCTGCATGGGCTCTTGACCGAGAACCGCATCTTCAAGATGCGCAATGCCGATATCGGGATCATCTCCGAGCAGGACATCCAGGATTGGGGTTTCTCGGGCGTCATGGCGCGGGGTTCGGGCCTGGCCTGGGACCTGCGCCGCGCGCAGCCCTATGAATGCTATGACGAATTCGACTTCAAGGTGGCCGTGGGCAAGAACGGCGACTGCTATGACCGCTATCTCGTCCGCATGGCCGAGATGGAGGAATCGGTGAAGATCATCACCCAGGCCACCGCCAAGCTGCGCGAGCCTGCCGCCCAGACCGACGTGCTCGCACGCGGCAAGGTCTCGCCGCCGAAGCGCGCCGAGATGAAGACCTCGATGGAAAGCCTGATCCACCACTTCAAACTTTACACCGAAGGCTTCCACGTCCCCGCTGGTGAGGTCTATGCCGCCGTCGAGGCGCCCAAGGGCGAGTTCGGCGTCTATCTCGTGGCTGATGGCACCAACAAGCCCTGGCGCTCCAAGATCCGCGCCCCGGGCTTCATGCACCTGCAAGCGCTGGACTTCATGTGCAAGGGCCACCAACTGGCCGACGTCGCCGCCATCATCGGCACCATGGATATCGTGTTCGGAGAGGTCGACCGCTGATGCTGCGCCGCCTGCATAAAGACCAACCCGCCTCTTTCGCCTTCACCGAGAAGAATCTCGAATGGGCCAAGGGGCAGATTTCGAAATATCCCGAGGGTCGTCAGGCTTCGGCGATCATCCCGCTTCTGTGGCGGGCGCAAGAGCAAGAGGGTTGGCTGACCCGTCCCGCCATCGAATATGTGGCCCAGATGCTCGGCATGGCCTATATCCGCGCGCTGGAAGTGGCGACCTTCTACTTCATGTTCCAACTGCAACCGGTTGGAACCGTGGCCCATATCCAGGTCTGCGGCACGACCTCCTGCATGATCTGCGGCGCCGAAGAACTCATCGCGGTCTGCAAGGAGCTGATTGCGCCCTCTGCCCACCAGGTCTCGGCCGATGGCAAGTTCTCCTGGGAAGAGGTCGAGTGCATGGGGGCTTGCTCCAATGCGCCCATGGCCCAGATCGGCAAGGACTATTACGAGGACCTGACGGCCGACAAGCTGCGCGACCTCATCGCCCGCTTCGGCAAGGGCGAGGTTCCGGTCCCCGGTCCGCAGAATGGCCGCTATGCCTCGGAGCCCTTGGGGGGGCTGACCTCGCTGAAGGATTTCGAAAGCGGCAAGACGCAATACAACGGCTCGGCCCAGATTGCGGTCGATGTCGGCGATACGGTCAAGCGGATCGACGGGACGGAAGTTCCGATCACCACTCCTTGGGTGCAGGCGTAACATGGATCATCACGATCATATCGAGAGCGACGGCCCTTTCCCCGGCGGCTGGCTTTGGGCCCTGGTGGCGGCTGTTGTCACGGCGGCCCTGGCGCGCTGGTTCGGCGCGCCGATCACCGGATCGGTGGTTCTGGCGCTTGGCGTCTTCGTCGTTTTCTCCGTGCTCCTGGCACAGTTCTGGGAGGCGCCTGCCTCCGGGGATCACGACCACGATCACGGGCACGGGCACCATTGAGCGCGGATGATCTCCGCGCGCGGATGGCCAAGCGCATCGGTGTCGCCCTGGTGGCGACGATGGGGCTCTGGCTGATCGTGCAGGAGATCGGGGCGCAATATGGCTGGCCGCCGAAATATGCCTTGCTGGCGGATCTCGCCGCTTTGGCCGCGTTCTTCTGGACGTTGGTCGCAACTTACCGGCTCTGGCGTCTGGGCCAGACAAACAGGCCCTGACGGCCGGAGATGAAGGAGCAGACGGATGCTTGACGACAAGGACCGCATCTTCACCAACCTCTACGGGATGCACGACCGCTCGATCAAAGGGGCGATGAAGCGGGGCCATTGGGATGGCACGGCGGGCATCCTGGCGCTTGGCCGCGACAAGATCATCGACATCATGAAGGCCTCGGGTCTGCGTGGTCGTGGCGGCGCGGGCTTCCCGACGGGGATGAAGTGGTCCTTCATGCCGAAGCAGTCGGATGGGCGGCCGTCCTACCTGGTGGTGAATGCCGACGAATCCGAGCCCGGCACCTGCAAGGACCGCGAGATCATGCGGCATGACCCCCATACCCTGGTCGAGGGCTGCCTGATCGCCTCCTTCGCCATGGGGGCCAATGCCTGCTATATCTATATCCGTGGCGAGTATATCCGCGAGAAAGAGGCGCTGCAGCGCGCCATCGACGAGGCCTATGAGGCGGGGTTCCTTGGGAAGAACGCCTGCGGTTCGGGCTACAAGTTCGACCTTTACCTGCACCACGGCGCCGGCGCCTATATCTGCGGCGAAGAGACCGCTTTGCTGGAGAGCCTTGAGGGCAAGAAGGGCATGCCCCGGATGAAGCCGCCTTTCCCGGCGGGCTCGGGGCTTTATGGCTGCCCGACCACGGTGAACAACGTGGAGTCGATCGCGGTGGTTCCGACCATCCTGCGCCGGGGTGCGGAGTGGTTTGCAAGCTTTGGCCGTCCGAACAACACCGGCACCAAGCTTTTCGGCATCTCGGGCCATGTGAACCACCCCTGCGTGGTCGAAGAGTCGATGTCGATCACGCTCCGGGAACTGTTGGAGACCCATTGCGGCGGCGTGCGCGGCGGTTGGGACAATATCAAGGCGGTGATCCCGGGGGGCTCCTCGGTGCCCTTGCTGACCAAGGAGCAGTGCGACAACGCCATCATGGATTTCGACTGGCTGCGGGAACAGCGCTCGGGTCTGGGGACGGCGGCGGTCATCGTCATGGACAAGTCCACCGATGTGATCAAGGCCATCGCGCGGCTTTCCAAGTTCTACAAGCACGAGTCCTGCGGCCAGTGCACGCCCTGCCGCGAGGGCACGGGCTGGATGATGCGCGTCATGAACCGCATCGTCACGGGCGACGCGGAATTGGAAGAGATCGACATGCTTCTGTCGGTCACCAAGCAGGTCGAGGGTCATACGATCTGCGCCCTTGGCGATGCGGCGGCCTGGCCGATCCAGGGCCTGGTGCGCGCCTTCCGGGGCGAGATCGAGGACCGGATCAAGGCCAGGAAGACCGGCCGTCTCTCGGCGATTGCGGCCGAATGATGCGGGGCGCGCGCGTTCTTCTGGTGCTGGCACTGGGGCTTTCGGCCCCGGTTTGCCATGCCGATACGAAGGGCGCGCTGGCGGTGCGGTTTCCGGTGATCTCGGGCTGGGTGCTGTGGCGCGTGGCCGTCGCCGGGACCAAGGGGGCAGGGGCGGGCGATGTGACCGTCGAGCTTGCCGACCGGGCCCGGGTCGATCAGCGCATGGCCGAGGCGGCGGGTCGCCAGGCCTGCGCAGTCCTTGGCCGCAGATTCGCTCCGGCAGAGGTCGAGGCCGGGGCCCGTGCCTGGACCTGGCGGGGGGCCTGCCTGTGAAGCGCGCCCTTGCCCTGACCCTTGCGCTTTCGGGCTGCCTGCCCGCCGATATCCCGCAGAACCGCGCGGATGGTCCGCTGACGCTGCCATTGGTCGATGGCAGGTCCTCGCTCGTGCGGCGTGATCCTTTCGACTATTCCGTCTCGCGCACGCAAACCGCCCATGGCTTCGAATTCCGCGTCACCCGCATGGGCCGCGATTTCGACTATTCCGAGGGGCTGGTGGCCAAGAAGGCGGCCGAAGCCTATTGCGCGCAGTTCAACCGGGGCTTTTCGGCCACGGCCATGGGGCGCTTCTCGCAGCCCAATTCCTGGGTTTTCGACGGGGATTGCGCATGAGGATATCGGATATCACCCGCAAGACGCGCCCCCGTGATGGCATGACGGGCGCCAGGGCCGCAGGGTTTTCTTCCCAAAAGGAGAAACCCATGCGCAGCCTGACCCTTGCCCTGATCCTGTCCCTGTCCGCTCCCGCCTTTGCCGAAAGCAAGATCGCGGCGGATGCCCATGTGACCGACGTGCTTCTGGCCGCCCGCGTGGGCGATGTGATCCGCAACACCTGCCCCTCGATCTCGGCGCGGATGTTCGTGGTGCTGGGCGCGATGAGCGACCTGAAGGCCTATGCCATCGCGCAGGGCTATTCGGAAGCCGAGGTGAAGGCTTTCCTCAAGGACCCTGCCGAAAAGGCGCGGATCAAGGCCCTTGCCGCCAGCTACCTCGCCAAGGCGGGGGCCAAGGAAGGCGATGTCGAAAGCTATTGCGTGGCAGGCCGGGCCGAGATCGCGGCGGGGACCCTGGCGGGCAGCCTTCTGAGGTCGTCGCAATGACCGGGGCGCGGAAAGAATTTATGTGGGCGGGCTTGGGCGATGTTGCCTTTGGCGCGCCGAAGAAGGAAGAACACGCCAAACGGGGGCCAGCCCTGTCGGCGTCAAGATGAAGGGTGCATGGGCATGTCGAACCTGAAGAAAGTGCTGATCGACGGCATCGAGGTCGAGGTGGATGGCGCGATGACCATCATCCAGGCCTGCGAGGTCGCGGGCATCGAGGTGCCGCGCTTTTGCTATCACGAACGGCTGACCATCGCGGGCAACTGCCGCATGTGCCTCGTCGAGGTCGTGGGCGGCCCGCCCAAGCCTGCGGCCTCTTGCGCCATGCAGGTCCGCGACCTGCGCGGCGGCCCGAATGGCGAGCCTGCCGTAGTCAAGACCAACACGCCCATGGTCAAGAAGGCCCGCGAAGGCGTGATGGAATTCCTGCTGATCAACCATCCGCTCGACTGCCCGATCTGCGACCAGGGCGGCGAATGCGATTTGCAAGACCAGGCCATGGCATACGGCGTGGACTTCTCGCGCTATCGCGAGCCCAAGCGCGCCAGCGAGAACCTGAACCTCGGCCCCCTGGTCAAGACCGAGATGACGCGCTGCATCTCTTGCACCCGCTGCGTGCGCTTTACGACGGAAGTCGCGGGCATCACCCAGATGGGCCAGACGGGGCGCGGGGAAGATAGCGAGATCACCTCTTACCTGAACGAGACGCTGGCCTCGAACCTGCAGGGCAATATCATCGACCTGTGTCCGGTCGGCGCCCTGACCTCGAAGCCCTATGCTTTCACCGCGCGTCCCTGGGAGCTGACCAAGACGGAATCCATCGACGTGATGGACGCACTGGGGTCGAACATCCGCATCGACGCCAAGGGCCGCGAAGTCATGCGCATCCTGCCGCGCAACCATGATGACGTGAACGAGGAATGGATCTCGGACAAGACGCGTTTCATCTGGGACGGGTTGCGCCGCCAGCGGCTGGACACGCCTTACATTCGTGAGAACGGCAAGCTGCGGAAGGCCACCTGGCCCGAGGCGCTGGAGGCTGCGGCCAAGGCGATCTCTGGTGCCAAGAAGCTGGCGGGCCTGGTGGGCGACCTCGCCCCGGTCGAGGCGGCTTTCTCGCTGAAGGCCCTGGTCGAAAGCTTCGGCGGCCATGTGGAATCCCGCACCGATGGGGCGCGGCTGCCGATTGGCAACCGCTCGGCCTATGTCGGCACGGCGAGGATTTCCGATATCGACACGGCCAAGGGGATCCTGATCATCGGGTCGAACCCGCGCAACGAGGCTCCGGTGCTGAACGCCCGGATCCGCAAGGCCTGGTCCAAGGGCGCCCAGGTGGGTCTGATCGGCGAGGCCGTGGACCTGACCTATGATTACCACCACTTCGGCACGGACCGCAAAGCCCTGGCCGATCACCTGGCCTTTGCCCTGGCCAACAAGGGTCCGGCGGGCGGCGTTGTGATCGTCGGGCAATCCGCGATCAACGAGGCCGATGGCGAGGCCGTGCTGGCCCATGCCATGGCGATTGCCGCCTCGCAGGACGCCAAGCTCCTGGTCCTGCATACGGCGGCCTCGCGGGTTGGGGCCATGGATGTGGGCG
Organism: Stagnihabitans tardus; assembly: GCF_009925085.1. Lineage (GTDB taxonomy): Bacteria > Pseudomonadota > Alphaproteobacteria > Rhodobacterales > Rhodobacteraceae > Stagnihabitans > Stagnihabitans tardus. The sequence goes on along the minus strand of NZ_JAABNR010000006.1, from coordinate 133,722 downwards.
CGGTGACCGAGGGGGGCCTTCTGGCCGCCACCGAGGGCGCCGATGTGATCTACAACCTTGGCGCCGACGAGGTGGATATCGCCGCTGGCGCCTTTGTCATCTACCAGGGCAGCCATGGCGATCGCGGTGCGAGCCGCGCCGATGTGATCCTGCCGGGGGCGGCCTATACCGAGGAGAACGGGCTCTTCGTGAACACCGAAGGCCGGCCTCAGCTCGCCATGCGCGCCGGTTTCGCGCCGGGGCAGGCGAAAGAGAACTGGGCCGTCCTGCGTGCGCTTTCGGCCGAGGCGGGCAAGCAGCTTCCCTGGGACAGCCTGGCGCAGCTGCGTCAGGCCCTGGTTGCGGCGCATCCGCACCTGGGCGCGGTGGACCAGGTCGCCGACAATGGCTGGACGCCGGTCAACTTGCGCGACATGGGGGCGGCGAGCTTCCGTCTGTCGCGCGGGTCCTTCTACCTGACCAACCCGATTGCCCGCGCCTCGACCACGATGGGCGAACTTGCGGCGATGGATGCCGCCCGCATGACCAAGCTGGCGGCGGAATGATGAAGCGGGCTCTGGTCCTCCTGGCCCTCATGGGCTGCGCCACCGGCGCGGAGCAGAGCCAATCCGACTTCCACCCGGAGTATCAGGGTGTCCAGACCATCCTCATGGACGATGATCTGGTCACTTTCCGGGTGGCGATGAAGGGGGCAAGGGCGAAGGACGATGTCGCAGCCTATGCCCGTTGCGCTGCGGCGCAGTATGCCTTGATCCGCGGTTATGGGTTCGCGCGTCATTTGCGGACCAATATCGCGGAAAGCGGTGGAATTTGGCGCGGAGATGCGGTTTACACCATCTCGGCGGCGCTGCCCCTGGGGCTGCGCAACATCGATGCGGAAGTGACGGTGCGCGATTGCGCCGCGCAGGGAATACCGACGGTCTGAGGGCCGAAAGAAGGGAACGGAGACATGGGATTCTTCGAAACAACCTTGGGCATGGGCGTGCTGATGGCGCTGCAAAGCCTGCTGATCGTGGGCTTCGTCATGATCAGCCTTCTGTTCCTCGTCTATGGCGACCGGAAGATCTGGGCCGCCGTGCAGATGCGGCGCGGTCCGAACGTGGTGGGGCCCTGGGGTCTGTTGCAGACCGTGGCCGATGCGCTGAAGTTCATCCTGAAAGAGATCGTGGTGCCTGCGGGCGCGGATCGCCCGGTCTATTTCCTCGCCCCGATGCTGAGCTTCGTGCTGGCGGTCCTGGCCTGGGCGGTGATCCCGTTCAATGACGGCTGGGTGCTCGCCAATGTGAACGTGGCGATCCTCTTCGTCTTCGCCGCCTCCAGCCTCGAGGTCTACGGCGTGATCATGGGCGGCTGGGCCTCGAACTCGAAATATCCCTTCCTGGGGGCGCTGCGCTCTGCCGCGCAGATGATCTCTTACGAGGTCTCGCTGGGCCTGATCATCATCGGCATCATCATCTCGACCGGCTCGATGAACTTCGGCAATATCGTGGCCGCGCAGGACACGGGTTACGGCATGCTGGGCTGGTACTGGCTGCCCCACCTGCCGATGGTCGTTCTGTTCTTCATCTCGGCGCTCGCCGAGACCAACCGCCCGCCCTTCGACCTGCCCGAAGCGGAATCAGAACTCGTCGCCGGTTTCATGGTGGAATATTCCTCGACGCCTTATCTTCTCTTCATGGCGGGCGAGTATATCGCGATCTGGCTGATGTGCGCGCTTCTGTCGATCCTCTTCTTCGGCGGCTGGCTCTCGCCCATCCCCGGGGTGGCGGATGGCTTCGGCTGGCTGCTGATCAAGATGGTCTTCTGGTTCTTCATGTTCGCCATGGTGAAGGCCATCGTCCCGCGCTACCGCTATGACCAGCTGATGCGGATCGGCTGGAAGGTCTTCCTGCCGATGTCGCTGGGCTGGGTCGTCATCATCGCCTTCCTGGCGAAGTTCGAAATCCTTGGGTCGTTCTGGGCCCGCTACACGATGGGGGGCTGATCCATGGCATCTGTCGATTGGGGTCGTGCGACCAAGTATTTCCTGCTGATGGACTTCATCAAGGGTTTCGGCCTGGGGATGAAATACTTCTTCGCACCCAAGGCCACGCTGAACTATCCGCATGAAAAGGGGCCCCTGTCGCCGCGCTTCCGCGGCGAACATGCGCTGCGCCGCTATGCCAATGGCGAAGAGCGCTGCATCGCCTGCAAGCTCTGCGAGGCGATCTGCCCGGCCCAGGCCATCACCATCGATGCCGAACCCCGCGAAGACGGCTCGCGCCGCACCACGCGTTACGACATCGACATGACCAAATGCATCTACTGCGGCTTCTGCCAGGAGGCTTGCCCGGTCGATGCCATCGTCGAGGGGCCGAATTTCGAATTCGCGACCGAGACGCGGGAAGAGCTCTTCTACACCAAGGAAAAGCTCCTGGACAACGGCGCGCGCTGGGAAGCCCAGATCGCCCGCAATCTTGAACTCGACGCGCCCTATCGGTGACCCAATGACCGAAGATTTCGCCAGATTCTTCCAGACCATGATGGAGAGCGGCCAGCAGATGGCCCGCGCCTTCACCGGGGGCATTGGCGCAGACCCCAAGGCCTTCGAGAAGTTCTTCCCTTCGATGCCGAAGGAAATGATCGAGGCTTTCTTCGGCAAGACCTTCAACCCCGATGGGCTGGACGCGCGCACGCGCTTCCTGGTGACGGTCGCCGCCCTCACCGTCCTTGGCCCGGTCGGGGAGCCGCAGATGCGGCTGACCATCCAGAACGCGCTGAAAGCCGGCGCCACCCAACGCGAGATCGCCGAGACGATCTGGCAGATGTCCATGTTCGGCGGCTTGCCCGCCACGCAGAAGGCGCTGGAAACCGCACGCGCCGTCTTTGCCGAAACCGAGGAGAGCCCCGAATGACTGTGGCAGTTCTGGCATTCTATGCCTTTTCCATCGTGGGGGTCGTGGCGGCCCTCATGGTGACGCTCTCGCGCAACCCGGTCCATTCGGTCCTGTGGCTGATCCTGACCTTCCTCTCGGCGGCGGGGCTCATGGTGCTCTTGGGGGCCGAGTTCGTGGCGATGCTTCTGATCATCGTCTATGTCGGCGCCGTCGCGGTTCTGTTCCTTTTCGTCGTCATGATGTTGGACGTCGACTTCGCCGAGCTGAAATCCGAAATGGTCAAATACATGCCGCTGGGCCTTCTGGTCGCGGTGGTGGTGCTGATCCAGTTGGGCTTCGGCCTCGGCGCCTGGGCGACCTCCGAGGGGGCAATGGGGCTCCGCCAGGCCGTGACGCCCGATGCGGCGGTGACGGAAAACACCAAGGCGCTCGGGCTCTTGATGTATGACACCTATCTCTATCTCTTCCAGCTGTCGGGTCTGATCCTTCTGGTCGCCATGATCGGCGCCATCGTTCTGACGCTCCGGCATCGCAAGGATATCAAGCGGCAAAACGTCCTGCACCAGATGTGGCGCGATCCGGCCAAGGCGCTGGAGATGGTGGACGTCAAGCCGGGCCAGGGTTTGTAAGCGGGCAGGGCTCGCGTTTTTCGGAGGGTGATGATGCGTATTCTTCTGGCGACTTTGGCGATCCTGGCGGCTGGCGCGGCCATGGCGCAGGATTCGACCCTGCAAACGATCAAGCAGCTCCCGCATTGCGGGTCCGAGGCCAAGAACAGCTTCGGCGTGCACAAGGAATACCCGGCCATGGACCTGGGCAACGGCTTCGTCGGCTTCAAGACCGAGGATGCCAATGCCGATGGTCTGAAAGAGCGCTTCTCGCTGATCAACTGCGCGACGCGGGCCATCGTGCAGCTGAATGCGGAGTATCTGTTGAAGGACAGCTCCAAGGGCATCCCGGCCAGCGGCGACATGTTCGCCTTCGTCGACAAGCTGAAGAAGCAGGGCAAGCTGGCGAATGGTGATCTCTTCGCCGGGCTGGCCTCGCAGGCGGGCTACGAGGTGACCAGCGGCAAGCTGCCGAAGGTGGGCGACGACAAGGCGGCGCGGGCGGAATGCGGCTGCGACGATTTCTATCCCGAGGCGCGCAGCCTCTGGAAGTGACGGGTTGTGACGGGTGGCGGTGCGCTGAAGCGCACCCTACGCAGGCGGGGCGGGTAGCGCGTAGGGTGCGCTTCAGCGCACCGCGCCCGGGAAGACAGGGGCAGGGCGGGTCGCAACCCGCCTCCCGCGTAGGGTGAGCTCAGGCGCACCGCTTGTGAAGGAAGACATGGTGACCACGGCGGCTCAGATCAAGACGGCAGGACGGGCAGCGATGCTCGGCGTCGTCGTTTTTCTGTCTGCTGGCCCGGCTGCCGCCTGTTCTTTCCTGACCGACCGCTGGAACAATCTTATCGCCTTTTCTGCGGATGGCAGTTTCGTCAACGCTGACAGTGAGCCTGGGGAATATGGGCGCGACACCGTCTCTGGTGCGCCTGTAGCAGACCTTGGCAATGGCCTTGTTTCGCAGCTTGTTCGCGAAAAATCGGGGTGCCGTGTTACCCAGTATCTCGTCGTGACCTCTTGCCTGGATGGAAAAGCGATTTCGCTCAGGGGGGAGGCGCCGCCCATAGTCCCCAATACGCCCGTGATCGCTGGGGTCTCAGCCTATCTCGTTGAAGAAATCCTTGCGCCGCGTGGCAAGATCCGGGTCGATGGCTCCGCCTCTATCGAAAGCCTGACTGCTGCTGCCGAAGCCAATGACCTGCGATATGTCATCAAGGGATCCGAGGGCGATCGATGGGCGCCTTGGCAGCATTATCCGATGCGCCGGGCGTGCAAACTCTTCTACCCCGGGTCTCCCGGGTCGAAATAAGGGGCCCCAGGCCTCGGGTGGCGGGGAAAACCCGCGATGGAAATGAAACGGGGCAAATCTCCCGGAGGGACTGACGAATGAACATCGGACTGGAACATTATCTCGCGGTGGCGGCGGCTTTGTTCGTCATCGGCATCTTCGGGATCTTCCTCAACCGCAAGAACGTGATCGTCATTCTCATGTCGATCGAATTGATGCTGCTGGCGGTCAACTTGAACCTGGTGGCCTTTTCCTCGATGTCGGGCGACCTGGTGGGGCAGATCTTCACCATGCTGATCCTGACCGTCGCCGCCGCCGAGGCCGCCATCGGCCTTGCCATCCTGGTCGTGTTCTTCCGCAACCGCGGCACGATCGAAGTCGAAGACGCCAATGTGATGAAGGGCTGACATGATCCCGACCGTAATCCTTCTCGCGCCGCTGGTCGGCGCCATCATCTGCGGCTTCTTCTGGCGCATCATCGGCGAGCGGGCGGCCAAGCTGGTTGCCACCGGCCTCTTGTTCCTGGCCGCAGGCCTCTCGTGGTACACCTTCCTGACCTTCGACGGGGTCACGCAGCAGATCGTGCTTCTGGACTGGGTGCAGTCCGGCTCGCTCTCGACCGACTGGTCGATCCGGCTCGACCGGCTGACCGCGATCATGCTGATCGTCGTGAACTCGGTCTCGGCGCTGGTTCATCTCTATTCCTGGGGCTACATGGCCCATGACGAGAACTGGGGCCATGACGAGCCCTATCGGGCGCGCTTCTTCGCCTATCTCTCGTTCTTCACCTTCGCCATGCTGACGCTGGTGACGGCCGACAACCTGGTGCAGATGTTCTTCGGCTGGGAGGGCGTGGGCGTCGCCTCTTACCTCCTGATCGGCTTCTACTACCGCAAGCCCTCGGCCACCGCCGCCTCGATCAAGGCTTTCGTGGTCAACCGCGTGGGCGACTTCGGCTTTGCGCTTGGCATCTTCGGACTCTTCTACCTGACCGACTCGATCCGCTTCGACGAGGTCTTTGCCCGCACCTCCGAGCTGGCGACGACCAACCTGCATTTCCTCTGGACCGACTGGAACGCGGCCAACCTGATCGGCGTGCTTCTCTTCATCGGCGCTTGCGGCAAGTCGGCGCAGTTGCTCTTGCACACCTGGCTGCCGGACGCGATGGAGGGGCCGACCCCGGTCTCCGCCCTGATCCACGCCGCAACCATGGTCACCGCAGGCGTCTTCCTCGTCTGCCGCATGTCGCCGCTTTATGAATATGCGCCCGAGGCCAAGGCCCTGATCGTCGTGGTCGGCGCCTCGACCGCCTTCTTCGCGGCCACCGTGGGCCTGGTGCAGAACGACATCAAGCGCGTGATCGCCTATTCGACCTGTTCGCAGCTGGGCTACATGTTCGCGGCGGCAGGCTCGGGCGTCTATGGCGCGGCGATGTTCCACCTCTTTACCCATGCCTTCTTCAAGGCCATGCTCTTCCTCGGCGCCGGTTCGGTCATCACCGCGATGCACCACGAACAGGACATGCGGAACTATGGCGGGCTGCGGAAGAAGATCCCGCTGACCTTCTGGATGATGATGATCGGCACCTTTGCCATCACCGGCGTCGGCATCCCGCTCACCCATATCGGCTTCGCTGGCTTCCTGTCGAAAGACGCGATCATCGAGTCGGTCTATGCCGGCGGGTCGTCCTATGGCTTCTGGCTCTTGGTGGCGGCGGCCTGCATGACCTCCTTCTACTCCTGGCGCCTGATCTTCCTGACCTTCTTCGGCAAGGCGCGGGGCGACCATCACGCCCATGACCATGCCCATGAAAGCCCCTGGGTCATGACCTTGCCGCTGGTGGTGCTGGCCTTGGGTGCGGTCTTTGCGGGCATGCTCTGGTACAATGACTTCTTCGGCGACCATCATACGATGCTCCACTTCTTCGCCATGACGGAGGGCGAGGGCGAACATGCCGTCTCGATGGGCGCCATCGCCATGGGCCCGGGGATGCATGTGCTTGAGGCCGCACATGAGGCGCCCACCTGGGTCAAGGTCTCGCCCTTCGTGGCCATGGTTCTGGGCCTTCTGACCGCGCTGACCTTCTATGTCTGGAAGCCTTCGCTGCCCGCCATCTGGGTGCGCGAGCTTCAGCCGCTCTACCAGTTCCTCTTGAACAAGTGGTATTTCGACGAGCTCTACGACATGCTCTTCGTCCGCTCCTCCAAGGCGCTGGGGCGCTTCCTGTGGAAGCGTGGCGATGAGCAGATCATCGACGGTTCGCTGAATGGCGTTGCCTTGGGGATCATCCCCTACTTCACCCGGCTCGCGGGCCGCGCCCAATCGGGCTATGTCTTCACCTATGCCTTCGCGATGGTCCTGGGCGTTGCTGCCCTGATCACCTGGGTCTCCATCGCCGGAGCTTCGCACTGATGTCCAATATCCTCTCCATCATCACCTTCATCCCGGCAGTGGCCGCCGTCATCCTGGCGGTCTTCCTGCGCGGCAATGATCCGGCGGCGCAGCGCAATGCCAAGTGGCTGGCGCTGTTCGCGACCTCGCTCACCTTCCTCGTCTCGCTTTTGGTGCTGAAGGGCTTCGACCCCGCCAACACCGGCATGCAGTTCGTCGAGGATCGGCCCTGGATCATGGGGCTGCATTACAAGATGGGCGTCGACGGGATCTCGGTGCTTTTCGTGATGCTGACGACCTTCCTGATGCCCATCACCATCGCCTCCTGCTGGGGCGTGACGGACCGGGTGAAGGACTACATGATCGCGTTTCTGCTCCTGGAGACGCTGATGCTGGGCGTCTTCACGGCGCTGGACCTGGTGCTTTTCTACCTCTTCTTCGAGGCCGGCCTGATCCCGATGTTCCTGATCATCGGCATCTGGGGCGGGGTGAACCGGATCTATGCCTCGTTCAAGTTCTTCCTCTACACTTTCCTCGGCTCGGTCCTGATGCTGGTCGCCATGGTCTCGATGTATTTCGTGGCGGGCACCACCGACATTCCGACGCTGATGACCTATGACTTCGCCTCCGAGCCCATGGTGGTGGCTGGCATCACGGTCATGGGGGGCATGCAGACGCTCCTCTTCTTCGCCTTCTTCGCGAGCTTTGCGGTGAAGATGCCGATGTGGCCGGTCCATACCTGGCTGCCCGATGCCCACGTTCAGGCGCCGACCGCCGGTTCCGTCGTCCTGGCCGCGATCCTGTTGAAGATGGGCGGCTATGGCTTCCTGCGCTTCTCGCTGCCCATGTTCCCCGAGGCTGCGATGCTTTGGGCGCCCCTGGTCTTCTGGATGTCGGCGATTGCCATCGTCTATACCTCGCTGGTGGCCTTGGCGCAGAACGACATGAAGAAGCTGATCGCCTATTCATCGGTTGCCCATATGGGTTACGTGACCATGGGGATTTTCACGGCCAACCAGCAGGGCCTGGACGGCGCGATCTTCCAGATGATCTCCCACGGTTTCATCTCCGGCGCGCTCTTCCTGTGTGTTGGCGTGATCTATGACCGCATGCACACCCGCGAGATCGACGCCTATGGTGGCCTCGTGAACCGGATGCCGGCCTATGCCCTGGTCTTCCTCTTCTTCACCATGGCGAACGTGGGCCTGCCGGGCACCTCGGGCTTCATCGGCGAGTTCCTGACGCTGATGGGCATCTTCCAGGTCGATACGGTCATCGCCACGATCGCGACCACCGGCGTGATCCTTTCGGCGGCCTATGCCCTGTGGCTTTACCGCCGCGTGACGCTGGGCGCCCTGGTCAAGGAAAGCCTGAAGACCATCTCTGACATGACCCGGCGGGAGCGGGCGATCTTCGCCCCCCTGATCATCATGACGCTGCTTCTGGGCATCTATCCCAAGGTGGTGACCGATATCACCGGGCCCGCCGTCGGCGCCCTTGTCACCCATGTCCGGGCCGCCGTGCCCCTGGTGGAGGCGGCTCCGGTCGCTGTCACCGAAGAACAATCGCATTAAGAGGCAGAGATGACCCAAGACCTGACAACCATCCTGCCGGAACTGCTCCTCGCGCTTTACGCCATGGGGGCCTTGATGCTGGCGGTCTATACCGTGAAAGACGGGATGACCGGTTTCCTGACCTGGGCCACGGCGGCGGTCATGGTGGCCCTGGCGGTGCTGATCGGCACGCGCGAGGGCTCGGCCACGGCCTTCGGCGGGCTCTTCACCGATGACGCCTTCGCCCGTTTCGCCAAGGTGACGATCCTTCTCTCGGCCGCGGCCGTCTTGGTCATGTCGCAAAGCTTCATGGCCAAGCGCGGGATTGCGCGCTTCGAATACCCGGTGCTGATCTCGCTTTCGGTGGTCGGCATGATGGCCATGGTCTCGGCCGGAGACCTGATGGCGCTTTACATGGGGCTCGAGCTGCAATCGCTGGCCTTGTATGTCGTGGCCTCGATCCAGCGCGACAGCCTGCGCTCGACCGAAGCGGGGCTGAAGTATTTCGTCCTCGGCGCCCTCTCCTCGGGCCTCCTGCTTTACGGCGCGAGCCTCGTTTATGGCTATGCCGGCACGACGCTCTTCTCGGGCATCACCACGGCCCTGCAGGGCGAATTGCCCGTGGGCCTGATCTTCGGCCTGGTCTTCATGCTCTCGGGCCTGGCCTTCAAGATCTCGGCCGCGCCCTTCCACATGTGGACCCCCGACGTCTACGAGGGCGCGCCGACCCCGGTGACCGCCTTCTTCGCCACCGCCCCCAAGGTGGCGGCCATGGCCCTGATCGGCCGCCTGACCTGGGACGCTTTCGGCGGCATCCCCGGCCAATGGGCCCAGGTCCTGGCGGCGCTTTCGGTGGTCTCGATGTTCGTGGGCGCCGTGGCGGCCATCGGGCAGAAGGACATCAAGCGCCTGATGGCCTATTCCTCCATCGCCCATATGGGCTTTGCGCTGATGGGCCTGGCGGCGGGCACGGCCTACGGCGTGCAGGCCATGCTGATCTACATGGCGATCTATGTGACCATGAACATCGGCACCTTCGCCTTCATCCTCTCGCTGCAAAAGGACGGCGTTCCCGTCTCGGATATCGAGGGGCTGAACCAGTTCGCCAAGCGGTCGCCGGGCAAGGCCCTGGCCGTGCTGATCCTGATGTTCTCGCTGGCCGGTGTGCCGCCGATGCTGGGCTTCTTCGGGAAGTTCTACGTGCTGAAGGCCGCCGTCGATGCCGGGATGACCTGGCTTGCGGTGGCGGGCGTCGTGGCCTCGGTGATCGGCGCCTTCTACTACCTGCGCGTCGTCTATTACATGTACTTCGGCACCACCGAGGGCCAATCGCAGTCGCGCAGCTCGCCGATGGAGGCCGTGGCGCTCTTCGGCGTGGCCTTCGTGATCCTGGCGGCGGTGCTCAATCTCTTCGGGCTGGAGCCCGCGGCGATGGCGGCGGCCCAGGCGCTGATCGGTTAAGCGCGTGTCGGCCAAGCCCCAATGGCCAGTGGGCCTCGGCCGCCACCTGTTCGAGACCCTGGACAGCACCAACGCCCATGCACTCCGCATGGGCGTTGAGTCGTTTCCGGCCTGGGTGCTGGCCCATGAGCAAAGCGCGGGCAGGGGGCGGAGGGCCCGGGCCTGGGCCTCTCCGCGCGGCAATTTCCACGCCTCGCTGCTTCTGGCCCCGTCAGAGCCCCCCGCCACCGTGGCGCTCCGCTCTTTCGCCGCCGCCCTGGCGCTCCGCGACGCCTTCACCAGCCTGACCGAGACACCCCAGGCCTTCGCGTTGAAATGGCCGAATGACGTGCTCTGCAACGGCGCCAAGATCGCGGGGATCCTATTGGAGGCGAACCTGCCCTGTCTCGCCATCGGCATCGGCGTCAACCTGATCGCCGCCCCCGATCCCGCGCTCCTCGACCCCGATGCCCTGCCGCCCACGACGCTCCTCGCCGCCACCGGCCTGCGCGTCACGCCCGAGACCTTCCTCGACGCCCTCGCCCCCGCCTATGACCACTGGGAGCGCCTCTTCCAAACCCAGGGCTTCGCCCCCCTTCGCGAAGCCTGGCTCCAGAACGCCGCGAAGCTCAACGAACCGATCCGCGCCCGCACCGGCAGCCAGACCCTCCACGGCACCTTCCGGGGCCTCGACGAGACCGGCGCCCTCCTCCTGCAAACCGCGCAAGGCCTCACGCCCATCCCCGCCGCCGAAGTCTTCTTCTAACGCCTTTCAATTTGGCTCAAATATCTCCACGGGGGTCCGGGGGTGTGAAACCCCCGGGCTTGCCGCAAAAGCCCAAGCTCCAGGACAAGCCCCATGCTCCTCGCCATCGACTGCGGCAACACCAACACCGTCTTCTCGATCTGGGACGGCACCCGCTTCCGCGCCACCTGGCGCATCTCGACCGACCACAAGCGCACGGCGGACGAGTATTTCGTCTGGCTCCAAAGCCTCATGGCGCTGACCAAGACCGAGGCCGATGTGACCGAGGCCATCATCTCCTCGACCGTGCCGCGCGTGGTCTTCAACCTCCGCGTCCTGTGCAACCGCTATTTCAACTGCCGCCCCCTGGTCGTGGGCAAGCCCGAATGCCGCCTGCCGCAGGCCCCGCGCGTCGATCAGGGCGTCACGGTGGGCCCCGACCGCCTGGTCAACACGGTCGCAGGCTTTGCCCGCCATGGCGGCAACCTGATCGTGGTGGACTTCGGCACCGCCACGACCTTCGACGTCGTGGATCATGACGGCGCCTATATCGGCGGCGTCATCGCCCCTGGCGCCAACCTCTCGCTCGAGGCGCTGCATATGGCGGCAGCGGCGCTTCCCCATGTCGATGTGGCCCGCCCCGCCCGCGCCATCGGCACGAACACGGTTGCCTGTATGCAATCCGGCGTCTATTGGGGCTATATCGGCCTGATCGAAGGCATCGTCCGCGAAGTCCGCAAGGAGCGCCCGCCCAACGCGAAAGTCATCGCGACCGGCGGCCTCGCCTCCTTGTTCTCGCAAGGCACGACGCTATTTGACGCGGTCGAAGATGATCTGACCATGCATGGCCTCGTCCTGATCCATGCCCATAACAAAGAGTTTCCCGATGGCCCCCAAGACCTCTCCTGACCGCCTCATCTATATGCCGCTCGGAGGCGCGGGCGAGATCGGGATGAACGCCTATATCTATGGCTATGGCCCCAAGGACCGCGAGCGCCTGATCCTGGTCGACATGGGCGTGGCCTTCCCGGATATGGACTCGTCGCCCGGCGTCGATCTGATCCTGCCCGATATCTCCTGGCTGGTGGACCGCCTGGACCGGCTGGACGCGATCTTCATCACCCATGGCCACGAGGACCATATCGGCGCCCTGCCGCATCTGTGGCCCTTGTTGAAGAAGCCGGTCTATGCGCGGCCCTTCACGGCGGCCTTGGGGCGCGGCAAGATGGAGGAGGCGGGGCTTTCGCGCGATGCCATCCGTGTCGTGGGCCCGATGACGCCGATCGAGGTCGGCCCCTTCTCGGTGCAATATGTCCCCGTCAGCCATTCGATCCCGGAAAGCGCCGCGCTTTGCATCGACACGCCTGCCGGGCGGATCATCCATTCGGGCGACTTCAAGCTCGACCCCAACCCGGTCGTGGGCGAGCCCTGGGACGACAAGGTCTTCGAGGCCCTGGCCAAGGAACGTCCGATCAAGGCCCTGATGTGCGATTCGACCAATGTGTTTTCGAAATCCCCCGGGCGGTCGGAAAGCTCCATCGGCGGCAATCTCTCCGAGCTGATCAAGAATGCCTCCGGCATGATGGTGGCCACGACCTTCGCCTCCAACGTCGCGCGTCTGAAGACCCTGGCCGAGGCGGGCAAGGCGGCTGGCCGTTCGGTCTGCTTCCTCGGCCGCGCCATGCGCAAGATGATCACGGCGGGCGAGGAATCCGGCATCCTCCAGCGCTTCCCCAAGTCGGTGACCGTGGAAGAGGCGGTCGATATCCCGCGCGGCAACCTGATGCTGATCGTGACGGGCTCCCAGGGCGAGCGCCGTGCCGCCTCGGCCCAGCTCGCGCGCGGCAAATACCTGGGGATGGAGCTGCGGGAAGGCGACACCTTCCTCTTCTCCTCCCGCACCATTCCGGGCAACGAGCGTGACATCGGCCGTGTGGTCAACCAGCTCTCGGAAAAGGGCGTCGAGATCGTGGACGAGTCGGGCGGGCTCTATCACGTTTCGGGCCATGCCAACCGGCCGGACCTGGAGCATGTGCATCGCCTGCTGTTGCCCGATATGGTGATCCCGATGCATGGCGAGCACCGCCACCTGCGCGAACATGCCAAGATCGCGACCGATGCGGGGATCCAGTCGGTCGTGGCGACCAATGGGATCATGATCGATCTGACGGGCGATGTGCCGGGCGTCTGCGGCTATTTCCAGATGGGAAGGGTCTACCTCGATGGCACGGCCCTGGTCGGCGCCATGGACGGCGTGATCCGAGACCGGATCCGCATGGCGCTGAACGGCCATGTCACGGTCACGATGATCGTGGACGAGGATGGCTCTGCCCTGGGCGAGCCCTGGGCTGACATGATGGGCCTGCCCCCCACCGGCAAGGGCGGGCGCGATTTCGTCGAGACGCTGGAAGGCGACCTCGCGGAGTTCGTGGGCTCGGCGGGCCGCAAGATCCTCGCTGATGACGACAAGCTGGAGGAGGCCCTGAAGCGCGTCGTCCGCCAGGTCGCCATGGAAGAGATCGGCAAGAAGCCGGAAGTCACCATCGTGATCTCGCGCCTGTCGGCGGAGTGAGCGCAGAGAGCCCGGGGGTTTCACACCCCCGGACCCCCGTGGGATATTTGTGCCAATGTGAAAGAGGCAAGGGGCGCGGGTCTTGACCTGGCGCCCTTTTCGTTTGGGGCGCTTGGGCGGGCTGGCGGGTCCCGTAGCCCGGGGGCACCCCGGGTCCCAGCCGCAAGCGGTGAGTGCTTTCAGCGCTCTCTCTCCGCCGCGTAGCCCGGGGTATACCCCGGGTCTACCTCCGCCAACGCCGCAACCGGGGCGCCAGGAAGAGCCAAAGCCCCGAGAGACCGAAAAGCGTCAGCGCCAGGGCCACGAGGTCGGCGGGCCAGGTCCCCAGGTTCTCCCCGGCCCAGCCCGCGCGGTGAAGGCGCAGGAAGAGCTTCTGCCACTCCACCCGCCAGGCGATGACCTCTCCCCCCCGGTCGCGCCAGAGCGTCATCCAGGGCCCGGGCTCCCAGCGGACCCCGGTGGCCTGGTCGATGCCGCGCCCATCCGCGCCTTGCCAGCCGGGGCGGCCGAAGACCGTGACGGGTTCGGGCTCGGTCAAGAGGGCGCTTGCCTCGACCTCGGTGACGGGTGAAGCGGGCAGGGCGGAGAGCTGCGCCTCGGTCAGGGGGGCGCCCGGCAGAAAGGGGTCGATGGCGCTGGCGTGGTTCTGGTAAAGCCCGGTCAGGGCGATCATCACCACCCAGGGCCAGGCGAACAGCCCGAGCCAGCCATGCAAGGTCTTGATACGCCTGTGCCACATGCACCCATCCATGGCAGAGCAAGGGACAATCCTCAAGGATGCAAGGTTGACCCTGTGGACAAATTCCGGTAATGGCGCCAGAGGGGCATTGTGCCCCAGACGCCGGGGCGCCCGGAAGTTGCGTCCCATTTGCATGGGCGGCCCTGTCCGCCTTCAGGATGCTGATGACCAAATTCGCTGACCTCGCTCTTGACCCCCGCGTGCTGCAAGCCGTGGCGGAAACCGGGTATGAGACCCCGACCCCGATCCAGGAACAGGCGATCCCGCCCGCGCTGGAAGGCCGCGACGTTTTGGGCATCGCCCAGACCGGCACCGGCAAGACGGCGAGCTTCTCCTTGCCGATGATCACCATCCTGGGCCAGGGCCGTGCCCGCGCCCGGATGCCGCGCTCGCTGGTCCTGTGCCCCACGCGCGAATTGGCCGCCCAGGTGGCCGAGAATTTCGACACCTATGCCAAGCACACCAAGCTGACCAAGGCCTTGCTGATCGGCGGCGTCTCCTTCGGCGACCAGGACAAGGCCATCGACCGGGGCGTCGATGTGCTGATTGCCACGCCGGGCCGGCTCCTCGACCATTTCGAGCGTGGCAAGCTGATGCTGAACGGCGTCCAGATCATGGTGATCGACGAGGCCGACCGGATGCTCGACATGGGCTTCATCCCCGATATCGAGCGCATCTTCACCCTGACCCCGCCGACGCGCCAGACGCTGTTCTTCAGTGCCACCATGGCGCCCGAGATCGAGCGCATCACCAAGGCTTTCCTGAAGGACCCGGTCAAGATCGAAGTGGCGCGCCAGGCCACCGCCAATACCTCGATCGAGCAAAAGCTCTTCCAGTTCACGCCTTCGCGCAAGGATCGCAGCTTCACCGAGAAGCGCGCCGCCCTGCGGGCGCTGATCACCGGCGAGGGTGAGGCCCTGACCAATGCCATCGTCTTCTGCAACCGCAAGATGGATGTGGATGTGGTGGCCAAGTCGCTGAAAGCCCATGGCTTCGATGCGGCGCCGATCCATGGCGACCTCGACCAGTCGCAGCGGACCCGGACGCTGGAAGGCTTCCGCGATGGGACGCTGCGCCTGCTGATCGCCTCGGACGTTGCGGCACGGGGCCTGGATATCCCGGCCGTGAGCCATGTCTTCAACTTCGACGTGCCGACGCACCCGGAGGACTATGTCCACCGCATCGGCCGCACCGGCCGGGCCGGGCGTCTCGGCAAGGCCTTCACCCTCGCGGTTCCGGCGGATGACAAGTACATCGGCCAGATCGAGAGCCTGTTGAAGATGGCCATTCCGCGCGCCGATCTGCCCGAGGGCGCGCTGGAAGGCGCTTCCGAGAATTCCGACCGTGCCCGGACTTCCTCCTCGCGTGGCGGCTCCTCGCGGGGCCGTGGCGAGTCTGGTCGCAGCGAAGGCGGCCGTTCGCGCAGCCGCTCCGGCTCTGGCGCACCGCGCGATCCGATCCCGGTGATCGAGGCTGAAGCCGCTCCGGCCGAGGCGGTGGAAGCGGTCCGCGAAGCGCCCCGCGCCGAGCCCGTCCGCGAGCCGCGCCGCGAGGCGGAGCGCAGCACGGGTGAGCGCAGTTCGGGTGGCGCGGGCTACCGCGACCGCAACGGCGCGCGTGGGGGCTCTGACCGTGGGCCGGAACGCAGTGGCGAGCGCAGCTCCGAGCGTTATGGCGAGCGCCGCGACGAGGGACGTCCGGTGAACCGCTCTTATCCCGGCCAGCACGAACGTATCGTGGGCATGGGAGATCATGTGCCGGACTTCATCCTGCGCAGCTTCAAGATCGCGGCGCCGGTCGTGGATGAAGCCGCGGAAGACAGCGACGCCGCCTGAGGTCGCTTGGGGGCGCTGCCCCCAAACCCCCGGGATATTTCGGTCAGTGTGAAATCAAGAGGGCGCGTCGGGGGAACCCGGCGCGCCTTTTGCTTGGGGTCGGAGGGGGCGCTGCCCCCGCTCCTGCGGAGCCCCCCGGTCTATTTGGGGCAGTATGAAAGAGGGGCTGGAGAGGTCGGGCGCGGCTTTGGACTTGAGGGCGGAGGGGGCGCTGCCCCCGCCTTCGGCCCCCCGGAGATATTTGGGCCAAATTGAAAGCCGAATGGCTCTAGGCTCTGGATGGCGCGGCTTGGGCTTTCATGCTTGCGCAAATACGCTCTGCCCTTGCCAGAAGCAGGAGGTTGCGCGGCGGATTTCGGCTTTCAATTTGGCGCAAATACTCATCTGCGCCCGGTCCGAAAGACAAAGCAGGACGCCTTTGCGCCCTGCTATGAACTTTGTGCAAATTTCCCCGCCGGAGGCTCTGACCTCAGGCCATCATTTCCTTGGTGGCGGTGAGCTTGACTTCGGGGTGGTCGCGTTCGACGCGGTCGATGTCCCAGCGCAGGCGCGTCAGGTAGACGAGGTCGCCGTCGCTGTCATGGGCGATATGGCCTTTGTTGACATTGACGAAGGCCTCCACGGCCTCCTTCGCTCCCATCACCCAGCGGGCGGAGGTGAACTGAGAGGGCTCGAAGCGGACGGGGAGGGAATATTCCTCCTCGATCCGGCTGGCCAGGACTTCGAACTGCAGCTGGCCCACGACACCCACGACATAGCCGGAGCCGATCATGGGTTTGAAGACCTTGGCGGCGCCTTCCTCGGCGAATTGCGTGAGCGCCTTTTCCAGGTGCTTGGCCTTCATCGGATCGAGCGCCCGGACGGTGGACAGCAATTCCGGCGCGAAGGAGGGGATGCCGGTGAAGCGCAGCGTTTCCCCTTCCGTCAGCCCGTCGCCGATGCGGAGCTGGCCGTGGTTCGGGATGCCGATGATATCGCCGGCCCAGGCTTCCTCGGTGAGTTCCCGGTCGGCGGCGAGGAACATGACCGGGTTGGTCACGGTCATCGGTTTCTTCGAGCGCACATGCATCAGCTTCATGCCGCGCTGGAAATGCCCCGAGGCCAGGCGCACGAAGGCCACGCGGTCGCGGTGCTTGGGGTCCATATTTGCCTGGACCTTGAAGACGAAGCCGGTGACCGGGGTCTCTTCGGCCGAGATATGGCGCTCGGCCGCCTTTTGCGGCTGGGGTTCGGGGCCATATTCGCCCATGCCGTCCATGAGCTCCTTGACGCCAAAGGAGTTGATGGCGGAGCCAAACCAGATCGGCGTCAGGTGGCCTTCCAGGAAGGACTTGCGGTCGAAGGGCGGCAGAAGCTCCCGCACCATCTCGATTTCTTCGTGGAACTTGGCCAGGAGATCGGCGGGGACATGGAGGGCCAGGGCCGGATCGTCCAGGCCCTTGATCGCAATCGACTCCGCCACCTTGTTGCGGTCGGCGCGGTCCATGATCTCCAGCCGGTCATGCAGCAGGTCATAGGCGCCGATGAAGTCACGCCCCACGCCGATGGGCCAGGACGCGGGGGTGACGTCGATCGCCAGGTTCTGCTGGATCTCGTCGATGATCTCGAACGTGTCGCGGGATTCCCGGTCCATCTTGTTGCAGAAGGTCAGGATCGGCAGGTCGCGGAGGCGGCAGACCTCAAACAGCTTCCGCGTCTGGCTTTCGACGCCCTTGGCGCCGTCGATGACCATGATGGCCGCATCCACCGCCGTCAGCGTGCGGTAGGTGTCTTCCGAAAAGTCGCTGTGGCCGGGCGTGTCCACCAGGTTGAAGCGATAATGCCGGAAGTCGAAGCTCATGGCCGAGGCGGAGACGGAAATCCCGCGCTCCTGCTCCAGCTTCATGAAGTCCGACCTTGTGCGCCGCGCCTCGCCCTTGGCACGCACCTGGCCCGCCATCTGGATCGCGCCGCCGAAGAGCAGGAACTTTTCGGTCAGCGTGGTCTTGCCGGCGTCGGGATGCGAGATGATCGCAAAGGTCCGGCGGCGGGCGATTTCAGGCGGGAGTTTGGGGGCATTGTCGAGCATGGGGGCCGTGTAGCCTATTTTGCAGCGCGGGTCCATGTGGTGCGCTCTGGAGGGGTTTCACACCCCTCCAGACCTCCCCGTGGGATATTTCTGGACCAATGAAGAAGAGCCTTGCCCTTTCGATTTCATTGGTCCGAAAATATCCCGGGGATCCGGGAGCAGCGCCCCCCGGGACTTGGCCGCCGGGACGGGGGTTGACAGGCAAGCGCTCCATCTCCACCCGCGTAGCCCGGGGTATACCCCGGGCCTACCGCCCCCGCCAGATCCAGCCGCCGCCCAGGACCCGGGTCGATCCCGGCTCGTAGAAGACGCAGGCCTGGCCGGCCGAGACGCCGTCCTCGGGGTCGAGAAGCTCGACCTCGGCCTCGGTGGCGCTGATCGGCCGGATGATCGCCGGGCGCGGCGGCTTGGTGGAGCGGACCTTGACCTCGATGTGGTGTTCCCCCGCGTCGAAGGGCAGGTCGCCCAGCCAGTTGACCTCGCGGATCGGCACGCGTCGGGTGGCAAGCGCCGATTTCGGCCCCACGACCACCCGGCGGTTTTCGGGGTCAAGGCGCAGGACATAGAGCGGCTCGGCCAGGCCGCCCACGCCCAGGCCCTTCCTTTGCCCCACCGTGTAGTGGATGACGCCGTTGTGGTTGCCAAGGACGCGGCCCTCGAGGTCGACGATCTCGCCGGGGTCGGCCGCCTCGGGGCGCAGCTTCAGGATCACATCGGCGTAGGAGCCGTTCGGGACGAAGCAGATGTCCTGGCTGTCGGGCTTGTCGGCAACCAAGAGCCCGTATTTCGCAGCCAAGGCCCGGGTTTCCGCCTTGGAGGCCAGGTGCCCCAGCGGGAAACGCAGGTAGTCCAGCTGTTCGGGCGTGGTGGAGAAGAGGAAATAGCTCTGATCGCGGTTCGGGTCGGTCGCGCGATGCAGCTCGGGCGCCGCGCCGACTTTCCGCTGGATATAGTGGCCCGTCGCCATGCAATCGGCGTTCAGGTCTTTCGCGGTGGCCAGCAGGTCCTTGAACTTCACCCGCTCATTGCAGCGGATGCAGGGGACCGGGGTGGCACCCGCCAGGTAGCTGTCGGCGAATTCCTCGATCACCGCCTCGCGGAAGGTGTTCTCGTAATCGAGGACGTAATGCGGAAAGCCCATGGTCTCGGCCACGCGGCGGGCGTCATGGATATCGCGCCCCGCACAGCAGGCGCCCTTCTTGGCCAAGGCCGCGCCATGGTCGTAAAGCTGCAGGGTGACGCCCACGACGTCGTAACCCTCTTCCTTCAGCATGGCCGCAACGACCGACGAGTCGACGCCGCCCGACATGGCAACGACGACGCGGGTCTCGCTGGGCGGTTTCGCGAAACCCAGCGAATTTAGGGATTTGTCCAGCATGATTGCGGCCATCTTGAGGATTTATCGGGGGAATATAGGAAAAAACGCCGAAGTAACAAGGGCAGGCTTCACCCTTGCTTAAGTCAGTTGCGGCATTTTCAGCCCAATCGTTGAAGGAACGCCGCTCATGTATCTGAAGAAAGTCGATGGCCCGCGCCAGATTACCCTGCCGGATGGCAGTATTCTGTCCCGCGCCGATCTGCCGCCTGTCGATACCCGCCGCTGGGTCGCCAGCCGCAAGGCCATCGTCGTCAAGGCGGTGATCTATGGCCTGGTCACCCAGTCCGAGGTGCTGGAACGCTACAGCCTGAGCGAGGAAGAATTCGCCCTCTGGCGCGATGCCGTGGAAAAACATGGGGAAAAGGCGCTGCGCGTCACCTCGATCCAGAAATATCGACAACTTTAAGTTGTTTTCCGTTTTCGTTCTGGCAGAGTAACGCTCCGTTAACCATTGACCGCCAAAGTCGTTAACGAAGAGACGCGACGGAGCAACAGATGCGAATCCTTCTTGTGGAAGACGACCCCACCACTTCGCGCAGCATCGAATTGATGCTGACCCATGCCAACCTCAATGTCTATTGCACGGACCTTGGCGAAGACGGCATCGACCTGGCGAAGCTTTACGATTACGACCTGATCCTTCTGGACCTGAACCTGCCCGACATGTCGGGGCATGAGGTCCTGCGCCAGCTGCGCCTCGCGCGGATCGAGACGCCCATCCTGATCCTTTCGGGCTCTGACGATACCGAGAACAAGATCAAGGGCTTCGGCTTCGGCGCCGATGATTACCTGACCAAGCCCTTCCACCGTGAAGAGCTGGTGGCGCGGATCCATGCGATCATCCGGCGGTCGAAAGGCCATTCGCAATCGGTGATTCGCACCGGCAAGATCAGCGTGAACCTGGATGCCAAGACGGTGGAGGTCGAGAGCCAGACCGTCCATCTGACGGGCAAGGAATACCAGATGCTGGAGCTTCTCTCGCTCCGCAAGGGGACGACCCTGACGAAAGAGATGTTCCTGAACCATCTTTACGGCGGCATGGACGAGCCCGAGCTGAAGATCATCGACGTCTTCATCTGCAAGCTGCGCAAGAAGCTGGCAGAGGCCACCGGGGGCCAGAACTATATCGAGACCGTCTGGGGCCGCGGCTATGTGCTGCGCGAGCCCACGCCGGACGAACAGCCGAAGCTCGCGGCCAGCGCCTGAGTTTCACCTTCCGTCGCATCACCTCGGGCCGGGTTTTCCCGGCCCTTTTTCATGGCGGGAAGGCTGGGCCTTGAGGGGCAGGTCGTCGGTCTGTGGCGCTCGAGCTTCGACGCCATTCCCATGGGACCAGCCCTTGCCAAATTGAGCGCGCAAGGCGCGCAAGATTATCTCTCGCCTCTGGGCCTGCGGCCCAACCGGCTCGGGTCCTGAAATCCAGGGGATTTCAGGACGGCCTCCGGCGGGGATATTTGAGCCAGTGTGAAAGAGGGGGGCGAGACGGAAAGCGGCGCTGCGGGGATATCGGGCGAAAGTTCCGCGCGTTCTGGCCCATGGGCGCTTGGCGGGCGGAGCCTTCTTGCCCTGGTCATCTCTCCGCCCCTCCGTTTCGCGCAACCAGCAGAGGGGCATGCCCCTGCTTCCTCCCAGGGGCCCACGACGTCTTCGCTGCTCGCAGACCTGCCCTCTCCGCTCGGGCCGCCTGAGCCGGTTGGGGCGCAGCCCCAGAGGCGAGGCATGATCTTGCGGCGCAGCCGCTCCTTTTGGCTGGGGAGGGGTTCTGGAAAACCGCTGGCCGGTTCTATAGGGTCGGGCAAAGGTGCGGTACGGGGGAGAAGATGGCAGATCTGGCGGAGATGACCGAGGCGCAGGCCCGCGACGAATTGGCGCTTCTGGCAGAGCGTCTGGCCCGCGCCAACCAGGCCTACCACGGCGCCGATGCGCCGGAGATTTCGGACGCCGCGTATGACGCGCTCAAGGCCCGCAACGCCGCCATCGAGGCGCGGTTTCCGCATCTGAAGCGCGCCGACAGTCCCTCCGAGCAGGTGGGCAGCACGCCAAGCTCGGGCTTTGGCAAGGTCACCCATGCCGTGCCCATGCTCAGCCTGGAGAACGGCTTCTCTGCGCAAGACCTGACCGACTTCACTGACCGGGTCGAGAAGTTCCTCGGCGCCCCCGCTGGCCTCTTCACGGCCGAGCCCAAAATCGACGGGCTCTCGCTGTCGCTGCGCTATGAAGCTGGCCGCCTGGTCCGCGCCGCCACCAGGGGCGATGGCGAGACCGGGGAGGATGTCACTGACAACGCTTGGACAATCAAGGAAATTCCCCAAGAAGTCCCCGGCGCGCCCGAGGTCATGGAGGTGCGGGGCGAGGTCTATATCTCCCACGCCGATTTCGCCGCGCTGAATGCGGCGCAGGTGGCCAAGGGAGACAAGAGTTTCGCCAATCCGCGCAATGCCGCCGCGGGCTCGCTCCGCCAACTGGACGCCCAGATCACCGCCGCCCGTCCCCTGCGCTTCTTCGCCTATACCTGGGGGGAGCTCTCCGAACCCCTGGCCGCGACCCAGATGGGCGCGATCCGGCGCCTGGCCGCGATGGGCTTTCCGACCAATCCCCTGACCCAGCTTTGCGACGGGCCCGATGCCATGCTCGCCCATTACCGCAAGATCGAGGCGCAGCGGGCGACCCTGGGCTATGACATCGACGGCGTGGTCTACAAGGTCGACGACCTTGGCCTGCAAGCGCGGCTTGGCTTCCGCTCCACCACCCCTCGTTGGGCGCTTGCGCATAAATTCCCCGCCGAGCTCGCCTGGACAAGGCTTCTGTCCATCGACATCCAGGTCGGCCGCACCGGGGCGCTCTCTCCGGTGGCGCGGTTGCAGCCGGTGACGGTGGGCGGGGTCGTGGTCTCGAATGCGACCTTGCACAACGAGGATTACATCGCGGGCCGTGATTCGAAGGGCGGGGTGATTCGCGAAGGGCGGGATATCCGCGAGGGCGATTGGGTGCAGGTCTACCGCGCGGGGGATGTGATCCCCAAGATTGCCGATGTGGATATCTCGCAACGGACCGGCCAACCCTTTGTCTTCCCCGACACCTGCCCGGAATGCGGCAGCCCGGCCCATCGCGAAGAGGGTGATTCGGTCCGCCGCTGCACCGGGGGGCTGATTTGCCCGGCGCAGGGGGTTGAAAGGCTGAAGCATTTCGTCTCGCGCGGGGCTTTCGACATCGAGGGGCTCGGCGCCAAACAGGTCGAGATGTTCTACAGTGACGCTGACCTGCCGGTGAAAACCCCCGCCGATATCTTCACGCTTGCCGCCCGCGATGCCGCGAGCCCCCTGAAGAAGCTGAAAAACCGCGACGGCTTCGGCGAGAAATCCACCGAAAAGCTCTTCGCCGCCATCGAGGCGCGCCGCACCATCGGCCTCGACCGGCTGATCTTTGCGCTGGGGATCCGCCATGTGGGGGAAGTGGCTGCGAAGACTCTCGCACAACACTTTCAGACGTGGGAAAGCTTCGAAAGCGCTGTTGCTCAGTCTCACAATCGGGTCGGGGCGGCCTGGGATGACCTCCTTTCTGCGGATGGGATTGGCCAAGTGATCGCATTTTCGCTCGTGGAAACCTTCTCGAACAGCAAAGAACGCGCGGCCATCGACGCGCTTGTCGCGCAACTGACCGTCACCCCCGTCATCCCCCGCGCCCGCGTGGACTCCGAGATCGCGGGCAAGACGCTCGTCTTCACCGGCACCTTGGAGAAGATGACCCGCGCCGAGGCCAAGGCCCGGGCCGAGGCGCTCGGCGCCAAGGTCGCGGGCTCGGTCAGCGCCAAGACCGACCTTCTGATCGCAGGGCCGGGCGCGGGGTCCAAGGCGAAAGAGGCCGAGAAGCACGGGGTGAAGATCATCGACGAGGACACCTGGATCGCGCTCGCGGGTGGCCAGTGAGCCGTCCCGCCAGCCTCAACCCCCTCTTTGCGGGCCTCGAGACGCTGGAGGGCATCGGCCCCAAGGCGGCCAAGGTCCTGCCCTCCTTGGGCATTGAAAAGCCGAAGGATTTCCTGTTTCTGCTTCCCCATTCCGGCATCGACCGCACAAGGCGGGGCTCGGTGCGCGAGGTCGTGCCGCCCTGTATCCTGACGGTCGAAGTGACGGTGGTCGCCCATCAGCCCAACCGGCAGAAGGGCAAGCCCTACCGCGTCATCGTGCGGGACGAGAAGCTGGATTTCGCCCTGGTCTTCTTTCACGCCCGCCGCGATTACCTGGAAAAGACCCTGCCCATTGGCGAACGCCGCCTGATCTCGGGGCGTATCGAGCTTTTCGACGGCGTGGCCCAGATGGTCCATCCCGATCACGTGCTGGAGCCGGGTGAGACGCTGGCCCCTTTCGAGCCGGTCTATCCCCTGGTCGCGGGCGTGACCCAGCGCCAGGTGCAAAAGGCGGTGACGGCGGCGCTGACGCGGTTGCCCCCGGTGCCGGAGTGGATCGACGGGCCTTTGCTCGCGCGGGAGGGTTGGCCGGATTGGGCCAGCGCCTTGCATTCCGTCCATGCGCCCTCCAGCGCCCTGGACCTGCGCCCCGAGGCCAAGGCCCGCGAGCGCCTGGCCTATGACGAGCTTTTCGCCCATCAGCTGACCCTGGCCCTGGCGCGGGCCACGCAGCGCCGCGCCAAGGGGCGGGTGACCAAGGGCGATGGGCGCCTGGCCGCCAAGGTCTTGAAAAGCCTGCCCTATGCCTTGACCGGCGCCCAGGCCCGCGCCGTGCGCGAGATCGCGCTGGACATGGAAAATCCCTTGCGGATGAGCCGTCTTCTGCAGGGCGATGTGGGGGCGGGCAAGACGCTGGTGGCCTTCCTCGCCTTGGTCAATGCGGTCGAGGCGGGCGGGCAGGGGGTCATGATGGCGCCGACCGAGATCCTTGCCCGCCAGCACCTGGAGGGTCTGGCGCCGCTGGCTGAGGCCGCGGGGGTCAGGCTGGAGCTCCTCACCGGCCGCGACAAGGGCCGCGAGCGGGCGCGCAAGCTTGCCGCCCTCGCGGGGGGAGAGATCGGCATCTTGGTCGGTACCCATGCGGTCTTTCAGAAGGACGTGGACTTCGCCGACCTGCGACTTGCGGTCATCGACGAGCAGCACCGTTTTGGCGTGGCGCAGAGGATGGAGCTCGGCGCCAAGGGCGAGGCGGTCGATGTGCTGGTAATGACCGCGACGCCCATTCCGCGCAGCCTGGCCCTGGCGAGTTACGGTGACATGGATGTCTCGGTCCTCGATGAAAAGCCGCCCGGCAGAAAGCCGATCAAGACAGTCATGATCTCGGACGGGCGGATTGACGAGGTCGTGGCGCGGCTTGCGCGGGCCATGGCGGAGGGGCGGCAGGCCTATTGGGTCTGCCCGCTCGTCGAGGACAGCGAGGTCCTTGATTATGCCTCCGCCGAGGCGCGGTTCCAGATGCTGCGGGCGGCCCTGGGGGACCGTGTCGGGCTGGTCCATGGGCGGATGGCGCCGGAGGAGAAGGATGCCGCCATGGCGCGTTTCGTGGCGGGCGAGACGCGGCTTCTGGTGGCGACGACGGTGATCGAGGTGGGGGTGAACGTGCCCAATGCCTCGATCATGGTGATCGAGCGGGCCGAGATCTTTGGCCTGGCGCAATTGCATCAGCTGCGCGGGCGGGTAGGGCGGGGTTCGGCGGAGTCGACCTGCCTCTTGATGTACCAGGCGCCCTTGCAGGGCAGCTCCGAGCGGCGGCTTGCGGTGATCCGCGACACCGAGGACGGGTTCCGCATCGCCGAGGAGGACCTGGCCATGCGCGGCGCGGGCGACCTGATCGGCACGGCGCAATCGGGTTTGCCCCGGTTCCGGGTGGCGGACCTCGAGCGGCAGGCGGGGCTCATGGCGGTCGCCCAGACCGATGCGCGGCGGCTCTTGGGCGATGACCCGGGCCTGACGGGGCCAAGGGGCCAGGCGGTGCGGGTGCTGCTCTGGCTTCTCGACCAGGACCGCGCGATCCGGCTCTTGACCATCGGCTGAGCGGGGTCCGGGGGGTTTTGCAGGCATGAAATGCCAGCGAAACCTCCCGGAGGAAGCGGGGGGCTGCCGCCCCCCGAGCCCCCTGCCCAAAGGGGAGCACGCTCCCCTTTGGAAACCCCGTGGATTTTATGAAAAGATGAATGGGGGCAGGGGCTTTGGTGGAGGCAGGCTTTTCCCGCCGAGGGGAGAACCATGCAACCTCCACCTTTGGTACGCCCTTTGAACCCCCATGGGCATTCGCGTCAAATCGAAAGTGGCCGGGGGTCCGGGGGAGGCGCAGCCTTCCCCGGTCGTGGGGGGCACGGGGGGAGCCGAGGCTCCCCCCGTTTCGGCCCGGAGTCCGAGGGGCCACCTCGCCGCAAGCGCCACATCGACCAGCCACGGAGCCTGCCCCACAAGATGTGGCGAGCCACGGGGGCTTGGCCACAAGGGTGTCAGATTCCGTCTCCGTTCGTTAAGAGTTCTTAAAAAGTTCTTTACAGGCTGCGAATCTCATGAGAACAATAGGGCAACACCAAAGGAGGAAAGCATGATCGCCCGCATCGTTCGTTTCACCCGCCAGCCCGACCCCAGCCTTGCTGCCCTCGAGGATGCGCTTGGCGTCGTCAGCCTCTTTGTCCTCCTGTTCCTCGGGCTCACCCTCTCTGGCTCGATCTGATCTCTGCCCGCGTTTCCGACCCGGGGGCCGTCCCGCCCCCTGCCTGCCGAGACGCCACTTCGCCGCCCCCCTGTGGGGCGGCTTTTTTCGTGCCGGAAAGCAAAGGGGCCCCGCCATCCGGCAGGGCCCCCAAAGCGCGTGGACCGGTGACTTACTCGGCCACGGTCACCTTGGTCATGACATCGGGCTCGGTCACTTCGCCATTGGCCCCGTCGCCGCGCTTGATCGCATCGACGACCTCCATGCCCGAGATCACCTTGCCCACGACCGTGTATTGGCCGTTCAGGAAATCGCCCGGGGCGAACATGATGAAGAACTGGCTGTTGGCGCTGTCGGGGTCTTGCGCGCGGGCCATGCCGATCACGCCCCGCTCGAAGGGCACGTCCGAGAACTCGGCCTTGAGGTCGGGAAGATCGCTGCCCCCCATCCCCGCCATGGTCAGGTCGGCACCCGTCTTGCCGTATTTCACATCGCCGGTCTGGGCCATGAAACCGTCGATGACGCGGTGGAAGACCACCCCGTCATAGGCGCCCGACTTGGCAAGCTCGACGATCCGCGCCACGTGGTTCGGGGCGATGTCTTGGGCCAGGTCGATGACCACCGTGCCATTGGCCTCGCCCGAGACCTCGATCACCAGGTTCGGACCCGGGCCATCGCCCTCGGCCAGGGCCGGGGCTGCCGTCAGGATCAGCGCTGCAAGGACCTTACGCAACATCGGCAGCCACCCGCACCTTGATCATCCGGTCGGGCGACATCGGCGGCTCGCCCCGCGTGATCGCATCGACATGTTCCATGCCCGAGATCACGCGGCCATAGACCGTGTATTGCCGGTTCAGGAAGTGATTGGCGTTGAAGTTGATGAAGAACTGGCTGTTGGCCGAGTTCGGATTGGACGAGCGCGCAGCCCCCAGGGTCCCACGGTCATGCGGCACGTTGGAGAACTCGGCCGGCAGATCCGGCAGATCCGACCCGCCCGTGCCCGCGCGGCGCAGGTTGAAGTCCTTCTCCATGTTGCCGTTTTCCACGTCGCCGGTCTGGGCCATGAAGCCCTCGATGACGCGGTGGAAGGCCACGTTGTCATAGGCCCCGGCGCGGGCCAGGACCTTCATCCGCTCGGCATGCTTCGGCGCGATGTCGGCCAGAAGTTCGATCACCACATCCCCGCCCTTCAGCGTCATGATGATGGTGTTCTCGGGGTCTTTGATATCGGCCATCTTGGCTCCTTTCCTGATTGGGCGCGAAACTAGCCGAAGGGCCAGCCGAGTCCAAGGGCAGGCGTTGACCTTTGCCCGCTTTGCGCGGAAAGAGGGGACCGAGAGCGTTCCGGTTCAGGAGGCGATGATGGCCTGGAAGACGATTGACGACATGGCGCTGGCGGGCAAGACGGTGCTCGTGCGGGTGGATATCAATGTGCCGATGGAGGGGGAGCGTGTCACCGACACGACCCGGATCGACAAGATCAAGCCCACGGTCGAGGACTTGATTGCGCTTGGCGCCAAGGTCGTGCTCCTGGCGCATTTCGACCGGCCCAAGGGCAAGGTCGTGCCGGAGATGAGCCTTGGTCGCCTGACCTCGGCGGTTGCGGCTTCGCTGGGGCGCAAGGTGGTCTTCGGATCGGATTGCGTCGGCGCCCCCGCGCGCGAGGCCATCGCGGCTGCGGGCCAGGGTGATGTGGTCCTTTTGGAGAACACCCGTTTCCACGCGGGCGAAGAGAAGAATGACCCGGCTCTGGCGGCCGAGATGGCTGCCCTTGGCGATGTCTTCGTGAACGATGCCTTCTCGGCCGCGCATCGGGCCCATGCCTCGACCGAAGGCCTGGCGCATCTCTTGCCCTCTGCCGCTGGCCGGCTGATGGAGGCGGAGTTGAAGGCGCTGGAGGCCGCCTTGGGCACGCCGCAGCGCCCGGTGGTTGCGGTGGTGGGCGGGGCCAAGGTCTCGACCAAGCTGGACCTTCTGGGCAACCTCGTGACCAAGGTCGATCACCTGGTGATCGGCGGGGGGATGGCGAACACCTTCCTCGTGGCGCAGGGCATCGAGGTCGGCAAGTCCCTGGCCGAACGCGATATGGCGCCGACTGCGCTGGAAATCCTGGAGAAGGCCAAGGCGGCGGGCTGCACGATCCATCTGCCGGTGGATGTCGTCGTGGCGGGTGAGTTCAAGGCGGGCGCTGCCAACCAGACGGTGGCCGCAGCGGATTGCCCGGCGGATCAGATGATCCTGGACGCGGGCCCCGCCACTGTGAAGGCGATCGAGGCGGTCTTTGCTGCCTCCAAGACCTTGATCTGGAACGGGCCCTTGGGCGCTTTCGAGCTGACGCCCTTCGACGCCGCCACGGTGGCTGCGGCCAAGGCAGCGGCGGCGCTGACCAAGGCGGGGAAGCTCGTCTCGGTGGCGGGGGGCGGTGACACGGTCTCGGCCCTGCATCACGCAGGCGTGGCCGAGGACTTCACCTTCATCTCGACGGCGGGCGGGGCTTTCCTCGAATGGATGGAGGGGAAAGAACTCCCCGGCGTCGCGGCGCTGAACCGTTGATCCAGCGGAGAGGCGGGCCAGGGCCCGCCTCATTGCTTTTGGGGGCCGTTTGCGCGGCGGTGCCTCCGGCGGGGATATTTGGGCCAGTATGAAAGCCCCAAGGCGCAGGATCGGCAGGGCGGTTTGAGTATTTGGGCCAAATTGAAAGCCAGGGGATATGGGATGCCGGGGCAAGGGAGTATTTGGGCAAGTATGAAAGGGCGGGGGCGATGAAGATCCGCAAGGCCGAGCGCCGGGATTTGCCGGGGCTGCTGCCCATGGTTCAGGGCTTGGCGCGGCATCATGACGATCTGCCGCGCTTGACAGAGGAGAGCCTTGAGGGCGATCTCTTCGGGCCGGTGCCCTGGTTTCATGTGCTGGTGGTCGAGGAAGAGGGCGCCCTTCTGGGCTATGCCGCGCTTTTGCCCCTGGCGCGGCTCCAGCACGGCGAGCGCGGCTTGGACCTGCATCACCTTTACGTCGAGGGCCATGCGCGGGGGCGCGGCCTCGGCCGGGCGCTGCTTGCGGCCTGCGAGGATTTGGGCCGCGCGATGGGGTGTTCCTATCTGATCATTGGAACCCATGCCGAGAATGCCTCCGCCCATGCGTTTTACATGGCACAGGACTATCAACCGATACCCAACCCCGCGCGGCGGTTCATGAGGCAGCTTTAGTCTGCCCGTATCGCAAAAGACCTCGGGGCCCCGCCTTTCGCGCCGGCGTTCAGGCTCCTACCCTGCGGCAGTCTCCCCGAGGCACTCTTTTTCTGCTTTCATGCTTGCGCAGATATCCCGGGCTATGCCTTTGGTTTCGCCATTGGTTCGGGAAACCAATGGCATGGGGGGCAGCGCCCCCAAGGGTTCAGAAGCGCCCCGTGAAGGCCTGCCAGAGCAGCCCGCCCCTTTTGCGGAATTCCGACAGGGCCAGTTTCCCCTCGCCCACCCGAAGCGGGTTCTCCTCGGCCAGGTGAAGGAGCCCGCCCGCCTGCCAGCCGACCAAGGCCACCGGAGCAGCGCGGCCCATCGCGGCCCTTTGCGCCCGGGCGATCGCCAGGTGGTTCAGCCCCTCCTGCGCCTTCAGCCGCAGGGCGGCGGGGTCCATGTCCAGGGCCGCCCAGCCGCGCGCCTGCAGCTCGGGCAGGGCGCGCAGGAAATTTGCGAGCCCCATGGCCCAGCCAAGCGCCCGGAAGGCGGTCTCGGCCTCGGGCGGGGCTTCGCAGGAGAGCGCCGCGGCCCAGAGGAGCCCCGCAGCGGTGTCCTCGAGATAGGCGTCGAAGGCGCTGTCGGCGAAGGGCTCGCGGGCGATGTCCAGACGCCGCGCGGCGATCAGCTTGGCCAGCACCGGACGCAGGGCAGGCGTCGCCGTCATCACCTCATGCAGCGGCCCCGCCACCTCATGGGCGCGCGGGGTCGCTTCCTCGACCACATCGGCCCAGAACTGCAGCCGCATCTCGGCGATCAGCGGGTTGGTCGAGACCCAAGGCGCGCGGGCGACCTCGAGGTTGAAGGCCCAAAGCACCCAGAGCCTCTCGCGCAAGGCGGCTGGCATGGCCAGGGTCGCGGCAAAGCGGTCGGGGTCGCCACGCTGGACGAGGTCAGCGAGCATCCCGCACCAGCTTCCAGGTGATCGCGTCCAGAAGCGCCTCGAAAGAGGCGTCCACGATATTGGCGCTGACCCCCACGGTGGACCAGCGGCGGCCCTGGCCGTCCTCGCTGTCGATGATGACCCGCGTCACGGCATCCGTGCCGTCGCCCGTGATGCGGACCTTGAAATCCACCAGGTTCATGTCGTCGATCACCGCCTGATAGGGGCCGAGGTCCTTGGCCAGCGCCTTGGACAGCGCATTCACCGGCCCATTGTCGTCCTTGGTGTCCGAGGCCGAGTCGCTGACCGACATCATCACCTGGTCGCCGATCTTGACCACCACGACCGCCTCCGAGATCGTCACGATCCCCTGCGAGGCCGACTTCCGCCGTTCGACCGTCACGCGATAGCGCAGCACTTCGAAAAAGGCGGGCAGGGCACCCAGCTCCCGCCGCGCCAAGAGTTCAAACGAGGCCTGGGCGCCGTCATAGGCATAGCCCTGGTCCTCGCGCTCCTTGACCAGGTCGAGGATGCGGCCAAGGCGCGGATCGCCCGGGGGGACCTCGATCCCGGCCTGGGCGAGGCGGGTGCGCAGGTTCGACTGTCCCGCCTGGTTCGACATCGGGATGACGCGCTCGTTGCCGACCAGGGCGGGGTCAACATGTTCGTAAGTGGTGGGGTTCTTCAGGATCGCGCTGGCATGGAGCCCCGCCTTATGGGCAAAGGCCGAGGCGCCCACGTAAGGAGCCTGCCGCGCGGGGACGCGGTTCAGGATATCGTCCAGCATCCGGCTGTCGCGCAGAAGGCCCCGCAGGCCCTCGGGCGAGACCCCGGTCTGATAGCGGCTGCGGTAGGGCTCCTTCAAGAGCAGCGTCGGGATGATCGTGGTCAGGTTGGCATTGCCGCAGCGCTCCCCCAGCCCGTTCAGCGTGCCCTGGATCTGGCGCACCCCCGCATCGACCGCCGCCAGGGAGTTCGCAACGGCGTGGCCAGTGTCGTCATGGCAATGGATGCCGAGGCGGTCTCCGGGGATGCCCTGGGCGATGACTTCCGTCACGATACGGTGGACCTCGGCGGGCAGGGTGCCGCCGTTGGTGTCACAAAGCACCAGCCAGCGGGCGCCAGCCTCCAGCGCGGCGCGCAGGCAGCTTACAGCGTAAGACGGGTTGGATTTGTAGCCGTCGAAGAAGTGCTCGGCATCGAAAAGCGCCTCGCGGCCCTTGGCCGTGACATGGGCGAAGCTTTCGGCGATGGCCTCGCGGTTTTCCTCCAACGTGACGCCCAAGGCGGTGACCACATGGAACTCATGGGATTTCCCCACCAGGCACACCGCAGGCGTCCCGGCATCCAGGACGGCGGCCAAAACGTCGTCATTGGCAGCCGAGCGCCCGACCCTTTTGGTCATGCCAAAGGCGGTCATGGTGGCGCGGGTCTGCGGTGCGGCCGCAAAGAAGTCGCTGTCGGTCGGGTTCGCTCCCGGCCAACCGCCCTCGATGTAATCGACGCCCAGGTCATCCAGCGCCCGCGCGATGCGCTGCTTTTCGGCGGTGGAGAACTGGACGCCCTGGGTCTGCTGGCCGTCCCGCAGGGTCGTGTCGAAAAGATAAAGTCGTTCCATGTTAGACCCTGTCCTTGCCCAGCCGGGCCCTACCATTTTTCGGCGAAAGATCGTGCCCAGGAGCCTGGGCGATCATCCGCAGCGCTGCCTTGGGCCCTTGGGTGGCCTCCATCACAGTGCCTCCAGTTTCGTGGCGTCAAAGCCCGCGCCGGGCATGAGCTCCACCCCGTCCTTGCTCATCCGCACCTCGACCCCTGCCGCCAGGAGCGCGGATTTCAGGGCATCGACCGGGGCGAAGTCCTTGGAGGCCTTGGCCGCCTCGCGCAAGGTGGAAAGCTTGGCCGCGAGCCCCGAGAGATCGACGCCCCGCGCCCATTCCCCCATCTCCTCCGTCAAAAGCCCCATCACCCGCGCCGAGGCCAGAAGCCCCGCATAATCCCCGCGCCCCGCCGCCGCATGGCATTCGGCCAGCGCGCCCGCCGTGTTGAGATCATCGGACAACGCCGCCACCACCCCCGGCAGCGGGGTTGGAGCGGGGTCAATCCCCGCGACAAGCCCTCGCCACTTGCGCAAGGTGGCTTCGGCTTGCGCCGCCTTCTCCGCCGTCCAGTCCATCGGCTTGCCGTAATGCGTGCCGAGGAACACAATGCGGATCACTTCCCCCGGCACACCCTTCTCCAGCAAATCCCGCACCGTGAAGAAATTCCCCAAGGACTTGGACATCTTCTTGCCCTCGACCTGCAGCATCTCGTTGTGCATCCAGACGCGCGCAAAGCCGTGCCCCGCGCAGCAGCTTTGCGCGATCTCGTTCTCGTGGTGGGGGAATTGCAGGTCCAAGCCTCCGCCATGGATATCGAACTCCGCCCCCAGAAGCTCATGCGCCATGGCCGAGCATTCGATATGCCAACCCGGCCGCCCCCGACCCCAAGGGCTCTCCCAACCCGGCAGATCGGCATCCGAGGGCTTCCAGAGCACGAAGTCCATCGGGTCTTCCTTGAAGGGCGCGACCTCGACGCGTGCGCCTGCGATCATGTCATCCACCGACCGCCCCGAAAGCCGCCCATATTCCGCATAAGACCGCACGCGGAAGAGCACATGGCCCTCTTTCGCATAGGCATGGCCCCCGGCAATCAGCCCCGCGATCATCGCCACCATCTGCCCGATGTAGTCTGTCGCCCGAGGCTCGATTTTGGGCCGCAGCGCGCCCAAGGCGTCCATATCGGCATGATACCAGCCGATGGTCTCTTCGGTGCGCTCGCGGATCAGGGCCTCCAGGGGCCGGGCATCTCCGGCGGCCTTCCGCGCCTGGGCGGTGGCGTTGATCTTGTCGTCCACATCGGTGAAGTTGCGGACATAGGTCACATGGGCCTCACCATAGACATGGCGCAAAAGCCGATAAAGCGTGTCGAAGACCACAACGGGCCGCGCATTGCCGATATGGGCGCGGTCATAGACCGTGGGTCCGCAGACATACATCCGCACATTGGAAGCATCGATCGGAACGAAGTCTTCCTTCGCCCGCGTCGCCGAATTGTGCAGCCTGATCCCCATGATCCCTCCAAAGCCTGAGTGCCAGGCGGGCCGATTTCGATGGGATACGAAGGACGGACCGCCTGACGATGTCAGTCGGTAATGCAGCAGATGTCGATGATGCGCATATCCGTCATGGGCGGCGTTCTAGCAGCGCGAAACCCCAAACCCAAGGGAAATCTGGGGGGCGCGCCACTTTTCGGGCCCGGGGCGCCCCGGGTATCCCCCGGGCTACGGGTTTCTCCCGATCCCCCGAGGTGCATGCCTTGTGGCTGAGCCCGGGGGTTTCACACCCCCGGACCCCCGTGGGATATTTGTGAAAAGATGAATGGGAGGAGAGTGCCAGCCAACAGGCGCGAGACCCTTGCGATGACGGAGCCGCAAGGCATTGGGCACTCGTCGGGGCAAGCGGCAAGGGCGAAAAGGGGGCTCTGCGTCTTTCATCTTTTCATAAATATCCCCGGGGAGGTCTGGAGGGGCAGGCGGCCCCTCCAGCGCTTTCCGCCAGACCTAAGCCCGCAGCACCGGGAACCAGTCTTCCCGCAGCCGTTCGCCCGCCTTCATATCGTGACCCGGATAGGGCGGAGAGGTCCGGCCGGGGCGGTCGACGACGCGGGCATCCTCGCCCACCAGCCGCAAAGAGAAGGCGCGGCGGCGGGTGGCCGCCTCGTTGCCGCGCGCGCCGTGCAGGGTCAGGTAGTCGAAGGCCACGGCGTCGCCGGGCTCCATCTCCCATTCAAGGACCTTCATCCCCTCGGCATCGGGGTCGGGGACGGGCATGTATTTCTCGGGGTCCGGGTAGAAGGCGGTATCGGCCAGCCAGCGCTTGGGCAGGACCTCTTTCGGCCAGAGATGGCTGCCCGCCACGCAGCGCAGCGAGGCTTGCGTCACCGGGTCCAGGGGCGACCAGAAGCTGATCGTCTGGCGGCCCGCCACGAAGTAATAGGGCCCGTCCTGGTGCCAGGGCGTGGGCTTCGAGGTCCCGGGCTCTTTCACCAGCACATGGTCGTGGAACATCTGCACACGCTGCGACCGCATGAGCTTTGCCGCCACATCGGCCACGCCCGAGTTGAAGATCACATCGCGGAACTCGGGGATGCGCTCCCAGTTGCAATAGTCGTCGAAGAAGCGGCCGGGCTCGCCGGGTTTCAGGTTCTCGGCCGCATAGGGCCCCGGCTCGGCCATGTTGCGCGCGATGCCGGCGCGCAGGGGCTCCACCCAGTCCTTCCACAGGCCCTTGACCAGCACGACCCCGTCGCGCTGGAAGTCTTCCACCATCTGATCCGTCACCATGTCGCGCCTCCTGTTTGGACCCTCTTGCCATGGCGCGGGCTTTCGTTCCAATAATACCTTTGGAAGAAGGCCATAATCCCATGTTATCCCTGACGCTCCGCCAACTGGAATATGCGCTGGCCGTGGCTGAACATGGCGGGCTGACCTCGGCAGCGCTCGCGCTGCATGTCAGCCAGCCCGCTTTGTCGGTGGCCTTGGCGCAGCTGGAGACCGCGCTTGGCCAGCCCCTGTTCCTGCGCCGCCCCGGGGGGCCCTTGACCCCCACGGCCTTCGGCACCGCCTGGCTGGCCGAGGCCGCGACCCATGTCGCGGGGCTGGCCGCCCTGATGCAGGGCCAGACCCGGGCGCCCCTGCGGCTGGGGATCTTCGAGGATCTGGCGCCGGCAACCCTCGCGCCCCTGATCGCCCATAGCGCGCAGATCGCCCCGCGTCCCATGGGCTTTCGCCCCCTCGCCGAGGCTTTGGAGCAGGGCCAGATCGACGCCGCCCTGACCTGGGCGCTGGGGCTGCCGCCGGGGCCCTGGGTGCTGCATGACCTGGCGCGGATCGCGCCCCGGGCGGTCATGGCGCCGGACCATCCCCTGGCCGAAAAGCCCGCCCTGACCCTGGCCGAGATCGCCGCCCATCCCCTGGTGCTGACCGACCAGGACCTCTCGATCGCCCATGTGCAAAGCCTGTTCCATGCGGCGGGCCTCTCGCCGCGCATCGCCCATCGCTGTGCGAGCCTGGACCTGATGCGCTCTTTCGCCGCCAATGGCCTGGGCTTGGGCCTGTCCTGGACCCAGCCCGCGCCGCGCCAGAGCCATGACGGGCGGCCCCTGGTGCTGCGTCCGGTCGTGGATGCGCCGACCGAGGCGGTGGTTCTGGCCGTGGCCGGAAGTCCCCCGGGGATCGCCGAAGTGGCCCGATTCCTGACCCTTGAACTGGCACCGATGTCAGTGTCAGTGGCGCCGCCGGTGGCGCCGGAAATCGCCAAAGCGCTTTGACGTCGCAATTTCCC
This sequence comes from Stagnihabitans tardus, assembly GCF_009925085.1. GTDB lineage: Bacteria > Pseudomonadota > Alphaproteobacteria > Rhodobacterales > Rhodobacteraceae > Stagnihabitans > Stagnihabitans tardus. The sequence goes on along the minus strand of NZ_JAABNR010000006.1, from coordinate 98,097 downwards.
CCATTCAAACCGCTTTAATGCCGCAAAGCAGCATGAAAAATCCCCTATTCATCCATTTCTAAATCGTTTACGGAACAAGACGACGCTTTGGGAGCCCGGGAAATCGGGTAAACTCGGGGCTGACAGCTTTCACCGTCCTGACCCGATAGCCCAGATGAACCTCAAGGAACTCGCCGCCAAGCTCGGGCTCTCGCCCACCACGGTCAGCCGGGCCCTGAACGGCTACCCCGAGGTCAACGAGACCACGCGCGAACGCGTCATCGCCGCCGCCCGCCGCCACAATTACCGGCCCAACGCGCGGGCCATCCGTCTGGCCACGGGCCGCGCGCTCGCCGTGGGCCATGTCATCCCGCTGAATCACCGCTCCGAGATGATGAACCCGATCTTTGCCGATTTCATCACCGGCTCGGGCGAGACCTATATGCGCAACGGCTATGACATGATCCTGTCGATCGTGCCGGACGAGGCCGAGGAGCAGACCTACCGGGACCTCATGTCGCGCGGTTCGGTCGATGGGGTGATCGTGCATGCGCCCAAGGTGAACGATCCCCGCATCCGGGCGCTGCGCGAGATGGGGATGCCCTTTGTCGTGCATGGCCGCTCGACCGGGGCGGAGCTGGATTACAACTGGGTCGATGTGAACAACCGCCGCGCCTTTCAGCGGGCGGCGGAGTTCCTCTTGGACCTCGGCCACCGTCGCATCGCGCTGGTGAACGGCAACGAGACCATGGATTTCGCCGTCCGCCGCCGGGCCGGGCTGACCGATGCCATGGCCGCGCGGGGCTTGACGCTGGACCATGGCCTGATCTTCGCCTCGGCCGAGATGACCGAGACCCATGGCCACCGCGCCGCCGAGGCGGGGCTGTCGCTGCCCGAGCCTGCCACGGCCTTCCTCTGCGCCTCGATGCTGCAGGGCATGGGGGTGCGGCGCGCGATCGAGGGGCGGGGGTTGAAGATGGGGCGCGATGTCAGCGTCATCATCTTTGACGACGACCTGAGCTATTTGCGCAATGGCGAGGATGTGCCGATCTTTACCGCGACCCGCTCTTCGGTCAAGGAGGCGGGGCGGCTGGCGGCCGAAATGCTCTTGCAGGTGATCGGCCAGCCCGAACTGCCGGCGCAGCATCGCATGCTGGAGGCCGAGCTGATCCTGGGCCAATCGACCGGGCCGGTTCCGGTCTGAGGGGCCCGGGCTTCGGGCAAGGGATGAGAAAGGCCGCGCAAGTCGTTGATGGCGCGGTGAAATGAAGGGCGATGCCCGGGCCCTTGGCCCCAGGCCGCCAAAGCGTGACGGGAAGGAGCCATCATGACCGCAATCCTCGCCGATATCGGGGGAACCAACACCAGGGTGGCCCTGGCCGATGGGCGCCACCTGCGCGAAGGCAGCATTGCCAAATTCGCCAATGCGGAGTTCGACGGGCTGGAACCGATCCTGCGGCGCTACATGTCCGAGGCGGGCCTTTCTGCGGTCGAGGGCGCCTGCGTGGCGGCGGCGGGGCCGGTGGTGAATGGCGTGGCCGAGATGACCAACCTCTCCTGGGTCATCGACCGGGCGCTTTTGAACCGGGCGACCGGGGCCTCCAAGGTGGCGATCCTGAACGATCTGCAGGCCCAGGGCCAGGCCTTGGGCCATATCGCGCCCGAATTCCTGCGTCCGGTGGTCGCGGGGAAATCGGTGCCCAATGCCTCGATGCTGGTCGTGGGGCTGGGAACGGGGGTCAATGCGGCTCCGGTCCACAATACGCCCTGGGGTCGGGTCGTGCCGCCCTCGGAATGCGGGCACAGTTCCATGCCGATCCGGGATGCGAGGGACCTGGCCCTGGCGCAGTTCATCGAGACCCATGGCGATCATGCCCATGGCTTTGCCGGGATCGAGGATGCCCTGGCCGGGCGCGGTTTCGAGCGGGTCTATGCCTTTGTGACACAAGAGGCGGGGGCCTTGGCGCCCAGGTCCTCGGCCGAGATCATGGCGGAGCTTGCTGCCGGCGGCGCCCTGGCCCGCGAGGCGGCGCGGCTTTACATCAAGGTCCTGGGCAATGTCCTGGGCAACCAGGCGCTGACGCATCTGCCTTACGGGGGCATGTTCCTGATCGGGGGCATGGCGCGGGCCCTGACGCCCTGGATGGCTGAGTTCGGGCTGAAGGAGGCGCTTTGCGACAAGGGGCGGTTCCACGACTTCCTCATGGATTTCCCGGTCTGGGTGGTGGAGGACGATTTCGCCGCCTTGACGGGCTGCGCGGCCTACCTCGCGGGCGGCGGCATCGGCTGACCCGGCGGAGCGCCTTGCCAGGCGCAAGCGATTCTCCCCGTCCTGGTCGGATGGGGCCCCGTTTTCGCGCCCCTTCTGCGTCACTTTGCGGCTTTGCCGGGACGGATGCGGGGGGATAGGCTTGGCCTGCGCCTCTCGTGTTGCGGGGGGTGACGGTTTCCAAGGAAGGCCCCCATGTCCGAGCCCCGTCCCAAGCGCTATCCGCCGCCCGAGTTTCCGCCGCGCCGCCCGGCCTTGTTTGCCACGACGCCTCCGGCGGTGTTTCCGGTGGTGCTGGGGCTGATAGGCTTGGGCCTGGCCCTGCGGCGGGCGGCTGCGGTCCTTGGCTTCGGCGCGGGGCTGGCGGAGCTGGCCCTGGGGCTGACCTTGGGGCTTTGGGTCCTGGCGGTGGTGGCGATCAAGGTCAAGGTCTGGCGCCGCTTCGGGGTTCTGGCCGAGGACCTGCGGCCCTTGCCGGGGCGGGCGGGGATGGCTGCGGCCGCGATGAGTGGCATGGCCATGGGTGCGGTCGTGGCGCCCTATGCGCCGGGCCTGGGGCTGGTGCTGATCCTCGGTTCGCTTGTGGCGCATCTGGTGCTGGCGGGGATGGTCCTGCGCGTGATGCGGGCGCAGGGGGCCGAGGGGCTGGTGCCCAACCCGACCTGGCATCTGAGCTTTACCGGCATCGTCGTGGCCATGCCGGGATTGGCGAGCCTGGGCTGGGGCGGGCTTGCCGCCGTGATCGGCTGGCTCGCGCTGATTTCGGCGCTGACGATCTGGCTTTTGTCGCTGGCGCAGCTGTGGCGCGAGGTGCCGCCCGCGCCCTTGCGGCCCATGCTGGCCATTCACCTCGCCCCGGCGGCGCTCTTGTCGCTGGGCTTCGGGGCGCTGGGGATGGAGGTGTTGCAACTGGTGCTTCTGGCCCTTGGGCTCGTGATCGCGGTGGCGCTGGTGGCCTCGGGGCGCTGGATCCTGGTGGCGGGGTTCTCGCCCTCCTGGGGGGCGCTGACCTTTCCGCTGGCGGCCCTGGCCCAGGCGCTTTTGGCCGCTTGGGCAGAGGTCGGGCTGGTGATCACCCTGGCGGCCCTGGTCGTCAACCCCTGGATCGCCTGGCGGGTCTTGAAGCTTTGGCCGGGCGGGCAATTGGCCACCAAGACCAACGCCGCCAGGGCCTGAGGTTGCGACCTAGAACTGGGCCGCGAGGCTGCGGGCCTTGGCCGCCTCGCGCTTGAGCCTCCCGCGCCGGGCGAGCGCTCCGCCTGCCAGCGCGGCGAGAAGGGAGATGACAAGGAGCAAGGTGTCTTTCAGCGGCTCGACCGGGGAGTTCGACCAGAGGAACGAGGCCAGGGACAGGGTCAGGAAGGCCAGGGGCGGCATCAGTCGTTCGGCCCGTCGGGCGACCCTGGCGCCGATCCAGGCGGCGAGGAAGGTGCAGGGCAGGCCGACGCCGAGCTGAAGCGCCAGGTGCAGCCCCTCGTCGCGCATCAGTTCCGCCGCCTGGGCGCCGTCCATCCCGTCTCGAAAGACGCCCTGTGTCGCAAAGACCACCATGAGGATGACACTCGACGAGACCAGGGTCAAAAGCACATCGAGCGCCATGGTCAGGCAGAAGGCCAGCGCCAGCCGCATCAGATCAGCCCGACCCATGCCCGGGCCAGCGCCAGGCCGTGGTCATCGGCGGCCTGGCCATGGGCGGCCTCGGCCTGGGCATGGGTTGCGGCAAAGCCCGGGGCCATGCGCTCGATCACCTCGGGGAAGCGCTTGAGCCAGTCGCGGGCCACGGCGCGAGAGGCCTCGAAATGGAACTGGGTCGCATAGCCCGCGCGGCCATAGCGGAAGGCCTGGACCTCGGCCATGTCGGAGCGCGCCAGGTGCTGGGCGCCCTGGGGCAGGGTGAAGGTGTCGGAATGCCACTGGAAGATCGGGAAGGCCTCGGGCACCTGGTCCAGCACCGGGTCGGGGGCGAGGCGCGAGACGCCGGTCCAGCCGAACTCGGGCGCGATGCCAATGCGGTTCTCGGCCCCAAGGCCCCGGGCGAAGAGCTGCGCACCCAGGCACACGCCCAGAACCGCCGTCCCCCGCGCGGCGCTTTCGGCCATCAGGTTGGCAAGGCGCGGCAGATAGGGGTGAATCTGGTCATCCAGCGCCGATTGCTCGCCGCCAAAGACCAGGAGCCCGTCATAGGACCCCGGCGCAGGCAAGAGCCCGTCGGTGAAGGGGCGGTAGAGGTCGATGACGGCAGCGGCTTCGTGCAGCGCCACGCCGACCTGGCCGTGATGGGTGACTTGGGTATTCTCGACGATGGCAATGCGCATGGAGCTTCCTGATTTTCCCGTGCCCCTTTGCAGCATCTTGGGGCCGCGGGCGCAAGAGGGGCGCTGCCCCTCGCGGCTTTGCCGCTCACCCCGGGATATTTGGTCCAGTGTGAAAGGGGATCAGGGGGCGCAGCCTGTCTTGATCCAGGTGCCGGTGGAGGCGTGCAGCAGGTCCTGGAGGCGGTCGGTGCGGGCAATGGCCTCGTCCTGGGTCAGCGTGTCGAACCAGCGGTTGTAGATGGGGCGGTCGAGGAACCTGTAGGTGTCGAGGGAGAGGAGGACCTCGTCGGGCGGCGCGGCGTCGGGGGTGTCCATCAGGGTGACCCAGTCGTCCTGCAACCAGGCCGAACCCTTTCGCGACAGGAAAATCATGTCGAAGCCCCCCTCGGAAAACTGGACCCCCGAGGCGTCGAACCAGACCGTGTGATCCTTGCGGAAGTTTCCGACACGGTTGAACTGGGCGAGATGGCCAAGGACCTCACCGTCGAGGGCAAGGCCTGCGAGCCATTGGCCGTTGGCGATCCAGACCGGGTCGGGCCCGTCGATCTGCCGGGGGAAGCCGGGGGTCCGGGCCACCAGTCCGGACGTTACCCGTTCCAGGATCAGGTCGAGCCCGTCCCGTGGTGTTCCCGCCTTGTCCACCATGGCATAGCGCCAGCGGGTGCAGTCCTCGGCCACCCCCGCCTGCGCCGAGAGCACCAGGGCCAGTCCCCAAGCCGTACATCGCATCGCCATCCTCTCCCTTTCGGTTTCACCCTTGCCCTTTCCCCGCGATGGTGCAAAGGGAAATCGCCAACCGATCATGCCGATGGAGAGACCCATGGAGATTCGCGAGGCTTTGACCTTCGATGACGTCCTGCTTGTTCCCGCAGCCAGTTCCGTGCTGCCCTCGGATGCGGATACGTCCACTTTCGTCACCAAGTCGATCCGGATGAACATTCCGCTTCTGTCCTCTGCGATGGATACGGTGACCGAGGCGCGGATGGCGATTGCCATGGCGCAGTCGGGCGGGATCGGGGTGATCCACCGCAACCTGGATATCGAGGCCCAGGCCCGCGAGGTTCGCCGGGTCAAGCGGTTCGAGAGCGGCGTCGTCTATGCGCCGATCACGCTGCGCCCCGAACAGACCATGGCCGATGCCAAGGAGCTGATGGAGCGCTACAACATCACGGGCTTTCCCGTGGTGGACGAGGCGGGGCGGGTTCTGGGCATCGTGACCAACCGTGACATGCGCTTTGCCTCTGACGACAAGACGCCGGTCTCGGTGATGATGACGCGGGATAACCTCGCTGTCCTGCGCGAGCCCATTGACCGCGCCCAGGCCATTGCCCTGATGAAGCAGCGCCGGATCGAGAAGCTTCTGGTCACCGATGGCGCGGGCCATCTGACGGGGCTTTTGACGCTGAAGGACACCGAGAAGTCGGTCTTGAACCCCCATGCCTGCAAGGACGAGATGGGGCGGCTGCGGGTTGCTGCGGCCTCCACGGTCGGGGATGCGGGGTTTGAGCGCTCCCAGGCCCTGATCGAGGCGGGTGTCGACATGGTGGTGATCGACACGGCCCATGGTCACTCCGAAGGGGTGGCGCGGGCGGTGGAGCGGATCAAGAAGCTCTCCAATACCGTGCAGGTCGTGGCGGGGAACGTCGCGACCGGGGAGGCGACGCGGGCGCTGATCGGCGCGGGGGCCGATGCGGTCAAGGTGGGGATCGGGCCGGGGTCGATCTGCACGACGCGGATCGTGGCGGGGGTCGGCGTGCCTCAGTTGACCGCGATCATGGATTCGGCGCGGGCTGCGGGCGATGTGCCGGTGATTGCGGATGGCGGGATCAAGTTCAGCGGAGACTTCGCCAAGGCGATTGCGGCGGGGGCCTCCTGCGCCATGGTGGGTTCGGCCATTGCGGGGACGGATGAGTCCCCCGGAGAGGTGATCCTGTGGAACGGGCGGTCCTACAAGGCTTACCGTGGGATGGGCTCGCTTGGCGCCATGGCGCGGGGCTCGGCGGATCGCTATTTCCAGAAGGACGCGGCTTCCGACAAGCTGGTGCCCGAGGGGATCGAGGGCCAGGTGGCCTACAAGGGCACGGTTGGCCAGGTCCTGCACCAGATGGTGGGGGGCCTGCGCGCCGCCATGGGCTATACCGGCAACCGCACCATTGCCGAGATGCGGGCCAATTGCCAATTCGTGCGCATCACCGGGGCGGGGCTGAAGGAGAGCCACGTTCACGACGTGCAGATCACGCGGGAAAGCCCGAACTACCGCGTGGGCTGAGACGCGGTCGCTTTGCGAAGGTCGAGGCCCCGGGGCTCAAGCCCGGGGCCGCTTTGGTTTTGCGGGGCGGTTCGGCGCAGATGAAAGGGGACCCGGGGTCACGACCCCGGGCTACGCAGCGGAGCGAAAGCGCTTTGCCCCAAGCGCCCCGCCGCCCCGGGCTTGACCCGGGGCCTCGACCATATGGTCTTGCCCTCAGCCGCCGACGGCAGCGCCGATCACCAGGAGAAGCAGCAGCGGCACGATGATGTCGCCGCCGGAAGAGTAGTGCGGCGTGGCATAGGCCTCCGGCATCTCCGGCACGCCCCCCGCCAGCACCGCTCCGGGGGAAAGGGTTGCAGCCAGAAGGCCAGCAAGAAGGATCTTGCGCATGGTTTGCCGCCTCAGTTCGCGACGGCTGCACCGATGACGAGCAGGAGCAGCAGCGGGACGATCAGTCCGCCCGAGGAGGAGGAGGGCGCACCGCAATCGCCGCAGACGACGACCGGTTCGACTTCGGGGACGCCGCCCGCGAGGGTGGCAGCGGGGGCCAGGCTGGCGGCGAGCGTCAGGGCAAGGGCGATTTTGCGCAAGGAAACCTCCATGAAATGCGTGTGCAGAGTTTGGCGGTTGCAGGGCTTGCGTCAATCATAAACTTTGGCGGAAGCTTGGGCTGGCCTGGGATGGGGGAAAAGATGGAAAAGCGTGTCGCCTTGGTGACCGGGGCGGGGGCTGCGGGGGGGATCGGCATGGCCTCTGCCCGCGTCTTGGGGGCTGCGGGGCACCGCTTGGTGATTGCCGGGGCCTCGGGGCGGATCCATGCAAGGGCGGCGGAGCTTCTTGCCGAGGGCTTCGAGGTGCGCGCCCACCAGGGCGACCTGACCGATCCTGCCGAGGTCGGGCGGCTGGCGCTTTTGGGGCCGGTCGATGTCCTCGTGAACAATGCGGGCATGGGGTCTCAGGCCGAGCCTGGGGGGCTGACCTCTTTCGCCAAGGACGACATGACGCGCTGGCGGCGCGAGATGGACCTCTCCTTGACCACGGCGGTCCTGGTGACACGGGCCTTCCTGCCCGGGATGCTCTCGCGCGGGTTTGGGCGGGTGGTGATGATGGCTTCGGTGACGGGGCCCGTGGTGTCCATCGCGGGGTCTTCGGCCTATTCGGCGGCCAAGGCGGCGATGGTGGGGCTGACCCATGCCCTGGCGCTGGAGGTGGCCAAGAAGGGCGTGACGGTCAATGCCGTGGCACCGGGCTGGATCGCGACCGAGGCAACGCAGGAGGGCGAGTTTGTGGCGGCCAGGAAGTCTCCGATGGGACGGGCAGGGCGGCCCGAGGAAGTGGCGGCCTGCGTGGGTTTCCTGGCCTCCGAGGCGGCGTCTTATGTGAATGGCGCGGTGCTGGTGGTGGATGGCGGGAATTCCTTGCAGGAGAAGAAGGGCTAGGCCCTGCCGACTGCGGCCTCGGCCCTGTTCCGGTGGCGTCGCCCTGCCGACTGCGGCGTTGGGCCCTGCCGACTGGGCCCCGGGGTCTGACCTGGTGGCCTTGCCCCGCCGACTGCCAAGCGGGGTCCCGCCGACTGCGCCGACGGGGTTTCCACGTCTCCCCCAAGCACCGCCGACTGGACGTGATGCGCCAGGGCCCTGTCCCCACAGTCGGCGGAGCCTCCGCTGGGCGGCACGCGCCGTGGGCGCAGTCGGCAGCGCCCCCCTTTCGCAAGCCCCCCGTTCCACCTGTCCAATTCCGCCGCTTGGTGCTACTCCCCGCCCGACCCATCCCCCGAGGCCCCCATGACCCCTGCCGCCCGCGTCTCTGCCGCCATCGAGATCCTCGACCGCATCCTCGCCGGAGAAGCGCCAGAACCCGCCCTGACCAACTGGGGCCGCGCCCATCGCTTCGCGGGCTCGGGCGACCGCCATGCCATCCGCGACCATGTCTTCGACGCGCTGCGCCGCCGTGCGTCCTGGGCGGCCCTGGGGGGGAGCCTGACCGGGCGCGGGCTGATGCTGGGCTGGGCGCGCGAGGCCGGGGTCCTGGCGCAGGTCTTCACCGATGCGCCCCATGCGCCTGGGGCTGCCGTGTCCCCGCCGCGCGCGCCCTCCGAGACCGAGGCGCTGGACTGCCCCGACTGGCTGGCGCCCAGGCTGCGGGCCGACCTTGGCGCGGCTTTCGTGCCGACCTGCCAGGCGCTGCAACACCGCGCCCCGGTCTTCCTGCGGGTGAACCTTGCCCGCACCACCCGCGCGGCGGCGGCGCTCCATCTGCAGGAGGAGGGGATCGCGACGCGCGAGGCCCTCGTGGCCTCGGCGCTGGAAGTGACGGCAGGGGCGCGCAAGGTCCAGGCGAGCCAGGCCTATGCCCAGGGCCTGGTCGAGCTGCAGGACGCGGCCTCGCAGGCGGTCGTGGCCGAGCTTGGTGCGCTGAAGGGGCTGCGGGTGCTGGACCTTTGCGCGGGTGGCGGGGGCAAGGCGCTGGCCATGGCGGCTCTGGGGGCCGAGGTCACGGCCCATGACGCGGCGCCGCGGCGGATGGCGGACCTGCCGCTGCGGGCGGCGCGGGCGGGTGCGCGCATCGCCCTGACCGACGCGCCCGAGCGCCTCGCGCCCTTCGACCTGGTCCTGGCCGATGTGCCCTGTTCCGGTTCCGGCAGCTGGCGGCGCGACCCGATGGGCAAGTGGAGCCTGACCGAGGCGAAGCTGGCGGCCACCCTGGCGCTCCAGGCGCAGATCCTGGATCGGGCCTTTGGGATGGTCGCGCCGGGAGGGGTCCTGGCCTATGCGACCTGCTCGATCCTTGCGGCCGAGAACGGCGTCCAAGTTGATGCTGCGATGCAGCGACATGGTCTGGTCGAGCTGGGGCGGCGGCAGTTCCTGCCCGGGACGGAGGGCGATGGCCTCTTCATTGCCCGAATGAAAAGGGTTTGAAGCAACTGCCAGTTGTATTCTTGTGCGAATTTTGCGAGGCTCCCGCGAATGTTAATGCCTGATTAACCCTTCTGGCCCCCCATGTTCACAAAGGGTTCCGAAGGGAATCGGGTGACCGGGGGCCGGGCAATTGGGTGATGTGACGGTGATTGGCAAGAGGACCCTTCCGGGACTGGGGTTGCCGCTGATGGCGGTGGCTGCGGCCCTGGCGGCGGGGGTGGTGGCTTGGGCCGCGCCCACGGCCGCGATGCGGATGGGGGGGGCGCTGGTGGCGCTGAGCCTGGTCTTCCTGGCGCTTGGGCTGCGGCTGCGGGCCTGGGCGGGCACGCGGGCCGAGCGGACGCGCCTGCGGCAACTGACCGAGCTTGTGGGCCAGGACGCGACGCCCTGTTTCATGACCGACCGCCTGGGCGAGATCCGCTATCAGAATGCGGCGGCCGAGGCGCGGTTCCAGTCGCGGATGGGGGCCACGCTGGTGGCCACGATGTCCGAACAGTTCGCCTCGCCCTCTTCTGTGCTTTTCCGTTTGCAGAACAGGGCCTTGCATGGCGGATCGGGGCGTGAGGATGTCGTGACGCGACGCGGCCACATCCGGCTTTCGGTGGCCAGGATGGGCGATGACCGCTTCATGTGGCGGCTCGAAGAGTTCCAGGATCGCGGGGCCGGTCGCGGTGGGGCCGATGCCCTCTCGCTGCCGATGCTGACCGCCAACAAGGCGGGCGTGATCCTTTACAGCAACGAGGCGATGCGGCGGCTGGTCGGGGGGCGACCCAAGCGGCTCGACCGGATTTTCAACACCCCGATCCTTCACTCCGGCGAAGAGGTCGAGGTTCAGGGCGTCGATGGCCCGACAAGGGCGATCCTGGCCGAACTGGATGGCCCCGGCGAAAGGCGCGAGATCTATCTTCTCCCGGTGCCCGAGGGCACGCCCTTGCCCTCGGCCATGGCCGATTTCGAACATGTGCCGGTGCCGCTTGCGAAATTCGGGCCGAATGGCGCGCTGATCGTGGCCAATGCGGCGGCGCGGGCAATCTTGAACCTGACGGGCGAGCCGGGCGTCATGTTCCATGACCTGCTCGAGGGGCTGGGCCGCCCGGTCTCGGATTGGCTGGACGATATCGTGAGCGAACGCGCGCCCTCGCGGTCGGAAATGCTGCGGGCGCGCCTGGTGGATGGCGAGGTCTTCCTCCAGGTCATGCTGCGGCGCATCGTCGAACATGGCCGCCCCGAGGTTCTGGCCGTCCTGCAGGATGCCACCGCCTTCAAGACGCTGGAGGCGCAGTTCGTCCAAAGCCAGAAGATGCAGGCCATCGGCCAGCTTGCAGGGGGCATCGCCCATGACTTCAACAATCTTCTGACCGCGATTTCAGGCCATTGCGACCTTTTGCTCATGCGCCACGAACGCGAGGATTCCGATTACGGCGACCTGGTGCAGATCCACCAGAACGCCAACCGCGCGGCCTCGCTGGTCAGCCAGCTCCTGGCCTATAGCCGCAAGCAGACGCTGAAGCCCGAAAGGCTGGACCTCGAGGATGTGCTCTCGGAACTGGCGCATCTCTTGAACCGGCTGGTCGGAGAGCGCATCCGGCTGCAGCTGAACCATGGGCTGAAACTGGGCGCGATCCGGGCCGACAAGCGCCAGCTTGAGCAGGTCCTGATGAACCTGGTCGTGAACGCCCGCGATGCCATGCCGCAGGGCGGGGTGATCCGGGTCGACACCGAGGCGATCTCGCTGAGCGAACCCCTGGTGCGCGACCGGGCCACGGTGCCCGCGGGGGATTATGCGGTGATCAAGGTGCAGGATTCGGGCAGCGGCATCCCGGCCGACCGTTTGCAGAAGATTTTCGAGCCCTTCTATACGACCAAGAAGGTCGGCGAGGGCACGGGTCTTGGTCTTTCCACGGCTTACGGCATCGTGAAACAGTCGGGCGGCTTCATCTTCGTCGACAGCGAAGTGGGGGCGGGTTCGACCTTCTCGCTCTATTTCCCGATCCATTCGGGGCCCGCCGACCTGGTCGAAGAGAAGAAGAAAGTCGTGTTGAAACAGGGCGAGGGGGTCGTTCTCCTGGTCGAGGACGAGGCGCCGGTGCGCGCCTTCGCCTCGCGCGCGCTGCGGATGCGGGGCTACACGGTGCTCGAGGCCGAGAATGCCGAAGAGGCCCTGAGGACGCTGGAGGACCCCTCCTTGAATGTCGATGTCTTCGTGACCGATGTGGTGATGCCGGGGATGGATGGGCCGAGCTGGGTGCGCCAGGCGCTGGAAGAGCGGCCCCATGTGAAGGTGATCTTCGTCTCTGGCTATGCCGAGGACGCGCTCTCCGAGACGCAGAGCCGGATCCCGAACTCGGTCTTCCTGCCCAAGCCCTTCTCGCTGGGTGACCTGACCGCGACGGTTCAGGGCCAGATGCAGATGCAATAGGCCAGCCCCGCCGACTGGACCCAGCCTCACATCCGCCGTCCCTGGCCCTGCCGACTGCCTGTGCAGGGAGGACGCGCTCTGGCGTCCTGGGGTCTCCCCCCCGAAGGACCAAAGCGGGCGGAGGGGGGAGGGTGGCGGCTTCCCTGGTGCAGCCCTTCGTTTCGGCGAATGATTGCAGAAGACCCCCCACCCGAAGGACCAAAGCGGGCGCCGGAGGGGGGGAGGGTCCCGCCTTCCCTGATGCAACCCTTCGTTGCGGCGATTGATCGCAGAAGACCCCACACCCGAAGGTCCCAAGTAGTCTTCTGAGGTGGACGGGTGCCGCCTTCCCTGATGTAGCCCCCCTGACTTGGCGATTGATCGCATAAGACCCGCCACCCGAAGGACAAAAGCGGGCGCCGGAGGGAGGGAGGGTGGCGGCTTCCCTGACGCAGCCCTTCGTTGCGGCGAATGATTGCAGAAGACCCCCCACCCGAAGGACCCAAGTAGTCTTCTGAGGTGGACGGGTCCCGCCTTCCCTGACGCAGCCCTTCGTTGGGGCGATTGATCGCAGAAGCCCCCCCCCACCCGAAGGTCCCAAGTAGTCTTATGAGGTGGATGGGTGCCACCTTCCCTGATGCAGCCCCCTGACTTGGCGATTGTTCGCATAAGACCCGCCACCCGAAGGACCAAAGCGGGCGCCGGAGGTGGACGGGTGCCGCCTTCTCTGACGCAGCCCTTCGTTGCGGCAATTGATCGCAAAAGACCCGCCACCCGAAGGACCCAAGTGGGCGCCGGAGGGGGGAGGGTCCCGCCTTCCCTGATGCAGCCCTTCGTTGCGGCGAATGATCGCTTAAGACCCCAACCTAAGGTCGCAAGTGGCCTCCGGAGGTGGACGGGTGCCGCCTTCCCTGACGCAGCCATTCGTTGCGACGATTGATCGCTGAAGGCCCCGCCACGGATCCTCCAAACCGGTCGCCGAAAGGGGGAAGGGTGCCACCGTCTCGGGGGCAGGTCCTGTTGGGCCGATTGACGCCAGGACGCCCCGCCCCCGAAGGTCCCGGACGGGCCCCGCGAGGGAGAGAGGCGCCACCCTCTCCGGCGCAGCCCGCTCGCGCCATTGTCCCCAGAAGACCCCGCAGCCGCCGGTGCCAAACGGGCGAAGGATCGGTTTGCCGCCTCAGCCCGGCACGGAGGGACAGCTCAGAAGGAAATCCAGGCCCTGCGGAGCGGGGATGGCGGGAGGCGCTGTCTTCGAGCCTCCCCGCCAAGCGGGATGAACGTTCTGGCGCCTCGATGCGTGACTGCCTCACTCACTCCGCGCGCCCCAGGGTCACACTCGCAATCGTCAAAGCCGAATTGCCTGCCATGCACTCAGCTTGCACGCCCCCGGATCACTCGCCATTGAGGCGGTGACCTAGGGGCAAGAGGGCACTCACCCCCGTAGCCCCCGGATCACGCCCCTGATGCCGCGCCCCCATTCCGCCCGTGACAAGCCCCCAGTCGGCGGGGCGAGGCTTGAAGGACTGGCGCAGCCTCCCAGTCGGCAGGGCCAACCGCGAAAGGCTACCCGATATAGGCCCGCATCGCAGCCTCGCTGCCTTCGGCCCAGACCTTGTCCAGCGCGGCGCCGAAGGCCGCGACGAAATCCGGGTTCCGGGCCAGGTCGCCATAGATCGGCTCCATCGCGATCCAGGCGGAGGGGTCCGCCTTGGCCGCCCGGGCCGCCGCCTGCAGCATGTCCCAGTTCGGATCGTTCGGCGCGATCTCGGCGCCGGTCTCGTCGGTGCCGAAGCAATAGCGACACCAGAGCGCGCTTTCCAGGATCAAGCCATGCGGCATGACCCCGCGCGCGAGGTTGTCGCGGATCGACAGGATGATGAACTTGGGCTGGCGGTTCGAGCCGTCAAGGCACAGCCGCCGTTCGGTGTCGGCCACTTCGGGGTTGGAAAAGCGCTCGATGATCAGGGACTTGTAGTCCCCCAGCACCACGCCCGGGACCGGGGGGACGACGGGCAGGATCTCGCGGGTCTCGACCGCATCGAGGAAGCCGCGGATCGTCGCGTCCTGCATCGCCTCATGGACGAAATGGATGCCCTTGAGCCCGCCGGGATAGGCGATGATCGCATGGCCGCCGTTCAGGATGCGGATCTTCATCGTCTCGTATTCGTGGACATGGTTGGTGAAGGTCACGCCGACCTTCTCCAGCGCCGGGCGGCCCAGCGGGAAATTGTCCTCGAGCACCCATTGCCGGAAGGGTTCACAGGTCACCGGCACCGGGTCCGACAGGCCGAAATCGGCGGCCATGGCGCGCTCGCGGTCGCCGGTTGCCGGGGTGATGCGGTCGACCATGCCATTGGGGAAGGCGACATTGGCCTCGATCCAGGCGGCGAAGTCCGGGTCCGAGAGCCGGGCCAGGCCGCAGACGGTCGCGCGGGTCACATGGCCGTTGCCGGGCAGGTTGTCGCAGGACATGACCGTGAAGGGCGCCACGCCCGCCGCGCGCCGCGCCCGCAGGGCCGCGATGATGGCGCCAAAGGCCGTGCGATGCGGCGCCGCAGCATCCGCAAGGATCTCGGGTGCCAAGGGATCGAAAGCCCCGGCCGAATCCATGAAATACCCGCCCTCGGTCACGGTCAGCGAGACGATGCGGATCGCGGGGTTGGACATCGCGGCGATCAGGGCGGCGTTGTCCTCCTGCACGGGCAGGAAGTCGATCATCGACCCCACGCGCCGCGCCGATCGGCCCGATGGGTCCAGTTCGATCACGGTCGAGAGGCAATCCTGCGCCAGGAGCGCCTCGCGCATCCGCGCATCGGGGGCGCGCACGCCGGCGCCGAGGATGGCCCAGTCATGCCCCTCACCCAGGGCGAAGAGATCGTCCAGGTAGACGGCCATATGGGCGCGGTGGAAATTCCCCAGGCCGATATGGACGATGCCCGGGGTCAGTTTCGAGCGGTCATAGAGGGGCGTTGTATAGGTCATCTCAGTTCATCCAATTCCCGCCGTCGACGTTGTAGGTCTGGGCGACGATGTAATCCGCCTCGTCCGAAGCGAGGAAAACGGCCATTCCGGTCAGGTCTTCGGGCCGTCCCATGCGGCCATGGGGCACGGCCAGGCCCACCTGGCGCTTCTTCTCGCCCAGGGGGAGATTTTCGTATTTCGCGAAAAGCGCATCGACCTGGTCCCACATCGGCGTGTCGACGACGCCGGGGGCGATGCCATTGACCTTGATGCCATGCTTGATCAGATCAAGGCCCGCCGACTGCGTCAAGGAGATCACGGCGGCCTTGGAGGCGCAATAGACGCCGACCAGCGCCTCGCCGCGACGGCCCGCCTGGCTGGCCATGTTGATGATCCGCCCGCCGCGCCCCTGCTTGATCATCTGCCGCGCCACGGCCTGCAAGGGAAAGAGCGTGCCTGCGACATTGATGTCCATGATGCGCTGATAGCTTTGCCGCGTGATCTCGACAATGGGGGCCAGGTCGAAGGCGGCGGCGTTGTTCAACAGGATGTCGATGCCGCCCGCGACCTTGACCACCTCTGCCACGGCGGCGTCGATCGAGGCCTGGTCGGTCACATCCATCGTGATGCCGAAGGCGCCGGGGATCTGGGCGGCGGTCTCGGCCGCGCCCTGGATATCGGCCACGGCGACCACGGCGCCTTCGCGCGCATAGGCCTCGGCGAAGGCACGGCCGATGCCGCGCGCGGCGCCGGTGATCAGGGCGACTTTCCCCGCAAGTCTCACAGCGCCACCCCGTCCTTGCCGAAGCGGTGCAGCTTGCCCGGCATCGGCGCAAGGCGGACCTTGTCGCCATGGCGCAGCATGACCTCGCCCGGGGCACGGACGGTCAGGACACCGGCCTGACCCGTGGTGACCTTGAGGAACGTGTCCGAGCCGAGGTGTTCGGACAGGCCCACGGTCCCCTCCCATCCGCCCTCGGTGACGATCCCGAGATGTTCGGGGCGGATGCCGATCTGGTCGGCGCCCTCGGCCGCGGCCAGCGCCCCGCCGATCAGGTTCATCTTCGGCGAGCCGATGAAGCCCGCGACAAAGGTATTGGCGGGCTTGTGGTAAAGCTCCATGGGCGAGCCCACCTGTTCGATGCGCCCTGCGTTCAGCACGACGATCTTGTCGGCCATGGTCATGGCCTCGACCTGGTCATGGGTCACGTAGATCATCGTGGTTTTCAGCGACTGGTGCAGTTCGGTGATCTCCTGCCGCATGGTGACGCGCAGCGCGGCATCGAGGTTCGAGAGCGGCTCGTCGAAGAGAAAGGCCGAGGGCTCCCGCACGATGGCCCGCCCGATGGCCACGCGCTGCCTTTGCCCGCCCGAAAGCTGGCCTGGGCGGCGGTCGAGGTAGTTGGTCAGGTTCAGGACCTTGGCGGCGGCGGTGACCTTTTTCTCCTGCTCTTCAGGACTGGCCCCGGCCATCTTCAGCGGGAAGGCGATGTTCTTCCTGACCGACATATGCGGATAAAGCGCATAGCTCTGGAAGACCATGGCTAGGCCGCGCTGTGCGGGCGGCGCGCTGGTCACCTCGCGGGCGTCGATATGCATGGTGCCCGAGGTCAGGTCCTCGAGCCCCGCGATCAGGCGCAGCAGCGTGGACTTGCCGCAGCCCGAGGGGCCGACGAAGACGACGAATTCGCCATCCTCGATGGTCAGGTCCAGCCCCGGGATGACATCGACCTCGCCAAAGGCCTTGCGGACGGATTTCAGAACGATCTTGCCCATTTTACCTCACTTCACCGCGCCGAAGGTCAGGCCGCGGACGAGTTGCTTCTGGCTGAACCAGCCCAGTATCAGGATCGGCAGAATGGCCATGGTCGAGGCCGCCGAGAGTTTCGCGTAAAACAGCCCCTGCGGCGCCGAGAAGGAGGCGATGAAGGCCGAGAGGGGGGCCGCCTTGGTCGTGGTCAGCGTGATGGTCCAGAAGGCCTCGTTCCAGGCGAGGATCACGTTCAAAAGCAGGGTCGAGGCGATGCCCGGCACCGCCATGGGCGTCAGGACGTAAAGCACCTCGTTCCACAGGTTCGCGCCATCCATCCGCGCGGCCTCCAGGATCTCGGAGGGGATTTCCTTGAAATAGGTGTAAAGCATCCAGATGATGATCGGCAGGTTCATCAGCATCAGGGCGATGACCAGGCCGATTTTGCTGTCATAGATGCCAAGCCACTGGAACAGAAGGTAGATCGGGATCATGACCGCCACGGCGGGCATCATCTTGGTGGACAGCATCCACATCAAGAGGTCCTTGGTCCGCCGCCCCGGCACGAAGGCCATGGACCAGGCGGCGGGGATGGCGAGACCCAGACCCAGAAGCGTGGACCCCACCGAAATGACGACCGAATTCCAGAAGAAGCGCGGATAATCGGACCGCTGCCAGACTTCCGCATAGTTCTCCAGCGTCCAGCTTGCGCCGAGGAACTCGGGCGGCATGGCCACGGCAGAAGCCTCGGTCTTGAAGGAGGTCAGGATCATCCACAGGACCGGGAAGAAGATGATCAGCGCGACGGTCCAGGCGGCCAGGGTGGTCAGGGCCTTGCGGCGGGGTGTCGTTGCACGTGCCATGGGGGCTCCTTAGGCGTCCAGGTTCTTGCCGATGCCGCGCATCAGGACGATGGCCACAAGGTTGGCAAGGATGACGGCGATGATGCCTCCGGCAGCGGCGCGGCCGATGTCCTTGGCGACGATGGCTTGTTTGAAGATCATGTAGGGCAGGGTGGTCGAGGCCGAGCCGGGCCCTCCTTGCGTCGTCGTGAAGATCTCGCCGAAGATGCCCAGCAGGAAGATGGTCTGGATCAGGATGACGACCGTGATGGCCCGCGTCATATGCGGCAGGATGATATAGCGGAAGCGGTTCAGGGCACCGGCGCCATCCATCTCGGCCGCCTCGAGCTGTTCGGAGGACAGCGATTGCAGCGCGGTCAACAGGATCAGCGTCGCAAAGGGCAGCCACTCCCAGGAGACGATGCCGATGACCGAGGCCATGGGATAGTCCTCGAGGAAGAGGATCGGCTCATAGCCCAGCCCTCGGGACAGGGCGGCGAAGAGCCCGTTTTGCGGATGCATGAAGAGGTTCTCCCAGATCGAGGCCGCGACCGGGGGCATGACGAAGAAGGGCGCGATGACCAGGATGCGCAGCGCGCCCTGACCATGGACCGGCTGGTCGATCAGAAGGGCGATCAGCGTGCCGAGGATGACTGTGATGATCAGGACCCCGCCCACCAGGAGCAGCGTGTTGACCAGGGCCAGCCAGAAGTCGGGGGCGTTGAAGAACCAGGTGTAGTTGCGATAGGTCCAGCCCGTCCGCTCGGGCGACAGAAGCCGGAAGATGCGGAAGGAATACCAGATCGTCAGGCCCAGGGGCACGATCATCCAGACCAAAAGGACGAGGACCGAAGGCGCGACCATCAGGCGGGCGGCAAAGCGGGTGGATTGCGTCGACATGGGGCAGCGGCTCCGATGATCTGGGCGCGAAGGATCTGGGCGCGAAGGGGAAGACCTGCGGGCGCCAAGTCCGGGCGCCCGCAGGCTTGGGAGGCGACCCGGGCGGGGAGGGAGCCCCCGGCCCGGATCGGTCGATCACTTCACATAGCCGGCGGCGGCCATTTCTTCGCTGACGGCGGCTTGCGCCTCGGCCAGGGCCTCGTCGGCGGTCTTCTGGCCAGCCAGGGCGGCCGAGAAGATCTCGCCCACGGTGGTTCCAAGGCCCGCGAACTCGGGGATCGCCACGAACTGCACGCCGACGTAAGGCACCGGCTTGACGGTCGGGTTGGTCGGGTCAGCCGCGTTGATCGAGTCCAGCGTCATCTTGGCGAAGGGGACCTTGGCATATTCCTCGTTCATGTAGAGCGAGGTGCGCGTGCCCGGGGGAACGTTGGCCCAGCCTTCCTTCGAGGCGACGAGCGCCAGGTAGTCCTTGTTGGTCGCCCAGTTGATGAAGGCCTTGGCGGCGTCCTGCTTCTGGCTGGAGGCGGGGATCGCCAGCGACCAGGCCCAGAGCCAGTTGCCGCGCTTGCCGAGGCCATTGTCCGGGGCCAAGGCAAAGCCCACCTTGTCGGCCACGGTCGAATCCTTGCCCGTCACGAAGGACGCCGCAACGGTCGCGTCGATCCACATGCCGCACTTGCCCTGGTTGAAGAGCGTCAGGTTCTCGTTGAAGCCGTTGTTGGAGGCGCCAGCGGGGCCGTATTGCGTCATCAGGTTCAGGTAGAAGTCCAAGGTGGCCTTCCACTCGGGCTGATCGAACTGGGTCACCCAGTTTTCATCGAACCAGCGCGCGCCGAAGGAGTTCGACATGGCGGTCAGGAAGGCCATGTTCTCGCCCCAGCCGGCCTTGCCGCGCAGGCAGATGCCGTTGATGTCATTGGCGCGGTCGGTCATCGCGGCCGCGGCCTTTTCGATATCGGCCCAGGTGGGGGCCTCGGGCATGGTCAGCCCGGCCTTCTCCATCAGGTCGGTGCGATACATGACCATCGAGCTTTCGCCGTAGAAGGGCGAGGCCAAGAGGTTGCCATCGACGGTCAGGCCGCCGCGCATGGCGGGCAGAAGGTCATCGACGTCATAATCGGCCGGCAGGTCGTTCAGCGAGGCGAGCCAGCCCTGCTTGCCCCAGATCGGAACCTCGTAGGTGCCGATCGTCAGCACGTCATACTGGCCGCCACCCGTGGCGATATCGGTCGTAACATTCTGACGCAGAACGTTTTCTTCCAGCGTCACCCAGTTGACCTTGATGTCGGGGTGCTTGGCGTAGAAGTCATCCATCAGCCCCTGCATCCGGATCATGTCGCCGTTGTTCACGGTGGCGACGGTGATCTCGGTTTCGGCCATGGCCACCCCGGTCAGGGTGAGCAAAGCCGTGGCGCCCAAAAGGGCGCGCAGCGTCATGTTCATTGGTATCCTCCCAAAGCAGCGATTGAGCATTTCATCGCTTGCCGGGCAATTACTCATATTGGGGCGTGATCCGTCAAGCCCCATCCCTCGCTGCACCTGCGAAGGTCAGAGGGTCAGAAGCGCCCGCGCGGTGGGCTCATCTGTGACCAAACCGTTAATAATCCGGGCTTTCAGCGCTGCAGCAAGGGCGGGCGTTTTCTGCACCCCGGCGGCGATTCCGATGGCGGGCCGGGGCAGGCCGGGCTCGACGCGGACCCCGCCGGTGCGGCGATTCGTGCCGAGATCCAGGTAGGCGCCCTGCGAATCATAGACCCAGCCCGCGACTTCCCCGGTAGCGCCCGCCGCCTGCATGGCATCCAGCTCGGCCCGGGTGACGAAGCCGTCCTTCAGAAGCGGCGCATCGTCCGACATCTGGCCGACGCCCACGAAGATCACATCGGCCTGCCGCGCCAATTCGACCACGCGCTGCACCGGGGCCAGGGCGTGGAAGGCGTCGTTTTCCGCCTCGGTGGTCGAGATCACCGGCACGGGCATCGGGTAATGCGGCGCGCGGACCTTGTCGGCCAGCCGCATGACCACGTCGAAGAAGCTGGCCGAGCCGTCGGGGGCGATGTTGCCGATCAGGCTCACCAGCCGATGCTGCGGCGCAGCAATCTCGTCCATCGCATCGACCATGCCGCGCAGACTGCGCCCGGTGCCGAGCGCGATGACCTTGCCCTCGGCCATGCGCAGAACCCGCTCGAGTTCTGCCGCAGCGACCGGAGAGGTCGCGCGCACCGCATCCACCCCCGGCCCGGCAAAGGGCGCGACGCGGGCCCGGGTCAGGCCGAAGCGGTCGGTCAGGGCGGCTTCAAGGTCGAGACAGGCGCCGATCCGGTGCGAAAGCCGGACCTGGATCAACCCCTCGGCCACCGCCCTCGACACCAGCCTTTGCGCGCGCTGCCGCGAGACGCCAAGCTCGGCCGCGATCTGGTCCTGGGTCAGCCCGCCGAGGTAGTAAAGCCACCCGGCCCGCGCGGCCTCGTCATGCAGAGAGGGTTCATCGGCTTGCGGCACTTTCGCCATCATTGTCTCCGCTGCAAAAGGGGGAAAAACCCCGCGAAATCATTGAACTCCATGGCGGCACGCGCATCGTCCGGCGTCTCCAGCGGCCCCTTCAGATGGCTGCCCCCGGTGAAGCGCCAGACCTCCATCCCCGCAGCAAGCCCCGCCCGCACCCCGTTCAGACTGTCCTCGATCACCAGGCAGGACTTGGCCTTGTAGACCCCCGCCACATGCAGAAAGAGGTCCGGCGCAGGCTTGCCCCGCGCCACCAAGGAGGCGGTATAGACCCGGTCCCCGGTCAGGTCCGAGAGCCCCGCGATCTGCAAGCTCCGCTCCGCCCGGCGCGGAGAGGAAGACGTCGCCACGCACCAGGGCAGGTCCAGCGCGACAAGCACCTCCCGCACCCCCGGCATGACCCGCAGCTCGGTCTCGAATGCCGCGAGGAGCCTGGCGCGGTATTGCTCTTCGAACTCTGGTGTCAGCTCCAGCCCGAACTCGGCCCGGATCACCTTCATCACCGTGGGATAGGACCGCCCCAGGAAGTTGCGCGCGACATAGTCCATGTCGATCACGACCCCCAGCCGCGCCAGCTCGGTGATCAGCATGCGCGCGCTGATGATCTCGCTGTCGATCAGCACCCCGTCGCAGTCAAAGATCACCAGGTCGAACATGAACCACCCCTTTTTCCCGGTTTCCCCCGTTTTCGCCCCTTTTGTCCAGAGCAAGCCTGTGCCACCCAAGATGAAGGAGGTCCGCCCATGCTTTTCGCCTATCGCTCCGAAGGGGAAACCCTGATCCAGACCCTGCCCGAGGCCGCGCTCTGGATCGACCTCGCCAAGCCCGAGGCAGAGGAGGCGGCCCTGGTCGCGCCCTTCGTCCCCGAGATCCCGACGCTGGAAGACCTCGAGGAAATCGAGATCTCCGCCCGGCTTTACCGCGAGGGCGGTTTCGACATCATGACGATCCTGGTGCCGGGCCTGAGCCGCGACGACCTCGTCACCCCGATCAACGGCCCGGTGGCCTTCCTGAAGGGCGGTGGCCGCCTGGTCACCGTGCGCTACCACATCCCGCGCCCTTTCGAGACCTATCCAGCCCGCGCGGGCAAGCTCGGCCTTGGCTGTGCGACGCCCGAACGCATCTTCCTGGGCCTTTGCGAAGAGATCATCGGCCGCATCGCCGACCTGCTGGAGGGGGCGGGGCGCGCGCTGGACCGGATCACCCATGACCTCTTCGCCCCCAAGGCCGCCCCCACCGCCGCCTTCCTGCAAGAGGCGCTCGAGACCGCCGGCCGCCAATCCGACATGGTGGCCAATTGCCGCCTCTCGCTTCTGACCCTGGACCGCGCGCTTGGCTTCTTCCGCGTGGGGCTGGAGGACCGCGGCCAGGCCGAGCCCCACAAGGCCACGATCATCGGCCTCTCCCGCGATGTGCAGGCGCTGGAGGTCCATGGCGATTACCTCACCGCCCGCGTGGCCCAGGTCACCGATGCGACCTTGGGCATGATCAACCTGGCGCAGAACACCACCGTGCGCATCGTCTCGGTCGTGGCCGTGCTTTTCCTGCCGCCCACCCTGATCGCCTCGGTCTATGGCATGAACTTCCGCCAGATGCCGGAGCTGGATTACCCTTGGGGCTATCCTGCGGCCCTGGTCCTGATGGTGCTTTCGGCGCTGGTGACCTTCGGCATCTTCAAATGGAAGAAGTGGCTGTAACGCCCGCGACCAGCCAAGTCGCGAAAGTCACAGAACCTCTGCCTCGCCCCTTTCATACTGACAAAAATATCCTCGGGGGGTCTGGGGGGCGCGAGCGTCCCCCAGCCTTTCTTCCAACGGAGCGCGCCCATGAAGATCACCAAGCTTGAAACCTTCGGCAATCCCTTCGTCACCTTCACCCGGGTGACGACCGAAGACGGCGCCACCGGCTGGGGCCAGCTTTCCACCTATAACGCCGATATCACGGCGGAAATCTTCCACCGCCAGGTCGCGCCCCATGTTCTGGGCACCGATATCGACGCGATGGAAGACACGCTCCAACGCATCTATGAGAAAGAGCACAAGTTCCCCGGCAGCTACCTCCGCCGCGCGCAGACCGGTTTCGACACGGCCGTCTGGGACCATCGCGGCAGGGTCCAGGGCAAATCGGTGGCCGAGCTTCTCGGCGGCTCGCCTGGCCGCGTCCGCGCCTATGCCTCCTCGATGAAGCGCGATATCACGCCGGAAGACGAGGCCGCGCGGCTCTGCAGCTTGCGCGACCGCGACGGGTTTACCGCCTTCAAATGGCGCGTGGGGGCGGAGTGCGGGCGCGGTCAGGACGAATGGCCCGGCCGCACGCCGGAAGTCATCAAGGTGGTCTCCAGGGCCTTGGGCGATGTGGACAAGCTCGTCGATGGCAATTCCTGTTACGGCCCCAAGGCCGCGATCGAGGTGGGTCATATGCTCCAGGACCACGGCATCGGCCATTTCGAGGAACCCTGTCCCTATTGGGAATACGACCAGACGGCGCAAGTCCGCGCGGCGCTGACCATGGATGTCGCGGGCGGAGAGCAGGATTGCGAACTGTCCTCCTGGCAGCTGATGATCGACCGCAAGTCGGTCGATATCCTGCAACCCGATGTGATGTATATGGGTGGCATGACCCGCACGCTCATGGTCTGCAAGATGGGCGAGAAGGCGGGCCTGCCCATCACCCCCCATGCGGCCAACCTCTCCCTGGTGACGATCTGCACCGCCCATCTTCTGCGCGCCATTCCGAATGCCGGAAAGTATCTTGAGTTTTCCATCGAAGGCCTCGACTACTACCCGTGGCAGGAGGGGCTCTTCCTCGGGAACCCCTTCGCCATCGAGGACGGCCAGATGACCGTCCCCGATGCGCCCGGTTGGGGCGTCGAGATCAACCCGGAGTTCCTGGCGAACTCCACGCACAAGGTAAGCGCGCTATGACCCAAAGCATCATCATCACCGGCGCAGGCTCGGGCATCGGCCAGGCCACGGCCCAGGCATTCCTGAAGGCCGGCTGGCGTGTCGGGCTTTTGGGCCGCCGCGAGGGCCCGCTGCGCGAAACCGCCGGGTCATCGGATGCGCTGATCCTGCCCTGCGACGTGACCGACCCCGCCCAGGTCGAGGCCACCTTCGCCAAGGCGGCGGCCCATTGGGGCCGCATCGACTGCCTCTTCAACAACGCGGGCCAATCGGCGCCCGCAGCCCCCATCGACGAAATCCCGGTCGAGACCTGGATGAACGTGGTGAATGTGAACCTGAACGGCATGTTCTTCTGCGCCCGCGCGGCCTTTGGCCAGATGCGGCGGCAGGCGCCGCAGGGGGGGAGGATCATCCAGAACGGCTCGATCTCCGCCCATGTCCCCCGCCCGGGCTCGGCGCCCTATACGGCGACGAAACATGCGGTGACGGGGCTGACCAAGACCTTGGGCCTCGATGGGCGGAAGTTCGACATCGCCGTGGGCCAGATCGACATCGGCAATGCCGCGACCCAGATGGCCGCGGCCTTCCCCAAGGGCGTGCCCCAAGCCGATGGCGAGATCCGGGTCGAGCCCGTGATGGATGTGGCGCTTGTGGCCGAGGCGGTCCTGAACATGGCCCGCCTGCCCCTGGACGTGAACGTGCCCTTCATGACGATCATGGCCCGCGACATGCCTTATATTGGCCGGGGCTAGCCCGGCCGGGCCCTGTATCGGGCGGGGCAGGGCGGGGCTCACCCCGCCGCCTGCGCAAAGGAAAACCCGGGGTATACCCCGGGCCACGCAGCGTCACCAGAGCGACCCATCGGGCAAGGTCGCTTCCCCTCAACAGCGTAGCCCGGGGTATACCCCGGGCTCTCACTCACACCCCGCGCGAGAGCGCCGCAACCCCGGTCCGCGCGATCTCGGCAAGCCCCAGGGGCCGCATCAGGTCGGCAAAGGCGTCGATCTTCTCGGGCGTGCCGGTCAGCTCGAAGACAAAGCTCTCCAGCGTCGAATCCACCACCTTGGCGCGGAAGATTTCGGCCAGCTGCATGGCCTCGACCCTTGTCTCGCCCTTGCCGCGCACCTTGAAGAGCGCCAGTTCCCGCTGCACCGCAGGCCCCTCGGCCGTCAGGTCATGGACCTCGTGGACCACGACCATGCGCTCCAGCTGCGCCTTGATCTGGGCGATGACCGCCGGGCCCCCGCGCGTGACCACGGTGATGCGGCTGCGGTGGCCCTCATGATCCACCTCCGCGACCGTGAGGCTCTCGATATTGTACCCGCGCCCCGAAAACAGCCCGATGACCCGGGCGAGAACCCCGCTCTCGTTGGCGACCAGCACGGCAAGGGTATGGCTCTCGATCAGATCGCCATTGGGGTCGCGCAGCTCATAGGCCGAATGGCTCGAGGAGCCCTTCTTGATGTTCAAAGCATTCATCGTCTTCCTCCAGGGGCCCCCGCGCCATCCTGCGCTCCCGGCCCTGATTTCATCTTTTCACAAATATCCCACGGGAGGGTCCGGGAGGGTGTGAAACCCTCCCGGGGGGTCACACCAGCACCGCGCCGCCCGCCTTGATGACGCCCTGGGTATCCGCCTCGCCCAGAAGCATCTCGTTATGCGGCTTGCCCGACGGGATCATCGGGAAGCAGTTCTCGTGCTTCTCCACGCGGCAGTCGAAGATCACCGGGCCGTTGTAGGCCAGCATCTCCTTGATCGCCTCGTCCAGGTCGGCTGGGTCGGTGCAGAGGATGCCCTTGCAGCCGAAGGCTTCCGCCAGCTTGACGAAATCGGGCAGGCTCTCCGACCAGGAATGGCTGTAGCGCTCGCCATGCAGAAGCTCCTGCCACTGACGCACCATGCCCAGGCGCTCGTTGTTCAGGATGAACTGCTTGACCGGGGCGCGGAATTGCATCGCCGTGCCCATCTCCTGCATGTTCATCAGCCACGATGCCTCACCGGCGACATTGAT
Source organism: Stagnihabitans tardus (assembly GCF_009925085.1). Taxonomy (GTDB): domain Bacteria; phylum Pseudomonadota; class Alphaproteobacteria; order Rhodobacterales; family Rhodobacteraceae; genus Stagnihabitans; species Stagnihabitans tardus. Next base: position 72,092 of record NZ_JAABNR010000006.1, on the reverse strand, counting down.
CACCAGGGCCTCGGGATGCGCGATCTGCACGCCGATCGAGGCCGGGAGCCCATAGCCCATGGTCCCGAGCCCGCCCGAGGTCATCCAGCGGTTGGGCGCCTCGAAGCCCAGGAACTGCGCGGCCCACATCTGGTGCTGGCCGACTTCCGTGGTGATATAGCGGTCCATGCCCTTGGTCAGGGCCTCGAGCCGCTCCAGCGCATATTGCGGCTTGATCGTCTTGGTCGAGGGCTTGTAGCTCAGGCATTTCACCGCGCGCCATTCGGCGATCTGGGCCCACCACTTCGGCAGAGCGGCCTTGGCGGTCTTCGACCCGCGCGCGCGCCACTGTTTCAGGACCTCTTCCAGGACCAGGGTGATGTCGCCCACGATACCCACATCGACATGGATGACCTTGTTGATGGACGAGGGGTCAATGTCGATATGAACCTTCTTCGACCCCGGCGAGAAGTCCTTGATCCGCCCCGTGATCCGGTCATCGAAACGCGCACCCACGTTGATCATCAGGTCGCAGCCATGCATGGCGAGGTTGGCCTCGTAAAGCCCATGCATCCCGAGCATCCCCAACCAGTTCTTGCCGCTGGCCGGATAAGACCCCAGCCCCATCAGCGTCGAGGTGATCGGGAAATCGGTCTCGGCCACCAGCTCGCGCAGAAGCGCGCTGGCCCTGGGGCCAGAGTTCACCACGCCACCGCCGGTGTAGAAGACCGGCCGCTCCGCCGTCTCCATCATCTCGACCAGAAGCGAGATCGCCTCTTCATCGCCGCGCACGCGGGGGGCGTAATGCGAGGGCCGGGCATTCTCGGCCTTGACATAGGTCGAGGTGGCGAATTGCACATCCTTGGGAATGTCGATCAGCACGGGACCGGGACGGCCCGAGGAGGCGACATGGAAGGCTTCGTGGATGGTCTGCGACAGGTTGGCCGTGTCCTTCACCAGCCAGTTCATCTTGGTGCAGGGGCGGGTGATGCCGACCGTATCGGCCTCCTGGAAGCCATCCGTGCCGATCATGAAGGTCGGGACCTGGCCCGAGAGAACCACCAGCGGGATGGAATCCAAGAGCGCATCGGTCAGCCCGGTGACGGCATTGGTCGCCCCTGGGCCAGAGGTCACCAGGGCCACGCCCACCTTGCCGGTCGAGCGCGCGTAACCTTCGGCCATGTGGATGGCGCCCTGTTCGTGGCGCACGAGGATGTGGCGAATGTCGTTTTGCTGGAAGATCTCGTCATAGATCGGAAGCACCGCGCCGCCCGGATAGCCAAAGACCACCTCGACGCCATGTTCCTTCAGCGCCTGAACCACCATCTTCGCACCGGTCATCACCGTCATGATCTTCCCTTTCCAACCCAACAAAAAACCCCCGGGGGCTTCCCGGGGGCGCATGGATGCCAATCTGGCTGCCGTTACCGGCCCAAGCGCCCAACCTGTCTTTCTACAAGAAGAGGAGCCATTTCACCCTCAAGCTTCCGATGGCGGGGACACTATTGGCGCCGCAAGGCAGCGTCAACCGCAAAAAGACGGGAAAAGTGTCGCAAGGGGGTGATATTTTGAAGTTTTCTTGCGGATGGTGTGTGCGCAGCGCAACTTGTGGAAATCGGACTGCCGGGGCAGGGGCTGGCCGGGGGCAAATCAGCGGATTTTGGCCTAATGTAAATAATCATAACATCCCCTCTTGCGCGAAAAGCTGAGGTCTCCCATCTTGGTGATGTGAAACGAATTCACATCGCAATGGAGACGCAATGTACACCCAGTCCTATCCCGAAGCCACCAAGGCCAAGGGCGGCATCCTGACCATGGCGCGCAATGTCGAGGGCTGGCTGGACCAGCGCGGCAAGGGCGCCTGGATCGCTGCCATGGTCCTTGGCTTCATCTTCTTCTGGCCCCTGGGCCTCGCAACCCTCTTCTACATGATCTGGAGCAAACGCATGTTCGGCCGTTCCTGCCGCAATCACGACCAATCGCACCGTTTCGGCCGCAGCTTCGGCGGCGGCAATGGCGCCTTCCGTTCCTCGGGCAACTCGGCCTTCGACGCCTACCGCGAAGAGACGATCCGCCGCCTGATGGACGAGCAGGAGGCCTTCGAGTCCTTCCTCCAGCGCCTGCGCGAGGCCAAGGACAAGACCGAGTTCGACGCCTTCATGGACGACCGCGCCAAGACGGCCCGTCCGGCTGCGGCGCCTGAAGCGCCCGCCTCGTAAGACCATGGGTGCCCCGGGCTCGACCCGGGGCCCCGACCCTGTCTTTCCACCGGGGGGGCAGCCCCCCATCCCCCGCCCCCCAATCCCTGCCCAAGAGGCTCCGGGTCAAGCCCGGAGCACCCGGGCCCCAGCGGAGACCGCGATGAACCACGCCCAACAGACCCTGCATGTCATCCCCGAGGCGCGCCTCTTCCAGGGCGTGGCCGGGCGGCGGCTTCTGGCCTGGGTGATCGATACGGTGCTGATCGCCGTGATCACCACTTTCCTGACCGTGCTGACCGGGTTCCTGGCGCTGTTCTTCCTGGGCGGGCTCTATGTCGCGGTGAACTTCCTTTACCGTTGGCTCGGCCTTGCGCGCCACTCCGCCACCCTGGGCATGCGGATGATGGGCCTGACCTTCATCGACCGCGACACGCAAGCCATCGATGGCGGCACGGCCTTTTTGCATACGCTGTTCTACACGCTCTCGGTGGCTTTCGTGATCCCCCAGGTCCTCTCGGTCCTGCTCATCGCCTTCACCCGCGATCACCGCAGCCTGTCGGACATCGTGCTGGGCACGGCGCTGGTCAACCGCGAGGCCCTTGGGCCGACGCCGATCTTCCGCTGAGGCCGCAGAGGTAAATTCTCTCTTGCCGTAAAGTCGCAGGCTTTTGGTAAACGGCGCAGCGGAGGGCGCAAACGGGCTTGGCGCGGCGCCCGCGCCTTGCTACCCTGTGGCCGCAAGCACTTGGGCCAATATGCGTCACACCCTTCCCATCGCGCCACAGTTTTATGTGACGGCCCCCCAGGCCTGCCCCTATCTGGATGGCCGGATGGAGCGCAAGCTCTTCACCGCGCTGCAGGGCGAACATGCGCAGAAGCTGAACGATGCCCTGTCCAAGCAGGGCTTTCGGCGTTCGCAGAACGTGCTTTACCGGCCCTCCTGCGCCGAGTGCTCGGCCTGCCTTTCGGCCCGCATCCGGGTGGCCGATTTCCAGCCCAACCGCACACAGCGCAAGGTGATGAAGGCGGCCTCCCATCTGCGCCGCAACGCGACCTCGCCTTGGGCCACCGAGGACCAATTCGCCCTCTTCCGCCGTTACCTCGATGCGCGTCATGCCGATGGCGGCATGGCCGATATGGATGTCTTCGAATTCGCCGCCATGGTCGAGGAAACCCCGATCAAGTCCCGCGTGATCGAATACACCCGCCCCTCGCGCCCCGGTGAGCGCGGCCGTCCGCTCGCCGCCGTCTCGCTGACTGATGTCTTCGATGACGGGCTGAGCATGGTCTATTCCTTCTACGATCCCGACCTGGCCGATCTGTCCTTGGGGACCTTCGCCATCCTCGACCATATCGAGATCGCGCGCGAGGCGGGGCTGCCCTTCGTCTACCTGGGCTATTGGGTGCCGGGCTCGCGCAAGATGGGCTACAAGGCCAAGTTTTCGGCGCTCGAGATCTACAAGGGCGGCCAATGGTCCCCCATCGGCGACCCCGAGACCCACCGCGCCGAGCTGCACCCCCTCTCGGTCGAGCCCATCGCCGAACAGGTGGCCCGCATCGCTTTGCCGGAATCGCGCCCCGACGCCCGCCCCGCCTTGCCCGGCGACAAGAGCTGATGCGCCTGTCTGGCTTTTCCATCCTCGTCCCAGACTACGATGCCGCCATCGCATTTTACTGCCAGGGCCTGGGCTTTCCGCTGATCGAAGACTTCGACCAGACCCGTCCTGATGGCAGCCGCAAGCGCTGGGTGACGATCGAACCCGCCCCGGGCCTGCGCGTGGTCCTCGCCCGGGCCGAGGGCGAGGCGCAGCTTGCCGCCCTCGCCCATCCCATGGGCGGCCGCGTCTGGCTCTTTGCCGCCACCGAGGATTTCGACGCCGATGCCGCCCGGATCACGGCGGTGGGCGGCATCTTCGAAGAAGCCCCCCGCGATGAGCCTTACGGCAAGGTCGCCGTCTGGCGCGATCCATTCGGCCACCGCTGGGACCTGATCCAACCCAAGTAGAGCGCCGTTCCGGCGCTTGCCTCCGGCGGGAGATATTTGGGCCAAATTGAAAGCGGCAATGCGTTTGTGCTTTCAATTTGGCAAAAATATCTCCGGGGTGAGGCCGCAGGCCGAGGGGCAGCGCCCCTACTTGCTCCGCGCCGCCGCCATGCGCGCCGCCATCGCCAGGGCCGCCACCGTGCTGTCCGCCCGCGCCAGCCCCTTGCCCGCGATGTCGAAGCCCGTGCCGTGGTCGGGCGAGGTGCGGATGAAGGGCAGGCCCAAGGTCACGTTCACGCCCTCGTCGAAGGCCAGGGTCTTGATCGGGATCAGCGCCTGGTCGTGATACATGCAGATGGCCGCGTCATAGGTCGCGCGCGCGCGGGCGTGAAACATCGTGTCGGCGGACAGGGGGCCGCGCAGGTCGAGGCCCTCGGCCTTGAGGCGGGTCAGGAGGGGGGCGATCAGGGTGATCTCTTCGGTCCCCATGGCGCCGCCCTCGCCCGCATGGGGGTTCAGGCCCGCCACGGCGATCCGGGGGGAGGCGATGCCGAAATCGCGGATCAGGCCGGCATGGGTCAGGCGGATGACCTCTTCCAACAGGTCCGCCGTCAGCAGGCGGGGCACATCGGACAGGGCCTCGTGGATCGTGGCGGGCACGACGCGCAAGGTGTCGGAGGCCAGCATCATGACCACCGGCACATCGCCTGCCAGATGTGCCAGGTATTCCGTGTGACCCGGGAAGGCGAAACCCGCGCCGTCCTTCAGTGCCTTCTTGTGGATGGGCAGGGTGCAGAGCGCCGAGGCCTGGCCTGACTGCACCAGCTCCACGGCGCGGGCGATGACGGCGATGACATCCTTGGCATGTTCGGGCCGCGCCTGGCCCAAGGTGGCGGGGCCGTCGAAGTCATGGGCCAGGACGGGCAGGGTGTCGGGGGCCAGGCGCAAAGCCTCGGCAGGGGAGCCTATGACCTTGAACCGGGTCCCCGGGATCAGGTGGCGCGGGTCGCCGATCCAGAAGAAGGGCAGGTCGGGCAGGGCGGCCCGGGCCAGCGGGGCGATCTCGGCGCCGATACCCGCAGGTTCGCCGCAGGTCAGGGCAATCGGTGCGATCATGCTTTGGGTCTTTCGTGACGTTGGGGCATCATGGGCTCGGGGCGCCAGGGGGCGGGCTTGAGCGACCCCGGTGCCGATCCCAAGCTGCTGCCCCGGGCTTGACCCGGGGCCTCCTGGGGTCAGGGCGTTTCGACAAAGGCGTTGAAGCGCAGCTCTTCGGCCCAGGCCTCGGCCAGAAGCCCGACCTTGCGGTTCAGGATATCGGTCCGCACCGCCTCACGGGCCTGGGGCAGGCCAGAGGCCTTGCTGCGCGAACACAGGACCAGGACGCGGCCATCGGCCAGAACCCGGGCCTCGCCCCCATCCATCCCCGAAACGGCCGCCGCGAGATCGGCGGGCAGGGCGGCCTCGGGCCGGGTCTCGCGGGTCAGGACCGCGCCCTTGCGCGCCACGGGGTAAAGCCCGTCGCAGCCCATGACCTGGGCCGCCAGCGTCCCCGTGCCGCCTGCCAGCAGCGCATATTCCACCACCGAGGCGCCCTCGCCCGCCACTGCCCCCTCTTGCCGCAGGAGGTAAAGCGCCGCCCCCCCGGAGATGGGCAGGACATTGGTGACCTCGCCCGGACGCAGGCCCGACAGCGCGGCCTGGACCGGCCCGGGCAGGGCGCTTTCGTCCAGCCAGCCCAGCTCGCCCCCCGAAGCGGCCGTCGTGGCCTTGGAGAACTGCCGCGCCATCAGCGCGAAATCCTTCTCGGTGCGGATCGCCAGCTTGACCCGCCCGGCCAGCGCCACGACATCGCGGCTGCCATCGGCGGGGATCACCAGTTCCGACAGAAGCACCCGGCGCCCCTCTCCGGCCGAGGCGCCCATGCCGAGCGCCCGGTCGACCTCGGCCTCGGTCACCTCGATGCGGCCCGCGAATTTCTCGCGCGCAGCCGCCCGCCACAGAAGCCCCGACGCGACGAAGTCGCGGAAGGTCTCGGGCGCGACGCCGGCCTTTTCCATCTCGAACAGGAAGGCCTCGAGCGAGAGTTTCGCGCGGGCGGCGAATTCCTCCATCCCGCCGCGGATCTGTTCGGGCGTGACCGAAAGCCCCAGGCGCCGCGCCTCGACCGATTGCAGCCGCTCGCCGATCAGCGCCTGGAGCGCCAGGGTCCGCAGGTCGCCCTGCTGCTGCAGGGCGGTCAGGAAGGCCACGCGCTGGTCGATCTCGAAATCCGAGATGGCGGCGCCATTGGCGATGATCACCGGGGCGATCGAGGTGATGGGCGGCGGCAGGGGCTGGGGCGCCATGGGATCGGCGGCGCCGGTGGGGAAGGACTGCGGCTCGACCGGGGCCGGGGCTGCGGGTTCGGCGGAGGTGCTGCCCGAAAACGGCACCTCGGCCAAGACGGGCCCCGCCAAAAGCGCCAAAAGCGCAAGGCCGCGCAAGCTATGGGTCAAAAGCGCTGTCATCTTCACCTCCGGCAAGTCGTGGCGGCCCGGCCCTTGGAGGCCCCGCCCAGGCCCAGAAGCTCGACCGTCAGGCCGAAATCCGAGCTTGGGGCGACAATAGACGAGCTTGTAAAGCGGCGCGAGACGGAAAGATCGACCGACAGACATTCGTTGCGGAAGCCAAGCCCCAGGCTGGCCCGGGTGGTCTGGCTGGACAGGTCATAGCGGTCGGAAGCCGACAGCGTCCAGAAGTCGCCCAGCCGCGCCGTGCCGTCCAGGACGACTTCGCGGATGTCCTCGGCCCGGCCCTGCGTGGCATCGGCGGGCACGAATTCATAGCCGCCCGACAGGCCGGCCCTTTGACCCGTCAGCGCGAAGCGGCTTTCAAAGCGGCTGAGGCTGGCATCTTCGCCCACCAGGGCCCTTGCGGTCAGCGACAGGCGGCTGTCCAGCGTCACCTGGCCCGCCACCAGCCAGTCCGAAGCCGCCCCGCCCAGGCCCGAGGCGGTGGAAAACGCGCGGGTCTCGTCCAGCCGGATGACCCGGCCCAGGGTCAGGCCCCAATCCGGCCCGGCATCCGATTGCCGCGTGACCGAAAGCCCGAGGTTCAGCCGCAGCCCGGTTTCCAGCGCATCGGCGCCGGGGAAGCGGTCAAGGGCGTAAAGATTGGCCTCGTCGAATTCGACGAGCGCGGAGTCCTCGTTGGGGATCGCGGCATCGGCGCGGGTCCGGGCGGTCACCAGTTGCAGATGCGGCTCCAGAAGCGTGACGCCGCCCGCATCGCGCCGGATCAGCGGATAGCCCAGCCGCAGGGCGCCGCGCGCAGAGGTCCGCGCCGCATCGCCCGCATAAAGGTCATCCTGGTCGATCGAGTAGAAATCCGCCCCCGCCTGGAGCCCCGCATCCAGCGTCACGCCCCCCGGCGTCACCCAGCGCCGCGCCCATGCGGCCCCCAGGCTGACCCGCCCCATGTCGCGCCCATCGGCGATCCCGTCGCCATCGCCATCCGCCCCCGAGGTCGCATTGCGCCTTTGCCCCGAGATTTCGGCGTAGAGCGTGGCCGTGCCGCCAAGCGCGCCGGGGGTGAAGCGCCGCACGGCCTCGGCCCCGGTCAGGGTCGAGGGCTGGGTCGCGTTGCTTTCGGTCGTGCGCAGGGTGCGCAACGAGGTCAGTTCGGCCGAGGTGAAGCTGTCGCGCGTCACCCGGCTCAAGCGAAGGGTCGAGACCAGGCGGTCTTCCTCCGAGATGCCATAGTCCTGCAGATAGGCCGGGTCCGAGACCAGGGTGCCATCGAAGCCCAGGTGCCAGTCGCCGCCCAGGTCGAAAGCGGCCTTGGCGCGCAGGGTGCCGCGCAGGTCGGTGGGCAGCAACCGGTCGCGGCTGAAGGCGCCTGCAAGCTCCAGCGTGCCACTGGCATAGGCCTGGCGATAGCGCCAGCCCAGGGTCCGCCCGCCGTTGTCGGTCAGGAAGGGCGTCAGGGTCAGATCGCGCGAGCGTCCGAGGGGGATGAAATAGGGCAGGCTGATCCCGGTGCCCAAGGCGGTCGAGGCGCTGAGTTCGGGGAAGAGGAAGCCCTGGGCGCGGTCCAGCGTCGGGTCGGGCACACGCAGGACGGGCAGGTAGATCACCGGCACGCCCGCCAGGCGCAACGAGGCCCCGGTGAACCAGATTTGCTGCGCCTGGGCGTCATGGACCACTTGCCGCGCCCGGATCTCCCACAGGGGCGGGCCATCGCCGCAGACCCGGCAGGACGAGGCCGCGACCGACCGCATCGCAGTGACGCTCCCGTCGCGCCGCATCTCGGCCGCGGCCAGTTGCAACTGTTCGGCCATGACGATGCGGGCGGTGCGGATCAGGCCCTCGGTCAGATCGGCGGTGAATTCGGCGCTGTCGGCGGTGATGCGGCTGCCGCTGGCATCGGTGATCAGGATCGGCCCCTCGATGACCAGGTGATCCTGGGCCGCGTCATAGACCACGCGGGAGGCCGTGATGTGCTGGCCCTTGTAGAACACCTCGACATGGCCCGAGGCGACCATGACCTTGCTGCTTTGCAGCGTCAGCCGGTCGGCCACCAGGGTGGCCTGGTCCTGTGCGGCGGCCGGAAGGGCCCAGAGCAGCGAAAGCAGAAGGACAAGCAGACGCATCAACCGTCCTCCAGGTGCAAGAGCAGCCCAAGGGCAAAGAGCAGGGCGGCGATGGGCGGGGTCCAGGCGGCAAGAAGGATGGGGATCTGGCCGTTCTCGCCCAGGACCTGGCCGAAGTTGCGCAGGAAGAAGACGGCAAAGCCCGACAGCACCGCCCCCAGGATCAAGAGCCCGCCGCGCCTCAGCCGCGCATGACCCATGGTGAAGCCCCCCGCCAAAAGCACCATGGCGGCGAAGAGCAGCGGCTGGGCCAGCTCCATCTGGTACCAGACCTCGTGGCCAAGCGCCGAAAAGCCCGCCCGGTGCAGGCCCGCGATATAGTCGGGCAGGGCCCAGAAGCCGATGGCGCCCGGCGTGCCGAAGCCCGCGCGGATGCGGTCGCGGGTCAGGTCGGTGGGCAGGCTCGCCCCGGGGCCGAGGGCCTCGGCCCGGCGCTCGGGGTTCTCTTGCCGCAGCGACCAGCGCTTCGCGCCGCTGAGATCCCAGGCGCCCTCGCCCAGGACCGCCTCTTGCGCCTCGATCCGGGTTTCGGGCGTGCCATCGGGGCCGAAGGTCAGGAAGGTGACCTCGTAAAGCGCGGTCCCGTCCAGGTTGGCGCGGGCGGCAGAGACCACGGTCTGGCCCTCTTCGCTGCCCTGGCGCAGCCAGAGCCCGGCCTCTGACACCGACAGGACCGAGCCGCCGCGCGACTGGCCCTGGCTCAGCACGTCATAGCGCCGCGAGGTGGCAGCGACGAGCGGATCGAGCACCGTGACGCAGACCGCGCCCAAAAGGAAGGCCGTGACGGCGGGCGCCAGCAGGATCACCAGCCCCGACCGCCCCGAGGCGCGCATGACGACCAGTTCCGACGACCGCGCAAGGCCGATGAAAAGCGAGATGGCCGACAGGATGACGATCAAGGGCAAAAGCTTGTAGAAGGTCGCAGGCACATTCATCACCGCCAGCATCAGCGCGCCCGACAGCGTCAGGCCCTCGTCCGAAAAGCGGCGCAGCTCGTCGACCATGTCCAGCGCCACCATCAGCGCGAAGAACCCCGCGAAGATGCGGAAGGTCAGCCAGAGGAAGCGGCGCGCGATGTACAGATGCAGGACCATCAGGAGGCCCCCATCCGCCGCGAACGCCCCGCCCAGGCCAGGAGCCCGAAGGCCAGGGCAAAGCCCAGGACCGGCGCCGCATAGGCCAGCGCCCAGCCCTGCGAGAGCCTGCCTCCCGCCCCCCCGGCCGCCGTGGCCAGGCCCTGGACCAGCACCAGGATCCCCACGGCCAGCGCGATCTGGCGCCACAGGCCAAAGCGGCTGAAGCCCCCGACCAAAAGCGCCGCAAAGCCGATGAGCGAGACCGACAGCGCCAGGAAGGGCTCTGCCAGCCGCTGATGGCCCTGGAAGCGCAGGTCCAAGAGGCTGCGCCCGGTCTCGGCCACAAGAGCCTCGGTCGGGAACAAGAGTTCGAAGGTCCCCAGCTCCGCATCCGACCGCCCCCGCGCCGCACGTCCCACCAGCATGGCGCCCAGGTCATAGGTGAAATCGGCAAAACGCGTGACCGACAGGCGCAGGGTCGCCTTCTCCAGCGCCTGGGCCATGCCGCCCACCATGATCAGCTTGGGCCCGTTCTCGCCGCGCAGCAAAAGCGCCGAGGGCGCGGTATAGGTCATGCTCTGGGCCGGGTCGCGGGCATCGGCGAGGAAGATGTCGCGGAGTTCCCCCCTCTCGGTGATCTCGCGGATGTAAAGCGTGACCTCGGGGGCGGGATGGGTGAAGACCCCCGATTCCAGGAAACGCGCGGTCAGGTTCTCGGACAGTTCGGCCCGGGCCTCGGTCAGGGCGGTGCGGCTTTGCGGCACCAGGACATGGGTCAGAACGGCGGCCATCAGCGCGACGACCAGGCCGAAATACAGGACCGGACGCGCCAGGCGAAAGGGCGAGAAACCGGTGGCCTGCATGACCACCATCTCGCTGTCGCCCATCAGGCGGTTGGTGGCATAGACCGTGGCGATGAAGGCCGCGATGGGCAGAATCAGCTTGATGACCTGGGGCAGGGTCAGAAGCGAGAATTGCACGAAGACCCAGATCGACTGGTTGTCGCCGATCAGCTGGTCAAAGAGCCCCACCGCCTTGTTGACCCAATAGACCCCCGCGATGACAAGGGCGAAGAAGCCGAAGTATTGCAGGAACTGGCCCAAGATATAGCGGTCGATCCGTGGCAATGCTGGCTCTCCTTTGGCCGGGACACTACAGCCAAGCGCGGGGAAGGAAAACTGCCATCTGGCCATTTCCCCCGCCGCGTCCTAGCCTCGCGCACATTGCCGCCCATTCCTGCCCTTGGAGCCCCCCATGACCGATGTCCTGATCCCCGCCCTCGTCACCACCGTCCCCGAGACCCTGGGGGCGGTGACGGCCAAGATCGCCGTCTTCGCCGAGGGCGATGCGCCCAAGGCCGCGCTTCTGCGCAGGCTCGACCGGCTGACGCGGGGCATGGTGACCAAGGCCATGGGGTCCGAGGCCTGGGGCAAGGTGAAACCCGGCGAGGCGCTGGAGCTCTCCCATGCGCCGGGCCTCGCGGCCGAGGGCCTGGTGCTGGTGCGCCTGCCCCGGCGTCCCACGGCGGAAGAGGCGCGCAAGGCGGGTGCGGCCTTGGCCCGGGCGCGGGGCAAGGCGGGGCTGCTGGTGCTCGCCGAGGGCGCGGCGCGGCTTGAGGATATCTTCCTTGGCCTGATGCTGCGGTCCTATGATTTCGCGGTCTACAAGACCGGCGAGAGGCCCGAGAAGGGCACGGTCAGCGTCTCGGTCACCGACCTCGCGGCGGCGAGCGCCGCGCTGGAGGCCGCCCGCGCCGTGGCCGAGGGCGTGACCTTCACCCGCGACCTGGTGAACGAGCCCGCCAATGTGCTGACGACGATGGAGTTTGCGGCAAGGCTCGAGGGCCTGCGCGACCTGGGCGTCGAGGTCGAGGTCCTGGACGAGGAAGAGCTGGAGCGCCTTGGCATGCGCCTGCTTCTGGGCGTGGGGATCGGGTCGGAATGTCCCTCCAAGGTCGTGGTGATGACCTGGAAGGGCTCTGACGCCGAGCCCTTCGCCCTGGTGGGCAAGGGGGTCTGTTTCGACACGGGCGGCATCTCGATCAAGCCTGCGGGTGGCATGGAAGAGATGACCATGGACATGGGCGGGGCGGGCGTCGTGGCGGGGGTGATGAAGACGCTCGCGCTGCGGAAAGCGCGCGCGCATGTCGTGGGCCTGGTGGGTCTGGTCGAGAACATGCCCGATGGCCGCGCCCAGCGTCCGGGCGATATCGTGAAGTCCATGAAGGGCGATACGGTCGAGGTGATCAACACCGATGCCGAGGGGCGCCTCGTGCTGGCCGATGTGCTCTGGTATGCGCAGGAACGCTTCAAGCCCACGGGGATCATCAACCTGGCGACGCTGACCGGGGCGATCATCGTGGCCTTGGGGTCCGAGAATGCCGGGGTGTTTTCGAATGACGACGCGCTCTGTGGCGCTTTCCTCAAGGCGGCTGCGGCCGAGCAGGAGGGCGCCTGGCGGATGCCCATGGGCGCGGCCTATGACGAGAAGCTGAAGTCGCGCCTGGCCGACATGATGAACGTGGGCGGCCGCGAGGGCGGGGCAATCACGGCGGCGCAGTTCCTCAAGCGCTTCATCAAGGAGGGCCAGCCCTGGATCCACCTCGACATCGCGGGGGTGACCCTGGCCAAGGGCGATACCGGGCTCGCGCCCAAGGGGGCGACGGGCTGGGGGGTGCGGTCCCTGAACCGGCTGGTGGCGGATATGCTGGAGCGCTGAGATGGCAAGTAGGGGAGTTGCCTGGCCTGGCCCTGGACGTGTGACCGGGGGCCCTCGGTTTTGGGGCCCTCGGTTCTGGGGCCTTGGCGACACCCGGGCTGAGCGTCCAAGGATGGTGCCCTTCGGGCGGAGGCGTGGATGAGCGCCCCCTCCGCGACGGCGGTCTTCTACCACATGATCCATGCCGGGCTGGAAGAGACCGTGGCGATGATCCTGACCCGGGCGCTGGGTCAGGGCTGGCAGGTCATGCTGCGCGCGCCCGAGAGCGGGTTCCTGGAGCATCTCGACCGCCAGCTTTGGCTCGGCCGCGAAGAGGGATTCCTGCCCCATGGCCTGGCGGGCGGGCCCCATGATGCGCTGCAGCCGGTGCTTCTGGGCACCGGCGCCATTGGAAATGGCGCGCGGGGGCTGATGCTCCTGGGCGGCGCGGGGGCGTCCGAGGCCGAGATGGCGGGGCTCGAGCGGGTCTGGGTGCTGTTCGACGGCGCGGATGCGGCGGCGGTGTCGCGCGCACGGGAGGCCTGGGTGATGTTCACCGGCTGGGGCCTCGGCGCGCAGTACTGGAGCGATGCCGAGGGGCCCTGGGCGAAGAAATCCGAGAAGGCGGCGCGGGGGTAAGGGGGCCTCGCCCTTCGGGCTCGGCCCGCGCGGCGGCGGGGGCGCTGATCCCTGAGGGGCGTGCTGGCGGGACGGATGGCCTCGCCTTCGGCTCGGGCGCGCGCGGCGGCGGGGGCGCTGATCCCCGAGGGGTGCGGCTGGCGGGACGGATGGCCTCGCCTTCGGATCGGGCCCGCGCGGCGGCGGGGGGCGCGCGGGCTGGCGCCCGCGCGTCTTGGGCTCAACGAAGCGCGCGGGCCTCGGCGGCGAGGCGGGTGACCTCGGCCCAGTCGCCGCGGGCAAGGGCATCCTTGGGGGCAACCCAGGAGCCACCGACGCAGAGGATATTGGACAGGCCCAGGTAATCGCGGGCGTTCTTCAGGCTGATGCCTCCGGTGGGGCAGAATTTCACCTGGGGGATGGGCGAGCCGATGGATTTCAGATAGGCGGCGCCTCCGGCCTGTTCGGCGGGGAAAAACTTCTGGACTGTGTAGCCCTTTTCTAGAAGCACCATGATCTCGGTGGCCGTGGCCGCGCCGGGGAGAAGCGGCAGGTCATGTTCGGCGCAGGCATCGAGGAGACGCTCCGTGGCGCCGGGCGAGACGCCGAACTTGGCGCCGGCAGCCTTGGCGGCCTTGACATCGGCAGGGGTCAGAAGCGTGCCCGCACCCACGACGCCGCCCTCGACCTCAGCCATGGCGCGGATCGCGTCGAACGCCACGGGGGTTCGCAGGGTGACCTCCAGCGCGGGGAGGCCTCCGGCCACGAGGGCGCGGGCCAGGGGGGCAGCATGGGAGAGGTCCTCGACCACGATCACCGGGACGACGGGGGCGAGGCGGCAGATCTCGGCGGCTTTGAGGGATTGTTCAGCGGGGGTCATGTCAGGCTCCGGTTCTGGGCCGCCAGCGCGGCGGAGAGGTTGGAGCCTCCGGCGGGGATATTTGGGCAAGTATGAAAGAGAAAAGCAGAGGTCGAAGAGCGGTGTTGACCCCCCAACTCGGGCCGCTTGCGCGGGGGAGAAGGGGGGCCTTTCACACTTGTCGGTCATCGGCGTCCCCGCCTGTACCGCACTTCAATCGTTAACCCTGATTCCTTTCATACTTGTTAAAATATCCCCGCCGGAGGCGCACATTTCAAACAATGTTCCCGCTTCAGAACAGGGAACTGGCCCCTTCCGTCGCATTGCCCACGCGGGCGCGGAAGGTTGCGAAGAGTTCGCGGCCGAGGCCGTATTGGTTGGCAGAGAGGTCGGCCTCGGCGGGTGTCCGGCTCTCGAAGTCCTCGGCCAGGACGCTCAGCGTGCCGGCCACGGCGTCGAGGCGAAGCATATCACCGTCCTGCACCCGGGCGAGGGGGCCACCGGCGGCGGCCTCGGGAGCCACGTGGATCGCGGCGGGGACCTTGCCAGAGGCGCCTGACATGCGGCCATCGGTCACCAGCGCCACCTTGTAGCCCTTGTCCTGCAGGATCGACAGCAGGGGGGTCAGGGAGTGCAGTTCGGGCATGCCATTGGCTTGGGGCCCCTGGAAGCGGACGACGACCACCGTGTCCCCGGTGAACTCGCCTGCCTTGAAGGCGGCCTTCACGGCGTCCTGGCTGTGAAAGACGCGGGCCGGGGCCTCGATCACGTGACGCTCGGGCGCCACGGCCGAGACCTTGATCACCCCGCGCCCCAGGTTGCCCGCAAGCTGCTTCAGGCCCCCGGTCGCCGCAAAGGGCGCCGAGACGGGGCGGACGATCTTGTCGTTCAGGCTCTCTTTCGCGCCATCGGCCCAGGTCAGGCGGCCCATGACCAGCTTGGGCTCGCGGCGATAGGCTTGCAGCCCCTCGCCCATCACGGTTTTCGCATCCTCATGCAAAAGCCCCGCATCCATCAGCTCGCGCATCAGAAGGCCCAGGCCCCCTGCGGCATGGAAATGGTTCACGTCGGCCATGCCGTTCGGATAGACCTTGGCCAGCAAGGGCACGGCCTGGGAGATATCCTCGAAATCCTCGAGGTCGAGGAGCACGCCCGAGGCCCGGGCCATGGCAGGCAGGTGCAGGACCAGGTTGGTCGAGCCCCCCGTGGCCATCAGACCGACGAGGCCATTCACATAGGCGCGTTCGTCCAGGATCTCTCCGGCCGGGCGGTAGTCGTTGCCGAGCGCGCTGATCGCGGCGGCGCGTTCGACGGCGGCGATGGTCAGCGCCTCGCGCAGCGGCGTGCCGGGGTTCACGAAGGAAGACCCGGGCAGGTGGAGCCCCATGAACTCCATCAGCATCTGGTTGGTATTGGCCGTGCCGTAGAAGGTGCAGGTGCCGATGCCGTGGTAGCTGGCCATCTCGGCCGCCATCAGCGCCTCGCGCCCGACTTCACCGGCGGCGAAGGCATTGCGGACGCGGCTCTTCTCTTCATTCGGCAGGCCGGTCGACATCGGGCCCGCGGGGACGAAGACCGCCGGGATATGGCCGAAGGTGGCCGCCGCGATGATCAGGCCCGGCACGATCTTGTCGCAGACGCCAAGGTAGAGCGAGCTGTCAAAGGTGTTGTGGCTCATGGCGATTCCGGCCGCCATGGCGATGACATCGCGGGAGAAGAGCGACATCTCCATCCCCGGCTGGCCTTGGGTGACCCCGTCGCACATGGCCGGAACCCCACCCGCGACCTGGGCGGTCGCCCCAAGCCGGCGCGCGGTCGAACGGATCAGCTCGGGGTAATGCTCATAGGGTTGATGGGCCGAGAGCATGTCGTTATAGGCGGTCACGATGCCGATGTTGGTCGCCCGCCCCTCGGCCAGCGCCGCCTTGTCCTGGGTCATCGCCGCATAGGCATGGGCCTGGTTGCCGCAGGACAGATGCGCACGCACCGCGCCCTTTTGATGGGCCGCGCCCATGCGGTCCAGGTAATCGCCCCGGCTGCGCTCAGAGCGTTTGCGGATGCGGTCGGTCACGCGGGCCAGGGTCGGATGCAGCGCCATGATGTCCTCTTGGTTACGCCGCCCATGATAGCAAGGGCCGTTAGCGCTAACAATACCCAATTCCGCGCCAAGGCCCATCCTGCCCGCGCCAAGCGCCCCCTGCAAGGCATCAGCCCCGGGATCACCGCGAAGATGTGCGCAAATTTACCAAATTCGGCCATATTCCCCCGCCAAGTTGAGGCCAATGGAAAAGCCGGAGGGCTGTGAGATGAAGTTGAAGGCAGGTCTGGCACTGGTGGCGGCTTTGGCGCTGGCCGGGTGCGACGCAGGACAAGTGGTCAGCCGGAGCGCGGGGACGGCAAGCGCCGTCACCGGGCTCATCGGGGGCGAGGCGGGACAGGTTCCGGTCGCGGCTTCCTACAATGTGACGCGGCTCGATGTGATCGTGCCGCGCAGCCTGCGGGTCTCGGAAGAGAACACCTATGTGCCGCGCGCCGATATCGTCTGGCATGGCGACAGGCTGGGCGACCGCTACGAGCAGGTCCGCTCGATCATGACCGAGGCGGCCCAGCGCGGCACGGCGGGAATGCACAGCGGCACGCCGGTCACGGTGCAGGTCGAGATCATGCGCTTTCACGCCCTGACTCCCAAGGCGCGCTATACCTTCGGCGGCAATTTCGCGACCCGCTTCCTGTTGACGGTGCGCGATGCGCGCTCGGGTGCGGTGATCGACGGGCCCCGGATCGTGGTGGCCGATTGCCCGGCCTCGGGCGGGCAGCGTGCGATGGAGGAAGAGGCGGCTGGCATCACCCAGCGCATGGTCATCGTCGACCATGTCTCGGGCGTCTTCCAGCGCGAGTTGTCGCGGCGCATCGTCCTGCCGGGCGCCGAGGCTGCGGTCAGCCGCAACGCCTTCCAGCCCTCGGACCTGGGCCTGATCCAATAAGGCTTTCGCAAAGCCTGGCAAGCGACTAAAGGGGGGCGCATGAGCCCCTCTTCTGACACCGACCCGCAAAAGCCCCAAACCCGTCCCTATGGCGACCGCCCGGTCGTGCGCCTGCGCCCCAAGGGGGATGCGCGGGCCATCAGGCATGGCTTCCCTTGGGTCTATGCCGACGAGCTGGTGACCGACCGCCGCACCCAAGGGTTGGAGCCCGGGGCTCTGGCCGTCCTCGAGGATGGCGAGCGGCGGCCCCTGGGGCTGGTGACCGTCAACACCAAGTCCAAGATCATCGCAAGGATGCTGGACCGCGACCCCCTGGCCGTGATCGACCAGGCCTGGTTCGCCACCCGCATCGCCAAGGCCCTGGCCCTGCGCGAAAAGCTGCATGACACGGCCCATTACCGCCTTGTCCATGCCGAGGCCGATGGACTGCCCGGCATCGTCATCGACCGTTTCGGCGACGCCGTGGTGGTCCAGCCCAATGCCGCCTGGGCCGAAGCTCACCTGGAGCCCCTGGTCGCGGCCCTGGTCCAGGTCACCGGGGTTTCGACCGTGATCAAGAACGGCTCGGGCCGGTCTCGGGTGCTGGAGGGGTTGGCGGAAGAGATGGTCGTGGTCCAGGGCGGGGTCTCGGCCCCGGTGCCTGTGCCGATGAATGGTGCGGTCTATATGGCCGACCTGATGGGCGGGCAGAAGACCGGGCTCTTCTATGACCAGCGCCCGAATCACGCCTTTGCCGCAAGGATGGCCAAGGGCGCGCGGGTGCTGGACGTCTTCTCCCATGTTGGCGGTTTCGGGTTGGCGGCGCTGGCGGGCGGCGCGGTTTCGGCCCTGGCCGTCGATGCCTCGGCCGCCGCCCTGGGCCTGGCCGAAGAGGGCGCAAGGGCTGCGGGTTTCAGCGGTTTCTCGACCCGCCAGGGCGATGCCTTCGACGTGATGGAGATGCTGGCCGCCGAGGGTGCCCAGTTCGACCTGGTGATCTGCGACCCGCCCGCCTTCGCCCCCGCCAAACCGGCCCTCGAGGCGGGACTTCGCGCCTATGAGCGCGTGGCGCGGGGGGCTGCGGCCCTGGTGGCACCGGGCGGCTACCTGGGGCTTTGTTCCTGCAGCCATGCGGCCGATTTGCAGGCTTTCCGCAATGCCTCCTCGCGCGGGATCGGGCGGGCAGGGCGCCGGAGCCAGCTGATCCACACCGGGTTCGCCGGCCCCGATCACCCGATGCTGCCGCACCTGGCCGAAAGCGCTTACCTGAAGGCGCTGTTCTTCCGGCTGGACTGATGAGAGCCGTCCTCGACGCCTGCGTGCTTTACCCATCCGTGCTGCGCGAGATCCTTCTGGGCGTCGCGGCACGCGGGCTTTACGAGCCCCTGGTGTCAGACCGCATCCTGCGCGAATGGACCTTGGCCACGGCGAAGATCGGCCCCGAAGCCCAGGCCCTGGCCGAGGGCGAGGCCCTGATGGTGAAAGCCGCCTTCCCCCGCGCCCTGGTGCGGGAACAGCCCAATATCGAGGCGCGCCTCTCGCTGCCCGATCCGAATGACGACCATGTCCTGGCCGTGGCGATCGGCGGCCATGCCGATGCGATCGTGACCTTCAACGCCCAGGACTTCCCGCGCCCCGTTCTGGCCGATCACGGGCTCGACCGCCGCGACCCGGATGGCTTCCTGTGGGAGCTCTGGTCGCATCACCCCGCCGAGGTCGGCGCGGTGGTGGCGGGCGTCCATGCCAGGGCCTGCCAGATGGCGGGCGAGGAGATCCCCCTGAAGCGGCTTTTGAAGAAGGCGCAGCTTTGGCGGCTCTCCAAGGCGCTGGAGGGGTGAGGTTGACTGGGGGCCAGCCCCCAGACCCCCGGGATATTTATGAAAAGATGAATTGGAAGAGGGCGTGGTTCAGCCCTTGGCGCGCTCTTGCCTGAGGCTGTTGACCAGCCACCAGGCGGCGGCTCCCATGGCGGCGAGGCCTGCGAGGATGCCCAGAAGCGAGCCCGCATAGTCGGTGGCGGCCTGGATATTGCCGGCAAAGCCATAGCCGAGGCCGCAGTAAAGCCCGACCCAGACGGCCTCTCCCAGGACGCCCCAAAGCGTGAAGCGCGTCCAGGACCAGCCCAGCGCCCCGGCGGTGAAATTGGCGTAAGGTCCGACCGGGGCGAAGAGCCAGCGGGTGAAGAAGATGCCCGGCGCGCCCCTGGTCTCCATCAGCCGGGCGGCGCGGTCCAAAAGCGCCGCGCGCGTCGGGTTGCGCGCCAGCCGCGCGAGGAGGGGTTGCCCGCCAAGCCGCCCAAGCCGGTAGCCCGTCTGATCCCCCGCCACCGCCCCGGCCAGCGAGCCCATGAGCAGGGCGCCAAGGTCAAGGTCTCCGGCCGCCGCGAAGCCCCCGGCCGTCAGCATCAGGACGGAACAGGGGACGGGCAGGGCGAGGCAGGAGAAGAAGGTCGCAAGGGCCATGAGCCAGACGCCCCAGGTCGGCACCAGGGCCAGGAGCCAGTCGGTCATGGCCCTCCCTCCACGAGAGGCGGCGGGGCAGCGGGCAGGTCCCCGCCCAGCCGCAGGCTTTGGCACATCAGGGTGTGCAAGACTGGCCGCCGCCGGGCGCGCGCAGCCCCGGGCCCATCGCCGCGCCACCAACCTCGGCCCCCATCCTCGGTCCCCAAGCGCAGTCCGGCGCCATGAAGGGGCTCTCGCAGCATCGGCCTGGCCCGGGGTGCACAACGGGGCCTGCGCAGAACGCATGCCGAGGCGCCCCGGTGCCCGGCCAGGCCCGCAAGCCAGCGCCCCCCTTTCATCTTTTCATAAATATCCCGGGGTCCGGGGCAGCGCCCCGGGGGTTCCGCCTGCGCAGGTCGCACGAGGCTCCCCCTCACGGCGCCATCCCCTCTGCGGCCCGCATCTCGGCCAGGGTCTTCTCGACCAGGGCGATCACCTCGGCCACCGGGACGCCGCGCTGGTCGGCAATCTCTTGCAGCGTGAAGGGTTGGCCCTCGACCGGCATCGGCAGTCCCGCGCGGGCATCGATCTCGCGTGGGGGGAGGTCCCAGGAATGGCCGATATAGCCCACCGTCATCCAGGGCTGGATCGGCTCCTCGTGATGGCCCGCCCAATAGACCGCCGAGACCGCGATGCGGACCACGAAGAACAGCGTCACGGCGGCAGCGAGAAGAAACACCAAGCTCGCGGCCCGGTGGCGGCGCCAGAGAAGGGCAAGGTCGGTGCGGGTCATCGGATCTCCTTCAGGCCCAAGGTCAACCCATTCAACGTCAGGGGCACCATCTTTCCGTCGAAGATGTCGCCGATCATCGCGGTGGATTGTGCATAGCGCCAGCCGGGCTCAGGCGTGGGGTTGATCCAGAGCGACTTTGGCCAGGCCACGCGCGCCCGCATCAGCCAGGCGCGGCCGGGCTCGGGGTTCCAGTGCTCGACGCTGCCACCCCTGGCCTCGATCTCATAGGGGCTCATCGCCGCATCGCCCACGAAGATCGCGCGGTGGTCGGGGCCGAAGCGGCGCAGCACATCCAGCGTCGGCACCGAGGCGCGGCGGGTCGCATCGGTCCAGAGCGTCTCGTAAAGGCAGTTGTGGAAGTAGAAGACCGTCATGCGGTGAAACTCGGCCTGGGCGGCCCCAAACAGAGCCCTTGTCTGCAGGACATGGCCATCCATCGAACCCCCGATGTCGAGGAACAGAAGGACCTTGACCCCGTTGCGCTTCTCCGGCCGCTCTTGCACATCGAGCCAGCCCTGCCGGGCGGTGGCGGCGATCGTGGCCTCGAGGTCGAAGCGCTTCTCCCCCTCCCGCGCCCAACGGCGCAGGCTGCGGAGCGCGAGCTTCAGGCTGCGCGGGGCCAGCTCGGCATCGGCATCCAGATCGCGGAACTCGCGCCGCTCCCAGACCTTGACGGCGCGACCCTGACCGCCCGGCCCGCCGATCCGCACCCCCTCGGGGTTGTAGCCAGAGTGTCCAAAGGGCGATGTCCCCCCCGTCCCCACCCATTTCGAGCCCCCCTCGTGGCGGCCCTTCTGCTCGGCCAGGCGCTGGCGCAGGGTCTCCATCAGCTTGTCGAGGCCACCCAGGGCCTGAACCGCCGCACGCTCTTTCTCGGTGAACTGCCGCGCCAGGGCCGCCTCCAGCCAGTCGCGGGGGATGTCCAGGGCGGCGAGGACCTCGGCATCGGGCAGGGCGTCGAGCCCCGCGAAGCTTTCCGCAAAGGCGCGGTCGAAGCGGTCGAACAAAGCCTCGTCCTTCACCAGGCTCATGCGGGCCAGGTGGTAGAAGCCCTCCGGGTCATTGGTGGCAAGCCCCGCCTGCAAGACGCCCAGAAAGGACAGGTAATCCGTCAGGCCGACGGGCAGGCCTTGCTTCCTGAGGTTCAGGAAAAAAGGCCGGAACATCCTAGTTCAGAAGCCGCGAGACGAAGACGACGACGACCAGCGAGGCCAGGGCCGCGCAGATGCCCCAGACGGCGGCATATTGCGCCATGTCGACGCCGCGCCCGCCCTTCTTGCGGGCGAAAAACGCGCCTGCCGCCGCCGCTCCGGCAATGACCAGCCACATCATGTGAAAGCCCCTCCGCCGCCATCAGCCTGCCGGGGCCAGCCTCGCGATTGCGGCGATCTCGGCGGCCCTTGCGCGGATCTTCGCGCTTGAACCGAAGCCATACCTTGCAGCGGGCAGAGTGTCGAGACGCAAGCCCTCGGCCGCCTGGGCCTGGCCCTGGGCCATCAGGATCTCGGCCTTGATCATCTGGAAGGTGGCGATCAGCGCGGCATTCTGGGCGCGGTGAGCGAGCGGCAGGCCCCGGTCCACCCCGGCGCCGGCCCCCGCGATATCCCCGCGCGCGAGGTCGAGCGCCGCGAGCTGCATCAGCGCATGGGCCAGGTGCACCCCGCCATCGGGCAGGGTCTCGTAGATCCGCGCGGCCTGGGCATAGGCGTCACGCGCGGCGGCGGGGTCGCTGGGGGCGAGGACGCGGCCGCGCAGGAACCAGGCAAAGCCCGCGCGGTTGTCCTGCCAACCTGCCTCCAGCGCCAGGGAGAGGACGCGCTCGGCCGCAGCGATCCGCGCGGCTTTGGGGGTCGAGGCCGACATGGCTTGCGCCACGCTGTCGATCCAGACACGCGGCGTCGGCCCCCCATCACCCGCAGCCCCCCGCACCTCGCCGCGCGGGTTCTCCCGCGCCAGAAGCCCGGGGAGAAGGGCCGCCACCTGCGCCGCGCCCATGCCGTTGGAGAGTTCGGGCGCATAATGCAGCCGCAGCATCAGCATGTCGAACTCGGTCAGGACGGATTGGAAATTGTCGTCGTTGAAGACAGAATCGGGCAGGCGGTAGAGGTCGTTGACCGGTCCCAGCGCCTGGGCCATTTCCTCGTGCAGGCAGTCGCGCAGCTCTTGCGGCGCGGCATCCTGCGGCAGGAAAAGCGTGGCCGCATGCCGTTCGGACATCCGCCCCCAGTCCAGCGCCGTGCTGCCGCGCCGCCCCGTCCAATCGGCCAGCCCAGCGACATTGGGAACGACGAAACAGGCCGCCGTGGGCTCCATCCGGCGCAGGCGGCTGGAGGGCTGGAACGACAAGGTGATGACATTGGCCGCAGCCCCGGTGCCCCAGTCGATCTGCAATCCCGCCTCGGCCCGGAGCCGCGCCATCAGCGCCTCGGTCTCGGCCCTTGCGGTGGGCGGAACGGCGCCCTCCATGGTCAGGGCGATGGGGCCCTGGAAGCGGGTCAGGACGGGCAGGGCAAGGCCGGATTCCAGCTGGAACTCCAGGTCGAGGAAGTCGCGGGCGAGGTCCTGGTTGGCGCGGGAGACAGGGATGGGATCGGTGGCGGGGAATTGCAGCACGGGGCCTGAAAGGTCGAGCCCGCCCGGGTCACTGGCGCTTTTGGTCACGTTGCCCGAGGCGCAGGCCGCAACAGAAAGACAGGCCAGAACCAGACCGAACCGCATGAACACCCCCACCCGGACCTCCGGGACTGTCTTGGGATTTGACCGCCAAGCCATGGCAAGATCAAGGCAAAGCCGGGACGGAACCGGGATTTTCAGTCGCGTCATGCTGCGTGAAATCACGCACCCTACCATCCGGCGCCCGTAGGCTGCGTGATTTCACGCACCATTCCCCGCACCTTTCCCGGCGCCCGTCGTGACATCCTCCCGGTAAAGCCAGTCGAACCGCCCCAGAAGCGCCCCTGGCGCCAGTGCCCCGATCGCCCGAAGCCCCAGATGCGCCACGGCACGCTGGGGCCCCCGCAGGTGCCAGAGCTTCGCATTGGTATTGGCGGCCTGAACGATGCGCCGACAGCGCGCCGCGCGGCCTTCCTGGTAGGCCCCAAGCCCCTCCAGCCCCTGGGCATCCAGGGCCTCGGCCAGCACCCAGGCATCCTCCAGCGCCATGCAGGCGCCCTGGGCGAGGAAGGGCAGGGTCGGATGGGCCGCATCGCCGAGGATCGCCACCCCGCCCCCGGCCATGCGCCGCTGCCAGACCTCGGCCACCGGATGGCGGAAGAGGCCCCAAAGGTGGGTCTCCTCGACCCGGTCCAACCAGCCGCGCACCCTGGGCCCGAAGTCGGCAAAGGCCAGGCGCAGCTCCAGCGGATCGGCACGCAGCGACCAGCTCTCCTCGACCCAGGTGCCGCGTTCCTCGACCGCCACGATGTTGCGCAAGAGGCCGCCGCGCAGGGGATAGCTGACCAGGTGCCGCCCGGGGCCCAGGTGAACCTCCGCCCGGTCGCCGCCATCGCCCGGGATCACCGCCCGCCAGGCCGCCTGGCCGGTGAAGAAAGGCCGCGCCGCCCCGTTCAGCGCCGCCCGCGTGACCGAATGGAGCCCATCGGCGCCGATGAGGATATCGGCCTCCTCATGGCCCTGGTCCAGGACGAGCCCGGGCCGCGCGCCCGAGAGGTTGACCGAGGCCGCCCGGTGCCAGAGCCTGACCTCCACCCCCGCCGCCAGGGCCCCCACCCGCAGGATCTCGATCAGGTCGGCGCGGTGCAGGAAGTGCCAGCCACGGCCCGGGTCGATGGCGCCCACCGCCATCCGCACGAGGCGGCTCTCCGCCAGCCCGTCCCACAACTCCACCGCAGCGCCCCGAGAGGTCACCGCCTCCAGGGCCGCCCCAAGCCCGAGCCCCTGCAAGACCCCCGCCCCATTGGGCGAGACCTGCAAGCCCGCCCCCACCTCGCGGATCGCCTCGGCCTGTTCCAGCACGGTGACCAGCGCCCCCCGCCGCGCCAGCGCCAGCGCCACCGAGAGCCCCGCCACCCCGGCCCCCAGAACCGTCACCTTCCGCCCCGAAAGCTGCCCCATCCCGCCCTCTCCTCGACGCGCACCGCAGCGCCAGCTTGCCCGAAAGACCCCGGCCCCTGCCGCGGTCTTCCCTTTCACATTGGCTCAAATATCCCACGGGGGTGCGGGGGTGTGAAACCCCCGCTCTTCGTGTGGGTGCGGGGGTGTGAAACCCCCGCTCTTCGCTTGGGTGCGGGAGTGTGCCCCCCCCGCGCTTCGGGCGGGTGCGGCACCAGCCCTGCGGGCCAAGCCATCCGCAGGGAGTGGAAGGTTGAAACCCGCCCCAGCCCCCCCAAAGGAAAACGCCGGACCCTGGGGCCCGGCGCTGTTCCGTCGCTTTCAGTCGTCGCGGTGGACCTTTTCGCGGCGTTCGTGCTTTTCCTGCGCCTCCAGCGTCATGGTGGCAATCGGGCGCGCATCGAGCCGCTTCAGGCTGATGGGTTCCCCCGAGACCTCGCAATAGCCGTATTCGCCATTCTCGATCCGCCGCAGCGCCGCGTCGATCTTGTTGACCAGCTTGCGCTGCCGATCCCGCGTCCGCAGCTCCAGCGCGCGGTCGGTCTCTTCGGAGGCCCGGTCCGCCAGATCGGGCACCGAGCGCGCCGAGTCCTGCAGGTTGTCGATCGTCTCGGCGCTTTGGTCCAAGAGGTCCTGTTTCCACCCGACCAGCTTGCGGCGGAAATATTCCAGCTGCCGGTCGTTCATGAAGGGCTCGTCCTCGGCCGGGCGATAATCCTCTGGCAGGAAGATTTCGGCTTTCATCGCGTCTCTCCTTCTCCCGGTCGGAGCCCTCCTGAGGGATGCACCGACGGATTGGGGCCCGATTACCCCAAGGGCCGGGGAATGTCACTAGCCGTTGCGCAGATTTCAACCCATGGTTAACCTTGAGCGGGCAACAATCGCGCAGGGAATTGATATGTCGGGAAAATTCGCCTCAACCGCAGGTTACCTGGCCGCCCCTGAACTCGCCTTGGCGGTCAATGCGGCCCTGACCCTGGGCCGGCCGCTTCTGGTCAAGGGCGAACCGGGCACCGGCAAGACCGAGCTTGCGCGGCAGGTGGCGGGCTCCTTGGGGATGGAGCTGGTGGAATGGCATGTCAAATCCACGACCAAGGCGGCGCAGGGCTTGTACGACTATGACGCGGTGGGGCGCTTGCGCGATGGCCAACTGGGCGAGGCGCGGGTGCATGATGTGGCCAACTACATCCGCCCCGGCAAGCTCTGGCAGGCCTTCACCGCGCCCTCGCGGGTGGTCCTCTTGATCGACGAGATCGACAAGGCCGACCTGGAATTTCCCAATGACCTTCTGCAAGAGCTCGACCGGATGGAGTTCCATGTCTACGAGACCGGAGAGACGATCCGCGCCACCCATCGCCCCCTGGTCATCATCACCTCGAACAACGAGAAAGAGCTTCCCGACGCCTTCCTGCGCCGCTGCTTCTTCCACTTCATCCGCTTTCCCTCCCCCGAGGACCTCGCCGCCATCACCCGCATGCATTTCCCCGGCATCAAGGAGGCCCTTCTGTCGGCCGCCCTCGCGCAGTTCTTCGAGATCCGCGAGACGCCGGGGCTGAAGAAGAAACCCTCGACCTCGGAGGTGCTGGACTGCCTGAAGCTGCTTCTCGCCGAGGACCTGGGGCCGGAGGACCTGAAGCGCGACGCCAAGAGCAACCTGCCCAGGCTGCATGGGGCGCTTTTGAAGAACGAACAGGATGTGCAGCTTTTCGAGAAGCTGGCTTTTCTGGCGCGGCGGGAGCGGTAGGCCGCCCGCGCGGCTCAGATCAGGCCGGCGCTCACGGCGCCGACCATGAAGTCGAGGGCCATCAGGGCCAGCCCGAGGATCGCAACCGTCCCGCCAAGGACCAGCCAAAGGCGACCGCCTTTGAAAGCCAAGGCCAATCCGAGTCCCATCAACATTGCAGCGCCCATTTGAAAATCTCCTTTTCCTGTCTGCCATAAGCCGTTGTATTTCGTTTTTTTTTGAAGGGATCGCGGCGATTTCATGGAACGAGCCGCCCAATCACCGCGCCCCAGCAAATAATTTTCGCCGAAGATTTTTCTCTTGCCCCCGACGGGGTCTCTGCCCAAGACCGGCGCAGCGATTTGGAGGAAGCGATGACCCTGGATGCAGCCCATCAAGCAATGGAAGACGGCGGCGAGGCCGAGGCTTTGGCCTTTTGGCGCGCCTTTGCCGATGCGGAGCTTTTCCTCGTGCTGGAGGAGGAGGCCGAAGGCGCCACGATCAAGCCGCGCAGTTTTGACCTCTCCTCCGGCCCCCTGCTTCTGGTCTTCGACAGCGAAGAGCGGCTGGGGACGCTCTCGGCCGACCCCGTGCCCTATGCGGCGCTGCCCGGACGGGTGATTGCCGCACAACTGGCCGGGCAGGGCCTGGGGCTGGGGTTGAACCTCGGCTCCGGGGCGGCGTCGGAGACGATCCTGCCGCCCGCCTCGGTCGATTGGCTGGCCGATATGCTCTCCCAGGCCATGCCCGAACAGGCCAGCGCGCGGATCAAGGCCATGGGTGCCCCGGGCTTGACCCGGGGCCTCGCGGGGGCCTTGGCGGGGCTTTTGCCGCCGGGCAGCCTCGCGGCGCTGGCGGCGGTGGAATATGACACGGGCGCGCGGGGCCATGCCCTGGCCGTGGCCGGGCTGGAGCCCGCGCGCGAAGAGGGTTTCGCCCGCGCGGTCACCGAGGTTCTGGCCTTCTCGGGCCTGGACGCCGCCAGCCTCGATGTCTTCTTCGTCATGCCCGATGCGCCGATCCTGCGCCGCATGGCCGAAGCGGGCCAGGGATTCGCAGGGCCCGCCCGGGTCGAGGCTCCGGCTCAAGGCCGGAGCAGCCCGGCGCCGGGGATGGACCCTTCAAGCCCGCCAAAACTGCGTTGAACATGGGGTAAATTAATACCTATATCGTCAAGGCATTGAAAGAGAACGATATTTGAAGGTCTTCACCCACTTGACGCGCTGCGGCTTTGCGGTGATAAGCCCCCATCCCCGGCGGGACCCCGGTTCCGCTTTCACCAACCACGGGTTCCGATATGAAAACCTTCACCGCAACGCCTGCGGATATCGAGAAGAAGTGGGTCCTGATCGACGCTGAAGGCGTCGTCCTGGGCCGCTTGGCTTCGATCGCGGCGACCATCCTGCGCGGCAAGAACAAGCCGTCCTACACGCCGCACATGGATATGGGCGACAATGTCATCATCATCAACGCCGACAAGGTGCAGATGACCGGCAAGAAGCGCCAGGACAAAAAGTACTACTGGCACACCGGCCACCCCGGCGGGATCAAGGAGCGCAGCGCTTCGCAGATCCTCGAAGGCGCCCATCCCGAACGTGTCGTGGAAAAGGCGGTCGAGCGCATGATCTCGCGCAACAAGCTGGGCCGTCAGCAGATGACGAACCTGCGAGTCTACGCTGGCGCCGCTCACCCGCATGAAGCCCAAGCCCCCGCGGTCATCGACGTCAAGGCGATGAACCCGAAGAACACCCGGAGCGCCTGAACATGGCCGATATCAAGTCTCTCGACGATCTGAAGTCGGCCGTCGGCGCGGCGCCCTCGGCTCCGGCCGCCATCGTCCGCACCCCGGTCCGTGACAAGCTCGGCCGCGCCTATGCCACCGGCAAGCGCAAGAACGCGGTCGCCCGCGTCTGGGTCAAGCCCGGCTCGGGCAAGGTCACCGTCAACGGCAAGGAACTGGCGGTCTATTTCGCCCGTCCCGTGTTGCAAATGATCCTGAAGCAAGCCTTCACCGTCGCCAATGTCGAAGGTCAGTTCGACGTCATGGCCACCGTGGTCGGCGGCGGTCTCTCGGGCCAGGCCGGTGCTGTGAAGCACGGCGTGTCCAAGGCGCTGCAGCTTTACGACCCCAGCTTGCGCCCCGCGCTGAAGGCCGCTGGCTTCCTGACCCGCGACTCGCGCGTCGTCGAACGGAAGAAATACGGCAAGCGCAAAGCGCGTCGGTCCTTCCAGTTCTCGAAGCGCTAAGCTTCTCAGGTTTCGTGGAAAGGGCTCGCTGCGGCGGGCCCTTTTCTTTTGGGCTGGGCCTTGCGGAAAGCCCGGAGGGGTTTCACACCCCTCCGGACCTCCCCGTGGAATATTTGTGCCAAGGTGAAAGGGGAAGTGTCGCGGACTTGCCACAGGGGCGGGGCGGTGACTCTTGGGGGATTGGCGCCAGGGGCTTTGCGCGGCAAGTTTTGGCCAAAGGAGATTGCGATGAGTTATTCGGGAACGATCACGGCGGAATATGGCGGGTTTTGGCGGCGGGTGGGGGCGGCGCTGATCGACGGGGTGATCTTGAACATCATCCAGAAGGTCGTCGAGATGGTCCTGGGGGCCATCATTCCGATCGAGAGATTCATGACCGTGCCCAATATCGCGCCGGGGACCTCTCAGGATGAGGTCATGCTCCAGGTGCTGATCGAAAATTGGCCGCTCTTGCTGGGGTATACGCTGCTCGCGATGATTGCTCCGATCCTGTACGATGTCCTGCTGACCGCGTCCTCCTGGCAGGCAACGGTGGGCAAGCGGGCGCTTGGGCTGATCGTCGTCGATCTGAACGGCCAGCGCCTGACGCCCTGGCGCGCCACGGGGCGCTACTTCGCCAAGATCCCCTCGGCGCTGATCCTGGGCATCGGCTTTCTCATGGTTGGCTGGACCGAGCGCAAACAGGGGCTGCATGACATGATCGCCGGGACCCTGGTGGTGAAGAAGGACTCGGTGGCGCAATCGAACGTCTTTTGAGGGCGCGGGTTTTCTGATGTGAAAAAGGGGGCCGCGCTTGCGGCCCCAGGTCAGGAGACCTCGGGGGAAAATCGAGGCTCCGAATTGGGGCGATCAGAGGCGCGGCCGGGGAGCGGCGGCGCGGGCTCTGATCGCGGTCCGGGCCTTATGGGCGCCAGAAGGGTTTCTGTGCCTCGGCCTCGGCTTCCATCGGTTTCATCCCGATGTCGCGCAGCATATGATCGGGCAGGTTGCGCAGATCGGCCCGGGTCCGGCGTCGCAACTGCCAGGTCACCAGGGTCACGGTCAGGGCCACCAGCACGCGCGAGAAGGCGGGCAGGGGGTGACGGGACAGGAAGGTGATCTCGGCGGTCGACATGATGCGCTCTTTTGTATTGATACAATCCGGACATTCGGATATTGAATTGATACAATCGCAGCTGCGGCTTGGCCAGAGGTGGAATTGTCATGGATACAATTTTGACGGGAGAGGGGCCGAAGTACCAGGCCCTGGCGCAGCATCTGCGTGAGAGGATCGCGCGCGGTGACCTGGCCGAGGGCGCGCAGCTGCCCCCCGTCCGCGACCTGGCCTGGGAGGCCAAGGTGACCCCGGGCACCGTGGCGCGGGCCTATCGCATCCTGACGCAAGAGGGTCTCCTGGAGGCCACGGTGGGGCGCGGCACCTTTGTGGCGGCGCGAACCCCGCGTCTGGGGCCGCCTCCGCCGACCGAGGCCGAGGTCGATGTGCGGCCCGTTGCGGGGCGGCTGGACCTGCGGTCTCCGTCGCTGCCCGAGGTCGGGCAGGTGGCGGCCCTGGGGGAGAGCCTGCGGCGTATCTCCATGAAGATCGACGCGCAATGGCTTGGCTATGTGACGCAATCCGGCGAGTCCACCCTGCGGGCCGCGGTCGTGCGCTGGCTCTCGGACCGCATGTTGGGCGCTTTGCCGCCCGAGGATGTCGTCCTGACCCATGGCGGGCAGTCGGCCGTCAGCCTGGTCTTGCAATGCGTCTTGCGCGGGGATCGTCCTGCTGTCCTGGTCGAGGACCTCTGCTACCCCGGCTTCCGTTATGCCGCCCGCCTCGCCCGGGCCGAGGTCTTTGGTGTCGCCATGGACGCCGAGGGCATGCGCCCCGATGCGCTGGAGGCCGCTTGCCGCCGCCATATGCCCCAGGTCCTTTGCCTGACCCCCGATGCGCAGAACCCCACCACCGCGCGGATGAGCCTGGAGCGGCGGCGGCAGATTGTATCCATCGCCGAGAGGTACAATCTGCAAATCATCGAGGATGAATGCTATACCCCCCGCGACCACGATGTGCCTACGCTGCGGGCCATTGCGCCCTCGCGGGTCTGGTATGTCGGCTCGCTGTCGAAAACCCTCTCGGCGGCGCTGCGGTTTGGTTATCTGCTGTGCCCGGCGGGGATGGGGACGGCGGGACGGCTTGCGGCGCAGCATGCCTATTTCGCCCTGTCGCAGCCCGTGGCCTCTCTGGTGCTGGACCTCTTCCAATCTGGCGCCGCCCAGGCGATCCGCACCCGCGTGCTGGAGGATTTCACCAGCCGCTCGCGGATGGCCGCCAATATACTCGGCTCTTTCGACATCGCCTGGCAGCCGGGCCTGCCCTTCGTCTGGATGACTCTGGCCCAGGGCTGGCGCAGTTCGACCTTTGCGCGCCGGGCCGAGGAGGCGGGGGTGCTGCTGCGGCCCTCGGATCACTATGTCATGGTCAACGGTCATGCGCCCAACGCGGTGCGAATGGCCCTGGCGGGCGATGTCAGCCTGGCGCGGCTGGAAGAGGGGCTGCGGCGCCTGGCGGGCCTGATGTCCGCGCCGCCCGACGATATGGCGGTGTGACCAGCCAGTGTGACCGGATTGACTCAACCGCCAGAGGAAAAGGGGGGAGGGCTTGACGGAATCTCCCCGTGGGGCCAGCTTTGGACCAAGGGCATATAATTCGAGCAGAAACCGCCCGGAGGGTCATATCATGGGGCTTCAAGCCACGTTCCACGCACCGCAGGGTGCGGCTTTTCTGGGTTGGCGACTGGATCGCACCGGCCATACCGAAATCGTCTTCGAGAATGCCTCGCAACGCCGCGTCATGCGCCTGACCGAGGCCCATCCCGATGAGCGCCTGGTGGAGGCCATGCAACTGGCCGTGGGCGCGCGTCACGTCCTGCCGCGGCTGATGGACGAGTTGAAAAAGCGGGCGATTGCCGTCGAAAGCGGCGTCTTTTAACCGGACCGCTGCCGCAAGGCCTTGATCGGCGCGGTTTTCTGGCGAATTGTTGGGCAGCTTGCCCCGGCTTGCGCAAAAGCCTTGCGCTGTGGCGGGCAAGCTGCTTAATTTGATCAAAAGAAACGATCCGACAGGGTGTGCAATGTCTGAACCGCAAGGGCGGGGCTTCTGGAGATCGGAGGCCGCTACCGGCCTCTATCTGATCTCTCCCACGGCGCTTTTCGCCATTCTGCTTCTGGCCGCCCCCCTGGCGACCACGCTTCTCTATTCCGTCTTCACGGATGGTTACCTTGAAATCATCCCGCGCTTTCAGCTGTGCAACTATATCGGCGAATGCGCCTCGCTGAAGCTGGATGCGGCCACGGGGGAATATGTCCAGGATCAGACCTACCTGGGCGCCTGGTCCGACCCGGTGGTCATGACGCTGATGTGGCGGTCGCTTTACGTTTCGATCTTCGTGACGGCGGCCACGGTGATCTTCGCCTATCCGGTCGCCTATTTCGTCTCGTTCAATGTCGAGCCCTCGAAGAAGTCGCTCTGGCTCTTCCTGATCACCATTCCCTTCTGGACCTCTTACGTCATCCGGGTCTTCATGTGGAACGTGATGATCTCGCGGACCGGGGTGATCAATTCGACGCTGATGAGCCTTGGCATCATCGACGAGCCCCTGAGGATGGCCTTCACCATCCAGGCCATGGTCGTGACGCTGGCGCATGCCTATGCCCCCTTCGCCATCCTGCCGATCTATGTGGCGCTGGAGAAGATCGACCGCTCGCTCCTTGAGGCCGGCCAGGACCTGGGCGAGACGCGCTTTACGACCTTCCTGCGCGTGACCTTGCCCCTGTCCATGTCGGGGGTGATCGCGGCGGTCTTGATCGTCTTCATCCCCACCATCGGCGATTACATCACGCCCAACCTGATCGGCGGCGGCAAGATCCCGATGATCGCCAACATGATCGAGGTTCAGATGCTGCAGGCCGACAACCGGGCGCTTGGCTCTGCCGTTGCGGTCTCGGCGATGCTGGTCGTGGGGGCGGTAAGCCTCTTGTTCCTCTTCCTCAACCGCCGCTATCTGAAAGGGAACAAATGAAACTCCCGATCCTGCGCAGCTATGCGGTGCTTTACCTCGCATTCCTGTATATCCCCATCCTGATCCTGCCGATCTTTGCCTTCAACGACTCGACCACGGCGGCCTTCCCGCTGAAGGGCTTCACGACGGAGTGGTTCGGCCGCGTCTTTTCGGACCCGGCCCTGGGAGAGGCCCTGAAGAATTCGCTCATCGTGGCGGGCTCGACCTCGGTCTTCGCGACGCTTCTGGGGATCCTCGCGGCCCGCGCCCTGACGCGCTATCGCTTCCCGGGTTCGGCGTCACTGTCGGGGCTGATCATGCTGCCCATGGTCCTGCCCGAGATGATCATGGCCATGGCGCTTCTGGTCGTGCTTCTGTCGATCGGCGTGCCGCTGAGCCTCTTCACCATCATCCTGGGCGATGTGCTGATCTGCACGCCCTTTGCCGTCGCGATCCTGACCTCGGCCTTCCAGTCGCTGGACAAAAGCCTTGAAGAGGCCGCCCAGGACCTGGGCGAGGGGCCGTTCTCGACCTTCTACCTGGTCATCCTGCCCCTGGTGATGCCCGGCATCATCTCGGCCATGCTGATCTGCTTCACCATCGCCATCGACGAGTTCATCATCGCGAACTTCCTGGGTTCGGGGCAGAAGCTCTTGTCGACCTATATCTTCGGCCAGCTGCGCTTTCCGAAGAACGTGCCCAATATCATGGCCCTGGGGACCATCCTCGTCTGCGTCTCGGTCCTTCTGCTGGCCACTGCCGAATTTTTCCGCCGCCGTGGCCTTGCCCGGACTGGTGCCAAGGATACCGGAGGCTTCCTGTGACTTCATCCGACAAGCCTGTGATGATCGAGTTCCGCGACGTTCACAAATACTATGGCGATTACCACGCCTTGCGGGGGATCAATGCCACGATCAAGGCGGGGGAGTTCTTCTCTCTGCTGGGTCCGTCTGGCTGCGGCAAGACGACGCTTCTGCGCACCATTGCCGGGTTCGAGGGGATTTCCTCGGGCGTGGTCCTGGTCGATGGCAAGGACATGGCCAATGTGCCGGCCAACAAGCGGCCCACGAACATGGTCTTCCAGTCCTATGCGATCTTCCCGCATTTGACGGTGGAGCAGAACGTGGGCTTCGGCCTGCGCCGCGATCCGCGCTCGAAAGAGGAGAAGATGCGCGCCGTGGGTCAGGCGCTGGAGATGGTGGGGCTGGCGGGCTATGGCAAGCGCTCGGCCCATGCGCTTTCGGGCGGGCAGCGGCAGCGGGTGGCGCTGGCCCGGGCGCTGATCCTCAAGCCCAAGGTGCTGCTCTTGGATGAGCCCTTGTCCGCGCTGGACAAGAAGATCCGCGAGCAGATGCAACTGGAGCTGATCAAGCTGCAACGCGAGGTCGGCATCACCTTCGTCCTGGTCACCCATGACCAGGAAGAGGCGCTGGTCATGTCCGACCGCATCGCCGTCATGTTCGAGGGCAATATCGCCCAGCTCGACGACCCGGAAACGCTTTACCGTCTGCCCAAGACCCGCCAGGTGGCGAATTTCATCGGGACGATGAACTTCCTGCCGGCCGAGATCCTGTCCGAGGCCGGGGGCCGCGCCGAGGTCCAGGCCCCGGGCCTGGGTCGCCTGACGGTCGATATCGAAAAGCAGATCTCCTCGGCGCCGGGGACGGGCCAGACCACGATCGGCTTCCGCCCCGAGACCGCGACGCTGCTGTTTGACGGACAGGCCGCCACCGACCGCGAAAGCATGGGCACGGTCTCCGAGGTCGTCTATTACGGCGACATGACCTATTACGATGTCACGCTGGATGACTGCGACGCCCCGATCCGCATGTCGATGCGCAATGTCTTTGGCCGCCCGGTGCTGGATATCGGCACCCGCTGCCGGGTGGGTTGGAGCCCCGGGGCCATGGTGATGTTCCGCTGAAAAAGCGCCCCCCGCGATGCGATCCGGGGGGCGTTTTTCGTTTTGGTTGGGAATTTGGTAACCAGTTCATGCGACCCATGAAGCCAGTCTCAGAACGGGCAGGAAAGGGGTCTCATGCGCAAGCTCTATCTTCACGTCGGGGTTCATCGCACGGGAACCTCCTCGACCCAGCGCGTGCTGCGCGACAATTTCCCCGGGCTCTTGCAGCGCGGTTACATGTATCCCTTCGCCGCCGTGCGCCATGACGACCTGATCCGCCGGTTGCGCATCGGCCTGCTCTCGGCCCGCGACCTGGCCGAAGACCTGACGCGCCGCGCCGATGCCCATCCCGTGGCGGTCGACAACATCATCCTGTCGGATGAAGACATGTCGATGATCCGCGATTTCAACCTCTTCGCCCCCCTGGCCGAGGTGTTCGAGGTCAAGGTCGTCGCCATGATGCGGCGCCAGGATCTCTGGCTGGAAAGCTGGTATCTGCAAAACGTGAAATGGCAATGGGATGCCAGGGTCGCCAATCTGTCCTTCGACGCCTTCATGGCGCGGCAGGCCGAGTTCTTCTGGATGGATTACGCCGCCCGCTTTGCCCATTACGAGACGGTCTTCGGCCCGGGTTCGGTCGTGGCGGGCGTGTTCGAGCGGGCCGATATGCCCGATGGCCCCACGGCGGCGGTGCTGCGGCTGATGGGAATCGCCGATCCCTCCTTCACCGGGCCCGAGGTGCATCAGAACTCCTCGCTGTCGCCCCTGATGAGCGAATTCGTCCGCCACCTGCCGCTGCACCGCCTGCGCGACCCCGACCGCCGTTACTTCGAGCTGGCCGCCATGGCGGTGGACGAGGATCTCTTGACCAATGGCTCCAAGCTCTTGCTGTCGCATGAGGATC
The DNA here is from genome assembly GCF_009925085.1 of Stagnihabitans tardus. Lineage (GTDB taxonomy): Bacteria > Pseudomonadota > Alphaproteobacteria > Rhodobacterales > Rhodobacteraceae > Stagnihabitans > Stagnihabitans tardus. Next base: position 36,960 of record NZ_JAABNR010000006.1, on the reverse strand, counting down.
GGGCCGCGATCCTCTCGGCGCATGCGGCGGGCAATGCCCAGGTGGCCCAGCGCTACCTGGGGCGCGAGGTCCTGTTCCGCGATCCGGTCCCGGCGGCGGATGCCCCCCTGGCCGAACGTCAGTTGCCGCCCGATTCGGCGCGGCTGATGGAGGAATTCGTCATTCCGATGATGATGGCCCTGGGCCGCCAGGTGACCGACCAGCGCGAGCGTATGGAGCAGATCCAGCGCGCCCTGGAAGAGGTCCGCCGCCACGCCGCCGAGGCCGTCCAGATCCAGCGCATCCCCGCAAGGGCGTAAGGCTTTGCCATCCGCAGAAGGCCCATCCCGCGCGCGGCAGCCAGGTCTTCCATCCCGGGCTCTCCGCAAGAGGTTCATCTTTCGCCGACCGGGTCACGCGGCCCATCCAGCGCCCGGCCGAAAAGGGTTCAGGGCCCGCCCTGGTCTTCGGCGCAGCCTGTCAGCACCCAGGTGCAAGTGGACCGGCTGCCTGCCCCCAGGGCCTCTGTCAGGCTATCCATCGTCTCCAGATAGGCCCTGGTTGTCTCTTCGCTGTCCCACTGCCGTCCCCTTGGGCCGTATTGGAAATTCACGATGAGATTGGCGCAGGTCGAGGTGACGATCACTTCATCCGGAGGGGGCTTGGCCTCGTCGCCGCCCCATTCATAGAGAATCGACCTCCCGCCCGCGTTGACCAGCCCGTCAATCGTCACGAGCGCATCCAGCTTTGCGCCCCAGGCATCGTGATAGGTCGTCGGGGCGGCCACATGGCTCCCGGCCTCAATTCCGGCTTTCACAAGACTGAAGAGCGGCTCTCCGCCCAGATGGAAAGACGCGATCCATCCGTTCTTGATCGGGTAGATCGGTTGGGTGGGACGGCCAAGTCCGGCAAGGTCGATGCCCAGCCGGTGCCTGGCATCCCGCGTGTCCCGCCACAGAACCAGGGACAGGGTGTTGGACGTCGTAAAGTCATCCAGGAGCTGGCTGTAGACATAGCCGCCCTCGGGCCCGCAAGCCACTTGCGCCCCAGACGCCTGCGCCAGCGCCGCGAGGATTGCAGCCAAGCCAAGGGACAGCTGCTTTCGAGGCGCCAACAGGGGTGGGATGAACCGCTGCACGTCAAATCCCCAGGATCAGGCCCAGGTTTTCCCCTGCAGGGCGGGCCGACATTCCGATTTGCCCATCAAGGGCCCAAAGGGTCAAGCGTCCATCGCAGTTGTATCCTGGCGAACCTGCCTGCACCGGGCCCCTCGGGGGGATGCCTCTTGCGGCGCTCGTCATACGGAAACCCTGGGGTTTCCTGCCAAATCATCCATCAGGGGGGGATTTGGCTCCGGCGGTTGGGATCGAACCAACGACCAGCTGATTAACAGTCAGCTGCTCTACCGCTGAGCTACGCCGGAACATGGGGGGCTGTATAACGGGGGCTTTCGGGGGCGGCAAGGGGGGAGATGAAAAAAGTTGGGGTTCGGGGAAAGATAATTTTAAACAGAGGCTTGGGGCAAGGTCTTCAGGGGGGGCGGGGTCCGGGGCCAAGGGCAAAGCGGGATTCGGCGGGGTTGGATGCCCCGGGTTTCAGCACATGGGCGCGGCCTTCTTCCTCCAGTTGCAACAGATGGGCCAGGACATTGCCGGCCGCAGCCCGGGTCAGCGCCGGGTCGAGGCCAGGGTAAAGGCGCGGCACCAGGTCCAGGGCAAGGGCGGGGCCTGCGCGCAGGGCGTCCAGAACCTGGGCCTCGCGGTCGTTGCGGTGCGCCATGAGGAAGGCGAGCCTTGCCGCCGGATCGGGGATCTCGGGCCCATGTCCGGGCAGCATGAGTCGCCAGCGCTCGGAAGCGAGGCGCGCAAGGCTGGCCCGATAGGCCGCCATGTCGCCCTCGGGCGGCGAGACGGTCGAGGTCGACCAGCCCATGACATGGTCGCCCGAAAAGAGCAGATCGCCCAGCGCAAAGCAGAAATGCCCGCCCAGATGGCCCGGCGTATGCAGCGCGCGCAGCCGAAGCCCCGCGAGGCTCAGAACCTGCCCATCGCCCAGGGCAAAGTCGGGGCGGAAGTCGCGGTCGACGCCTTCTCCGCCGACCATGTCGGGGCGCGGGGTCTTGGCCCCATGGGGATCCCCGGCCGCCCAGATCGGGGCGCCCAGAACCCGGGACAGGCGCGGGGCCAGGGCCGAATGGTCGCGGTGGGCATGGGTCACAAGGATCGCCTCGACCCGCCGTCCGGCGATGGCGGTGACAAGGGCCGCCTCATGCGCGGGCAGGTCGGGGCCGGGGTCGATCAGGACAAGGTTGTCCTCGCCCAGGAGCCAGGAATTGGTGCCCTCGCCCGTCCAGGGGCCGGGGTTCGGGGCCAGGAGGCGCAAGATCGGGTCCATGACGGCAGCATGGCGCCGCAGCGCCCGGGGTGCAAGCCCGGCGCAATCCGGGGTGGGAAGGCGCTGCGGCTTGCGATAGGCTCACCCCATGACCCTGCGCATGAAATCCTTCCTGCCCCATGGCCTGATCGGCCGGGCCCTGTTGATCCTGGTCCTGCCGGTCGTGACCTTGCAGCTTGTCGTCTCGCTGATCATCATCCAGCGCCATTTCGACGGGGTGACGCGGCAGATGAGCCGGACCGTGCGGGTCGAGGTCGCCTGGCTCTTGTCCGAGGTGGAAGCGGCGCGCGACCTGGGCGCGGCCCAGGCGGGGATGGGGCGCATCGCGTCGGGGCTTGGGCTTGGGGCCGCGCTGCCCGCGACCGGCGCGCCGCCGGCCCAGGATCAGCGGCTCTGGTGGGACCTGTCGGGGCGCGAAGTGGGAACGGTGCTGCACGAGGGCCTGGCGGGGCTGGAGGTCGTCGATCTTCTGACCAACCCGCGCGAGGTGCAGCTTTGGCTGCGCACCGACTTTGGCCTGATGCGGGTCGATGTGCCGCGCACCCGGGTCACGGCGTCGAATCCGCATCAGCTCTTGGTGATCTCGATCCTGGCCTCGGTGGTGATGACGGGGGTGGCCTATCTTTTCCTGCGCAACCAACTGGTGCCGATCAATCGCCTGGCCCAGGCGGCGGAGGCCTTTGGCCGGGGCCAGACCTTGCCTTACAAGCCAAGGGGCGCGCTGGAGGTGCGGGCGGCGGGCAAGGCCTTTCTGGACATGCGGGCGCGGATCGAACGGCAGATCGAACAGCGCACGCTGCTTCTGTCGGGGGTGAGCCATGACCTGCGCGGGCCGATCACGCGGCTGAAGCTGGGCCTGTCGCTCTTGCCCGAGGATGAGGAGACCGAGGCCCTGCAGGCCGATGTGACGGCGATGGAGCGGCTGGTCGAAGAGTTCCTGGCCTTTGCCCGCGGCGATGCGCTGGAGGAGACGGTGACGGCGGCGCCGTCGGAGGTCGTGCAAGAGCTCGTGGGCCGCTGGGCCCGGCGGGGGGAGGCGGTAACCTTGGGCGATCTGGCCCCGATCGGGCCGATGCGGCTGCGAGTCCAGGCGGTGGAGCGGGCGCTCGACAACCTGATCGGCAATGGGCTGCGCCATGGGAGCCGGGTGCGGGTCATGACGCTGGCCTCGGAGCGGTTTCTGCGGATCGTGGTGGAGGATGACGGTCCGGGCATCCCCCAGGCGCGGCGCGAGGAGGCGATGCAGCCCTTCGCCCGGCTGGACGCGGCGCGCGACCCGAACCGGGGGGGAGGGGTGGGGCTTGGCCTCTCGATCGCGGCCGATATCGCGCGCAGCCATGGCGGCGAGCTGCGGCTGGGGCAGAGCGAGGCGCTTGGCGGGCTGAAGGCGGAGCTTCTTCTGGCGCGCTGATCCAGCGGAGCTTCGCAAGAGATGCTTTGGGGGGAGGCGCTGCCTCCCCCGGGCCGCGCAGGGCGGCCCTCCCCCTCTGGGATATTTGGGAAAAGATGAAAGGGGAAGGGGCGCGGGCCTCCGGCTGGGGGTCTTGGCTTTGGCGGCGAAGGGGCTGGGGTCGCTGCGATGGGGGGGAGCGCGGGGTCTCTTGGCGCCTGGCCTTGGTGTGACGATGGGGCAGGGGACTTCCATGGCGTGGGCGGGGGAGGCTCGCGGTCTGGAGCCCTTGTTTTGGCGCCCTTGAATTGGGGTCGTGCTGCCTGGGGCAAGGGCCCTGTCCGGCCGCAGGAGTTGCGGCCCTGTGGCTTGCCTGCTAGGGAAGCCCCAGGTCCAATGCCAAGGTATCCCATGCAGTCCCACAAGCCTCGCCTGGTCGTGCAAAACGTCAGCCGGTCCTTCGGGGGCCGGGCCGTGGTGCGGGACCTGTCGCTGGTCGTCGAGGCGGGGCAGTTGACCTGCCTGCTTGGGCCCTCGGGCTGCGGCAAGTCGACGACCTTGCGCATGGTGGCGGGGGTCGAGGAGCCTGACCAGGGGCGCATCCTGATCGACGGCGAGGAGGTCTTTGGCCCCGGGGTCCGCTTGCCGCCCGAGGCGCGGGGCGTGGGGCTGATGTTCCAGGACTTCGCCCTGTTCCCGCATCTGACCGTGGCGCAGAACGTGGCCTTCGGGCTGCGCAAGGGGGAGGGGCGGGCGGCCCGGGTCGATGAGCTTTTGGAGCGGGTCAATCTCTCGGGCTTTCAGGCCAAGCATCCGCATGAGCTTTCGGGGGGCGAGCAGCAGCGGGTGGCGCTGGCCCGGGCCCTGGCGCCGCGCCCCCGTGTCATGCTGATGGACGAGCCCTTTTCGGGGCTGGACAACCGGCTGCGGGATGGCATCCGGGATGCGACGCTGGACCTCTTGAAGGAAGAGGGGACAGCGGTGGTCCTGGTGACCCATGAGCCGGGCGAGGCCATGCGGATGGCCGATGAGATCGCCCTGATGCGCGATGGGGTCATCGTGCAAAGGGGCGCGCCTTACAATGTATACAACGCCCCCGTCGACCGGGCTGCGGCGGCCTTCTTCAGCGATATCAACGTGATCCGGGGCCAGTCGCGCGGCGCCCTGACCCAGACGCCCTTTGGCGCCTTCCTGACGCCGGGTCAGACGGACGGGGCAGCGGTCGATATCGTCATCCGCCCGCAGCATCTGAAGATCGACTTCGACCGGGCCGGGCGCGGCCCCAATCCGACGATCCAGGATGGCACCGCCGCCCGCGGTCTCGTCACCCGGGCGCGGTTCCTGGGGCACGAGAGCCTGGTGGAGTTCCGCATGGACCACGACGGCTCCACCCTCACCGCCGCCGTGCCCGGGGTCTTCCTGCCCAAGCCCGGGACCGCGCTCTGGCTGATGATCCGCCGCGACCGCTGCTTCGTCTTCCCGGCCTGATTTCAACTTGGTCGAAATATCCCCGCCGGAGGCTCTTTTCTGCGATTGGAGCCTCCGGCGGGGATATTTGAGCCCAGTTTTGAGCCCAGTATGAAAGAGATCAGCCGGGGTCCTGTCCGATCTGGGCCAGGGCCTCGCGCCAGAGGTCCAGCCCTGCGCCCGGGCGGGAGGCGCCTTCGCTCAGCACCCTTCGGAAGCCGCGCGCGCCGGGGCGGCCGGTGAAGAGGCCCAGCATGTGGCGGGTGACCTGGTGGAGGCGGCCGCCGGTGGCGAGGTGCTCGGCGATATAGGGTTCCATGGCCTGGGCCACGGCGAGGCGGGCGGCAACAGAGTTCGAGTCTGTCGCCTCTGCCATCGGGCGTTCCCAAAGCGCATCGGCGCCCAAAAGCACCGAGGCCGGGTCATGATAGGCCTGGCGGCCGATCATCACGCCATCGAGGCCCTGGGCCAGAAGCCTCTGCACCTGGGCCAGCGAGGTCACGCCGCCGTTCAGGCAAATCGTCAGCTCGGGGAAGCGGGCCTTCATGGCAAGGACAAGGGCGTAGTCCAGCGGCGGGATCTCGCGGTTCTCCTTGGGGGAAAGACCTTGCAGCCAGGCCTTGCGGGCATGGATGATGAAATGGCGCACGCCGGCCGCTGCCACGGTCTCCAGGAAGCGGGGCAGGATTTCGGTGGGCTCCTGGTCATCGACGCCGATGCGGCATTTCACCGTCACCGGGGCATCGGTCTCGGCCTGCATGGCCTTGACGCAAGAGGCCACGAGGTCCGGCGTGGTCATCAGCACTGCGCCGAAAGCGCCGGACTGCACGCGGTCGGAGGGGCAGCCGCAGTTCAGGTTCACCTCGTCATAGGCCCAGGGGCCCGCGATCTTCACGGCCTGGGCCAGCTCCGCAGGGTCAGAGCCGCCGAGCTGCAAAGCCACCGGATGTTCGGCGTCCGAATAGTCCAGGAGGCGCGGTTTCGGCCCGTGGACCACGGCGGGGGCGGTCACCATCTCGGTGTAAAGCATCGCCCGGCGCGTCATCAGCCGGTGGAAATAGCGGCAATGGCGGTCGGTCCAGTCCATCATCGGGGCGACGGAGAGGCGGTGGGCCTGGGAGGAGGGCTCTGTCATCATGGGCCGCCCTATAAACCCAAGTGCTGTCTCTGGCGAGGGGGTAGGGTGGGTGCCAACCCACCGCCCGGACCAAGAGGTGAAACCTGCCCCATGCGCAGCGGGAGTGCCAACCCACCGCCCGCCCGAACGACGGGGTGAAACCCGCCCTCTGCCGCTTGCCCGTCCGCGCCCCCTCGTCTATCAGGGGGCAAGGAGACCCCCCATGCGCATCCTCATCACCAATGACGACGGGATCAACGCCCCCGGCCTGGCCGTCCTGCACCAGATCGCCACCGAGATCGCGGGCCCGGGCGGCGAGGTCTGGACCGTGGCCCCGGCCTTTGAACAATCCGGCGTCGGCCATTGCATCAGCTATACCCATCCCACCATGATCGCCGAACTTGCCCCGCGCCGTTTCGCGGCCGAGGGCTCTCCGGCCGATTGCGTGCTGGCGGGGCTTTATCATGTGATGAAGGATGCCCGCCCCGACCTGGTTCTGTCGGGCGTCAACCGGGGCAACAACTCGGGCGAGAACGTGCTTTACTCGGGCACGATTGGTGCTGCCATCGAGGCGGCCCTGCAAGGCGTGCCCGCCATCGCGCTCTCGCAGTTCTTCGGCCCCGGCAATGCGACGCTGGACCAGCCCTTCGAGGCGGCTGCCCTCCATGGCCCCAAGGTCATCCGCGCGCTTTTGGACCGGGGGATCTGGGACAAGGCCGATTACCGGATCTTCTACAACGTCAATTTCCCTGCCACCCCGGCCGAGGGCGTCCGGGGCACCAAGGTCGCGGCCCAGGGCTTCCGGCGCTATACCTCCTTCTCGATGGAGCCCGCCACGGCGCCTTCGGGCCGCCAGTTCCTCTGGATCAAGGGCGGCGAGCAGGGCAAGCCCACTTTGCCCGGCACCGATGTCGCCGCCAATGTCGAGGGCTATATCTCGGTCACGCCCTTGCGCGCCGACCTTACGGCGCATGATCGGCTGGACGACCTCGCGAAGGCGCTGGCCTGATGGAAGACGAGGCCACCCGCAAGATGCGCTTTCTCTTCGCGCTGCGCTCCCAGGGGATCACCAACCCCCGGGTGCTGGACGCGATGGAGCGCATCGACCGTGGCCTCTTCCTGCGCGGCATCTTTGCGACCCGTGCCCATGAGGACGTGCCCCTGCCCATCGCCTGCGGCCAGACGATCAGCCAGCCCTCGGTCGTGGGGCTGATGACCCAGGCCCTGGACCTGCAACCGCGCGACAAGGTGCTGGAGGTCGGCACCGGCTCTGGTTACCAGGCGGCGATCCTCTCGCTTCTGTGCCGAAGGGTCTATACGATTGACCGCCACCGGACCCTGGTGCGCGAGGCCGAAGCGGTGTTCCGCGACCTGGGCCTGGTGAACATCACCGCCCAGACCGGCGACGGCTCCCATGGCCTGCCCGACCAGGCGCCTTTCGATAAAATCATCGTGACCGCCGCGGCCGAGGACCCGCCCGGCCCGCTCTTGGCGCAGCTGAAGACCGGCGGTATCATGGTCGTGCCGGTGGGCCAGTCCGATGCGGTGCAAAGCCTGATCAAGGTGCGGCGGCTGGACAGCGGCTATGACTACGAGGAATTGCGGCCAGTGCGCTTCGTGCCCCTGGTCGAGGGCTTGGCGGCCGACTGAGTGTTTTGGGATGAAACGGGGTAGGATGATGATCAGGGGCGGCAAGGCCGGGTTCGTGCTGGCAGCTTTGGCTTTGCAGGGATGCGTGAACACCGGCGCGCTGGATTGGGACCTGAGGACCAATGGCGGCACCTCGGGTGCCGCGCAATCGGTCTCGGCCCGGCCCTCGCCCGATGCGCGGGGGATCATTTCCTATCCCGGCTACCAGGTCGCCGTGGCGCGGCGCGGGGACACCGTGGCCTCGGTCGCGGCCCGGGTCGGCGTGGCGCCCGATCAACTGGCGCGGTTCAACGCCTTGTCGCCCACCGATGCCCTGCGCGACGGCGAGATCCTCGCCCTGCCGGTCCGCGTTGCGGCCAGCCCCGCGACCTTGCCGGGGGCCGCGATGCCTGGCGCCGGGGTGGCCACCGGCGGGATCGATGTCGAGGCCATCGCCTCCACCGCCATCGACCGTTCGGGCGCGCCTGCCGCCGCTGCGCAACCCGCGGGCCAGGTGCCGTTTTCCTCCACGGGCTCGGGCCCGGTCCCGGTGCGCTACCAGGTCAAGCGCGGCGAGACCGCCTTCACCATCGCCCGGCAGTTCAACATCTCGGCCAAGGCCCTGGCAGACTGGAACAGCCTGCCCTCCGACCTTTCCGTGCGCGAGGGCCAATACCTGATCATCCCGACCGCCGCCGACCTGGCGCGTGGCGGCGTGACCGAGACCATGCCGGGCCAGGGCTCGCCCACGCCCCTGCCGCCCTCGGCCAGCGCCCCCCTGCCGAACGAGACCACCGTGACCGCCGCCCAGGCCGCCGCCAGCGGCCAGGCCGCGCCCGACCTCGGGAGCGGGCGGACCTCGGCCTCGGCGGCCGCCATGGCCATGCCGGTCGAAGGCAAGATCATCAAACCCTATGACGCCAAGTCCAACCAGGGCATCGACATCGCGGCAGGCGCAGGGTCCACCGTCAAGGCCGCCGCCTCCGGCACCGTCGCCGTGGTGACCAAGGACGCAGGCTCGGGCTCGACCATCGTGATCCTGAAACACGAGGGCGGGCTCCTGACCGTCTATGCCGGCCTCGATGCCGCATCGGTCGAAAAGGGCGCATCGGTCAAACGCGGCGCCGCCCTTGGCACGCTGCGGGCGGGAACGCTACATTTCGAGGTCCGCCAGGGACAACAGGCCGTCGATCCGCTGAGCTATCTGCAGTAAGAAGACTGGAGGGAGCCGCGGGCCCCCTCCAGACCTCCCCCGGGATATTTGGGTCAGTATGAAAGGCTGAAGGTCGGGCACCTTTGCAGGGAGCAGGGGCTGGCGCGGGTGCCATGAGGCCACAGGGGCCGCGCGTCCGGCCATCCTCAGTGTCAGCTGACTCCCAACCCTTAAGCGACACCAAAGCCAGTCGCATCGAGTGCAACCGGGTCGCTTGCTCTGTTGCGTCTTTCACATTGGCTCAAATATCCCACAGGGGGTCCGGGGGACGTGAAGTCCCCCGGTAGTGCCGCAACACCGCCCTCAGGCCTTGAGTGCCACGCCTTCCCTTGCGGCGAGGTCGCAGAAGAACTGCCAGGCCACGCGGCCCGACCGCGAGCCCCGTGTCGCTTGCCATTCCACCGCCTCGGCGCGCAGGCGCTCGGCCTCGACCCTTACGCCGTAAGCCGCGCAATAGCCTGCGATCATGGCGAGGTATTCGTCCTGCGTGCAGGGATGGAAGCCCAGCCAAAGCCCGAAGCGGTCGGAGAGGGAGACCTTCTCCTCCACCGCCTCGCCCGGGGTGATGGCGGTGGACCTTTCGTTCTCGATCATGTCGCGCGGCATCAGGTGGCGGCGGTTCGAGGTGGCGTAAAGCACCACATTCTCAGGCCGCCCCGCGATGCCGCCATCCAGCACGGCCTTCAATGCCTTGTAATGCTGGTCATCGCCCGAAAAGCTCAGGTCGTCGCAAAAGAGGATGAAGCGATGCGGCGCCGCCCTCAGGTGATCGAGCAATCGGCCGACCGAGGGCAGATCCTCGCGCGAGAGCTCCACGATTTTCAGGTCATGGCCCTCGCTGCGCACCTGGGCATGGATCGCCTTGACCAGCGAAGACTTCCCCATCCCCCGCGCGCCCCACAGAAGGGCGTTGTTGGCGGGCAGACCCGCCGCGAAATGCCGCGTATTGGCCAGAAGCGTGTCACGGCTGCGGTCGATGCCGACCAAAAGCCCGACATCGACGCGGGCAACCTTGGCCACCGGGATCAGCCGGTCCGGCTCCACTGCCCAAGCAAAGGCCTCGGCGCTGAAGTCGGGCGCGGGGGCGGGCGGCGGCGCCAGGCGTTCCAGCGCCGCCGCAATGCGTTCAAGGGTCTTCATTCCTCGTCTTCCGGCTCCCAGGTGCCATCCGCCATGGCCTGTGCCTTGGCCTGGCGTTCGAAGAGCACGATGATCCAGATCGAGATCTCATAGAGCGGATAGATCGCCGCAAAGAGGATCAGCATCGAGGTCACATCGGGCGGCGCGATCATCGAGGACAGGATCAGGATGCCCACCACGGCATATTTCCGCGTGGCCTTCAGCGCCTTGGACCCGATCAGCCCGGCCTTGCCCATCAGCGTCAAAAGCACCGGCAGCTGGAAGCAAAGGCCAAAGGCCAGGACGAACTGCATGACCAGGGAATAAAGCCGGTCGATCGAGCCCTGGAAGACCAGGCCCGAGGGCAGGTTGGCCAGGCTCTGATCACCGCTCGTCATGGACGAGGCCATCTGGTCCTGGAAATCGAGGAAGAAGTTCAAGGCCGTGGGGATGACCACCAGGTAGGCGAAGCCGCCACCCAGGACGAACATGACGGGCGAGGCGACGAGGAAGGGCAGAAAGGCGCGCTTCTCGTTCTTGTAGAGCCCGGGCGCCACGAAGCGCCACATCTGGAAGGCGATGATCGGGAAGGAGAAGACCAGGCCTCCCCACATCGCCAGTTTCATGGCGACGAAGAAGCTGTCCTGCGGGGCCAGGACCTGGAAGGTGCAGTCATCCCCCCTGGCGCTGAGCACATGGCAGATCGGCGCCGAGACGAAATCCCAGATCGTGCCATAGATCAGGAAGGCGATGATGAAGGCCACCACGAAGGCGCCCATCGACATCAGGATGCGGTTGCGCAGTTCCTTCAGGTGTTCGATCAGCGGCGCGGCGGAGCCGTCGAGGTCTTCGGTCTGGCTCATGCCGTCTCCTCACCCGCCGAGCGGGATGTCTTCAGGTCGCGCGCCTTGGCCTCGATCTCGGCCTCGACGGCGGATTTGCGGCGCGGTTTGGAGGTCTTTGCCGGCGGCGCGGAGGCTTGGTCCGGTTCGGCGGCCTCCAGCGCAGAAGCCTTGGACTCCGTGGCCTTGGACTCCGTGACCTTGGACTTGGGCGCCTTGGTCTTCGGCGCCTTGACCTCTGCGGCCTCGGCGGGGGCAACGGCCTTCTTGGCGCGCGTGGCTTTCGGCTTCTGTTCAGCGTCGAGGTCCCGGGTCAAGCCCGGGACAGCGGCGTCCTGTGGGGCCGCGGTCGGGGCATTGGGCGGGACTTCGGGGGGCAGCGGAGCTGACACGGCGGGCGCCGCCACAACCGGGGTCGCCGGGGCATCGGGCACATAGGTCCCGGCCTCGATGGCCTTCAGCTTTTCGGTCTGTTCCGCGATGACCTTGGCCTTCAGCGCGGCCTTGTCATAGAGCGCCTGGGTATGGGGCCCATGCGCCGTGGCGGGTGACGGAGCAGGAGCAGGAGCAGGAGCCGGGGCGGGCTCCAAGGCGTCCAGCTCGGCCAGGGCGTCGAGGTCGTCCAGCGCCTCCAGATCGGCCAGCTCTGCCAGGTCGTCTTCCATCTCGTCCTCGATGGAGGGCAGGTCAGCCTTCGCCGCCGCATCCTTGGCCGCATCCCGGGCCGCGACCGAGGTCAGGCTGCTGGTTGCGGGGGCGGGCGTCTCGGGCATGGGCGGCGGGGTCAGGGGCTTGGCGATGGTGTTCGTTCCAGTGGGCTTGGCCGCGTTCTTCAGCGGGTCCCATTTCTCGAACTTGTCCATCGTCCCCTTCACCGCATCCAGGCCCAGCGACTTGGGCGAGGTCACGTTCTTCAGGTCCTTGGCGATGTCCGAGACGCCGGTGTCCTTGGACGCCTGCTCCATGGCGCGGGAAAACTCCCGGCTCATCTGGCGCAGCTTGCCGGTGAAGCGGCCCAGCTCGCGGAACATCTTGGGCAGGTCTTCGGGGCCAATGACGATCAGCGCCACGACCGAGATGATCACGAGTTCAGGCCAGTTCAATCCGAACATTTACAGGTTACGCCTGCTTGTCGTCTTGCGGCGTCACGTCCTTGGCGACGACCGGCGGAGGCGTCACTTCGGGCTCCTTGGCGGCCTCGGCCTGGCCGTCATTGATGCCCTTCTTGAAGGCGGTGATGCCCTTGCCGACCTCGCCCATCAGGGACGAGACCTTGCCGCGCCCGAAGAGGACCAGGACGACAACGGCGATGAGGATCATAGTAACGGGGCCAGGCGGATGCATTTTCAGATTCCCTTTGGTGGCCGCGAAAGTGCGGGCTTGACCTCACGGTGGCGCCAAAGCAGAGCGCATCGCAAGGGGATATGGCGACGGACCCCTTGGCTTTTTGGGGGGCTACTGACATTATTCTGTCAGTAGCGGGCCAATTCGTCCCCGGGGATGCCTGAAAATGCCGCGTTCGGACCGATTGTTCGACCTGATCCAGCTTTTGCGCGACGGGCGCCTGCACCGGGCCGAGGATCTGGGGCGGGCGCTTGGCGTCTCGGTGCGGACGATCTGGCGCGACATGGGGGTTCTGGCGGCCTCGGGGCTGGCGGTCGAGGGGGAGCGGGGGGTGGGCTATGTGCTGCGCCAGCCGATCACCCTGCCGCCGATGATGCTCCAGGCCTCGGAGATGCTGGCTTTGCGGGCGGGGTTGCGGCTGGTGGCCGAGGGCGGGGGCGAGCTTGCGGGGGCGGCGCGGTCCTTGGCGGGCAAGCTTGCGGGCCTGACGCCGGGGCCGAGGGAAGAGGGCGAGGACATTTTCGCCACGCGCCCCGAGGCGGGGGCGGCGCGCGGGCCTCAACTGCCGCTGATCCGCAAGGCGATCCGCCTGCGCGAGGTGCTGACCGTGGCGCTTCTGGAGGAGGGCCGCCTGACCGAGCGCGACATCCGCCCGCTGGCTTTGCTCCTGGAGGGGTCCTGGGTGCTTGCGGCCTGGGTCGAGGGCCAGGGTTTCGCGGCCCTGGGTCTGGACCTGGTGCTGGAGGTCGTGCCGCGCGGCGAGACCTTCCCGCGCGAGACCGGGCGCAGGCTGGCCGACTGGCGCAAATGGCGCGAAGAGGCTGCCGCCCTGCCGCCCCGGACTTGAGCCTTCGGACCTCGATCCGCTGTCCAAAGCCCCGGGGTATACCCCGGGCTACGCGGGACCACGGTATCGCTTACTCCCCGCCGTCCTGGGCTTGAGCTCTCGGGCCTCGACCCGCTGCCCGGAGCCCCGGGGTATACCCCGGGTTACGCGGGCCCACGGTATCGCTTACTCCCCGCCGTCCCGGGCTTGAGCTCTCGGGCCTCGACCGGACAGGGCAAAGGCCGCAAGCCACGCGCAATCCCCGGGGGCGTGGTCTCGGCCTCCCCCTTTGGGGCTGGCGCTTTGGGGTTGCTTGGGTAAGGTGGGCCAAAAGGAGAGGCGCATGCGTTCAGGCTTTTTCGTCACGGCTTTCGCGACGCTTTTCGTGGTCATCGACCCGCCGGGCCTGGTTCCGCTTTTCATCGCGCTGACCCGGGGGATGGACAGCGCCCATCGCAGGCGGCTCGCGCTGCGGGCCTGTGTCATCGCCTTTGGCATCCTCTTGGCCTTTGGCCTTTTGGGCGACGCGCTTCTGGGCTTCGTCGGCATTTCGATGCCTGCCTTCCGCATCGCGGGGGGAATGCTTCTGTTCCTGACCGCGCTGGACATGCTTTTCGAGCGCCGCACCCAGCGGCGCGAGGGGCAGCATGCCGAGCCCGACCATGACCCTTCGGTCTTCCCCCTGGCCACGCCGCTGATCGCCGGGCCTGGGGCCATCGCCACGATGATCCTCTTGATGGCCCAGGCCGAGGACTGGTCGATCCGCCTTGGTGTCATAGGTCTCATGGCGGGGATGGTGGCGGCGACCTTCCTCTTCTTCCTCGCCGCCGCGCCCATCGAGCGCTTGATGGGGCGGACGGGAACCGTGGTCATCACGCGGCTCCTGGGGATGTTGCTTGCGGCCCTGTCGGTGCAATTCGTCATCGATGGCGTCAAGGGCACCGGATTGTTGTAGGGGGCGGGGATGGACGGCGATCTTTGGATGCGGGCGCTTTATATCGGGCTCTTGCTGGCGGCGCTTTCGGGCTGGGCCATGGTCGAGATGCGCAAGGGCGCGGGGCGGACGGGCCGGATGGCGCTGGCCTGGGGGATGATCTTCCTGGGCGTCGTGGCGCTTTACGGGCTTTGGGGCGACATCCGGCGTGGCATCCGGCCGGGGCAGGAGGAGGGGGCGGCTTCCGTCGTCCTCCCCCGCGCCGAGGATGGGCATTACTATGCCACCCTGACGATTGCCGGGGTCGATGTGCAGTTCATGGCCGATACGGGCGCCACCGAGATCGTGCTGAACGCCCGCGACGCGGCGCGGCTGGGGATCACGGGCGAAGGCCTGGCCTATACCGGCACGGCGATGACGGCCAATGGCATGGTGCAGACGGCGCGTGTCACCCTGCGTGATGTCTCTTTCGGACCGTTTTCGGATGCCGAGATCCCGGCGGCGGTGACGACGGGAGAGATGGATATCTCGCTTCTGGGGATGAGCTACCTGGGGCTTTTCGACATTTCCATCGCGGGCGAGAGGATGGAGCTGCGGCGTTAGGCTTGGGCCCCTGAGAGGGGCTCTCGGCGGAAATCTGCGTTCCGCCGAGAGCCCCTCTCAGGGCAGGCGGAGCCACGCCTCGACCGAGGGCAAGAGCGGGCGGAAATAGGCGACGATCCGGCCCTCGGGCGGGGCAGAGGCGCCCTCGGCCCAGGGCGCCACGCCATGCAGAGCCATGCGGTGCAGGATCACGGCCTGGCCAGGCTTTTGGGGCAGGGCGACGCGCTTGCAGGAGGCAAAGACCACGCGGCGGGCCTCGGCATAGGCTTCGGTCAGGTCGACATCGCCCCAGGTCGCGGGGTCATGGGGGGCCAGCGCCCGGGCCAGGGCCGCGCGGATCAGGTGATGGGAGCCCTCCCAGACCACAAGCGGGGCGGCATCGCTTTCGGTCAGGGCCAGGCCCAGGATCCAGGCATGGGGCTCTTTCATGAAGCGGCGCTTGTCGGGGCCGAGCGGCAAGAGCCCGTCCAGATGCGTCGCGTCGCGGGTGATGCGGAAGCGGTGGGCGGCCTCGGTCTCGTCGGGGTCGCGGCGGGGATAGCCCTGGAAGACCGCCGAAAGCTGGGCCGGGTGCAGCGGTTGCGGGTCGAGCCCGAGGTCCTGCCAGGGCAAGGCGGCGCCGATGGACCCGTCTGGCGCATTGGGCAGAAGGTCAAGCCCCACGGCCCAGGTGCCGCCATGGCGCCGGGGCTCGTCCTGCAAGGCGCGGATTGCGGGCCCATGGGCGGCGCGCGCCCAGTCTGCGATGGCGGAAGATTGGCAGAGCCGGTAGCCGGTGTCGGGGATCGGGGTCATCTTGGGTCCTGGGCTTGGGGCCCATGCTAGACCCCTGGGCGGGGCTGCGCCAGAGGGCGCAAATCCCAAGCCCCGGGACGCGGGCCCCAAGTCCCCGGCCCATGAAAAGGCCGGGACCCGCAGGCCCCGGCCAAATCCCGGCGCGACCCGGCCCGCGCCGGGACGGTGCAAAGGTCTCCCGCCTCGGGCGCCGGGCCTGAAGCGGGAGACCAGACCCCGGTTCAGGGCCCGGGCCAAGGGGGCGGCCGTTTGGGGCAGCAGCCCGCCGTGGAGCTTACATCTTCGGCAGCAGCACCGCGTCGATGACATGGATCACGCCATTCGACTGCACCACGTCGGCGATGGTGACCTTGGCCTTGCCGCCCATCTCGTCGGTCAGGACGACCATGCCGCCCTCGGTCGAGGCGGTGATCTTGCAGCCGCCGACCGTCTCGATCACATGCTTGCCGCCATCGGCCTGGATCATGCCCTGCACCGTCTCGGCCAGGGCATTGGCGGCCACGACATGGCAGGTCAGGACCTTGACCAGAGCGTCCTTGTTCTCGGGCTTCAGCAGGTTGTCGACCGTGCCCGCCGGCAGGGCCGCGAAGGCCGCGTTGGTGGGGGCGAAGACGGTGAAGGGGCCGGGGCCTTGCAGCGTCTCGACCAGGCCCGCAGCCTTCACTGCGGCGACCAGGGTCGTGTGATCGGCCGAATTGACCGCGTTTTCAACGATGTTCTTGGTGGGGAACATCGCGGCGCCGCCCACCATGGGATTGTCGGCCAGG
This sequence comes from Stagnihabitans tardus, assembly GCF_009925085.1. Lineage (GTDB taxonomy): Bacteria > Pseudomonadota > Alphaproteobacteria > Rhodobacterales > Rhodobacteraceae > Stagnihabitans > Stagnihabitans tardus. Next base: position 20,541 of record NZ_JAABNR010000006.1, on the reverse strand, counting down.
ACGGCGGTGGCGGTCAGGGCCAGGAGCGAGGTGGCCAGAAGCGGGGCGGCCAAGAGGGATTTCAGCATCGTCATCTCCATGTCAAAGGCGGCAGGCTCATCCTGTCGCTCTGAAGGGGAAACGGGGCTGCGGGCGAAAGAGTTTCAGGGGGGCGAAAAATTTCTGCGAGATTCTTTGCGCCTGGGGAGGGGGGGAAGGCGCCGCTGCCCGACTTGCGGGCCGCCTGGCGCCAAGGGAGATGGCGGGCAAGGCCCCGGTCCAGCCGTGGTCATGGGGGGCGGCCAGGGCGGGTGGCCATGGACGGCGGTCAGCTCCGCTTGAGCGCGCCCAGGGCCAGGACCGGCCCGGTCGGCTGCCCGGTGGGCGAGCCGCCCGCAGGCTCCAGCGAGACGGCCAGGATCGCCCCCTCGGGCGGGGCGGCAAAGGCGATCCGGGTCTCGGCGCCCAGGAGGCCCAGGGAGACCGGCGCTGCATCGCCGACGATCAGCCAAAGCTCATGCGCCTGGTCGGGGCCCGGCAGGCTGCCCGATTTCAGGCTGACGACCATCTGACGCCCGCTGAGTTGGGCGTCATATTCCAGCCCCCCGGTTTCGGCCAGGATCACGGCGGTGAAATCGGGCTGCACCGGGGTGAGGGCAAGATAGGCCACCACCGCCAGAGCTGAAAGCGCCGAGGCGCCCCACAGCCGCAGCCCCTGCCAGCGCGAGGGTGCCGGGGCCTGGGGGAAGAGCCGCGCCTCGATGGCGGGCATCAGGTCGGGCGCCGGGGCCTCGGCAAACTCGGGGTTCAGCCCGGAAAGCCGCCGCTCCCACTCCGCGACCCGCGCCGCGAAACCGGGCTCGCGCAGGCGCCGCTCGGCCAGGGCGCGGTCCTCGAGCGGCAGGGTGCCCAGGACATATTCCGCGGCCAGAAGGTCATCGTCTTGGTCCGTGGCGGTCATCGCTCCATGCACTCCTTCAGCCGCAAGAGCCCGCGTCTGAGCCAGGTGCGCATCGTGTTCAAGGGCACGTCATGGCGGGTGGCAAGGTCCTGGTAGGACAGGCCGTCGAGATAGGCGCCCCGGATGGCCGCCGCGCGATCGGCCTCCAGCGTGTCGAAGCACTCGCCGATGCGGCGCGCCTCGCCCTGGGCCTGAAGACGGGTCTCGGCACGGGGGGCAAGGTCGGGCAGGGCTTCCATGGCCAGGTCGTCCGAGACCGTGTCATGGCGGGCCCGGATGCGGTCGATGGCATGGTTGCGCGCGAGCGCCACCAGCCAGCCCATGGCCGCACCCTTTGCGGCGTCGAACCGATGGGCGCGCAGCCAAACCCGTGTAAAGACCTCTTGCAAGGCATCCTCCGCTTCGGACCTCGTGCCCAGCATACGGATCAGCACCCCCATGAGTTTCGGAGCGGCAGCCGAATAAAGCGCCCGGAAGGCGGCGCGGTCCTGGGCTGCGACCGAGAGGAGAAGCGGGGTGAGCGCGTCCTCAGGCATGAAGGGGCGGGGTCGGGGACACGGGTTCTCCTTGGCGATGGGGGCAGGGTAGCGTAAGGCAGGGCTGCGTCAAGGCATTGGGCGGGACCTGAGGCAGGAGAGAACGCCGGGCGTGGCGCTGCTGGGGCGGTTGGAGCCTCCGGCGGGGATATTTGGGCCAGTGTGAAAGGGGATAGGGAGGCGCTTGCGGCGGATGCTGCGGGAGTATTTGGGCCAAGTTGAAAGGGGCGAGGTGAGGCGCGCGAGGGGCAGGGCTGGAGTATTTGGGCAAGCATGAAAGGCGCGGGGCGGTGCTGCTTGGGCGCGGGGTTTGGATATTTGTGCCAAGTTGAAAGAGGCAGGGCGCGCGCGGGTTGGGGGGCGCGTTGAAAGCCGTGATCGGCTGGCTCGGGGGCGGCGTCCGACCCTTTGGCCCTGGTCCTGCGGCAGCAGCCGGGCGAGGGGGCTCGATGCCCCCGAGCCCGGCTTTCTCTTTACCTGCGGCGGCGACGGCCCTCGGCGCCGGAATTGGTGTTGAAGCTCACCTCGGGCAGCGGGTCCAGGTGCGGGAAGGCATCGACCGCATTGGGGATGGCCGAGGCATTGACGAAATGCTCCTGGAAGCGCGGCTCGATGGCGGTTTCGACCTTGTGGATCTCGTGGACCACGGCCTCGATCGTGTCGCGGGCCGCGCGGTTGCAAAGCGCAATCCGCGCCCCCGTCCCCGCCGCGTTCCCGGCCGAGATGACCTTGGGCAGTTCGCAATCCGGGATCATCCCCAGGACCATGGCATGGCGCGGCGAGATATGGGCGCCGAAGGCCCCCGCCAGGACCACGCGGTCCACCGTCGTCACGCCCATCTCGTCCATCAGGAGCCTGGCCCCCGCGTAAAGCGCGGCCTTGGCGAGCTGGATCGCGCGGATGTCGCCTTGCGTCACCGTGATCCGGGGCCCGCCCGTGGCAGAGCCGTCGTGGATCAGGTAGGCATGGGTGCGGCCTTCCGCCTCGCAGCGGGCCGTGCCGGTCTGGTCGGGGCCGCCGATCAGGCCGCCCTGGTCCACCAGGCCCGCGATGCGCATCTCGGCCACGGCCTCGATGATGCCAGAGCCGCAGATGCCCGTCACACCCGTCGCCCCCACGGCCTCGGCAAAACCCGGCTCGTCGGACCAGAGTTCGGAACCGATGACGCGGAAGCGCGGCTCCTTGGTCACCGGGTCGATGGTGATGCGCTCGATGGCGCCGGGGGCGGCGCGTTGACCGCTGGAGATCTGCGCGCCCTCGAAGGCCGGACCCGTGGGCGAGGAACAGGCGAGCACCTTGGTCTTGTTGCCCAGAAGGATCTCGGCATTGGTGCCCACGTCCACGATCAGGACCATGTCTTCGGAATGCTGCGGCTCTTCGGCCAAGGCCACGGCGGCGCAGTCGGCCCCCACATGACCGGCGATACAGGGCAGGACATAGACCCGGGCGGAGGTATTGACGTTGGAAAGGTTCAGGTCACGGGCCGGGAAAGCCATGGAGCCCGAGGTCGCCAGGGCAAAGGGCGCCTGGCCCAGTTCGACCGGGTCGATGCCCAAGAGAAGATGATGCATGACCGGGTTGCAGACGAAGACCAGCTCGTAAAGCGCCTGGGTCGAAACCCCGGCCTCTTCGCAGATCGTATGGGCCAGGCTGTCGATGGCCGCCCGCACCGCCGTCGTCATCTCGACATCGCCGCCCGGGTTCATCATGGCATAGGACACCCGGCTCATCAGGTCTTCGCCAAAGCGGATCTGCGGGTTCATCAGGCCGGCCGAGTTCAGGACCCGCCCATCGGTCAGGTCGCACAGATGGGCGGCAATCGTCGTCGAGCCCAGGTCGATGGCCAGCCCCAGGATCGGACCCTCGTGGAAGCCCGGCCAGAGGTCCAGGATCCGGTGCGACGTATCATGGTTGCCCTTGTAAAGCGCCACGGTGATCTTCCATTCGCCCTTGCGGAGCGCGGGTTGCAGGCGGCGCAGAAGGCCCAGATCGGCCTCGACCCCCTCGACCTGCCATTGATCCTTCAGCGCGCGCTTGACGCGCTCGAAATCGCCGGTGGGCTCGTGCATGTCGGGCTCGGCGACCTCGATGAACAGAAGGCGCGTCGCCGGGTCCATCGCGATGACCCGGTCCGAGGCCGCCTTGCGGATCACCTGCTTGTGGACCTGGCTTTCGGGCGGCACATCGACGATCACATCGCCCTGAACCTTGGCCTGGCAGCCCAGGCGGCGGCCGTCGATCATGCCCCGGATGCGCTTGTAGCGCGCCTCGACCTCGTTCCATTCGGTCAGGGCGCCGTCCTGGACCGTGACGCCGAACTTGGGGAACTCGCCGTAAGAGGGCTGGATCTGGCACTTCGAGCAAATCCCGCGCCCGCCGCAAACCGAATCCAGGTCGACCCCCAATTGCCGCGCCGCCGTCAGGATTGGCGTGCCAAGCGCAAAGCGCCCGCGCTTGCCCGAGGGGGTGAAGATCACCAGGGCATCGGAAGTGGTCTCGGCTTGATCCAGATCTTTCATCGCGCGTCTCCTGCGTGTCACAGGCGGTTCTAGCCGGAAGGCAGGCCGAGGCAAGGTCGGAAACCGTCCTTCAGGCGTCGGCTAGCGGCATCGGGGGGCCGCAGGACGTTGACTTGCGCGCAATTTGACCAATGATCGGGCCGCACGTCGGCAGCAGGCAAGGGGGCCGGACCATGCGCGCCATCATCCATCTGGGGATGCAGAAGACAGGCTCCAGCGCGATCCAGGCGCAATTGGCCCAGGGGCGCGAGAAGCTTGCCGCCGAGGGGTTCTTCTATCCGAGCCTCGGGGAGGACGCGGTCGCGGGCCATTGGCAGCTTGCAGCGCTTTGGGCCGAGAGCCTGCCGCCCGCCCATCACCTGGCCGAGCGCCTGCGCCATATGGGGCCTGGCGCTGCCGACCGGGTGACCCTGGCGCTGGAGACCGCCATCGCCCAGGCCCGCGCCCATGGCGACGGCGTGGTTCTTTTGTCGGCAGAGCATCTGTCCCATCCGATGTCGGCCCCGGGGGGCAAGAGGCTGACCGCGCTTTTCGCCCGCCATGGGGTTCAGGTCACGGCCCTGGCCTATCTGCGCCCGGTGACCGACCATTACCCCTCGGCCGCCCAGCAGCAGGTCAAGCGCTATGGCCACAAGATCGACCCGGCGCTGATCGACCACCTCGACCGGCTGGAGACGATCGAGACCATCTATGGCGCGGATGCCCTGCGCCTGCGGGTGTTTTCGCGTCAAAGCCTTCTGGGGGGCGATGTCACCGCCGATGTCGCGCAATGGATCGGGGCGGTCTGCGGCCGGGCGCTTCCCGATCTTGGGGGGGCGCTGCGGGCCAACGAATCCATGCCGGCCGCGGCCTCGGCGCTCTTGCTGCGGCTGGGCGAAGCGCGCAGCCCCGAAAGCGACCCAAGGCTCTTTGGCCTGTTGCGCGGGGCGATCCAGCGCGCGGGGCTGGCCTTTCCGCGGTTGACCCTGCCCGAAACCTGGCGCGCGCGGCTCGAGGCCAATGCCGCGCCGCGCTGGAATGCGATGCTTGCGCGTTCGGACCACCCCGAGCCCCTCCGGGCCGCGCTGCGCCTGCGCGAAGGCCCGCCCTCCGCCCCGATCCCGGCACCGATCTCGGCGGAAGAGATGCGCGACTGGGTGGACTCGGCCTGGGACGAGACCTATAACGCCGCCCTGGCCGCCTGGATAGAGGGCAGCCGGATGGGGCCCAAGTCCGAGGTCCTGGCGCTGTTGCGGGGCGCAAAGGCGCCCTGACTGCGGGAAAAGGCCTTGCAGCAGGGCCGCATCTGGCGTAAAGGCGGCGCACTTCACAGGCTCAGGTGGGGCTTCATGGGGAGAAATCCCATGCAGTCCACCGGTTGGGGGAAACCCTGAGACACTTGGGCCGAGGTTCAAACCGGAAAGGATACGAGCATGGCTCTTCCCGAGTTCACCATGCGCCAGCTCTTGGAAGCTGGCGTTCACTATGGCCACCAGACCGCGCGCTGGAACCCCCGCATGGGCGAGTTCATCTATGGCGACCGCAATGGCATCCATATTCTTGACCTGACCCAGACCGTTCCGATGCTGGACGCGGCGCTGAAAGTGGTCCGTGACACCGTCGCCAAGGGCGGCCGCATCCTCTTCGTCGGCACCAAGCGCCAGGCGCAGAAGTCGATCGCCGAATCGGCCGAGAAATGCGCGCAGTATTACATGAACCACCGCTGGCTCGGTGGCACGCTGACGAACTGGAAGACCATCTCCAACTCGATCCAGCGCCTGAAGCAGATCGACGAAATCCTGGCCTCGGGCGCCGAGGGCCTGACCAAGAAAGAGCGTCTGAACCTGGAGCGTGACCAGCAGAAGCTGCAGGCCAGCCTGGGCGGTATCCGCGACATGGGCGGCGTTCCGGACCTGCTTTTCGTCATCGACGTTGGCAAAGAGGCCCTGGCCATCACCGAGGCCAAGAAGCTGGGCATCCCGGTCGTCGGCGTGGTCGATACCAACTGCTCGCCCAAGGGCGTGGACTATATCATCCCCGGCAACGACGACGCCTCGCGCGCCATCGCCATGTATTGCGACCTGATCAGCCGCGCTGCCCTGGACGGCATGTCGGCCCAGATGGGCGCTGCGGGCATCGACCTCGGTGCCATGGACGAGGCTCCGGCTGAAGAAGCCGTCGAAGCCTGAGGGCTGGCCCGGGATCGGGCCTGTCATAAAACGGAAATCGGGGGAGTCTATGGGCTCCCCTGACCCTTTCAAGGACTGGAGTCTGACATGACGATCACCGCTGCGATGGTGAAGGAACTGCGCGAATCGACCGGCGCGGGGATGATGGATGCCAAGAAGGCGCTGACCGAGACCAATGGCGACATGGAAGCCGCCGTGGACTGGCTGCGCACCAAGGGCCTGGCGAAAGCCGCCAAGAAGGCCGACCGCGTCGCCGCCGAGGGCCTGGTGGGCGTGGCCGTGTCGAACGGGCGCGGCGTCGCCGTCGAGATCAACTCGGAAACCGACTTCGTCGCCAAGAACGCCGATTTCCAGGCGCTGGTGCGTGACGTGGCCAATGTGGCCCTGACCGTCGGCGAATCGGTCGAGGTCTGCAAGGCCGCGCATCTGAACGGCAAGAAGGTCGAGGAAGTCATCCAGGAAGCCGTGGCGCGGATCGGGGAAAACCTGAACTTCCGCCGCATGCATGTGCTGGAAGGCTCGACCGTCGTCTCCTATGTCCACAATGCCGCCACCGCTGGCATGGGCAAGATCGGCGTGCTGGTCGCGCTGAACGGCGATGCGGCCCGCGCCGAAGAGATCGGCAAGCAGTTCGCCATGCACATTGCCGCGACCAACCCGCTGTCGCTCTCGGAAGCGACCCTCGACCCGGTGGTCGTGGAGCGTGAGCTGGCCGTGCAGACCGCCAAGGCGCTGGAAGAAAACGCCTCCTCGGCCAAGCCGAAGCCCGAGGCCGTGATCCACAACAACATCATCCCGGGCCGGATGAAGAAGTTCCTGGCGGAAAACACCCTTCTGGGCCAAGCCTTCGTCATCAACCCCGACCTGACGGTCGAGGCGGCGGCCAAGGAAGCCGGCGTCGAGATCACCGGCTATGCCCGCGTGATGGTCGGCGAAGGCGTCGAGAAGAAGGAAGAAGACTTCGCGGCCGAAGTGGCCAAGATGGTCCAGGCCTGAGTCGTTCGGACGGGCGAATTTGGGGCCGGGGGTGCGAACCTCCGGCCCCTTGTTTTGCGGCAGGCCCGGAGGGGTTTCACACCCCTCCGGACCCTCCCGTGGGATATTTGTGAACAGATGAATTTGCAGGCTTGGGAAAGGAGGCGGGCGTGAAGACGATCTGGATCGTGGTTTTGGCGCTGTGGCCGGGTTTGGCGGGCGCCGAGGTGCTGATGGCTTCGCATGATTTCGGCGGCTTCCGGGTGGAGTTGCGGGACTATGCGCCAGAGAAGGGCGGGGCGCGGGGCGGCCTTGCAATCTGGGTGCCGGAGGAAAGCCTGGCGCTGGGGTTCCGGCTGGATTGTGACACGGGGCGGATCGAATGGCGCTCGGACGTGGCTCCGGGGCGGGACACGGCGGAGGGGGCGGTCACGACGGTCATGGGCTTTGATGGCAGTCTGACGGCCACGATGCCGAATGGCGCGGAAGCCTTCTATCCGCCGAACTATCCGGATATCGCCTCTTCGGGCTATTTCGCATGGGACTCCGCGGCGGAAGAAAGCGATCCCGGGCGCAAGGCCAATCTGATCGCGGTCGGGCAATTTTTGAAGGATTTCCCGGCAGTCGTCTATGCGGCGACCGGGCTCTTGCTGGTCAGGGCCTGCAAGGTGGAATAATCGCCGGCCCGCGACGGAATCCCGTGGCCCGGGCGTTGATCCCCACGACCGACCGGCCCAGATAGGGGACTGGGCCTTCCAAGGGGACGACGATGACCGAGACCGGGGCAGAGGTGCTGCAACAGATCACGCGCCGCAAGAGGCGGAGATGGAAGGGCTGGCTGGTGCTGGCCTTGCTGGTCGCCCTCTGCGGCGGGGGGGCTTGGGTTTATGGCCGGGGCTCGGACTCGACGCCTGCGGTCAGCTACACGAGCTCCGAGGTCGCCACGCGCGATATCGTCGTGCAGATCACCGCTGTCGGCACGGTGGAGCCCATCGAGCAGGTCGATGTCTCGTCCCTCATCTCGGGGACGATTGCCGAGATGGCGGTCCGGGTGAATGACCGGGTCAAGAAGGGCGATGTGCTGGCGCGGCTGGATACCTCGTCCTTGCAGGCCGAGCTTGCCCGCGACCAGGCGACCTTGGCCGCGCAAAAGGCGCAAGTGGCGGATGCCGAGGCGGCGCTGGAGGCGGCGCGGGCCACGCTCGCCCGGGTGCAGAAGATCCACGACAAGGGGCTCAACACCGATGACGAACTGAGCACCGCCGCCACCGCCGCGCGCCGCGCCGAGGCCGGTCTGGCCCAGGCCATGGCCCAGGTCCAGGTGGCGGAGGCCAATGTACTTCTGTCGGAGACCTCTTTGGCCAAGGCGGTCATCACCTCGCCCATCGACGGCATGGTTCTGGAGGTCTCGGCCGATGTGGGCCAGACGGTCAATGCCTCGGCCTCGGAGACCGCCGTTCTCTTCACCCTGGCCCATGACCTGGCGCAGATGCGGCTGTCGGTCGATGTCGCCGAGGCCGATGTCGGCAAGGTGGCGCTGGACAATCCGGCGGAGTTCACGGTCGACGCCTGGCTGGGGGAGAGCTTTCCGGCACAGGTGTCAGAGCTGCATTACGCGCCCCAGACCGTCGACGGGATCGTGACCTATCCGACCATCCTGTCGATCGACAATTCCGACCTGCGGCTGCGGCCGGGCATGACGGCCTCGGCCGATATCACGGTGCAAGAGGTCAAGGGCGTCTTGACCGTCCCCAATGCGGCCTTCCGTTTTTCTCCTCCGCGTCAATCAGTTGCGACGCAATCTTCCAGTGGGCTCCTCGGTGTGCTCTTCTCGGGCGGCGGCCCCGGCGGCAATCGGGGCAACCGGACCACGGTCTCGAACGAGCCCGACCGCGAGGGTTTCCGCGGGCTTTACGTCCTGCGCGACGGGGTGCCTGCCAAGGTCCAGGTCAAGACCGGGGCCACGGATGGCACGCTGACCCAGGTGCTGGAGGGCGATCTCAAGGCTGGCGACCTCGTGGTGACGGCCCAGACCACGGTCGCCGAATGATCGAGCTGCGGGGGATCACCAAGTCTTACGGGACGGGCGAGGCCATGGTGCGGGCGCTGGATGGGGTGGATTTCAGCGTGGACCGTGGGGATTTCATCGCGGTCATGGGGCCTTCGGGCTCGGGGAAATCCACGACGATGAACATCATCGGTTGCCTCGATACGCCCTCTTCGGGGCAGTATCTCTTGATGGGGCAAGAGGTTGGCGGGCTGGACCGCGACCAGAGGGCTTTGCTTCGGCGCAACTTCCTGGGCTTCATCTTTCAGGGTTTCAACCTTTTGCCCCGCACCACGGCGCTGGAGAATGTCGAACTGCCGCTGGTCTACCAGGGCGTGCCCCAGGACGAACGCCGCGAACGTGCGCTGGCGGCCTTGGGCAAGGTCGGGCTGGCGGACCGGGCGGGCCACAAGCCCAGCGAGCTTTCGGGCGGCCAGCAGCAGCGTGTGGCCATCGCGCGGGCCATCGTCACGCGGCCCCAGCTGATCCTGGCCGATGAGCCGACGGGGAACCTGGACTCCGCGCGGTCCCGCGAGATCATGCTTCTGTTGCAGCAGCTGAACCGGGACGAGGGCATGACGGTCCTCATGGTCACCCACGAGCCCGATATGGCCGCCTATGCCACCCGCGTCGCCACCTTCGTCGATGGCCGCCTGCAATCGGACATTCGCCAAGATGCTCATTGAAACCTTCCGCCTGGCGCTTTTGACCGTGGCCCGCAACAAGCTGCGGAGCTTTCTGACCGTCTTGGGCATCGTCATCGGGGTTTCCTCGGTCATCGCCATGGTGACCGTGGGCCAGGGCTCGACGCAGAGGGTGCAGTCGGATGTGGCCTCCCTGGGGTCGAACCTGCTGATGGTGCGGCCAGGGCAGCCGGGGCGGGGGCCGGGGGGCGGGCAGAACGACGCGCCACCCCTGAAGGCCGCCGATGTCGAGGCGCTTTTGACCGAGATCCCCGACCTGGTGGCGGCGACACCTGCCGCCACGCGGACGCTGAACGCGGTTTACGGCGATGTGACCCATGCCGTGACGGTCACCGGCACCGACAATGCCTATTTCCCGGTGCGCGGCTGGACCCTGTCCGAAGGCCGCGTCTTCACCGAGCAAGAGCTGCGGGCCGGGACGCCCGTCTGCGTCATCGGAACGTCGACCTCCATGGCCTTGATCGGGCAGGGCAATCCGGTGGGGATCACCATGCGGATCGGCAAGATCACCTGCGAGGTCGTGGGGCTTCTGACCAAGCGGGACGCCTCGACCTTCGGGTCGGACGACAATGACACGGTGATCATGCCGCTGAAGGCCTTTCAGCGGCGGATCGCGGGGAATTCCAATGTCTCCTCGATCTCGGTGACCTTTTCGGATGCCGTGACGGCCGAGGAGGTCACGCCCAAGATCCAGGCCCTGATGCGCGAAAGGCGGGGGCTGACGGACGACCAGGACGACAATTTCAACGTCTTCGACATGAAGCAGATTTCCTCGATGCTGACCGGGATCACCGGGACGCTGACGGGCTTGCTGTCTGCCGTGGCCGCGATTTCTCTGCTGGTGGGCGGCATCGGGATCATGAACATCATGCTGGTCAGCGTGACGGAACGGACGCGGGAAATCGGCATCCGCATGGCCATCGGCGCGACGGAGGGGCAGGTGCTGATGCAGTTCCTGGTCGAGGCCGTGGTCCTGAGCCTGATCGGCGGCTTCATCGGGGTGATCGTCGGGCTGGGGCTCGGCTGGGCGGGGTCCTCTGCGCTCAACATCGCCTTCGTGCCGGATTGGCGGATCACCGGGGCTGCCTTCGTCTTTTCCGCCGTGGTGGGGGTGGTCTTCGGTTATTTCCCGGCGCGGCGGGCGGCGCGTCTGGACCCGATCGAGGCACTGCGCCACCAATAATCGGTGTTGTAGACGATTTGGCAACAATCCCTTTCCATTCTCCGCCCTGCCGCCTATCTTGGCAAAAACGGAGCAGGACCGATGGAAGACGAAGAAACCGGACCCGAAACCGGCTTGGCAAGCTCCAAGGTGGGGGTTCTGGGCGGGGATGGGCTCTGGTCGGTGGCCGAGGTGCTGCGGGCGGCAGGGCTGGCCCCGGTCGATCTGGAGCCTGCGCCCAAGACCGTGGCGCCCGAGGTCGCCGCCAAGTGGCATTACGGGCGGGCGACGGTGCGGGCCGGGCTTCTGGGCCATCCGCGCGCCGCCCTGCAGCTTTTGCGCTGCGAGCTGCCCAAGGGCTGGATATGGAAGGGCGCCGATGGGCTGGCCGTCGATGGTCTGCGCCCCGAGGTCGATCCCGAGGGCTTGCCGAAAGAGGCGATGCTGGCTTACCGCCTGGCGCATCTGGCCGCCGTGGCGCGGCTCCCGGCCGAGGTGGACCGGCTGATCCTGCCGCTGTGCACGACGCGCGCCATGGTGGATGGCGCGGGCACGGTCTTTGGCGCGCGGCCCAAGGGGGTGACGTTGCCCACGGGGGTGAAGCTCTCCGAGGTTTCCTTTACCGTCAAAGAGATGCAGGACGATCTTGCGGCGCTGGTTGAGCTTTTGCGCAAGGCCCATCCCGGGATTGTGGTGCAGGTGACCCTGCAACCCTCGCTGATGGAACAGCCCGATCCCGTGGCGATCGAAGTGGCCTTGCGCGCCCTGACCTCGGTGCCCGGCGTCACCCATGACCCGGTCTTCGACGCGCTGCTCCTCCGCCGCCTGTCGGGGGGCGGAGGCGCTGCGGCCTTGGCCCATCTGGCACAAGGGGGCGACCTCGATACCCTTGGCGGAACCCCGGCCCCCGTGGCCGCCGAGGAATCTGACCGCGAAAAGCGCCAGCGCCGCAAGGAACGCCGGGCGCGGAACAAGGACAAGAAAGGCGATGCCGCCAAGGTGGTCTGCGAGGACGAACTTTTGGAGGCCTTTGCGAAATGAGGCTCTGCGTCATCGGCAATTCGCATATCGCGGCCCTGAAGCTTGGCTGGGACCAGTTGAAGGCCAAGGGCCAAGCCCCTGATCTGACGCCTGTTTTCTTCGGTGCCCCCTCGGACGGCGTCCGCCATCTGCGCGCCGAGAATGGCCGCCTGACGCCCAAACGCAAGGACATCGCCGAGCATTTCCAGCGCATGGGCGGCGCGGATCACATCGTCCTCGACGACTATGAAGCGTTTTTCCTCATCGGCCTCAATGTCTCGGTCAAGCGCATCCTGAGGTTCTACAAGAGCCATGCCTGGGTCGGCCTGAAGGGGACGGAAGGCAAGGGCCTGGTCCATCCCGGTTTCGCCCGCGACTTCCTGACCGAACGCTATGCCGATACGCTGATGGGGGTCACGGCGGGGCATCTGCAGGGCCGCAAGGTCCTGGCCCTGGCCGAGCCGCTCTGGGCCGAATGGATCCGGGCAGGCGCCAAGGGCGTGCCGGACTATGGCTGGGAGGCGGCGATCAGCGCGGGCGACGGCGATGCCATCGGCCAGATGTTCCGTGACACGGTGGCCGCGAGCCTCCCCCCCCATGCCCAATTTCTGCCGCAGCCGGCTGTTACCGTCGCCCATGGGATCACCACGCGGCTCGCCTATAACAAGGACGCCTCGCGGCTGATTTCGGGTGAGGGTGGGGGCACGGATGCCGCCCATATGAACGGGGATTTCGGCGCCGCGATCTGGCCCGAGGTTCTGCCCGCCCTGCAGCGCATGTGAGGACAGGATGGAAAAGATATCTCCCTATCAAGGCCTTGAGCCCCGCGCCTTCTGGCGCACCGGCTATCAGGAGGGCGATTATCCCCCCGCTGATCTCTACCGTCCGAAATGGGCCCTGTCGAAGACTGACCGCATCGTCACGGCGGGCTCCTGCTTTGCCCAGCATGTCGGCCGGGCGCTCCGCAAGAATGGCTTCACGGTGCTGGATGCCGAACCCGCACCAGAAGGGCTGGCGCCGGAGCGGCATGGCGAGAACGGCTACGGCATGTATTCGGCGCGCTATGGGAACATCTACACCACCCGCCAGCTGCGGCAGTTGATGGAGGAAGCCTGGGACGGCCCGCGCGACTTCGACGCGATCTGGACCAAGGGCGGCCGCTTCCATGATGCGATGCGGCCCAATGTCGACCCGCAAGGCCTCGACAGCGCCGAGGCGGTGAAAGCCGCCCGCGTCAAGCACCTCGCGGCGGTGAAGGAGGTCTTCTCCCAGGCCGATGTCTTCATCTTTACCCTGGGTCTGACCGAGGCCTGGATGCACAAGCCCTCGGGCCAGGTCTATGCGATTGCGCCGGGGACGGTGGCGGGGGTCTATGATCCGTCGGTCCATGGCTTTGTAAATTTCCGCGCGGCAGAGGTGCGGGCGGACCTGGTGGCGGCGCTCGCGCGGCTGAAAGAGACCAACCCCAAGCTGCGGGTTTTGCTCACGGTTTCGCCGGTGCCTTTGACGGCGACGGCCTCGGGCGGGCATATCCTGGCCGCGACCACCTGGTCGAAATCGGTGCTGCGGGCGGTGGCGGGGGAGCTTTACGAAGACTTCCCCGAGGTCGACTACTTCCCGTCTTATGAAATCGTGACTTCGACAAGGGCAGGGATCTCGTTCTTCGAACCCAACTTCCGCCAGGTCACCGAGGCGGGCGTGGCGAGGGTCATGCAGGTCTTTACCGCCGCCCATCTCGGGGCTGCGGCGCCCGAGACGGAGACCGAGGAAAAGACCCGCAAAAGGTCGGAAGAGGAACGCCAGGCCCGCAAGGCCGAGCGGCAGAAGGCGAAGAAGGGCTGATGGCGGTTCAGGTTCTGCGCCGCAAGCTTGGCGCAAGCGACAAAGACGCGCGGCTTCTGGACGCCGTCCGGGGTGAGGACGGGCGGCTCCGCGTCTTTTTCGGCGCGGGGACGGATGTGCAGGGCTTCGACCCGGCCCGCGCCTTGGGCGCCGTCATCATCGAGGAGGCCCATGAGATGGGCGGCTCGGTCATGCTCGTGGCGCGGGGCGAGGGGGGGGTGGCGCTGAAATCCGGCGTCCGGGTTGCCCTGACCGAAAGCCCGGCGGAGCTTGGGCTCTTCCGGGGGCGCAATGTGATCCTGGGCAGCCGCCTCGCCGAGACGCCCGCACAACTGGCGGAAGGCCTGGCGCATCACGCCCTGGCTTTTGGCGTCTCCGGCGCGGTTTTCTACGACCGATGCGAGACCCCGGAGCCGGGGTTCGAGGCGGCCCTGACCCAGGCGCTGGAGGCGCTGGAGGTCGAGATGACCGTCGTCCTCCTGACCTCCCCCCTGCCTTTGGGCAAGCCGGAGCCCGCCCTGACCGAGGTCTATATGGCCCCCGCCGCCCCGGGCCGCGGGCGGATGGAGGCGCCTGCGCCCGATCCCTGGCGTTCAAACCTCGCCGAGGCCCTGGTCTATGAGCTTGCCAAGTGGCGCTTCCTGGCCGAGGCGCGGGCGGTGGCTTGTCTTGACGCCTGCGATATCCTGCCCTTGGGCGCCAACCCTTTCGACCTGGTGCAGAGCCATGGGGCCATCCGCCTCGCCGGGGTGCCCTCTTACCCCTGGCGGGTGCGGGCGGGACGGGAGGCGGCTTTCGGCGACCACATCGTCCGGCAATTCGACCAAAGCTTCGGCATCAGCCGCTGGGCGGTCTGTCCGCGTGTTGCGGGGCTCTCGCGCTCTTGGCGGCTGGTGCGGGTGACCGATACGCCTGACGACGCCCCCACGTTGATGTTCTGGCGCGCCATGGGGCTGCGGGTGCCGGGTCAAGCCACCTCCAAGCTCGTCCCCAAGACCTCGGTGATCGAGGATGCGCGGCTTCTGGACCTGGCCCGCGCCTTGGGCCACGACCCGGTCCGCGCGCCTGCGACCGAGGTCAAGGAGGCGGGCGACAAGGCGCCCGAGGATCTCAAGACCACGATCGTCACCTGCATGAAGAACGAGGGGCCCTTTCTGCTGGAATGGATCGCCTATCACCGGGTCATCGGGGTGGATGGTTTCATCGTCTATACCAATGACTGCACGGATGGGACGGATACCTTTCTTCAGCTGTTGCAGGACAAGGGGATCTGCCAGCACCGCGCCAATCCTTGGCAAAAGGGCGATGCGCAGAGCCCGCAGTATACCGCGCTGGAGGCCAGCGAGAGCGAGCCGGTGGTGCAAGAGGCCGACTGGGCCGTCTGCATGGATGTCGATGAATTCATTGACATAAAGATCGGGGATGGCACGCTCTCCGACCTGTACCGGGCTTGCGAGGGCGCAAACCTGATCTCGATGACCTGGCGGCTTTTCGGAGACTCAGGCGTGGTGGATTATGTCGATCAGCCGATCATTGCCCAGTTCGACCGCTGCGCGCCCGAGCTGATCCGCAAGCCGCACCAGGCCTGGGGCTTCAAGACGCTCTTCCGCCGGATCGACATTTTCCGCAAGTTCGGGGTCCATCGGCCCAAAGGTCTTCAGCCCGAACATTGGGAGAAGATCCATTGGGTGAACGGCAACGGCAAGCCGATGCCGAAGAGCACGCTGCGGAACGGGTGGCGCTCGACGACCTCGACCTATGGCTATGATTGGGTGCAGCTCAATCATTACGCTGTAAGGTCGGTCGAGAGCTTCCTCGTGAAGCGCGACCGGGGCCGCGTGAACCACACTGACCGCGACCAGGGCAAGAACTACTGGTTCCGCATGTCGCATAACGTCGACCAGGACCGCTCGATCATGCGGATGCTGCCAAGGTTGCAGGCCGAGATAGAGCGGCTTCTCTCCGACCCCGAGATCCGGGCGGCGCATGACTACTCCGTCGCCAAGCACCGCGAGAAGATCGCGGAGCTGAAAACGCGCGAGGACCAGATGGCGTTTTACCAGGAGCTGACCGGGCAAAGGATGCGCAACCTGACCCATCGCCAGGCGCATTTCGGCTCGGCCGTCTTTGCCATCGGCCCCCATGTCATCCCCGATGAAATCGCGCTCGCCGAAAGCCTGGCGCCGGATTTCTTCTTTACCGTCGAACAGGAAGGCGAGGCGCAGCACTGATGGCCTGGAAGTTCACGCCCTCGGATGATCCCAACACCGCCCCCCATGCGGCGGGTGGCTGGTCGGGCAGCCTGCGCGTGGTGGATCAGGCCACCATCGCCCATGTCAACCAGGGTTATCTCGTCCACCCTTCGGGGGTTTTCGACGCCGACCGGGTCTATGTGCCCCAGGCGGTGCATTGGCGGGGCAGGGCGCTGATGACCCCGCCGCCCTTCCCCGAAGAGGCCGAGCCCCTGGCGGGCCGCTGGCTTTGGGGCGGCGTCCTGATGGACCATTTCGGCCATTTCATCATGGAAAGCCTCGGCCGTCTCTGGGGGCTCGATCATGAGAAGGTCGATGGCATCCTCTTTATCCCGGAAAGCGGCTTTTCCTCCGGGCCATCGCCCGAGTTGAAACCCTGGCAGAGGCTCTTCCTGCGGCTCTTGCAGACCGACCTGCCGGTGCGGATCGTCACCAGGCCCACGCGGGTCGAGACGCTGGTCGTGCCGGGGCAGGGTTTCGGCATCGGGCCCTTGATCGGCGGGGCGGCGCATTTCCGGCACTTTGTCCAAACGCGCTTTGCCAAGGATATCGCGCCTCAGGGCGGCGACAAGCTTTACATCTCGCGCAGCAGGCTCGATGCGGACCTGGGCGGGATCGTGCTGGAAAGCCGGCTCGAGGCGCAGTTGCAGGATCATGGCTACGAGGCTTTCCACCCGCAGGAACACGGGCTCGAGGCGCAGATCGCGCGCTACAAGGCGGCGAAACAGGTCATCAGCATCGACGGCTCGGCGCTGCATCTTTTCGCGCTGGTGGCCGGGCCGGATCAGCGCGTCGCAGTGATCAAGCGCCGCCCGGGCTCGGCGCCGGATGGGATCGTCGATCACCTGGCGGGCTTCACCGGGCAAAGCCCCGTGGTGCTGGATGCGATCCAGCGGCACTGGATGCGGTCGGACCGCCGCTTTGCCGACAACATGTCCTATGGCGAGGTGGATTTCCAGCTCCTGGGCGAGAAGCTGGCGGAACACGGGTTCCTGGCGCCGGACCAGGCCTTGACCGGCTTCTCGGCGCCCGAAGTCGGTGACTTCATTGCCGGGCTCGAGGGGCAGATGCCGAAAAAGGGGCTGTATTTCCGCCCCATTGGCCTGGACCACCCAAAGCCCGCCAAGAAGGAACGCGGCCAGCGCAAGCGCGACATCGTGGCGGAGGGTCAGGCCAAGGCGACCAAGGGCAAGAAGATCAAGATCCGCGCGAAGCCGGATGCGACCAAGCCCGTCAACCCAAGGCGACTGGCCCGCGAGGCGCGCAGGGCAGCGGAAAACGCGGGGGGCTAGGCCCTACTCCGCCGCATCCTTCACAGAGCGGCGATTGATCCGCTCCATCCGGCGGGCGTTCAAGGGATTGGGCGCTTCCTCTGCCTGGCGCTGGCGCTTGGCTTCCTTCATCTCCGACCGCGAGAGCGTGGCGCGCAGGGGCAGGGGGATCGTCGCGGGATCCACCCCGCGCGGCACCGGCCGGAAGGTCAGGTTCCGCCGCCGCAGGTCTTTTTCGACCTGGATGATAGCCCTTTCGGCCTGACGCGGGCTCAAGGCCTCGGCCGTGATGCCCTGGGGCAGGAAGCCGCGTGCGACCAGTTCCCCCGCGAGCCGCGCGAAATCCAGCTCGCCGATCGAGGTCCGGTCGGCCTTCTTGCGGTCGGAGCGCACCCAATCCTGCTTGATCACGTCGATGACCTCGGGCGCCCGCCCGGTAAAGCCGGTCAGATGGGCGACAATCGAGGTCGAAGCCCCGGAATCGCGGCGCTTGATCATGGCGACCTGCTGATCCTCGCGCCCGACCATGGCCAGGAGATGCAGCGCCGAGCCATCGAGGCTGACGATCTGCTTGGCCGCCTTGTAGCGGGCGATCTGCACCTCCATCGGGTGCTTCTGGGGGTGGAAGACCTCGTAGCCCTGGGGGGAAAGCAGCTCTTCGATGCGCTCTTCATGCAGGATGCCGCCGCGCACCGCCGAAAGACCGGAGCGGGAAATATACAGCTTTTCAGGGCCTTCCGGCGCGATATCCTTGGCGAAGCGGCTGCGGATGAACTGGCGGAAAGGCGCGATCCCCGAGGCCAGCGCGCCGATGCCGAAGCCCTGGCCCGGCACCTCCAGCACCTCGACCCGCGTGGGCTGGGTCACCACCTTGAAGGGCAGGTCAAGGCCCAGAAGCCGCATGAAGCCCTGGTGAAAGGCCGAAAGCTCCAGCGCCTCGCCCTCTTCGTCGGCGTCGCGTTTGGAGATGAAGATGACCCCGTCCAGCTTGCCCTGAACCGCGTCGATCCCCCAAAGCCGCCCGCTGGATTCCACCAGGAAATGGCCGAAATGGTTCAGAAGCACGCCCGCCCAAAGCCAGCGACCGGGCAGGGTTTCGACCGGTTCGGGCATGGTTTCCGGCGGGACCATCAAGGCCCGCCCGCGCCAGAGCACGGATTCATGGACAAAGTCGCCCTTGGCGTCGAAGACCCCCGCAGGCTGCACCAGGTCTTGCAGGGTCGAGGTCGCGATCACCGCATCCTTGACCGTGCGGATCGCATGCGACCAGCCGCCTTCGGGCCGGGGGGATTGTGTCGCATCCGTCAAGACACGGGTTTTCTTCACCACTTCGACCATGCTGCCTCTTTGTCCCGATCTTGCAGGACTTGTCTTGCCAAACCCTTTCCGGGCCTTGGCAATACTATGCCCGGAAGCCGGATTTTTCGCAAGCCAAGGCGTCAGAGACCGTTGATCGGCACTTTCAGCATGGGGCGGCCCGCGCTGTCGGTCGGGATCTCTCCAGCGCGCATGTTGACCTGAAGCGAGGGGATGATGAGCTTGGGCACCGCCAGCGTCGCATCCCGCGCCTCGCGCATGGCGATGAACTCTTCGCGCGTGCGCCCGGCCAGGTGGATGTTGTGCGCGCGTTCCTCGGCCACCGTGGTCTCCCACCTGATGTCGCGGCCATTGGGGCCATAGTCATGGCACATGAAAAGCCGGGTCTGATCGGGCAGGGCGAGGATTTTCTGCATGGAATCATAAAGTTGCCCGGCATCGCCCCCGGGGAAATCGGCCCGGGCCGAGCCACCGTCGGGCATGAAGAGCGTGTCGCCCACGAAGGCCGCATCGCCCATGACATGGGTCATGCAGGCCGGCGTATGGCCCGGCGTATGGATCGCCCGCGCCGTGAGCGCGCCGATCTGATAGGTATCGCCGTCCTGAAACAGCGCGTCGAACTGGCTGCCGTCGCGCTGGAACTCGGTGCCCTCGTTGAAGATCTTGCCGAAGACCTCTTGCACCACCGTGATCTGCGCCCCGATGCCGATCTTGCCGCCCAAGGCCGCCTGGATATAGGGCGCCGCTGAAAGGTGGTCGGCATGGACATGGGTCTCGATCAGCCACTCCAGCACCCAGCCCTTGGCGCGGATGAAAGCGATCATCTCGTCCGCATGGCTCGTGGTGATGCGCCCGGCGGCATAGTCGATGTCCATGACCGAGTCGATCACGGCGCAGGCCAGGCTGCCGGGGTCGCGGACGATATGGCTGATCGTGTTGGTGGCGGGGTCGAAAAAGCTGTGGACTTCGGGCGACATGGGGGCCTCCGGGGGATGGGCTCAGCATGGCAGATATATAGTCGTTTCGCAATATGTGAAGGGGCTTGAAAGGTTCACGCCGCGCGGGCAGGGTCGCGGGATGGAGACCTATCGTGCAAGCTCGGCGAAGCGGGCGAAACATTACCTCCTTGTCGGCGGGGTCCTTGCACTGACTCTTTGGAGCCAGGCGGGTCTCGGAACCTGGCTCGTGCGGATCGTGCTCACGGGCCTGCTGGCAGCGATGGCTTACAGCCAGGTGATTGGAACTCCAAGGCTTTCCTGGACACCCGAGATGATCTGCTACACCGGCCTCTACGGTCGCAGGCGGCAGCTGCTTCTCGCCGACTATGGCTCGGTCTGGGGCTATTCGATGCATTCGCGTGGAGGCCGCGTTGGCGATTACCTCGTCCTGCGGCCCTTGGCGGGGGGCAAGAACGTCACGCTCGATCTGACGCTCCTTGGGCTCGAGGAGGCCGAGGTCAAGGCCCTGGGCACCCGCATCAACCGCGCGCCGGGTCATCCCGAGAGCGCTGTGGACCGCTTGGCGCAAGAGGCCCAGGTGACCGAAACCGCCTGGAGCTTCGCTGCGATGATGCTGCTTCCGCCGCTGGGGATGCTGGCCTTCGTCCTTGTGATGGTCTTGATGAAATAAGCCCGGAAGACGGGGAAAAACGGGGCCTCGCATGGGCGCGCTAGCCCAGATGCGACTTTGGTTTGGTGGAGAGTTTCGCCTTGCGATGACCTCGGCCAAGGACATGGGCGCGGAAGACTTCGGCGGGGGTTCGGAAGCCCAGGCACTTCCGTGGGGTCT
>NZ_JAABNR010000005.1 GCF_009925085.1 Stagnihabitans tardus | reverse complement strand
TCGCCTCTTCGACGGCAATCTCGTCGAAGGGGTTCATCGACATCTTCACATTCGCCAGATCGACACCCGAGCCATCCGCCTTGACGCGGACCTTCACGTTGTAGTCGATCACACGCTTCACAGGCACCAAGACCTTCATCGCGCTAATCTCCATGGGGCCCCAGGGGGGCGGACGCAAACTCTCGCAGGCTGTTTACAGGCGCTGCGCGGCAGAAACCAGACCAATAGCGACGCGCTTTGTCGCATGGGCGCCACGCCGGCAGGAAAGATAATTTCGACAGATGTGTCGAGTCAAGCCTTGGGCCGGGTCAGGCCCGGAACCCAGAGCACATCCTCGCCCTGGTTGGCCACCCTGCCCGCCACGAAGAACCAATCCGACAGCCGGTTCAGATACTTGACCGCAAAGGGATTGACCGGCTCGTGGGCGGCCAGCTCCACCACCAGCCTTTCGGCCCGGCGGCAAACCGTCCGGCAAAGGTGCAGATGGGCGGCCAGGGTCGTCCCGCCAGGCAGGATGAAGCTGCGCAGGGGCTCCAGCCCCGCGTTCATCGCGTCGATCTCGGCCTCCAAGCGGTCCACCTGGGCCCCGATCATCCGCAGGCGCGGATAGGGCGCCGTCGCGTCATTCTCCAGGTCCGGGGTGCAAAGGTCCGCGCCCAGGTCGAAGAGATCATTGGAGATTCGCGCCAGCTCATGGCCCATGCCATGCAGCCGCGCCAGGCCCACGGTGGCATTGACCTCGTCCACCGTGCCATAGGCCGAGACGCGCAGGTCGAACTTCGGCACCCTTGCACCATTGCCCAGCGCGGTTTCGCCCGCATCGCCCGTGCGGGTATAGATCTTGGACAGGACCACCATCACGGAGCCCCCGTCCGCGACCGCGCCCAAGCGAAAAGCACGATGACCACCACGGCCAGGGCCTGGGCGATGATCCGCCAGCGCATCAGCTTGTTGGCATATTTTCGGTTGAACTCGCCGCCCCTGCCGAACCCGCCGATGCCGACCATCAGGATGATCAGCACGATGAAACAGGCAATGGTGGCGATCAGGAAGATCGGGTCTTTGAACATCTCTCGCTCCGCGTTTTGCCAGACATAGACCGCCCGGGCGAAAAAGCGAAGGGCCGGGCGCGAAACCTCGCACCCGGCACAGGGCCCGACGGGGAGCGACAGGGGGACCCTAGTTCAAGATCTTTTCCAGCGCCTGCGACAGAAGCCGGGAAAGGTCGCGATGCACCTCCGGTCCGGGCATCAAGGCCGCCGCCGCCGATTCGTCGCGCGAGAAGGCCATGCCCGACAGGTTGCGGCCGCGCTGGTCGCCGCGCTCCACCGCCTCGACATAGGTGCGCACGAAGGGCCGGACCGAGGCCAGAAGCTCGGCATCGACCAGGAGCGGGTCGTGGGCCGGGCTCGTGGCCCTGGCCGGCGGCGCCTGGTCCGA
The DNA here is from genome assembly GCF_009925085.1 of Stagnihabitans tardus. Classification (GTDB taxonomy): domain Bacteria; phylum Pseudomonadota; class Alphaproteobacteria; order Rhodobacterales; family Rhodobacteraceae; genus Stagnihabitans; species Stagnihabitans tardus. Next base: position 251,313 of record NZ_JAABNR010000005.1, on the reverse strand, counting down.
GAGCCACAGAAGCACGGTCCGCTCGGGCAGTTGTTTCAACAGCGCCGTCATCTGCCGATGCCAGGTCGCCCGCAGATCCTCGGCCAGGGTCTGGAACTTTTCCGGGGAATTGTCGTAGAGCGCCGCCAGGAGATGCCGGGTGAAGGTGAACTCGGTGAAATCCACATCCCGGTACAGCGTCCGCAACAGCGGCGTCGGCCCCACGAAGCGGTCATTGCGGCGCGGATGGACGCTGTAATACCGGTTCGAGAGGTTACCCGCCCCCAGGACCTGCACCACCACCGCCTCGGCCTTCTGCGCCAGTTCGATCAACGAAGGCTCGTTCAGATAGACATCAGGCCCGGCATTGGGAATCCCCAGGTTGACCGCACCGTAACCCACCTCTTCCTCGACCAGGTCGGGGAAAGGGTCGGGAATGAACTTGCCGTAAGTCTCGTTGCCGCCCAGAAAGACGACATAGGGCCGATCCAGCGAGCGCCTGGGCCCCCGGAACGACAAGTTCGACACGCCATAACGGCATGGAAAATAATCCAAAACGCCTTCGCTTTGCAAAGCATAGGCCATTGCACCCACCATCTTTTTTACACACCCACTGGAAACTGTGCCCGATTCCCGTTTCCAAAGAGTTGAAGTCGGGGTTTTCCGAAAATCCGACACGACGGCCGGATTCCCCTTGCCGCATTGCAGCGGAATGGGGACGCGCGGGGTTGAAGGGCGGGCCTTGCGGGCCTAAGCTGCCCGCCAAATCAAGGGGGCCAAGATGGACATTCGGCGCGTCGGCGTGGTGGGTGCAGGGCAGATGGGCAACGGGATCGCCCATGTCTTCGCGCTTGCGGGCTATGAGGTCATCTTGCACGACATCGCCGAGGCGAGCCTGAAGGCCGCCCTCGCCACGATCGACAAGAACATGGAGCGCCAGGTCTCGCGCGGGAAGATCAGCGCCGAGGTCAAGGCCGAGGCCCTGGCCCGCATCTCGACCTCGCTGGACATCGCGCTCCTGGGGCCGACCGACCTGATCATCGAGGCCGCGACCGAGAAGGAAGACATCAAGAACAAGATCTTCGCCTCGCTGGCCCCCCATCTGGCGCCGCATACGATCCTGACCTCGAACACCTCCTCGATCTCGATCACCCGTCTGGCCTCCCGCACCGACCGGCCCGAGAAGTTCATGGGCTTCCACTTCATGAACCCCGTGCCCGTCATGCAGCTGGTCGAGCTCATTCGCGGCATCGCCACCGACGGCCCGACCTATGACGCGCTGAAGGCGGTGGTGGACCGGCTGGGCAAGACGGCCTCCTCCTCCGAGGACTTCCCTGCCTTCATCGTCAACCGCATCCTGATCCCGATGATCAACGAGGCGGTCTATACTTTGTATGAGGGCGTGGGCTCGGTCTCTTCCATCGACACGGCGCTGAAGCTTGGCGCCAATCACCCGATGGGCCCCCTGGAGCTCGCGGATTTCATCGGGCTCGACACCTGCCTGGCCATCATGAACGTGCTGTACGACGGGCTGGCGGATACGAAATACCGCCCCTGCCCGCTTCTGACCAAATATGTCGAGGCCGGCTGGCTCGGCCGCAAATCCCAGCGCGGCTTCTACGACTACCGCGGCGAAGTCCCCGTCCCCACCCGCTGAGCGCTCTCGCTCCGCCGCGTAGCCCGGGGTATACCCCGGGTTACCCCACCCGTAGCCCGGGGTATACCCCGGGGCTAGCTCAACGCCTGCCGGATCAGGTTCAACCCCGTCAGGATCAACAACCCCTGCGTCCAGCGCCGAAAGGCCACCGCATCCAGCCGGTCCTGGATCGCATTCCCGCCAAACTGCCCGACCTGCGCCGCCAGGGCGAGGCAGCCTGAAAACGCCGCCGTCTGCGCGTTCAAGACCCCGGTGCCGAGATGCGAGACCATCAGCACCGCCGCCCCCAACAGGAAGACCACGCCCTGCACCCGCACGGTCTCCAGCTTTTCCGCCTTGATCGACAGGAGGTAAATGATCAGCGGCGGCCCCCAGATGCCCGAAACCCCGCCATAAAGCCCGCCGATGCAGCCCAGGACCCACTCCGCCCGATGGCGGTGCCGCAGCGGCAGGGCCAAGGGCAGGCCCAGGACCTGCGCCCCGGCGTAAAGCGTGATCGGCAGGCCAAGCCCCATCAGGAAGACGCTCTCGGGGATCTCATGCACGAAGCGCGAGGAGATCACGATGAAGACCAGCGTCGCCGCAAGGAAGCGCCGATAGGTCAGCGCCGTCTCGACCGCAGGCGCCACGCCCTGGCGGAAGGCCTGGCTCAGGTTGGTCAGCAGCGTCGGCAGGATCAGCCCCGCCAGGGCCAGCTGCGGCGGCAGAAAGGTGGAAAAGGCGCTCATCATGATCAAGGGCATGGCAAAACCCGCCACGCCCTTCACGAAGCCCGCGAAAAGCGTGATCGCCATGGCGAGCCAGAAAAGATGCAGCGGCAACCCGGCCGAAATGATCTCCATACCCCTCTCTAGCGCCATCTCCCGCCGCCCGAAAGCCTTGGCTGCCCCCCCAGGCCGTGCCATGCTTCCCCGAAAGGAGACCCCATGCGCCTGATCCTCGCTGTCCTCACGCTCTGGCCAGGTTTCGCCCTGGCCGATCCCCTGATCTCGCTCACCTCGGGGATCTTCTGCAACACCAGACCCACGACAACAAGCCGGGCTCCGGACACCCTTCAAAAGTCGATCGAGATCCTAGACCGCCCTCTCCTCGTCCAGGAGACGACCCGCATCCCCGACATCGACGGCGTGCTCTTCGGCGTGGAAGAACTCTTGCGCCCCGAGGACCGCCGCGCGCTGATCATCACCGTCGAACACCCGCCCTTTCACGGCGTCACCGTGGAAAGCTGGACCAGTGTCCCCGATGCGACGGCCCCGACCTTCCACGGCTACGAGCTTGGAAACCTTGGAGGAAGTCCAAGAGGTCACTGGCGCATAACCGGGAGCCGGGGCCGCGAAATCCTCTTTCAGGCCGAGTTCGAAGTCGTTGCCCCAACCGCCGACATGCGCCGGGACGCGGCAGCCTGCTCTGCGACAAGCTGAACGACAGGGTCACTTTAAGTCTTTCCGATACCAGCTTGCGAAATTATATTGCGCTGCGACTGCGAAAGGATTATCCCAATCGCAACGGAATCGGAGGAAGCCATGCCCGACGGACAAGACCTTTCCCTTGACACGAAGGGCGCCCTTTTGCCCGGGGCGCTGGCCCTGACCGGCCCGGCGCTTGCCGAGGTTCAGGCCCATATCGCCCGCCTCAAATCCGCCCTCGCCGAAAGGGTCACCCTCGCGGGCCGCATCCAGGCCGAGGCGCTGGAGACCCATCAGACCGCCGCCCATGGCCTCGCTTGGGCCGCGACCTATGCCACGGCCCTGCAAGAGCTCGCCGCCTGGGGCCAGGCCCTGCAAACCCAAGGCAAGTTCGGCGAGGCCGAGGCCCTGGTCCTGCAGATCGGCTTCGGCGAATACCTGGCCCAGCTGCAGGGCGGCATCCCGATGAGCCAGGGCGAGATCACCCGGGGCGCCTTTGGCGTGACCTATGCGCCGGGGGCCGAGGCCCAGGCCCTGATCGCCGCCGCCAATGACCCCGCCCGGATGCGCCTCGTGACGCTCCTGCGGCAGGGGGTCACGATTGCCTCCGGCCTCGATGACGAGCTGGAAATGATCCGCGACCAGTTCCACCGCTTTGCCGAGGAAGAGGTCATCCCCCACGCCCATGGCTGGCACCTGCGCGACGAGCTGATCCCGATGGAGATCATCGAGAAGCTGGCCGAGATGGGCGTCTTCGGCCTGACCCTGCCGGAGGAATACGGCGGCTTCGCCCTGCCCAAGGCGGCCATGGTCGTGGTCTCCGAGGAACTCTCGCGCGGCTATATCGGCGTGGGCTCCCTGCCGACCCGGTCCGAAATCGCGGCCGAACTGATCCTCTGCGGCGGCACGCCCGAGCAAAAGGCCCATTGGCTGCCGAAACTGGCCAGCGCGGAAATCCTGCCCACCGCCGTCTTCACCGAGCCCAACACCGGCTCCGACCTTGGCAGCCTCCGCACCCGGGCCGTGCTGGAGGGCGAGACCTGGAAGGTCACCGGCAACAAGACCTGGATCACCCATGCCGCCCGCGCCCATGTCATGATGCTGATGGCCCGGACCGGGACCGAGGCCGATTGGCGGGGGCTGTCGCTCTTGATGGCCGAAAAGACCCCGGGGAGCGAGGCGGATCCTTTCCCGACGCCGGGCATGAAGGGCTCCGAGATCAAGGTCCTGGGATACCGGGGCATGAAGGAATACGAGCTGAGCTTCGACGGCTTCGAGGTGCCGGCGGCGAACCTCCTGGGCGGTGTGACGGGCCAGGGCTTTAAGCAGCTGATGCAGACCTTCGAATCGGCGCGCATCCAGACGGCGGCCCGGGCGATCGGCGTGGCGCAATCCGCGATGGAATGCGCTTTGCGCTACGCGACCGAGCGGGTGCAGTTCGGCAAGCCCCTGGCCGATTTCCCCCGCGTGGCGGGCAAGATCGCGATGATGGCCGTCGAAATCGCCCTCTCGCGCCAGATCACCTATCATGCGGCAAGGGCGAAGGACCTCGGCAAGCGGTGCGACCTGGAGGCGGGGATGTCGAAGCTTCTGGCCGCAAGGGTGGCCTGGGCTGCGGCGGACAATGGCGTGCAGATCCATGGCGGCAACGGCTTTGCCGAGGAATACCTGGCCAGTCGCCTGCTGGTGGATGCAAGGATCCTCTCGATCTTCGAGGGCGCGGCAGAGATCCAGGCCAATGTGATCGCAAGGCGTTTGCTGGAGTGACCAAGGCTGGGGGCGCTGCCCCCAGACCCCCGGGATATTTGGGTCAGTATGAAAGGATGAGGGGCGCCGGGAACGGGTCTGGCCTTGGGGATGAGGCGCGGGCGCAAAGGGTCTGAAAGGGCGATCTTTCGGTTCTCATTTCATCGCGGCGACCGGCTCAGGGGCGAAAGGTGTCGGGGATCTCGTCCTTTCCTTCGATGGCGTCGATCAGGAGCTTCGCGCAGAGCGGGGCCACGGCGAAGCCGATCTTGAAGCCTCCGTTGGCGATGAAGTGACCGGGGCGGAGGGGCCAGGCGCCGATCAGCGGCTGGCGGCTTTGGGCGCGGGGGCGGATGCCCGCCCAGCGCGTGATCTCGGGCGCCTCTTGCAGCGCGGGGATCAGGGCGCGGGCCTTGGCCAAGAGCGCATCGGCCTGGGCGTCGGTGTCCTCATGCGTGTAAGTGTTTTCCGAGGTCGAGCCGATGGCGATGCTCCCATCCTCATGCGGGACGATATAGAGCCCCTCGGCATAGACCTGGGGATGGGTTTCGAAGCCCGGCAGGCGCAGCGACAGGGCCTGGCCCTTGACGCCCTGGCCGATCTTGCGGCCCAGGGCCTGGCTCAGCTCGGCCAGACCCTGGTGTCCCGTGGCCCAGATCACCGCGCCCTCCGGTTCGGCCTCTTGCGCGATCCTGGCGCCCTTCTCGCGCAGGGCCTGGGCCAGGGCGGCCAGCGCCTGGCGGGGCGAGAGCCTCGCGGTCAGCGTGTCATGGATCAGGAAGCCGGTGGGCGAGGCGGGGGAGAAGGCGCCCCCCGCCGGGATGACCGACCAGGCCGCCCGCCCCTGCCAAAGCGTCGCGGCCTGGGCCTCGCGCTGGCGGGCCAGGTCAAGGGCCGAGGCATCGAGGATCGGCTGCAAGCGCCCGGTGCGGGCATAGCCGGGCGAGAGGCCCGAGGCCTCTGCCACCTCGGTCCAATGCGCCTCGGCCATCAACAGGGCCTCAAGCTGAAAGGCCTTCCCCGCATTCCACTGCTCCGGCGCATGGGGGGCGAGCGCGCCGACCAACCCGCCCGAGGCCCCGGCGCCGATACCCGCGCGCTCTACCACCTGGACACGCAGGCCCCTGCGGACGGCCTCCCAGGCGCAGGACAGCCCCATGATCCCGCCGCCCATGACCGTCAGATCATGTCTTGCCATTCCGCGCCCCCTTGCCCATGGTCCCGCCCCAAAGGGCATAGGCGAAATGACGGGCAGGGAACAGGCAGAGCTTTCGTGGCGCGATGGCGCGATCCCGGTCTCGACGCGCTTCGACGACCCCTATTTCAGCCTCGCGGGCGGGCTGGAGGAGACTTTCCACGTCTTCCTGTCCGGCAATGACCTGCCCGCGCGCCTGACCCCCGGCTTCCATGTCGCCGAACTGGGCTTCGGCACCGGGCTGAACCTGATCGCCCTGCATCTTAGCGCCCCCGGCCTCCCCCTGCGCTTTACGACCTTCGAGGGCTTCCCCATGACCGCCCCCGAGATGGCCCGGGCCCACCGGGCCTTCCCCCAGGCGGCGGCGGTCTCGGCGCCCCTGCTTGACGCCTGGGGCCAGGGCGCCCGCGCCTTCGACTTCCATGGCATCGCGGTCACGGTCCTCCAGGGCGATGTCCGCCAGACCCTCCCCGCCTGGGGGGGCCGGGCCGATGCCTGGTTCCTCGACGGCTTCTCCCCGGCCAAGAACCCCGAGATGTGGGGAGAGGACCTGATGGCCCAGGTCGCAAGCCACACCGCGCCCGGGGGCACCTTCGCCACCTACACGGCGGCGGGCCATGTGCGCCGCGCGCTCTCCGCCGCGGGCTTCGTGGTCGAAAGGCGCCCGGGGTTCGGGACCAAACGGCACATGTCGGCAGGGCGGATGCCGGGCCTTGCAGGGCCCAGGGCCCAGTCGGCAGAGCCCCCCTCGGACAAGCTCCCATGACACGGCAGGGCAAGGGCATCCTTCTGATGATCGCCACCGTCGCGGGCTTTGCCGTGCAGGACGGCTTCTCCCGCATGCTGGCCGGAGCCTATAACCCTTTCATGGTCGTGATGATCCGCTACTGGGTCTTCGCCGCCTTCGTCATCGCCATGATCCCCCGCCAGCCCCAGGGCCTCGCCGCGCTGAAATCCCGCGCCATCGGCTGGCACACGCTCCGCGCCGCGCTCCTGGTGGCCGAGATCATCTCCATCGTCTTCGGCTTCACCCTCATCGGCCTGATCGAGACCCATGCCGTCTTCGCCGCCTGCCCCCTCCTCGTCGTGGCCCTCTCCAGCCCCGTGCTCGGCGAGAAACTGACCCCCTCCCGCCTTGTCGCCGTGGCCATCGGCTGCCTCGGCGTCCTCGTCCTTCTGAACCCGGGGGCCGAGGTCTTTTCCTGGGCCGCGCTCTTCCCCCTCGCCTCGGCCTTCATGTTCGCGCTCTACACCGTGCTGACGCGAAAGGTCGCAGGCATCGACCCCTTCTTCCCGACCTTCTTCTGGACCCCGGTCATCGGCGCCGTCTTCGCCACCCTGGTCGGCCTGCCGCATTGGACGCCGATCCAGGGCCTCGACTGGCTCTGGCTCTTGACCTATTCGCTCCTCTCCGTCCTCTCCTACTGGCTCATGCAAAAAACCTACCAACTGGTCGAGGCCTCGACCGTCCAGCCCTTTGCCTATCTGCAAATCGTCTTCACCACCGCCATCGCCATCACCTTCTTCGACGAGGCCCTGACGCTCCATGTCCTCCTCGGCGCGGGGATCGTGATCCTGGCCGGGCTTTACACCCTGACAAGGGCCGCCAAGTGACCGGAAACACGCGCGGCATCCTTTACATGGTGGCCACGACGCTGATCTTTTCGGCGCAGGACGGCATCACGCGGCATATGGCCACGCATTACCCGGTGCAGATGGTGGTCATGCTGCGCTTCTGGTTCATCGCCGTGCTGATGGGCTCGATCGCCTGGCGCCAGGGACGGCTGGGCCCCATGCTGGCCACCAGGCAAATCCCCCTGCATATCGCGCGGGGCGTGCTCCTCGTCACCCAGATCTCGATGTCGGGCCTGGCCTTCGCCAAGATCGGGTTGATCGAGAGCCAAGCCCTCCTGACCTCCTACCCCCTCTGGGTCGCCGCCCTCTCGGGCCTCGTCTTGGGTGAGCGCGTCGGCTGGCGGCGGTGGAGCGCCATCGGCGTGGGCTTCGCGGGCATCCTCGTCATGCTCAGGCCCGGGGTCTCGGTCCTCTCCTTCTGGTCGGTCATGCCGCTCGCCGCCGCCCTTCTGTTCGCGCTTTACGCGCTTCTGACCCGGCTCGCGGCGCGGCAGGACAGCGCCGAGCAAAGCTTCCTCTGGACCGGCATCGTCGGCGCCGTGGTGATGACCTTCGTGGGCCTGCCCGCCTGGGTGCCCTTCTCGGCCCAGGACTGGGGGCTGATGGGGCTTCTCTGCCTGACCTCCGCCTCGGGCCATTGGCTGATGATCCGCGCCTATGACGCCGCCGAGGCCGCCGCCGTCCAGCCCTTTGCCTATCTGCAACTGGTCTGGATCGCGATCCTCGGCGTCGCCTTCTATGGCGAGACCCTGCGCGGCGCCGTCATCATCGGGTCCAGCCTCGTGGTCGCGGCGGGGCTCTTCACGCTCTGGCGGCAAAGGGTCACAGGGAGAGGTTAGGCCTTGCACGGGCGCGGCGGATCGCTAGTTTAGAACCATTCCAAACTGAGGCCCGCCATGCTCTCCGCCCTGACCAACCGCCGCCGGTTCTCCGACCTGTCCGAGCAAGAGATCCTTGCGCTTGCGATCTCCTCCGAAGAGGACGACGGCAGGATCTACCGCAGCTATGCCCAGGCGCTGCGGGCCGAATACCCTGCCTCGGCCGCGGTCTTCGAGGGGATGGCGGCGGAGGAAGACGGCCACCGTCAGCGCTTGATCGAGACCCATCGCGCCCGCTTCGGCGAGGTCATCCCCCTGATCCGCCGCGAGCATGTGGCGGGGTTCTATGCGCGCCGCCCGGTCTGGCTGACGAAGAACCTCTCGATCGAGACGATCCGCGCCGAGGCCGCCGGGATGGAGGCCCAGGCCGAACGCTTCTACCTGAAGGCCGCCGAGCGCACGACCGATGCCGCGACCCGCAAGCTTTTGGGAGACCTCGCAGCGGCGGAGGCGGGCCATGAGAAGGCCGCCGAGCGGCTCGAGGCCAAGCACCTGCCCGGCGATGTGAAGGCCCAAGAGGACGAGGGCGCCAAGCGGCAGTTCATCCTGACCTGGGTGCAGCCGGGGCTTGCAGGGCTGATGGATGGCTCGGTCTCGACGCTGGCGCCGATCTTCGCCACGGCCTTCGCGACCCAGGACAGCCATACGACGCTTTTGGTCGGCACGGCCGCGGCGGTGGGGGCGGGGATCTCGATGGGCTTCACCGAGGCGGCGCATGACGACGGCGTCCTCTCGGGCCGAGGGAGCCCCCTGAAGCGTGGCGTCGCCTCAGGGGTGATGACAGCGGTGGGCGGGCTTGGCCATGCCCTGCCCTATCTCCTGCCCGATTTCTGGACCGCGACGGTGCTGGCCATCGTGGTCGTCTTCATCGAGCTCTGGGCCATCGCCTGGATCCAGAACAAGTATATGGAGACGCCCTTCCTGCGGGCCGCGCTCCAGGTCGTGCTGGGCGGCGCCCTGGTCTTTGCCGCGGGGGTTCTGATCGGCGGCGGCTGAGGGGCTCCGCCGACTGCGGGGCCCGCGCCCAAGCCCCGCCCGCAGCCCTGCCGACTGCCGGACGGGCCCTTGCCCCCGGGACCCTGTTCCTCCAGTCGGCAGGGCTGCGGCACGGGGCTCTGCTGACAAGGGTGCAGTCGGCAGGACCCATCCTGGCAGTCGGCAGGGCGCCGGGTCTCGCCCGGTTGACCGGGTTCAGTCGGCAGGGCCCACCGGGCTTTCCGCCGCCCCCGCCACGGGTTCCTTGAACCCGGGACAAGACCCATGGCATACCCGATGCGATATCCGTGGAACGAGAAAAGGAAACCGCGATGAAGGTTGTCTCCGAGAACAGGGCCTTTGGCGGGCGTCAGCTGGTGGTCGGCCATCCCAGCGCGGCCTGCGCCTGCGAGATGACCTTCGGGCTCTACCTTCCCCCGGGCGAGGGGCCCTTTCCGGTCCTGTGGTATCTCTCGGGCCTGACCTGCACCCATGAGAACGCGATGGTGAAGGCGGGCGCGCAATCCTGGGCCGCGCGGGAGGGGATTGCGCTCGTCTTCCCCGATACCTCGCCGCGCGGTGAGGGTGTGGCGGATGACGCGGCCTATGATCTCGGCCAGGGGGCGGGGTTCTACGTGGACGCCACCCAGGCGCCCTGGGCCAGCCATTTCAAGATGTGGACCTATGTGACCGAGGAACTCCCGGCGGTCCTGGCGGCATTCCCGCTGGACATGGACCGCCAGGCGATCACCGGGCATTCGATGGGCGGGCATGGGGCGCTCACCATCGCCGCGACCTTCCCCGAGCGCTTCCGCTCGGTCTCGGCCTTCGCGCCGATCTGCAACCCGACCGGCTCGGACTGGGGCCGCAAGCAATTCGCGGCCTACCTGGGCGAGGGTGCGGATTGGGCCGCTCATGATGCGAGCCTCTTGCTCGCCAAGGGCGGCTTCTCGCTGCCCTTGCTGGTCGATCAGGGCATGTCGGACAAGTTCCTCGACCTCTTGAAGACCGATGCCCTGCAGGATGTCCTGGCCGAGACCGCGACCCAGGGCACGATCCGGCGGCAGGAGGGCTACGACCACTCCTACTTCTTCGTCTCGACTTTCATGGAGGATCATGTCGTCTTCCATGCCAGGGCCCTGAAGGCATGATCTATGTCGATGCCGATGCCTGCCCGGTGAAGGCCGAGGCCGAGGTCATCGCGACGCGGCACGGGGTGCGGATGGTCCTGGTCTGCAACGGCGGAATCCGGCCGTCCAGCAATCCCCTGGTCGAGGCGGTCTATGTCGGCTCGAAGCTCGACGAGGCGGATATCTGGATCGCCGACCGGGCGGGGCCGGGGGATGTGGTCGTGACGGGGGATATCCCGCTGGCGGCGCGCTGCATCGAAAACGGCGCCCGGGTGGTCAAGCACAACGGGGAGGAACTGACCTCGCGGAACATCGGGATGGTCCTGGCCACGCGGGATCTGATGGCGGACCTGAGGTCGGCGGACCCGTTCCGGCAGGGCGGCGGCAAGGGGTTCTCCAAGGCCGACCGCTCGCGCTTTCTTGAGGTCATGGAGCGGGTCTTGCGGGCGGTCAAGGCGGGGTGAGGGGCTTTTTGCACGCGTGCAAGGGGTGTGAAAGCACTTTATATCAAGGACTTGACTGGAGGCGTTAGGAGTTTGTTAGGGAATGGGGGGGCTCGCGGTGGCGGGCCCCCTTGGGTTTGCGAGGCGGAGTCTGGGGGCTCTTGTTGGCGGAGGCCGCGGGCTGCGTTAGATCACGCGCCCTGCCAAGGGGCGGTGGGGGATGGTGCGTTAGATCATGCGCCCAACCACGGGGCACCGGGGCGTGGTGTGGGAGATCACGCAGCCTGCAGGCGTGGCCGGGGGGACCCGGGGTCACGACCCCGGGCTACGCGGTGGGGCGAGAGCTTTGCCACGACACAGGACGCTCTGGTCGGGCTGCGTCGCCCGGGGTCGTGACCCCGGGGCTTGGGGTGGGAGATCACGCACGCCCCCAAGGGCGGTTGCGGCATGTCGTTTCCGGGACAGAATCCGGGCGGGGACAGGGGTTAGGGTGCCGCCATGACCTCCAATCCGACTTCCTCCGGGGCCACGGCTGACCGCCGCCTTGTCCTTCTTGGCATCCTCTGCGCCATCGCGGGATCGGCCACGCTGTCCTTGAACGACCTTTTCATCAAGCTCCTCTCGGGCGCCTATCCGCTGCACGAGGTCATCCTGGTGCGGGGCCTGATCGGGATCGTCTTCATCCTGGGCTTTGCCTGGGCCACGGGACAGGGCGCGATCTGGCGCACGTCACGGCCCGGGTTTCACCTGGGCCGCGCGATGATCGTCATGGTCTCGAACGCCACCTATTTCCTCGGCCTCGCCGCCCTGCCCATCGCCGATGCCGCCGCCATCGGCTTCATCGCCCCCATCCTCCTGACCCTGCTGTCCGTCCTCTTCCTGGGCGAGCGCGTGGGCCTGCACCGCTGGGGCGCGGTCATCCTGGGCCTTGCGGGCGTCATCGTCATGCTGAACCCCGAGGGCCGCTTTCGCTGGGAGGCCGTGCTGGTCCTGGTCAGCGCCCTGACCTATGCCACGACCCAGACCATGACCCGTTCGGCCCGCGCCACCGAGGGCGCGGCCACGATCAACTTCCACACCCAGGTCGCCTTCATCGTCACCTCGGTCGCCATGGGGCTTTGGGCGGGCGACGGGCATATGGAACAGGGCGGCGCGGCGCTGGAGTTCCTCTTCCGGCCCTGGGTCTGGCCCGACCCGGGCGACCTCGTGGCCTTTGCCGGCACCGGCATTTCAGTGGCGGCGGGGGGGATGCTGATGGCCCAGGCCTACCGCATGAATGAGGCGGCGCTGGTGGCGCCGTTTGAGTATACCTCGATGCCCCTGGCGGTGATCTGGGGGCTTTTGATCTTCGGCACTTTCCCCGATGCGCGGGGCTGGCTGGGGATTGTGCTGATCGTGGGGGCCGGGCTTTATACGCTGATGCGCGAGGGGATGAAGCGGCGCCCCCAGGCCGAGGAGTTCTGAATGACGGTCAAGGCGGTGATTTTCGACATCGGCAATGTGCTGACATGCTGGCAGCCCGAGGCCTTTTACGACCGGGTCATCGGGGAGGCGCGCCGTCGGGCTCTGTTTGACGCGGTGGACCTGCATGGGATGAACCTGGATGTCGACGCCGGGGCGCTCTTCCGCGAGACGATTTACGACTGGGCGGAGCGTTTCCCGGAGTGGTCTGCGGAAATCCGCATGTGGTATGACCGCTGGGACGAGCTGGCCAGCCCCCGGATCGAGGGCTCGATTGCGCTTTTGCGTGCGCTGCGAGGGAAGGGGGTTCCGGTCTTCGCGCTGACGAATTTCGGGCGCTATTCCTATGACGAGGCGCGGCCGAAGATGGATTTCCTGAGCGAATTCGACCGGGAATATGTCTCGGGGCGGATGGGGGTGGTGAAGCCCGATCCGGAGATCTACCGCATGGTGGAAGAGGATTGCGGGATCGCTCCTGGCGGGCTTTTGTTCGCCGATGACCGGCCCGAGAATATCGAGGCGGCGCGGGTGCGGGGCTGGGGTGTGCATCTCTTCGAAGGCTGGCAGGGCTGGGCCGAGAGGCTGGTCGCCGAGGGGCTTTTGACGCGCAAAGAGGCGGGGTTGTGATGGATTTCGTGGGACCGGAGGCGGAGGGGCTTTTGACCTGGGAGGGGCTGCTTGGGGCCTTTGCCGAGGGTCATGCGCGGGGCAAGCCCGAGATTGCCGACCTTCTCTTGTATCGCGGGGCCGATACGATGCTGGACCGGGCGGCCTGGATCACGGGGCTTGGGGCTCTGGTCAAGGTGGCGACCGTCATGCCGGGCAATGCGGCGCGCGGCTTGGGCACGGTGCAGGGGGTCGTGACGCTGTTTGACGACGAGACGGGGGTTCTGTCGGGGATCGTGGATTTCCACCTGGTGACCAAGTGGAAGACGGCTGGCGACAGCCTTTACGCGGCGTCGCGCCTGGCGCGGAAGGACAGCCGCAGGTTCTTGCTGGTGGGGGCCGGGACGGTGGCGCGGTCGATGATCGGGGCTTACCGGAGCCTTTGGCCGGAGGCGGAGTTCGAGGTCTGGAACCGGACGCCTGCGGGGGCGGAGGCGATGGCGGCGGAGTGCGGGATCGGGGTGGCGCGCGACCTGGAGGCGGCGGTGGGGGCGGCCGATGTGATCTGCACCGCGACCATGGCGAAATCTCCGGTGATCAAGGGGGAGTGGCTGCGGCCGGGGCAGCATCTGGACCTGATCGGGGCTTACAATCCGTCCATGCGTGAGGTGGATGATACCGCGATGCGGCGTGCCCGGGTCTTTGTCGATGCACGGGCCACGACGGTGCATCACATCGGGGAACTGATCGACCCGATTGCCTCGGGGGCGATCTCGGAGGCGGATATCGTGGCGGATTTCTACGAGGGCGATTATCGGCGCCTGGGGGATGAGATCACCATCGCCAAGAACGGCGGCGGCGCGCATCTCGACCTGATGACGGCGCGGTATATTCTGGACCAGTGGCAGGCCCGGTGATTTAAAGGACTCACGGAGGAGCCCATGACCATACTTGCCATCGACCAGGGAACGACGAGTTCCCGCGCCATCATTTTCGACGCGGCCCTGCGGCCGATTGCCAGCGCGCAGAAGGAGTTCACCCAGCATTTCCCGCATCCGGGCTGGGTGGAACATGAGCCCGCCGACCTTTGGGAGACGGTTTTCGAGGTGGCGGGACGGGCGATTGCCCAGGGCGGGCGGCCCTTTGCCATCGGCATCACCAACCAGCGCGAGACGACGCTGATCTGGGACCGCGAGACGGGGGAGCCCATTCACCGCGCCATCGTCTGGCAGGACCGGCGGACGGCGGATATCTGCGCCTCGCTGAGGGATCAGGGGCTGGCGGGGATGGTGAGCAGCCGGACGGGGCTGCTCTTGGACCCCTATTTCTCGGGGACCAAGGTCAAGTGGATATTGGACCATGTCGAAGGGGCGCGCGAGAAGGCGCGGGCGGGGAAGCTGGCCTTTGGCACGGTCGATACCTGGCTGATCTGGAAGCTGACCGAGGGTCGCGTCCATGCGACGGACGCCACCAACGCGGCGCGGACCATGCTTTATGACATCGGGAAAGGCGCCTGGGACGCGGATATCTGCGCGGCCTTGGACATTCCGATGGCGATCTTGCCGGAGGTCAGGGACTCCGCTGGCGACTACGGGGTGACGCGGCTTTTTGGGGGCGAAATCCCGATCTCCGGCGTGGCGGGCGACCAGCAGGCGGCGACGGTGGGGCAGGCCTGCTTCACGCCCGGGATGATGAAATCGACCTATGGGACGGGGTGCTTTGCGCTGCTCAATACCGGGGCGGAGCGGGTGACCTCGCATCACCGGATGCTGACAACGATCGCCTATCAGATCGGCGGCAAGCCCACCTATGCGCTGGAGGGCTCGATCTTCATCGCGGGGGCCGTGGTGCAATGGCTGCGGGATGGGTTGAAGATCATCAAGACGGCCTCCGAGACCGCTACCTTGGCGGAGGAGGCCGAGGTGGCGCAGGGGGTGCTCTTGGTCCCCGCCTTCACCGGGCTTGGCGCGCCCTATTGGCGGCCCGAGACGCGCGGCGCGGTCTTTGGCCTGACGCGCAACACCGGGCCGGCCGAGATGGCGCGGGCGGCCTTGGAATCGGTGGGCTACCAGACGCGGGACCTTCTGGAGGCCATGGCTTTGGACTGGGCGGGGGCCAAGGGCGGGGTCTTGCGGGTCGATGGCGGGATGACGGCGAGCGGCTTTGCCATGCAGTACCTCGCCGATATCATCGGGGCTCCGGTGGATCGGCCTGTGGTGACCGAGACGACGGCCCTGGGGGCGGCCTATCTCGCGGGGCTCGCGCGGGATTTGTGCCCTGAGCCTGCGGTCTTTGCCAAGCAATGGGCGCTCAATCACCGCTTCTCCCCGCAGATGGACGAGGTGACGCGCAACGCCAAATATGCGCGGTGGAAGCGGGCGGTCGAGGCGGTGATGATGGTGTAAGCGACCCCGGCGACGCGGCGGGAGGAGGGCGACTTTCCGACGCCGGGGCCTCTGGCGCGGCGGTTGGAAAGCTGGCATGATGATTTGATATGAAAGGAATACATCATGACCAAGAACACGATCTGCCTTTGGTATGAAAGCGGCGCGGAGGAGGCGGCGGCGTTTTATGCCTCGGTCTTTCCGGACAGTTTTGTCGGCAAGATCAGCCGGGCGCCGGGGGATTTCCCGGGCGGCAGGGCGGGCCAGGTGCTGACCGTGGATTTCACGGTGGCAGGCGTCGCCTGCATGGGGCTGAACGGCGGGGCGGCCTTTCGGCAATCCGAGGCTTTTTCCTTTCAGATCATGACCGAGGACCAGGAAGAGACCGACCGCTATTGGGATGCCATCGTGGGCAACGGCGGACAGGAGAGCGCTTGCGGCTGGTGCAAGGACCGTTGGGGGCTGTCGTGGCAGATCACGCCCCGGGCCCTGATGGAGGGCATGGCCGAGGGCGGTGAGGTCTCGGCCCGGGTCTTCCAGGCGATGATGGGCATGGGCAAGATCGACGTGGCGGCCATCGAGGCGGCGCGGCGGGGAAACCCGGGGTAACCCCCGGGCTACGGGTTGCGCGCAAGGCCCTTGGCCGTTCGCCATGGTAGGGTGCGTGATGTCACGCACCTAGGGCAGGGGAAACCCGGGGTATACCCCGGGCTACGAAGCGGACCCAAAGCGGTGGTCATGGGCCGCGACATGTTCCGGGAAGAGCGTCTCGAATTGCTGCCAGGCGATACCGTAGGCGGTGACCTCTATTCCGGGCGCTCCGTCCTCAGGCGCTGCGTCCAGGTCGTGAACCACTATCACGACATCGGCACAATCCAACAGGACCCCGCTATCGCTGCGTGCGGAGAGATTTCCCCAAGAAGTTTCGCCAGCTTCGCCCAGGTCAGGGGCATGGCTTGTGCGAAAGGCGGCGAAGGCGGGCGAGGGGAGCATTTGGCCGAAGGCCACACCCATAGGGGGATCGCCATGCTCGAACTCTGTGTGGCCGATGATGCTTTGGCCCGCCAGGATGGAATACACTGTGGCCTCCTGATCATCCCTGTCCCAATGTGCAGAGTTTTCTGCGACGTCGCAATGGATACAGGACAACCCATGGAGAAGGGGAGGGCATGGGCGCGCGATGATGTGACTGTGAACAGTCATCCTACGCGGCGATTTTGGGGAAACTGGTCGGAGTGAGAGGATTCGAACCTCCGACCCCCTGCTCCCGAAGCAGGTGCGCTACCAGACTGCGCTACACTCCGACCGTGGGGCGGGAGTTACCGCGCCCCCTTGGGATTTGCAAGGGGGCGCGATGCCTTGGCGTGAAGATTCACGAGTGATCGCCGGGGCCCTCGTCGCGGCCGGTCAGGCGGGCGGGCAGGCGCGACCAGAGCGAGAGGCGCGGCAGGACGCCGAGGTCGAAGCGTCCCTTGGTCTCGGAGACGACGCGGGCGGATTTCACCGTGGGCGTGCCCTCACGCAGGACGATCCAGATGCCCGAGGCGATGATGATGGCGGTGCCGATGATCGTGGCACTGTCGAAACTGTCGTCGAACAGGAGATAGCCGAAGAAGGTGGCCCAGATGATCTGGCTGTATTGCATGGCGGCGGCGACGGCGGCCTGGGCGCGGCGGTAGGCTGCGACCGAGAGGATGCCGCCGAGAAAGCCGGTCAGGGCGATGCCCGCGAGGAGGCCCAGATGGGCGATGGGCATGGGCTCGTACACGAAGGGGAGGGCGAGGCCGGTGACGAGGAGGTTCGCGAACATCGGGTAGATCATCAGGACGACGGTGCGCTCGGACCCGCCGGTCTTGCGCATCAGGACCGAGTTGAAGGCGAAGATCACCGCCGCCGTGATGGCCGCGAGATGGCCGAAGCCGAGGTTCGCCTCTCCGGGCCGCAGGACGGTGACGACGCCGATCATGCCCAGGACCACGGCCGCGCCGCGCTGCCAGCCGATGCGCTCGCCCAGCATGGGGATGGCGAAGAGGGTCACCAGGATGGGGGCGGCGAAGAAGATCGGATAGGCCTCGGACATGGGCAGATAGGCGAAGGCGGTGAAGCCCGCGAGGATATTGACCACGCCGAGGATCGAGCGCAGCGCCATCAGGCCGGGCTTGCGCGGGATCAGGTTGCCCTCGCGCCCATCGCCGGCCAGCATGATGGCGACGAGGGGGAAGGAGAAGAGGCAGGAGAAGAAGATGTTCTGGAACGGGCTATAGGAGGCGCCCATGTATTTCACGATGGCATCGCCGGTCGCGTAAATGCCGAAGGACGCAAGGGCCAGCCCTGCGCCGTGGAGGTTGTTCTGACGGGGAGTCATGGGAGACCTGATTTGGAGACGGCAGAGGTTTCGCCCTGATTGCAAAGCTATGCAAGGGCGAAACGTCTAGGCGAGCGATTTTCGGAAGGCCGGGCGGCGGCCGTTCAGCCAAAGCATCAAAAGCCCCGCCGCGATGATCACCGAAATGCCCGAGATCGTCTCGGCCTTGGGGATCTCGGCGAAGAAGATCACCCCAAGCGCCGAGGCCCAGACGATCTGCGAATACTGCATCGGTGCGACGACGATGGCCGGAGAGGTCCGGTAGGCCGCGATGATCAGGACGCCCGACAGCGTGCCCAGCGCGCCGATCTGCAGCCCGATCAGCCAGTCATGCAGGGTGAGCGGCATCCAGACCGTATAGGCGAGGAAGGCACCGACGCCGGCCTGGAAGAGCACGGGGTAGAGGAGGATCACGCCAGACCGCTCCCTGTGCCCGATCTTGCGCAGGAGGAGCGAGTTCAGCGCCCCGGTCACCGCGCCACAGGCGGCCACCAGATGCGCGAGCTGGAAATGCGTCGAGCCCGGACGCAGCGCGATCAGCACCCCCGCAAAGCCCAAGAGAATCAGGACACCGCGCTTGGGATCGATAGGCTCCCCCAGCATGGGCCAGGCGAGAAGCGTGATCAGCAAGGGCATGGTGAAGAAGATCGCGTAGCACTCCGCCAGGGGCAGATGCGTGAAGGCATAGGTCACGAAACCCGACCCGCAGAGCGTGATCAGCCCGCGCAGAAGCGTCAGCCCCGGCAGGGCGGGGCGGAAGGCGGCGGGCGTCAGCTCGGCCCGGTGCGACCAGAAGATCTGGCCCAGCACGAAGGGCAAGGTGCAGAGCGCCGAGAGGAAGGCCACCTGGAAACTGTGCAGGTTGGCTGCGCCAAGGGCCTTGAGCGACACGTCGCAACAGGCATAGCCGCAAAAGGAGGCCAGCGCCAAAAGGCTGCCGCGCAAAGGGGGGGATAGGGTCATGATGCCCCTCCGATATCCGCCAAAGGTAAAGATTTCCCGTCACAATCCGCCAAACTTGGGTCGTTTTTCCCGTTTTCGGCGAAAAACGCGGTGCTTTTGCCACCCGGTCTTGAAGCCCGCCTTGGCGCCGCCCAAATCTGTTGCATCTTGTGTCGGTATCGGTAATGGGCTGGGGTAACCTTGGCCGCTTTCGAGGTGGGTTCATGTCCGGCGTCAGCCCCTTGTCACTTGGCGTTTACCCGCCCGAGTTGACGGCAGCGGCTTGGGCGACCCGTGGCGGCGCCCTGGGGTCGGAGCTGGCCCAGGCCGAACGGCTTCATGGCCGGATCGAGGTCGCAGCGCTCTTGCCCTCTTCCCGCAGGCCGCAAAGCCTTGCCGCGCTGGAACGCTCTGTCGACGAGAGCCGCGAGCATCTGACCTCCCGGCTCCTGCCACTGCAGGACCAGCTTGGCGCCGTGGCCCGGGTGGCGCGGCGGGTCGAGGCGGGGGCCAAGGGCTCGGAGATGGGACGGGCGGCGGGAGACGTCGCGCGGGCGGCGACGGCCTTTGCCCAGGCCTGCGCCGGTATCGACTGGAGCGAGGACTACGAGACCGCCCGGGCCCGCATCGTGGCGGGCAGCGACAAGGCGGCGCTGATGGTGGATGACGCGGCCGCAAGGCTGATCCGCGCCGCCCGCACCTATGAGCATGGCCCCCAGCGCGCCGCCGACTGGCAGGCCGTGATCCGCCCCGAGGGCCACCGCCTGAGCCAGATCGTCTCGGCCCTGCCCGATTACCGCGCGCGCTTTTGGCACAAGTTCAAGATGTTCCAGAGCTTCGACATCGAGGCGCTGAAGCTGGAGGGCGTCGAGGAGATCGACCGCACCAAAAGGCTTGCCGTCCTGCAACAGGCCTTGCGCCAGACCGAGGCGATTGCGGAGCACCGGCCGGACTAGGCGGGAAAAATTGCGCGGAATTTCCCCTTAACGCAATCAAGCCTCATGGCTAGGTTCTTCTGACCACAACAGCAAGGAATTGACCAATGGCCGGCGTAAGTCCCACCGCTCTGATGAATTACCCTGTCGAGTTGACGGACAAGGACTGGCAAGTCAAGAAAGGCAAGCTGGCCAAATTGGTCAAGACCGGCCTGAAGGCCGAACTCGACAAGGCCGAGGCGCTGAAGAAGGCCATCGACACCGCAGCCTTGACCACCGAACAGCTTGCCCCGAAAACCTGGGACGACCTGGAAAAGGCCAAGGCCAAGGCCCGGGCCTATTACAAGGACAAGGTCATGCCCTATGCCGCGCAGCTGAAGGTCATCGCCTCGGTTGCCACGAAGGCCCAGGAGAAGCTGGCAAAGCTGAAGATGACGGATGCCGCCAAGGCGGCGGGCATCATCGCCAAGAAGGCCGATCTCCTCTCGGTCACTTGCCGGAGCATCGACCTGGACGCGGAAATCGAGATTTCGCGCAAGCGCATCCAGGGCATTTACGACAAGGCTGCCAAGGAGTTGGCCCCCTCGCTCACCAAGTTCATCAAGTCGGTCACGACCTTCGTGGCCTCGGACGGGACGAATCAAGAGTGGAATGACCTGGTCAAGCAGAACGGCCGCTCGGTGTCGAACAGCGTCAGGCAGCTGGATGCCTATAACAAGGAATTCTGGGCCGACCTGAAGAAGTTCCAGGGCTTTGACACCTCCACGATGAAGCTGTCGGCAGATGACGACAAGACCAAGGAGATCCGCAAGAAGCTGGCCAAGGCCGCGCTGGAGCTGGTCAAGAAGATCGAGGCCTTCACGCCGAAATGAGCCATGGCAAAGGGCCGGGAATGACCCCGGCCCCCAAGGCAAAGGCGCCCCGGGCTTGAGCCGGGGCCTTTTGTTTACAGGCTGGCGTCCAGCGCGGCCAGGACGGCATCGCCCATCTGGGACGTGCTGACCGGCGTGCCGCCCTCGGGGCCCATCAGGTCGGCGGTGCGGACACCGTCGGCCAGGACCTTTTCGACCGCCTTCTCAACCCGGGTGGCTTCCTCGCCCATGTCGAAGGAATAGCGCAGCGCCATGGCGAAGGAGAGGATGCAGGCGATGGGGTTCGCCTTGCCCGTGCCCGCGATATCGGGGGCGGAGCCGTGGACGGGCTCATAAAGCGCCTTGGGGCGGCCATTGGCCTGCGGCAGGCCAAGCGAGGCCGAGGGCAGCATGCCCAAGGAGCCGGTCAGCATGGCGGCCATGTCGGACAGAAGGTCGCCAAAGAGGTTGTCGGTCACGATGACGTCGAACTGCTTGGGCCAGCGGCAGAGCTGCATGGCGCCCGCGTCGGCATACATATGCGACAGCTGGACGTCGGGATATTCCTTGTCGTGGATCTCCTGGACGACATCGCGCCACAGGATGCCCGATTCCATGACATTGGCCTTCTCCATCGAGCAGACCTTGTTGTTGCGCTTGCGGGCCAGTTCGAAAGCCGACCGCGCCACCCGGGCAATTTCGCTTTCGGTGTAACGCTGGGTGTTGATGCCCACGCGCTCATTGCCTTCGGTGAAGATACCGCGCGGCTCGCCGAAATAGACGCCAGAGGTCAATTCGCGGACGATGACGATATCAAGCCCGGCCACAACGTCCTTTTTCAGGGACGAGAAATCGGCGAGGGCGTCGAAGCACTGGGCGGGGCGGAGGTTCGAGAAGAGGTCCATCTCCTTGCGCAGGCGCAGAAGGCCGCGCTCGGGCTTCACCGAGAAGTCCAGCTTGTCGTATTTCGGCCCGCCGACAGCGCCGAGGAGGACGGCATCGACCTCTTGCGCCTTGGCCATGGTCGCGTCCGTCAGCGGCGTGCCATGGGCGTCATAGGCGCAGCCGCCCACGAGGTCTTCGCTGACGTCGAAATGGATGCCGCGTTTCGCGCCCATCCAGCCGATGATCTTTTTCACTTCGGCCATGACTTCGGGGCCGATGCCGTCTCCGGCGAGGATGAGGATGGAAGGGTTGGCCATTTTCGCCTCCTGAATTGGTCGCGGTTGGCCTAGCCTTTGGGGGCGCCGGGGTCAAGCAGGGTTAGGAATTCGGCTGCCAGATGGTCGAGCGTGCGGCGGATGCGGGGGGTCTGGCGCAGCGCCTCTGGCGCGGTCAGCCAGACGGGCAGCGCGGGGAGGTTCAGGAAGGCGATGGGCTCCAGGAGCGGATCGGCGTCTCCGATCAGACGCAGCGCGCCGCCGATGCCGAGACCTGCGCGCATCAGGTTCAGGTAAACGAGCTGGTCGTCGCAGCGCACCGGGAAATCGCCGCGCTTCAGCGGGATTTTCAGGAAGTCCAGCATCCGCTGCACGAGGTCGGAGCGGTCCATGCCGATCAGGTCATGGGCTGCCATGTCCTCGGGCGACTGGGGGCGGCCCCGGCGGTCGAGGTAGGTCTTGGCCGCGTAAAGCCCCATGGGCAGGTCGGCGAGGTGGCGTGTCACCACGTCCTCCTGCGTCGGGCGGAACATGCGCAGTGCGATGTCGGCCTCGCGGAAGAGGAGGTTCTCGGGCGTGTCGGAGGGGACAAGCTCGATCTCGATCCCGGGTTCCTGTTGCCGCAGCCGGGCCAGCATCGGCGGCAGGATGTGGTGCGAGACGACGCGGGAGGCGGTGAGGCGGACGGTGCCTTGCAGGCTCTCTTGCCGTCCGGCGGCGGCGAGGGAGAGGCGGGCGGCGGCCTCGCGCATCTGGCGGGCGGGGGGAAGGAGGGCCAGCGCGGTCTCGGTGGGCGTCAGGCCCTGGGGGGAGCGGGTGAAGAGCTGGGTGCCGAGCTGGGCTTCAAGCTCGGCGATGTGGCGGCCGAGGGTGGGCTGGGTCAGGTGCAGCACCCGGGCGGCGGCGGAGAGCGAGCCCGCCTCGGCCACGGTCAGGAAGGAGCGGAGGAGGGTCCAATCCGGAGTCATGCGTTTGTGTATATCCCTCCAAGGGATTTCGGCAATACCCATGCGCAGATTTATGGGCAACAAGGGGGCAACCAAATGGAGGTTGCGATGAAGGTTCTGGTTCTGGGCGCGGGCGGCAATTTCGGCAAGGCGGCAGCGGAGGCCTTTGCGGCCTCGGGGCATGAGGTGACGCGGTTCCGGCGCGGCGGCGACATGGTGGCGGCGGCCAGGGGTCAGGACGTGATCGTCAACGGGCTGAACCCGCCCAAGTATCACGATTGGGCGCATCTGATCCCGGCGATCACGGCGGAGGTCTCGGCGGCGGCGCGGGCCTCTGGCGCCATGCTGATCGTGCCGGGCAATGTCTATACCTATGGCGTGCAGCCGGGGGTCTGGGGGCCGGGGACGGCTCAGGTGCCCTGTTCCCGCAAGGGGGCGATAAGGGTGCAGATGGAGCGGGATTACCGGGCGCTTTCCGAGCAGGGGGTCAAGGTGGCGATCCTGCGGGCGGGGGATTTCGTGGGCGACGGGCCGGGGACGATCTGGCGCATGGTGATGCTGAAGACGCCGGGCACGGTGGCGGTTCTGGGGCGGGGGAAGCGGGCCTATGGCTATCTGCCCGACCTTGGGCGGCTGGCCGTCCGGCTGGCGGAGGCGCGGGAGAGCCTCCCCGCCTTTACGGACCTGCCCTTTGCGGGCTTCACGCTCTCGGCCGAGGATATCGCCCAGCGGATCGAGGCCCTGACCGGGCAGCAGCAGAGGCTGGGGGGCTTTCCCTGGTGGCTGATGACCCTGGCCTCGCCCTTTTGGGAGCTGGCGCGGGAGCTGCGCGAGATGCGCTATCTCTATGACCACTCCCACAGCCTGGACCCCGCGCCGGTGCAGGCGCTGTTCCCCGACTTCCGCGCCACGCCTTTGGACGTGGTGCTGCGGGAACATCTGCCGGGTCACTCCGCGATGGTCACCCAGACCGGGCGGTGAGGCGAGGCGGCCTCGAGCAGCGGGGTCAGCGGGTCATTCGGCGCGGGCCACATGACGCCCGCGCCGGTGACCTCGATGTCGCGCGAGGGCAGAATCATGTCGACCCGCAGCCCCTCGCCGGATTTCAGGCGGGAGGTGTCGAGCGCGGGGTCGCCGTTGCCGCCATCGGGCGGGGCGAGGCCGCGCGGCTCGGGGTCTTGGAGTTGGGCCATCAGGGCGAGGATCGGCGCGGGGATGCCGTCGCCGTCATAGGGGTCGAGATTGGGCTTGCCGATGACGACGAAGGGCGCCTGGGGCGGGGTGCCGAGGGAGCCGTCCAGGAGCCGCGACCAAAGCGCGGTCTCGTCGGCATTGCGGCGGCCGTTGCGATCCTCGGGCCCGTCGAAGACCGGAGGGGTGGCGGCATAGGCCAGAAGGGTCAGGGTCTTGTCGCCGAGGTCGATCGGGATGACGTAATGGCCCGAGGTCGAGAGGGGGAGGAGGGCGGCCTCCTCCTCGGTCAGGTCGGGGGGCAGGTTGGCGCCGGGCAGGTCGCGCCAGAGGAGGTCGGTGAAGCTTTCCGGCTGACCGATGGGCAGGCGCGAGAGCAAAGCCATGCCGGATTGGCCGGGGAAAAGCCCATAGGCCAAGGCGTCGCGGGGGCCCGCGAGGGCTCCGTCATGGTTCAGATCGAGGCCTGAGGGGATGCCGGTGTTGGGCTTCAGCGCCAGGACATGGGGATAGGGGGTCTTGAGGCGGGCGTTCAGGGCATTCAGCGTCTGCGACCTGAGGTCCCAGTCGATATCGGTCAGGAGGAGGATATCGGCATCGAGCGCCTCGATGACCTGGAGGCTGGCCTCGATCTCGGGGCCGTCCTGGCGGGTCAGGCGGTGGAGAAGGAGCCCCGGGCCGCGCTGCGACATGCCGCTGTCCCAGGTCGCGAGCTTGATATCGGCCTGGGCCGGGAGGGCCAGAATCAAGCCGGCGAGGAGACCAAGACCGGCAGATTTTGCCCGGTCTCGCGGCGTTCGCGGATCATGTCGGCGACGCGGCCCATGGCGATGCCGCGCATGAAGAGGCTGGCAGGCAGGAAAGCCCATAGGGTCATGGTCCAGATCAGGGTTTGGGGTCGCGTGGCCTCCAGCGGCTGAAACCCGGCCTGAGCGATGAAGACCACGGCGGGGGTCAGGAAGGGCAACAGGAAACCGAAGGCAATGTTGACGCGGGCGTCGCGGGTCAGGCGGGCCACGACGTCTCCGCCCGAGGTCGGGTCGAAGGTCGGCAGGTTGACCCAGACGTTGAAGGGCGCGCCCTTGCGGGGCCAGCCGCCCAGCTTCACGATGATGAGGAAGATCGCCAGCGAAAACAATGAGATGAGATAGGCCATCCCGGCGGCGGTCCGGACGGCTCCGGCCTGGGCCGAGGTGAGGTCGGGGGCCATCATCAGCGTGGCCAGGCGGACGGGCGAGAAGGGGAAGTCCATCGACATGCCGATCAGCGCGCCGATGGCATGGATCAGCTCGGTCAGGGTCGAGGGGTCGGTGCGGCCGCGCTCGATGGCCGAAAGGCAGAAGAGCGTCAGGAAGAACATGCCAAAGCGCAGCCGGTTGAAGGGGGCGGCGTCGCGGAACTCGACCAGCGAGGGGAAGGCGGAGTTGTATTCGACAAAGGTCAGGACGCCGGCGCAAAGGGCGACGAGGGCCGCAACCTGCTGGCTGTCGGCGCTGACATCGCCCAGAAGGACGGTCGGCGTGGCGATGGCAAGCATCACCAGAAGTGACCGCACGGCGGCCCCTGTTAGACGCGAAACCACAGCGCCTGCCCCTTTTGCCCAGACGGAACCGGTGCTTTGCCGGTCCCTTGTTCCAGTATTGCCCCAGATTTGCTGGGAGATTGCCTCAATCTTGCCCAATTTCTGCCTTCTTTCGCCAGAGCTAGCAACAGTCTGTTTACCGTGACGCGCCGAAAGGGCGGTTTCGGGGTCAAGGTGTTGCAGGATTGAATCAAATTTTGGGCTTTGGCGCGGCGGCCTATGGGGTTAGCCTTGGTGCGCTACCAGATGTGGAGTTTTGCGAAGATGCCGTTTTTGCTGATGCTTTTGGGGGCCGGGGTGGCCGGGTGGTTCTGGTTCAACCGGGGGCGCCAGGGGGCGGTGGCGCTTCTGGATGCGGCGGAAGAGGTGCGGCTGGCGGCCCGGCGCTTTGGCTTCAAGGGGCGGGCCAATGTCCATCCGGTCGAGACGGTCGAGGATCCGCGCGTCTTGATGGCGATGATCGCGGCGGGCTTCGTCGAGCTGGACGGGGCTCCTCTGCGCGAGCAGGTGGCCAAGATCAGCGCGAGCCTGGCGCAGAACAACCGGATCACGCTGGACGAAAGCGACGAGATGCTGGTGCTGGCGCGCTGGCTGGTGGGCCAATGCGGCGGGGCGGAGCCTGCCATCGCGCGCGGCGTGCGGCGGCTTTACAAGCTGCGGGGTGCGCAGGACCTGGGCGGGCTGATGGACCTGGTGCAGGACGGGGTCCTGGCGGGGAGCGGCGGCCTGACGGCTCGGCAGAAAGAGGCCCTGGCCGAGATCACGCGCGGGCTGCGGATCTGACGGGGGGGCAACCCGGGGTATACCCCGGGCTACGGGTTGCTCTTGCGCCCAGGGGAAGGTCTGCGCGGACCGAGGCTTTGTCCTTGGATCGGGTAACCCGGGGTATACCCCGGGCTACGGGTTGCGCTCAGGCCCAGGGGAAGGTCTGCGCGGCCTTGGCCTCGTAGGCGTCGATGGAAGCCGCCTTCTCCAGCGTCAGGCCGATATCGTCCAGCCCGTTCAAGAGGCAGTGCTTGCGGTGGCTGTCGACGTTGAACGAGAAGACCTTGCCGTCCGAGGTCGTCACGGTCTGCGCCTCGAGGTCGACGGTCTGGCGGGCGTTGGCGCCCTTCTTGGCGTCTTCCATCAGCACATCGACCGCGTCCTGGGGCAGGACGATGGGCAGGATGCCGTTCTTGAAGCAGTTGTTGTAGAAGATGTCGGCAAAAGACGTGCTGATCACGCAGCGGATGCCGAAATCCAGAAGCGCCCAGGGCGCGTGCTCGCGGCTGCTTCCGCAGCCGAAGTTGTCGCCCGCGATGATGATTTCCGCCTGGCGATAGGCGGGCTGGTTCAGCACGAAATCGGGGATCTCGGACCCGTCGAGATTGTAGCGCATCTCGTCGAACAGGTTCACGCCCAGGCCCGACCGCTTGATGGTCTTGAGGAACTGCTTGGGGATGATCATGTCGGTGTCGATATTGACGAGCGGCATGGGGGCCGCGATGCCGGTCAGCTTGGTGAATTTGTCCATGGATTTTGGCTTTCCGTAGCGGCGCGGGGGCGTTAGCCTGAGCGCCGGGATTTCAGGGCGCGGTCGAAGACGACCACGGGATGACATGTTTGACGATCTGGTCTGGGGCGAAGTGATGCGCTGCGCGGGGGCGCGGTGGCAGCCGGTGATCGGCGATCCCAATGCGACGGGATGGCTGACCGTGGCGGCCTACCTGGCCTGCGCGTTCCTGGCTCTGGCCCTGGTGCGACGCATGGCCCCGGGGCGCGAGCGCAAGTTCTGGGCCCTGATGCTGGTGCTGATGACCTTTCTGGCCATCAACAAGCAGCTTGACCTGCAAAGCGCCGTCACGGCCGTCGGCCGCTGCATGGCGCAGTTGCAGGGCTGGTATCAAGAGCGCCAGACCGTGCAGCGCGAGTTCATCCTGGGCCTGTTGGTGCTGACCGTCCTGGGCCTTGTCCTTGGCCTGGTCCTGATGCGCCGAGACCTGCGCCGCAACGGCCTGGCCATATTGGGCCTGGCCGTCGTGGCGGGGTTCGTCGCAGTCAGGGCAGTGGGCTTTCATGACGTGGACCATTTGATCAGCACAAGGTTTCAGGGCCTGCGGTTGAACTTCTTCTTCGAAGTGTCAGGGCTGACCTTGATCGCCCTGAACGCCTTCGCCTTGCTGCGCCGCCCTTACATCAGCTCGCGCACATCGGTCAGGTGACCGGTGATCGCGGCCGCAGCCGCCATGCCCGGAGAGACCAGGTGCGTGCGACCGCCGCGGCCTTGACGGCCCTCGAAGTTGCGGTTCGAGGTCGCGGCACAGCGCTCGCCCGGTTGCAACTGGTCGGGGTTCATCGCGAGGCACATCGAGCAGCCCGCCATGCGCCATTCGAAACCGGCGTCGATGAAGATCTGGGCCAGGCCCTCTTCCTCGGCCTGGGCGCGGACGAGGCCCGAACCCGGGACGACCATGGCGCGTTTGACCTTGATCTTCTTGCCCTTCAGGATGGCGGCAGCCGCCCGCAGGTCTTCGATCCGGCCATTGGTGCAAGAGCCGATGAAGACCGTGTCGATGGCAATGTCGGTGAGCTTTTGGCCCGCCGTCAGGCCCATGTAGTCAAGGGCGCGCTGCGCGGCCTCGACCTTGCCGCCGGTGAAATCCGAAGGCGAGGGGACCACGCCGGTGATCGGCAGCACGTCCTCGGGCGAGGTGCCCCAGGTGACGACGGGGGCGATGTCCTCGCCCTTGATCGTGATGACCTTGTCGAAATGCGCGCCTTCGTCGGTGAAGAGCGTCTTCCAATAGGCCAAAGCGGCCTCCCACTTGGCGCCTTTCGGCGCATGGGGGCGGCCCATGCAATAGGCGAAGGTCTTCTCATCGGGGGCGATGAGGCCCGCACGGGCGCCGCCCTCGATGGCCATGTTGCAGACCGTCATGCGGCCTTCCATGGACAGTTCCCGGATCGCCTGGCCGCAATATTCGATGACATAGCCGGTGCCGCCCGCCGTGCCGGTGGCGCCGATGACCGAAAGCGTGATGTCCTTGGCAGTGACGCCGGGGCGCAAGGACCCGGTGATTTCCACCTTCATGTTCTTGGACTTCTTCTGGATCAGCGTTTGCGTCGCCAGAACGTGTTCCACTTCCGAGGTGCCGATGCCATGGGCGAGCGCACCGAAAGCGCCATGGGTGGCGGTATGGCTGTCACCGCAAACCACGGTCATGCCCGGCAGGGTCCAGCCCTGCTCCGGCCCGACGATATGGACGATGCCCTGACGGACATCCGAGACCGGGTAGTAATTGATGCCGAAATCCTTGGCATTCTTGTCGAGTGCCTCGACCTGGATGCGGGATTCCTCGGTCATGGTCGCGGCATTGGCGCGGTCCACGGTCGTGGGGACGTTGTGGTCGGGCACCGCGATGGTCTTTTCCGGCGCGCGGACCGTGCGGCCCGTCATGCGCAGCCCTTCGAAGGCCTGGGGGGAGGTCACTTCGTGGACGAGGTGGCGGTCGATATAGAGCAGGCAGGTGCCGTCTTCGGCCTCATGGGCGACGTGGTCGTCCCAGATCTTGTCATAAAGCGTGCGGGGAGCCATGGCTCTCTCCTGTTTTGGGATTGGCTTTGGGAATTCAGGCGCAGGGTGCGCTTCAGCGCACCGCCCGGTCAGGCGCGTGCAAGAACCGACCGCGTGTCACGGGTAAAGCGCCAGGGCAGGCGCGCGTGGTCATCCATGTCGAAAAACCGCATCATGGGCGGGCAGATATAGCCAAATCGCGCGCGGTTCAAGGATTCCTTGGGGCCGGAGCTTGCGGGGGGGCCTCATTCAGTCTATCCGCGCCCCCTTGAGATTCGCATTCCTTTCGGCTTGACTGGCCGAAGATCACCTGAGGAGGGCCCTGCCCTGACGAGCTTCGATCAAAAGACCGGTCTGCCGACCGGCGCCCGCACGCCCCGCATGGCCGAGCCGGATTACTCCGCCGATGACGTTCTGGCCGCCGTGCTGGAGAGCCTGGACGACGACAAGGCCGAAGAGCTGGTGCAGATCGACCTGCGCGGGCGCTCGGACGTGGCGGATTACATGGTGATCTGCTCGGGCCGGTCCTCGCGGCAGGTGGCTTCGATTTCGGAGCACCTGGCCGACAAGATCAAGGAAAAGTTCCGCTACACCTGCAAGATGGAAGGCAAGGAGACCGGCGATTGGGTGCTGATCGACACGGGCGACGTGATCGTCCATGTCTTCCGTCCCGAGGTCCGCGACTTCTACCAGCTGGAGAAGATGTGGCTGCCGGGATCGGCCCATCGCGGTGCCTGAGGCGTGAAGATCACGCTGATCGCCGTGGGCCGGCTGCGGTCGGGGCCTGAGAAGGCGATGGTCGAGGACTATCTCTTGCGGTTTGAACGGACCGGGCGGGCCTTGGGGCTTGGCCCGGTGTCCGTTTTGGAGGTCGAGGACAAGAAGAACCTTGGCATGGCGGCGGAGGGGGAGCTGATCTCCCGGGCCCTGCCTGCGGGGGCGGCCCTGGTGACCTTGGACGAGCGGGGGCGGGTCATGAGCTCACCCGAGTTTGCAGATGTGCTGGCACGGTTTCGCGATGCGGGGCGGGATATGGCTTTCGTGATCGGCGGGGCGGATGGGATTGACCCGGGGGTGAGGGCGCGGGCCGAGGTCTCGGTCAGTTTCGGCGCCATGGTCTGGCCGCATATGCTGGTGCGGGTCATGCTGGCGGAGCAGCTCTACCGCGCGGCGGGGATATTGGCGGGGACGCCCTATCACCGGGCGTGAGCCTTGGGGGCAGGCGCCGGGGGTTTCACACCCCCGGACCCGTTTCAGAAGCCGGGGGTTTCACACCCCCGGACCCCCGTGGGATATTTGTGAAAAGATGAATGGGAAAGAGGCCCGGATGGCCAAGGTCTTCGCATGGCGGCGCGAGGTCAGTGGACGGGGCGGGGCTGCGCTTGTAGAACCGGGGCAAGCTGAAGGAGTTTCACCATGACCGCGCCGAAACCTGTCGTTCTTTGCATTCTGGATGGTTGGGGGATTGGGGCTTTGCCGGAGTATTCGGCTCCGGCGCAGGCGGATGTGCCGCATTTCAACCGTATTTGGGCGGAATGCCCGCATGCGACCTTGACGACCTTCGGGCCGGATGTCGGGCTGCCCACCGGGCAGATGGGGAATTCCGAGGTGGGCCATACCAATATCGGCGCGGGACGGGTGGTCGCCATGGACCTTGGGGCCATCGACTTGGCCATCGAGGATGGCTCCTTTGCGCTGAACGAGGAGGTCGTGGGCTTTGCGGCCAAGGTCAAGGCTGCGGGCGGGGTGGCGCATCTGATGGGGGTGGTCTCGGATGGCGGGGTGCATGGGCATATCAACCATGTGCTGGCGGCCTGCCGGGCGCTGACCGCCTTGGGCGTGCCGGTGGCTTTGCATGCGGTGACCGATGGGCGCGACGTGGCGCCCTCTTCGGCGGTGGAGTTCGTGGAGCAGCTGGGGGTCTCGCTTCCGGTCGGGGCGCGGGTGGCCACGGTCATCGGGCGCTATTGGGCCATGGACCGCGACAACCGCTGGGACCGGGTGGAGCGCGCCTATGCCGCCATGGTGCGGGGCGAAGGGGCGGCCTTCGGGACGGCATCCGAGGCGGTGGCGGCGTCCTATGCCAAGGGGGAGACGGATGAGTTCATCGCGCCCTCCGTCATTGGCGGATACAAGGGCGCGCGGGATGGGGATGGGTTCTTCTGCCTGAACTTCCGCTCTGACCGGGCGCGGGAGATCATGGCGGGCGTGGGGGCTCCGGGCTTTGCCGATTTCGACGTGGCCGGGCGGCCCCAGTGGTCGGCGCTTCTGGGGATGGTGGAGTATTCCACGGCCCATAGCGCCTATCTGGCCACGGCTTACCCGAAGCGGGATATCCGCAACACGATCGGCGAATGGGTCTCGGCGCAGGGCAAGACCCAGCTGCGGCTGGCGGAGACCGAGAAGTATCCCCATGTGACCTTCTTCCTGAACGGCGGACGGGAAGTGCCTTTTGCGGGCGAGGATCGCTATATGGCGAAGTCTCCGAAAGTCGCGACCTATGACCTTCAGCCCGAGATGAGCGCGGGGGAGGTCTCTGACCAGTTGGTGGCGGGGATCGAGAAGGGCTATGACCTGATCGTGGTGAATTACGCCAATCCGGACATGGTGGGCCATACCGGCAGCCTGCCCGCCGCCATCAAGGCCTGCGAGGCGGTGGACCAGGGGCTGGGGCGGGCGCTTGCCGCGCTGGAGAAGGTGGGCGGGGCGATGATCGTCACGGCCGACCATGGCAATTGCGACCTGATGACCGATCCCGTGACCCTTCAGCCCCATACGGCGCATACCGTCAACCCGGTGCCGGTGGTGCTGGTCGGCGGGCCCTCGGGCGCCGTGCTGCGTCCGGGCGGGCGGCTCGCTGACCTCGCGCCGACGCTTCTGGCGCTGATGGGGCTGCCGCAACCTGCCGAGATGACCGGGCGGAGCCTTCTTTTGGCATGAAATGGCTGGCTGTCCTCTTCCTGACGACGCTGCCCCTGGCGGCCCAGACCTCTCCGGTGGCGAAACAGGCGCTGGAGGCGGCGGAGGCCTTGCAGGATTCGGTCGCCGGGCTCGAGACGGCCAAGGGCGCCAAGGACCGGATCGCGGCGCTGACCCGCACGATCCGCGCCTATGAGGATGGCCTTGCCGCGATGCGCGAGGCGCTGCGTCAGGCCGATCTGCGGGACTCCGAGCTGACCACGCAGTTCCAGGCCAAGCGGCAAGAGGTCGCGCAGCTTTTGGGGGTGCTGGCCAACCTGGAGGCCGATCCGGGGCCCCTGTTGCTGCTGCACCCGACCGGCCCCCTGGGGACGGTGCGTTCGGGGATGATCCTGTCGGATGTGGCCCCCGCGCTTCAGGGCCAGGCCGAGGGCCTGCGCGCCGACCTGACGGAGCTGCGCGACCTGCGTGCGCTTCAGGCCCAGGCGGAAAGCGTTCTGTCGCAAGGGCTTGGCGTGGTGCAAGAGGCGCGGACCGCGCTGTCCCAGGCCATGTCGGACCGCACCGACCTGCCGCGCCGGATCACCGACGACCCCGAAAAGCTTGCGGCCCTGACCGAGGCGGCCAAGACGCTGGGCGACTTTGCGGCGGGGCTGGCGCCCGATACGGGCCTGGCCGAAGGCTTTGGCGCCATGCAGGGGCGGCTGGCCTGGCCGGTGCTGGGTCCGGTGATCCTGCGGGCGGGCGAAACCGATGCGCGGGGGGTCACCCGGCCGGGCGTGACGCTGGCCACGCGGCCCCTGGGCCTGGTCACGGCGCCCTGGGCCGCGACGGTGCGCTATCGCGGTCCCTTGCTCGACTACGGAAATGTGATGATCCTGGAGCCCGGAGAGGGCTATCTGTTGATCCTCGGCGGCCTGGAACAGGTCTATGGAGAAGTGGGCGAGGTCGTGTCGAAAGGCGCGGCCCTCGGGCTGATGGGGGGGACGGAGGGCGCTGCCGCCGATATCCTGTCAAGCACGGGGGCTGGTGCAAGTGACAGCGAAACGCTTTATGTGGAATTGCGCAAGGACGGCGAGCCCATCGACCCGATGGCATGGTTCGTCCCGGAGGGAGAGTAAAAAGGCATGAACAAGGTTCTTATGGCCGCTCTGGGCGGGACAGTGGCAGGGGTTCTGATCTCGACGCAGCTCGTCGGGCCTTTGTTGGCGCAGGAGGGCGGTCCGAACCTGGAGGTCTATCAGCAGCTGGACATGTTCGGCGACGCGTTTGAACGCATCCGCGGGCAATATGTCGAGAAGCCCGACAGCCAGAAGCTGATCGAGGCGGCGATCAACGGGATGCTCTCGTCGCTGGACCCGCATTCCAGCTATATGAACGCGGCCGACTATGGCGACATGCGCGAGCAGACCAAGGGCGAGTTCGGCGGCCTCGGGATCGAGGTCACCCAGGCTGATGGCTGGGTCAAGGTGGTCTCGCCCATCGATGGGACCCCGGCCGACAAGGCGGGGATCCAGACCGGAGACATCATCACGGCGGTGGACGGGAAAAGCCTCTCGGGCCTGAGCATGGACCAGTCGGTGGACATGATGCGCGGGCCGCTGGGCTCGGAAGTGGTCATCACCGTGGTGCGTGAAGGCGTGCAGGAGCCCTTCGATGTCTCGATCATCCGGGATACGATCAAGGTGCAGGCGACCAAGGGGCGCTTGGTCGGCAACACGGTGGTGTTGCGGATTTCGTCGTTTACCGAACAGACCTATTCGGGCCTTGAGGCCGAGCTGAAGAAGGCCGCCGAAGAGGCGGGCGGCCTGGACAAGATCAACGGCGTGGTTCTGGATTTGCGCAACAATCCCGGGGGCTTGCTGATGCAGGCGGTCCAGGTCTCGGATGCTTTCCTGAACGAGGGCGAGATCGTCTCGACGCGCGGCCGCAACCCGCAGGACAACGAGCGCTTCAATGCCGAGACCGGCGACCTGATCGCGGGGAAACCCATGGTCGTGCTGATCAACGGCGGCTCGGCAAGCGCCTCGGAGATCGTGTCGGGCGCGCTTCAGGACCATCACCGGGCGATCGTCGTGGGGACGAAGAGCTTCGGCAAGGGCTCGGTCCAGACGATCATCCAGATCAAGGGCGAGGGCGCGATGCGGCTGACGACGGCGCGGTATTACACGCCCTCGGGTCGGTCGATCCAGGCGCTTGGCGTGATGCCGGATGTGGTGGTGAACCAGCCGGCGGTCGATCCGAATGCCGTGAAGCCCGAGGAGGAAGAGGCGCCGAAGCAGATCTCGGAGGCCGATCTGAACGGGATCCTGTCGAATGACTCGATGACCGAGGAAGAGAAGAAGCAGCTGGAGGAAGATCGCGCGCGGGTCGAGGATACGGCCAAGCTGCGGGGTGAGGATTACCAGCTGGCCTATGCGGTCGATATCCTGCGCGGATTGGAAGCGGTGTCGAAGTGAGCGATTTGCCCTATCGTCCCTGCGTGGGCGTCATGCTGATCAACCCTGCGGGCCTGGTCTTCGTGGGGCAAAGGCTGGATGGGGCCGCTTCGGGGGCGGCTGCGGCCTGGCAGATGCCGCAGGGCGGGATCGACGAGGGGGAAAAGCCTCGGGACGCCGCCTTGCGGGAGCTGGGGGAGGAGACGGGGGTTGGGCCTGGGTTGGTCGAGGTCCTGGGCAAGACCCCGGACTGGCTGACCTATGACCTGCCGCCGGAGCTTTTGGGCAAGGTCTGGGGCGGCAAGTATCGCGGGCAGAAGCAGAAATGGTTCGCCATGCGCTACCTGGGGCGCGATGACCAGGTCCAGATCGTCCAGCCGCACCAGGAGTTTGCCCGCTGGCAATGGATGAAGGCCGACGAGATGCTGGGCGCCATCGTGCCCTTCAAGCGCGCGGTCTATGAGGCGGTGGTGGCGGAGTTCCGGGGCTTTCTGGCCTAGGGGCTTGCGCTTGGTCTGCGGGACCCCGGGGCGGGCAAGGCATAGGGCGCCGAGTGCGGCAGGCGTGACCTAGCGGAGCGCCTGCGGCGCGTTGTTTTTGTCTCGCCTCTGGGGCTGACGCCCCAACCGGCTCGGGTGCCGCCCTTTCGGGCGGCATTTTCCGTTCAGGGCTGGCGGTCGGGGTCGAGGCCGAGTTTCGGCCTCCACCAGGCGCGGCGGCAGATGCGGTCGTGGCCCTGGCGATAGGCGCGGCGGAGGTCGTCATAGGCCCAGGCCGTGCGGGCGGAGAGGGTGAGGAAGCGCAGGAGCGCGCGGAGGCCCTTGGCGGTCGATTTCCGCGTCGTATAGCCCTTGTCGCCGGCGATGTTCAGGAAGGTGATCTGGCTGGCACCCCAGACGGCCTCCAGGTGGCCGCGGGAGGCCGCGGGGACGATGCGATGGGCGCCGAGGCGGCTCGTGAAGGGCAGGAAATGGCCGTTCAGGGTCAGGACGCCGATCTTGCGGCGCAGCCCGGGCAGGCGGTCGAGGAGGCCCTTGCGCGGGGTGGTGTCGATCTGGCCTGCGGGTTTGAAGGATTCGTTCTTCACCAGCGCCTTGATCGCGGCGCGGGCGCCGCTGGCATCGGCATTGTTGGCGAAGAAATCGGGGCCCTTCAGCACATCCTCCCAGGCGAGGTAGACGGCATCGAGCGATTCATACTGGAATTTCGCGATGTTGCGCTTGAAGAAGGAGAGCGCCATTTTCAACAGGCCCAGGCGCCCGACCTCCATCCGGTCGAGGCTCAGGTGGTGGACCATGTGGCTGCGCAGGTCGAGATACCAGTTCAGGGGGGTCTCTTTCTCGGTGAAATCCTCGCCGAAGGTGACGACGCCGTTCAGGGTCGTGATCTTGAAATCGTTCGACAGCGAGAAATTCACGTCGTCGCCGCGCACGAAGAAGGGGAAGGGGTAGTGCTGGACCTGTGAGACGGGGAAGGCGAAATACCACCAGCCGGCATAGGTCTTGTCGGGGGTCTTGCGGGCGCTTTCCCACTCCATCGCGAAGACGGGGGCGCGTTCGCGGAGGTCGGTTCCGGCATGGAGCGGGCGGCAGCCCCGGTCGAAGACGGCGGCGTTTTCGGCCATGCGCCAGCGGGCGGTCGTGGTGATCATCGACCCCGCCACGGCGGCGCGGGGGTCTTTCGCGAGGGCGAGGAAGGCATAGGTGCGGTGCAGGGCCTCCATCGGGATGGAGGCGTCGTCGTCCATGAAGAGGACATGGGAGAAGCCTTGGGCCTCGCCCTCGATCAGGCCCCGGGTGAAGCCACCGGCGCCGCCGAGATTCTCGTTGCGGATCATGCGGATGCGGGGATGGGATTGGATATTGGCAGAGTGGCCATTGTCGACGATCAGCGCGTGGATTTGCGTGGCGAAGTCGCAGGTGTCGAGATAGCGGGCGAGGCGGCGGGCGGTGTTCTCGACCTGGGCCTCGCGCTTGAAGGTGGTGATCGAGAGCATCAACCGGCGGTCGAGGTCGGGCCTGGCTGCGGTCAGGAAGCGGCCGGCGGTGAGGGCGGCGGCGGTGAGGGCCTGGACCTCGTAATAGATGACGCCGTCGGTGGCGACCTCGGGGTAATGCGAGAGGTCGATCAGCAGGTCGGCGGTGGGCGAGAGGGTGGCGATGCGGGTGGCCAGGCACTCCCACGAGCGGTCGGGGATGGCGTGATAGACCTTGACCTCGACCTTTCCGCGCCCGCGCAGGCCGAGCCAGAGACCCTCCAAAGCGCAGGCGGCGTGCCATTTGCCGATGGAGAGGCCGTTGAAGAAAGTGTCGAAGAAGACCTTGGCGCCCTCGGCCAGGATGACGCTGTCGGCGACATCGTCATGGGTCACGGCGCCTTGGGCGTTGAAATAGAGCCGCTCTTCGGTGCAGAGCC
The DNA here is from genome assembly GCF_009925085.1 of Stagnihabitans tardus. Classification (GTDB taxonomy): domain Bacteria; phylum Pseudomonadota; class Alphaproteobacteria; order Rhodobacterales; family Rhodobacteraceae; genus Stagnihabitans; species Stagnihabitans tardus. The sequence continues at coordinate 214,517 of NZ_JAABNR010000005.1, read as the reverse complement.
CGCGTTCGGGCAGGATGGTGTTTTGCAGCGCGGTCAAGCCCTTGGAGGGGTTGCCAGAATGTTCTTTACGCAGGATTAACCCGGGCAGCGGTTGGGCCTGAAGAAGGCCAGCGGCGATGCGCAGCACGGGCTCGGCCCCGGCGCGGGCGATGGTGACGGGGCAGTCGATGCCGTCGAGCGCGGCAAGCGGCAGGCCCAGCGCTGCGGCATGGGGGATGAGGCGGCCCTCCTGCGCGGCTTGCAGGGCGGCCTCGGTCGCCGAAAGCGCGCCCGCGAGCCTGTGCAGATCGGTCAGGGCGGCGATGGGGGTCAGACCGCGCAGGCCCTCGGTCAGGCCCATGTCGGAGAGCGTGGCGGCGTCTGAGGGGTCGAGCCGGGCGGCGGAGATCAGGGCCGGCGCGCTTTGCAGGGCCAGTGCGGCGGCGGCGCGGTCGAGGAATTCGGGCGAGACCAGGCTGTCGTGCTCCAGGATCAGGGCGTGGGAATGGCCCTTCGCGCGCGCCAGAAGGTCGGTCAGGGCGGCGTCATGCGCCTCGGCCCGGTTGGGGTCGATCTCGGCGGTGAGGATCGTGGTTTTGTGCAGGCGGGTGGCGGTCCAGGCGGCCAAGGGCGCGGCCAGCCGGTCGGGCCCGGCAGTCAGGCGCAGGACGGCCAGCGAGAAGCCGGGCGCGGCGCGCTGGTCGGTGAGGAAACGGCCGCCGAAAAGCACGGCCTCTTCGACGGTCAGGCCCTGGGTCGAAAGCTCGACCCAGAGGAGGCCGTCGCGGAGGATCAGCTGGTCGGGGTCGATCTCGATGATGGTTTCGCGGCCGGGTTCCAGGGTCACGACCTCGGTCAAAAGGCGCTCGGCGCTGCGGTTGGCGAAGCTTTGGTGGAGGGTGACCTCGAACCGGCCCGTGCCATGCAGCGCGAGGGCAAGCCGGCCCAGGCGGCAGGCGCGGCGGAGCGCACCAAGCGCCAGGAGGTTCAGCGCGCCATCCATCTGCACCGCGCCGCTGCCGGTGATGCGCAGGCCCGAGGAAGAGGCGCCCACCTGGCGCAAGTGGCGGGAATGATAGAACAAATCCGGCTCGGTCGAGACGGGGTAATCGCTCAGGACCAGGTTTTGCAGGGTGGTCCAGCCCGCCACCTCCTCGGCCAGGAGGCGGGGGGTCGCGGGTTTCGACAGGACCGGGGCGCGGAGGTCATATTGGTGCAGATGGGCGGACACGGGGACACCTCAGGGTTGGGCAAGACGGAAGATCGCCTCGGAGGGGCGGGAGAGATCGCCCATGAGCACATCGCGGAGCGCGAGGCGCCAGAGCTTCAGATAGGTCGCGCGGTCGGCCCCGGCATGGCGGGCGCGCAGGCGCCATTTGGCGGCGGCGAGCAGGAGGACGGGCCAGAACAGCACCGGCCCGGCGGCGACGCGATAGGCCAAAAGCGAGTTGCGGTAGTTGTAATAGACCTTCCAGAGCGGGCGGTAGATGTCGCCTCCCTGGGCGACGTAGGTCGAACAATCATGCTCGAATCCGATGGCGGAGAGGAAGGCGATCTTCCCGCCGCGCTTGACCAGGGTCAGGGTATAGATGACGTCGTCGCCATAGATGAAGAGCCGGGCATCGGGCAGGCCACCCCGTTCCAGCCCCGCGCGCGAGAGGAAGAAGCCCACGAAGGAGGTCGCGTCGATCGGCTGGGGGATCGAGGCCAGGGCGGGGGCATAGGCCTCGTCCGTGACATGGAAGCCCTCGCGCCCTCCGGTCAGGGTGCGCAGGAAATCCGCCATATGCCAGAAGGGGTTGCGCGAGGGGCGGTTCATGTCGCAGATCCGCCCGTCGGGGTAGAAGACCCCGGCGGCGACGGCCTCATAGCCCTCGGCGCGGAGGCCGCCTTCGCGGGCGAGAAAGGAAGCGCAGGCGCCGGGATGGGGTCGGGCGTCGTCGTCCATCAGGACATACCAATCGGGGTCGAAGCGGCTCTGCGCCGCCTCCAGCCCCGCGGCGAAGCCCCCTGCCCCGCCGGTATTGGCCCCCAGGCTCAGGACATGAAGCTTGGGATCGGACAGGCCCGCCAGCCAGGAACCGGTGCCATCGGTGGAGGCATTGTCGACCACGACCACCGCATCCAGCGCCTCGGCCAAGAGCCGGGGGACGGTGACCTGCAACTGCGCCAGGCGGTTGAAGGTCACGACGATGGCAACCAGTCGGCTCATGCCTTCACCGTGAAGGCGGGCATCCTTTCGCCCGTGGCGAGCGTGGCTTCAAAGCGGCGGGCGCAATCCAGCGCCTCGCGGATGGTGACATCCATGTCGAGGTAACGATAGGTGCCGAGGCGCCCCACGAAGGTGACGCCGGTCTCGGTCTCGGCCCGGGCGACGTAATCGCGGAGCAGGCTTTGTTCGGCGGTCAGGCGGATCGGGTAATAGGGGATGTCCTCGGGCCCGCAAAGCCGCGAGAATTCGCGGTAAAGCACGGACCCCTCATGCGTCTCCCAGGGGGAGAAATGCTTGTGTTCGGTGATGCGGGTCCAGGGGACCGCGACCTCGCCATAGTTCATCACGGCGGTGCCCTGGTAATCGCCCTGATGGGTGAAACGCTCGAAATCGAGCGTCCGGTAGCCCAGCCGGCCGCGGTCATAGCCGTAATAGCCATCCAGCGGGCCGGAGTAGAAGACATGGTCCCACTCCCCCGCCTGGGCGCGGTCGAAACGGGTGTTCAGCTGCACGGTGATCCCGTCGTGATCGAGGATCTTTTCCACCATATCCGTATAGCCGTCGCGGGGCATCCCCTGGAATTTGTGGAAGAAATAATTGTCGTCATAGTTGAAGCGCACCGGCAGCCGCTTCAGGATCGAGGCGGGAAGCTCGGTCGGGCTGACCCCCCATTGCTTTTGCGTATAGCCCTTGAAGAAGGCCTCGTAGAGGTCACGGCCGACGAAGCGGAGCGCCTGTTCTTCGAAGGTCTGGGGGTCGGTGATCGAGGTATCGGCCTTGGATTCGATGAAGGCCTTGGCCTCGGCAGGCCCCATGGTCGCGCGGAAGAACTGGTTGATCGTGTGCAGGTTGACGGGAAGCGAAAACACCTCCCCCCGGGAGATCGTCTTCACGCGGTTCTTGTAGGGCATGAAGGTCTGGAAGCGGTTGACGTAGTCCCAGACCTCGGCATCGTCGGTGTGGAAGATATGGGGCCCATAGACATGGACCATGACCCCGGTCGCAGGGTCACGTTCGGTATGGCAATTCCCCGCCACATGGCCGCGCGCATCGACCACGGTCACCTTGTGACCGAGCATCGCCAGATGCCGCCCGATCACCGCGCCCGAAAGCCCCGCACCGACCATCAGAAAGTTTTTCGACAATTCCAGCCCCTGTAGTTCCCGCTTCGTTCGACCTTGATGATCGGACACTATGGTTAAGGGCTTAACAGAACCTTTCGGCCGGGAAAACAAACTGAAGAAAACCGGAAAGGCCTTGGAAATGAGCAGGAAGGGGCCGAAACAGGTCCAAAGCGTTGACTTTGAGCAGCAAAGGGTTCAGTCAAACCGCATGATCAAGGAGACATCCATGCAAGAATCCGCCCCCAAAGAGATCAAACCCGCCCCGGAAACGCAGATCGCCAAGCTTCTGGTGCGCGCGCTTTGGATCGAGGATTGGAAGACCAACAATCCCAAGGGGACCAGCGCCGAGCGCGTGGCCGCCTGGAAGGAAGCGCGGGCCGAGCAATTCGCCACGCATTCCAAGACCTTCCGCAAGGCCCTTCTGGCGCTGAAGAAATCGGGCGTCGAAATGACCCTGACCCCCAAGGCCGATCCGGAAACCGAGGCGGAGTGATCAGCCCAGAAGCTCGCGCACGCGGGGGATGACCTTCTCCCCGTAAAGCGCGAGCCCTTCGACCAGGCGCCCATGCGGGATCGGTCCGGTCGTATACTTCATGTCGAATCGCTGAAGCCCCAGGTCGCGCACGGTTGCCGCGATCTTCTTGGCCACGGTCTCGGGGCTGCCGATGTAGAGCGAGCCGTGTTCGACCTCGTCGATGAAGCGCTCTTTCGTGGTCGGGGGCCAGCCGCGCTCGCGTCCGATGCGCCCGAACATCTCTTGATAGGCCGGCCAGGCGATCTCGCGCGCGAGCTCGTCGGTGGCGGCGACGAAGCCGGGGGAATGGACGCCCACCGGGCGCAGCGGTTTGCCAAGCTGCTGGCAGGCGCGCTGGTAAAGATCGACATAGGGCGCAAAGCGGCGCGGGTCGCCGCCGATGATGGCCAGCATCAGTTGCAGGTCATGGCGCACGACGCGCACGACCGATTCGGGAGAGCCTCCGACGCCGACCCAGAGGGTCAGACCCTCGGGGCCCAGGGGGGGCTGGACGCGGGCGCGGGTGAGGGGGGAGCGGGTCTGACCCGCCCAGGTGACCTCTTCCTGCCGTGTCAGCTTGGCGAACAGGTCGAGGCGCTCTTCGAAAAGCTGGTCGTAGTCCTCGAGTTCAAAGCCGAAAAGCGGATAGCTTTCGGTGAAGGAGCCGCGGCCCACGATGGCCTCGGCGCGGCCGTTCGAGACCGCGTTGAGCGTGGAAAAGCGTTGAAAGGCGCGGACCGGGTCATCGGTCGACAGGACGGTGACAGCGGTGCCGAGGCGGATGCGCGAGGTGCGGCCCGCGATGGTAGCCAGCACGATCTCGGGGGCGGAGATGGCGAAATCCGACCGGTGATGCTCGCCCAGGCCGATGAAATCGACCCCGGCCTGGTCGGCGACCACGGCCTCTTCGACCACGTCGCGCAGCACCTGGTGTGCGGGCTTCAGCGCGCCCGTGTCATCGCGCGAGATATCGCCGAAAGTATCAATGCCAAGTTCGACCATCTGTGTCTCCTTTGACGCAGATATGGCGGGAAAAACCGTCTTGGGAAAGGTGCTGTGCCGCAGGGCGCGTCTGCGGCAATGCGCAAGACGTTTCCGAAATCTTAGCAAAACTCTGATGCCATGGGGCGAGAGAGAAGGAGTCCCCCCCTGCGCCGCTTTCATCCCGCCCTGCCCCTGCGCCGGACCCTGCGCCTGGGCTTCACTCTGGCCGTGGCGCTGACCTGCCTGTGGTTTCTGTCCCACAAGCTGGCCGAACTTGACCATGGCGCCATCGGCGCCCGGCTGGCGAGCCTTCATCCGCTGCAATGGATCGGCGGCCTGGCGACGGTCGTCCTGGCCTTCGTCGCCGTCTCGCGGCAAGAGCGGGTGATTCTGCGCCACTTCGGCCACCGGATCGACCGGCGCCATGCGACGGGGGCGGCCATGGCCACGGCGGCGGTGTCGCAGGCCCTGGGCTTCGGGCCCTTCGTCGGCGCGGTGGTGCGGGCGCGGCTCTTGCCGGAGCTGAGCCTGAAACAGTCCTTCCTGATCTCGGCCGCGATCACGGTCGGGTTCTTCGGCGGCGCGGCGCTGGTGGCGCTGGCCTTCCTGGCCCTGGGGGGATCGGTGCTGGCGGGGCTTGCGCTGGTCGCAGCGCTGGGGGCCGTGGTTGCCCGCGCCTTCCGGGCGGGCGGGCGCCTGCCCAAGGCCGCCGCGATCCTGGCCCTGGCCTTCTGGGTCGCGGTCGATCTTTTGGCCCTGTCCTTCGCCTTTTGGGTGCTTCTGCCCACCGGTCCTGGCATGGGCTGGTCAGAGGTCGTGGTGGCCTTCACCCTGGCCCTCTCACTGGGGCTCTTGTCGGGCAGCCCGGCCGGGACGGGGCCGTTCGAGGCGCTGGTGCTGCTGCAACTGCCCCAGGTCCCGCCCGAGGCGCTGGTGGCGGGGCTCCTGGCCTTTCGCGGTGTGGCCTATGTGCTGCCGGCCCTGATCGGCGCGGGCTGGGCGCTGATCGGGCGGGCGATCCTGCCGCCCCCGCAGATCGAGCCGGTGACCTTTCTTCCTCCGGCAACCGTGGCCTATGCGCTTTACGACCGGGCCGAGGTGCAATTGGCGCGGCAGGGCGACCTTGATCTTCTGCGCGACACGATGGGGCAGCTTTGGGCGACGACGGTGCTTGGCACGCAAAGGGTCGTGGTGGGGGGGCCTTCGGTCCTGCCGGGTCGAGCCCTGTCGCGCAGTCTCGAGCCGATCTTCGACCTCTGCCGGGATGAGGGGCGGGGCGTGCTCTTCTACAAGATCGCGGCGCGGCAGGCCCTTGCGGCGCGGGCGGCGGGCCTCGCCGTCCTGCATATCGCGCTGGAGGCGGTGATCGACCCGCGCCGCCACTCGACCGAGGGGCCAAGACATGCGGGCCTGCGCCGCAAGCTGCGCCATGCGACCAAGGCGGGGGTGCGGGTGCGCGCGGCCCCCATGTCCGAAGAGGTCGTGGCCCGGATGGCCGAGGTTGCCTCCGACTGGGCCGGGCGCCATGGCGGCGAGCGGGGGCTGACGACGGGGCGCTGGGGGGTGGATTACATCGCCGGTCAAAAGCTCTTCCTGGCCGAGGACGCGGCGGGGCAGATCCTGGCCTTTGCGACCTTTCATGCCACGGCGGGGGAATGGGTGCTGGACCTGGTGCGCTTTGGCCGCGACACGCCCGATGGCACGCTTTACCTGATCGTCCAGACGGCGATCGAGGCGGCGCGGGCCGCGGGGGTCACACGCTTCAGCCTGGCCGCCGTGCCCTGCGAAGGCTTCGGCCTGCGCGGCCCCCTGGGGCGGCGCCTGCGGCCCTTCAGCGCGCGGGCGCGGGGGCTCTATCAGTTCAAGTCGACCTTTGCCCCGACATGGGAGCCGCGCTATGCCGCTGCCCCCGGCTGGTTGGCGCTTCTGTCGGGCCTCTTGCTCCTGGCGGCCGGGATCAGACTGCGCCGCGCCCCGGCCAAGGCCGACCCCGCTGGCGCAGGCTTCGGGGCGGCGACGGGCGGGGCCAGGATCGCCCACCTGCCCCGCCTGCGCCCAAGGCGCAAACCCCCGGCCGAGGGCGAACGCCGAGCGGGCTAGGCAGAAAACCAAAGGCCCGCGCTTGTGGCGCGGGCCCTGGATGAGGTGGTGAGCCGGTCGGGGTTCGAACCCGAGACCTACTGATTAAAAGTCAGTTGCTCTACCAGCTGAGCTACCGGCCCTCACGGCGCGGTGACTAAGCCACGCGACGGACGACGTCAACCCGCTTTTCGCGAATTCATGAACAGGATGTCACTGTTCGTGCCCCGGGTGTCCGCTTGATCTGAAAGGAGGATTTCACACCGCATGGTGAGCCGTGCAAGGATCGAACTTGCGACAAGCTGATTAAGAGTCAGCTGCTCTACCAACTGAGCTAACGGCCCCATGCGGTGTGGGGGCCGTTTAGGCCGCTTGCGCGGCAGGGTCAAGGACCCTTTCGCGCGAAAAAGGCGCGCTCTGGCAGAATCCCCCGCAAGCGGTTATATCCGCCCGATGGAAGAGAATGTGACCAAGGGCCTGCCCTTCATCAAGATGCATGGGGCGGGCAACGATTTCGTGGTGATCGATTCGCGCGGGCGCGAGGCGGCGATGACGCCTGGCCTCGCGCGGGCCTTGGGCGACCGCAACCGGGGAGTCGGCTTCGATCAGCTGGCCGAGATCCGCTCTTCGGATGTCGCGGATTTCGCCTTGGATTTCTGGAACAGCGACGGGACCATGGCAGGCGCCTGCGGCAATGCCACGCGCTGCGTCTGCGACCTGGTGATGCGCGACCTGAACCGCGATTCCCTGGAGCTGGTGACCGCGCGCGGCAGGCTCTTTGCCCGGCGGCTGGCCGATGGAAGGGTCTCGGTCAACATGGGCCATCCGCAGCGCGCCTGGGACCAGGTGCCGCTGGCGCACCGCGTCGATGTCATGCACCTGCCCCTGGCGGGCGATCCGGTGGCCATCGGCATGGGCAACCCGCATTGCGTCCATTTCGTCCGCGATGCCGAGACGGTGGACCTGGTGGCCATCGGCCCCCGGATCGAGAATGACCCGCTTTTCCCGCAGCGGACCAATGTCGAATTCGCCTCGGTCCTGGGTCCCGATCACCTGCGCATGCGGGTCTGGGAGCGCGGGGCGGGCGTGACGCTCGCCTGCGGCTCGGGCGCCTGCGCGACGGCGGTGGCGGCGCATCTGCGCGGGTTGACCGGGCGGCAGGTGGTGCTGGAGCTGGACGGCGGCGTGCTGGAAGTCGATTGGCGCGAGGATGGCGTCTGGCTGACCGGGCCGGTGGCGCGGGTCTTCGACGGGGTGATCTCGGCCTCTTACCTGGCGGCCCATCCATGAGCGTGCCGATCTTCGCGACCCTGGGTTGCCGTCTGAACGCCTATGAATCCGAGGCAATGAAAGAGCTGGCCGAGGCCGCTGGCCTGCAAGGCGCGGTCATCGTCAACACCTGCGCCGTGACGGCGGAGGCCGTCCGCAAGGCCAAGCAGGAGATCCGGCGGCTGGCGCGCGAGAACCCCGGCGCTCCGGTCATCGTGACGGGCTGCGCGGCCCAGACCGAGCCCGAGACCTTCGCCGAGATGCCCGAGGTCACCCGCGTCGTGGGCAACCATGAGAAGATGCAGGCCTCGACCTGGGAGGGCCTGGCGGCGCCCGACCTGATCGGCGTCACGGAAAAGGTCCAGGTCAACGACATCATGTCGGTGAAAGAGACCGCGGGCCACCTGATTGACGGCTTCGGCCGCCAGCGGGCTTACGTCCAGGTCCAGAACGGCTGCGACCATCGCTGCACCTTCTGCATCATCCCCTTCGGGCGGGGGAACTCGCGCTCCGTCCCTGCGGGCGTGGTCATCGACCAGATCAAACGCCTGATCGACAAGGGTTTTCGTGAGGTCGTGCTGACCGGGGTCGACCTGACCTCCTGGGGCGCCGACCTGCCCGGCGCGCCGCACCTGGGCCAACTGGTGCAGAAGATCCTCGCCCTGACGACGATCGAACGCCTGCGGATCTCCTCCATCGATTCGATCGAGGCCGATCCGGCGCTGATCGAGGCCATCGCCACCGAGCCCCGCCTGATGCCCCACCTGCATCTCTCCCTGCAGGCCGGTGACAACCTGACCTTGAAGCGGATGAAGCGGCGGCATTCGCGCGAGGATTCGATCCGCTTCTGCGCCGAGACCCTCGAAGCCCGCCCCGATATGGTCTTCGGCGCCGATCTGATCGCGGGCTTCCCGACCGAGACCGAGGAGATGTTCGAAAACACCCTGCGTCTGGTTCAGGACTGCCGCCTCACCTTCCTGCATGTCTTCCCCTATTCGCCCCGCAAGGGCACCCCGGCGGCGCGGATGCCGCAGGTCAAGGGCCCGCTGATCAAGGAACGTGCGGCGCGGCTGCGCGCGGCGGGGGATGCGGCTTTGCTGCGTCACCTGCAAGCGCAGCAGGGCGCGCGGCATCAGGTTCTGGTCGAAACGCCCCGCCTGGGCCGCACGCCGCAGTTTACCGAAGTGGCCTTTGCCACCGACCAGGCCGAGGGCGCGATCCTCGACGTCACCATCCAGGGCCACAACGGCGCGCAACTTCTGGCGTGAAGGTCAGCGCGGGACGTGCGGGGTGGGTGGGCGGGAGCACGGCCCGCGCTGACCGGCCTACCGCTGGCGGATCGTATCCCCGGGTTGCAGCGTCGGGAAAAGCTCGATCACTTCCGGCCCAAGCTCCGGATCGGCATTCCGCGCCGCGATGATCTGCGCGGCCTTGGTCCCGATCTCCAACCGGCAGGCGTCCATCGTGGCCAGGCGCCGCGGCAGCCCGTCCAGAAGCTCCACCCCGTTGAAACCCGCAAGCCCCACGCGGCCCGGCACGTCGATCCCCTGGTCGAGGCAATACAAAAGCCCGCCCGCCCCGATCATGTCGTTGGAATAATAGAGGAAATCCACCTGCGGAGAGCGCCGCAACACCGCCGCCGTCATCTCGCGCCCCTTCAAAAGCGCCGAGCCGCCGTCGTAATACTCCCGGTCAACCAGGGCGAGACCCGCCCGCCGCAGGGCCTCTTCGAACCCCTCCAGCCGCTTCTTCGCGCGGAAGTCGTTGGGCATCTGCGTGCCCATGAAGGCGATGTTGCGATAGCCCGAGGCGACGATGGCCTCCGCCATCTGCCGCCCCGCCCGGCGATGCGAGATCCCCACCGCCGAATCCACCGGCTGGCCGTCGATATCCATGATCTCGACCAGCGGCACCCCCGCCTGGCGCAGCATGGCGCGCGAGGCGGCCGAATGCTCCAGCCCCGCCAGGATCAGCCCCGAGGGCCGCCAGGAGAGCATCTCGTAGACGGTCTTCTCTTCGCGTTCGGGCAGGTAATTCGTAACGCCAACCACGGGTTGCAGGCCCGTGTTTTCCAGAACCGCAGAAATCCCCGTCATGACTTCAGGGAAAACCATGTTGGAGAGCGAGGGAATCACCACCCCCACCAGGTTCACCCGCTGGCTCGCCAGAGCCCCCGCGATCTTGTTGGGCACATAGCCCAGCTCCCGTGCGGCCTTCAGCACCCGTTCCCGCGTCGCGTCGGAGACATCGCCGCGCTGGCGCAGGACGCGGCTGACCGTCATCTCGGAAACCCCCGAGGCCTCCGAGACATCGCGCAAGGTCAAGGTGCGGCGTGGATCGTCCGAGCCCATGGGTCCCCCTTTTCGCCCTCATTACCCCCAAATCTTCCGCTTGTCCAAAGAAGGTTTCCGGGTTATGTTACCGCTAACGGAACCCAGTTTCCGGACAGATCTCCGGCGTCCTGCAAGCTCTCAACCTGGACGCGGGGGAAGCACGGGGGAGTGGTGGGCCAAAATTCACTCCCCCTTTTCTTCCCACCTTCCTGACCCGTTGCCAAAGCGGGCAAATTGGGCGACAAGCCCAGTGCTGGCCTTATGGCCCCGTAGCTCAGGGGATAGAGCGGCCGCCTCCTAAGCGGCAGGTCGATGGTTCGAATCCATCCGGGGTCACCAGCACTGGAGCTGCGATGCGCGACCCTGATCTTCAGTCTTTCCTGGCCTTGGCCGAGGAGGCGCTGCGGCGCTGCACCGGACCCGCCGCCACCCTGGCCGCCGAGGTCACGGCGCGCTGGCAGGTGCCGGGCGCCCTCGCCGATGCGCCCGCCTGGCTGCCGGTCTGCGACCAGATGCCCGAGGCCAAGACCCCCCTGGCCCAGGCCTTCGCGGCCCTGGCGCCGCGCCTGTCCTGGGGGCGGCGGGCCACGGCCACCCCGGACCAGGCCTATTACGATGCCCATGCCAATACGGTGATCCTGGGGCCCAAGGGCCTGGAACGGCGCGAGGATCTTTGGGTGGGCGTGACGGTGATGGCCCCCGGGACGCTCTATCCCGACCACGACCACGCGCCTGCCGAGGTCTATATCCCCCTGACCGCCGGAGAATGGTGGAACAGCGCCATGGACTGGACCGACCCGGGGCTGGAGGGTTTCATCTACAACCCGCCCGGCATCACCCATGCGATGCGGGCGGGGACAGGGCCATTCCTCGCGCTGTGGTTCCTGCCGTTGTAACCCGGGGTATACCCCGGGCTACGCAGCGAGGCCGGAGCCCTTACGCGTCGAGGTTCTCGACGCTCAGCGCATTGGCCTGGATGAACTCGCGGCGGGGTTCCACCACGTCGCCCATCAGCTTGGTGAAAATGTCGTCCGCCTCGGCCACGTCATCGACCTTCACCTGCAAGAGCACCCGCGCATCGGGGTCCAGCGTGGTTTCCCAAAGCTGCTCGGGGTTCATCTCGCCCAGACCCTTGTAGCGTTGCAGGGTCAGGCCCTTTTCGCCCTCGGTCAGGATGGCCTTCAAGAGGTCCAGGGGCCCATGGACCAGGTTCTCGCGCTCCTTGCGCACCAGGCGGGCGACGCCGGAATAGACCTCCTTATGGGGGGAGGACACGCTGGCCAACCGCCGCGCCTCGCCCGAGCGGAGGACAGCGCCGTCGAGCGTCCGCAGTTCTTCCACCCCGCGCAGGATGCGCGAGAGGCGGATGCCGTGGTCTTGCGTGATCCGGCCTTGCCAGCCCTTTTCGAACTCGGGCGCGACGAGGTCCAGACGCTGTGCCACCTGGGCCGCGACGCGGGCGAGATCGGCATCGGCGCTGCCGGGCTCGAAGGCGCCGGCAAGCGCCGCCTGTTCCAGGATCGGACGCGGGTAATGCGTCGGGAAAGCGTCCAGCACGCGGCGGAAGGCGCGGGCGCCCTCGATCACGCGCAGGAGGTCGGCGCCCGCAAGCTCCTCACCCGAGGCGAGGCGCAGAACTGCGCCCTCAACCCCTTGTTCGATCAGGTATTCGTCCAGGCTGGCCTGGTCTTTCAGGTAGACCTCGGACTTGCCCCGCGCGACCTTATACAGCGGCGGCTGGGCGATATAGAGATAGCCGCCCTCGATCAGCGCAGGCATCTGGCGGAAGAAGAAGGTCAGAAGCAGCGTGCGGATATGGGCGCCGTCCACATCGGCGTCGGTCATGATGACGACCTTGTGGTAGCGCAGCTTCTTGATGTCGAACTCGTCGCGGCCAATGCCGGTGCCCAGGGCCATGACCAGGTTGCCGATCTCCTGGGAGCCCAGCATCTTGTCGAAACGGGCGCGCTCGACGTTCAGGATCTTGCCCTTGAGCGGCAGGATGGCCTGGTTCTTGCGGTCGCGTCCGGTCTGGGCGGAGCCGCCGGCGGAGTCGCCCTCGACGAGGAAGATTTCCGACTTCGACGGGTCCTTTTCCGTGCAATCCTTCAGCTTGCCGGCCAGGAAGTTCACATCCATCGCCGTCTTGCGCCGCGTCAGGTCGCGGGCTTTCCGCGCCGCCTCTCGCGCCAAAGCCGCCTCGATGATCTTGCCCACGATGATGCGGGCCTGCTGGGGGTTCTCTTCGAACCATTCGCCCAGCTTCTCGTTCACCAGGTTTTCGACGGCGGGCCGCACTTCGGAGGAGACCAGCTTGTCCTTGGTCTGCGAAGAAAACTTCGGATCCGGCACCTTGACCGACAGGACACAAGTCAGACCCTCGCGCGCGTCATCGCCGGTGAAATCGACCTTTTCCTTCTTCGCGATCCCGGAAGATTGCGCATAGGCGTTGATCGTCCGGGTCAGCGCGCCGCGAAAGCCCGCCATATGCGTGCCGCCATCGCGCTGCGGGATGTTGTTGGTAAAGGGCAGGACGTTTTCGTGGTAGCTGTCGTTCCACCACATGGCGACCTCGACACCGATCCCGCCGCGCTCGCCGGTCATATAGATCGGCTCGGCCATGATCGAGGTCTTGGACCGGTCGAGATACTTCACGAATTCCCGCACGCCGCCGTCATAGTAGAGCTCGGTGTGCAGGGGCTCGGCGGGGCGCTCGTCTTCGATGACGATGCGCACGCCGGAATTCAGGAAGGCCAGCTCCCGCAACCGGGTTTCCAGCGTCTTGAACTGGTATTCCAGGTTGGAAAAGGTCCCATCCGCCCGGTTGGTCTTGGCACTGGCCAGGAAGCGCACTTCCGTCCCCTTGCGACCCGGAGCAGGCCCCACCGGATAGACATGGGTCACGCAATCGCCGAACTCAAACCGCGCGCGGTATTCGGTGTCGTTGCGCCAGACCGTCAGCTCCAGCCACTCGGACAGGGCATTCACCACCGAAACGCCCACGCCATGCAGACCGCCCGAGACCTTGTAGGCGTTGCCGCTGTCGTCGGTGTTGTTGAATTTTCCGCCCGCATGCAGCTGGGTCATGATGACCTCGGCCGCCGAGACGCCCTCTTCCTCGTGGATATCCACCGGGATGCCGCGACCATTGTCGCGGACCGAGACCGAGCTGTCGGCATGGATCTTTACGACCACCTCGGTCGCATGGCCCGCCAGGGCCTCGTCGATGCCGTTGTCCACGACTTCATAGACCATGTGATGCAGGCCCGAGCCATCATCGGTATCGCCGATATACATGCCCGGGCGCTTGCGCACCGCATCGAGGCCTTTCAGAACCTTGATCGCACTTGCGCCATAGCTTTCGGTCGTTTCGGCCATTTCGGTCCCCTTTTCACGCGCGCGAGTCATACCGCGCGCGCGCGCGAATGTCACGCCAGAGGGGCGGAAAATCGCGTCAGACGAAGGGAATAACGCAGGCCACCAGGATCAGAAGCCCGCCCGAGGCGCGGTTGAGCATCTGCACCCGCTCTGGCGCGGCCAAAAGCGTGCGGACACGGTCGAGAAACAGCGCCAGCACCAGGTTCCCCACCAGCGGCACGGCGACCGAGATCGCAAGGATCGCCACGATATCAGGGGCTTGCAGCTTGGAGAGGTCTCCGAAAAACCCCGGCAGGACCGACATGTAGAAGAGGATCGCCTTGGGGTTGCCGATCACCGCCGCCACCCCCACCAGGAAGCCCGCGAGCCGCCCGGGGCGCGTCAGCTTGCTGTCCGCCCCCATCAGCGCGCCCGACTTGCGGATCAGCATGATCCCCATGATGGCAAAGACCACCGCCGCCACCCAGCGCAGCAGCGTCAGGGCATCGCCATAGACGCTCAGCACCCAGCCCATGCCGAAAATCGCCAGCGCGGGCCAAAGGCAATCGCCCAGCGTCACGCCCACGGCCAGGGGCCAGGCGCTGGCAAAGCCTCCCGAGAGGCTGCGGGCCAGCAAAGCCACCCAAACCGGCCCCGGCACGGCCCAAAGCCCTGCCATCCCAAGGGCATAGAGCCCGAGTTGCACCCAGGTCAAAGTCATCAGAACAGGTTCCCCAAAAGATCGAGCTCGGCCGTCTCGTCCCAGGAGCCCTTCAGCTCCAGGACCATCAGGCTCTCGGCCGGTTCGCGCATGATCTCGCCCGTGACCGCGCCGCGCATCTCGCACCACTTGATCATGTTGCGCATGGGGCGAAAGCCGGCCCCGGCGTAAAGCGGGCGGTCGCCAAACAGCAGGAAGAACTCCGCCGGGCTTTGCCGCGCGACCTCGATGGCCTGGGTCAGAAGCGCCCCGGCCAGGCCCTTGCCGCGCTGGCTTGGGTCGGTCGCCACATCGCCGAGCCCCGCCACGGTGATCAGCCGAGAGCCCAGCCGCATGGCGCGGAATTGCACCGCCATATGGGCGACGATGCCGGGGGCGCGATGGACGATGCGCAGGTGCTGGCGGGTCTGAAAGAAGCTCCGCCCGCCGAAATCCGTGTCGAAACAGCGCGCCAGAAGGCCCGCGATCTGCGCCTCGTCGTCAGCTGTCAGCGCCCATTCGGGGATCGTCTCATGCATCGGGAAGCCTCAGGGAGCCATCTGCGGAAAGGGCCCAATAGGGGTTGAAGGCCAATTCCCAGACATGGCCATCGGGGTCTGCGAAATAGCCGGAATAGCCGCCCCAAAACACCTTCTCGGGCGCTTTCAGGGGCGTGGCTCCGGCGGAAAGGGCCATGGCATAGGCCGCATCCACCTCGGCCTCCGAGCCGAAATTCTGCGCCAGCGTCATGGCGCCCGTGCCAAGCGCCGCCCCGGGGCGCCCCTGATCCTCGGCCAGGGCCGCGCGGCCAAAGAGCGACAGGGCGGCGCCATGAAGCTGGAAGAAGGCCACGCTCTCGCGGCTTTCGCCATGCTCCTGCCAGCCCAGCCGGGCGTAAAAGGCGCGCGCGGCGGCAAGGTCCTGCACGCCCAAGGTAATCAGCGTCACCCTTTGTCCGAAATCCATGATGCCCCCCCCGTTTCGGTCAGGTGAAAGCTTTGCGCCCGCGCGCCCAGACTGTCAAACAGCCCCTCCTCGGTGCCGGTCATGATGGCCTGGGCGCCCAACGCACAGATCTCGTCATACAGCGCCGCCCTGCGACCGGGATCGAGATGCGCCGCCACCTCATCCAGAAGGATCACCGGGGCCCGCCCCAGATCCTCGGCCAGGGCCCGCGCATTGGCGAGGATCAGGCTGATCAGAAGCGCCTTCTGCTCGCCGGTGGAGCATTGGTCGGCCGCCATCCCCTTGGCCGCATAAACGGCCCTCAGGTCGACCCGGTGCGGGCCGACCAGGGTCCGCCCCGCCGCCATATCCGCCCGCCGCCCCTGCGCCAAGGCCAGGCCAAGGTCTTCAACCTCGCCCTCCAGCGAAAGCTCCGCCCGGGGAAAGGCCCCCTCGCCCTGCGCCGCCAGCCGCTCCAGCGCCAGGCGCCGGTTCTCCGCGATCCGGGCGCCCGCCTCGGCCATCTGCGCCTCCAGCGCGGCATACCAATGCGGATCACTGACCTGGTCCTTCAAGAGCCGGTTGCGGTCGCGCATCGCCTTCTCATAGGCCAAGGAGACCTCGCCATGGTCAGGCACGAAACTCAGCACGACCCGGTCAAGGAAGCGCCGCCGCCCCTCCGCCGCCTCGATCCAGAGCCGGTCCATGGCGGGCACCAGCCAGAGCACCCGCAAGACACCCCCCAGAGCCGTCTGCGTCACCGCCTTGTCGTCGATCCGCACCTCGCGCGGGCCCTCGCCATCGGAGGAGGTCTCGACCAGGTGAGACCCCGACAGCCCCCGCACCTCGGCCTTGACCCGCCAGCCCAAAGCCTCGGGCCGCCGCGACAGTTCCCCCACCGCAGCCCGCCGCAGCCCCCGCCCCGGCGAGAGCAGCGACACCGCCTCCAGGATATTGGTCTTGCCCGCCCCATTGGGCCCGGAAATCGCCACGGGCCGCCCGTCAAAGGCCAGGTCCGCCGCCCTATGGCTGCGGAACATCCCCAAGGTCAGGCGCGTGATGGCAAGCCCGCTCACCCGCCTCCCTTTCATACTGGCTCAAATATCCCGGGGTCCGGGGCAGAGCCCCGGCGCATGTCACACGCGCATCGGCATGACGACATAGGTCGCCGACATGTCATTGCCCTCGCGCATCAAGGTCGGATCGCCCGAGCCGTTGAACAGGAAGACCGCGTTCTCGCGATCGACCTGCCCCGCGATTTCCAAAAGATACTTGGCGTTGAAGCCGATCTCCAGCCGGTCGGCGTCATAGGCGACCGCAAGCTCTTCCTCGGCGGCGCCGCTGTCGGGCGCATTGACCGAGAGGATCAGCCGGTCGTCTTCCAGCGTCAGCTTCACCGCCCGAGACCGCTCCGACGAGACCGTCGCCACCCGGTCAACCGCCTTGGCGAACTCCGCCGCATCGACCTCCAGCTTGCGGGTATTGCCCTGGGGAATGACGCGGGAGTAATCCGGGAAGGTCCCGTCGATCACCTTGGACGTCAAGGTCACCTGGGGCGTCGCAAAGCGCACCTTGGTTTCACTGACGGAAACCGCGATTTGCGCCTCGTCGTCTTCCAGAAGCTTGCGCAGCTCGCCCACGGTCTTGCGCGGAACGATCACGCCCGGCATGGCCGAGGCTCCCTCGGGCAAGGCCGCATCGATCTGCGCCAGGCGGTGGCCATCGGTGGCCACGCAGCGCAGAACGGTGCCCTCGGGGCCCCGCGCGACATGCATATAGACGCCGTTCAGGTAATAGCGCGTCTCCTCGGTCGAGATCGCAAACTTCGCCTTGTCGAAGAGCCTGCGCAGCACGGGCGCCGGAGCCGCAAAATTCGTCGCATATTCCGACGAGGCCATGACCGGGAAATCCTCACGCGGCAGGGTCGCCAAGGAGAAGCTCGACCGCCCCGCCGTGATCGCCAGCCGCCCCGCCGCCGCATCGGCCGCCAGCACGACCAGCGCGCCATCGGGGAGCTTGCGGACGATCTCGTGCAGCATCACGGCAGAAACCGTGGTCGCGCCCGCACGCTCCACCATGGCGGGCGCGCGGTCCAGGACCTCGATGTCCAGGTCGGTGGCGCGGAAGGCCACGGTCGCGCCCTCGGCCTCGATGAGCACATTGGCCAGGATCGGGATGGTGTTGCGCCGTTCGACCACCGATTGCGCCTGCGCCAGCGCCTTGAGCAGCACAGCCCGTTCGATCGAAAGTTTCATCGTCCATCCCTACATTCTATAGACACGCAGCCCGGGAACCCGACCCTAGCGAGTTTCCACAGAGGTTCAACCCTGCAATAGGCGCTTCAGAAGCTGCAGATCGTCGTTCAGCTGGCTGTCGGTCATGATCAGCTCTTCGATCTTCTTGACGCCATGCATGATCGTCGTGTGATCGCGCCCGCCAAAGCGCCGCCCGATCTCGGGCAGGGAGCGCGAGGTCAGGTGCTTGGCCAGGTACATCGCCACTTGCCGGGGCCGCGCGATGTTGCGCAGGCGCTTCGGCCCGATCATGTCGGAGAGGCGAATGTTGTAATGCTCGGCCACCTTGCGCTGGATTTCTTCGACCGTCAGCTTGCGGTCGCTGGCGCGCAGGATATCGGCGAGGCAGTCCTGCGCCAGCTCCAGGGTGATTTCGCGACCGACCAGCGAAGCGAAGGCAAAGAGGCGCGTCAGCGCACCTTCCAGGACACGCACATTGGTCGTGATGCGGTGCGCCAGGAATTCCAGCACGCCCGAAGCGATCTGAAGACCCCGATACTGGCTGCGATAGCCTTCCGCCTTGGTCTGCAGGATGCCGAGGCGCAGTTCGTAATCCGTCGGATGCAAATCAACCACCAGCCCGCATTGCAGGCGGCTCTTGATGCGCTCTTCCAGGTCCTTGATCTCGCCCGGCGCGCGGTCGGCGGAAATCACGATCTGCTTGTTCTGATCCACGAGCGCGTTGAACGTATGGAAGAACTCTTCCTGCGTCGAATCCTTGCCCGCGATGAACTGCACGTCATCGACCATCAGCACATCGACCGAGCGGAAGATTTCCTTGAAATCCATGATCTGCTTTTCACGCAGGGCCTGGACGAAGCGATACATGAACTGTTCCGCCGAGAGATACAGAACCCGCAGCTCGGGCGAGCGCGCGGTCAGCTCATGGGCGATGGCATGCATCAGGTGGGTCTTGCCCAGACCCACGCCGCCATAAAGGAAGAGCGGGTTGAAGGTCACCGGCCCGCCCTCGGCCACGCGACGCGCGGCGGCATGGGCGAGCTCGTTCGGCTTGCCCACGACGAAGGTGTCGAAGGTGAAGCGCGAATCAAGCGGCGCGCCCGGCAGGGCCTCTTCGCGCTTGGGCGCGGCGGGCTTGGCGGCTTTCTTCGGCTCGGGCTGGGCGAAGCCCGTCACGGTGAATTCGACGCGGCTGACCTCGGCCCCCGAGGCGCGCAGCTCGTTCAGGATCTGGTCCGTGTAGTTGCGGCTGACCCAATTGCCGATGAAGGAAGAGGGTGCCTCGAACTGCGCCACACCCTCCGCCAGGGTGGAGAGCTTCAGAGGTTCGATCCAGGAGGTGTAATTGTGCCGCCCCAGGCGTGCGACCAGCTTTTCCCTTACCTGTCCCCAAGTCTCTTGCGTCATGTCTTCCGTTCGGGAACGCGCACCCCGAGCAGCCGGGGGGGCTTTCCGCCTTTCATGTTGTCTTTCCTGATCCCCAACGGATCGGGCAGGTCAAAAGCGTGGCCGGGTCACCCGGTCACCTGCTTTCGGGCACTGGCGCATCAAGGGCCGGGGCGGTTCGCCGGCCTTTGCGTGAGTCGTCGGGTCTTTTGCCCGCTCTGACCTGCCAATGCACTGTTCTGGAACCTTTTTTATCACTCGACGACGTTAGCGGCAGCAGCAGTCATCAATTTGTCCGGTCCAGAATCCCTGTCGTCCCCCAAGTCGTCGTGAATCGCAGTCCTACGTTATCGCCCCGGCTTCGCCCGTTTCAACCGATCTATGCGCTTGACACGAAGTCCTTGGCCCCGAATCCCACCCCCTCTGGCAAAAGAGCAACTGTGGCTCTTTTCGGCGTCGAAACGGTCAGGACAAAAGAAAACGCACCCCGTTTCGGGGGTGCGTTTCAAATCAAGGACCTGACAGGTCTCAGGCGGTCGCTTGCGCGCCCAGCGACTTGACGCGGTGGTTCAAGCGCGAGATTTTCCGGGCGACGGTGTTCTTGTGCAGCACGCCCTTGGTGACGCCACGCATCACTTCGGGTTGGGCGGCCTTCAGCGCGGCGGCGGCCGCCTCCTGGGAGCCAGAGGCCAGAGCCTCTTCGACCTTGCGCAGGAAGGTGCGGATCCGCGAACGGCGCGCCTTGTTCACATCTTGACGCGCGACAGCCTGACGGGCGCGCTTCTTGGACTGGGCGGAATTTGCCATTTCGGGTAGGGTCCGTTTCGGGTGTAAGTATTTCTGAAGTCGGGGCTCTAAAGGCTGCCCCTGCCCATGTCAACCGCGAAACGTCAGCAATCTTTGAACTGGGCGGGGCGTTTCTCGAGGAAAGCGGCCATTCCCTCGCTTTGATCCTCGGTGGCGAAGGCGGAATGGAACATCCGGCGTTCGAAGCGCAGCCCTTCGGAAAGCGGAAGCTCCAAAGCGCGGGAGACCGATTCTTTCACGGCCCTGACCGCCAGGGCCGATTTCTGGGCGATTCCCGTGGCCACTTTCAGGGCCTCGGCCACCACGTCGCCCGGCACGATTCGCGCGACAAGCCCCGCGCGTTCGGCCTCGGTGGCATCCATCATGCGGCCCGTGAGGTTCATCTCCATGGCCTTGGCCTTGCCCACCAGCCGCGTCAGGCGCTGCGTGCCGCCCATGCCCGCATTGATGCCAAGGTTGATCTCGGGCTGACCGAATCGCGCAGTCTCGGAGGCCAGGATGAAGTCGCACATCATGGCCAGCTCGCAGCCGCCGCCGAGGCAATAGCCCGAAACCGCCGCGATGAGGGGCTTCCTGATCCGCCCGATGGCCTCCGCCTCGGGGCCATAAAGGTCGAGCGCGGCCACCTCGGCATAGGTCATGGCGGCCATCTCGCGCACATCGGCCCCGGCGGCAAAGGCCTTCTCGGAGCCCGTGATGACGATGGCCCGCACGGCTGTATCGGCCTCCGCCTCGGCCAGGACCTGAGAGAGCTCCCCCATCAGCTTGCGGCTGAGCGCGTTCAGCGCCTCGGGCCGGTTCAGGCGGATCAGAAGGACCGCGTCGTGGCGTTCAAGAAGCAGCGTATCCATGTTTACCTCTGGCAATGCGGGCAAAAGAAGGAGGAGCGCCCGGATTGGACGATCCTGGCTATGGGCGTGGCGCAGGTGGTGCAGGGCTCTCCCTCGCGGTCATAGGTGCGGAAGGTGTGCTGGAAATAGCCCAGTTCCCCATCCGCCTGGCGATAGTCCCGAAGCGAGGAGCCCCCGGCCTCGATGGCCTCGGAGAGGACCTCGCGGATGAGGGGCACGAGGCGGGCGACCTCGGCCCGCGTCACGTCCCGGGCCAGGCGCGAAGGCGCGATGCCCGCCCGGTGCAGGACCTCGCAGACATAGATATTGCCGAGCCCCGCGACATTCTTCTGATCCAGAAGCGCGGATTTGATCGGCGTCGCCCCTTTCAGCCGCCCTGCCAGCCAGGTCTCGTGGAAATCGTTGGAAAGGGGCTCCGGCCCGATCCCCGCGATCAGCTTGTGATCGGCCCAGGTCGAGGTCGCCATCAGGTCCATCGCGCCAAAGCGCCGCGCGTCGTTGAAGGTCACCCGCGCCCCGCCCTCCATGTCCAGGACAACATGGTCATGTTTCAGGGGCTCGGGATGCGCCGGTTCCCCAAGACCCGGGCTGCCCCGGGCTTGACCCGGGGCCTCACCGGCCGGGTGATAGAACTCCCCCACCACCGCGCCGGAAATCAGCATCCGCCCCGACATGCCCAAATGGATCAGCAGGGTCTCATCAGTCGAGAGGTCCGCAAGGATATACTTCGACCGCCGCCGCAGCCCCGTCACCCGTGCCCCGGTCAGCCGCTCTGCCATGCCGACCGGCAGGGGAAAGCGCAGATCCGGCCGGTTCACCTGGGCCCGGGCGATCAGCCTCCCCTCCATCACGGGGATCAACCCGCGACGAACCGTCTCGACTTCTGGCAGTTCCGGCATAATTCCCTCGGTTGAGGCGGCAGCGTCACGCGCCTATAAGGTGGGCGGAACACGAGGAAGGGCAAGTGCCATGGCGGACCAGACCACCCATTTCGGCTATCAGACCGTGCCCGAGACCGAGAAGGCCGGGCTGGTCCATGGCGTCTTCACCCGCGTGGCCTCGAAATACGACATCATGAACGACCTGATGTCGGGCGGCGTCCACCGCCTGTGGAAGGACGCGATGATGGATTGGCTGGCGCCGAGGCCCGACCAGAAGCTGCTGGATGTGGCGGGCGGGACGGGAGACGTGGCCTTCCGCTTCCTCTCCCGCGCGCCCGGAGCGACCGCAACCGTGCTGGACATGACCGAATCCATGCTGATCGAGGGCCAGAAGCGCGCCGAGGCGGAAAGCCTGGCCCAGGCCCTGACCTGGGTCGTGGGCGACGCCATGGCCCTGCCCTTCGCCGCGAATACTTTCGACGTCTACACGATCTCTTTCGGCATCCGAAACGTGACCCGCGTGCAAGAGGCGCTGAACGAGGCCTTCCGCGTGCTGAAACCCGGCGGGCGGCTCATGGTGCTGGAGTTCAGCCAGATCCCGAACGAATTGCTGCAAAAGGCCTATGACCTTTACTCCTTCAACGTCATCCCGCCCTTGGGCAAGCTGGTGACGGGGGATCGCGACTCCTATCGATACCTGGTGGAATCGATCCGCAAATTCCCGGATCAAGAGACCTTCGCCGGCATGATCCGCCAGGCGGGCTTCCAACAGGTCAAGTATCGCAACCTGACCATGGGCGTGGCCGCCTTGCACTCCGGCTGGAAGGTCTGATGCGGGGCCCCCACAACCTGATCCGGCTGATCCGCACCGGGGCGACCTTTGAACGCACCGGGGCCATGGATGCGGTGCTGGAGGGGCTCTCCGCCCCCTGGCAGCTGCGGGCGCTGGTGCGGACGCTCGGCTGGCCCTTCAAATGGCTGGGGCTGAGGGGCGACCCGGCCCTGCCCCCGGTCGTGCGGGCGATCACGGCGCTGGGGCCCGCCTATATCAAGTTCGGCCAGATCCTTTCGACCCGTCCCGACATCGTCGGCGAGGACATGGCGCAGCAGCTGAAATACCTGCAAGACCAGCTCCCGCCCTTCCCGACCGAGGTCGCCCGCCAGATGGTGGCCGAAGAGCTGGGCCAGCCGGTCGACACGCTTTTCGCCGACTTCTCCGAGCCCGTGGCGGCCGCCTCCATCGCCCAGGTCCATAAAGCGCGCCTGGCCGATGACGGGCGGCTTGTCGCGGTCAAGGTCCTGCGCCCCGGGATCGAGCGCGCCTTCCGCAAGGATATCGACGCCTTCTACTTCGCCGCTGGCCTCTTCGAGCTTTTCCTGCCCTCGACCCGCCGCCTGCGTCCTCTGGATGTCGTCGCCCATTTCGAAGGCGTGGTGATGGCCGAGCTGGACCTGCGGCTCGAGGCCTCTTCGGCCTCGGAATTCGTCGCCAATATCGGCACCGAGGACGGCATCCAGGCGCCCGAGCCGCTGTGGCGGCTCTCGGGGCGCAATGTCCTGACCATGGGCTGGGCCGAGGGGATCAACCTGGCCGACCTTTCCGCGCTGGACCGGGCGGGGATCGACCGCGTGGCCCTGGGGGGCAAGGTGCTGCAGGTCTTCCTGAGCCATGCGCTGCGGGATGGCTTCTTCCATGGCGACATGCACCAGGGCAACCTGAAGGCTGCGCCGAATGGCGACCTGATCATTTTCGACTTCGGCATCATGGGCCGGATCGACGCCTATACCCGTCGCGTCTATGCCGAGATCCTTTACGGTTTCATCCGCCGCGATTACCGCCGCGTCGCCGAGGTCCATTTCGAGGCCGGTTACGTCCCCGCCGACCGCGATGTCGAGGCCTTTGCCATGGCCCTGCGGGCGGTGGGAGAGCCGATCTTCGGGATGGAGGCCAACCGGATCTCCATGGCCAAGCTCCTGGCCTATCTCTTTGAAGTCACGGAACGTTTCGGAATGGAGACGCGGACCGAGCTGATCCTTCTGCAACGCACCATGGTCGTGGTCGAGGGCGTGGCGCGGAGCCTGGACGCCAATATCAACATCTGGCAGGTCGCGAAACCGGTGGTCGAGGGCTATATCCGCTCCCATGTCGGGCCGATCGCTTTGGCACGCGACCTGGCCGATACGATCAAGGTCCTGGCCCGCTTCGGCCCGAAACTCCCCAAGCTGGTCGAGGATGTGCTGATCGCGCAGACGAACCGCCCCGAGCCCCCGGCGCCCCGGGGCCTGGGCTGGCCGCTGACGCTTGTGGGAGCGGCGGCGCTCTTGGGCCTGGGGCTCTGGGCCGGACTGATGCTGGGTTAGCGGCTATTCACCTGCAAGGCCCAGGTTGCGGCATCCGCCGCGATCTCGCGCAGGTGGTAGCTGGGCGGGTTCTGACCGCCCTTCATCAGGCCTTGCACGAGGAAGAATCCCTCCTGCCGCCAGCTCACGATCCCCATGGAGGCGGCATTCATCGGAAGTGTGCTGCGTGGGGTCTCGAAAGTGACCGAGTTCCAGCAATTGACCTGGCCATCCCGCAGGGTCGGAATCCCGAGCGGCGTGTTCAAAAGGTCTGCGGCGTCGAACCCCTCTTCGTCGGCCAGCAACCCGCAGGCCCGCATGGCATCGATCTGCGGCTGGATCGAGACCGAGGTGTCGATGTCGATATCCAGAAAGACCAGCTTGCCGTCATTGTCGTGCAGGAAGGCCAGAAGCGCCGCCGTCTCGGGCGCATCCGGGGCGTTCAACGGCAGAAGCCCCGAAAAATGCGCGATTCCGGGCTCGGCCGAAAGCGGCGCGGGCAGCAGCGCCAGGGCGAAAAGCAGCCGCCTCATGCCGCCTGGGTCGACCGCGCCTCGGTCAGGATGGCATGAAGCTTGGCCGTGTCGGTATTGGCGCGCAGTTTCGCGCAGATGCCGCTGTCGCGCATCGTGCGGCTGACCAGGGCCAGGGCCTTCAGATGCTCGACCCCGGAGTCCTTGGGCGCGAAAAGGCCGAAGACCAGGTCGACGGGCTGACGATCGACCGAATCGTAGTCCAGCGGTTTTTCCATCCGCAGGAAGACCGCCACGATCCGGTCGATGTCATCCAGCCGCGCATGGGGCAAAGCGATGCCGTGGCCGACGCCGGTGGGCCCGAGCATCTCGCGCTCTTGCAGCCCATCGGTGGCGGCGGCGGCGTTCAGGCCATAGGCCTGGGCCGCCATCTCTCCAAGCTCCTGGAACAGGCGCTTCTTGCCGGTCAATTGCCCGACAACCCGGACCGCTCCGGGCATCAACAGCTTGGACAGTTCCATCGTCACCTGCTCAGCCCCCTCGGGGGCTTATTTCACATTGTTGGGGTCGATCCAGCCGATGTTCCCATCCTCGCGGAGGTAGACCACATTGACCCCATTGTCTTTCTCGTTCCGAAAAACCAGGAACTTCAGGCCGCTCAGCTCCATCTGCATCACCGCCTCGCCGACCGAAAGGGTGGAGATCTTCTTCTCCATCTCGGCCACGATCACGGGTTGCAGCGGCGCCTGGTCACCTTCCTCCGGCTCTTCGCTCGGCGCGAGGATATAGGCCGCGGACATGCCGAACTCAACAGGCGTCGTGCGGGTGGCGTGGTGATTGCGCAGACGCCGCTTGTAGCGCCGCATCTGCTTGTCCATCTTCTCGCGGCAGGATTCGAAAGCGGCATAGATCTCGGAGGAATGGCCCTTGGCCTGGGCGGTCAGCCCGGTCGACAGGTGGATCGTCGCCTCGCAGACATGCTCATGCCCCGCGCGCGAGAACACCACATGCGCATCGGTCGGACGCTGCGCATATTTCTCGATGATCTCGCCGATTTCCGCCTTCACATGGGTCTGCAGCGCCTCGCCAATGTCGATTTGCTTGCCAGAGATCTGATACCGCATGTTTCGCCTCCTCTGCGATGAAACCCGTCCTTGGGGAAGGGTCGAAAAACTGGGGGGTTTTGGGCACACCGCCAACCAGCCGCGGTGCCCCGGTGGGGGCCGCATGGGGCCGAAAGAACTGGCGGTTCCTGCCTTCATCCCTCTCATTTGGGGATCAGGCCATCCAGTTGTCAACAAGCGGTTACGAAACTGTCAGATGATCCGAAAATTCTCGCCCAGGTAGACCCGGCGGACCGTGTCATCCCGCACGATTTCATCCGCCGTGCCCGATTTCAGCACCTGGCCATCGTGGAGGATATAGGCGCGGTCCACGATCTCGAGCGTTTCGCGGACATTGTGGTCGGTGATCAGGACGCCGATGCCGCGCGACTTCAGGTCATGGACGAGATGGCGGATTTCGGCCACCGCAATGGGATCAACGCCCGCGAAGGGCTCGTCCAGCAGAAGGTAAAGCGGATTGGCGGCGAGGCAGCGGGCGATCTCGGCCCGGCGCCGCTCACCGCCCGAGAGGGCCAGCGCGGGCGCGCGGCGGATGTGGTCGATGGAGAACTCGGACAGAAGCTCTTCCAGCCGCTCGCGCCGCTTCATGCGGTCGGGCTCGACGATCTCCAGCACGGCGAGGATATTCTCCTCGACCGTAAGCCCCCGGAAGATCGACATTTCCTGCGGCAGATAGCCGATCCCCAGCCGCGCCCGGCGATACATCGGCAGGCCCGTCACATCGCGCCCGTCGATCAGGACCTGGCCGCCTTCGGGCTGCACGAGACCCGCAATCGAGTAAAAGGTCGTCGTCTTGCCGCAGCCATTGGGGCCGAGCAAAGCCACGACCTCCCCCCGGCCAAGGTCCAGCGAGACATCGCGGATCACCAGCCGTTTCTTGTAGCTTTTCCGCAGGTTGCGGACCGCCAGCCCGCCCGTGCCTTCGATGACCTGCACCATCAGCCGCCCTTTGCCTTGGGGGCGAAGGTCGTGGTGACGCGGCCCTCCATCGTGCCAAGCCCGGTGCGCAGATCCATCACCAGCTTCTGCCCGGCGATCGTCGCGCCCCCTTGCGTCAAAAGCACATCGCCGGTCATGGTCAGCGCCGAATCCCCCGGGCGATAGACCGCCTCGGCCGCCTGTGCCGCATCCTCGCCCGCCGCAAGCTGCACCCCGCCCGTCGCCGTCATCGCGGCAATCGAGGTCCCATCGGCGCCGTAGGTCACCTCGATCCGCGCCGCCGTCAGCCGCATCGTGCCCTGCACCACCACGACCGAGCCGTCGAAGACCGCCAGCCCGTCCTTCTGGTTGATCGAGAGCCGGTCCGAGGTCACCTCGACCGCCGCCGAAGGGTCAGCCTTCAGCCCCCCCAGCGTCACGCCGGTTTCCTGGGCCCAGGCGGCAAGGGGCAACATCGACAGGATCAGAACGGCCAAACGCATCTCAATTCCCCTTTGGGGGCAGGTATATCAACCGCACGCCCTGGGTGAAATCCAGAATATAACCCCCGGCAGCATCCTGCCCCAGGTGCATCCCCCCGGCCTCGATCCGCCCCAAGGGCCCCGAGGCCAGGACCGCGCCCTGGGAGGTCACATCGGTCTGCGTCAAGCCCACGGTCACCCCCGGCATGGTGAGCCGATAGCCCGTGGAGGTCGTCAGGCTGACCCCATCGGTCAGAACGACCCGGTCCCCCTCGGCATCCAGACGCCCGGCGCCCGCCATCATCGCCGCCGTGCCGCCCTGCGGCATCTCCAGCAAGGCGCTGAGCGCCTTGGCCTGGCCCGCGTCGGTCGAACCGGCCACCCCGGGCCGCGCCTCGGCCGCCTTGATCGTCAGCGCGGCGCCGTCATTGGTCATCCCGGCATATTCCGGCTGGGTCAGGCGCGGCTCGCGCAGGCGGTCTTCGACATCGACCGTCGCATAAGGAATCGCATCCTCGGGCTGCACCTTGCGGCCCAGAAGGAAGAGCGTCGCCAGAAGCGCAAGCGCCACCAGCGGCAGGACGATCTTCAGCCACAGAACCAGGCGCGAGTGGAAATTATCGAGCCGCGCCAAGGCCATGTCAGACCACTCCAGCGCGGAGAAGGTCGTGGATATGCAGGATGCCGCAGGGCGTGTCGCCCTCCTTGACGAAAAGGCAGGTGATCTTGCGGTCGTTCATGATGGCCAGGGCGGCCTCGGCCAGGGCCTCGGGGCCGATGGTGCGGGGGTCGCGGGTCATCACCTCGCGCGCGGTGTGGGAGAGGAGCCCCTCCATATGCCGCCGCAGGTCGCCGTCGGTGACGATGCCGCGCAGGCTGCCCCGCTCGGTCACGCCCACGACGCCAAAGCCGTAACGGGTGATGGTCAGAAGCACCTCGCTCATCGGGGCATCGGCGCCGATCAGGGGCAGGTCGGTGTGCATCAGGTCGCGGACCTTGAGCAGTTTCGCCCCGAGTTTCCCGCCCGGATGGAAGACGCGGAAATGCTCTGGCGTGAATTTCCGGTGTTCCATCAAGGCGATGGCCAGCGCGTCGCCCAGGGCCAGCGTCATGGTGGTCGAGGTCGTGGGCACGATCCCGGTCTGGCAGGCCTCGGGCGCCGGGGGCAGAAGGATCGCCACATCGGCATTGCGCATCAGGGTGCTGTCAGGCCGGGAGGCCACGCCGATCAACGGGATGCTGAAGCGGCGGGTATGGGCCAGGAGATCGGCCAGCTCCGGCGTCTCACCGGAGTTCGACAGGACCAGCGCCACATCGGCCTCGGTCACCATGCCAAGGTCGCCATGACTGGCCTCGGCCGGGTGGACGAAATGGGCGGGCGTGCCGGTCGAGGCAAAGGTCGCGGCGATCTTCCTCGCGATATGGCCCGATTTCCCCATGCCCGAGACGATCACACGCCCCTTGGTCGCCAGGATCAGCCCGACCGCGCGGGTGAAACTGCCGTCCAGGCTCGCGCCCAGCGCGGTCAGCGCCTCGGCCTCGGTGGCGATGACCCGCCGCGCGGTGGCGAGGAGGTCAGTGGTGGAAGAGGTCATTCGGCTCGTCCCAGCCCAGGAGATCCAGCTCGGCCCGGGTCGGCAGGAAGTCGAAACAGCGCTGCGCGAGGTCGAGCCGGTCTTCGCGAATCAGCACGGCCTCCAGCGCGTCCTTCAGCTTGTGCAGGTAAAGCACGTCCGAGGCCGCATATTCCTTCTGGGCCTCGGTCAGCGTCACCGAACCCCAGTCCGAGGTCTGCTGCGCCTTTGACACATCGACGCCCACCAGCTCGTTCAAGAGGTATTTCAGCCCATGCCGGTCGGTAAAGGTGCGGATCAGCTTGGCCGCGACCTTGGTGCACCAGACCGGAGCCGTGCGCACGCCAAAGGCCTTTTGCATCGCGGCAATGTCGAAGCGCCCGAAATGAAAGAGCTTCACCACATTGGGATCGGTCAGAAGACGGGTCAGGTTCGGCGCCGAGGTCTGGCCCTTGGCGATCTGCACCAGATGCGCGTGACCGTCACCGGCCGAAAGCTGCACCACGCAAAGCCGGTCGCGGCGCGGGTCGAGCCCCATGGTCTCGGTGTCGATGGCCACGACGGCGCCAAGGTTCAGGCCGTCGGGCAGGTCGTTCTGATGAAGATAGATGGTCAAGGGCTGATCCCGCTGCTGTTTCAACCGGGCTTAGCCGATCTGGACGGGAAAGGGAATTCTTAGCGCTCAGACGGGGCTCGGGCGACCCCGCCCAAGCGATCAATTCGCCGCCTCGCGGATCGCGGTCACGGCAGAAGCCGCGACTTCGGTGCCATTGGCGAGATAGAGATTGACCCCGCTGCCGCTGCTGCGCACCTCGCTGACACGTTGGTAGTAAGAGACCGGGTCGGTCCCCAGCTCTCCGGTGGCCGAGTAGCTGACCAGGCTCAGCGTGTATTTGCCCTTGGCCAGGGCGTCGCCCTCATTGTCCAGACCCTGCCATTCATAGGTCCCGGGCGTAACCGCGACTTCGGTCTGGCTGACGATGTTGCCCGCCCCATCCTTGGCCACCAGCACGGTCTTTGTCGCCCCGGTGCGCGGCTGAAGCTCCACCCCGATCGGCGTTGCACCATCAAAGGCCACCGGGGCGGTCACCTTGGCCTCCTTGCCGACCCAGCCCACCATCTGCCCCATGGCGCCCAGATTGGTCTGCGACACCATCTGCGACAGAAGATCATTGGTCTTGGTCTGCTGTTCCACCTGGCTGAAGGTCGCCAATTGCACGGCCAACTGGTCGGCATCCATCGGGTTCAGCGGATCCTGGTTCTTGATCTGCGTCGTCATCATCTTGAGGAAGGTTTCGTAATTCTTCTTGTTGTCCGCCGCGGTGGAGGAAGCCGCGGTCGTCGTCGGGGTCGTGGTCGTGGTCGTCGAGGTGGTTGCGGTCACAGCCATGGCTGATCCTTTCACAATCTGAGATCGAGCCCGCCCGCGACGCTGCGGCGTTCGGGCGGCGGGGTGAGGGCGGCCATGGGCGCGGCGTCGAAGCCGGGCTCGGCCAAGGGGTCGGCAAAGGGGGCAAGGTTGCGCTCTTCGCGGGCGCCCTGCCCCCATTGGCCAAAGTTCATCGTGCCGGTATCAAGCCCGGCCGAGCGGAATTCCTGGCGCAACTCGGTGACATTCGCGCGCAAGAGCTCAAGCGTTTCGGGGCGTTCGGCGGTCATGTGGACCTCGACCCGGTCGCCCCGGGTGATCAGCTCGAAGCGCAGCCTTCCAAGCTCGGCCGGTTCCAGCACGATTTCGGACTTGCGCGATCCGGTTTCGGCGATGCGTTTCACCAGTCGGGGTGCGAAGTCGCGGGCGGTTTCGACCGCCTTGCGCGTGGCTTCCGAGGCGGCGAGAGTCGAGGGCGCGACGACGGGGGCGGAGGTCTGTTGTGCAGGGGCCTTTGCCTCTTGCACAGATGGGGCCACGGGTTGCGGTGCAACTTCGACCTCTTTGCGGGGCAGATCGGGAGGCGGAGCGGCGGCCAAGGGGGCCTCGGTCACGACCTGCACCGGATCGGCGGCGCGGCCCTCCGCCTTGGGGGCCAGGGGTTCGGCGCTTGTGGCGATGCGCCGGGAGGGGCGCGGAGCCTCGTCGACGGGGCCGGGACGCGGGCCGGCCTCGGCCCGGGCAGCTTGGGACACCACATCGGCCATCGACGGGGGATCGGCAGGGCGAAGCTGGGCCGGATGGGGCCGGGAGGGTTGGGCCAGGGGCTGGGCGTGTCGTTCTGCCGGGGCCGCGGGCCTGGGGTCGGCGGGGGTCGGCCCGGGCGTGACCGGCGCCGAGACCGCGTCGACAAGCGCTTCGCCGACCAGATTCGCCGGGGGCACGGGGTCCACAGGCAGGGCCAGATCGGGCAGAACCGGCGGCCGTGCGGTCTGTGGGGCCAAGGTCGTGGCCTCGGTCTGGCGGGGACTTGACGGGGCCGGGGCCAGGTCGGCAATCGGCCGAGCGGTCGCCGCGCTTGCGGCCTCTGTGACCCTGGTGTCCTGGGACTGCGGCGCGGGGACGACCACGGGCTCCGCCCGCAGGGCCTGCAACAGGCGCTGGGTTTCGGCCTTGGGGTTTGGGGGAACGGCCAGGGGAGCTTGGCGCAGGGCGGCGTCGGGCAAGGTGGTCGCGCGGGACGCCTCTCTTTCGGTCCCCATCGGGCGCAGCTCGGGGGAAGGGCCCTCGGCGGAGGTCCCCTCCGGGGTGGCGCGGCGGAGATCTCGAGGAGCGGAGGTCTCCGCCGAAGCCGGGTCGGCCTGGACCTTGCCCGGCAGTGCAACGGGCTCTGCCCCTTCGGTCGGAAGGGGCTGCGGCCCATCCGGGGTGAAGACCTGGGGCGCTGCGGTCGCCGTTGCGTCGGGGCGGGTGGCAGGAGCCGGGGGCTGTGGAGCAAGCGCAGGACTCTCAGGAGCCAGTCTCGTAGGGGCCGGTCTTTCAAGGGCCAGACTCTCAGGCGTCGGACTTGCGAGGGTCGGGCTTGCGAGGGTCGGGCTTGCGAGGGTCGGGGCGGCAAGCGATCGAGGCGCGGGCTCCGGCGGGATTGGGGCCGGGGTTTCAGGCTCAAGCTTCACGGGAGCCAGGGTTTGGGGGGCCTCGATCACGGGGGCCAGCGTTTCAGATACAGGCGAAACGAGGGCCGTCATCGAGAGGGGCGGTGCCGCAACTGCCGTCGCCGGCCTTGGCAGGGCGACCGAATCGCCCGTGGCCAAAGCAAAGGAGGGGAGGCTCCGCGTCAGGATCACGGATTCGCCCAAGCTGGCCGGCAAGAGGATCGGACGGGAGGCAGCGGTCCCACCCTCCTCGGCTGCCGTCAGCGGGTCGGTCGGCGCCAATTCCTGCCGGGTCGCGGGCAGGGGTTCCTGCTTGATGCGGGGGAGCGCTTCGACGGGGTCAGGCGCGGCAAGGCGTGACACAGGGGGCAGCGGAGCCGGCAGGCTGGCCTCGGCCTCCAGCGGCGGCGTGGCGGTCCGTTGAGCCGCCCCGGGCAGGGAGACTTCGGCGATTTCCGGATCGGGCAAGACCTCTGCCGTTGCCGAAGGGGCAAGCGCGGCGACCTGGACGACATCTTGCGCAGAAGGCGCGGGCCCTTCCTGCACCTCGGTCAGGGCTGCCTGGTGGCGCAGCGAGACGAGGTTCAAGTCCGGGGCGGCGGGCCCTGTTTCCAGCGAGGCGGGCTGAGGGCGCGCGCTTGCGACAGGGGCATCGGGGGCCCGTTCGCCCTGCAGCGGAGCGGTCTGGTTTGGTGCCTTGAGAGGGGGGGCCCCTGGCACATCCAGGGCTTCAGGGGCGGCAGGCGCCTCGGATGCGGGGAGGTCGGCCAAGATCGACGCCTGGATCTGTCCGGCTGAGGGGCGAGGCGAGGTCGGCGCGGCCTCGGGCAGCAATGTGGCCGGGGCAGGGGTGTCCTGCTGGAGCCTGGGATCGTTACTCTCTGGAATTTCAATGCCTTGAACGGGAAGCGCCTTTCCGGGCGCTGCTGCCGTCGCGCCCTCTGCCAGCGGGGCACCGAGGGCCTGCCGGGCGGCCTGGTAGCCGCTGTCGCCAAGACGCGGGGCATGAGCGGGGGCAAGCTCGGTCGAAGCCCCCTCCGCCCCCGTTTCCAGACGCGGGCCAGCTTCCGGGCGCCGCTCGGCCGGGGGTTGCCCTTGTGTCACAGGCTCCGCTTCCGGGTCAATGACGCCGCGATCAGGCGCGGCCTGAACCGCAGCGCGGGAAGCCTCTGCCGGGGCAGCGGGGAGCAGGGCCGCCCCCTCCTCGACCGGCGTGGGGGCGGATGGCGGGGGAAGGGCGGCGATCACCGGGACGGGAAGCACCAGTGTCGCGGGATCGGTCGCATCCGCAGCCTCGAGCGGCTCGGGGGCGGGGTCCTCTGGCGCGGGGGGGGCGGATTGCAGGTCCTGTTCGGGCACAGCAACCAGCAGGGGTTCTGGCAAGGTCTCTGGCGGAGGAGTCTGGGGTGCCGCGAGAAGGTCGGGTCGCGGTCCGGGGAGCTTGGCCGGGACGGGAAGCGCGGATGTCTCCTTGTCGAGGCGACCCTCTGCCCCCAGGACCTGAGCGAAACCATCGTCCGCCGGAAGCTCTTGCGGCTGAGCGGTCGTCATCGTTCCCACCGGAACGGCCAAGAGTTCGATACTGTCCATCTGTTCCCGACTTCTGCCGAAACTGCGCTTGCGAAACTTCCGGAAAGCTAGAGCGTGAAGAGTTACCACTTGTTTACCCGGATGCCGGATAGTGCAGAAAATCCGCATGATCGGAGAAACCGATGGAATTGCCCCCCAGCCGCCCGCAACCGGCGGCTCAACCGACCCTCCCGCCAGAGCGGGAGAAGCTCCTGCGCCAAAAGGCCGAGGAACTCGAGGCCGGTTTCCTGTCGGAAATGCTGTCCTACACGGGCTTGAATGCGACATCGGACTTTGCCGGCGGCAGCGGCGAGGACCAGTTCTCGTCCTTCCTGCGCGCCGAACAGGCCAAGGCCATGGTCAAGGCAGGCGGCATCGGGCTGGCCGAATCCATCTTCAAAGCATTGGCGGAACGCGATGACATCCCTTCCTGATCCCAAGGCAGTGCTTCTCCTGGACGAAATCCACGGGGCGCTGTTGCGACATGACTACCCCGCGCTCGGCCCGCTTGGTCAGGCGCTGGAGGCAGAGCTCGACCAGCCCTCCCAGCGGCTGGATGCGGCGGCGGTGGCGCTGATCCGGGCCCGGGCCGACCGCAATGCAGCCACGCTGCGGGCCACGACCCAGGGCATCCGCTCTGCCCTGCGGCGCCTCGCCGAGGTGCGGCAAGTCGCCCGCGGGATGGTGACCTATGACCGCACGGGCCGACACGAGACGCCTGATCCCGGTGCAGCGGGCGGTCCGCCCCTTGGACGCTTCTGATCTGAAACGAGCTTCAATCAAATCGCAGGAAAATGCCCCTTGGCGATTAGGAAACTCTTAGCGCTTGAGGCGTTTGATTGACCTTGCATCCCAGGTGGGGTGGCGCGTCCCGGGCAGACCGGTCGCATTGGATAGAAAGCCCAACGGCCATCTTGAGTGATGGTGCAACAGGCCGGGCGCAAAGCGCCGGCTGACCGCAAAGGAAACGGAAATGTCGTCCATTCTGACCAACAACAGTGCGATGGTGGCTCTTCAGACGATGAAGACCATCTCCACCAGTCTGAGCCAGACCACCGCGGAGATCTCGACGGGCAAACGTGTGGCTTCGGCCAAGGACAATGCTGCTGTCTGGGCTATCTCGAAGGTGATGGAGGCTGACGTCGAGGGCTTCAAAGGCATCTCGGACAGCCTCGCGCTTGGGTCCTCGACCATCGCCGTGGCCCGCCAGGCCGCGGAGACGGTGACCAGCTACCTGACCCAGATGAAGACCAAGATCGTCGCGGCCCAGGGCGAAAACGTCGACCGGGCCAAGATCCAGACGGATATCGTTGCGCTTCGCAGCCAGATCCAGTCGGTGATCGGTGCCGCCCAGTTCAACGGGCTGAACCTCGTCGACGGTTCGCAGACCACCACCGTGCCGATTCTGGCCTCGCTGGACCGCTCGGGCTCGTCGGTGACCGCCTCTTCGATCGGGGTGACGGCGCAGGACCTCTCGATCGGCGCCTATGTGGCCAAGGGCGTGCTCGCAGGCTCTGATGGTGTTTCGACCGCGATGGACACCGCGGGCTTCACCATCGACGGCGGCGGGGACACCGGCACGATCGTGATCGATGACAGCACCGACGCCTTCGCGGCGGGGGACAGCGTGTCGATCAACATCGGCGGCAAGGCGGCGAGCTATACGGTGACGGCCGAGGACGTGGCCTCGGCTTCGCCCTCGGATCTGGTGGCAGTCGGCCTGAAGAAGGCCATCGAATCGCTGGGCATCACCGGCCTGACGGTGGACTACGACCAGGCCAATGCCGGAACGCTCGTCATCACCAACAATACCCAGTCGAACGCCTCGACGCCGGTCGACACCGACATCAACGTCTCGCTTCAGTTCAAGAATGCCGGGGCCGGTGGTCTTGGTGCCTTGTCCTCGATCAGCGTGGCGAATGCGACCGATGCTGCGGCGGCGCTGGGCAACATCGAGACCATGATGCAAACCGCAATCAACGCCTCTGCCTCCTTCGGCTCGGACCAGACCCGGGTCGACACGCAAAAGGACTTCGTCAGCAAGCTGGTGGATTCCATGAAGGCTGGCATCGGCTCGCTGGTCGATGCCGATATGGAGGAAGCCTCCGCCCGCCTGCAGGCCCTCCAGGTGCAGCAGCAGCTGTCGACGCAGGCCCTGTCGATCGCCAACCAGCAGCCGCAAGCCCTGCTCTCCCTCTTCCGGTAAGCGACTGATCCGGGGGGCCTTTCTACCGGCCCCCCGGTCCAGCTGCGCAACCCCACGCAAGACCGGAAGGAATAAATCGTGTCCACTGCTACTTCGAATGCCCGCGCGGCCTATGGCCGCCGCGAGGCCCCCGTGCGCACGCCCCGTGCCCACGAATACGACCTGCTCGCGCGGTGTACCCAGAAATTGTCGATGGCCTGGATGCGGCGGAAGGAAGACTTCCCGATGCTGGCCACGGCCCTGACCGAAAACCTGCAACTCTGGTCGGCGCTGGCCGCCGATGTCGCCGAAAAGGGCAATGGCCTGCCGCCTCCGCTGCGCGCCCAGCTCTTCTACCTGTACGAGTTCACCGCCGGGCATACCCGCTCGGTCCTGGACAACCGCGCCTCGGTGGAGGTGCTGATCGACATCAACACCGCCGTCATGCGCGGACTGAGAGGCGACGGGGGCGCATCATGAGCGGCCTTGTCCTGAAGCTGGGGCCCCATGAGCGGGTCCTGATCAACGGCGCCGTGGTGGAGAATGGGGACAAGCGTTCGCGCTTGGCCATCATGACCCCCAACGCCAATATCCTGCGGTTGCGCGATGCGATCCACCCGCAGGAGGCCAACACCCCGGTCAAACGGGTGTGCTACGTGGCCCAGCTGGTCCTGACCGGCGATGCCACGGCCGAAGACACCCGCCAACAGCTTTTGCGCGGGATCGAACAGCTGAGCCAGGTTCTGACCGATCACGACAGCCGGACCCAGCTGAACATGGCCACCAAGGCCGTGCTGGACGACCAGCACTACCAGGTGCTGAAGGCTCTGCGCGCCCTTCTTCCGCGCGAAGAGCGTCTCTTCGCCGCTGCCGCCGCCGCCCGCGAGGGAGAGGCGTCGTGACCTACCAACCGGTCCTGCCCCTGACTGGCTATGCGGGCTGGACCCTCTTGAACCGCACGAAATCGGTTCAGACCGCCGCCTTCAACAAGTCGCCCGACGTTCTCCGCGATACGGAGTATTTCAAGGCGAATATCGCGAAGGTGAAGACGGCGGACGACCTCGTCAAGGACCGAAGGCTCCTGCGCGTCGCGCTGGGGGCCTTCGGGCTCGACGATGACATCAACAACAAGGCCTTCATCAAGAAGATCCTGGCCGATGGGTCGCTGACCACGACGGCGCTGGCCAACCGCATGACGGACAAGCGCTATCTGTCCCTGACCCAGGCCTTCGGCTTTGATTTGGCGACGCCCTCGACCCAGGTGTCGAGCTTTGGGCAAGAGATCGTCACCAAGTTCCTGGACAAGCAGTTCGAAGTCGCCGTGGGCAACCAGGACCAGAACCTTCGCCTGGCCCTGAACGCCCAGTCCGAGGTGGCGAGCCTTGCCGCCTCGACCGGGTCCGACACGACGAAGTGGTTGAAAGTGATTGGAAATGCGGCCCTCGCCTCGGTCTTTCAAAAGGCGCTTGGCATTCCGAAATCGGTGGGCTCGCTGGACCTGGACCAGCAGCTTGCGATCTATCAATCACGGGCCAAGACGGTTTTCGGCAACAGCAGCCTGAGCCAGTTTTCCGATACGACCAAGGTGGATAGCCTGGTCAAGCGCTTCCTGACCCGCGCCCAGGCGGAGGAGCTGACGAGCCAGACCTCCTCCACCTCGATCGCGCTGACGCTGTTGCAGACGCGGCTACGCTGATTTGCGGCCCAGCGCGGCCCGCAACCTGCGGAAACTGCCCGCCGCACCGTCATTTGGCGCATCCTCGCCGATAAAGGCGTCCAAGGCCGGCCAGACCCGGATCGAGGCATCGACCAGGGGATCCGAGCCCTTGGTGTAAAGCCCGGCCTGGATCATCAGCTCGGCCCGGTCATAGGCGCCAAGCAGTTTGCGCGCCTCGTTGATCGCCTCGTTCTCCTCCTTGCTGGCCGCCCAGGGCAGGCTTCGCGAGACCGACCGCAACAGGTCGATCGCCGGATAGCGCCCGCGTTCGGCGATCTTGCGGTCCATGACGACGTGACCATCCAGCACGCCGCGCAGGATATCGGCGATGGTTTCCTCCATATCCGACCCCGCGACCAGCACCGAGAAGATCGCCGTGATATCCCCCGACCCCTCCGCCCCCGGGCCTGCGCGTTCGGCCCAGGCCATGATCGCAGGGGCCACCGAGGGCGGATAGCCGCGCAGGCTGGCCTCTTCGCCCCCCGCCAGCGCCACTTCGCGATGCGCCTCGGCAAAGCGGGTGACGGAGTCGGCCAGAAGCAGCACATGCAGCCCCTGGTCGCGGAAATGTTCGGCCACGGCCATGGCAGCCCAGGCGCAGCGCCGCCGCACGAGGGGCGACTGGTCCGAGGTGGCGGTGACCACGACCGCCCGCTTCATCCCCTCGGGCCCCAGGACCGTCTCGATGAACTCCCGCAGTTCCCGGCCCCGTTCCCCGATCAGCGCGATGACCACGACATCGGTCGAGACCCCCCGCGCGAACTTGCCAAGAAGCGTCGATTTCCCCACGCCAGAGCCCGCGAAAAGACCGATCCGCTGCCCGCGCACCAGGGGCAGCAGGGTGTCGAAGACCGCGACCGAGGTCTCCAGCCGCTCCCCCAAGCGCCGCCTGGTCGAGGCCGAGGGCGCCGCTGCCAAGAGTGGCCGCATCCTCGGCCCCTTGAAAATGATGCGTCCATCCAAGGGGTTGCCGAAGGGGTCGATCACCCGCCCGATCCAGGAATTGTCCGGAGAGATCCCCGCCTGCCCCATCAGCCGGACCGAGGTCCCGATCCCTAAGCCCTCCGCCATGCGGTCGGTCAGGACGGTGATGGAATCGGCGCGCAGGGCCACGACCTCACCACCAAGGTTGGTGCCGATCATGACCCGGTCGCCGAGCGTCGCCGCATCCTCCAGCCCCTTCACCACCACGGTGCCGCGGCCGATTTCAGCCACACGTCCTAACCGGGCCTTACGGGAAACCGTAGAAATTTCGGAAACCAGTGCATCAAATATTCCGGCCACGGGATTCTCCCTCTGTTCTCTTGAACCCTTTCTAAAGGAATCACCCTTAAGCCTTGGTTTATGAAGGTCGAGGGAGAAGCCCGAGATGTTGGAAACACTGAATGTCACCCGTATGGCAGGCGCCATGGCAGAACATGCCTCGCGCCGCATGGAGCTGGTGGCCAAGAATGTCGCGCAATCGGCAACGCCGGGCTACAAGGCCACGGACCTGCCCGAATTCTCCGAAGTCTACCAGGACAGCGCCCCCGGTGGCATGCGTGCCACCCGTCCGGGCCATTTCACCTCTGCTGGAACCGTGATGACCGAGGTGCCCCGGCCCTCGACCGGCGGCGCCTCGCCCAATGGCAACACGGTCTCGCTTGAAGAAGAAATGGTCAAATCGGTGATGATCCGCAAGGATCACAACATGGCCATGGCGGTCTATGGCAATGCTCGCGACATCCTGCGCGCCAGCCTCGGTCGGAAGTAAGCCATGACCGACATGATCTCTTCGCTGTCCTATGCAGCCTCCGGGATGCGCGCCCAGGCCGACCGCCTGCGCCACATCTCCGAAAACATATCGAACGTCGACACGCCCGGCTATCAACGCAAGCTCGTGTCGTTCCACGAAAACATCGACAGCGGCACGGTCGAGACCGGAAGGGTTCAGCTGGACAGAAGTCCCCTGGACAAGGTCTATGATCCGGGAAATCCGCTGGCCGATGAGACCGGCCACTATGATGGATCGAATGTCGATCTGGTGGTCGAGATCGCTGACGCGCGCGAAGCGCAGCGCAGCTATGAGGCGAACCTCAAAATCTTCGACCAGGCCCGGGACATGACCAAGGGCCTGTACGATTTGTTGCGGAGGTAATCCAGAATGGATGTCAGAACGTCCTACGCAGCCGAGCTTTATGCAAAGGCGCGCACGGCGGCGGCGGCAACGCCGCAACCGGATACTGCTGAAAGCGGGTTGGCGAAGTTTGCGCAGTCTTTCGCAGACACCCTCGCCCGGGGCGAAACCACGGCAAAGGCGGCCATGTCAGGCGAAGCCGACAGCCAGGCCCTGGTCGAGGCGCTCGCCAACTCGCAGCTGGCGGTGGAAACCGTCACCACCCTGCGGGACAAGGTGGTGGAGGCCTACCAGGAAATCCTGAGGATGCCGATATGAACGAGGCTGTCCTTTTCGACGCGCTGCGCGAGGCGCTGTGGATCTCGGTCAAGATGTCGCTGCCGCTCCTGGGCGTCGGCCTCGTCGTCGGTCTCGTCATCGGCCTCTTCCAGGCGCTCACCTCGATCCAGGAACAGACCCTCACCTTCGCGCCCAAGGTTGGCGCGATGATCCTGGTCTTCTGGGTCTCGATGAGCTTCATGACCTCGACCCTGCTCACCTTCTTCAACGGGTCGATCCTGCCGCTGATCGCGGGAGGATAAGATGGACAGCACCGGCTATATCACGCTCTCGCGCCAATCGGGTCTCTTGAACCAGATGGATGCGATTGCCAACAACATCGCGAACGCCACGACCACCGGGTTCAAGCGCGAGGGGACGCTGTTCTCCGAATGGGTCGCCAAGACCGGGGACAGCCCCTCGCTGTCGATGGGCTATGGCAACACCCGCGTGGTCGACATCATGCAGGCGGGCCTGAGCCAGACCGGCGGCGCCTTCGACCTCGCGGTCGAGGGCGAAGGGTTTTTCATGGTCGAGGGGCCGAATGCGCAGCAGATGCTGACCCGGGCCGGGGCCTTCGTGATCGGCCCGGACGGCACCTTGCAGACCGAAGACGGCTTCCCCGTGCTGGACGAATCCGGCAGCCGGGTCTTCATCCCGCCGGGCGCGGGCAAGGTGACGATCGCGCAGGACGGCACCTTGTCGGCCAATGGGTCGCCGATCGGGCGCATGGGCCTGTTCAACCCGACCGATCCCCTGACCTTGACCCACTCCCAAGGCACGCTCTTCACCGCCAGCGGTTACCAGCCGGTCACGGGCTCCAAGATCATGCAGGGCTACCTGGAAGAGAGCAACGTCAGCCCGATCAACGAGATCGCGACGATGATCTCGGTCCAGCGCGCCTACCAGATGGGGCAGAGCTTCCTCGACCGCGAGGATGATCGCGCCCGCAATGTCATTCAGACCCTTGGCCGATAGGAGGCATAGATGAACGCGCTGCAAATCGCCGCGACCGGCATGTCGGCCCAGCAGATGAAGGTCGATGTCGTCTCGAACAACCTGGCGAACATGTCGACCACGGGCTACAACGCCCGCCGCGCCGACTTTGCCGACCTGATGTATGAACAGGTGCAAAGGCCGGGGGCGATTTCCTCGCAGACCGGGACCATGCTGCCCACCGGCGTGCAGCTGGGCATGGGCGTGCGGCCGACCTCGGTCTCGGTGATCCTGAAACAGGGCTCGCTCAGCGAGACGCGGGGCGACCTGGATTTCGCGGTCGACGGCACCGGCTATCTCGAGGTCGAGCTGCCCTCGGGCGGAACCGCCTATACCCGCGACGGGGCGCTGAAACGGTCGGTCGATGGGCTGGTCGTGACCTCGGATGGCTACCAGGTGAACCCCGGCATCACGATCCCCTCGGATGCCAACCGCATCGCCGTCAACGGCAATGGCGAGGTCTATGCCTATTTCGACGGCCAGATCGAGCCGACACTTCTGGGCCAGTTCACCCTGACGACCTTTACCAACGAAAAGGGGCTGGAGGCGACGGGCTCGAACCTCTTCCTTGAAACCTCTGCTTCGGGCCCGCCGATCACCGGGACGCCCGGGGTCGATGGGTTCGGCAACCTGCGGCAGGGCTATCTCGAGGAAAGCACCGTCGATGCCGTGGCCGAGATCACCGAGCTGATCAAGGCCCAACGCGGCTATGAGCTGAACGCCAAGGTGATCACGGCGGCCGACGAGATGATGGCCACGACGACGCAGGTGAAGTGATGCGCGCCCTTGCCGTGATGCTGCTTCTGACCGCTCCGGCCCTGGCCGACAGCATGATTGCGACACGCACGATCAAGGCCAAGTCCGTCATCTCTGCCGAAGACGTGGCCCTCGTCGCCGCAGCCATTCCCGGCGCCTTGACCGAGACGGATCAGGCCGTGGGCAAAGAGACCCGGGTCACGCTTTACGCCGGACGGGCGATCCGGGCCGAAGACCTCGGTGCACCGACCCTGGTGGACCGCAATCAGAACGTCATCCTGCTTTTCCAATCCAAGGGCCTGACCATCCGCGTCGAAGGCCGCGCCCTGGACCGTGGCGGGGCGGGTGACCCGATCCGCGCGATGAACATGACATCGCGCCAGACCGTCACCGGGATCGTGGCGCCTGATGGCACGATCCGCGTGGGCGCAAGCCAAGGAATGAGTGAATGAAGAAGACCATCGCCGCCTGCCTGATCCTTGCCGGTTGCGGCAATCTCGACCGGGTCGGGCGCGCGCCCGAATTCTCGCCGCTCGACAGCAGCAACGAGCGTGCCGCCATGTATTCCGCCCTGCCCGAAAGCAGCGAGCCTGCGACGGCGACCAGCGCCTCCTCGCTCTGGACGGCGCAGAGGTCCTCGCTTTTGGGCGATCACCGCGCCAGCCATCGCGGCGACATCCTGACCGTCGTGGTCGAGATCGACGACCAGGCCACCTTGAAGGACAGCTCGGGCCGGACGCGCAAGTCGACGACCACGGCCGGCATCCCGCAGCTTTTCGGCATCCCGCAGCGTCTGGACGCGGCGATCCTGCCCGAGGGCGCCAGCTCCTCCAGCCTGGTGTCGACCGATTCGAGCTCGACCTTCTCGGGCACCGGCAACATCACGCGCAACGAGAAGGTCACCCTGCGCCTCGCCGCCACCATCGTCGAGGAACTGCCGAACGGCGTGTTGCGGATCGAGGGGATGCAGCAGGTCCTGGTCAATGAAGAGATGCGCGACCTCCTGGTCACCGGCTATATCCGCCCCGACGACATCTCGCGCCAGAACGAGGTCAATTACGACAAGATCGCCAATGCCCAGATCTCTTACGGCGGGCGCGGGACGATCTCGGACGTGCAATCCCCGCCCTGGGGTCAACAAGTCACCGACCAGATCCTGCCGTTCTGAGCCATGGTCAAGAAACTCATCCCCGTCATCCTCGGCATCCTTGGTCTCCTGATCGGCGGCGGCGCGGGCTTTTTCCTGCGCCCCGCCCCTGAACCCGCGGCCGAGGGCGCCGCCACCGAACATGCCGCCGCCGACCCCCATGCCGAGGGGGAGGGCGAGGCCGCCATCCTGCCCGAATTCGCCAAGCTGCAGAACCAGTTCGTCGTCCCGGTGATGGAGGGCGGCAAGATCTCGGCCATGGTCATCCTCTCCTTCAGCCTGGAGGTCGAGACCGGCGCCTCGCCCGAGGTCTACAATGTCGAGCCCAAGCTGCGCGACATGTTCCTGCAGGTGCTCTTCGACCATGCCAATGCCGGTGGCTTCGCCGGGGTCTATACTGACGGCGCCAACCTGGTGATCCTGCGCGAGGCCCTGCTCGAATCCGCCAAGTCGATCCTGGGCGAGAAGGTCAAGGATGTGCTGATCACCGACCTCGTCCGTCAGGACAGCTGAGAGCGAAGCCGGTTCAAGACCTGGTTGCGACCAAAGGCGCGGGAGGCCTCCTCCCGCGCCTCGATCCATTCCGCGGTCTGGCGGGCCAGCATCTCGTTGATCTCGCGGCGCTTGTGATCGGCCCAGAGCGCGTGGCGAAAGGCGATCTCTTGCGCGGTGACAAGGGGCAGGTCGGCGGCCTCCATGGGGCGGTCGAGCTCGGCCAGACGGTCGAGACTGGATTGCCGGGCACGGGCGGCACGTTCCAGCACCATCATCTTCTGATCGAACAAGAGCTGGCTGATCTCGGTCAGCCGCCCCAGCTTCTGCTTCTCGCTCATCCCCGTCTCCTTGCCCGTTTGCGCATCGTCTCGGCGAAGCGGATGGCGGCCGCGACCGCCTTGTACTGATCCGGCCGGATCGGATCGCCCACCTCGACACTGGCATAGATCGCGCGCGCGGTGGGCGGATCGCGGTGGATCGGCACGCCGGCCTCGATCGCCTTTTCGCGGATCCGGGCCGCAACCTCGTCCACGCCCTTGGCCAAGAGAACCGGCGCATTGCGGTCGCCCCGCTTCCACTTCAGCGCCACGGCATAGTGCGTCGGGTTGACCACGATCACATCCGCGCCACTGACAGCGGCCAGCATCTGGCTCATCGCCATCTCGCGGCCCTTTTGGCGGCGCTGCATCTTGACGTGTGGGTCGCCTTCCTGGTCCTTGTGCTCTTCGATCGCCTCTTGCCGGGTCATCATGTTGCGGCGCCGGTGCTGCAACCATTGCCAGCCGTAATCCGCCCCGCCGAAAACCAGGCTGACGAGGAAGGAGAGGATCAGGAACTCCATCATGATCTGCATCATCAGGACGGAAGATTGCCCCGCATCCTGGCTGGCAGTGGCGAGCACGGCCTGGGCATGATCGGGCACCATGATCG
This sequence comes from Stagnihabitans tardus, assembly GCF_009925085.1. GTDB lineage: Bacteria > Pseudomonadota > Alphaproteobacteria > Rhodobacterales > Rhodobacteraceae > Stagnihabitans > Stagnihabitans tardus. The sequence continues at coordinate 170,677 of NZ_JAABNR010000005.1, read as the reverse complement.
CCACGATGACGCAGACCGCGATCAGCTTGAAGAGGCCCTTGAGGAAATTGAAAATCCCCTCGCGCCCAAAGCGTTGGCCCAGCGCGGTCAGGGGATTGATGCGGTCCCCCTTCATCGCGATCTTGTCGGGCGCGAAGATGAAGCCGCGCTGCGCCGCGATGGCAAGGATCGCCGCAAGCATCGGGATCAGGAACAAGGGCAAGAGCGGCAGGCCGAAGTCGATCAGAAGCTCTTTCGTCATCGGCCGCGCGCCATGGGTCATCATCAGCGAGATGCGGTCGCTTTGTTCGATCAACCCCATGGCCGAGCTGCCAAAACGGTCGACGACCCAGGCCCCCGTGACCATCACCGAGAGGACCGCCGCACCGTAAACCGCCGCCGAGGCCAGGTCCATCGACCTCGGGACGTCGCCCTTTCGTCGGGCCTCATCAAGCCGTCGCTGGGACGGCTCGTGACTTTTCTCGGCGTCATTGTCCTCGCTCATGGTCCAAGCCTTGTCGGCTGGGCCAGAAAGCCATGGAACTCATGCAGCCAGATGCCCAGAAGGATGGGCGAAGCCACCGCCATCAGGATCAGCGCGCCGATCGTCATCGCCGGGGCGCCCACCAGCGAGACCGGCATCTGCGGCATGGCCTTGTTGATGACGCCAAGCGCGAGGTTGTAAATGATCGAGCCGATGACGAAGGGGGCGGCCAGAGAGAAGGCCAGGGTCGTGGCATGGACCACGTTTTGCAGCCCCCAGTCCGAGACATCCGCGATGCTGGGGAAGCGCCCGGCCGGAAAGGCCTCGTAAGACAGGATGAAGAGGCTTGCGGCCCGGACATGCAGGCCGGTGGTCACGGCGAGCGCCAGGGCCGCCATGGTCAGGAGGTTGCCGAAGGCGGGCTGCGGTTCGGGCGAGGCGCCGCCGAACATCTGGGTCAGCGAGGTCGTGTTGGCCGCAATCGCCGCCGCGATCTGCAGGGCAAAGATGAAAAGCCGCATGCCAATGCCAAGGCAGAGCCCGGCCAAGACCTCCTCCGCCGCGGCGATGGGCAGGGAGGGCAGGTCGCGCATCAGCGGCGAGACGGCGGGAAAGATCACGGCGGTGAAGGAGAGCGCGATGATCAGCTTGACCCTTTGCGGCACGGACTGCTCGCCGAAGGCGGGCATCAGCGAGACGGCCGCCGAGACGCGCAGGAAGATCAGCCCGGCGATCCAGATCAGGTCTTGCAGGGGCCGGACAAAGTCGAGCGCCTGTTGGATGATCGCGTTCATGGCGGCACCACGCCGACCAGGGCTGGACGCGCCTCCATCCCGATTTCCTCGTAGGACAGGACCGGCGCCGAGAGCCCCTTGGCCCCCATGACCGTGTGCAGGAACCGCCGTCGCAGCGTCGAGGTGACCAAGGCCGGGAAGGTCCCGCTTTCGGCCGCCTTGTTCAGCCTTTCGGCCAAGCCATTGGCGAGGCGTGAGAAAAGATCGGGCGGCAGGGCCACGTCGCGGTTGCCCTCGACCTGGTGGGCGGCGAAGGCTTTCTCCCATTCGGGGGCAAGCTGGATCAGCGGGATCGTCCCGTCGCCGCGCTTGAGTTCGGCCACCAATTGGAAGCCCAGCCGCTGGCGGACATGTTCGCAGATCGCCTCGGGCGCGCCCAGGCCCCGCGCCTCGGCCGTGGCCTCGAGGATCAGGGGCAGGTTGCGGATCGAAACGCGTTCCTCCAAGAGAAGGCGCAGGACCGACATCAGCGTATCGACCTGGATCTTCTCGGGGATGAGCTCCTCCAGCAGGCGCTTGTTCTGATCGGCGCGCTGCGGATCGGTGACGCGGGTAAACTCGTCCATCAGCCGCCGCATGCCGCGCAGGGTCAGAAGGCGCGCAAGATTGGCCTTGATGATCTCCAGCAGGTGGGTGGCCAGAACCTCGGGCGCAGAGACGACGGTGAGGCCGGCGAGCGCGGCCTCCTCCTGCATCTCGGGCTGGATCCAGCGGGCGGGGGCGCCATAGACCGGCTCGGCCACGGCGATCCCATCGGGGGCCGAGACCCCATCGGCCAAAAGCACCAGGGCGCGTTCGGGCAAGAGCCGGTCGCGGACTTTTTCGACCCCTTGAAGTCGGATGACATAGGTCCCGGCGGCGAGGCTCGGCTCGTCGGTCAGGCGGATCTCGGGCAGGATCAGGCCATATTGTGCGGCCACATGGTTGCGCATGTTGGTGATCCGCGCGTCGAGCCCGGTGGCCGGGTCCAGCACCATGTTCACGAGGTTGGGCGCAAACTCGATATGGATCTCGTCGAAGTCCAGGACGTCGGCGATGGTCTTCTTCAGTGGCGTGGTCGGCGCCGCCTCCGCCGCGGGAGGTGGGGGCAAGGTCCGTGCCCGCCAGGCCGCCCAACCCAAGAGCAGTGCGCCCCCCATGAAAGGCAGAAAGGGCATCCCCGGGATGACCGCGATCAGCGCCATCAGCGCGGCCACGGTGCCAAGCGCCCCCGGATAGCGGCCCAACTGTTCGAAGAAGGAGACATCCGCTGCCCCGGTCGAGCCACCGCGCGCCAGCAAGAGCGCGGAGGCGACCGAGATGATGACGGCGGGGATCTGGCTGACCAGGCCGTCGCCGACGGTCAGGATCGAATAGGTTTCAAAGGCATGTCCCATGGGCATGCCATGGACGAAGACCCCGACGATCAGGCCCATGATCAGGTTCAGCGCCGTGATCAGAAGCCCCGCGATCGCATCGCCCTTGACGAATTTCGACGCACCGTCGAGCGAGCCGAAGAAATTCGTCTCGGCCAGTTCCTTTTCGCGCCGCGCCTTGGCCTCGGCATGGGTGATGGCCCCGGCCGCCATGTCGGCGTCGATGGCCAGCTGCTTGCCCGGCATCCCGTCGAGGGCAAATCGCGCCCCAACCTCGGCCATCCGCCCCGCGCCCTTGGTGATCACGACGAAGTTCACGATCAGAAGGACGAGGAAGATCACCAGGCCCAGAAGCAGGTTGCCCCCCATGATGAAGGTGGCAAAACCCTCGATCACATGGCCGGCCGCATCGGTTCCGGTGTGGCCCTGCCCGATGATCAGCTTGGTCGAGGACACGTTCAGCGACAGCCGCAGCATCAGCGAGGCCAGGAGGATGGTCGGGAAGGCCGAAAACTCCAACGGGCGCTCGATGAAGAGCGTGACCGTCAGCATCAGGATGGCCAGCGCGAAGGAGATGGCCAGGCCGATGTCCATCACCCAGGCCGGGATCGGCAGGACCATCATCAGGATGATCCCCATCAGCGCGAGCGCCAGGAGGATCGTCGGACGATAGAGGGTGGCGCTGTCGAACTTCACGCCTCAGCCTCCGATCAGGGGCGCGACGGCGCCCATCAGCGGCTGCAACCCGCCGGTCTGCGGCACGATGGAGCCAAAGAGCCCCGGCGTGCCCGCCTGCAACAGCGGGAAATTGTTGATCCGTGGCAGGGGGGCGGCGGCGGCCTCGGCCACCTCGGGCCCCTCGATCACGGATTTGACGGCGGCCAGGTATTCCTCGGCCTTGTCGGGGGTGCGGGAGTGATAGGCGGCCACCGCATCGGCCCAATTCCCCATCTCGGCATAGAGCTGGTTCAGGAATTTCGCGGCATAGCGGGCATTCGACAGCGGGTCGAACATGTCCTCGAGCCCGATGAACTCTTGCCCGTGATAGCTGTAGTTGATCTGGAAGCAGCCGGTGTCGAAGGTCCCGGTGCCATCGGTCAGATGCGAGGTCGCGGCGGCGACGGCCTCTTCCTTGCTGTCATAGAAAGCGCCGGCGCCATCGGCATTGATCGTCCAGGGCCAGGGCGAGAGGATGCCATCCTGCGTCCGCCCGGTTTCCACCCGCGAGATCGCGAGGAGAATATCCACCGGAACGCCGGATTCCTCTGCCGCCATTCCGGCAGCACGGTCGCAAAGGCCTGACGGATCAGGCGCGGCCAGCGCAAGCTGCGGCAGGCAAAGCCAGGCCGCCATCAGCGCATATTCGATTCGGTCGGGTTTCACCCTGTCGCCCCCATTCTGTCAGGCTTGACGACAGGTTAGCGGGCATTCCTTACTCAAAGATGAGCGTCATTGGCTCAAGGGATCGGAAACCGGCACGGAATTCAACAGGTTGGTGATCGCATCCCGCGTCAGGGCGCTTTCATCCACCAGCCGTTTGTTCTGCGCCAGGGGGCCATCGGGCAACAGCGGATCGGGCTCTGGCGGGGCGGGAACCTCAGAGGGGATTCCGGTCACGATGCTGGCCACGTCCTTCCAGGGCCCCGGCCCCTGGGTCGCGAGCTTTTCCCAAGCCTTGTTCGCCGTCAGGATCGACATTTCCTGGTCGGCCTGCCCCATGGCGGCATAGATTTCGGCCGCTCCCTGCTGATCGCCCAGCGAAATCAGCGCCTGCGCCTTGAGGTGCATGGCACGCTCGGAGCTGTCATCCCGCACGAGGTCGATGGCGGCCTGCGCCTCGCCATTGGCCAGGGCCACCCTGGCCCGCAACAGGTCGGGCGCACGCGGCGCCAGGGTCAGCCATCGGGCAGCCTGGTCGGCCAGGCCCAGCATCAACATCCGGTCGGCGATGATCCCGGCACTTTCCCTGGCCTCGACCGGGGCAGGATCGCCTTCGGCCAGGGTCGCATGATTCAAGAGCGGCGTATCCCCGCCCGCCTGGGCGAGAAGTCGCCAGATCGAGCTGAGCGTCGCGGGATCCTCCGTCTCGGCGAAAGCCGCATCGTAATTGCCAGAGGCCGCCTTGGCGAGGACCAGTGCCGTGCGATACCGCTCTTCGTCGACACTGCCCTCGCGTTCGCGCAGGGCAGCCTCCAGCGTGATGACCTCATCCTCGCTGACCGTCTGGCCCAGCATGGCGCGATGCTCGACCAGGTCGACCAGGGCATCGGTCGAGGCGGGCCCGGGCGCATGGGCCAGGGGTTCGAGCTTGGCTTCGGCCTCGCCGACATGGCCCAGCGCGCGGTCCATGGCGGCCTGCATCATCACCACCTCTGGCCCGGCGTCTCCCGGGGCGCGCAGGACAGAGGTCGAAAGGGCGGTGGCCGTCGGAATGTCGCCCGCCGCGATATAGGCATCGACCAGGCGCGGGCCGATCAGGCGCCGAATCGCGGCGGGCATGGCCGAAAAGCTGCGCGCCACGGCGGCCCGCCCGATCTCGTCCCGCGGCATGGACTTCGGATCGCTGAGCACCGCCCAGAGCGCGGCGGCCGTGTCGCAATCTTCCATCCCCGAGAACGTGCCGGTCACATCGGGCTCACCGTCCAGAAGATGGGCCATCGCGGTCCAGATCGGTGCCTCTTCGAAAAGGTCGGGATAGGCCCGCAGGAGGCTGCGCGCCTCGGCCCCGAAGCCGATGAACAGGTAGAAGCGGATGACGCGCTTGATCGCCTCGGGCGAGGGCTTGTCGAACTCGCCGATCATGCCCTGCCGGATCGGGCCGAACTGGTCGGCGATCGCGCGATCGGCCCCGCCCCAGGCGGGCAGGTCAAGATCCTCGTCCGAGATGCATCTCGCGCCTTGGGCAGTCAGCGCGGGCCGGGCCTCTCCGACATCGCGCATCTGGATTTCGGGCGTTTCGCCCAGGTGCGTGCGCATCATGCTTTCGATCTCGGCCTCGGAGGCGCCGGAGATCGTGGCATGTTCGGCAAGCTTCGTCGCCTCTGCGTGACCCGTCTGCGTCCCGTGCTCCGCCGCGACCTCGGCCGGCGCATGTTCGGCCGGCGCATGTTCGGCCGGCGCATGTTCGGCCGGCGCATGTTCGGCCGGCGCATGTTCGGCCGGTGCATGATCGACCGGTGCATGATCGACCGGTGCATGATCGGGGGCGGCATGGTCCGTCCCGAGGGGATCGGCGAGATCGGTTTCGGTCCTGGGAGGCGGGGCAAGCTCGATCAGGCCGGCCGTTGCGCCCATCCCAAGCTCTTGCACCAGGGAATCGCGCAAATGGTCCAAATCCGGCTTGGGGGCCGCGGGGGCGGCCTCCGCCAGACTTTCGGCCGCGGGATCGCCTGCCGAAATGCCCAACTGCTCCAGCGAGAGACGGGTCCAGTCATAGCCGCCGACCAGGGCCTCGGCATCGGGGCCTGGCGTGGTTTCGGCTTGGCTGGCCTCAGCGACGGGAACTTCGGCGGGCGGAGGCGCGGAGAGGGGGGGGAGCGGCTCTTCGAAGGAGGAACCCGCCGGGGGGGCGCCGTCGCGCAGGTCGATCACCACGATGCCGGGGCGGAACTCGAAGGCGATGGCGTGGCAGGCGCAGGCGATCCCGAGCGCAAGATCCCCCGTCGCGGGGTCCGGTCCCATGGTCGCCAGCCGCGTCTTGCCGATCAGGGCAAAGGCGCGCGCCAGGTCATAATCCGGGCGCGCCCCCGGGATGCGGATGGCGTAGCCATCCAGCGTGCGGCCGAATTGCCAATCGGGCTGCCCCTCGAATTGCAGGACGACACGGGTGAAATCCCGATGCTCGCCCGAGGTGACGACGACAGGCGCCGCCCAGCCCGGAACGATCGCGGCCAGCAGGACGAGAAGGGCAGCCGCCAGCCTCATGCCGCGTTTTCCTGCTTCAGACCGCGCAGCACCTCTTCGACATCGGCAAAGCTGGGGCGCACATGGTGCGGCGTATTCTGGCGCCCGACTTCGATGCAGATGTTGGGCGGGTGCCGGTGCAGGTTGGCCACCAGGACCTCGCGGATGAGCTGGAAGAAGTAGTGATCCTGGTTCACCACGGCCGCAACGCGGGTGGCCATGGGTCCGATGAACCCATAGGCCATGAACACGCCGAGGAAGGTGCCCACGAGCGCGCCGCCGATCATGCCGCCCAGGATCGAGGGCGGCTGGTCGATCGAGGCCATCGTCTTGATAACGCCCAAAACGGCTGCGACGATCCCGATCGCGGGCATGGCGTCGGCCACGGATTGCAGCGCGTGGCTGCCGTGCAGCGCGTGGTGATGCGCCTCCTCCATCCGCTTGTCCAGCACCTCTTCGACCTGGTGGGGGTCGTCATAGTTCATCGAGGCCGCGCGCAGCGTGTCGCAAATCAGCTCCACCGCGTCATGGTCATGCTGGATCTTGGGATAGCGCCCGAAGATCGAGGACCCATGCGGATTCTCGACATGCTCTTCCAGCGCAACCGGGTTCGACCGCGCGATTCGCACCAGGTCGAAGAGCAGCGCCAGCAGGTCGCGGTAATCGGCCGCCTTCCATTTGGGGCCTTTGACGACCTTGCCGATGTCCTTCATCGTCTGCTTCACGGTGGCGAAGTCATGGCCCAGCATGAAGGCGCCAGCGGCGGCCCCGCCGATGATGATCATCTCATGCGGCAGGGAGTGCATGATGATGTCCATCTTGCCGCCGGCCGAGACATAGCCACCGAAGACCATGACGAAAATGACGATGATGCCGACGATTGCGATCATGGTTCCAACCCCACTGGAAAATCCACCCTCAGCCTTGCCACAGCCGCGTTAACAAAGGCTGATCTCTTCAATTCTTCGGCGCATTTGCATTGCGTCCGGCCAGGAGGACCGAGACCTCGTAAGCCTTGGCCGGGTCCATGCCGGTCAGGATCGCCGCGGCCGAGGCGGGCTGCATCCGGCCGAGGAAGCCTGCGGCGAATTCGGGCGCCATGGTCTGGAACAGGTCGGCCGCATCGGCGGGCTTCATCGCCTCGTAGACGGCGGTCAGCTGGGTGAGGTCCTTTTCCGAGGCGCCATCCGCGATGGCGATGGTCTTCTTCAGCTCTTCCTCGGCGGCTTGAAGCTCTTCCATGCGCTTGGTGATCGCCTGGTCGGCCAGGGTCAGGGCCGACATGCGCTGCGCCAGCTTGTCCTCCTTGGCCTGGACTTGCGCCTCACGGGCCGAAAGTGCCGCCGCCAAGGCTGCCGGGGGCACCGGGCAGTTCAGCGGCAGGTCGGATTCCCTGGCGTTGTTGGCCATGGCCCCCCCGACACCGACACCCAGCCGCAGGGCCCCGCCCGCCGCAAGGATCAGCGCCAGGATCAGGAGCACGCTGCGCCCCGACCGCACCGGGCCGGGACGAGAGACCTTGGCCGCAGGCTTGCGCGGGGCAGGTGCGGCTTTTTTCTCGGCCGGCTTGGCTGGCTTCATTCCGCCGCCTCCAGGTCATTGCGCGAGGACCGCCTGCGGATGAAGCGCAGCTTGCGGTCCTCATCCTCGGGCTCTGGCGCCGCTGCCGCGGGCGGTGGCGCCGCACGGGGCGCGGGGTCGGGCAGGTCATGCATCGAGGCCAGGAGCAGCTCGATTCGCGCGGCGACCGTCTCGGCCCGCGTGGTCAGACCCTCGAGGCTCGTGGCCGAGCCAGAGGCCGAATTGCGCGCCTTTTCCAAGGCCTTGGTCATGTCGTCGACCTGCACCGACAGGACGGCGATCGCACTGCCCATGCCATTCTCCAGCGCGGTGAACTTCTTCAGCCGGGCAGAAAGCACATAGCAATAGATGGCCGCCCCGAAGGACCCCGCCGCCATCAGAATATCCGCGATCAGATTCATCGCCGCCCCTCAATCCAAAACGAATTCCGTGACCAACAGGTCACGCACATAGCCTTCGCCCGTCACGATCTGGATGCGCCGAAGCATCTGGGACCGCAGCCGCACGAGGGCATCGGGTTGCTGGAGGTCACTTTCCTCCAGCGCGCGCATGTAGCCGTTCAGCACGTCCAGGATGCGCGGCATCAACTCCTCGACCTTGGTGGCCTTGGCCTTGGCCACCTCGAGCTGCGCGGTAAAGCGCAGGTGCTTGTTTTCAGAGGGATTGCCCAAGGAGATCGTCACCGGCGGAACGGCAACGAAGGCAAAGTCGTCGGGCGCCTCCTCATGCGCGGCATCCGCGGCATGTTCGCCCGCCGCCGGTTCGGCCGGCGCGAGGATCAGCCCCGAGTAGACGGCGAAGAACCCGCCCCCGCCCATGACCAGGAACAGCACCAGGCCGATGATCAGCGGCAGTTTCGACTTCTTTTTCGGTTCCGCATCCTGCGGGGCTTCGGCTTCGGCCAAGGCAAATCTCCATCCTGAGATGGGACGAAGATAGAACGATCATCCTAACTGATTGTTAAGGCCGACAGATCATTCTGCCCTCATACGGCAGAAGCCGAACGGAGAAAGTCTTGCAAAATCTCTTGTCGATATGGGCGGGTCTGAACAATCGGCGACGCCTGGTCGTGATCGGGGCGACGATTGCCATGTTCATGGCGATTCTCAGCGTCGCGCGCATCTCGGGTCAAGGCAGCAACGCCTTGCTCTTCTCGGGCCTCGATGCCGCCGCCGCCGGTGAGGTCATCGCCGCGCTGGATCAGCAGGGGGTGACCTATACGGTCGAGGGCTCGGCCATCTATGTCGATTCGGCCCTGCGCGACGGCCTGCGCATGACGCTCGCCAGCCAGGGTCTGCCGACCACCAGTGGCTCGGGCTATGAGCTGTTGGACAATCTTTCCGGCATCGGGACGACCAGCCAGATGTTCGACGCCGCCTATTGGCGCGCGAAAGAGGGGGAGCTGGCGCGCACGCTCCTGGCCATGCCAGAGGTCCGCACCGCCCGCGTCCATATCGCCGAGGCGCCGGGAGAGCTGTTTCAAGCCAAGGCGAAGCCCACGGCCAGCGTGACGATCACCACCAAGGGCACGCCGCTGACGGGCGCCCAGGCCAAGGCGATCCGGCATCTCGTTTCGGGGGCCGTCGCCGGGATGCTGGCCGAGGATGTGGCCGTCATCGATTCGGTCGCGGGCCTCATTCCGAACGAGGATGCCGATGGCGCCGTGAACCCCTCGGGCGACAGCCGCGCGGCCGAGATCAAGAAGAACGTCGAACGCCTGCTGGCCGCCCGTGTCGGTCCCGGCAATGCCGTGGTCGAGGTCGCCGTCGATGTCGTCACCGACCGCGAGGAGGTGACCAGCCGCACCCTCGACCCCCAGGGCCGGATTGCGATCGCGACCGAGACCAACTCGAAATCCGACACCTCCCAGGGCACCGACCAGAATGTCACCGTCGCCTCGAACCTGCCCAATGGCCAGGCGGGCGGGGGGTCCAACCAAAGCTCCTCCTCCGACAGTTCCGAGCGGGTGAACTACGACGTGTCAGAGACGAAAAGCCAGCTGACCAAGATGCCCGGCGCGATCAAGAAGCTGTCGGTCGCCGTGCTGGTCGACCAGGAGCGCGTCGTGGCCGAGGATGGGACCGTCACCTTCCAGCCCCGCTCTGAACAAGAGATGACCGATCTCAAGGACCTCGTGGCCTCGGCCGTGGGCTATGACCAGGCGCGGGGCGACGTGCTGACGATCAAGTCCATGCCCTTCAACCAGCCGCTGGCCGAGGGGACGCTGGCGGAATCCTCCCTGCTTGCCGCCTTCGGTCCGATCAATGCCATGTCCTTGATCCAGCTTGCCGTTCTCTCCATCGTGGCGCTGATCCTCGGCCTCTTCGTCATCCGCCCGATCCTCTCCTCGGGTCGCGCTGCCCCGGCCGTGGAATCCGACGGGATCCCGCTGGCCCTGCCTTCCGGCCTCGCCGGCCTGAACACCGCCTCTGCCCTGAATGGCGAGATCGACGACGGCATGTTCCCCATGCCCGCCATGGCCGACTTCGCCGAGCAAGAGGCCGCCATGACCGGGATCGAGACCGACCCCGTCGCCCGCCTGCGCCGCCTGATCGAAGAGCGGCAGTCCGAATCGCTGGAAATCCTGCGGTCCTGGATGGAACATGACGAGGAGACCGCCTGATGGCGCTGAAACTGCCGATCTTCGACACCGAGCCCAAGCCGGTGAAGACCGACACCGTGGTGCTTGACCGCTCTTCGCTGGAGGATGAGAAACTCGCCTCCTACGAACAGGGCTACAAGAACGGCTGGGACGATGCCTCGGCCGCCATGGGCGAAGAACAGTCCCGCGTCCGTGCTGACCTCGCGCGGAACCTGCAAACGCTGAGCTTCACCTATCACGAGGCGCGGGCGAGCATCCTGAAATCGGTCGAGCCGCTACTTCTGCAGGTCGTCACCCAGCTCCTGCCCGAGGTCGCCCGCGAAAGCCTGGCCCCCGCCGTGCTGGAGGCCCTGATGCCCCTGGCCGAAAAGATGGCCGATGCGCCGGTGACGCTGGTGATCAGCCCTGCCTCGCGCCTGGCGGTCGAAAGCGTCCTGGCCCAGGCCACCGGCCTGCCCATCGAGGTCCAGGAAGAACCCACCCTGGGCGAGGGCCAGGCCTTCCTGCGCTTCGGCACGGTCGAGGCCCATGTCGACCTCGACCAGGCCACCGCCGACATCGCTGCCGCCGTCCGCGGCTTCTTCGACACACCCGTAAAGGATCGGCCCAATGGATAATCCCGAAAGCAACCCCTTCGCCCAGGTCCCGATCGAGGTGACGATCTCGGTCGGCAAGGCGCGACCGCTGGTCAAGGACCTCTTGCGGCTCGGTCGCGACGCCATCCTGCCCCTGGATCGCCGCGTCGACGACCCGGTCGAGCTATATGTCGGCGACCGCCTCATCGCGCGCGGAGAACTGCAAGAGATGGAGGGCGACCAGGCCGGCCAGCTTTGCGTCCGCCTGACCGAAGTGGCCAACCTGCGGGGCGGCTTGTGACCCCAAACGCGCCTCCGGCAAGCTTGCCGAACCCGGGCCAGAAGGGCCCTGCGACCGCGCTCCCGGGCAAGCTGTCCCTTGCCCTTTGCCTCCTGATCCTCGTGCTCCCCGACGCCGCCCTGGCCCAGGACCTGTCGCTGGACTTCGGCGACACGGGCTCGCTCGCCAACCGCTCGGTCGAGATCATCCTGCTCGTCACGCTCCTGAGCCTCGTGCCCGGGCTCGCAGTGATGGTCACCTGCTTTCCCTTCGTCGTCACGGTCCTGTCGATCCTGCGCCAGGCCCTGGGCCTGCAGCAATCGCCGCCCAACATGGTGATCGTCTCCCTCGCGCTCTTCCTGACCTGGTTCGTGATGGACCCGGTCCTGACCAAGGCCTGGACCGATGGCGTCCAACCCTTGACCGAGGGCAAAATCCAGGTCGAAGAGGCCATCCCCCGCATCGCCGAGCCCTTCCGCGGCTTCATGGCCAACCGCACCGACCCCAAGACCTTTGCCGAGCTTCAGGCCCTCCGCCCCGGTGAGACCTCCACCCTCGAAGAGGCGCCCTTCTCGCTGCTGGTCCCCTCCTTCATGCTGTCGGAGATCAGCCGCGCCTTCCAGATCGGCTTCCTGATCTATCTCCCCTTCCTGATCATCGACCTTGTGGTCGCCGCGATCCTGATGGCCATGGGGATGATGATGGTCCCGCCCGCCGTGGTCTCCCTGCCCTTCAAGCTGGCGTTTTTCGTGGTGGCCAATGGCTGGACCCTGATCTCCAGCGCGCTGGTGCGCAGCTATACCGGGGGATAGGTCAAGCCGCAGCACGAGCCCCCCGGCCGGGAGGAGGCAGCCCACGCCGTCTCCCCGATCTTGCGCCCCACCCTCCCGTCCTGCCCGGCGGGTCTTGGGCAGCAAGGTCTGCGTGGTCAGACCGCAACCGGACGAACATGAAAAGAGCGGAGAGGAACAGCCGTCCCCCCAGTGTCCGAACCCTGTCGCGGCCCCGTGACCCCGGCGCGATCTTGCCCTATCAAGGCCCAAGCCCCCAAGTCCAAGGCCCGCGATGACCCACAGCTTCACCTGCCGCGTCTATTACGAGGACACCGACCTCGCGGGCATCGTCTATTACGCCAATTACCTGAAGTTCATCGAGCGCGCCCGCAGCGAATGGGTCCGCGCCCAGGGCATTGACCAGGTCGCGCTGAAAGCCCAGGGCCTCGTCTTCGCCGTCCGCCGCCTCGTGGCCGATTACCTGAAACCCGCACGGTTCGACGACCTCCTCACCATCGAGACCTCCGAGACCGCCCGCAGCCCCGCGCGCCTGGTCCTGACCCAGACCGTCCTGCGCGACACAACCCCGCTCTTTGTCGCCGAGGTCACCCTGGTCTGCCTGACCGACAAGGGCACCCCGACCCGCCTGCCGCTTTAGTCGCCGCCTGGCCCCGGAAGAACCCGGGCCTGCGGATGGCCCAGGTCGCAAGCCCCCCGAAGGACAGGGCGACCGGACCTGCCAGGCGCCAGACCGCAGCCGCGGGAACCGCCACCCGTCCAGCCCTCACGCGAGGCCCGCCGCCCCCCTAGGCGGTCCAAAGCCAAACCCCGCCGAGGACCAAGGCCAGCGCCTGCCCGACCCCGCGCGTCAAGATCCCGTCCCCAAGCGCCACCGCACCCGCCAAGGCGCGCTCTTTCCCTTTCACATTGGCCCAAATATCCCGGGGGTGAGGGCCGCATGGCCCGAGGGGGCAGCGCCCCCTGCCTTCCCCCCAAGGCCGCGCGGCCAACCTAGCCGCCGCAGAGCGACCGGTCGGCCAAGGACAAGGCCTCCCAGTCGCTGGTTTCCAGCTCGATGAAGGTCTTTGCGACGCAGGCCGCGACCTCGGTCCGATCCATGCCGAGGGGGGGCAGGAAGAGATAGAACAGGATCTCATGCCCTGCCGCCTCAGGCCCCAGGTTCACCTGGACCGCCCTGACGCCGCGGCGCTCCTTGGCCGGGAGGACCGCAAAGAGGTCGGCGGGCAGGTTCGAGGCCCCCTCCAGGTCCTCCCAAGCGTCCAGGACCAGGATCACACGATCGACCTCCGACCAGGCCTCCGCCGGATGAAGCGGCACATAGCAGCCAGAACAGGCCAGGTCCTGAACCCGGCGCTCGATCTCGGCGGGGTCGAGCCCCTCTACGGTCGCGGAGATGACAAGGGTCGGCGCCACGGGCCCGGCGACGCCAAGGCTCGCCAGAAGGCCGGTCAGGGCCAGGAAGATCAGGGACTTGCGCAAGGCAACCTCCGGTTTCGCCCGTTTCTTCCAAGCTTTGGCACGCAGAGGCTTCAGTGATCAAGCCAGACCTCCTGCGGCCTGGAGGCAAGACAGGCCAGGCAAACCGCGTCATCATGCAATCCAAGGCCACGAAACCCCGCGCCGGGCTACCCCGGCAAAACCCTGTTTTACATCGATTATCCTGGTTTCAATCGCGTTTTTCAACACCGCGCCCAAGCATCAGGGCGAATCACACGGAGGCGATCATGTCCGAACCCGCGCGCAAGCTGGTGATCTTTGCCGATGGCACGGCCAATGCCTATGGCGGCAGCTCGACCAATGTCTGGCGCATGTATCAGGCGCTGGACACGGCCAACCAGCGCGGGCGCTATTTTCGCGGCGTCGGCACTTCCTCCAACCGCTATCTGCGCGCCATCGACGGGGCGCTCGGGCTTGGCGTGCCCTCGACCGTGCGCAAGGCCTATCGCTTTTTGTGCTGGAACTATCGCCCGGGCGACGAGATCCACCTGGTGGGTTTCAGCCGGGGCGCCTTTACCGTGCGGACGCTCGCGGGGATGATCGCCTTCCAGGGGCTGATGCCGCGCGAGATCGACGGCCATGCGGTGACCAACGAAGAGATGCGGCGCAACACGCGCGGGGCCTGGCGGGCTTACCGCACCCAGACCGCGCCCTTGACGGGCTGGCGCAGGTTCAGCCTTGCCACGATTGGCCGCCCGCTGATCGAGACCTGCAGCCGGTTCTACCGCCGCATGATGGGCTACAAGACCCATGATCAGGTCGAGACCGCACGGGACCAGGGCGCCATCGCGCCGGGACAGGTGAAGATCGCCTTCATGGGGCTTTATGACACGGTCGAGGCCTATGGCCTGCCGGTCAAGGAGCTGCTGGCCGCCTTTGACCAGTTCCTCTGGCCGATCACCTTCCGCAACCACAAGGTCGCAGGCTGTGTGCAGGTGGTGCGCCATGCGCTCTCGCTGGACGATTGCCGCCTGACCTTTCACCCGGTCCATTGCGAACGGAAAACCCCTGACCAGGACATCAAGGAGGTCTGGTTTGCCGGCAGCCATGCCGATGTCGGCGGCGGCTACCCGGACGACGCGCTGGCCTTTCAGCCGCTGGTCTGGATGGCCGACGCGGCGGCGCTGCGTTTCAACGAGGCCGAGGTGGCGAAGTGGGGCAAACGCCTGACCCCCGCCGCCCTGACCCATGACTCCCGCAGCGGCGCGGCCAGCTTCTATCGCTTTGCCCCGCGCCGGATCGCGGCTCCGGGGGCGGAGGACGCTGCCCTCCCCCTCCTCCACCCTTCCGTGCGCGAGAAGATCCACGAGGGCAATGACGGCTACGGCCCCGTGTCGCTTTACCGGTCCTTCGCCTGGGAGGACGGCGCCGCCGCCCCACCCCTTGCGCCCAGGGCCCGCGACCTGGCAGCGCTTCAGGTGATCACCGACCGCTGCCAGCTGGCGACCCTGATCCTGCTGCTCCTGTCGCCGCAGATCGGCCCCTGGCTGGCGGCACTTCTGCCCTGGCTGCCCGATCCGGCCATTCCCGGGGCAGCAGCGATCGTCAAGGGCACGCCCTTCTACCTCAAGCCCCATGTGCAGGTCGTCGTCGATCATCCCGTCATCATCGGGCTCTTGCTTGTGCTCCTGGTCGGTCTGAACCGCCTGGCCGGCTGGCTTGGCAGCGCGGTGCAGGACGAGGCGCGGGTCATGTGGCAGCCCGGGCTGACCCTGGCGCCCAGCCCGACAAGGGACAGGCTCGTGCGGCTGGGAGCCTGGCTGCGCGCCCGAAAGACACTGCGCGCGGCGGTCCGCCTGGGTGCCGCCGTCGCCATGCCGCTGCTCTTCTTTGCAGGGGCATGGCTGATGGCAAAGATCCTGCTGGAGATGTATTGGGCCGCCATGTCCTAGCCGCCTCAGCGCCCCCAGATCACCGCGTTTTCGTGGCGCTTGATCAGGTGTTTCAGGTCCTCGAAGGCGCGGATGACATGGGCGGCCAGGCGGTCGGCGGCCAGCGACTTCGGCACGCCCGCCCGCCGCAGGATGCCCAGCGCGCGGCCCGGCTGCGGGATCTCCAAGGGCAGGACGGTGATGCGGTTCTCTTTCCGCTGCGCGAAGACGACCGAAAAGGGCAGGACGGCCAGGGCATTGGTCTCGGCCATATAGTTGATGACGCTCATCAAACTGCCGCCGGAATAGCGGATGTTGATCTCGGACATGCCATGGGCCAGAAGGATCGAATGCAGGTCCGACATCAAGGGCGACCCCGGCAAGGGCGCGACCCAGGGGCAATCGGCCAGGTCCGAGATATGCAACCGCGGCTTGCGCAGCAAAGGATGGCCCGTCCGGCACGAGACGATGTTGCGACCGGCAAGGATCTCGGTGAACTCGAAACCCGCCGCCGCCTCGGGCCCGCCCAGGGGCACGATGGCCAGGTCGATCAGGTCATTCTGCAAGGCCGCCGTCAGGTCTGGCAGGTTGCCATAGCTCTGGCTGACGGTCACATCGGGCTCCAGGTTCTGGAACTCGGCCACCATCCGGCTGATCATCGCATCCATGAAGAAGGGCACGCCACCGATGCGGACCAGCCCCTTGGTTCCGGTCATGAAGCCCTTGACCGTGTCCGAGGCCCTGCGCGAGGCCGCCAGGATCACCCGGCCATGCGCCGCGATCTGTGCCCCCAGCGCCGTCGCCTGCAAGGGTCGCTTGCCCTTGACGAAGAGGGGCTCGCCGATCCGCGCCTCCAGCATGGCCAGCGCCCGGCTGACCGAGGGCTGCGAGAGGCCCAGGTTCGCCGCCCCGCCGCTGATGCTGCCCGCATCCAGGACCGCCGCCAGTTGCATCAAGTGGGATTCGCTGAGTTTCATAACACGATGGTATAGTAGACCGCGCAGATTTCATCCCCTTTTCCGCCGGGCGCTCCATCCTGAGCACACGGGAGGGGAGGCCCGGACGGGATGGAGATGTCGCCTGACATGGTCCGCGACCTGGGCCAGCGCCTGGCCCCCGGGGCCGATGCGCGGCTGGCTCCGGCCTTCCTGGCCATCGTCGCGGGCATCCATGACCTTCTGGGCGCCTTGCGTCCAACCCCGGACGAGCTGACCGCCCTGATCGCCTTCTTGACCGAGGTCGGCCATACCGCCGATGCAAGGCGGCAGGAATGGGTGCTTTTGGCCGATGTCCTGGGCGTCTCGGCAAGGGTCGAGGAGCTGAACCGCCCCTGCCCCCAAGGCGCCACCCCCCACACCCTGCCCGGCCCCTTCTACCGCGCCGATGCCCCCGAGGTGGCCCAGGGCGGCACCCTGTCGCGCGATGGCCTGGGCGAGCCGCTGCATGTCCACCTGCGGCTCCAGGACCTTGAGGGCCATCCCCTGCCCGAGGCCCTGGTCGAGGTCTGGCACGCCAATGCCCTCGGCCGCTATGAGAACCAGGACCCCGACCTTCAGCCCGAGTTCAACCTGCGCGGCAAGCTCCGCGCCGATGCGGCTGGAGAGGTCCGGTTCCATACGATCAAGCCGCGCGGCTATGCCCTGCCCGGCGATGGTCCGGTGGGCCAGCTCTTGCGCAAGCTCGGCCTGCCGCTGGAGCGCCCCGCCCATCTGCATTTCCGCGTCTCGGCCCCGGGGCTCCAGACCCTGACGACGCATATCTTCGACCAGGCCGATCCCGCCATCACCCGCGACGCCCTCTTCGGTGTCCGGCCAGAGCTTCTGGCCGCCTTCCGCGCCGTGCCCGGGGGCCATGCGCTGGACACCACCCTCGTCCTGACAAAGGCCCCGACATGACCCGCGCCTTCCTCTTCCCCGGCCTCACCACCCGCGTGATCTTCGGCGCGGGCACCCTGGCGCAGGTGCCGGAGGAACTCCGCCGCATGGGACACCGAAAGGCCCTGGTCCTCAGCACCCCCCACCAGGAGGCCGAGGCCCGCGCGCTCCCCCTGGGCGACCTCTCGGCGGGGGTCTTTGCCGGGGCGGCGATGCATACGCCAACCGATGTGACCGAAAAGGCCGTCGAGGCCTACACGGCCAGCGGCGCCACCTGTGTCGTCTCCCTGGGCGGAGGCTCGACCACCGGCCTCGGCAAGGCCATCGCGGTCCGCACCGGGGCGGATCAGCTGGTGATCCCCACGACCTATGCCGGCTCCGAGATGACCGATATCCTGGGCGAGACCGCAGGGGGCGAAAAGACCACCCGCCGCGACCCCGCCATCCGCCCCGAGGTCGTGGTCTATGACGTCGCCCTGACGCTGACCCTGCCCCTCTCCCTCACCGTGACCTCGGCGCTGAACGCTTTGGCCCATGCGATGGAGGCGCTTTACGCCCCCGACCGCAACCCGGTGATCGAGGCCCTGTGCCGCGAGGCCCTCACCGCCTTCAAGACCGCCCTGCCGCGTCTGACCCAGAACCCCGCCGACCTGGATGCGCGGGCGGAGGCGCTCTACGCCGCCTGGTGCTGCTCGACCGCCCTGGGTCAGGTCTCGATGGCCTTGCATCACAAGCTGGCCCATGTGCTGGGAGGCTCCTTCGGCCTGCCCCATGCCGAGACCCATGCCGTGCTCTTGCCCCATACCACCGCCTTCAACGCGGCAGCGGCGCCCGACCTATTGCGCCCCCTGACCGAGACCTTCGGCGGCGCCCCGGGCCTCTGGGACTTTGCCCAAAGCCTCGGCGCGCCCCTGCGGCTGGCCGATATCGGCATGAAGGCCCAAGACCTCGACCGCGCCGCCGAGATCGCCATGCGAAACGCCTATTGGAACCCCAGGCCCTTCGACCGGTCGGGTATCCGCAACCTGCTGCAAGCGGCCTTCGAAGGCCGCAGACCCAACACATAAAGGGAGGAAGACCATGTTCACCAGACGGACGTTCCTGCGCTCATCCGCTGCCACCGGCCTGACCTTGGCGGCATCCGGTCTTGCGGCCCCGGCCATCGCCCAGGGCGCCAAGATCAAGCTCGGCTATGTCAGCCCGCAATCCGGGCCGCTGGCGGGATTTGCCGAAAGCGATGCCTACAACATCCAGTCCTTCCTGGCCTCCGAGGCCGGCAAGAACTTCGAGGTCATCGTCAAGGACAGCCAGTCCAACCCCAACCGCGCCGCCGAGGTCGCCAAGGAGCTGATCGTCAGCGACGAGATCGACCTGATGCTGGTGGCCTCGACGCCCGAGAACACCAACCCCGTCGCCACGACCTGCGAGGCCGAGGGCGTGCCGGTGATCTCGACCGTGGCCCCCTGGCAGCCCTGGTTCATCGGCCAGCAGGGCAACCCCGGCGACCCGCCCAGCTGGAAGCCCTTCGACTTCGCCTTCCACTATTTCTGGGGGCTCGAGGATGTCATCGGCGTCTTCCTGAACATGTGGAACCAGGTTCCGACCAACAAGATGGTCGGCGGGCTCTTCCCCAATGACGGCGACGGCAACGCCTGGGGCGATCCGAATGTGGGCGTGGGGCCGGGCTTCGCGGCGGCGGGCTATCAGCTGACCGACCCGGGCCGCTATCAGAACCTGACCGACGATTTCTCGGCCCAGATCAATGCCTTCAAGGCCGCCCAAGCCGATATCATCACCGGCGTGGTGATCCCGCCCGACTTCACCACCTTCCGCAACCAGGCGATCCAGCAGGGCCTGTCGCCCAAGGTCATCACGGTCGCCAAGGCCATCCTTTTCCCGCAATCGGTCGAGGCCCTGGGCGAGGCGGGCCACAACCTCTCCTCCGAGGTCTGGTGGACCCCCAGCCACCCGTTCAAATCCTCGCTGACCGGGGCGAGCGCGGCTGACCTGGCCGCCGATTTCACCGAACAGACCCAGCGCCCCTGGACCCAGCCCATCGGCTTCGTCCATTCGCTCTTCGAGGTGGCGACCAATGTCATGGGCCGCGTCAGCGACGTGACCGATGCCGAGGCCGTGGCGGCGGCGATTGCGGCCACCAGCATGGAGACGATGGTGGGCCGCGTCGCCTGGGATGGCACCGGCGTCCCGCCCTTCGCGGCGGCCAATGTCTGCAAGACACCTTTGGTGGGCGGCCAGTGGCGCCGGGCTGCGGATGGCAGCTTCTCCCTGGTCGTGGTCGACAACCAAAGCGCGCCCGCCATCCCGACTGGCGGCAAGATGGAACTCTTGGCCTGAACCAGCCCCCCGGCCCTCGGGCCGGGGGATCCATGGAGACCCCGAATGATCCTGACCCTTACGGATGTGACGAAAAGCTTCGGCGCCCTCAAGGTCGCCGATGGGGTCAGCTTTTCCGTGCCCCAGGGTCAGGCCCTGGGGATCATCGGGCCGAATGGCGCCGGGAAATCGACGCTCTTCAACCTGATCACCGGGAATATCGCGCCCAACTCCGGGCGCATCACCTTCCTCGGCCAGGACGTCACCCAGCGCCCCGCCATGGCGCGGGTGCGTATGGGCGTGGGCCGCAGCTTCCAGATCCCCCAGCCCTTCGAGGGCCTGACCGTCTATGAGAACCTCGCCGTGGCCGCCAGCTTCGGCCAGGGCAGGTCCGAAGCCGCCGTGACCGAGGACTGCATCGCGATCCTGCGCGACACCGAACTTCTGCGCCTGGCCAACACGCAAGCTGGCGCCCTGTCTTTGCTGGACCGCAAAAGGCTGGAGCTCGCCCGCGCCATGGCGACCGGGCCGAAGCTCCTGCTGCTGGATGAAATCGCGGGGGGCCTGACCGAGGGCGAGTGCCAGGCCCTGGTCGCCACGATCAAGGGGCTCCATGCGAGGGGCATGACGATCATCTGGATCGAACATGTCCTCCATGCCCTGACCGCTGTCGTCGAACGGCTCCTGGTCCTGGATTTCGGCAAGGTCATCGCCCTCGGCGCGCCCACCGAGATCATGGCCTCGAAAGAGGTCCGCGAGATCTACCTGGGGATGGAGGCGTGATGATCCTGGAAACCCGCGCCCTCACCGCCGCTTACGGCCAGTTCCGCGCCCTTTTCGGCGTCGATATCACCCTGGCGGCAGGGGAAACCGTCGCCATCATCGGTGCCAATGGCGCGGGGAAATCCACCCTTCTGCGCTCCATCACCGGTGTCCTGCGCAACGCCCCCGACATGGTCCTGCACCGGGGAGAGCCCATCGGCGCCCTGCCGCCCGAGATCGTCATGCGGCGCGGTATCGCCATGGTGCCCGAGGGCCGCAAGCTCTTCCCCTCGCTTTCCGTCGAGGAGAACCTGCTGATCGGCGGCCAGGTCCGCCGCGCCCCCGGCCCCTGGTCGCTGGCCGCGATCTACGACCTCTTCCCGATCCTGCAGGCCAAGCGCCTGGCGCCGGGCACCTCGCTGTCCGGAGGCCAGCAGCAGATGGTCGCCATCGGCCGCGCCCTGATGTCCAACCCCGAGGTGCTTCTGTGTGACGAGATCAGCCTCGGCCTCGCCCCCGTGGTGATCCGCGACATCTACGCCGCCCTGCCCGCGATCAAGTCCACCGGCACGGCGGTGATCGTGGTCGAACAAGACATCGCCCGGGCGCTTTCCGTCGCCGACCGGGTCTATTGCATGATGGAGGGCCGCGTGACCCTGACCGCCCCGGCGCAAGGCGTCACCCGCGCCGAGATCCACCAGGCCTATTTCGGAGGTGCCGCATGATCTGGCTCGATACGCTCGTGCAAGGCATCCTCCTCGGTGGGCTTTACGCGCTCTTCGCCGCTGGCCTCAGCCTCGTCTTCGGCATCATGCGGCTGGTGAACCTCGCACATGGCGACATGATCGTCTTCGCCGCCTTCGCCATATTGCTCATCACCCAGACGCTGGGCCTGCATCCTTTCCTGGCCGCCCTCATCGCCGCCCCCGTGATGTTCGCCCTCGGCTGGGCGCTGCAACGCTTTGTCCTGAACCGGGTCCTGGGCAAGGACATCCTGCCGCCGCTCCTCGTGACCTTCGGCCTCTCGGTCGCCCTGCAAAACGGCCTCCTGCAGGGCTTCTCCGCCGACAGCCAGCGCCTGGCCGCCGGACCTTTGGAGAGCGCCTCGGTCGACCTGGGCCTGGTGACCGTCGGCTGGATGCCGCTTTTGACCTTTGCCACCGCGATTGCGGTGATCGTCGGGCTGAACCAGATCTTCTACCGCACCGCGCTTGGCCGCGCCTTCCGCGCCACCTCGGATGATCCGGTGACCGCCAGCCTCATGGGCATCGCGCCGAAAGGGGTCTTTGCGCTGGCCACCGGCCTTGCCATGGTCGTCGTCACCATCGCCGCGCTTTACCTCGGCATGCGCTCGAACTTCGACCCCTCCATCGGCCCGGCCCGCCTGATCTATGCCTTCGAGGCCGTGATCATCGGCGGCCTCGGCAGCCTTTGGGGCACGCTGGCCGGAGGCGTCATCATCGGCGTCGCCCAAACCTTCGGCGCGGCGATCAACCCGGAATGGCAGATCCTGGCGGGTCACCTGGCCTTCCTCGTCGTGCTGCTCCTGCGCCCGCGCGGGCTCTTCCCAAGGGCGGTGGACTGATGCGCGTCACCACCTCCACCCGCACCGGCCGCATCGCTGGCCTTTCCGCCCTCGCCCTGGTCGCGCTGGCCCTGGCCCTGCCCGCCTTCGCCTCGCGCGCGGTGATCCAGGACCTGTTTACCATCCTGACCCTCCTCACCCTGGCCCAACTCTGGAACCTGCTCGCGGGCTACGGAGGCCTCGTCTCCGTCGGCCAGCAAGCCTTCGTCGGCCTCGGCGCCTATGCGATGTTCGCGGGGGTGATCCTGATGGGCCTCGACCCCATCCTCGCCATCCCGCTGGGCGGCCTCGCGGCCCTGGCGCTCTCCATCCCCACCGCCTTCTTCGCCTTCCGCCTGCAAGGCGCCTATTTCGCCATCGGCACCTGGGTCGTGGCCGAGGTCACCCGCCTGCTGATCGCCCAATGGAAGACCCTGGGCGGAGGCACCGGCACCTCCCTCCCCCGCGAGGCCACCTCCGACATCCTCGGCGTCGAACCCATCCGCGTGCTCTTCGGCCTGCGCGAGGCCGCTGCCCGCGATGTGCTCGCCTATTGGCTGGCCTTGGCCCTCGCCGTCCTGACCATCGCGGCCATCTACGCCCTTCTGCGCAACCGCCTGGGCCTCGCGCTCGCCGCCGTCCGCGACAACACCGAGGCCGCAAAGTCCGTGGGCATCGACACGACCCGCATCAAATGGGCCGTCTTCCTGATCGCCGCCTTCGTCACCGGCCTGACCGGAGCGCTGATCTATGTCCAGACCGCCCGCATCTCCCCGGATGCCGCCTTCAGCGTCACCAACTGGACGGCCTATGTCATCTTCATCGTGGTGATCGGCGGGATCGGAAGGCTGGAGGGCCCGATCCTCGGCGTCATCGTCTTCTACGCGCTGCAACAGGCCTTGGCCGATTACGGCGCCTGGTATCTTCTGACGCTGGGGCTGATCGCCGTGGTCGTCATGCTGTTTGCCCCACGCGGGCTTTGGGGCCTTCTGTCCGACCGGACCGGGCTGCACCTGTTTCCCGTCCGGCGCAGGCTGGAACGGATTGACCTTGAGGGAGGAAAATGATGGCGGATTTCTCGACGGATGTGCTGGTGATCGGCACCGGGCCTGCGGGCTCGGCCACTTCGGCGCTTTTGGCCAGCTATGGCGTCAAGGTCATGGTGGTGAACCGCTACCGCTGGCTGTCGAACACGCCGCGCGCCCATATCACCAACCAGCGCACGATGGAGGTCCTGCGCGACCTTGGCCCCGAGGTCGAGGCCGAGGCGATGATGCATGCCACCCCCCAGGCGCTGATGGGCGAGAATGTCTTCTGCGAAAGCCTGACCGGCGAGGAACTGGGCCGGATGAAAAGCTGGGGCACCTCGCCCCTGTCGAAGGCCGAACACCTCATGTCCTCGCCCTGCGAGATGAACGACCTGCCCCAGACCTTCATGGAGCCGATCCTCTTCAAGACCGCCTGCGCCCGGGGGGCCGAGGCGCGGATGAGCGTCGAATATGTCAGCCATGAGCAGGATGCGGAGGGCGTGACGACGACCTGCCGCGACAGGCTCTCGGGCCAGACCTTCACCGTGCGGTCCAAGTATCTTGTGGGGGCCGATGGCGGCAACTCCCTCGTGGCCGAACACCTCGGCCTGCCGTTTGAGGGAAAGATGGGCGTCGGCGGCTCGATGAACATCCTCTTCAAGGCCGACCTCTCGCGCCATGTCGCCCATCGGCCCTCGGTTCTGTATTGGGTCATGCAGCCCGGAGCCGATGTGGGCGGCATCGGCATGGGCCTGGTGCGGATGGTCCGGCCCTGGAACGAGTGGCTGATCGTCTGGGGCTATGACATCACCCAACCCGCCCCGGTGGTCGATGAGGCCATGGCCACCCAGGTCGCCCGCCAGCTGATCGGCGACCCCGAGCTGGAGATCGACCTGATCTCGGCCAACACCTGGACGGTGAACAACTGCTTCGCCACTCATATGCAAAAGGGCCGGGTCTTCATCATGGGAGACGCCGCGCACCGCCATCCGCCCTCGAACGGGCTGGGGTCGAACACCTCGATCCAGGACGGCTATAACCTGGCCTGGAAGCTCGCCGCCGTGGTCAAGGGCCAGGCGGGCCCGGCGCTGCTTGAAAGCTACAGAGCGGAGCGTGCCCCCATCGCCCGCCAGATCGTCACCCGCGCCAACCAGTCCATCGCCGAATTCGGCCCGATCTTCGAGGCGCTCGGCATGGATGGCGGCGTCGATCACGACAAGATCGCGCGGTCCATGGCCGCCCGCTGCGACGCCACCCCGGCCGGAGAGGCCCAGCGCGAGGCCCTGCGCAAGGCCATCGCCTTCAAGGCCTATGAATTCGACTGCCACGGGGTGGAGATGAACCAGCGCTATGCCTCGGGCGCCGTGGTGACCGATGGCCAAACGCCCCCCGCACCGCTGGCCGACATGGAGCTGCATTACCAGCCCACGACCTTCCCCGGCGCGCGCCTCCCCCATGTCTGGGTCTTTGACCGCAAGGGGGGCAAACATTCGACGCTGGACCTGACCGGCAAGGGCCAGTTCACCCTGATCACAGGCATCGGCGGCGAGGCCTGGGCCGAGGCCGCCGAAGCCCTCTCCCTGCCGATCCGCGTGGTCAAGATCGGCCCGCGCTGCGCCATCGAGGACCACAGCGGCGACTGGGCCCGCGCGCGGGAGATCACGGATGCCGGCTGCCTGCTCGTCCGCCCCGACCAGCACGTCGCCTGGCGCAGCCCCGGCCTCACTGCCGACCCCAAGGCCGACCTCTCCCGCGTCCTGCACGCCATCCTGGGGCTCTGACCATGGAACAGGGGTTCTTCACCGAAGCGAACTCGGCCGAGGTCGTCATCAGCCGCAACAAGGCCCAGGACGCCCGCCTGGCGCAGGTCATGGCGGTCATCACCCGCAAGCTCCACGAGGCCGTCAAAGAGATCGAGCCGACCGAGGCCGAATGGTTCCAGGCCATCCAGTTCCTGACCGCGACGGGCCATACCTGCACCGATTGGCGGCAAGAGTTCATCCTCTTGTCGGATGTGCTGGGCGTCTCGATGCTGGTCGATGCGATCAACAACCGCAAACCCTCGGGCGCGTCCGAAAGCACGGTGCTCGGCCCCTTCCACGTCGCCGATGCGCCGGAACTGCCGATGGGCGCCAATATCTGCCTCGACCAAAAGGGAGAGCCCATGCGCGTCCATGGCCGCATTCTCGACACCGAGGGGAACCCGATCCCGGGGGCCAAGATCGACGTCTGGCAGGCCAATGACGAGGGCTTTTACGACGTCCAGCAAAAGGGCATCCAGCCCGATTTCAACCTGCGCGGCGTCTTCCGCACCGGGGCGGACGGCGCCTATCACTTCCGCGGCGTGAAGCCCAAGTTCTACCCGATCCCCGACGACGGCCCGGTGGGCAAGCTTCTGGCCGCCCTCGGCCGCCACCCCTACCGCCCCGCCCATCTGCATTACATCGTCGAGGCCCCGGGCTTCGACCGCCTGGTGACCCATATCTTCGACCCCGACGACCCCTATATCCGCTCCGACGCGGTCTTCGGCGTGAAGGAGAGCCTGATGGCCAAGTTCCGCCCCACGACCGACCCGGCTTCCGGCTTCGAGGGCCAATTCCTCGACCTGGAGTTCGACTTCGTCCTGTCGCGCCAGAAGCCCTGAAACATCGGGGGGGCCACCGCCCCCCCAACCGCCCCGCCCCGGCTGGCGGCCTGGACCCCAGCGCCTGCTCATCCTGCACTCCTCTCACCTACGGCTGGCTCAAGACCCGGGGGCACCTCCTCCCCCCAGCCCTTCTCTCCAGCCTTCCACCGGATCAGCAGACTCCGCCCTGCTGCCTCCAAGTCCCCGTTTTCGCGCCTTGCGGGCCCGCCAGCCTTCACCGCGCCATCGCCCCCCCAGGGACGCCCCCCTTGCCTCTCCCCCCATCCCATGCCCTCATGGCCGCAACCCCAACCGACCGCGGCCCGATGATCCACCTCCCCCGCCTGACCCTCTCCCAATCCCGCCCCTCCGACGCGCCCGACTTCCGCGCGCTGGAGGCGGACCCAGAGGTCATGCGCTTCCTGACCGGAGGCCAAACCGGCCAACCCTCCGACGGCACCTGGGCCCAACCCCAGGGCACCGAGCCCGAGGTCTGGACCGCCCGCCTCCATGACGGCAGCTTCGTGGGCTGGTTCGGCCTCTGGCCCGAAGAGGACGGCTCCGCCGAAATGGGCTACCGCCTCGCTCGCGCCCATTGGGGCCAGGGCCTCGCCGCCGAGGGCGCCCGGGCCCTGATGGACTGGGGCTTTTCCCAAGGCCACAGGGCCATCACCGCCTCGACCCTCACCGTCAACCTGGCCTCCCGCCGCGTGATGGAGAAGATCGGGATGACCCATCTGCGCACCACTTTCCCCGCCTGGCCCACCCCCTTCCCCGGCACCGAGGCCGGCGAAGTCTGGTACCAAGCCCTCCGCCCCGAAAACTGAACCCCCAACGCCCATCCCCTGGGCCCCGGTGCCCCCCTCATACTGACGCCCCCAAGCCCATCAGCCCACCCCGCCGCCCCTTCCCCTTTCACATTGACGCAAATATCCCGGGGGTGAGGGCCGAATGGCCCGAGGGGGCAGCGCCCCCTCTCTTCTGCTTCACCCCGGGGGCAGCCCACGCCCAGCCAAAACCCCGCCCCCGCCGCCCATTCCGGCGACAATCGGCCGCCCACAGCAGGACTGTTGGCATTTCCCCTTGAATCCGTGTAGAATCAGGTCAACAGGGGCAAAAGACCCCGATAACGCACGAGCAGGCCCCATGTTTCAGACCTTCCTTGCCCTCGCGCAGGATGCGACCGACGTTGCGACCACCGTCGCTGCAGCTGCCGCCCCCGCCGAGGCTCCCGATTTCTCCCTCGTCTCGCTCTTCATGCGCGCGACCGTCGTGGTCCAGCTGGTCATGCTGGGGCTCGTGCTCATGTCCTTCTGGTCCTGGTCGATCATCATCCAGAAGGGCATCCTCTTCCGCGCCTCGCGCAAAGAGGCCGCGATCTTCGACCGCGCCTTCTGGTCGGGCGAACCGCTGGACGAGCTTTATGAGACCATCGGGCCGACCCCAGAGGGCGCATCCGAGAAGATCTTCGCCGCCGGCATGCTGGAATGGCGCCGCTCGCATCGCCAGGACGGCGGGCTGATCGCCGGCGCCCAGGCCCGCATCGACCGCGCCATGGATGTCGCCATCAACCGCGAGGCCGAGGTCTTGAACAAGGGCCTGTCCTTCCTCGCCACCACCGGCTCGACCGCGCCCTTCATCGGGCTTTTCGGCACGATCTGGGGGATCAAGCACTCGTTCGAGCAAATCGCCATCAGCCAGAACACCTCGCTGGCCGTCGTGGCCCCGGGCATCGCCGAGGCGCTTCTGGCCACCGGCATCGGCCTCATCGCGGCCATCCCGGCGGTTGTCGCCTATAACAAGCTGAACGCGGATTCCGAGCGTATCCTTGGCGGCTACGAGGCCTTTGCCGACGAATTCGCCACCATCCTCTCGCGCCAGCTGGACGCCTGACATGGGGGCCGGTGTCGTCAAGAAATCGGGCGGAGGCGGGCGGCGCGGACGGCGTCGCGGCCATTCCGCCGCCATGTCGGAAATCAACGTCACGCCCTTTGTCGACGTCATGCTGGTGCTTCTGATCATCTTCATGGTCGCCGCCCCCATGCTGACCGTGGGCGTGCCGATCAAGCTGCCGGAAACCGCCGCCAATGCCCTGCCCACCGAACAGGAAGAGCCGCTGACCATCACGCTGACCGCCGATGGGCTGATCCTGCTCAATTCGACCGAGATGGCCGAGGCCGACCTGATCCCCAAGCTCTCCGCCGTGGCGGCCGAGCGGACCTCGAAGAAGGTCTTCGTCCGGGCCGATGGGGCCGTGCCCTATGCCATGGTGGCCCAGCTCATGGGCGCGCTGAATGCGGGCGGGTTCAATGACATCGGGCTTGTGACCGACCCCGGCGGGCCCAGCATGGGCGCAGAAGCGGGCGCAAACGACCAGGCGCCGTGAGGATGATGAACAAAGGCACCCTCTACTCGGGCATCGGGCATATGGGCCTGGTCCTCTGGGCTGTGCTCGGGGGCCTGTTCCATTGGGAAACCGAAACGCCCGAAGTGCCGGTGACCACGGTGTCCCTGGTCTCGACCGAGCAGTTCGACGCCATGAACGCGGCCGCGCCCAATGCGGCGGAGACGGCGGCCACCCCCGCCGCCCAGCCCAAGGCCGCCGAGACCGAGGCCACGCCCGCGCCCGAGCCGACCCCCGAACCCGCGCCGGAGCCCACGCCCGAGCCCGCCCCCGAACCCGCGCCCAAACCCCTGCCGAAACCGCAGCCCAAGCCGCAACCCGAACCCGAACCGGCCCCCGAACCCACGCCCGCGCCCGAACCCACGCCCGAGCCTGTCCCGGAAGAGGTCGCCCCCCCGGCGCCCGAGCCCGTGACTCCGCCGACCGAGGCTCCGCCCGCCGTGGTCCCGCAGCCGGTCGAGGTTCCGCTGTCGAAAAAGCGGCCGAAGCCCCGCCCGGCGGATCGCATCGCCGACACCGCCACCCCCGCGACCGAGACGCCCAGCGAGGCGCCCGAGCCAACCCCTGCGACCGTCGAAACCCCGACGCCTGCGCCCGAAAAGCCCCCCGAAGAGGCCAAGGCCCCCGAGGAAACCGTGACCAATGTCACGCCCGAGGCTGACCCGGTCAAGGAAGACGCCCCCACGCTGGCGCCAACCTCCTCGCCCCGCCCGGCCTCAAAGCCCAAGGACCTGGGCAAGGCCAAGCCCGCGCCCGACACTTCCACCGCCTCCTCGGACAACGCCACTGACTCGAATTCGGACAGCGCGACGCAAAGCGCCGAGGACACGGCCTCGGCCACCGACCAATCGACCGAGGAAGACGCCATCGCCGCAGCCCTTGCCGCTGCGACCGCCGAAAGCAACGCCTCGGACGCTGACCAGGCCCAGGCCTCGACGCAAGGAGAGGGCGGCACGGGAAGCCAAGCCTCCGGCCCGCCGCTCTCCTCTGGCGAGATCGACGACCTGCACCGCGCCATCGAGCAGTTCTGGAACATCGGCTCGCTTTCGACCGAGGCGACCGGCGTGACCATCACCATGCGTGTCAAGCTGAGCCAGGAGCAAAAGGTCCTGTCCATCGAGCTGGTCGAGTTCAGCGGCGGCACCGAGGCCGCCGCCAAGCAGGCTTTTGAATCCGCCAAGCGCGCCGTCTATCGCGGGGCGACGAACGGCCTGGGCCTGCCGCCCGAGAAGTATGAGACCTGGAAGTCGATGCTCTTCGTCTTCGACCCGTCCAAGGGGGCGATGCGTTGAGCCCTGCCCGCCATTTTCCCGCCTGCCCGCTCCCCCCGGGGGCAGCGCGCCATCCGATGAGGACCGCATGAAACATCCTTTCTTTGCCGCCGTTCTGCTGGCGCTGGCCAGCCTGGCCGCCCCTGTCGCAGCCGAACCCACGATCCGCTTCGACAACCCGGTGATCGAGCCCATGCCCTTCGCCCTGCCGACCTTCACCGGCGGCAGCGAAGAGGCGACCAATATCACGCAGGTCATCTCGGCCGACCTGACCGGCACGGGCCTCTTCCGCGAGATCCCCTCGTCGGCCTATATCTCCACCGTCTCGAATTTCGACGCGCCGATTGCCTATAATGACTGGCAGGCGATCAATGCCCAGGTCCTGATCACCGGAGAGGTCCAGTCCTCGGGCGGCAAGATCGTGGTGAAGTTCCGGCTTTACGACGTCTTCACCGGCCAGGCGATGGGCGACGGGCTGCAATTCGCGGGCTCGGCCAAGTCCTGGCGGCGGATGGCGCACAAGGTCGCCGATGCGGTCTATAGCCGCATCACGGGCGAGGGCCCCTATTTCGACAGCCGCGTGCTGTTCGTCTCGGAATCCGGGTCGAAAGAGGCCCGCCAGAAGCGCCTCGCCGTCATGGATTACGACGGCGCCAATGTGCAGTATCTGACCGACTCGTCCTCCATCGTGCTCGCGCCCCGCTTCTCGCCCGATGGCAGCCGGATCGTCTATACCTCTTACGAGACCGGCTTCCCGCGCATCTACCTGATGAACACCCGCGACCTGTCCAAGCGCCCGCTGGCCGAGCTTCCGGGGACCATGACCTTCGCCCCGCGCTTTGCCCCTGATGGGCGGACCGTGGTCTTCACGCTCGACAAGGACGGCAATTCCGACCTTTACGCCATGGACAGCGAGTCGGGCCAGATCAGCCAGCTGACCAACGCCCCCTCGATCGAGACCGCGCCCTCCTACTCCCCCGACGGGTCGCAGATCACCTTCGAATCCGACCGCTCCGGCAACCAGCAGATCTATGTCATGTCCGCAGGCGGCGGCGAGCCCACCCGCATCTCCTCGGGCAAGGGCCGCTATGCCGCCCCGGTCTGGAGCCCGCGCGGCGACTTCATCGCCTTCACCAAGATCGCGGACGGGCGCTTCTATATCGGCGTGATCCGCCCCGATGGGTCGGACGAACGGCTTCTGACCTCCTCCTTCCTGGATGAAAGCCCGACCTGGGCGCCCAATGGCCGCGTGATCATGTTCACCCGCCAGGGCGAGGGCGCCTCTGGCTCGGCCTCGCTCTATTCGGTCGATATCTCGGGGCGCAACCTGCACCAGGTGCCGACGCCCTCGGCCGCCTCTGACCCGGCCTGGTCGCCTTTGCTGCCCTGATTGTTCGCGGGCGGTTAACAGCCCGCGACACACCTGCTATATTGGCCCCAATCGAGCCCCAAAAACGGAAAAAACCCATGCGCGCCTCTGTTGCCTTCAAAGTCCTGATGATCGTTTCCGCGCTGGCCCTCTCGGCCTGTCGCAACCCCGGTGGCGGGGATGGCTTCGGAGCCGATGGCGCCTATGGGGCCAATGGCGCGAATGGGGCAAACGGGATCGGCCAGGACGGCATCGCCTCCGGCGCGCTGGGGGATCCGTCCAACCCGGCCTCCATCGCCTATTTCAACCAGACCGTGGGCGACCGCGTGCTGTTTGTCGTCGACCAGTCGACCCTGACCGAGGAGGCCAAGGGCATCCTGAACGGCCAGGCGCAGTGGCTGGCGGCCAACCCGGACTACGCCATCATCGTGGAAGGCCATGCCGACGAGCAGGGCACACGCGATTACAACATGTCGCTGGGCGGCCGCCGCGCGGATTCGGTCAAGAACTACCTGATCTCCAAGGGGGTTTCGGGCGCCCGCATCCAGACCGTGACCTATGGCAAGGAACGCCCCATCGCCATCTGCTCGGATGAATCGTGCTACAGCCAGAACCGCCGCGCGGTCACCGTGCTGTCGATGGGCTCGGGGGCGTAAATGAAGCGACTGCTTCTGGCGGTCAGCCTCCTGGCGGCGGGCCCGGTCCTCGCCCAGGACAAGGCCCAGACCCTGGCCGATGTGAAGGCGGAACTGGCGGTGCTGGCCGCCCAGCTGGTCTCGCTGAAGCAAGAGGTCGTGGCCTCCGGGGCCGCGACCAATGGCACGGCGGGGGCCGATCCCCTGTCGCGCATGGATGCGATCGAGGCGGCGCTGCGGTCCCTGACCGCGCGCACCGAAAGCGTCGAGCAAAAGGTCAATGCGGTGGTGTCCGACGGCACCAACCGCATCGGCGACATCGAGTTTCGCCTTTGCGAGTTGACCGAGGGCTGCGACCCGGGCGCCCTGCCCCCCACGCCGGACCTTGGCGGCATGGCGGGCGGCGCCACGGCGCCCTTGGCCGAGACCCCGACGACTCCCGCGCCCACGACCTCGGGCGATCAACCGGAATTGGCCCTGAACGAGCAGGCAGACTTCGACCGGGCCAAGGGGGTGCTCGATTCCGGTGACTTTCAGGGCGCCGCTGACCTCTTTAAGGCCTATGCCCAATCCTTTCCGGGAGGCCCGCTAGTCCCCCAGGCCGATCTTTATCGCGGCGATGCGCTGACCCAGACCGGAGACACCGCCAATGCCGCCCGCGCCTACCTGGACGCCTTTTCGGCCAAGCAGGACGGGCCCTTGGCCGGTCAGGCGCTCTTGAAACTGGGCACCGCGCTGGGGAAACTCGGCCAGGGCCCCGAGGCCTGCGTGACCCTGGCCGAGGTCGGCAAGCGCTTCCCCGGCTCGGCCGATGCGACGGCGGCCACCGCCGCCATGCAGGCGCAGGGCTGCCAATAAGGTGACCGGGGCGCCCCCCATGGGTCGAGGCCCCGGGTCAGGCCCGGGGCAGCTTCGGGAAAGCCTGAACCTGCCGGTGACATCGGGCCTTGGTCTCGCCGTCTCGGGCGGAGGGGACAGCATGGCGATGCTGCATCTCCTGGCGCCCTTGCGTCCCCGGGTGGCCACGGTGAACCACCACCTCCGCCCCGAAGCCGAGGCCGAGGCCGCGATGGTGGCCCAGACCTGCGCCCGGCTTGGGCTGGAGCACCAGACCCTGCACTGGCACTGGGACGGCCGCGGCAACCTCTCGGACGCCGCCCGCCGCGCGCGCCGCGACCTGCTGGCCGCCTGGAACCCCGTGGTCCTCCTCGCCCATACGCAAGACGACGTGGCCGAGACCTTCCTGATGCGGCTGACCCGGGGCGCGGGCGTCGATGGCCTTGCCGCCATGAGCCCTGCCTTTTCCCATGCAGGGGCGACCTTCCTGCGCCCCTTCCTGCATATCCCCCGCGCCACCCTGCGCGCCTATCTGACCGAGATCGGCGCGCCCTGGGCCGAGGACCCGACCAACCGCGACCCGCATTACCTGCGCGCCCGCACCCGCGCGGCGCTGAGTGACCTCCCCACCGAGGCCATCGCCCAATCCGCCCGCCACCTGTCGGAGGCCCGCCAGGCTCTGGATAGCCTCGCCGACCTCTGGGCGCCCAAGGCCTTTGCCGAGGATCGCGGCACCCTTCTCCTGCGCGATCTCGCAGGCGCCCCGCCCGAGACCCGGCGCCGCCTTGTCACCCGCGCCCTCCTCTGGCTCGCCCCCGCGCCCTATCCGCCGCGCGGAGAGGCCCTGACCCGCTTCCTGGCCGCCCTGGCCCAGGCCCGGCCAGCCACCCTCGCCGGCACTCGCTTCGACGGAAAGCGCCTGTATCGCGAGGCCCGGAGTCTGCCGCCAGACGTCCCCGCCAGCCAGATCTGGGACGCCCGCTTCACCGCCACGGCACCCCCGGGCGCCACCCTCGGCGCGCTTGGCCCCGACCTGCCGAAAGACTGGCGCGAGACCGGCCTGCCCCGGGCGGCGCTCGCCTCCTCTCCGGCGCTGCGGCTGGAGGGAAGGGTCATTTCGGCCCCCGCCATCGGCGTTAACCAGCCGGAAACCACAATCCGGCCATGCTTCGGCGAGTTCCTGTCGCTCACAGCCGCGTTATCGCATTGAACCGGCCAAATGAATGTCTATTTTACAGTCCAAAGCGAGGTGCGCCGCATCGCGCCACGCAGTTCAAGGAGTTCCGGTTTGGGAAACGCACGCAACATCGCCTTCTGGGTCGTCCTGCTCTTGCTGGTCCTGGCGCTCTTCAAGGTCTTCGAGTCGTCCAGCGGCCTCACGACCCAGCCGGTTTCCTATTCCGACTTCATTCAGAACGTGAATGACGGAAAGGTCAAATCGGTCACGCTGAACGGCGAGCAGATCGTGGTGACGCCCGCGGATGGCGCCGCCTATACCGTCATCAAGCCCGCGGGCGAGCAGGTGACAGAGCGTCTCCTGGGCAAGGGCGTCAACATCAATGCCAAGCCGCAGGAACAGTCGTCCTTCATGACGATCCTGATCTCCTGGGCGCCTCTGCTGTTGATGATCGGGGTCTGGATCTATTTCATGAACCGGATGCAGGGCGGCGGGAAGGGCGGGGCCATGGGCTTCGGCAAGTCCAAGGCCAAGCTCTTGACCGAAAAGAACGGCCGCGTGACCTTCGACGACGTCGCGGGCATCGACGAGGCCAAGGAAGAGCTGGAAGAGATCGTCGAGTTCCTGCGCAACCCGCAGAAATTCTCCCGCCTGGGCGGCAAGATCCCGAAAGGCGCGCTTCTGGTCGGCCCGCCCGGCACGGGTAAGACGCTCTTGGCGCGTGCGATTGCCGGCGAGGCGGGCGTGCCCTTCTTCACCATCTCGGGCTCGGATTTCGTGGAAATGTTCGTCGGCGTGGGTGCAAGCCGCGTGCGTGACATGTTCGAAC
This sequence comes from Stagnihabitans tardus, assembly GCF_009925085.1. GTDB lineage: Bacteria > Pseudomonadota > Alphaproteobacteria > Rhodobacterales > Rhodobacteraceae > Stagnihabitans > Stagnihabitans tardus. The sequence continues at coordinate 136,252 of NZ_JAABNR010000005.1, read as the reverse complement.
AGGCCAAGAAGAACGCCCCCTGCATCGTCTTCATCGACGAAATCGATGCGGTGGGTCGCGCGCGCGGCGTGGGCATGGGCGGCGGCAATGACGAGCGTGAGCAGACGCTGAACCAGCTCCTGGTCGAGATGGACGGGTTTGAGGCCAATGAGGGCGTCATCATCGTGGCCGCCACCAACCGCAAGGACGTGCTGGACCCCGCCCTTCTGCGTCCGGGCCGCTTCGACCGCCAGATCTATGTGCCGAACCCCGATATCAAGGGCCGCGAGAAGATCCTCAACGTCCATGCCCGCAAGGTTCCGATCGGTCCCGATGTCGACCTGCGCGTCATCGCGCGCGGCAGCCCCGGTTTCTCGGGCGCCGACCTGATGAACCTGGTGAACGAGGCGGCGCTGATGGCCGCCCGGGCGGGGCGCAAGTTCGTGGCCATGGTCGATTTCGAAAAGGCCAAGGACAAGGTCATGATGGGGGCCGAGCGTCGGTCCATGGTCCTGACCGACGAGCAGAAAGAGATGACCGCCTATCACGAGGCCGGTCACGCCATCGTCGGCATCCACCTGCCGAAATGCGACCCGGTCTACAAGGCGACGATCATCCCCCGCGGCGGCGCGCTCGGCATGGTGATGTCCCTGCCGGAGATCGACCGCCTGAACTGGCACAAGGACGAGTGCAAGCAGAAGATCGCCATGACCATGGCGGGCAAGGCGGCCGAGATCATCAAATGGGGCGAAGAGGCGGTCTCGAACGGCCCTTCGGGCGACATCCAGCAGGCCTCGGCCCTTGCCCGCGCGATGGTTCTGCGCTGGGGCATGTCGGACAAGGTCGGCAACATCGACTACGCCGAGGCGCATGAGGGCTACCAGGGCAACGCTGGCGGCTTCTCGGTCTCTGCCGACACCAAGATGATGATCGAGAACGAGGTCAAGGGCCTCATCGACGAAGGCTACCAGACCGCCCGCCGCATCCTGCTCGAGAACCCCGAAGAGTTCGAACGCCTGGCCCAGGGCCTCCTGGAATACGAGACCCTGACCGGTGACGAGATCAAGAAGGTCATCCGCGGCGAGGCCCTTGGCGGCGACGAGCCCCCCTCGGGCGGCGTGACCTCGGTCCTCTCGATGCCCAAGACCCGCACCCGGATCACCCCGGACGCCGCGCCTGAACCCCAGGCGTAACCGTCCCGCCAGCACCAAGGGAAACGCCGGAGGCTCGATGCCTCCGGCGTTTCCATTTCCGGCCCCGGGGTATACCCCGGGCTACTGGTTCCGCATCCCCCCGCCGCGCCCCGGGCTTGAGCCGGGGCCCCTCACGGCTTGGCGGCGGGAGGCCCGAGGGAGGCCTATTCCTTGACAATCGGACCAGATGCCCAAAGATGCTTTGACCTTCTTCCGAAAGTCTTTGCGATGCCGACCTCTATTTCCGAAACCTTGCACCGGACCGACCTCATCCTGAGAGAAGCCTATGATCACTTGGGCTTTCGTGAGGGCCCCGATGGCGCTTTTCTGACCGGCCACGTTCCTCATGTTGCGCCCTTCGCCTATCTCTGCACCCGATATCCAGGCCTGGATGATCAAGGCCTCCAAGCCGCCGAAGAGGAAGCCGGTCGCTATTTGCCAGAGCCATACCGCGCCCTCCTTGCCCATATGGACGGCGCCAATATTCTTGGCATTACGCTTCAGGGTGCGATCGGGCCTTTGGTCGGTCGCTCATTGCATGGGATCGGTCAGCCGATCAGCCTGCGCTACTCGAACGTCGTGGAACGCCCGGCCTATATCCCTGCGGGCTCCTTGGGGATCGGGGCGATTAACGGTCCCTGGTATTCGCAAGGCCATCTCTACCTGGCCTCGACCGGAGAGGTCGAGCTCTACCACTCCCGGCTCGACCGGGTTGGTGCCAGGTGGGCTTCCCTTGCGATCTTTCTCGCCGAAGAGATTCCCAGGCGCATGGCCTTCCATGATGATCGGGGCCATCGATTGGCAGGCGCCAAGTTGCTCCCCGGAGATACGGAGGATTGGGAGGACTTGGCCAAAGCGGCAAGGCAGCAGGACGAGCCAAGGGGGATCTTTGCCCGTCTGAAGGGATTATTGCGCCGCAGATGAGGCGCAGGGCAGGGCCGCTGCCTCGCGCAGGGCATGGTGACGAGCCGCAGCGCATCGCTTATGCGTGATGCTCTTGCCAAGCCCGCCCCCCTTCACCACCCTGCCGCAAACGGAGCCCCCATGCCCATCCTCAAACGCACCCCCTTTACCGGCCGCATCACATTCCTCGGGCGCATGGCCTCTTCCCATGACCCGATCCACGCGGAACCCTCCGACCAACTGACCGCCTCCTTCGCAGGCATCGAGGGCGAGACCCATGCCGGCCTCACCGTGCCCTCCTGCACGCGGATGCGGGACCTCTACAGGCCCGGGACCGAGATCGCCAACACCCGCCAGCTTTCGATCCTCTCCGCCGAGGAGCTGGCTCAGATCGCCGCCGCCATGGGGCTGCCGACCCTCTCCCCCTCCCTCCTCGGCGCCACCATGGTGATCGAGGGCCTGCCCGACCTCTCCTACATCCCGCCCGGTTCGCGCCTGCAAGGCCGCGAGGCCACCCTCGTCGTCAACCTCAACAACCGGCCCTGCACCATCCCCTCCAAGGCCATCGAGCGCGCCCACCCCGGCATGGGCAAGCGCTTCAAGCCCGCGGCAGAGGGGCGGCGCGGCCTCGTCGCCTGGGTCGAGCGGCCCGGGACGCTTGCAATCGGCGAAGAGATCGCGCTTTTCATCCCCGATCAGCGCCGTTGGGCCCATGAGGACCAGGTCCTGAGCACCCAGGCCAGCCTGCCGCTGGGCTGACAGAATCAAGCCGCCAGAATCAGATCGCGCGTTCCAATTCTGGAATATTCCCCGCTCACGTTCCATTCTTTCCGATCGGAAACAGGCTCTGGCGAATTTGGTGGAACCTTGGTCGCAAAAGCGACTTCCGCTTGTCGCATCCGGGGCTACACCTGTGGCCAAAGCCCCTTTGCCCACCGGGAGAGTATCATGGCCTTCAAGACCGACATCGAAATCGCGCGCGAAGCGAAGAAGAAACCGATCCTCGAGATCGGCGCCAAGCTTGGCATCCCCTCCGAGAGCCTGCTTCCTTATGGCCATGACAAGGCCAAGGTCTCGCAGGAATTCATCGAAAGCCTCGCGGGCCGTCCCGATGGCAAGCTGATCCTGGTGACCGCGATCAACCCGACCCCGGCGGGCGAGGGCAAGACCACGACCACCGTTGGTCTGGGTGACGGCTTGAACCGCATCGGCAAGAAGGCGGTCGTTTGCATCCGCGAAGCCTCCCTCGGCCCGAACTTCGGGATGAAGGGTGGCGCTGCCGGCGGCGGCATGGCCCAGGTCGTGCCGATGGAGGAGATGAACCTCCACTTCACCGGCGACTTCCATGCGATCACCTCGGCCCACAACCTCTTGTCGGCGATGATCGACAACCACATCTACTGGGGCAATGAGCAGGACATCGACGCGCGCCGCATCACCTGGCGCCGGGTCATGGACATGAACGACCGCGCGCTGCGCGATATCGTGGTGAACCTGGGCGGCGTGGCCAATGGCTTCCCGCGTCAGACGGGCTTTGACATCACGGTCGCCTCGGAAGTCATGGCGATCCTCTGCCTCTCCAAGGACCTGACCGACCTGCAAACCCGTCTCGGCAACATCGTGATCGGCTATCGCCGCGACAAGACCCCGGTCTATTGCCGCGACGTGAAGGCCGATGGCGCGATGACCGTTCTCTTGAAGGACGCGATGCAGCCGAACCTGGTGCAGACGCTGGAGAACAACCCGGCCTTCGTCCATGGCGGGCCTTTCGCCAACATCGCCCATGGCTGCAACTCGGTCATCGCCACCAAGACCGCGCTGAAGCTGGGGGAATATGTCGTCACTGAGGCCGGTTTCGGCGCGGACCTCGGCGCCGAGAAGTTCTTCGACATCAAGTGCCGCAAGGCCGGGCTGAAGCCTGCCGCCGCGGTGATCGTGGCCACGGTGCGCGCGATGAAGATGAACGGCGGCGTGGCCAAGGCCGATCTGGGCGCCGAGAACGTGGCCGCCGTGCAGAAGGGCTGCCCGAACCTCGGCCGTCACATTGCGAACGTGAAGGGCTTCGGCGTTCCGGTGGTCGTGGCGATCAACCATTTCTACAGCGACACCGATGCGGAAGTGGCGGCCGTGAAGGCCTATGTGGCCGAGCAGGGCGCGGAAGCGATCCTGTGCAAGCACTGGGCGAATGGCTCGGCGGGCATCGAAGAGCTGGCGCACAAGGTGGTTTCGCTGGCGGAATCCGGCGCCTCGACCTTCGCGCCGCTCTACCCGGATGAAATGCCGCTGTTCCAGAAGATCGAGACGATTGCCAAGCGGATCTACCACGCCTCGGAAGTCATCGCCGACAAGTCGATCCGTGACCAGCTGAAGGCCTGGGAGGCCGCTGGCTACGGCAACCTGCCGGTCTGCATGGCCAAGACGCAGTATTCCTTCTCGACCGACCCGAACCTGCGCGGCGCGCCCACCGGCCACACGGTCCCGGTCCGCGAAGTGCGTCTCTCGGCCGGCGCCGGCTTCATCGTCGCGATCTGCGGCGAGATCATGACCATGCCGGGCCTGCCCAAGGTGCCCTCGGCCGAGGTGATCCGGCTGAACGACCAGGGCTTCGTCGAAGGCCTGTTCTGAGTGGACACCCCGGGGAGGTTTCACACCTCCCCGGACCCCTCCGTGGGATATTTTTGGACCAATGAAAGACCTTTTCCGGGGGCCCTGCTTGGCCTATCTGGGGCCTGAACGGAAAAGGGGGCTGCGATGAAAGCGGCGGATTGCAAGACGATGGCCGAGATCCGGGCCGAGATCGACCGGCTGGATGCGGCGCTGGTCGCGCTGTTTGCCGAGCGCGCGGGCTATATCGACCGGGCGGCGCAGATCAAGGGGCCCCTGGCCATGCCGGCACGGATCGAGGCGCGTGTTGAGGAAGTCGTCATGAATGTCGGCGATCATGCGCGCGCGGCCGGCTTGGATGCTGATCTCTATCAGGCGATCTGGCGCCAAGTGATCGACTGGTCCATCGCGCGGGAAGAGAAAGTGCTGGGAATATGACGGCGACGCTGATCGACGGGAAAGCCATTGCCGCCAGGATGATGGCGGAAACGCGGGCCGAAGCCCTGGGGCTTGCGGGTCAGGGCTGGGAGCCGCGCCTGGTCTCGATTTCGGTCGGCGATGTGGCGGCGGCGGAATTGTATGTGCGCAACCAGAGCCGCCAGGCCGAGGCGGCCGGGGTGGCTTTCGAGGCGCGCAATTACCCCTCCGAGATCAGTCTCGAGCAGTTGGTGGGGGTTCTGCAGGGTCTGAACGCCGATCCGCGCGTCAATGGCATCATCATCCAGCGCCCCCTGCCCGGCCATATCCCGGTCAAGACGCTGCAGAAGGCAGTGCATCCCTTGAAGGATGTGGAGGGGATGCATCCCTCCTCGATCGGGAACATCGTCTACAACGACCTGGCCTTGGGCCCCTGCACCGCCGTTGCCGCGGTCGAGATATTGAAGACCCTGCCCCTGAAGGTCGATGGGCTGGAAGTCTGCGTCATTGGCCATTCCGAGATCGTGGGCAAGCCGATCGCCTTCCTGATGATGGGGCTCGGGGCGACGGTCACGGTCTGCCATCACATGACGCGGCAAGTGGCGGTCCATTCCCGCGCCGCGGATGCGGTTTTCGTGGCCGTGGGCAAGCCGGGCCTGGTGACGGGCGCCATGCTGAAGCCGGGCGCGGCGCTGATCGACATCGGGATCAACCGGGTTGAGGGGCGGACGGTGGGCGACGCCGATTTCGCCTCTTGTGCCGAGGTGGCGGGCTGGATCACCCCGGTTCCGGGCGGGGTGGGGCCGGTGACGGTGGCCATCCTGATGAAGAATGCGGTCCTTGCGACCAAGATGCAAAAAGACCACTACGCGGCGGCCTTTGCCTCCGCCTGAACCAGAACGAGAGCCCATCGGGCCCAGACGGAGGAAGACATGACCAAGGTGATCGACGGCAAGGCCTTTGCGGCCAAGGTGCGCGCAGAGGTGGCGACCCATGTGGCCGCCCTGAAGGAGAAGGGCATCGTCCCGGGCCTCGCGGTCGTGCTGGTGGGGGAAGACCCGGCCTCGAAAGTCTATGTGAAGAACAAGCATGCCTCGACGGTGGAAGTGGGAATGAACTCCTACGAGCATCGTCTGGATGCGGCGACCTCGGAGGCCGATCTTCTGGCGCTGATCGACAAGCTGAACGCCGATCCAGCGGTGCATGGCATCCTGGTGCAGCTGCCCTTGCCGGGGCATCTGAACTCCGAGCTGGTGATCAACCGGATTGATCCGGCCAAGGATGTGGACGGCTTCCATATCTCGAATGTGGGGCTTTTGGGGACCGGGCAGAAGTCCATGGTGCCCTGCACGCCCTTGGGCTGCCTGATGATGCTGCGCGATCACCATGGGAGCCTCGCGGGGCTGAATGCGGTGGTCGTGGGGCGGTCGAACATCGTGGGCAAGCCCATGGCGCAGCTTCTCTTGGGCGACAGCTGCACGGTGACGATTGCGCATAGCCGCACCAAGGACCTGGCGGCGGTCTGCCGGGGCGCGGATATCCTGGTGGCGGCGGTGGGCCGTCCCGAGATGATCACCGGCGATTTCGTGAAGCCCGGGGCCACGGTGATCGACGTGGGCATCAACCGGATCGAGCGCGACGGCAAGGGCAAGATCGTGGGCGATGTGCATTACGAAAGCGCCGCCGCCGTGGCGGGCGCCATCACCCCGGTGCCGGGTGGCGTGGGGCCCATGACCATCGCTTGCCTTCTGGCCAATACCTTGACCGCCTGCTGCCGGTCGAATGGCCTGGCGGAGCCCAAGGGGCTGACGGCCTGAAGCTTGCGCGTCGCGAGCCTGCGGGCTGACGCCCTGGTCCGCGACACGCCCGAAGGCGGGGGCTGCCGCCCCCGCACCCCCGCCCAAAGGGGAGCACGCTCCCCTTTGGAAACCCCGTGAGTATTTGGGCCAAGTTGAAAGGGCCTAGCCGCGCATCGGGCGGATGAGGCATTTGGTTCCGGTGAGCACGGCCAGGGCGTCAGGGGCCATGAGCGCCTGGAGCTCGGGCGCGTCGCTCCACAGGCCCCCGGTATAGGTGCCATAGGCGGGCAGGATCACCCTTTCCTTGTCGACCAGGAAACAGGGCGCCACCTTGCCCGGCAGGCGCGCTTTCGGGTGGTAATGGCCCGAGACCTCCCCCGCCGCCCCCGTGCAGATATGCCGGAAGACCAGCGGCCCCAGCGCCACTTCCCCCCGATGCGCCCCCGGCAGCGCCAGGGGTCCGGGATCATGGTTGCCCTCGACCCAGGTCCAGACCCGCCCCGCCATCAGCCGCAGAAGCCAGAGTCGGCAACTCTCCTCCATGGCGCCCTCCGAGGCCAGGTCGTCGAAACTGTCGCCGAGGCAGATGACCTGGCCCGCCCCCGTGGCCTCGAGGTCGCCGTCCAGCTTGGTCAGCGTCGCCTGGGTCTCATAGGGCGGCAAGAGGCTGCCCCCCCGCCGCGCCAGCCGCTCGGACTTGCCGAAATGCAGGTCCGAGACGGTCAGAAGCCCCGCCTCCGGCCACCAGAGGGCGCCCGAGGGCAGGGCCATCAGCCCGACACCTGCAAGGGAAAAGGAATAGCCATCCATCCCTTGGCTTTTGCCCCGAGACCCGGAAAAGGCAAGCCCCCAATCGGCCGGAGCCCCTCCGAGACCCTGGCACCGCGCTCCGGGGAACCCAAGCGCAACGCCCAGCCGCCAGACCCACGGACTACCGCCCGAAGCGCCCCCTGCGCCTGCCACGCCCCGAACACCGCTCCAAGCCCCCCAGGCCTCCGCATACCGCCCAAAGCACCGCCCTGGCCCCTTCACGTCTTTCACATTGGCCCAAATATCCTCGGGGGGGAGGCGAAGCCTCGGGGGGCAGACAGCCCCCCTCCAAGCGCGGCCCCGGGCGCGACCGTGGTTAACAACCTCCTAACCGCTCAGGAATACCCTTTTAAGGTCAAGGGCTTGCGCTCCCTTGCACGCGTGCAAGCCTAGCCCAGCCCCGCCGCCCGCAGCATCTCGCGGGCGGCATCCTCGGCCAGCCTCTCGCGGGCCTGGCCATGGATCGGGACCTTTCCCGGCTCCAGCATCAGGGGCGCGGCCAGGGGGGAGACCCGGTCCAGCCGCCGGAAATCCACCCGGTCGCCGACCCGGTCCAGAAGCGCCTCGATCCGGCCGAAGTCGACGAGGCCGCGCATGGCCTCTTCCCGCGTGATTTCCAGGAGCAGATGGCCGGGATCAAAGCGCCGCAGCGTGTCGTAAAGGATGTCGCTGGAAAAGGTCGCCTGCCGCCCGGATTTCCGCCGCCCCTGGTGGCTGCGCTCGATCAGGCCGGCCACGATGGCCACGTTTCGGAAGGTCCGCTTCATCACGGCGTTGCCTGCCAGCCAGGTCTCCACCCCCTCGCGCAGGCGCGCGCGGTCAAGCGCGAAGCCCCGCACCGGCTCCAGCCCCCAGATCAGCGTCGCGTAATCGGTGGCGACGAAGCCCAGGGGGGCGAGGCTCAGGGCCTCCATCTCCTTGGTCAGCAAGAGCCCCAGGGTCTGCTGCGCATTCCGCCCGGCAAAGCCATAGACACAGAGGTGCTCGCGCCCGTCATGGGGAAAGCTCTCCATCAAGAGCCGGTCCGGGCGCGGCAACTGGCTGACCTCGCGCTGGAGGTTCAGCCAGTCGGAGGTGTGGTGCGGCAGGTCCAGGGGCTCCTGGAACATCCGCAGGATGCGGTCCGAAAGCTGGGTCGAGGTCGCGAACTTCGTCCCATTGAAGACCGCGACCTTGGGGGGCCTCCCGGGGTCGCGCGTCACTTCGACGGTCATTTCGCGGAGCCCGTGGAACCGCACGACCTCGCCGCCGATCAGGAAGGTATCGCCGGGGGTCAGGGTGGCGGCGAAGCTCTCCTCGATCTCGCCCAGGGGCGCGCCCCGGCCTTTCAGCGAGACCTTCAGCGTCTCGACCTCGATGATCGTGCCCAGGTTCTGCCGGATCACCGCGGCCGCGCGGGGGTCGCGCAGGGTCCAAAGCCCGCCGCGCAGCATCAGCCTTTGCCAGCGGTCATAGGCCCGCAGCGCATAGCCCCCGGTGGCCACGAAATCGAGGCAGGCGTCGAACTCGGCCCGCGTCAGGTCGGCATAGGCCCCGACCGAGGCGACCTCGGCATAAAGCGCCCCGGCGTCGAAGCCGCCCGCGCAAGCCGTGGCCAGGATATGCTGGCAGAGCACATCCCTCGGCCCCCGCCCCCTCGGCTCGCCATCGAGGTCGCGGGCCTTCACGGCCTCCAGCGCCGCCTTGCATTCCACGACCTCCATCCGGTTGGCCGGCACCAGCAGAGCCTTGGAGGGCGCGTTGTAACGATGGTTCGCCCGCCCGATCCGCTGCACCAGCCGCTTGACGTTCTTGGGCGCGCCGACCTGGATCACCAGGTCCACGTCGCCCCAGTCGATGCCAAGGTCCAGAGACCCGGTGCAGACCACCGCCCGCAGGGCACCCGCCGCCATCGCGGCCTCGACCCGCTCGCGCTGCTCGCGGGAGAGGGAGCCATGGTGGATGCCGATGGGCAGGTCCGTGTCATTGGCCATCCAGAGGTTGCGGAAGAAGATCTCGGCCTGGGCGCGGGTGTTGTGGAAGATCAGCGTCGTGCGGTGGCGCTTGACCTCTTCCAGCACCGCCGGAATGGCATAGGCCGCCCCGCCCCCGGCCCAGGGCGGATCGCCCGCCTCCAGCATCGAGATATCGGGCTCCGGCCCCGGATCGGCCATCAGCACCCCGGTCCCCGCGCCGAGCCAGGCGGCCAGCGCGCCGGGATCCTCCACCGTGGCCGAGAGCCCGACCCGCCGCAGCCCCGGGTTCATCGCCTGCAACCGCGCCAGCTGCAGCATCAGCTGATCGCCGCGCTTGCTTTCGGCCAGGGCATGGATCTCGTCCACGATGACCCTTTGGAGCCCCGCAAAGATGCGCGGCGCATCCTCATAGGTCAGCAAAAGCGCGAGGCTTTCCGGCGTCGTCAGCAATATATGCGGCGGATCCGCCCTCTGCCGCCTGCGCTGGGTATAGCCGGTGTCGCCGGTCCGGTCCTCGATCCGGATCGCCAGCCCCGCGCCCTCCACCGGGCGGCCAAGGTTGCGGCGGATATCCGAGGTCAGGGCCTTCAGGGGCGAGATATAGAGCGTATGGAGCCCCTTGGCGGGCGCGGCCCCAAGCTCGGCCAGCGTCGGCAGGAAGCCCGCCAGGGTCTTGCCGCCCCCGGTCGGCGCGATGAGCAGGGTGGAGGCCTCCCCCGCCCGGTCCAGCATCTGAAGCTGATGGGGATGCAAGGCCCAGCCCTGGGCCTGGAACCACTCCGTCAAGGCTTGCGGCAACAGCGTCATGGGGCCAAGGATAGTGCCGGGAACAGCCCGTGCAATGGGAGACAGTCATGCGCATCACGATCATCGGCGGGGCGGGCCATGTGGGAACTTACCTCGTGCCCATGCTGGTCCAGGCGGGCCACCAGGTCACCAATGTGACGCGCGGCCAGTCGCGGCCCTACCTGCCCCACCGCGCCTGGGACCAGGTCACCCAGGTGACGATGAACCGCGCGGCCCCGGATTTCGCCGATTCCGTGGCCGCCACAACCCCGGATGCGGTCATCGACATGATCTGCTTCACCCCGGCCCAGCATGAAGCCCTGGCCCAGGCGCTGCGGGGACGCATCACCCACCTGATCCATATCGGCACGATCTGGGTCCATGGCCGCCCCGGCCCCTCCCCCACGCGCGAGGAAGACCCCCGCCAGCCCTTCGGCGATTACGGCATCCAGAAAAGCCTGCTGGAGGACCTGATCCTGACCGAGGCCCGCAAGGGCGGCCTGCCCGCCACCGTCATCCGCCCCGGCCATATCGTGGGCCCCGGCTGGGTGCCTCTGAACCCGGCGGGCAATTTCAACCCTCAGGTCTTCCGCGACATCGCCGCTGGCCGCCCGCTGACCCTGCCGAACTTCGGCCTGGAGACCGTCCACCATGTCCATGCCGAGGATGTGGCCCAGGCCGTCCTGGGCGCCCTGACCCATTGGAGCACCGCCGTGGGGGAATCCTTCAACGCCGTTTCCCCCGCAGCCCTGAACCTCCGCCACTATGCCGAGGCGCTTTACCGCCACTTCGGCCACGAACCCGCGCTGAGCTTCGCCCCCTTCGAGACCTGGGCCAAGAGCCAGAGCCCCGAGGATGCCGAGGCCACCTGGGAGCACATCGCCCGCTCCCCCTGTCACGCGATCGACAAGGCCCGCCGCCTGATCGGCTACCAGCCCCGCCACACCTCCCTGCAAGCCGTGATCGAGGCCCTGACCGCCCTGCCCGGCGGCCTCTGAGCCTCTTTCATACTGACCCAAATATCCCCGGGGAGGTCTGGAGGGGCAGGCGGCCCCTCCAGCGGCCGACACCAGAGGTCGCGTTCAGGATTGCGCCAAGGCGCCCCAAAGGGTAACGCAGGCCCATGCGTATCCTTTTCCTCGGCGATGTCGTCGGCAAAACCGGGCGGGTGGCCATCACCGACCGCCTTCCCAAGCTCCGCAGCGACTGGGGGCTCGATTTCGTCGTGGTCAACGGCGAGAATGCCTCCAATGGCGCGGGGCTCACGGCCGAGCATGCGCGCGGCATCCTGGCCGCTGGCGCCGATTGCGTGACGCTGGGGGACCATGCCTTCGACCAGAAGGACATGTTCCAGTTCATCGAACAGGAGCCCCGCATCATCCGGCCGCTGAATTTCTCCAAGGTCGCCCCGGGCAAGGGGGCGCGGGTCTTCGAGGCGACCCAGGGTCGCCGGGTGCTGGTCACCCAGGTCCTGGGCCAGGTCTTCATGAAACGCCCCTTCGACGATCCTTTCTCGGCGGTGTCAGAGGTCCTGAAGACCCATGGCGGCGCGGTCCAGGCTTCGGTCGTGGAGATCCACGCCGAGGCGACCTCCGAGAAGATGGCCATGGGGCATTGGGTCGATGGACAGGCGAGCCTGGTCGTGGGGACCCATACCCATGTCGCCACCGCCGATGCGATGATCCTGGCCAAGGGCACGGGCTACCTGACCGATGCGGGCATGTGCGGGGATTATGACAGCGTCATCGGCATGCAGAAGCTTGAACCGCTGCGGCGCTTCATCACCGGCATGGCCTCGGGCCGGTTCGAGCCGGCCGAGGGGGAGGCCACGCTCTCGGGCGTCTATGTGGAAACCGATGACAAAACCGGCCGCGCCACCCGCATCGAGATGGTCCGCCAGGGCGGCAAGCTGAAGCAGTCGGGACCATGAGCCACGGCTGGAAAGAGCGCGGCCTGGTCCTGGCGCTTGGCGCGGGCTGGGGGATGACCCAGCCCCTGGGCAAGATCGCGACCTCCTCGGGCCATCCGGCCTTTGGGCTGGTCTTCTGGCAGCTTGTGACCTGCATCCTGGTCCTGGGTCTGATCACCCTGGTGCGTCGTCGCGGCATCGGCTGGCGGCGCGAGCACCTGGGCTTTTTCGTCATGGTGGCGCTTCTGGGCACCGTGGTGCCGAACTTCACCTTCTATACCTCGGCGGCGCAGCTTCCCTCGGGGATCATGTCGATCATCATCTCGACCATTCCCCTGATCGCCTTTCCGATCAACCTGGCGCTGAAGATGGACCATTTCGACCTGAAGCGCGCCATGGGCCTGGCCCTGGGGCTGACCGGGGTGCTGATGATCGCCTTGCCGCAATCCTCCCTGCCCGACCGGGCGATGCTGGCCTTCCTGCCCATCGCGATGATCGGACCGCTCTGCTATGCGCTGGAGAACACCTATGTCGCCCACAAGGGGCTTGGCGGCCTCGATGCCATCTCGGCCATGCTCGGGGTCTCTTGCGTGGCGGCCTGCATGGTGGGCGTCCTGATGCTGGTGACGGGGCAAGGCTACATCCCCGGAGCGACCTGGCCCGATGCGGCCCTGGCGATCTCGTCCGCGCTGCACGGGCTTTTGTACGCCACCTTCGTCTGGCTCGCCGCCCGCACCGGGGCGGTCTTTGCCAGCCAGTCCTCCTATGTCACCACGGTTTCCGGCGTGACCTTCGCGATGCTGTTCCTCGGAGAGCGCCCCTCGCCCTGGATCTGGGCCGCCATGGTGGTGCTTTTGGCAGGAATGACGCTGGTGAAACCGCGCGTAAGGCATATTCCTGCTTAACACGACCTTTATTGTAGAATTTTCTTGTCGCCGCGAAAGAATCACGTCAAACCGGGTCGGGTATCGACGCGGTTGGTGACGGAGGTTCGCATGTTTGGCCTGGAATTCGCGCCCGAGTGGCATCCCTGGATGGCTTTGGGGATCATGCTGGTCATGTTCACCATGTTCGTGCGCGAGACCTATCCGATGGAGGTCGTCGCCATCGGCGGCGCGGTCGTCATGATGGTCACGGGCCTTCTGCCCATCAAGGAGGCGGGGGCGGTGCTCTCGAACTCGGCCCCCTGGACCATCGCGCTGATGTTCATGGTCATGGGCGGCCTTGTGCGGACGGGCGCGGTCGAAATGCTGATCGGCATGGCGGAATCCCGGGTCGAGACCTATCCCAAGGCCACGATCCTGGTGCTGTTTGGCTTCGTCGCCGTGGCTTCGGCCTTCATGAACAACACGCCCCTGGTCGCCGTCATGATCCCGGTCGTCATCCAGATCGCGGCGAAACTGGGGAAGGCGCCCTCGCGCTTCCTGATCCCCCTGTCGCATATGACCGTGCTGGGGGGGATGATCACGCTGATCGGAACCTCGACCAATATCCTGGTGGATGGCGTGGCCACGAAACAGGGGATGGAGCCCTTCTCGCTGTTCGAGATCGCGCCCCTGGGCATTGCCATCACCCTGGTGGGCGGGATCTACATGCTGATCGCGGCGCCCCGGCTTCTGCCCGACCGCCAGTCGATGGCGGCTTTGCTCGGCGACCGGAACAAGCGGAAATACTTCACCGAGGTCGCCATCCCCGAGGATTCGGTGCTGATCGGCAAGAGGGTGCTGGACGTGGGCCAGTTCAAGCGCAACGGGGTTCGCGTCATCGACGTCCTGCGCGGCGATGCCAGCCTGCGGCGCAACCTGGCCCCGGTGGTGCTGGAGCCTGGCGACCGCGTCGTCCTGCGCACCGAGGTCTCGGAGCTTCTGGAGATGCAGAACCGCACCGATATGCGCATCGCCGACAAGCTGTCCTCTGTGGAAACCGAGACGGTCGAAGTCCTGGTGACTCCGGGCTGCAAGATGGTGGGCCAGACGCTGGGCGCGCTGCGTCTGCGGCGGCGCTATGGGGTCTATCCCCTGGCGCTGCACCGCAAGGACAAGAACATCGGCCGCCAGATGGACGATGTCGAGGTCCAGGTCGGCGACACGCTTCTGATCGAGGGCACGACCGAGGACATCAAGCGCCTGGCGCTCGACATGGACCTGGTCGATATCTCGCATCCGACGGCCCGGGCCTATCGCCGGACCAAGGCGCCGATTGCGATTGGCGCGCTGGTTTTCGTCATCGCGCTTTCGTCCTTCGACGTGGCGCCGATCCAGGTCCTGGCCTTCCTGGCCGTGGGGATCATCCTGATCGCCCGCTGCATCGACAGCGACGAGGCCCTGGGCTTCGTCGATGGCCGCCTGATGGCGATGATCTTCGCCATGCTGGCGGTGGGGGCGGGGCTGGACGCCTCGGGCGCGGTCGAGATGATCGTGACAGCGGTCAAGCCCTGGATGGAGGGGCTCTCGCCCTTCATGCTGATCCTGGCCATTTACCTCATGGGCCTGATCCTGACCGAGTTCCTGTCCAACAACGCCGTGGCGGTGATCTATACGCCGATTGCGATCGAGCTGGCCAACCAGTTGGGCGTCGACCCCCGGCCCTTCGTCGTGGCGGTGATGTTCTCGGCCACCTTGGCCTTTGCGACGCCGATTGGCTATCAGACCAACATGATGGTCTATGGCCCGGGGGGCTACAAGTTCCTCGACTTCACCCGGATCGGCGTGCCCTTGAACATCATCACCTGGCTCGTGGCCTCTTTCCTGATCCCGGTGATCTGGCCGCTTTATCCCTGAGGCCAAATTCCTGCCCGAATCTGCGGGCAATCTGGTGTCGTTCCATGCGCCCTGGATTGCCCGATGACCATTGCCCTTCTGATCGACGCCGACAATGTGGCGGCCAACCGTTACCCCGAGATCCTGGCCCATGCACAGTCTCTCGGAGAGGTGACGATCCGCCGCGCCTATGCGGACACGAAGCACCTGCAGGCCTGGTCCGAGATTGCCGGACTGCGCGCCTTCCACTCCGGCATGGACAAGAATTCGTCCGACCTCCAGTTAACTGTAGACGCGATGGAGCTGGCGCTGCGGGACAAGGTCGCGCGGTTTGTGATCGCCTCATCGGACGGAGGCTTCAGCCACCTGGCCCTGAAGCTGCGGGAATACGGGCTGGAGGTGGTGGGGATGGGCGGCCCGCAGGCCCCGCCCAGGTTCCGCGAAGCCTGCACGGGGTTTCAGGTACTGTCCACCGTCGAGCCGAGCAAGCCCGCTCCTCCCAAGGCGGAACCGATGCCGGTCATCAGCCCAGTCTCAGCCCCGATCGCCAAGCCGAAGGCTACAGCCTCGGCGATCGACCAGGAGGTCTGCCGCCTCATTTCCGAGCGCGGGGGCAAGATTCGGATGAACCTGCTCAACCCGGAGATCTTCCGGCGCATCGGCATCAACATCTCGACGCAACCCGAAAAGACCTGGCGCGCCTATCTGTTGAAACGGCCGCACCTGTTTGCCGTCGATCCAAAGGGCCCCGAGGCCTGCGTCCGCCGCCTCTCCTGACCCCTGCCCTTGCAGCAGCCCGCCCTGCTGGTGTAAAGGGCCTCAACTTCTGACAAAGGATCGGGGACATGGCAGGCCATTCCAAATGGGCGAACATCCAGCATCGCAAGGGCAAGGCGGATGCGGCGCGCTCGAAGATGTTTTCCAAGATGTCCAAGGAAATCACCGTGGCGGCCAAGATGGGCATGCCTGACCCGGACATGAACCCGCGCCTGCGCCTGGCGGTCAAGGCGGCCAAGGCGGCCTCGATGCCCAAGGACGTGATCGACCGCGCCATCAAGAAGAGCCAGATGGGCGATGCGGGCGATTACACGGAAATCCGCTATGAGGGCTATGGGGTGAATGGCATCGCCATCATCGTCGAGGCGCTGACCGACAACCTGAACCGCACGGCGTCGAATGTGCGCTCGTACTTCTCGAAATGCGGCGGGAACCTGGGCCAGACCGGCTCGGTCAGCCATGGCTTCGACCGGGTGGGCGAGATCACCTATCCGGCCAAGGCGGGGACGGCCGACGAGGTGATGATGGCGGCCTTGGAGGCCGGGGCCGATGATGTCGAAAGCGACGAAGAGGGCCATTGGATCTATTGCAAGGTCGAAGAGCTGAGCGCGGTTTCCGAGGCCCTGGAAAAGGCTTTGGGCGAATCGACCGAGGCCAAGTTGATCTGGAAGCCGCAGACCCTGACCGAGGTCGATCTCGAGACCGCGCAAAAGCTGATGCGGCTGGTGGATCTCCTGGAAGAGGATGACGACGTGCAGTCGGTCACCCATAATTTCGACGTCCCCGAGGATGTCGCCGCGCAGCTTTAAGACCCCTTCGGGTGGCGCATGACAAGGCCCGGACCAGAGGTCCGGGCCTTGTCATGCGCGGTGGCCCTGCCGACTGTGAGGGCGGCGGCAGGACGGGGGCGTGGTTCTGCCGACTTTGGGGTTGGGTGAACCCGGGGTATACCCCGGGCTACGGGTTGGGGCGGCAGGGCTGCGCTGTCCCGGGCTTGACCCGGGACCTCCTGCGGTCAGCGGTTGAAGCGCCACTCGGTCACTTGCGTCACGGGCTCGCCGGGGCGCAGGTCGATGGCGGGGAAGCCCGGGTGGTTGGGCGCGTCGGGCCAGGCCTGGGCCTCGATGGCCAGGCCCTCGTGGAAGCCGCGCCCGGGCCGCGCCGCGTTGCGGGCGTCATAGACCTGGATCCCGCTTTCCGTCGTCGCCACCGTCAGGGAGACACCATCGCGGCCGCGCAGCCACAGGACCTCGCGCAGGGCCTGGCGCCCGCCGGAGAGGCAGAAGTTGGTGTCCAGAACGGTATCCTCGGGGGTCACGACGCGACCCCGGCGGAAGTCCATGGCTCCGGCGACCGGGGCGATTTCTCCGGTCGGGGTGAAGTCCTCGGTCGTGGGCAGATAGTGGTTGGCGGCGATGCGCAGCTCGTGGCCGGCCCAGGTCTCGGTCCCGTCGAGGTTCCAGTAGGAATGGTTGGCGGCGTTGAAGAGCGTGGGGGCATCGGTCTCGGCCGTGACCTCCATCCGCAGCGCGGGGCCCGGGCCGATGGAAAGCCGCGCGCGGATATGGCGGTTGCCGGGGAAGCCGCCCTCGCCATCGGGCAGGCGCAGGCCCAGGGTCACATGGGTCTCGGTCAGCTGCTCGATCTCCCAGACCTTGTGCTGCCCGCCCGCCGCGCCGGAGTGCAGCGTGTGCTTGCCCGCCTGGTTCCGCTCGAAGGCCAGCTCTGCCCCGTTGACCCGCGCCCGCCCGCCCGAGAGCCGGTTCACCACGGGCACGACCAGGGAGCCATGGTGGCGCATCTTGCCCTCGTAATCCGAGAGCGTATCAGACCCCAGCGTCAGGTCATGGGCCACCCCCTCCAGCCGCACCGATTGCAGGGTCACGCCCTTGGTCAGGAAGCTGGCGGTCAGCCCATGGGCCTGCAGGGTGATCTTTTCCACCGGAATGCCGGAGGCGGTGGTTCCAAAGGCCTGGCGGGTGATCATGGCGGTCTCCTTTCCGCCTTGGTGGCCCGCCCGGCCTTCGGGGTCAAGGCTTAGTCTCTGCCTGGCGCGGGCAGCGACCTTACCGCTGCCTTGGCGCCTCTTTTGCGGCAAAGAATGGCCCTCAGCGGCAGGTGGCAAGCCCATCGGCCAGGCGCTGCATCAGGATCGCCCAGGCCTGGGGCGTGGGGTCGAGGTCAGAGCCCACGGGGTTCAGCGCCGGGCCGAGCGTGCCGAAGGCCTCCAGCAGGGCGGGGTCATGGGCCTCTTCGGGGAAGATGCAGGCGATCTCGCCGGACTTCACCCGGGCCTCGACCTCGGCCAGGCGGGCGGCGCCGGGGGCATGGGCCTCTCCGGCCGCCAGTCCGCCCTGGTAGGGCAGCTTGTAATGCGCGGCCAGGTAGCCATAGGCGTCGTGATAGGTCAGGAAGGGCTTCAGGCCCGTGAGCTGCGCGGCCAGCTTGGCATCGAGCGCGTCGATCTCGGCCAAGGCGGCCTCGGCATTGGCGGCATAGGTCGCGGCATTCTCCGGGTCGAGCTCCGACAGGCGGGCGGCGATCAGCCCGGTCCAGGCCTTGGCATTGACCGGGGAAAGCCAGGCATGGGGGTTCACGCCGCCCTCGGGGTAATCCATCTTCAGCGTCTCGGGCGCCTCCAAGAGGGTCAGCTTCGGCACCTCGACGGCTTCCAGCGCATGGCCAAGCTCATGGGTCAGGTCCTCGCCCATCCAGACCACGAGGTCCGCCTCGGTCATGGCCTCCATCTGGCTGGGCTTCAAGGCCAGGTCATGCTCGTCGCCGCCCTTGTCCAGGAGAACCACGGGCTGGCCCAGGTCGCCCATGACCGCCGCGACCAGGCCCGCGACGGGGGGGATATCGGTGATGACCTTGGGCGCCTCGGCCAGGACGGGAGAGGCGGTCAACAGGAGTGCAAGGAAAGCGCGCATGGGGTTTTCACTTCGCTGGGAATGTTATACTGTAACGCCCTACGATGTGATAGTATAACATGTCAAGGCCCCCTCATGCATGACGACTGCCCCGGCTGCGCCGCTCCCGGCCTTGCCTTTGCCCCTCATGACCATGCGCGCTGCGCGGGCGATGTCATGGCGCTGGCCGAGGCGCAACTGGCGGCCTCGGGTCAGCGCCTGACCCCGGTGCGGCGCCGGACGCTGGAGATCCTCTTGGAGAGCCACCGGGCTTTGGGCGCCTATGACGTGCTGGAGCGCCTGGCCGCCGAGGGCTATGGCCGCCAGCCCCCCGTGGCCTATCGCGCGCTGGAGTTCCTGGAGGAGCATGGCCTCGCCCATCGCATCCGCCGCCTGAACGCCTTCACCGCCTGCATGCATCCGGGCGAGGCCCATGCCCCGGTCTTCCTGATCTGCCGCGCCTGCCAATCGGTGTCAGAGGCCGAGGGCGCGCCCGTGGCGGCGACGGTTGCTCATGCGGCGGGCGGCTTTGCGGTCGAAAGGCTGACGATCGAGGCCCTGGGCCTCTGCCCCGCCTGCCAGGAGGAAGCCCATGCTGGATAGGACCCCCCTGTTGCAGGCCCATGACCTGCGCGTGACGCTTGGTGCGACCGAGGTCCTGACCGGCGTCGATTTCGCGATCCGCCAGGGCGAGATCGTCACGGTCCTGGGGCCGAATGGCTCGGGGAAGAGCACGCTGATGCGGGCGCTTCTAGGGATGATCCCGGCGGGCGGCCAGGTGGTGCGGGCGCCCGGCCTGCGGGTGGGCTATGTGCCGCAGAAGCTGGCCCTGGACCGGTCGCTGCCCATGACGGTGCGGCGCTTTTTGTCGCTGCCGGTTCGGGTCAAGGATGCCGAGGCGGCGCAGGTGCTGGAGCGCGTGGGCATGGCGGGTATGGGGCCGAGGCTTTTGTCGGGCCTCTCGGGCGGGCAGTTGCAGCGGGTGATGTTGGCGCGGGCTCTTCTGGGCCGCCCGCAGCTTTTGGTGCTGGACGAGCCGACCTCGGGGCTGGACCAACCGGGCGAGGCGGCCTTCTACCGGCTGATCGCCGAGGTCCGGGCCGAGACCGGGGCGGCGGTGCTCATGGTCTCTCATGACCTGCATGTGGTCATGGCGGCCTCGGACCGCGTGGTCTGCCTGAACCACCATATCTGCTGCGAGGGGACGCCAAGGGTGGTCTCGGCTGCTCCGGAGTATCGGGCACTGTTTGGCCTGGGGACGCAGGGGGCACTGGCTTTGTATCAGCACCGGCATGACCACAGCCATGACGGGGTCCATGACCATGGGGCGCATGGGCACCATGACCACGGGCATGGGCACGCGGTCGAGGTCACGGGTCACAGCGGGCATGGACACCATGACCACGGGCACGACCACCACGGGCATGACCACGAAAGGCGGCATCGGGTCGAGGTCCCGAGGCAAGCCCGGGACGGCGGGGAGTTGGGGGTGAAGTTTGCATCAGGAAAGGAGACCCCAGATGCTTCCTGAGTTCCTGATCCGCGCGGGCCTGGCGGGGCTTGGCCTGACCTTGGCCACCGGGCCGCTTGGCGCCTTCGTCCTCTGGCGCCGCATGGCCTATTTCGGCGATGCCACGGCCCATGCCTCGATCCTGGGCGTAGCCCTGGCCCTGGCGACCGGGCTGCCGGTGGGCCTTGGCACGCTGACCGTGGCGCTGAGCGTGGCGGTCACGGTGGCGACGCTTTCGGCGCGCGGTTGGGCGGTGGACACGACGCTCGGCGTATTGGCACATGGCGCGCTGGCGGTCGGGCTTGTGGCGATCTCTTTCGTCAAGGGGGTGAATGTCTCGCTGGAGAGCTATCTCTTCGGCGATATCCTCGCCGTGACCTGGACCGAGGTGGCCCTGGTCTGGGGCGGGTCGGCCTCGGTCCTGGCGCTGCTTCTGTGGCGCTGGCAGGGGATGCTGACGGCGACGCTGGACCCCGACCTCGCCCGGGCCAGCGGCATCGACCCCGACCGCGAGAGGCTCTGGCTGACCCTGGCCCTGGCCGTCGTCATCGCCGTGGCGATCAAGCTGGTGGGAGCGCTTTTGATCGCGGCCCTCCTCCTGATCCCCGCCGCCACCGCAAGGGCGCTGTCCAGGGGCCCCGAACAGATGGCGGCGCTGGCCTCGGGCGTCGGCGCGCTTTCGGTGATCGCGGGGCTGGCGCTCTCGCTGAACCAGGACACGCCCGCAGGCCCCTCCATCGCCGCCCTCGCCGCTGGCCTCTTCGCCCTGGCCGCCAGCCTCCGCCGCCAGGGCTGAGAGGGGCATGGGGGGCGGGGTGCGGAGGCAAACCGTGGCGCCAGTGGCGCCGCGTAAGTTCCCGAAGCGGGGCGGGAGCCCCCCATGCCCCTCTCACGCGTCGGTTTTTACGCCCCATGTCGTTTTTCGCCGCCTCACGTCGCGCTGACTTGCCCAAGTCGGCCCCCGTCGGGCACATATGGGGCAAACCTTTCGCGGAGTCCCCCTGATGAAAACCCATGTCAAAGCTCTGGTCGTCGGCGGCGGTGCCGTCGGCAATGGCATCGCCTATCACCTGGCCAAGGCGGGCTGGGACACGATGCTGGTGGAACGCGACGAGCTGACGAGCGGGTCCACCTGGCATGCCGCGGGCCTGCTGCCGCTCTTCAACATGAGCTACGCGACCACCCATATCCACAAATACTCGGTGGATTTCTACAAGGGGCTGGAGGCCGAAACCGGTCTGAACGCCGGTTTCGCCGTCGTGGGCAACCTGCGCATGGCGCAGCGCCAGGAGCGGATGGACGAATACATGCTCTATTCCTCGGTGGCCGAGACCGCCGGTGTCTATCATGAATTCCTTAGCCCCAAGGAGATCAAGGACCGCTGGCCGCTGGTGCGGACCGAGGACCTGGTGGGCGCGCTCTATCACCCGCAGGACGGCTATATCAATCCGGCCGACGTGACCCAGGCCATGGCCAAGGGCGCCCGTCAGCATGGCGCCACGATCGAGCGCAAGATCCAGGTCGATGGCTATCGCTGGACCGGGTCGGAGTGGGTGGTTTCCTGCACGCGCATGGTCGAGATCGGCGGGCGCCTGGTTCCTTCCGAGGAGAAGTTCGAGATCGTGGCCGAGCATGTCGTGACCGCGACAGGCAACCATGCCCAGCGGACCGCCAAGCTTCTGGGCGTCAAGATCCCCGCCATCCCGGTCGAGCATCAGTATATCGTGACCGAGCCCGATCCGATGCTGCAGGCCTATCGCAAGAACAACCCGGAGCACCCGGTCCTGCGCGACGCCGATGCCAAGTGGTATGTCCGCGAAGAGCGTGGCGGCTGGATCCTCGGGCCCTATGAATACGGCGCCCCGGCGCGCTTTGAATATGCCGTGCCGGAGTCGTTCCGCGCCGACCTCTTCCCGCTCGACCTGGAACGGATCGAGGCGGAATACATGTCGATGATCCACCGGATTCCTTCCTCGGAAACCGTGGGTCTGAAGGACGATTTCAACGGCCCGATCTGCTATACGCCCGACGGCAACCCGCTGGTGGGCCCGGTGCCCGGCCTGCGGAACATGTGGATCGCGGAAGGTTTCAGCTTCGGCATCACGGCGGCGGGTGGCACGGGATATTACCTCGCGCAGATGATGGTGAACGGGGAGGCCGAGATCGACATGGCCTCCCTCGACCCCAAGCGCTACGGCAATTGGATGACCACCGAATATGCCGCGCGCAAGAACGAAGAGTGCTACAACCACGTCTTCATCCTGCACCACCCCGACGAAGAGCGCGAAGCCTGCCGCCCGCTGCGGACGGCCCCCGCCTATGACCGCCAGAAGGAGATGGGCGCGCAATTCGGCCAGGTGAACGGCTGGGAGCGTCCGAACTACTACGGGCCGAAGGATGCTCCGGCGAACTTCGACCACGACTCGCGGTCTTTCCGCCGTGGCGGCTGGTGGCAATATGCGGTCGAAGAGGCCAAGGCCGTGCGCAACACGGTGGGCGTGATCGATGCGGCGGCCTTCACCAAGCACCTGGTGCGCGGTCCGGGGGCGACGGCTTTCCTCGACCACTTCACCTGCAACAAGCTGCCGAATGTGGGCCGGATCAACCTGACCTATGCCCTGACCGAGGCCGGCACGACCCGCACCGAATACACCATCGTGCGGTTGAAAGAGCATGAGTATTACCTGATCTCGGCCGGCGCCTGGACCGCCTATGACGCTGATTTCATGATGAAGGCGGCGGAAGACTGGATGGCGGCGGGTGGCGGTTATATCGACATCCATGACGTGACGACGCAATGGGGTGTCTATGCGCTCGCCGGTCCGAATGCGCGGGCTTTGCTGCGCGACCTGGTCAAGGATGCCGAGCCCGATACCGTGCTGGGCAACAAGCGCTTCCCCTGGCTGAGCTATCGCGACATCGAGCTTGGCATGTGCCCGGTCCGCGCGATCCGCGTGGCCTATACGGGGGAGCTCGGTTGGGAGCTGCATTACCCGATCGAATTCGGCCGCTATCTCTGGGACCTCCTGTGGTCGGTGGGTGAGAAGCACGGTCTGAAGGCGGTCGGTGCCCGCGCACAGAACTGGCTGCGCCAGGAGAAGAGCTACCGCGCCTTCGGCAACGAGCTTGGCCGCGATGCGACGCCGCTGGAGGCCGCCCTGGACCGCTTCGTGGACCTGTCGAAAGAGTTCCGCGGCAAGGCAAAGATGTTGGAGACCGGGATCCGGTCGAAATGCGTCACCGTGCTGATCGACGGGCCTGCGGATGCCGATCCCTGGGGCAAGGAAGCCATCCTTGTGGATGGGGTGAAGGTCGGGCGCCTGACCTCGGGCGGCTATTCGGTGGCCTTCGGCAAGCAGATCGGCATGGGCTATGTCCGTCCCGACCTGGCCGAGGTGGGCACCAAGCTGAAGGTCAAGATGCTGCGCCAGGAATGGGATGCGGTCGTGGTCGAGGACAGCCCCTTCGATCCGAAGAACGAACGCATCCGCAAGAACGACTGAAGCTTGCGCGTCACGCGGCTTCGGCCTGGCGGCCTTGCGCGTGACACGCCGGAAGCGGGGGGCTGCCGCCCCCCGCACCCCCTGCCCAAAGGGGAGCACGCTCCCCTTTGGAAACCCCGTGGATATTTGGGGACCAATGAAAGCCTGGGCGGTTTGGATGGATGAAAGGCGGCCCGGGAGCGGGGCCGCCTTTCGCCTTTGGGGCGCTGGGGTCGGGGAAACCTTGGTCAAGCGCGCCCCGCAGATCGGGCGAGCCGCCGCCTCAGGCGGGCTCGCGCGTGTCGGTCAGGACCTCGGCGCAGGCGGTGCAGGCCACCGGGCCTTCCTGGGCGAACCAGCGGCAGGTGCCCCTTATCGGGCAGGGGCTGAGCTTGGCCGGAGGGCTCAGGCCCGGGCCCATGGCATCCAGCACGCGGGTGATCACCCCGCAGGCGCTGCCCGTCCATTGGCGGCAGGCGGAGGTCTGGCATTCATGGGTGAAGCGCATCCGCGCCTCGGGCACGCCGGCCGCCCGGGCCGTCGCCAGGAAATCGGCATCGACCTGCATCAAGGTTCGCAGATAGGCGATATGGCCATCCGGTGTCGCCACGCCCAGGAGCCCGGCGCCAGGGGTGGCGGGGGCCGAGGGGCAGGCAAGCACCGGGGCGAAGTCTCCCTCGCCCCGGGCCATCACATGCGCCCCGTGGTCTGCAAGAGGCCCTTCTCGAGCGCCCTCTGGCCCTCGATGATCGCCTCGAAGTCCTTGCGCAGGATGAAGCCCAGCCAGTCGCGCGGGAACTTCACCACCCAGGGCTTGTCGAGTTGCAGCCCGGCGATATGCGACAGGGCCACCTTCTGCAGATCGGCATTCAAGGCCGCCGTGGCCTCCTTGGAGAGCGGAACATCGCCCAGATCGATGACAAAACGGCTCATGAAAGTCTCCGTTCGAAATCGCGTGTCAACCACGCAGGGACAGGCTGCGCCCGGGCCCTGTGAAAACGAAGTGAAAGAAGCGTTAACGCAGGTTAAATCGACGGCGGCGGGGCCTAGCGGGCCACCCAGGCGGCGAAATCACGGCGCGAGCCTGCGAAGGCATTGAGGTCGACATCCCCCGCGATGCCCGGCACCTGGCCGGTCGCGGTATACTGCCAGATCAGCCAGTGCTGACCCGGAAAGCTGTCCGACGGGTGTTTCGCCGTCGAGCGCAGCCAGAAATCGACGCCTTGCAGCTTCCAGAGCTGGTTGTCGGCGTAGAAATCCACCGTGGTGTAAAGGATCGGGCGGCGTCCATAGGCGCGGGTCACGGCATCGAGGAAGATCCGCGCCTCGGAGCGCACCTCGGTTGCGGGGAGGCGGCCCGGACAGGTGGGGGAATGGGCGTTCCACTCCATGTCCAGCACGGGCGGCAGGGCCTGGTTGTCAGCGGGCACATGGGCGATGAACCAGCGCGCCTGGCTGGCAGCCGAGCGGCAGTGGTAGAAGAAGTGATAGGCGCCGCGCGGCACGCCCGCCGCCCGGGCCGCCGCCCAGTTCTGGCGGAAGGCGGGGTCCAGGCGGTCTCCGCCCTCGGTCGCCTTGAGGAAGGCGAAGTTGACGCCAGCGGCCCGGGCCGCCCGCCAGTCGATGTCGCCCTGCCAGGTCGAGACGTCGATGCCGTGGACCGGATGGGTCAACGGATGGTCCTGCGGCGCCCAGTCCACCGGGTCGCTGTCGCCGAACCGTGGTGCGACGACGGGGAAGCTTGGCGCCTCGGTCGTCGTGCGCGGGGCACAGGCGGCGAGGAGGCAGAGGATCAGGACGAGGGCTTGGGTCAGGACTGGGGCGCGTTTCATGCCCAAGTCCTGACCGCGATTGGCGATTCTGTCACCTGGCTTTGCAAGGCCACGCGGTTAGTTGCCGGGTCCGAAGTCCTGGGGGGTGACGGCGCCGTCGGCATTGCGGTCCATCTTGGCGAACCAGTCGGGGACGCGCGCCAGGAACTCTTCGCGGGTGACGCGGCCATCGCCGTCGGCATCGTTGAAGGCCCGCATCATGCCCATTTCCTCGGGGTTGCCATGGCCCATGCCGTGGCCCTTGCCCATTCCGGCCTGGTCGGCGGCGCGGGCCTCGTCGAAAGCCACATACTCCGCCTCGGTGAGCGCGCCATCGCCATCGGCGTCAAAGGTGGTGAAGATGTCGCCACGGCGCTCTGTCGCCTCGGTGAGGCTGACGGCGCCGTCGCCGTCGAGGTCCCAGTTCGTGACGAAATGGCCGCCGGGGACCATGTCTTGCGCCAAGGCCGCGCTGGCCAGCAAAAGGGCGAAGGTGGCGGGAAGGAAGGGTTTCATGATGTCCTCATATTTTGTTTCCTGCATGTGATACGCAGGACCGGAACGCTTCCGTCGCGCTATTCGGCAGGCGCCGCGTATTCGTCCCAAACGCCCAGCGCATGGGCGGCATACATGAGCGCGGGCCCTCCCCCCATCTGGACGCACATGGCCAGGACAGAGCCCATTTCTTCCCGCGTGGAGCCGACCTTCATCAGGGCCTCGACATGAAGGTTGATGCAGGGCTGGCAGCGCTGGGTGACCGCGATGGCAAGGGCCACGAATTCGCGGGTCTTCTTGTCCAGCGGGCCGTCAGTCATGGCGCCCATGGACAAGGCGTTGAAACCCTTGGCGGTTTCAGGGTTCAGCTTGTGAAGCGCGCGCAGTTCGCTGCGCAGCTCGGCGGTGTCGGTCTTGTAAGTCATGCCAGTCTCCTTTTGCCGCCTTCTTGCGCGAACTTGGCGCGGGCGGCCTTGATCCAGGTCAATCATATTTGTTTTTCATTATGTGTTAAAAGACCATCCAGACCATTCGACAGACGCCCGCGAGTCACTTATGAAGGGGGGGACCGCGCTTCGGAGATAAGCATGGCGTCGATAGAGGATGTTGCGCGCAAAGCTGGGGTATCGGTCCGAACCGTCAGCAGATTCTTGAACGGCACGTCGATGGTCAGCGCCGAAACCGCCATGGCCATCAACGCGGCCATAGCGGCGTTGCGGTACAGGCACGGGTTTCTGATCAAGGGAGCTCCTCCGGTCGTGGGGGTGATCAGCCGCGCCCTGTCGATGCGCATCGACCCGCAAGAGCCCATAGGCTTGCCCGAACTTCTGATCGTCCAGGGCATCCGCAGTGTTCTGGCGGAGGCGGGTGTCGTGATGCTGGTCGGCGACCCGGGTCCTGGCATGAGCCAGCTTGGCACGCTTCTCGCCACCTTTGCGGCGCAACGCTTTGCCGGGGTCATCCTGGTGGCCGAGTATCACCAGGCGATCAGCCTGCCCCGCCTGCGCGGTCCCATGCAGATGGTCATGGTCAATTGCTTTGACAACGCGGGCACGGCCTCGGTGCTGCCCGACGATTGGCGCGGGCAATATGACCTGGTGCAGCGCCTGATCCGGGCCGGGCACCGGCGCATCGGCTTCCTGACGCTGCGCCCCGAAATCGTCGCGGGTCGGCTGCGGCTGTCGGGCTATCGGGCCGCGCTGAAGGATGCCGGGATCGAGATCGATCCCGACCTGGTCGAGGATTGCGACTTCACCGACCAGGAAGGCGAGATGCAACTGCTGTGGGATTCGCTGGACCGGCTCTTGCACAACCCCGAGCCGCCGACCGTCCTGTGCTGCGGAAACGACCGGATGGCGGCGAAGGTCTACCAGCTCCTGACGGCGATGGGTCTGCGCATTCCGCAGGACATCTCGGTGGCCGGCTTCGACAATCACCGCATGGTGGCCGAGACCCTGGATCCGCCCCTGACCACGGTGGACCTGCCCTATTCGGCCATGGGCGTGCGGGCGGCGGATCGGCTCTTGTCGCTGATGGCGGGCCATGCGCCGCAGCTTGGCGGGCCGATGCTGGTCACAGGGCCGGTCCATTGGCGCGGCTCGGTGCAGGAATTGCGCTCGGGCCAGGTGACGACCTTGCGCCCGGTGTCAGGGGCCTGAGCCAGCCTTGCGAAAGCGGTTTGAATCCGCCACGGCCTCGTCCTATCCTGCCCCCGAATCCGGCGGCGGACAGGAGCGGTGATGGCAGAGTGGTGGCGTGGCTCGGTGACCTATCAGGTCTATCCCCGGAGCTTTCAGGACGATAATGGCGACGGGGTGGGCGACCTGAAGGGGATCACGCGCCGGCTGGACCATATCGCCGCCCTGGGCTGCGACTGCGTCTGGCTGAGCCCGATCTTCAAGAGCCCGATGAAGGACATGGGCTATGACGTCAGCGACTACAAGGATGTCGATCCGGTCTTCGGCACTTTGGAGGATTTCGACGCCCTGGTGGCGCGGGCCCACGCGCTGGGGCTGAAGGTCATCATCGACCAGGTGCTGAACCATTGTTCGGACCAGCATCCCTTCTTTGCGGAAAGCCGCAAGGATCGCACCAACCCCAAGGCGGATTGGTTCATCTGGCAGGACCCCCGCCCCGATGGCACGCCGCCGAACAACTGGCTGTCGGTCTTCGGAGGACCTGCCTGGCAATGGGATGCGCGCAGGAAGCAGTATTACATGCACTCCTTCCTGCCCGAGCAGCCCGAGCTGAACTTCCGCAACCCGGAGGTGGTCGATTACATGGAGGGCGTGCTGCGCTTCTGGCTGGATCGCGGCGTGGATGGCTTCCGCTTCGACACGGTGAATTACTTCTACAAGGACGCGCTTCTGCGCGACGATGCGGCGGATTACCGGGTCAAGAAGGAGCCCGAGGGCAATCCCTACGGCATGCAGTATCACCTGTTCTCCAAGAACCAGCCCGAAAACCTTTTGTGGATGGAGCGGATCCGGCGGATCCTGGACGACTACCCCGACCGGGCCTCG
This sequence comes from Stagnihabitans tardus, assembly GCF_009925085.1. Taxonomy (GTDB): domain Bacteria; phylum Pseudomonadota; class Alphaproteobacteria; order Rhodobacterales; family Rhodobacteraceae; genus Stagnihabitans; species Stagnihabitans tardus. The sequence continues at coordinate 107,632 of NZ_JAABNR010000005.1, read as the reverse complement.
GTGGGCGAGATGGGCGAAAGCCACCATGCCATCGCCATGATGGGCCAGTATACGGCGCCGGGGCGGCTGCATCAGTGCTACAGCTTTGAAATGATGGGCTATGACTATTCGGCGGAGTTCTTCCGCACGCGCATCAGCGACTTCTTCAAGGGCGCGCCGGAGGGCTGGCCGATGTGGGCCTTCTCCAACCACGACGTGGTGCGCCATGCCTCGCGTTGGGCCAAGCATGGGGTGTCACAGGACGCGATTGCCAAGCAGGCGGGGGCGCTTTTGCTGTCCTTCGAAGGCTCGATCTGCCTCTGGCAGGGCGAAGAGATCGGCCAGACAGACACGCAGCTGGATTTCGAGGAACTGACCGACCCGCAGGGGATCAACTTCTGGCCCGAGCCGATTGGCCGCGACAACACCAGGACGCCCATGGTCTGGGATGACAGCGCCAATGGCGGCTTCTCGACGGCCACGCCCTGGCTGCCGGTCAAGGCGCCGCAACTGGCGCGGAACGTGGCGGCGCAGGACGGCGCTCAGGGCTCGGTGCTGGAGCATTACCGGGCGATGCTGGCCTTCCGGAAGGCTTCGGCCCTGAAGGATGGCAAGACCACCTTCCTGGACACGCCGGAGCCGATCCTGGCCTTCACCCGGGGCGATCTGCTTTGCGTCTTCAACCTCTCGCCCGAAGGCCGCAGCCTGGGCGTCGAGGGCGTGGCCTCGCCCGTGGGCCCCTCCTTGGGCGGGGTTCTGCAAGGGGCCAAGCTCTCGCTGGCCCCCAATGCGGCGGTCTTCCTGCCGGTGACCGGGACGCTCAGCGTTTCAGGATAAGCTCAGCCCCCCGCCAGCCAAGCGCCATGGCGGGGGCATTGGTATTGCCCGCGATCAGGTTGGGGAAGGCCGAGGCGTCGCAGACCCTCAACCCCTCGACCCCGCGCACGCGGAGGTGATGGTCCAGGACGCCCTCGCCCTCGGGCGCCATCCGCGCCGTGCAGGAGGGGTGATAGACCGTCCCCGAACGCTCCCGGAAGTCCTGGATCATGTCGGCATCGCTCGTCACGGAAGGGCCCGGCCGCAGCTCCTGCTTGATCCAGCGCGCGAAGGAGGGCTGCGCCGCGATGGTGCGCAGGTAGCGGACGGCCAGCAGCATCTCGGCCACGTCCTTCTCGGTGGAGAAGGCATTGGCCACGATCTCGGGATGGGCGAAGGGGTCCGCACTGCGGATATGGATATGCCCGCGCGAGGTCGGGCGGCAGTTCGACAGGCCGATCGAGAGGCCCTGGAAGGGGTCGGGCGTCAGCAAGGGGCGCTCTCCGTTCCGGGGGATCAGGGTCGAAAACGCCTGGAAATAGAGCTGCATATTGGGCCGGGGTTCATCCGCCGAGGTGCGGAAGAAGCCGCCGCCGTGGTTGATCGACTTGGCGAGCGGCCCGCCCCGCGTCAGCAGGTATTGCAGGCCCACGAAGGCCTTGCCCCACCAGGGCCGCAGGATGCCGTTATAGGTCGCGACCTTCATCTCCCAGGTGTAGTTGATGCCCTGGTGGTCGTTCAGGTTGCGGCCCACATGGGGGTTATCGACCAGGACCGGCACGCCGGCCTTGGAGAGAACCTCCCCCGGCCCGATGCCCGACAGCTGCAACAGCTGCGGCGAGTTGATCGCTCCGCCCGAGAGGATCACCTCGCGCGCCTTCAGCGTCTTCGTCTCGCCCCCCTGGACATATTCGACCCCCACCGCGCGCCTGCCTTCGAAGAGCACGCGCGTGACATGGGCTTTCGTCAGAACCTGCAGCGTCTTGCGCCCCATGGCAGGCCGCAGAAAGGCCCGCGCGGCCGAGTTCCGGCGACCGCCCTTGATCGTCATCTGGTAGGTGCCCGCGCCCTCTTGTTCGGCGCCGTTGAAGTCGGGGTTATAGGGCAGGCCCGCCTCGCCACAGGCGGCGATATAGTCCTCGACCAGCCAATGGAGCCCCTTGCGGTTCCGGCTGATGAACAGCGGCCCACCCTTGCCCCTATAGGCATCCGCACCCGCCTCGTTGTCCTCCATGGCGCGATAGGCTTGCAGCATCTCCTCCCAGCCCCAGCCCGGCGCCGCCTGCCCCCATTCGTCGTAATCCGCCCGGTGGCCGCGGATATAGACCATGGCGTTGATGGAAGAGGACCCGCCCAGGACCTTGCCCCTCGGCCAGTGGTCGCGGTTGCCCGCCAGGCCAGGATCAGCTTCGGTCGCATACATCCAGTTCACGGCGGGGTCGTAGAAGAGCTTCCCATAACCCAAAGGGAGCTGGACGTAAGGAAGAAGATCGCTCCCCCCCGCCTCCAGCACGGTGACCCGGTGCTTTTCGGACAACCGATTGGCCAGGACCGAACCCGAAGACCCCGAGCCCACGATGATGTAATCGACGTCCATTCCCGCCCCCTTTTTTGCGCAATTTAGCAGCCTCTTCACGGATCGTTGTGCTTTTCCCGACAGATCATGTCGGACGCGGTCTGGACTTTGGCCCGGCCCGACTTTACCCTGTCGCCAAGGAAAACGTTTTCCGCCTCACGAAGCTCCCGGTTTGCCGATCCCATGACCTCCATCCGCTATGTGCTGCGTCACCCGACGCTGCGGTTCATCTCTTATGCGCTTCTGCTCTTTGGCGCGCATAATGCCTCGCTTTACCCCTACCAGTCGGTCATCGCGATTGAGCGCATCGGCCTGACCCGGACCGAGTTCTCCTGGCTCCTGACCCTGGCCTCGGCGGTGGCGGTGGTCTCCTCGGTGTTGATCGGGGTCCTCGGCGACCAATACGGCAAGCGACGGAAGATCGCCTTGACGGCGGCGCTTTGCTCGACCCTGGGGATCGGCGTCATGCTGGTCTTTCCGGGAAAGTGGTCGCTTCTGGCTTTCAACGGCGTGCTTTTGCCCGTGGCCTCCAGCCTTTACGGCCAGTTCATCGCTCTGGCCCGCCTTGCCGCGCCGCAGGATCAGGACCGCGACGCCGTCATGGGGACGCTGCGGTCGAACCTGTCCTTCGCCTTCCTCGGCATGCTGATCTTCTGGACCTTTGCCTTTGGCTTCGGCCTGTCAGAAATGGCGGTCTATGTCACGGCGGGGATCGCGAGCCTGGGCCTGAGCCTGATGATCTGGGCGCGTTGGCCGCAGGATGGCGGAATGACCGACCAGCGCTCGGGCCTGCGCCTGCACCAGGCCCTGGTCGAGATCGTGAAGCCGCCGATCTTCCTGCGGGTCGTGCTGCTGGGGATGATCTCTTCGGCCGGCAACCTTTACATGGTGCTGGTCAGCCTGGTCTTCGATGCCTCGCCCCTGCGCGATGCCTCGGACGTGGCGCTTTACGTGGGCCTCGTGGCGGGGTGGGAGGTTCCGGCCATGCTGATCCTGCCGCACCTCGCGCGCAATCTCTCACGCCTGGGGCTGGCGGCAATCGGCGTGACGCTTTACGCCGTCCACCTGGCGGCGCTGCCGCTCTGGGCCGATACGCATTGGCTTTGGGTCGGGACCTTTTTCGCGGGGGTTGGGGGGGCGATCATCATCACGACGCCGATCCCCTATTACCAGGACCTGATGACCGGGAGGCCGGGGACAGCGGCGGCCATGCTGGCGGTGCAGAAGCTCGCCTCGGACGTGATCACGGCGCTGGTCTTTGCCCAGGGCACGGCGCTTGGCGGCTTCGAGGCGGCGGCACTGACAGGGGTTTGCGTCAGCCTGGTGGGCGTGGCGGCTCTGTGGCTGGTGGATCGCAGGGCCTGGCTCATGCCGCCCCGGGCCGCGCATGGATAGCTTTGCCCTGATCTGGCGCGACCCCGTCCTGCGGATGGTGGCGGTGCTGATGGTGCTGCAAGGTGCCTTGGCCTGCGCCTTCGGGCCCTATGTGCCGGTGCTGGCCGTCACGACCTTCGGCCTTGGAGACAGCGGCTATGCGGGGCTCATGGTCCTGGCCTCGGTCGTCTCGGTGACGGCAGCCCTGGCGGCGGGGATAAGAGCGGACCAGACGGCCAACCGGCGCGGGATTGCGCTGGGGGCCTGCGGGCTGATGATGGCAGGGGCCGGGGTGATGGTGCTGGCGCCATCGCTGCCCGCCTTCCTCCTGGCCCAGGGGCTTTTGTTCCCGGCCAACACGCTGTTCGGCCAGCTCTTCGCGCAAAGCCGCCTGGCGGCAGAGGCGCATCCCCAGCGCGACGCCATCCAGTCGACGATCAGGGCGCTCTTCGCCGCGCCCTTCCTCCTGGTCCTGCCGCTCTGGTCCTGGGCCTCGGCCCAAGGCGTGGGGCCGCTGGCGATCTATCCGGTCACCCTGGGCCTGGCGCTGGTCATGGCGGCGATCACCTGGCGCGCCTGGCCTGCCGCCTCAGCCAGCGACCGCCCCTCGGGCCTGTCGCTGCGGGCGGCGCTGCGGGAGCTGGCCGATCCGGGCCTCCTCCGCACGATCCTGGCCCTTGGCGCCGTGACGGCACCCGGAGCGGTCTATTGGGCCGTCCTCGGCCTGACCCTGACCCAGGCGGGCCAGGGCGCCTCGGCCCCGCTTTATGGCGCCCTGGTGGCGGGGCTGGAGGTGCCCTTCATGCTGGCCCTGCCCCTGGTCCTGCGCCTGCCCCGCGAAAGGCTGATCCTGATCGGCACGGGTCTTTATGCCATCCACCTGGTGGGCATACCCTTCCTTGCCGGCACGCCCTGGCTCTGGCTTTTGGTCCTGCCCGCCGCCATGGGAGGCGCCTTGACCCTGACCCTGCCGATCTCGGTCCTGCAAGACGCGCTGTCGGCCCGGCCGGGCACAGCCGCCGCCCTGATGGCCCTGATGAAGGTCACAGGCGACGCCATGGCCGCCACCTGCTTCGGCTTGGGCACCGCGCTGCAAGGCTATGCCCTCGCGGCGATCCTGGGCGCCGGGCTCAGCCTGATGGGCGCGCTGATCCTGAGGCCGCAGCGCGGGTGAGGAGGTCGGAGCCTCCGGCGGGGATATTTGGGCCAGTATGAAAGAGGGGGCATGCCCTTTCACACTGGCTCAAATATCCCGGGGGTTTGGGGGCAGCGCCCCCAGTCAACCGAAGAAGCCGGGACCGGCCTTGGCCAGAAGCTCCCGCGCGAGGTCGGCGCCCATTGCGGCGCCATCGGTCACCGCCCCGCGCCGCTCTCCGGCGATTGCGGCAGAGCCATCGGGCCGCAGGATCTCGCCGCGCAGCCAGAGGCCGCCGTCCAAGAGCGCCAGCCCCGCGATGGGGGTCTGGCAGGAGCCGTCCAGGGTCTTCAGGAAGGACCGTTCCGCCGCAAGACGAAGACCGGTGTCGCGGTGGTGGATCGCGGAGAGCATCGCGGCCACGCGGTCATCCGACGCCCGGCGCTCGATGCCGATGGCGCCCTGGGCCACGGCAGGCAACATCTCTTCGGGCTCGACCGCCGTGCGCGGCACATCGGCCATGCCAAGGCGGTTCAGCCCCGCCATGGCCAGGAAGGTCGCATGGGCGACGCCCTCGCCCAACTTCTTCATCCGGGTCTGCACATTGCCCCGGAACTCGACCAGCTGCAGGTCGGGGCGGCGCAAGGCCACCTGGGCGCGCCTCCGTAGGCTCGAGGACCCCAGCACCGAACCCGGGGCCAGGTCGGTCAGGCCCTTGGCCGAGAGCGAGACGAAGGCGTCGCGCACATCCTCGCGCGGGAGGTAGCAGTCCAGCACCAGGCCTTCCGGCTGATCGACCGGCATGTCCTTCATTGAATGGACCGCGATGTCGATGGAGCCTTCCAGAAGCGCCTCCTCGATCTCGCGGGTGAAGAGCCCCTTGCCGCCGATGTCCTTCAAGGCCCGGTCCTGGATCGCATCGCCGGTGACCTTGATCACCACGATCTGGAACGCGCTTTCAGGCAGTCCAAAGGCGGCGCCGAGCCTGCCACGGGTCTCATGCGCCTGGGCCAGAGCCAGGGGAGAGCCTCGGGTGCCGATCTTCAGGGGTTCTGCGGGGGTGGGCGAGCTTTGGGTCATGCGGCATTGTTAACGCCGGATGACGCCTGAGGCAATCGCCGCACTTGACACTTTCGCGCCATGCAGCAAGGCATGTGTCAAGCGGGCCGCCTTGGGGCCCAAGGGCAATCTGGGGCCAGAAGGGCAAGAGCATGAGCGACAAGACCATCCTGAAGGCGCTGCGCGGTGAAACCCAGGCGGTGCCGCCCGTCTGGCTGATGCGACAGGCCGGGCGCTACCTGCCGGAGTATCGTGCCACCCGGGCCCAGGCGGGCGATTTCCTGAAGCTCTGCTACAATCCCGAGCTGGCCGCCGAGGTCACGCTTCAACCGATCCGCCGCTATGGCTTCGACGCCGCGATCCTTTTCGCCGATATCCTGCTTCTGCCCCAGGCGCTTGGCGTGCCCCTGTGGTTCGAGACCGGAGAGGGGCCGCGCCTGACGCCCGTCACCACGCCCGAGGGACTGCGCAGCCTGCGCGCGGCCTCGGATGTGCATGAGACCCTGGCGCCGATCTATGAGACGGTGAAGATCCTCAAGCGCGAGCTGCCGAAAGAGACCACCCTGATCGGCTTTGCGGGCGCGCCCTGGACCGTGGCCTCTTATGTCGTGGCGGGTCGTGGCACGCCGGACCAGGGCCCCGCGCATCGCCTGAAATCCGAAGACCGGGCGACCTTTGCCGCCTTGATCGACCTGATCACCGAGGCGACGGTGGAGTATCTTTCGGCCCAGGTCATGGCCGGGGCCGAGGTCGTCAAGCTGTTCGACAGCTGGGCCGGCACGCTCCAGGGCGCCGATTTCGACGATTTCGCCGTGGCGCCTGCCCGCAAGATCATCGCCGAGCTCAAGGCCCGTCACCCGGGTCTGCCGATCATCGCCTTCCCGCGTGAGGCGGGCGCCCGCTATGAGGGCTTCGCCAAGGCCACGGGGGCCGATTGCGTGGCCTTGGACAATTCGGTCAGCGCCGATTGGGCGGCCGCCCATGTGCAGAAGGACGGCTGCGTGCAGGGCAACCTCGACCCCAAGCTGATGGTCGAAGGCGGCCCGCGCCTGGTGTCCGAGGCCAAGCGGATCGTCCAGGCCTTCAAGGGCGGGGCGCATATCTTCAACCTCGGCCATGGCATCACGCCCGAGGCGAATCCGGACCATGTCACCCAGCTGATGGAAGCGATTAGAGGATGATCGGGGGGTGATCTGGGCGCTTGTGACCCTGGTGGCCGCAGCCGCCCAGACCGGGCGGAACGCGGCGCAACAGGGGCTGACCCGGGCCATCGGGACCCTTGGCGCAACCCAGGTGCGGTTCCTGTTTGGCCTGCCCTTTGCCTGCTTGTTCCTTCTGGGCGTCGCCCTCGCCACAGGAGAGCCGCTGCCCCGGCCTCGAGCCGGGGCCTCGACGCTTTGGTTCACGGCCCTGGGCGCGGCGGCGCAGATCGGCGCCACGGCGCTGATGCTGGTCACGATGAAGCGGGCGAATTTCGCCGTCACCACCGCCTGGCTCAAGACCGAGCCGGTGCTGGTCGCCTTGGTCTCGGCGGCTCTCCTCGCCGAGGTGCCCTCCTCGGTCGCGATGCTCTCCATCGCGGTCGCGGTGGCGGGGGTGCTGGTGATGACGGTCAAGCCCGGAACACGGCTCGGCGACATGGGGGCGGCGGGGACGGGGCTGGTGGCCGCCGGGCTCTTTGGCCTCTCGGCCGTGGCCTTTCGCGGCGCGATCCTGGGGCTGGAGGGCGGCTACCTGATCCGCGCCTCCTCGGTCCTGGTGATCTCCTTGGCGATGCAAACGGGGATGCTGCTGATCTGGCTGGGGATCTTCGATCGCCGCGCCTTGGTGGCCTCCTTCACCGTCTGGAGGCAGTCCCTGACGGCGGGCTTCCTCGGCGCCTTTGCCTCGCAGTTCTGGTTCCTGGGGTTCTCGCTGACCTCGGCGGCCAATGTGCGGACGCTGGCCCTGGTCGAGGTGATCTTTGCGCAGGGCCTGGCGATGCGGATGGGGCAGAAGACCACCTTGCGCCAGGGGATCGGCATGGCGCTGATCCTCGTGGGCGTCGGAGCGCTCTTGCGCCTAGGCCAATAGGCCGAGGATGAAACCGATCTCGGCGCATTGCTGCACGGCGCCGAGGCAGTCCCCGGTATAGCCCCCCAGGCGCCTTTGATACCAGGCGCGAATGGCCCAGGCGCCCAGGCCAAGGCCCAGCAGGCCAAGGGCCACCTGGCCCAGCGGCAGAACGAAAAGCAGGGGCACAAGGGCCAGCGCCACCGTCACCGCTGCTACCCTCACCGTCGCCGCGTCGATCCCCCCCGCCACCGCGCTGCCCGCCCCGGTCGCGCGGGCATAGCGGCTTGTGGCCATGGCCCAGACCATGGCCCCGCGCGAGGCCGCAGCCCCCGCCACCAGCACGAAGGGCAAGGCCTGAAGCTCGGCAAAGCCCGCCCCCCTGACCCCCAGCGAGACCACCAGCGCCAGGACCCCATAAGTCCCGATCCGGCTGTCGCGCATGATCTCCATCGCGCGCTCTTTCGGACGCACACCGCCCAGCCCGTCGAAAGTGTCGGCCAGCCCGTCCTCGTGCAGCCCCCCCGTCACGGCCACCATCACCGCCAGCGTCACCAGGGCCGAGACCAGGGGCGGCCAGGGCGCAAGCCCCCAGACCAGGGCGCCAACCGCACCAACCAAGACCCCCGCTGCCGGATACCAACGCGGCGAGGCCGCCATCGCCGCCTCGGAATAGGCGGGCGAGACGGGCAGGCGGGTCAGGAACTGGACGGCCAGAAGAAAGCTGTTCAGTGCCATTTCGCCATCGGCGGCAGGCTCATCAGCACGGCATTGGCGTCATGCCCGGTCTCCAGCCCGAACTTGGTGCCGCGGTCATAGACGAGGTTATACTCGGCATAGAGCCCGCGGTGGATGGCCTGGGTCTCGCGGTCTCCTTCCGTAAAGGGCGTGTCCATCCGGGCGCGCGTGATCGGCAGGAAAGCGGGCAGGAAGGCGCGGCCCACGTCCTGGGTGAAGGCGAAATCGCGCTCCCAGTCGCCGGTGTTCAGGTCGTCATAGAAGATCCCGCCGACGCCCCGCGCCCGCTTGCGATGCGGGATGAAGAAATACTCATCGGCCCAGGCTTTCAACATGGGATAAACATCCGCTCCATGCGTGTCACAGGCGGCCTGCAGGACGCCATGGAAGGCGGCGGTATCCTCGGCATATTCGATGCAGGGGTTCAGGTCGCTGCCACCGCCGAACCACCAGGCACCCGGGGTCCAGAACATCCGCGTGTTCATGTGCACCGCAGGCGCATGGGGGTTCTGCATATGCGCCACCAGCGAAATCCCGCTGGCCCAGAAGCGCGGGTCCTCCGCCATCCCCGGCACGCCACGCGCCGCCATCGCCGACTGGGCGCGGGGGGCGAGGTTGCCATGGACCTCGGACCAGTTGACGCCGACCTTCTCGAAGACGCGGCCCCCGCGCATCACGCTCATGATGCCACCACCGCCATCGGGGCGCTGGGTCGGCGAGACCTCGAAGCGGGCGCCATCGGGCCCCTCCAGCTCTTCGAAGGCCGCGACGATCTGGTCGCGGAGGCTCTTGAACCAGGCGCTCGCACGCGCCTTGTTGTCGTCGAAATCGGCCATGACGTTCTCCCTTTCGCCCAGTGCTAGCAGGAAGGTGAAGTCGGCTCAACGTGGGCTGACATGGCATATCAAGGCGCATCGGCCTATCAGGGGGCATTGGAGGTGACGATGAAACGGTTCCTGATCCTTTTGGCGCTGGCCGCCTGTGGCACGCCGCAAGAGCAATGCATCCGCGGGGTCTCGAGCGACCTGGCGACCCTGGACCGGCTGATCGCCGAGACGCGGGGCAATATCGCGCGGGGCTATGGCTATGAGACCCGGGTCGAGATGATGCCCGAATGGGTCGATTGCACCCCGCGCCCGACCGAGGCCAACCCGACGCCCAAGCCGCAGATGTGCTTCGACGACGTGGCGCAAGAGGTCCGCCGCCCGGTGTCGCTGGACCTGCGGGCCGAGCAGGCCAAGCTTGATTCGATGGTCGAACGCCGGGACCAGATGGCCGCCGCCATGGCGCCCGCGCTGGCGGCCTGCAAGGCGCGCTACCCGGAGTGACGCTTATTCGGGAAGGCGGCTTTCGAGACGCGGAAGCCACCTGACCCGCCGATCTCTTCGACCTTGTGGAAGAGGGCGGTCAGCAGGGGCTCATAGGCCAGGTGGCGGTTGGCCACCATGTAAAGCGTGCCATCGGGGGCGAGGCCCCGGTGGGCGGCGCGGATGAAGGCCTGACCCAGGGCGAGGTCCGGGGCGCGGCCGACATGGAAGGGCGGGTTCATCACCACAGCGCCCCAAAGGCGCGGCGCGCGGAAACTCGTCGCATCGGCCCAGTGGAAGGCGGCGCGGGGGTCGTCGATGTTCAGTCTTGCGCAATCGAGCGCCAGGGCCTCGGCCTCGACCAGGTCCAGCGACTTGACCCCGGGGCGGGAGAGAATCGCCCGGGAGAGATATCCCCAGCCCGCTCCGAGGTCGCCGACCTTGGCGGGGAGGTCCTTGGGCAGGACCTCGGCCAGAAGACGAGAGCCCTCGTCCGGGCCGTCGGCCGAAAAGACCCCGGCCTGGGTGAAGAAGCCGCCGATGTCGCGGGGCTGGGCCTGCCACTCCGAAGGCGCGGGGCGGGAGGCGAAGGTGGCAAGCTTGCCATGGGCCTTGGACAAGGTATCCGACAGCTGGAACCCGGCCGCGCGGAGCTCGCGCGCGATGCCGTCGAAACCGTCGGTCTTTTGTCCGTCGATGGCGACCAGGGGGGCCAGGGTCACCGCCTGGGCCACCATGGCAAGGGCGAGGTCCTTGGCCCGGGGAAGGCAGACCAGGACGGCATCGACCGCCATGGCCTCGGTCTGGAAGCCCTGGGCGGCAAAATGGTCGTGATCAGGGCGAAAGCCCGTCAGAACAGCGGCTTGGCCAAAGGAGGACAGGTCGTCGCCAACCCGCGGACGCATGACGATGCAAGAGCCAGGCGCGAAAAGACCCTCTTCCCGGGCCAGGTCAAGACGGGCGCTTCGCACCTATTCTTTTTCCATCGTGCATTGCAGCGGGTGCTGGTGACGGCGGGCGAAATCCATCACCTGGGCGACCTTGGTCTCGGCGACCTCAAACGAAAACACCCCAACCACCGCGAGGCCCTTCTTGTGGACCGTCAGCATGATCTCAAACGCCTGGGCATGGTTCAGGCCAAAGAACCGCTCCAGCACATGGACCACGAATTCCATCGGCGTGTAGTCGTCGTTCAAGAGCATGACCTTGTAAAGCGGCGGCCGCTCGGTCTTGGCTTTCGGCTTGGTCAGAAGCGAGGTATCCTGACCCGGCCCCTTCGGCCCATCGGACATCATGTCAGGAAATGCGGTCAAGGCCGGGCTCCGGTTTTCGCTTTGGGGTTTTGTGCAATATAAAGCATTTTCGAACCGTTAAAAGGCCTCGCGACACGGGCTGGTAAAGGAACAGGCGATGATTTCCTGCATAGGCTTCGATGCCGACGACACGCTGTGGCAGAACGAGACCTTCTTCCGCCTGACCGAGGCGCGGTTCATCGCGCTTCTGGGCGGCGATCCGGGGCTGACCGAGCGCCTGCACGAGGCGGAAAAGCGCAACCTGGGGCATTACGGCTTCGGGGTGAAGGGCTTCATGCTCTCGATGATCGAGACGGCGATCGAGGCGACGGAAGGCCAGGTCAAGGCCTCGGTCATCGCCGAGATCCTGGCCGAGGGGCGCGAGATGCTGCGCCATCCGATCCACCTTCTGCCCGATGTCGAAGAGGTCGTCCGGGCCTTGGCCCAGGATCACCGCGTCATCGTCATCACCAAGGGCGACCTTCTGGACCAGGAGCGCAAGCTGGCGCAGTCGGGCCTGGGCGACCTCTTCCATGGGGTCGAGATCGTCAGCGACAAGACGCCCGAAACCTATGCCCGCGCCTTTGCGCGTCACGGTGCCGGGGCGGATCATGCGATGATGGTGGGCAACAGCCTGAAATCCGACGTCATTCCCGCCCTGCAAGCCGGGGCCTGGGGCGTTCACATCCCCCATGAGCTGACCTGGTCCTACGAGCGCGCCGACCCGCCGACCGATGCGCCGCGCTTTCGCGTGATCCAGCGGCTGGCGGAATTGCCGGATGTGGTTAATGCCACCCTTACCCACAATAGGTAGACGGCAGGAAATATTTAACCACCATATCTGCGGGTCAGGCAAAAGTGCCACGGTTCAAGAACCCCCGTGAACCCTTGGAAATCTTTGGGTTTTCCTCTTCAAGCGCCCGTGTTACTCTGTCTTCAAATAATGAACAGTGACCCTCGCAAAGGGGGCGCGTCCGAGACGAGGCAGAGATTGGCACATCTTTTGACGGGCAGGTTCCTGAAGCCTTTTCACGCTTGGATTCTGGGGCTCTTGCTCGGCGCCCTGGTTCTGGCACAGGCACAGGCCGCGACCTTTGCGGCCCATGTGATGGACGCCCGCACGGGTGAGACGCTCTTTGCCAAGAATGCCGACAAGGCGCTGCCCCCGGCCTCCTTGACCAAGATGATGACGCTTTACATCGCCTTCCAGGAGATCGAGGCAGGGCGGGTGAGCCTCGACACGATGATCACCGTGTCCAAGAACGCGGCCAACCAGGACCCCTCGCGGCTGGGGCTGAAGGCGGGGCAGAAGATCGCGCTGCGCTACCTGATCCGGGCGGCGGCGGTGAAATCGGCCAATGACGCGGCGGCGGCGATTGGCGATTACTTCTCGGGCAGCCCCGAGAAATTCGGCAAGCGCATGACCCAGACGGCCAAGGCCCTGGGGATGAAGCACTCGGTCTTCAAGAACGCCAACGGCCTGCCCGCCAAGGGCCATGTCTCAAGCGCGCGCGACATGTCCGTGCTGGGGCGGCGGCTGTTTTACGATTTCCCGCAGTATTACAACATCTTCTCGCGCCGGACGACGGATGCGGGCGTGGCCAAGGTCGCCAACACCAACCGCAAGTTCCTGGATGCCTATGACGGCGCCGACGGGATCAAGACCGGCTATACCCGCGAGGCGGGCTTCAACCTGACCGCAAGCGCCGAGCGGCGCGGGGTGCGGCTGATCGTGACCGTCTTCGGCGAGACCTCGACCGATGCGCGCAACCGCAAGGTGGCCGAGCTTTTGGACCTGGGCTTCTCCAAGGCCAAGCCGGGGGCCGCCGTGGTCAAGCCAGAGACCGCCGACCAGGAGCCGCCCACGCCCGACGATACCGTGGTGGCCGAGGAAGAGGGCGCTGAGGCGGCCACCCAGGTCGCGGTCGCGACATCTCCGCGGCCGAAGAAGAAGCCGGGCTCCGAGACCCTGGACCTGACAGGCATCGAGGATGCCGTGGCCATGGCCACCGCCCAGGGCGAGCTGACCGTGACGGCCTCTGCCGCCGAAGAGCCGCAGACGCTGGACGCCGCCGCCGAAACCAAGGCGCGCAATGCGCCGGTCTTTACCGATCAGGATGCCGAACTGGCCCTGGTGCCCGCCAAGCCAGAGGTTGTGACGCGGGTTGCGACCTCGGGCGGGGCTGGATGGGGCATCAACATCGGGCGCTATCCGAATTCCATGGTGGCCGAAAAGGCGCTGATCCAGGTGAGGCTCTTGGAGAGCGCGGCGCTGGATGGGGGCACGTCGAAGGTCGTGTCGCGGTCGAATGGCTATGACGCCGTGGTCCTGGGGCTGAACCGCGATGCCGCCGACCTTGCCTGCCGCAAGCTGCAGGCCCGCGCCGTCCAGTGCTTCACGATAGGCGAATGAGCTGGGTTCTCCCCCCTGCCCCGCCGGTGGGCGTGCCCGTCGAAGGCGGCGGGCTGTTCCCCGTCCGCCGCATTTTCTGCGTCGGGCGGAACTATGCCGACCATGTGGCCGAGATGGGGGGCGACAGCCGCGATCTGCCCTTCTTCTTCACCAAGCCTGCGGATGCCGTGGTCCAGTCGGGCGCGGTGATCCCCTATCCTCCCGGCACCCATGACCTGCATCACGAAGCCGAGCTGGTCATCGCGATTGGCAAGGGCGGCGCCGATATCGCCGATCCCGAAGCCCATATCTTCGGCTTTGCCGCCGGAAACGACCTGACCCGCCGCGATCTTCAGGCCGAGGCCAAGGCGCAAAGGCGGCCCTGGGACATGTCCAAGGCCTTTGACAACTCGGCCGTCATGGGGGCGATCCGCCCCGGCCCCCTGGGCGATGGCCTGATCCGCCTGACCGTGGACGGGGTGGAGCGCCAGAGCTCGATGCTGTCCATGATGATCTGGTCGGTGCCCGAGATCGTGACCTATCTCTCCAGCCTCGTGACCCTGGCGCCCGGAGACCTGATCTATACCGGCACGCCCGCAGGCGTCGGCGCATTGCAACGCGGGCAGAGCTGCGTCGTGACGATCGAGGGGCTCTCGCCGGCCTCGGTCACCATCGCCTAGTCGTCCTGGGCGGGCTTCTCGTCGAAATCCTTGAGCAAGATGCGGTTGGCGTCGCCTTGCAGGTCGTCGAACTGATGCGTCCGCATGGCCCAGACAAAGGCGCCAAGCCCAGCCGCCCCCAAGAGCAGCGAGACCGGAATGAGGATCGTCAGGATTTCCATTGGCGCAACCTTAGGGCGTTGAGGGAGACAGTGATCGAAGACAAGGACATGGCCAGCGCGGCGGCCAGGGGCGTCGCAGCCCCAACCAAGGCCAGGGGCACGGCGATGACGTTATAGGCGCCCGAGATGCCGAAGTTCTCCACCATCCGGCGGCTGGCCTGCCGGGCAATATGGACGGCATCGGCGATGGCCGAGAGGTCACGGCCCAGAAGCACGATATCCGAGGCCACCCGCGCCGCGTCCAAGGCCTGGGCCGGAGAGATCGAGACATGGGCCGCAGCCAAGGCGCCCGTATCGTTCAGCCCATCGCCCACCATCAGCACCTTGTGGCCCTGGGCGGTGATCTCTTGCACCAGCGCCGCCTTCTCCGCAGGCAGGGCGCCCGCGACCCAATCGGTGATGCCCACCCGGTCGGCAAAGGCGCCCACGGCGGCCTTCGTATCGCCCGAGACCAGCTTGACGGCGATCCCCTGCGCCCGCAGCCCCGCAATCGCGGCCTCGGCGCCGGGGCGGATCTGGTCGGTGAAGCCGATGGCATGGGTCTGGCCCGCCATAAGGAGGTAAGTCGCCGTCAGGGCCAGGGGCGTGGCACCGATCCATTCGGCGCGGCCCAGGCGGACGGGCTGGCCGTTCCACAGGCCCTCGACGCCATAACCCGGAACCTCGCGCAGCTCGGTCACCTCGGTGGTCGGCAGGCGCGAGGCCAGGGCCTGGGCCAGGGGATGGGAGGAGGCACGGGCGAGGGCGCCTGCGACGGCGCGGGCCTCTTCGGGCAGGGCATCCAGACCCAGCGGCTCCGGCGCGCCCATGGTCAGGGTGCCGGTCTTGTCGAAGACCACGCAATCGACCTCGGCCAGACGCTCCAAGGCGGTGCCGTTCTTGATCAGCACGCCCTTGCGGAAGAGCTTGCCCGAAGCCGCCGTCACCACGGCAGGCACGGCCAGGCCCAGGGCGCAGGGGCAGGTGATGATCAGCACGGCGGCCGAGATATTGACGGCGAAACGGATATCCCCCCCGGTCTGCCACATCCAATAGCCGAAGGCCGAGAAGGACAGAAGGTGGACCATGGGCGAGTAAAGCGCCGAGGCCCGGTCGGCCAGGGTCGTATAGCGGTTCTTGGCGCTTTCGGCGACGGCGACCAGGTCAGCCATGCGGTGCAGCGACGAGTCCCGCCCGGCAGCCGTCACGCGCAGCGTCAGGGGGCCGGTCAGGTTGACCTCTCCGGCGCTGACCATTGTGCCGGGGCCTGCGAAGACGGGCAGGCTTTCCCCGGTTAGAAGGCCACGGTCGATTTCCGAGGTGCCATGGATCACGACGCCATCCACCGGCATCCGGCCACCCGGGCGCACCAGGACCAGGTCATCCACGGCGACCTGGGCGATGGGCAGGACGACTTCCTTCCCGCCGTCGAGGACGATGGCACGGGGGACCTCCAGCGCGGCCAGTTCCTCGGCGGCCGACCGCGCCAAGGCGCGGGAACGGTGGTCGAGGAAGCGGCCGATCAGCAGGAAGAAACACAGCATCACGGCAGCGTCGAAATAGGCCTTTTCGCCGGAATGCAGGGTCTCATAGACCGAGATCGATGAGGCCAGGATCAGCGCCAGGGAGATCGGGACATCCATCCCGAGCTTGCCTTGCCTGAGGCTACCCCAAGCCGACCGGAAAAACGGCTGGCCGCAGAAGAGGACGGTCGGCAGGGCGATGGCGCCCGAGAGGAAGTGGAAGAGGTCGCGCGTCGCGGCCTCGGCCCCCGACCAGACGGCGACCGAAAGAAGCATGATGTTCATCATGCTGAAGAAGGCCACCCCGATCCGCATGAGCAATTCGCGCCCCTGCCGGTCGGTCTCGGTCATCGAGAGCATGCCCGCGTCCAGCTCATGCGCCTCGTAGCCCGCGGCGGCCAGGACCGGGATCAGGTCGGCGGCGATGACATGGGGATCGGCCTCGACCGAGACGCGCTTCTGGCTGAGGTTCACCCGGGCCGAGCGCACGCCCGGCGTCGCCCGCAAGGCGGCCTCGACCGCCGCGATGCAGGCCGCGCCCTCGGCCCCCGGCAGGGACAGCATCATCCGCGCAGCCTGCGACCGGATCGCGGCCACCCGGTCGGCCGGAGAGACGACGACGCAGGCCGGACAAGCGGCGAAACTGGCGTGTTCCTCGACCATGGTCATGATCTCAGTCCCTTACATAGAAATAGCTGCGCGCCTGATAAAGCGTGCCATCCTGGGCATGGGCCTTGATCTGGATCATCCACTTGCCCAGAGGCAGCTTTTCATCCGCCACATAGGCGCCATCCTCGGCCATCCGCATCACCGGATTGCGGTCTTCCTTCGTCTCGGTCGGACGGCCCACCAGGACGGAGATGTCCTTCAGAACCACCGGCTCTCCAGCACGGTCCAGGAAGCTCAGCCGGAGCTGATCCTTGGCCCTGTCGTAGCCCGGAGAGACCTTCCAGCCCAGCGCCACCTGGGCGGCGCGGACCTTGTCGAAGTTCTGGCTTTCGGCATAGCTCGACTTGACCTCGAGCCCGGGAAAGGTCGCGATCGCCTGCCAGGCCATGACGACATTGACCGCGATGATGACCCCGAAGAAGCCCAGGGCCAGGGCCAGCATGTGCCAGCCGGTAAAGGGCCGCACGGGTTTTGCAGGAAGCGTCGTCATGTCATTCAACCTTTCCGTGGAAGACCGTGTCCTTGTAGACGCGTTCGGCCTTGGGAATATCCGTCACAGGTGGCAGGCTCGGCCCCTCGGCATCGGTGATCCAGAGCCGCACCGGCAGGTTGTCGGTCTTGGCTGCCACGGTATCCGCCTTGGCCGTGATGTAAAGCCGCTGCTCCTTGGTCTCATTCGCCTTGACCAGGACGCGGAATTCTTCCGTGCCCTCCAGCGTCAGGGTCACATCGGCCGGGGCAAAGGCCGTGAAGGTGAACCAGCGGTCTTCGCCATGCTTGTTGCGCAGCCGCAGGTCATAGGTGTTGCGGATCGAGCCATCCGACAGGGTCACGAACATCGGGTTGCGCACCGGGCTGACCGAGACATCGAGGTTGGCGCGCAGGAAGAGCGCCGCGACCAGGGCAATCCCGATGCCCGCCCAAAGCACCGTGTAAACGATGGTCCGGGGCCGCAGGATGTGCTTCCAGATCGGTTTGTCCTTCAGGCCCTGGCGTTCCAGGGGTTCATCGGTGAGCGCCAGGTAGCCGATGAGGCCGCGCGGCTTGCCGATCTTGTCCATCATGCTGTCGCAGGCGTCGATGCACAGGCCGCAGGTGATGCAGGCCAGCTGCTGGCCGTTGCGGATGTCGATGCCCATGGGGCAGACGTTCACGCAGGCCATGCAGTCGATGCAATCGCCATTGCCCGCCACGGTCTGCTTGCCACGCGGCTCTCCGCGCCAGGAGCGGTAGCCGATGGTGATGGTTTCCTCGTCCATCATCGCGGCCTGGATGCGTGGCCAGGGGCAGCCGTAGATACAGACCTGCTCGCGGGCAAAGCCGCCGAAGAAGAAGGTGGTGAAGGTCAGGACCGCCATGGTGCCATAGGCGACCGGATGGGCGGTAAAGGTCAGAAGCTGACCCAGAAGCGTCGGCGCATCGGTGAAGTAAAAGACCCAGGCGCCACCGGTGGCGAGGCCGATGGCCAGCCAGATCGTCCACTTCAACAGGCGCTTCCAGGTCTTCTCCAGGTCCCATTTCTGGCGGTGCAGGCGGATGCGGGCGTTGCGGTCGCCCTCGACCCAGCGCTCGACCAGGATGTAAAGGTCTGTCCAGACGGTCTGCGGGCAGGCATAGCCGCACCAGACCCGGCCTGCCGCCGAGGTAAAGAGGAAGAGCCCCAGCCCCGCCATGATCAAGAGGCCCGCGACGAAATAGAACTCGTGCGGCCAGATCTCGATCATGAAGAAAAAGAAGCGGCGGTTGGCGAGGTCCAGAAGCACCGCCTGGTCGGGCATCGCGGGGCCCCGGTCCCAGCGGATCCAGGGCGTCAGGTAATAGATGCCCAGCATGACGGCCAGGAGCCACCATTTCAGCGTCCGGAAGGTGCCCTTCACGCGGCGGGGGAAGATCGGTTCGCGGGCGGCATAAAGCTTGGGAGATTCGGATTCTTGCATGTGACCCATCCTGTTCGCCTTGATCTTCTGCACTGCGGCGAGGGGGGCGGCCTTGACCTAGGTCAAGCCCCCGCGCTTTCGGCAAACCCAAGGGCCAGAATTGATCAAGCGGCCCCGAGGGACCGCTTGATGAGGGGAGTGGTAAAGAGTTTGCCGGGTGTCCCGGGCAGGGAGGGGAAAGACGGCACCGATCCCCCAGGAACCGCGCGAACAGGAGGGGATCGGTGCCCGCCGGAAGCTCCCCGGCAAAGACACATTCGCCGATTCGTCAGGGCTTTTCCTTGACCTGCATCAAGTGGCGCATTTTTCCGCATTTGATTCAGGTCAAGCCCGCAAGCGCCCGGGGAAGCGCCAAAGGAAAAGGGGGCCCGAAGGCCCCCTTCCCCGCCGATACCGGCTGATTTACTCGCCGCCGCCCAAGGAATGGACATAGACGGCGACCGAGCGGATCTGGTCCTCGGTCAGACGCGGCGCCACGCCCTCTCCGGCATAGCCCCAGGCGGGCATGACGCCCTGGCGGCCAAGGGTCAGCGTGGCGGTCAGCGTCGCCTCGTCGCCGCCGTAAAGCCAGACGGCGTCGGTCAGGTTGGGCGCGCCCATGTCGCGGTTGCCCTTGCCGTCTTCGCCATGGCAGGCGGCGCAGTTGTCGGCAAAGAGCTGCGTCCCCGCCGTGGCCTTGGCCGCATCCGCCTCCTGGCCCGAGAGCTTAAGCACGTAATGCACGACGCTGCCCAGCTCTTCCTCGGTGAACTTGGCCGAAGCCGCATCCGCCAGGGGACCCGAGGCCTTGTCAGACCAGGCGGGCATCACGAGACCCACGTTGCGGGCATCGGGATCGACCGTGTTGCGCACGCCATGGGTGATGGTCGTGTGGATCGCGGTCATGTCGCCGCCAAAGAGCCAGTCGTTGTCGAGGAGGTTCGGGTAACCCTTGCCCGCCACACCCGCCGCGCCCGAGCCGTGGCACTGGGCGCAGTTGTTCATGAAGACCGATTTGCCGGCCTGCATGGCATAGGACTTGAGCTCTTCGTCGCCCTCGATCGCGGTCAGGTCGGCGGCCACGAGCTTGGCCTTGATCGGACCGTTCTTGTCGTCAAAGCTCTGGATCTCGGCCGCGACATCGGCCCGCACCGAGGCGCCCAGAACCCCCGGCGTCGCCCCGGTGATCAGGGGCCAGGCCGGGTAGGCGACCGTATAGGCCGCGCCCCAGATGATCGTCAGGTAAAAGACCCAGACCCACCAGCGCGGCAGCGGATTGTTCAGCTCCTGGATGCCGTCCCATTCGTGACCCGTCGTGCCGACCTTGTCGGACTTGTGGTCTTCCTTGATTGGTTTGGCCATGGCTCAAACCTCCTTGGACTGGCCGGGCAAGGGCCCGGGGTTCTTGTCATGCCGGAAGATCAGGTTGGCGGCATCTTCGTGCAGCTTGCGGCTGCCGGGGCGGAAGATCCAAAGGACCATCCCCACGAAGAAGGCCAGCAACCCGACCACGGCCCAGCTGCGTGCGAAAGCGGCGAGGATTTCGTAGGTCATCATCGCCTCCTATCGGCTTGCAACGGGGGTGAAGGTCGAGAAGTCGACCATCGTCCCCATGACTTGCAGATAGGCCACCAGCGCATCCATCTCGGTCAGCTCGGCTTGCCCGTCGAAGTTCGAGACGGTGACCTTGCCATAGCGCTCCATCAGGCCGGCCGTGTCGCCATCAGGATTGACCTGGGCGGCGAAGTCCTCCTTGGCGGCGGTCATCATCTCCTCGGTATAGGGGACGCCGACGACCTGGTTGGCCCACATCTGGTCGGAGATGTACTCGGCCGAGATCGGCGAGGTCATCAGGTAGGGATATTTCGGCATCACCGATTCCGGCACGACGGCTTGCGGGTCCATCAGGTGGTCCACATGCCAGGCGTCGGAATACTTGCCACCCACGCGGGCCAAGTCGGGCCCGGTGCGCTTCGATCCCCACTGGAACGGGTGGTCGTATTTCGACTCCGCCGCCAGCGAGTAATGGCCATAGCGTTCGACCTCGTCGCGCATCGGACGGATCATCTGGCTGTGGCAGACATAGCAGCCTTCGCGGATGTAGATCTGGCGACCCGCCAGCTCCAGGGGGGTATAGGGCCGCACGCCCTCGACCTCTTCGATCGTGTTCTGCAGATAGAACAGCGGCACGATCTCCACCAGGCCGCCGACGGTGACGACCAGGAAGGACAGCACCAGAAGCAGGCTGGCGTTGCGTTCGATGGCGCCATGTTTGTCAAGAATTGCCATGTCCGGCCTCCTTCATTCGGCCGGGATGGCGGCGGCAAGGCTGGCAGCCTTGGCAGGCTGGGCCCGCACCGTCATCCACAGGTTATAGACCATGATCAGCGCACCGGCGAGGAACAGCGTGCCCCCCAGGCCGCGGACCACATACATCGGGAACTTGGCGGCGACCGTGTCGGCGATGGCGTTCACGAGGAAGCCGTTGGCGTCGACTTCGCGCCACATCAGGCCCTCCATGATCCCGGTGACCCACATCGAGGCGGCGTAAAGCACGATCCCGATGGTGGCGAGCCAGAAGTGCCAGGAGACCAGCTTCAGGGAGTAGAGCCCCTGACGGTTCCACAGGCGCGGCGTCAGGAAGTAAAGCACCGAGAAGGTGATCATCCCGTTCCAACCCAGGGCGCCCGAGTGGACGTGACCGATGGTCCAGTCCGTGTAGTGGCTGAGGCTGTTGACCGCCTTGATCGACATGACCGGGCCTTCGAAGGTCGACATGCCATAGAAGCCGATGGCGATGACCATCATGCGGACGACCGGATCGGTGCGCAGCTTGTCCCAGGCGCCCGAGAGCGTCATCAGGCCGTTGATCATGCCACCCCAGGAGGGCATCCAGAGGATGACCGAAAACACCATGCCCAGCGTCGAGGCCCATTCGGGCAGCGCGGTATAGTGCAGGTGGTGCGGACCGGCCCAGATATAGAGGAAGATCAGCGCCCAGAAGTGGATGATCGAGAGTTTATAGCTGAAGACCGGCCGCTCGACCTGCTTGGGCACGAAGTAATACATCATGCCAAGGAAGCCGGCGGTCAGGAAGAAGCCCACGGCGTTGTGGCCATACCACCATTGCACCATGGCATCCTGCACGCCCGAGTAGATCGGGTAGCTTTGCGAGCCGAGGATCGAGGCCGGGATGGCCAGGTTGTTCACGATGTGCAGCATGGCCACCGTGACGATCATCGACAGGTAGAACCAGTTGGCGACATAGATATGCGGCTCGCGGCGCATGACCAGCGTGCCCACGAAAGCGGCCAGGAAGCCGACCCAGACCACGGCGATCCAGATGTCGATATACCAGACGGTCTCGGCATATTCCTTGCCCTGGGTGCCGCCGAGGATATAGCTCGACGCGGCCAGGACGATCATCAGCTGCCAGCCCCAGAAGACGAACCAGCCGAGGTTGCCGCCCCAGAGCCGCGCGGCCGAGGTGCGCTGCACCACGTAGAAGGCCGACATGATCAGGGCGTTGCCGCCAAAGGCGAAGATCACCGCCGAGGTGTGCAGGGGGCGCAGGCGCCCGAAGTTCAGGATGCCCTCGGTGATGCCGCCCAGGTTGAGGCTGGGGAAGGCGAGCTGGAAGGCGATGACCACCCCGACAAGGAAGCCCACCACGCCCCAGAAGGCGGTGGCGATGACCCCGGCGCGCACGACGCCGTCATTGTATTCGTTCGGATTGGTCTTGGTTTTGGTCTCCCCCATACCGCGCAACACCACGATGAAGGTGATCGCGGCTGCGATCATCACTTCGATGGCGTTCACCATATAGGGAAGATCATGTGCATAATTGGCGGCCAGCGCGGCGAGGAACCCCACCGCCGCCAGCACGATCAATTTGGCGTAATCCCACATTTTCTTGTCCCTTCGTCCCTTGACCCGATTCCCTGGGCGGCAGCGTGCCCCCCGGGGGGACGGGTTTCTGACGGACCAGATTTCGCAGCCGCAGCGCAAAACCGCCTTGATCCATGTCAACCGCAGGCGAGGGGCTTCATGATCCGCATCAAGGCGGGGGCTGTGGCTGCAGGCGATGGTTGCGCATGACGGCCCGAAACTGGGCGAGAAAAGGAGTTTGGCATGGGATTCAAATCCATTCTGACCGTGGTGACCGATCCCGCGACGGCCGAAGCCTCGGTGACGGCGGCGGCACGGCTCGCCCTGGGCTGCGACGCGCATCTGGATGTGCTGGCCCTTGGCGTCGACCAGGCGCAGATCGGCTATTCCTATCTGGGCGCCGGGGCGTTGCTGGCCGATTATTCGCTGGAAGAGGCCGAGACCGAGGCCCGCGCGGCGGCCAAGGCGGCCGAGGCGGCGCTGCGCGAGATCGACCCGGCCCTGCGCTGGGGGCTTGATACCGCCGTGGCCGAGATGGGCGGGCTGACCGCCGTGATCGGCAATGCGGCAAGCTTTGTCGATGTCGTCGTCCAGGCCCGGCCCTATGGCCAGGGCCAGACCTACCGTGCCGAAGCGGCGGTCGAGGCGGCGCTGTTCGAGGGGCGTTCCCCGGTGCTGATCGTGCCGGGCGATATCGCGGGGAATGCCGCGATGCTGGAGAGCCTTTCGGCGCCCAAGCGCGTGCTTCTGGCCTGGAACCAGTCCGCCGAGGCCCTGGCGGCGGCCAAGGCCGCCCTGCCCTTGCTGAAGCTGGCCGATCTGGTCGATGTCACCGTGGTCGATCCGCCCCAGCGCGGGCCGGAGCGCTCGGACCCGGGCGGGCTTCTCTGCCAATACCTCGTGCGCCACGGCATCAAGGCCCAGGTCTCGGTCCTGGCCAAGACCGCGCCCAAGGTCTCGGAAGTGCTGGCGCGGCATGCGCGGGACGAGGGCTGCGACCTGATGGTCATGGGCGCCTATGGCCATTCGCGCCTGCGCGAGGCGGTTCTGGGCGGGGCAACGCGGGCCGTTCTGGAAGGCGCGGAGATCCCCGTCCTGATGGCGCATTAGGCGCCTCGGACCTTTTGGGGGGTGCGGCGGGGAGAGGAGCCCCGCCGCACCTTCTTCCTGTCCTGGCCTCTCAGAACGCCTTGAAGGTCATCGTGGTCAGCGTCCGCACGATGCCCGGGATGTCGAAAAGCCGCTTCGAGAGGTAGTGGCCGACATCCTCGCCCTCGGGGATATAGACTTTGGCAATCAGGTCGTATTCTCCGCTGGTCGAATAGAGCTCGGAGACCACTTCGCGGTCATAGATCGCATCGGCCACCGCATAGGTCTGGCCGGGGGTGCAGCGGAACTGGACGAATACGGCGGTCATGTTGGGCTCCTGTGGGACGCGCTGGGGGTTTTCCACCCCCAGACCCCCGAGAGATATTTGAGCCAAATTGAAAGCGAAAGGGGTTACTCTTCGCTTTCGAGGCTGAGCGGCGCCGGGCGGGCGATGAGGTCACTGATGCCCAAGGGGGATTTCGGCAGGGCGAGGCGGTTGCGGACCACCCAATGCAGGCGCTTTTCGGCGCGGGTGATGGCGACATAGGCCAAGCGCTTCCACAGCGGGATGCCCGCCTCGGATCGTCCGGCCTGGGCGGCGGCGAAAAGGTCGGGGGCGAAGACCTGGACTTCGCTCCATTGCGACCCTTGGGCCTTGTGGATCGTCACCGCCGCGCCATGCAGGAAGGTGGCTCCCATCGTGGCGGCGGAGGGGATGAAGGGCTCTTCCTCGTCCGGCTTCTCGATCTTGATGATGCTGGCGGCCGAAACCTGGGGCTCTTCAGCGCCCACGACATGCAGTTTCGCGAAGCCCGCCTTGGTGCCGGGGCCGAGGTAGATGACCTGCGCGCCCTTGATCAGGCCGCGCGCTTCAAGGTCGATGCGCTTCTTGCGGTGTTTCAGCGGCAGTTCGATCCCGTCGCAGATCAGGGGCTCGCCCGGCAGGAGCTCGTCCTCCGGCGCGCCATGGGCCGAGCGGAAGGCCTGGATCAGCTTGATTCGGGTGACGTTGCGCCAGACCAGGACGGGGGAGCGCGCCATGAGGTCGGAAGAGACCCTCTCGGACCAGACGACGCGGTCATCCTTGCGGGCGGCATCGCGAATCATGTCCTCGAAGCTGTCGAAGGTCAGGCTGTCATCGGCCAGGGCATGGGCGAGGTCCAGAATCGGATTGTCCTGCGTTTGCCGATGGATGCGCGACAGGGTCAGCTTGCGGTTGTCACCCAGCTTGTCGAAGACCATGCCACTGGACTGCACCGGGGCCAACTGCGCCGGGTCGCCAAAAAGGACCAGGGTCGGGAAGATCTCGCGCAGGTCGTCGAACTGGCGCTCGTCCAGCATGGACGATTCGTCGATGAAGCCCACGTCCAGGGGCTCTTCCCGCCGCTTCCAGCCCTTGATGAAGTCCGAACCCCTGAGCCCCGCAGCCGCCAGGGCGCCCGGGATCGAGGGGGTGGTCTGATAGAAGGCATGGGCGCGGTCGAGCGCGAGGTCGGTCAGGGTCTCGGCCTTGGGGCGGGGCAGGTTGCCTGCCAGCCATTCCGCGATGGCCTCGTATTGCGGGTCGTAAAGCGGCGTATAAAGGATGCGGTGGATCGTCGTCGCGGGCACGCCGCGCAGCCGCAGGACCGAGGCCGCCTTGTTCGTCGGTGCCAGAACCGCCAGGCTGCGCCGTTCCTTCTTCCGGCGGCTTTCATATTCGCCCGAGATGATTTCGACCCCAGCCGCGCGCAAGTCCTTGTAAAGACTGGCCAGAAGCATGGTCTTGCCGGACCCCGCCTTGCCCATCACGGCCAGGACCGAGGTCTTGCCCTCCGCCAGGGGCACGAGGTCGCCATTGTCCAGATCGATGCCAGCGGACAGAAGCTCGGAGGCGACGCGATCATGCGCCTCGGCCTGATCGTCGGAGAAGGTGATCGCAGGGAGTGTCATGGCGCGACCCTAGACGAGAGCGCCAGCGGGGGCCAGCCCGGGCTTAATGCAACTGGTCGGGCTTCTCCTTGGGCGCATCGCTGCGCGCCTCAAGCTCGGCACGGGCGGCGGCAATCGCCTCATCGGCCTTATGGGCCAGGGCGGGCATGTCATTCGCGGAGGCAAATGATTTCAGGTCCCGCAAGACATCGAAAATCCACTCGAAACCCATATGCTCCCCGGGCTTATTGTTTCCCATGCCGCAACAATCCACTTGATCCTGACATCTTGCAACGCCAGTTCAACACGGGAGTGGTTAATTTTCCGTCGCAAAATGAAAAGCCCCGCCTGCAATCAGCAGGCGGGGCGGAATTTTGCCAATGGGATCAGCGCGCTTGGGCGGCCTCGACCGTGTCTTCGAAGGTGCGCAGGCCGGTCCGGGGGGCCTGGACCAGCACGGCCATGTTGCCCGGTTTGTGGACGTTCTTCAGCATCTTCATATGGGCGGCGGGAATCTCGGCCCAGGGGAAGACCTCCGACAGGCAGGGATCCAGGCGGCGTTCGATCATCAGCTGATTGGCCGCGCTGGCCTGCTTGAGGTTGGCGAAGTGGCTGCCCTGGACGCGCTTTTGATGCATCCACAGGTAGCGCACGTCGAAGGTCAGGTTATAGCCCGTGGTGCCCGCGCAGATCACCACCATGCCGCCGCGCTTGACCACGAAGACCGAGACCGGGAAGGTCTGCTCGCCCGGGTGCTCGAAGACCATGTCGACGTTGTTGCCCTTGCCGGTGATGTCCCAGATCGCCTTGCCGAACTTGCGGGCCTCGTTGAACCACTCCTTGTATTCGGGCGTGTTGACCGTGGGCATCTGGCCCCAGCACTTGAAGTCCTTGCGGTTGATGACGCCCTTGGCGCCCAGCCCCATGACGAAATCGCGCTTGTCCTCGTCGCTGATCACGCCGATCGCATTGCCGCCGGCCGTGTTGATCAGCTGGATCGCATAGGACCCAAGGCCGCCCGAGGCGCCCCAGACCAGCACGTTCTGGCCCGGCCGCAGCTCATGCGGCTTGTGGCCGAAGAGCATCCGGTAGGCGGTGGCGAGCGTCAGGGTATAGCAGGCGCTCTCCTCCCAGGTCAGGTGCTGGGGGCGGCGCATCAGCTGCTGGGCCTGGACGCGGGTGAACTGCGCGAAAGAGCCGTCGGGCGTCTCATAGCCCCAGATTCGCTGGCTGGGCGAGAACATCGGGTCGCCGCCGTTGCATTCCTCGTCGTCGCCATCGTCCTGGTTGCAATGGATGACGACCTCGTCACCGACCTTCCAGCGCTTGACCTTGTCGCCGACCGCCCAGACGATGCCCGAAGCATCCGAGCCCGCGATGTGGAAGGGCGCGCCATGGCCGTCGAAGGGCGAGATCGGGGTGCCGAGCGCGGCCCAGACCCCGTTGTAATTGACCCCCGCCGCCATGACCATGACGAGGACTTCGTGGCTGTCGATCTTGGGCGTATCGACGACCTCGACCAGCATGGCACTGTCGGGGTTGCCGTGACGCTCGCGCCGGATCGCCCAGGCGTACATCTGCGCGGGCACATGGCCCAACGGGGGCATCTCGCCCAGGGCGTAAAGGTCTTTCACCGGGGCGTCGTAAGCCAGCGGGGTTTGCGCATCCAGTGCCATCGGGGCCTCCCAAGGTTCGCCGCACCGCAGAATCGCGGGGCGTTGAACCTTGAGATATAAAGTTGCGCGCACGATTGCAACAATTAAGCGCGCAACTTTGAAACTTTATTACTGCCGCGTTGCAGCGATCAGTTGATGGTGACCGAAGAGACCGAGCAGACGTCGATGCCAGGCTCGACGACCGAAGAGCCATCGGTGAAGACCGCCTTGAAGTCGAAGGTGCAATAGCCCGAACCGTCTTCGAAGTTGATGTCGACCGACGAGCCCGAGGCCAGCATGTCGGAGCCGAGGATGTCTTCTTCCCAGGAATCGCTGCCCGCGTTCGAGCCGTAGAACTCGCGCACCGTCTTGCCGGAGTTGTTGATCACCAGGACATGCTTGTTGGCGCTGGAGGTGGTGTAGGTGGTGGTCTCGACGCAGGCAGACAGCGACAGGGCTGCAACACCCGCGAGGAGGATGGCTTTGAAGTTCATGGCTTATCCCTCGTTGAAATGTCCGGTTGACCCGGTGGCCGAAGGCTAAAGTCGGAGTCTTGTCCAATCAATCAAAGTTTTTGATCCAGCGGGATTGTTTGCTGGCCCTGTTGCAGCGATGCGGCGTAGAAGCCCAGAATGGCGGCTTTTTCGGGCAAAGGCGCCAGGCCGCGGACCAGCCCTCGGCTGTGCAGGATGGCCAGGGCTTCGGTCACCGTGGCCTCCATCCCCTGCGGCGCCAGCTTGATGTCGCGGCCTTCGGCCACAAGCAGGGCAAGACGCGCCTCGCAGGCGGCGACCAGGGCCTCACGCGAGGGCTGCGGCAGGCAGGCGGCGACCAGCGGCACCGGAAGCACCGGGATGGCCTGGCCGATCTCGGCCATCAGCCGCTCTCCCAATGCCTCGGCCGAGGGGTCGGGGCCGGCCATGAACTCCGCCAGCGAGACCGGGCGGCCAATGGCGGCAGCGGCGGTGCCGAGGCTCCAGACCCCGGGGAACAAGAGCCTGCGCAGCCCGATCAGCGCGTAATGCAAAGCGCGCAGGGGCCCGACGCGAAAACGCCGCGAGCCGCTGGCGGCGGCCTCGGTCAGGATCTGGTCCTCGAGCACCCGGTCATAGGCCAGGCCCACGGGAATGAAGACCACGTCGCGCGGCGTTTCGGTCTGCATGATATAGGTCAGAAGCCCCAGCCTCGCCTTGGCAAGCCTGCCATCCAGCGACAGGCCGCCCTCGGGGAAGATGGCCTGGGTGTTGCCCTCTTCGGTCGCCATCTGGACGTAGCGGGCCAGGACCTTGCGATACAGCGCGCTGCGGCTGCCGCGCCGGATGAAATAAGCCCCCGTCGCGCGGATGAAGCGCGAAAACGGCCAGATCCGCGCCCATTCCCCCACGGCATAGGAAATCGAGGCCTGGCCCGAGACGAGCCAGGTGAGAAGCACGTAATCCATGTTCGAGCGGTGGTTCATGACGAAAACCACGGTGGCGCGGGGGTCGATGCTCTTCAGCACCTCTTCGACCTGGCCGAACCGGACGCGGTAGAGCTTCTTCGTCAGCCAGCGCGCGAGCCTTAGGGCGACGCCGAAATAGATCGTGGCGGAGAAGGCTGGCACGATCTCGCGCGCATAGGCCCGGGCCTCCTGGAAGGCGACCTGGGGCGGGATGCCGCGCTCAGTCGCATGTTCGGTGACCGCTTGCAGGACCTTTGGGTCATAGGCCAGCCGCGCGATGCCGTCCTGGCGCTTGGCCAGCTTGAAGAGGTCGATGGGCCGGGCGAGGCCCTGGTTCAGCCGCGCGATGCCGCGCTCGATCCGGCTGCGGAAGAACCAGCGGACGGAGGGAAACAGGAAATTCGACGCAAAGGAGGTCGCCGCAAAGGCGAGGATCAGCAGCAAAAGCCAAAGCGGCAGGGTGATCGGCTGGGTCATGGGCCCTGATGGCACGGGCGGGCGGGGGGTGCAAATTGTGATGCTGCAATGCGGCGATTGACAGGGGTGGAAAATTTCTGGCATGAAGTCGATGACGCAACAAAATTGCGCATCAGAATCGAGGCCCTTGATGAAAGACCAACCCTGGCTGATCCGCACCTATGCGGGCCATTCGACCGCTGCGGCCTCGAACGCGCTGTATCGCGGCAACCTGGCCAAGGGGCAGACCGGGCTTTCCGTGGCCTTCGACCTGCCGACCCAGACGGGCTATGACGCCGATCATGTGCTGGCGAGGGGCGAGGTCGGCAAGGTCGGCGTGCCGATCAGCCACCTGGGCGACATGCGGGCGCTGTTCGACGGGATTCCCCTGGGGCAGATGAACACCTCGATGACGATCAACGCCACGGCGCCCTGGCTCCTGGCGCTTTATGTCGCGGTGGCCGAGGAGCAGGGGGCCGATGTCAGCTCTCTGCAAGGCACGGTGCAGAACGACCTGATCAAGGAATACCTCTCGCGCGGCACCTATATCTCGCCGCCCAAGGCCTCGCTGCGGATGACGACCGACATCGCCGCCTGGACGGCAAAAGCGATGCCGAAGTGGAATCCGATGAATGTGTGCAGCTACCACCTGCAAGAGGCCGGCGCGACGCCGGTGCAGGAGCTGTCCTATGCGCTTGCAACCGCGATTGCCGTGCTGGACGACCTGCGTGCCAAGGTTCCGGCCGAGGATTTCCCGGCGATGGTGGGGCGGATTTCCTTCTTCGTGAACGCGGGCATCCGCTTCGTCACCGAAATCGCCAAGATGCGCGCCTTCGTGCAGCTGTGGGACGAGCTCTGCCGTGACCGCTATGGCATCACCGAGGAACGCCATCGCCGCTTCCGCTATGGGGTCCAGGTGAACTCCCTCGGCCTGACCGAGCAGCAGCCCGAGAACAACGTGGCGCGCATCTTGATCGAGATGCTGGCCGTGACCCTGTCGAAGAACGCCCGCGCCCGGGCCGTGCAGCTTCCGGCCTGGAACGAGGCGCTTGGCCTGCCGCGTCCCTGGGATCAGCAATGGTCGATGCGGATGCAGCAGATCCTGGCCTATGAAAGCGACCTCCTGGAATATGGCGACCTCTTCGACGGCAACCCGGTGATGGAGGCCAAGGTGGCCGCCCTGGTGGCCGAGGCCAAGGCAGAGCTCGCGCAGATCGAGACCATGGGCGGCGCGGTGGCGGCCATTCCGCATATGAAATCGCGGCTGGTCGAATCGAATGCCGAACGCCTGGCGCGGATCGAAAGCGGCGCCCAGGTCGTGGTCGGCGTGAACCGCTGGGCGGGCGGAGAGCCCTCGCCCCTGACCACCGGCGATGCGGTCTTCGAGGCCGATCCGGCGGCAGAGGCGGACCAGATCGCAAGGCTCCATGCCTGGCGGGCGGGGCGCGATGGGGTGGCGGTGAACCGCGCGCTGATGGCCTTGCGCCAGGCGGCGGTGGGGGGTGAGAACATCATGCCCGCCTCGATTGCTGCCGCCAAGGCCGGGGTGACGACGGGGGAATGGGGGGCGGCGATCAGGGCGGCCTTTGGGGAATATCGTGCGCCGACCGGGGTTTCGGTGTCTCCCTCGAACCGCACCGAGGGGCTGGAGCCGATCCGCGAAAGGGTCGCGGCGGTGTCGGGGCGCTTGGGGCGGCAGATGAAGCTGATGGTGGGCAAGCCGGGGCTTGATGGCCATTCCAATGGGGCCGAGCAGATCACCGCAAGGGCGCGGGACTGCGGCATGGCGATCCATTACGACGGCATCCGCCAGACGCCTGCCGATATCGTGGCGGGCGTGGTGGCCGAGGGACCGCATGTGCTGGGGCTCTCGATCCTCTCGGGCTCTCACCTGCCCCTGGTGGCCGAGGTGATGGAGGGGCTGGCGGCGGCGGGGGTCTCGGTGCCCGTGGTGGTCGGCGGCATCATCCCCGAGGGCGACGTGGCGGCCTTGCGGGCGATGGGCGTGGCCGAGGTCTATACGCCCAAGGATTTCGACCTGACCCGGATCATGGGGCAGATCGTGGACCTGGTGGAAACCCCGGCGCTCGCGGCGGAGTGACTAGAGCCGCGCGGGCAGGGTCAGCCCGCGCAGGATATCGGCGGCGGGGCTGGGCTTCTTGCCCTCGCGCTGCGCAAGGGTGATTTCCACCGCGCCCTCGCCACAGGCAATGGTGAAGCCTTGCAGGACCTGCCCCGGCGCGCCTTGGCCTTCCGCAAGGCGGGAGCGGAGGAGCTTCACACGCTCCCCGCCCACCATGGTCCAGGCCCCCGGAAAGGGGGAAAGCCCACGGATCAGTCGGTCGATCTCGACAGCCGGACGGGTCCAATCCACTTTGGCCTCGGCCTTGTCGATCTTGGTGGCATAGGTCTCGCCCGGGGGCTGCTGCACAGCGGGGGGCATGGTCTCCAGCGCCTCGACGATCATCTCGGCGCCCATCTGTGACAGGCGGTCATGGAGGTCTTGCGTCGTCTCCTCCGCCCCGATGGGGGTGGATCGGGTCAGGCGCACGGGGCCGGTGTCCAGCCCCGCTTCCATCTGCATGATGCAGATGCCGGTTTCCTTGTCGCCCGCCATGATGGCGCGGTGGATCGGCGCGGCGCCCCTCCAGCGGGGGAGCAATGAGGCATGGATGTTCAGACAGCCCAGGCTCGGCGCATCGAGGATCACCTGCGGCAGGATCAGGCCATAGGCCACGACGACGGCAATATCGGCGCCGAGGGCGGCAAACTCGGCCACCGCCTCCGGGGTCTTGAAGTTGACAGGATGGCGGACCGGAATCCCCAGGGCCTCGGCCGCCTGCTGCACCGGGGAGGCGCGGTCGGCCTTGCCCCGCCCGGCCGGACGCGGCGGCTGGGAATAGACCGCCACGACCTCATGGTGCTTGGCCAGCGCCTGAAGGACCGGGACCGAGAAGTCCGGCGTGCCCATGAAGACCAGTTTCATCCGCGTTTCGCCAGTTTTTGTGCCTTGGTGATCAGCATGTTGCGCTTCAGAGCCGACAGGTGGTCGAAATAGAGCTTGCCGTTCAGGTGGTCGATCTGATGCTGCACCGAGGTCGCCCAGAGGAGGACGAAATCCCGCTCCTCCACCTCGCCCGCCGCGTTCAGAAACCGCACCGTCACCGCGCGAGGGCGGCTGATCTTGGCGGAAACGCCGGGCAGGTTGGGCGAGGCCTCCTCATGCTCGCGCAGCTGACCCGAGGCGTGAAGCACCTCCGGGTTGGCCATCAGAACGGCCTGACCGCGCTCTTCGCTGCAATCCACCACGGCCAACCGCAGGCTATGCCCGATCTGCGGCGCGGCGAGGCCGTAACCCGGCATCGCCTCCATCGTGTCGACCATGTCGCGCCAGATCGCGCGGATCTCGTCGGTGATCGCAGGCACCGGAGCGGCCACGGCCTTCAGCACGGGATGGGGAAAGGGCAAGCAGGGGCGGATCATTGCGGGGCCTTGGTCAGGGTCACGATGCCGTTCAGGTGGTCGATCTCGTGCTGGGCGCAGATGGCGCGGAAGCCGGTCAGCTTCTGCGCCGCGATGGCGCCGTCCGGCATGGTCCAGCGCAGGATGATCGACTTCGCGCGGATCACCGTCACCTCCTGCCCCGGGATCGAGAGGCAACCCTCGGTCGAGGGCGCCGTCTCGGGCGAGGTCCAGATGATCTCGGGGTTCAGGAAGATCTCGGGCGTCTTTTCGCCGGTCTTCCAGGTCTCATCCATGACGAAGAGGCGCGAGAGGACGCCGACCTGGGGCGCGGCGAGGCCCCGTCCCTTGGCGGCATACATCGTCTCCAGCATGTCCTCGGCCAGGGCCAGCGTTCCGGCATCGACCGGAGCCAGCGCACAGACCTGCGACAGCACCGGGTCGGGCCAGAGGCGAAGCGGCAGGATCACGGGCCGGACCGCGCGCGTTCGCGCTTGAGCTTTTCCATCTTGCGGGTGATCAGCTGGCGCTTCATCAGGCCAAGGTAATCGATGAAGAGCTTGCCGTTCAAATGGTCGATCTCGTGCTGGACGCAGGTCGCCCACAGCCCCTCGAAGGTCTCTTCCCGGGCGGCGCCCGTCTCGTCCATCCAGGTCACGGTCACGGCGGCGGGGCGGGTGACATCGGCGTACTGCTCGGGGATCGAGAGGCAGCCTTCCTCATAGGTCGAAACCTCGGACGACGACCAGGTGACCTGGGGGTTGAACAGCACCAGAGGCCGGGCGACTTCGGGCGCCTTCATGCAATCCATCACGATCAGCCGCTTCATCACGCCGATCTGCGGGGCGGCCAGACCGATGCCGGGGGCGTCATACATCGTGTCCAGCATGTCGCGGGCCAGGCGCGAGAGGTCCTCGGTGACCCCTGTGACGGGATCACAGACCTTCTTGAGGCGCGGGTCGGGGTGGATCAGGATGGGACGGATCATGGCATGGGTTTAGACATTGGGGGTCAGGCGCGCAAGGGCGATGGGAAACAGGGAGGAAGTTCTGCGGATTTCCTCGTTTAGGGACGATTTACCGGCTTTCAGCTAAAATCCAGAATGACTTCCCGTTTCCTTTGAGTTATCTGGAACAAACGACCGAACAGGGGCAAAGACATGGACTTCGACGAGATCATCAACCGCATCGGCACCCATTCCGTCAAGTGGGATGGGATGGAGGGCGCTTATGGCGTCTCGCCCCGGGACGGGCTGGCCATGTGGGTGGCCGACATGGACTTCCGCCCGCCGGCCTGTGTGCAAAAGGCGGTCGAGGCCATGGCCGCGCATGGGGTCTATGGCTATTTCGGCGACGACCGCGCCTATCTGGAGGCCATCCGCTGGTGGATGCAGACGCGCCACGGCTGGTCGCTGGACAAGAGCGACATCTTCACCACCCATGGGCTGGTGAACGGCACGGCGCTTTGTGTCGAGGCCTTTACCGCGCCGGGGGATGGGGTTGTCCTGATGACCCCGGTCTATCACGCCTTTGCCCGGGTGATCTCGGCGGCGGGGCGGCGGGTGGTGGAATGCCCGCTGAAGGACAACCAGATGGATTTCGCCGCCTGGGATGCACAGATGGACGGGACGGCGAAGATGCTGATCCTCTGCTCGCCGCACAATCCCGGCGGCCGGGTCTGGACGGAGGCAGAGCTGCGCGGGGTCCTGGACTTTGCGGCGCGGCATGGGCTGGTGGTGGTCTCGGACGAGATCCACCATGACCTGGTGATGCCGGGGCATCGCCATATCCCCTTGGCGACGCTGGATGATCGGGTCGTGATGATGACGGCCACGACCAAGACCTTCAACATCGCGGGCAGCCATATCGGCAATGTCATCATCCATGAGCCGGAGCTGAAGAAGAAGTTCGGCGCGGTGATGATGAAGATGGGGATCTCGCCCAATTCCTTCGGCATGCATATGGCAACGGCGGCTTACAGCCCCGAGGGCGCGGCCTGGGTCGATGCGCTTGTGGCTTACCTCGACCGCAACCGGAAGGTCTTTGACGCAGGCGTCAATGCCATCCCGGGGGTGAAGTCGGTGGGGCTGGAGGCGACTTACCTCGCCTGGGTCGATTTCTCCGGCACGGGGATGGAGAAGGCCGAGTTCATCGCCCGGGTCGAGAAATCCGCGCGAATCGCTGCGAATTATGGCGAGAGCTTTGGTCTGGGCGGCGAGAGCTACCTGCGCTTCAACCTGGCCATGCCCCATGCCCAGATCGTCGATGCCGTGGCGCGCTTGCAGGCGGCTTTCGCCGACCTGCAGTGATCACGCCTTGGGCAGATAGGCCACGGGGCCACTGTCGTCGCGCCAGAAATCCAGCGCGGGGGCATCGGTCACCGGGGTCAACCTCTTGAACTCACAGGTGATTTCGTCGCCATCCCCCGTGGTGGCGACGATCAGGCATTGGAAGACATGCCGCGATCCGTCGTAAAGATCGACCAGGCCGCGCAGTTTCGGCGAAAGCTTTCCATCCAGCACGCAGCCATCGTGCCAGAAGCGCAACACCGGGAAGACCGCCTCACCCACCTGGATCCGCAGGCGGGACTGTTTGCGTTCACGCGACTTCCGGGCCGTTTCCAGTCCGGCAAGGACTTCTTTCGAAAGGAATTCCTGCATCTCCGCCTCCATTGGAAACAGTCTCGCCGAGGAAAGGTTAAAGACAAGTTATCCGCAGCTTGTGGCACAGATGTGAAGACCGCGTGGCCGGGGCGCCACAGTCAAAAAGGTTCCCCCGCGCAGGCTCCCGCGCTATGCTGCGGGCGGATTTTGGAGGATGTCATGCGTCTTGCTCTGGCTTTGCTTCTGGCTTCGGCCCTGCCTGCCCTTTCTGCCCCTTGTGGAGGCGATTTCAAGGACTTCAAGGCCGCCATGGCCGCCGAGGCCCGCGCCATGGGCCTTGCGGAAAGCGCCATCGAGGCCTTCATGGCCGGAGCGCAGGTCGACAAGGCGGTCCTCAAGGCCGACCGGGGCCAGGGATTTTTCCGCAAGAATTTCATCGAATTCAGCCAAGCCCTGATTTCCAAGAGCCGCCTGCAGAATGCCGGGGTCTATTCCAAGAAACATGACCGCAGCTTCGACGAGGCAGCGCGGCGATTCGGGGTGCCGCGCGGGATGATCCTGGCTTTCTGGGCCTTCGAGACCGATTTCGGCGCGGTCCAGGGCGATTTCGACACCCGCAACGCGCTGATGACACTCGCCCATGATTGCCGCAGACCCGAGCTCTTCCAGCCCCAGGTCCTCGCCGCCATCGCCCTGACCGCGATGGGCGATTTCGAACCGGGCGTGACCAAGGGCGCCTGGGCGGGCGAGATCGGCCAGGTCCAGATGCTGCCCAAGGATATCCTGGAACGCGGCGAGGATGGCGACGGCGACGGGCTGATCACGCTCAAGACCTCGGCGCCGGATGCGATCCTCTCGGCGGCGCATATGCTGCAATACCACGGCTGGCGGCCGAACGAGCCCTGGCTGCAAGAGGTCGTGGTGCCCGAGCAGATGGATTGGTCCCAGGCCGGAATCGACAAGGCGCTGCCCGCCAGCCAATGGGCGCAGATGGGGGTTCGCGCCCGGGAGGGCGATCTTGCCAACCTGCAAGCCAGCCTGCTTTTGCCGATGGGGCGCAAGGGTCCGGCTTTCCTGGCCTATCCGAATTACAAGGTGCTCTTCGAATGGAACAAGAGCTTCGTCTATGTGACGACGGCGGCCTATTTCGCCACCAGGATCGAAGGCGCGGCGCCCTATGATGCGGGCGATCCCGAGCCGGGCCTGTCGGCAGACCAGATGAAGGCCCTGCAACAGCGGCTGGCGGCCAAGGGTTACGACGTCGGCAAGATCGACGGGGTCTTGGGCGCCATGACGCGGGCGGCGGTGCAGAAGGAACAGGCCAAGGCGGGGATGCCGGCCGATGGCTGGCCGACGCCCGCGCTTCTGGGCAAGCTCTAATGAGGCTCCGGGTCAAGCCCGGAGCAGCCCGTCTCACATGGACAAAGGCGTTCCCGCGCAGGCGGGAACCTCCTGTTTTCAGATCGCCGCCGCGCGGACGTCGGCGTCGATGAAGGGCAGGTATTGCTCGAAATTGGCCGCGAACATGGACATCAGCTTCTTGGCCTGCGCGTCATAGGCCTGCGCATCGGCCCAGGTGCGGCGCGGGTCCAGGAGCGCCTCATCCACCCCGGGAACCGAAACCGGGACCTCGAAGCCGAAGTTCGGGTCGCGGCGGAACTGGCCCGCCCCCAAGGACCCATCCAGCGCCGCCGCCAGGAGCGCCCGCGTCGCCTTGATCGGCATCCGCCGCCCCGTGCCGTAAGCCCCCCCGGTCCAGCCGGTGTTCACCAGCCAGCAGGAGGCGCCGAACTTGGCGATCTTCTCCTCCAGAAGCTTGCCATAGACCTCGGGCCGGCGCGGCATGAAGGGGGCGCCGAAGCAGGTCGAGAAGGTCGGCGACGGCTCGGTCACGCCGCGCTCGGTGCCCGCGACCTTGGAGGTGAAGCCCGAGAGGAAGTGATACATCGCCTGCGCCGGGGTCAGCCGCGCGATGGGCGGCAGGACGCCGAAAGCGTCGCAGGTCAGCATCACCACATGTTTCGGATGGCCTCCAAGCCCGGTGGCCGAAGCATTGGAGATATAGTCCAAGGGATAGGCGCAGCGGGTGTTGGCGGTCAGGCTGTCATCCGCGAAGTCGATCTCCAGCGTCTCCGGGTCATAGACCATGTTCTCGACCACCGTGGCGAAACGGTGGGTGGTGGCGAAGATCTCGGGCTCGGCCTCGGGGCTCAGGTTGATGGTCTTCGCATAGCAGCCGCCTTCGAAGTTGAAGGTGCCACGGTCGGACCAGCCGTGTTCGTCGTCGCCGATCAGGGTGCGGGACGGGTCGGCCGAAAGCGTGGTCTTGCCGGTGCCCGAGAGGCCGAAGAAGACCGCCGTATCGACCGGGTTGCCGATGGCGTGGTTGGCGCTGCAATGCATCGCCATGACGCCCTTTTCCGGCAGGAGGTAGTTCAGCAGGGTGAAGACGGCCTTCTTGTTCTCGCCCGCATAGGCGGTATTGCCGATCAGGATGGTCTTCTTGTCGAAGTTCAAGGCGATGACGGTTTCCGTCCGGCAGCCATGCCGCGCCGGATCGGCCTTGAAGGACGGGCAGTTGATCACCGTCCAATCCGGGGTGAAAGAGCCCAGCTCGGCGGCTTCGGGACGGCGCAGCAGGTGGCGGATGAAGAGCCCGTGCCAGGCCAGTTCCGTCACCATCCGCACATCCAGCCGGTGGATCGGATCGGCGCCGGCGTAAAGGTCCTGGACGAAGACCTCCTGGCTTTTCAGGTGGTTCAGCATGTCGGCATGGAGAAGGTCGAAGGCCTCGGGTGCCATCGGCGCGTTGTTCTCCCACCAGATCGTGTTTTCGACCGAGGGCGTGCGGACGACGAATTTGTCCTTGGGCGAGCGGCCAGTGAACTGTCCGGTCTCACACAGGAAGGCGCCGCCCAGACCCAACCGACCCTCACCGCGCGCGACGGCCTTTTCGACCAGCGCGGGCTCCAGCAGGTTATAATAGGCGCGGGCGACCTCGATGCCTTGGTGGGTCAGCGTCATCGACGGGTTCACTCGTGCCTTGGTCATCCTGCAAGCTCCTTGCCGCGTCAGTGCGGCGTCCTTTGTGAAATGTGACAGCCGGGCCTTGGGCTGCCACCGCCGCGTCCCGGGCCGTGGGAGTTGGCGGTGATTTCGCTATAACATCAGGATTTCCAAGGAGAAAAGCACTCATTGCGCCTGTTAGCGCAACCATCTTCAGGTTAGCGCAACCAAAGGCATGGCCTCGCCCCCGGTGAGGCATATTAGCCATTTCTTCAGGTTTTTTCGCGTCACTGAGGGGGCAGATGGCGGTGATTCGCACTTGAGTGTTGATTCTCGGGGGTCAAGCAGCGATGATGTGGAAAAAATAAGACCGAGCAGTAAGGACACGCCAGCATGGCCAGGATCGCCCTTGTGGACGACGACAGGAATATCCTGACGTCCGTTTCGATGACTTTGGAAGCCGAAGGTTTCGAAGTCGAAACCTTCAACGACGGACAATCCGCGCTAGACGCGTTCAACCGAAGGCTGCCCGACATGGCGGTCCTCGACATCAAGATGCCCCGCATGGACGGGATGGATCTTCTGCAGCGTCTGCGCACCAAGACGACGATGCCGGTGATCTTCCTGACCTCGAAGGACGACGAGATCGATGAGGTCCTGGGTCTTCGGATGGGGGCGGATGACTATGTGAAGAAGCCCTTCTCGCAAAGGCTTCTGGTCGAACGCATCCGCGCGCTTCTGCGCCGCCAGGATGCCATCGTGACCGGCGAAGTGGCCGTCACCGAGGAAAACAAGATCATGGAGCGGGGGAACCTGCGCATGGACCCGCTGCGCCATTCGGTGCTGTGGAAGGGGAAAGACGTCTCCCTGACCGTGACCGAGTTCATGCTCTTGCAGGCCCTGGCCCAGCGGCCCGGTTTCGTGAAAAGCCGCGATCAGCTGATGGACGTGGCCTATGACGATCAGGTCTATGTCGACGACCGCACCATCGACAGCCATATCAAGCGGTTGCGCAAGAAAATGAAGGCGGTCGACAGCGACTTCTCCGCGATCGAGACGCTTTACGGCATCGGCTATCGCTACAACGAAGAGTGAGATGACCGCGATCCCGCAAATCCGCATGTCGCAGAAAGGCGATCCCAAGGGCGAAGACGCGCCCGGGGACCTGCTTCTGGGCGAAGACTGGGAGGCGCCCGAGGGCGCGGTGGAGCCTTCGCTGCGCGACGGTCGGCGCAAACGCGGTCTGATCTCGCTGAACCACTCGCCGCTCGCGCGCAAGATCATCGTCTTCAACCTGATGGGCCTGGTGGTCCTGGTCGCGGGGGTTCTCTTCATGAACCCCTCGCGCGACAGCCTGGTGAACCAGCGCGAAGACGGCCTGGTCAACGAAGCGCGGCTGATTGCCGATGTGATCTCGGCCGGTCTCGCCCCGGGGCAGCAAGACCTGGCCCGGGGGCTCGAGGCGGCGACGGTCGCCCAGGGATCCTCGGCCTATCTCTTTGATTCCTCGGGCAAGCTGTTGGCCCGTGCCATCGGCGCCCCCCGCAATGAAAGCCGCAGCGGCCTTCATTCCACCGTCATCACCGATTTCCTGAACATGGTTTGGGACGGCATTTCCTCGCTTCTTTCGGGCGGCCAGGCGCAGTCCGGCGCCAAGACCGGAGAAGAACTGGTGCGTGGGCTGCTCGGAACCGCGCAAACCGATGGAATCGCCAAGATTTCCGCCCAGGGGCCAGAGGGCGGCACGCAATTCGCCGTGGCGGCGCCGATCAAGCTGAACGGCGCGGTCGTGGGCCTGGTCGGCGTGACCTCCGCCGAGGGTGAGATCGACCGCCTGGTCCGGGATGAGCGCGAGCAGATCCTGCAAATGTTCGTCGTGGCGATCCTCGTGTCCATCGGGCTTTCGCTGGTCCTGGCCTCGACCATCGCCAACCCGCTGTCTGACCTTGCCGCGGCCGCAGAGATTGGCCGCGACCGCGACAGCCGCGCGATGGCCCCGGGCCGGGTCCGCATCCCCGACCTCTCCGCCCGCCCCGACGAGATTGGTCGCCTGTCGATTGCCATGCGCGGCATGGTCTCGGCTTTGTACGACCGGATCGACGCCAACGAGCAGTTCGCGGCCGATGTCAGCCATGAAATCAAGAACCCGCTCGCTTCGCTTCGCTCGGCCGTTGGCTCGCTGCGGATGGTGAAAAAGGAAGAGCACAAGGAGAAGCTGCTCGACGTGATCGAACATGACGTGCGGCGGCTGGACCGGTTGGTCAGCGACATCTCCAATGCCTCGCGGCTGGATTCCGAGCTGGTGAAGGAAGAGGAAGAAGAGTTCAACCTTCTGAAGACGCTCACCAATCTGACCGAGTATCTGGGTCAGCAGGCGGGCGAGAAGGGGGTGGAGTTCATCACCGACTTCCCGCAGGAACCGATCCGCGTGACGGGGCTTGAGGCGCGTCTGGCGCAGGTTTTCGTCAACCTGATCACCAATGCGATCTCCTTCTGCGAAGAGGGCGACGCGGTCCGCGTCTGGGCCCGCAAGCGCGACAACCGCGTCTTGATCGTGGTCGAGGATACCGGCCCCGGCATCCCCGAACAGGCCCTGACCAAGATCTTCAAACGCTTCTACTCCGAGCGGCCCAAGAACGACTTCGGCAACCATTCGGGCCTGGGGCTTGCCATCTCGAAGCAGATCATCGAGGCCCATGGCGGCGTGATCTGGGCCGAGAACATCCGCCCGACGCAAGCCGACATCACCTCCGAGCCTCTGGGCGCCCGTTTCGTGGTGGGCCTGCCGGTGTGATGCGCGCCGGCTCGGAGATCCGCTGGGCTTCCGATGCCTGAGACGCTCCATGCCTCCTGCGTGGCCCTCGCAGACCGGGGTCTCCTGATCCTCGGGCGCTCTGGCGCGGGGAAATCGGCCCTGGCGCTGAACCTGATGGCCTTGGGCTGCGACCTTGTCGCCGACGACCGGACCGAAGTCACGGCCCGCGACGGCGCGCTTTTCGCCCGCGCCCCCGATCCGCTGAAGGGCCTGGTCGAGGCGCGCGGCATCGGCCTCCTCCGCGCCCCCCACCGCGAGGAGGCTCAGGTGACCCTCGTCATCGACCTTGACCAGCCCGAGCCCGACCGCCTGCCGCCCCTGCGTCACATCACCGTGCTGGGCATCCCCTTGCCCCTTGTGTTTCGCCCGTCGCATGATCATCTCAATGCCGCAATCCTGTGCTATCTGAAGGGTTCCCGCTTCGCTTGAGGCCGAAATGACCGTCACCGACGCCCCTGCCCCGCATCGCCTGGTCCTCGTGACCGGGCCCTCGGGCGCGGGCCGCTCCACCGCCTTCCACGCGCTCGAAGACCTTGGCTACGAGGTCATCGACAACCTGCCCTTGTCGCTGATTCCCCGGCTTCTGGACGGCCCGCCGCTGGACCGGCCCATCGCGCTTGGCCTCGATGTGCGCAACCGCGATTTTTCCGCGACTTCGGCCATCGAGCTGATCGACACCCTGACCCGCGACCCTTCCGTCACGCTGGAGGTCCTTTATCTGGACTGCGCCCCCGCCGTCCTGGTCAGCCGCTACAGCCAGACCAAGCGCCGCCACCCCCTGCCCGAGGCCACGACCCCGACCGAGGGGGTAGAGCGCGAGCTGGACCTTCTCGCCCCGATCCGCGTCCGCGCCGACCACCTGATCGACACGTCAGAGCTGACGCCGCATGACCTGAAGGCCGAGATCGGCCAGTGGTTCGGCCAGGGCGCTACACAAAGTCTTACGATTTCGGTGCAAAGCTTCAGCTACAAGCGCGGCCTGCCCCGGGGAATGGACATGGTCTTCGACTGCCGATTCCTGGCGAATCCCTATTGGGTTCCCGCCCTGCGGGAGAAAGATGGCCGCGATGCAGCGGTGGCGGCCCATGTCGCCGCCGACCCGCTCTACGCGCCCTTCCTCCACAAGTTGCAAGACCTGGTCGCCTTTCTCCTTCCAGCCCAAATGGCCGAGGGGAAATCGCACCTGACCCTTGGTTTTGGCTGTACCGGCGGCCAACACAGGTCTGTTGCAGTTGCAGAAAATTTATCCAAACTGCTTGCGGAATCCGGGTGGCAAGTGTCAAAACGACACCGGGAACTGGAACGGCGGGCACATGCCCTGACCGAGGGGGTCATTCGCGCGTGATCGGCGTCGTCATCGTAGCTCATGGTGGTTTGGCGCGAGAGTATCTCTCGGCGGTCGAACATGTCGTGGGGCACCAGGAAGACATGCAGGCCATCTCGATCGAGGATGACTGTGACCGGGGCCTGAAACAGGCCGAGATCTGCGCCGCCGCCGATGCGGTGGACAAGGGCGCGGGCGTGGTGGTGGTGACCGACATGTTCGGTGGGTCACCCTCGAACCTGTCGCTCCTGGCCTGCACGGCCGGGGCCGAGCGTCGGATCATCTACGGCGCCAACCTGCCCATGCTGATCAAGCTTGCGAAATCCCGCGCTTTGTCCATCAATGATGCGGTGGCCGCCTCGCTGGATGCCGGTCGCAAGTATATCAACAGCCTCGACCTTGGCAGCGGTGCATGATTCAGACCTTGAAAATCGTGAATGAAAAGGGCCTCCACGCCCGCGCCTCGGCCAAGTTCGTCGAGGTCGTCGAGGAATACGACGCCGGTGCCCAGGTCACGCGTGAGGGGATGACGGTGTCGGGCGACAGCATCATGGGGCTTTTGATGTTGGCAGCCAGCCGGGGAACGACTATTGAGGTCGAAACCAGCGGGGCACAGGCGGCGGAACTTGGCGCTGCGCTTGCGGCCCTGGTGGCAGACCGTTTCGGCGAAGACCGCTGAAGACTTGGGAACGAAGTGAAGTGACCGACAGCACGCGCATCGCGACGGGCGACCCGAACCGTGGGGTCGGGCGCAAGTATGACATGCGCAGGCTCTCCTATGCCGGGACCTTCAAGAACCCCTTCAAGGTCTGGTCGATCCGCACCCTGGAATGGCTGACCGCCAAGGTCACGCTCCTGCGCCTGATCCGGTCTTTCGAGAAATCCGGCGCCCCGGTTGGCGTGGCCTTCTGGTCCAAGGCCGTGCGCCACATGGGCATCCGTCTGGACACCCCGCCCGAGGAGATCGCCCGCATCCCCGCCACCGGCCCCGTCGTCGTCGTGGCCAACCACCCTTCGGGCCTGGTCGATGGCATGATCATGGCCGAGATGGTCAGCCGCGTGCGGGGCGACTTCAAGATCCTGACCCGCAGTCTGCTCACCGGCATCCCCGAGATCGAAGAGTTCATGATCCCGGTCCCCTTCCCGCATGAGGACAATTCCCGCGAGCTGGGCCTGCAGATGCGCGACGAGACCATGGCCCACCTGGCGCGCGGCGGGGTCATCATCCTCTTCCCCGCCGGCCGCGTCGCCTGCTCCGAGACCTTCTTCGGCAAGGCGGTGGAGGGTGAGTGGAACGTCTTCACCCACAAGATGATCTCGAAGTCGGGTGCGACGATCCTGCCGATCTTCTTCCCCGGTCAGAACTCCCGCGCCTACCAGATCGCCAACCTCATTTCGGCGACCCTGCGCCAGGGCCTCTTGCTCTATGAAATCCGCCGCAGCCTCTTCAAACCCCAGCGCCCGATCATCGGAGAGCCCCTCTCCGCCGATGAGCTGGCCAAGTGGAAGGGCAACCCGCGCGGCTTCCTGGCCTGGCTCCGGCAGCACACGCTGGACCTGGGCGCGCAACGGTAAAGCCGCGTAGCCCGGGGTATACCCCGGGCCTTACGCCACCAAGGCCTCCGCCCGCTTCAGATCGACCGAGACGAGCTGGCTGACCCCCTGCTCCGCCATGGTCACCCCGAAAAGCCGGTCCATCCGCGCCATGGTCACCGCATGGTGCGTGATGACCAGGAAGCGCGTCTCGGTCCGCCGCCGCATCTCGTCCATCAGGTCGCAGAAGCGGGTGACGTTGGCGTCATCGAGCGGCGCATCCACCTCGTCCAGCACGCAAATCGGCGCGGG
The DNA here is from genome assembly GCF_009925085.1 of Stagnihabitans tardus. Taxonomy (GTDB): domain Bacteria; phylum Pseudomonadota; class Alphaproteobacteria; order Rhodobacterales; family Rhodobacteraceae; genus Stagnihabitans; species Stagnihabitans tardus. The sequence goes on along the minus strand of NZ_JAABNR010000005.1, from coordinate 63,490 downwards.
ATTGGCGAGGAAGACGCCGAAGATCAGCGCCAGCGCCGTCAGGGTCTGTTCGCCCCCCGACAAAAGGCTCAGCGTCGAGAGCCGCTTGCCCGGCGGCTGGCACATGATCTCCAGCCCCGCCTCGAGCGGATCCTCGCTTTCCACCAGCACAAGCCGCGCCTCGCCGCCCGAGAAAAGGTGCGTGAACAGCGTCCCGAAATTGGCATTCACCTGCTCGAAGGCGGTCAGAAGCCTCTCCCGCCCCTCGCGATTCAGGCCAGCGATCCCGGCGCGGAGCTTCTTGATCGCCTCCTCCAGGTCGACCTTCTCGGAGACCAGAGCGTCATATTCCCCCGAGACCGCCTTGGCATCCTCCTCGGCCCGCAGGTTCACCGCCCCCAGGGCCTCGCGCTGACGGCGGAGCCGCGCCACGTCAGTCTCCAGCTCCTCGACCGAGGGCATGCGGTCGGGGTCAAACCGCAGAGTGTCCAAAAGCTGCTCTGGCGTGCCCTCGGTCTCCTCGGCGATGCGTTCCGCCGCATAGGTGCTGGCCGCCTTGGAGGCCTCGACCCGCGCCTCGGCCCGGGCCCGCGCCTCCCGCGCCTCACCGGCCGCCCGTTCCGCCTCGCGCTCGGCCTCGAAGGCCGCCCGCAAAGCCGCTTCCGCCACCGACAAGGCATCCGAGGCCCTGGCCCGCCGCGCCTCGGCCTCCGCCATGGCATCGGCCAGCTCTTCGCGCTTGGCGGCGATCTCTTCGGGCACCTCCATGGCCTCGGCGAGCTCCTCCTCGGCCTCGGCCCGCCGCTCCGTCAGCTCGGCCATCCGGCGCCCCGCCGTCTCCAGCCGGTGCTTCCAGCCGGAAAGCTCCTTCTGCGCCTCCTGCCGCCGCTTGACCCGCGCCTCACCCTCGCGGCGGAGTTCATCCAGCGAGGCCCGCCGCGTCATCATCGCGATCCGCGCGCCCTCGACCGCCACCTTCATATCCTCGACCAGCGCCCGCGCCGCCCCAAGGTCGCCGAGCTCCCTCTGCGCGCTTTCCGCCTCCGCCAGCCGCAGCCCGGCCTGCAAGGCCTCTTCCTCATGCCGCGCCACCGCCAGCCGCGCCGTCTCTAGCCGCCCCTCGGCCATCGAGCGTTCACTGTCCGCCCTACTGGCCGCCCGGTTCGCCTCGGTCACCCGCGCATCCGCTGCCCGCCGCGCCTCGCGCGCCATCTGGTCGGCGCGGGTCAGATCGGCCAGCCGCTGCGCCAAGGCCTCATGCGCCCGGGCGGCACCATCGGCCTTGGCCTGAGCCTCCTCCAGGTCGCGCTTCAGCTGCACCAAGCGGTTGAGCTGCCGCAGCCGCGCCGCAGCCGCCGAGGGCGCATCCTCCGACCCGGCCCGGAACCCGTCCCAGCGCCAAAGGTCGCCCTCCATCGACACAAGCCGCTGCCCCGGCAAGAGTGACCCTTGCAGCCCCGGGCCCTCCGCAGCTTCACAAATCCCGATCTGCGACACGGCCCGCATCAAGGCCTCGGGCACGACCACATGCCCCGCGAGCGGCCTGACGCCCGCCGGAAGCCCCTGATCGACCTCCGCCAAAGCCACCCAGCCCGACCGCGCCTCCGAGCCCACTTCCGGCGCCCTGAGGTCATCGCCCAAGGCCGCGCCAAGGGCCGCCTCGAAGCCCGGTTCCACCTCGATCCGGTCGAGGATCGCGCCGCCCTCGCTTGTCTCCCGCTGCACCAGCCGCGCCAAGGCGCCCACTTCGGCCCGCAAGGCCGCAGCCTCGCCCTCGGCGCCGGAGCGCACCGCCCGCGCCTCGGCCTCGCGGGTCTGGGTCTCGGCCCGCGCCTCTTCGGCGGCGAGAAGCGTTTCCTCGGCCGCCTCGGCCAGGTCGACGGCCTCTGACACCGCCTCGGCCAGGGCCTCCGCCGCCTCTCCGGCGGTTTCCAGCGCCTCTGAGGCCGCCGCCACCGCATCCCTGGCCCGCAGGGCCTCGGCCTCGGCCCGTTCCACACCACGGCGGCTGTCGGCGATCAGCCGCTCGGCCGACTGGTGCCGCGCGCCCAGCCGCGCGGCATCCTCGGTGGCCGCGGTCTGCTCGGCCTCGCGCGCGGCCAGTTCCGCCGCCGCCGCCCGGGCGAGGTCGCCCGCCTCGGCCAGCCGCTCCTCCTGGCCTTCCGAGGCGCGCATCAGCTGCTCGACCTCCCAGTCCAGCCGCTCGATCATCTCGCCCGCGTCGCGGTTGAGCCCCTGTTCCCGCTCCGCATCGCGGCCCATCTGGAGGATGCGGGCTTTCAGCGCCTCGATCGCCGCCAAGGCGCGGCTCTCCTCGTTGCCCAAGGCGTCGCGTTGCAGGGTCAGGCGTTGCAGGATGGCCGAGGCCACCGCCTCTTCCTCGCGCTTGGGCGGCAGGGCATCCTCGGCGGCCTCGCGGGCCTTGGAGGCCCCCCGTGCCGCCACCTCGGCCTGCCCCGCCAGGACCAGCCGCTGACGCAGGGCGCTTTCGGCTTCCGCCCGGGTGATCTCGGCCTCGCGCCAACGGCGGTAGAGAAGCATCCCCTCGGCCCGCCGCAGCTCGGTGCCGATCTCGCGATAGCGCGCCGCCTGTTTGGCCTGCCGCGTCAGGGTCGAAAGCTGCTGCGCCAGCCCCTCCAGCACGTCATCGACCCGCAGAAGGTTCGCTTCCGCCGCCGAAAGCCTGAGCTCGGCCTCGTGCCGGCGCGCATAGAGGCCAGAGATCCCCGCAGCCTCCTCCAGGATCACCCGCCGGGCGCGCGGCTTGGCGTTGATCAGCTCGGAGATCTGCCCCTGCCGCACCAGCGCCGGGCTATGTGCCCCGGTCGAGGCATCGGCAAAGAGCATCTGCACATCCCGCGCGCGGACATCCTTGCCATTGGCCTTGTAGGCCGAGCCCGCATCCCGCGTGATCCGCCTTATGACCTCGATCGTGTCATTGTCGTTGAACCCCGCAGGGGCCAGCCGGTCGGAATTGTCCAGGATCAAGGAGACCTCGGCAAAGTGCCGCGCCGAACGGCTGCCAGAGCCGTTGAATATCACATCCTCCATTCCCGAACCGCGCATGGCCGAAGGACGAGTCTCCCCCATGACCCAGCGGAGCGCCTCCAAGAGGTTCGACTTGCCGCAGCCATTGGGGCCGACGACACCGGTCAGCCCCTCCAGGATCATCAGATCCGTGGGATCGACGAAGGATTTGAACCCATTCAGGCGGAGGCGGTTCATGCGCATCCCGCCATTGTGCCGCCATGGGCCTGTGAGTCAACGCCCGCCCGGGTTTATCCCCAACATCTTGCGGCAAAGCCCCCTTTGCCCCACAATCAAAGGATGACCCCGACCCTCGCGACCGATTTCCACGCCGTCCACGCCCTGATCCTGCGCGCCTTCGCCGGGATGGAGGGGCGCATCGACCCGCCCTCCTCGGCCCGGGACCTGACGCCGGAGAGCCTTGCCGCGACCAGGGGAGAGGTCTGGACCCTGCCATCGAGAGGGCTTCTCTTGGCCTGCGTGATCCTGACGCCTTTTCCCGACCACCTTTACATCGGCAAGCTGGCCGTGGACCCCGCGCACCAGCGCCAGGGCCTCGCCCGCGCGCTGATTTCCCATGCCGAGACCCGGGCCAGGGCCCTTGGCCTGCCCGAACTCCGCCTGCAAACCCGCGTTGAACTGACCGAAAACCACGCCACCTTTCGCGCCCTCGGCTTCACCGAGACCGCCCGCACGGCGCACAAGGGCTACGACCGCCCCACCTCGATCACCTTCTCCAAATTCATCTTTTCATAAATATCCCACGGGGGTGCGGGGGTGTGAAACCCCCGCTCCGACCGCTCCACAGGCTCAGGCGCCGAGGTCCTGCATCGGCAGAAGCTGCACCGCATCGATGAGCCAGCCCTTGGGCCCCGGCACCATGCGGTAATCCAGGTACCAGCCCCGCCCGCCCGAATCCGCGACCCGGACGCGCTGCCAAAGCGCCCCCGCCACGGTGCGCAGCTCCATCATCTGCACCGCGCCGGGCTTCCAGACCATGGGATAGCCCTCGCGGACCATCTTGCCGAAGTTCTCCGGCGTGCCGAAGATCCCCTGGATCGTCGGAGAGGCGAAGGTGAAGGCCGTCACCACATCCTCGGCGCGGAAGGCCTCCATCTGGCCATTGATGGTTTCGGCGATCTCGGCCTCCTGGGCGAAGGCAGGAGCGGCCAGGACGGCCAAGGCAAATACGGCATAGCGCATCATCACCTCCATGTTGGTGAGGATGATACGCGAAAAAGGGCCGCGTGGTTTCACGCGGCCCGGATTTTTCTTTGGCAAGGCGACCTTCACGAATTTTCTGCGAAGATTCTGGCGCCAGGCGTCAGGCGGCAAGCTCTCCGCCGAGCGCCCGGTCGATCAGCGCCACGGTTTCCGCCACGCCGTAAAGCGCGATGAAGCCCCCGAAGCGCGGGCCTTCCGAGGCGCCCATCAGCACCTCGTAAAGCGCCTTGAACCAGTCGCGGAGCGGCTCGAACGCGTGTTCCTTGCCGACGGCGTAGCAGATGTTCTGCAAAGCCTCGTCATCCGCCGCGCCGTCATAGGCCAACAGCCGACCCCGCAGGTCGAGGATCGCGGCGCGCTCCTTGTCCGAGGGCAGGCGATAGACGCGGCTTGGTGCGATCTTGTCGTTGAAATAGGCGAGGGCATGGCCCGCCGCCGCATCGAGGTCCGGGTTGCCCTCGGGGCTGGCATCGGGGGCGTATTTCTTGATGAAGCCCCAAAGCCCCGCCGCATCCTTGGCCCCCGCCACCGAGGCGAGGTTCAAGAGCATCCCGAAGGAGACCACCATCTTGCTTTCAGGCACCTTGCCGGAATGGATATGCCAAACCGGGTTGTTGACCTGTGCGTCGATATCCTGGGTCGGATAGGCCTTCAGCTGCTGGTGGTATTCATCCACCGCCTTGGGGATCACATCCCACCAGAGCCGCTTCGCCGTCTTGGGCTTTTGATACATGAAATAGGACAGCGACTCGGTCGCCGCATAGGCCAGCCATTCGTCGATCGTCAGCCCATTGCCCTTGGATTTCGAGATCTTCTGACCTTCGAAGTCCAAAAACAGTTCATAGCTGAAGTGGTTGGGCTTGCGCCCCCCCAGGACCTCGCAGATCCCGTCATAGATCGGCGTGTTGGTGGAGTGGTCCTTGCCATACATCTCGAAATCGACGCCAAGCGCGGCCCAGCGGGCTCCGAAATCGGGCTTCCATTGCAGCTTCACATTGCCGCCCGTCACCGGAAGCGTCCATTCGCGGCCATCCTCGTCGTCGAAGGTGATCGTGGCCTCCTTGGCGTTGACCTCCTTCATCGGCACATAAAGCACGCGGCCGGTTTCGGGATGGATCGGCAGGAAGCAGGAATAGGTCTGCTGACGCTCCTCGCGGAGGCTTGCCAGCATGATCGCCATGATCGCGTCATAGCGCTCGCAGGCCAGCCGCAGCGTGTCGTCAAAGGCCCCGGACTTGTAGAACTCGGTCGCCGAATAGAACTCGTATTCGAAGCCGAAGGTATCGAGGAACCGCCGCAGCATGGCGTTGTTATGGCCGCCAAAGCTGTCATACAGCCCGAATGGATCGGGGACCGAGGTCAGCGGCTTCTGGATATTGGCCTTCAGAAGCTCTTGCTGCGGCACGTTCTCCGGCACTTTCCGCATCCCGTCCAGGTCGTCCGAGAAGCAGATCAGCCGCGTCGGGATATCGGAGATCACCTCGAAGGCGCGGCGGATCATCGTCGTGCGCGCCACCTCGCCAAAGGTGCCGATATGGGGCAAACCGCTCGGCCCATAGCCCGTTTCGAAAAGCACGTAGCCCTTCTTCGCCGCCCCGGCCTCTGCCCGTTTCAGCAAAGCCCGCGCCTCTTCAAAGGGCCAGGCTTTCGACTTCATCGCAGCATCGCGCAAGGCGGTCATCGCAGTCTCCTATGGGCGGCCCCGTGCCGCCGCTTGGTTCGTCTATTGAAGGGGGCGCAGCGCGTCAATATTGTAAGGGAAATGACCCAAGGAACCGCAATGTCCGACCCCATGCTCGCCTCTCTCTCGCCGCAAGACGCGCTGATCGCCGTCATGATCGCGGTTTCCGCCTCGGATGAGCAGATGCGCACCTCCGAACTGGTGGCGATCCAGAAGATCGTCGGCCATCTGCCGGTCTTTGCCGATTACGACGGCGACCGGATCCGGGTCATCGCCCAGACGGTCTTTGACCTCTTCGAGGAAGAGGACGGGCTGGCCGCGCTCTTCGGCCTGATCCGCGACGGGCTGCCGGAGAAGCTGTTCGAGACGGCCTATGCCCTGGCTTGCGATGTGGCCTCGGCGGATGGCGCGGTGCGCGAGGCAGAGCTGCACATGCTGGAAGAGGTCCGCGAGGAGCTGTCCATCGACCGGCTCCATGCGGCGGCCATCGAATGGGGCGCGCGGGTGCGACACCTGCGCCCGTGACGGTGCGAAGGATGGTGCGCTGAAGCGCACCCTACCCCGCTTGCGTAGGGTGCGCTTCAGCGCACCGTTACACCTCTGCCCACCGCGCGATGAGCTGGCTCTGCAGCTCCCGCGCGCGGCCGAGCCAGGACTTGACCCCGGGCGGGCCTTCGCGCTCGGCCAGGGGGACGGCCTCGCGCCTTGCCACATCGGCCGAGAAGATCGCGAAACACAGGTCGCCCTGCGGCCTTTCGATGAAGCCCGCGAGGCCCGAGACGAAGTTCAGCGTCCCCGACTTCGCCACGCAGCGCACCGGCCCGCCCTTGACCTTCTTGCCATCCGGGCCCAGCACGCCCTGTTCCTTCAAGAGCCCGCGCAGCCCCGGCTGGCGCCGCTCTCCGGCCATCAGCGCCTGGACCATGCCCTCGGCGGTGACCCGGCTGGCCGCCCCAAGGCCGGAGTGATCGACGAAGCGCCCCCGGAAGCCCAGGGCGGATTTCGCCCAGTCGCTCATCGCCCCGGCAGAGCCCCGCAGGTCGCCCGCCCCCGAGGCCGCAAGCCCCATGGTCTCCGCCGTCACATTGGTCGAAAACCGCAGCATATCGCGCAGGATATCCGGCAGGGGGTCACTGGAGCGCTCGGCCAGGACCGAGGCCTGGGGCAGGGCCGCGATCCGCTCGGGCGGGGGCAGGTCGATGCCCTGGGCGGCGCAAAGGCGGGCAAAAACCTCGGCGGCATGGTCGGCCGGGCGGCGCACCGGCAGCCAGCGGCTGCCCGCCTTCTTCAGCGCGGGCTTGGCCACTGTCCAGGTCTCGGCCCCCTTGTCGGCATAGGTGAACAGCGGGCTCTCACGGTCGGCCAGTTTGACCTTGATGCCCGAGACCTCGGGGATATAGCGCTCGCCCCGCGCCAGCATCTGCGGGTTGGCGCCCCCCTTGCCCCATTCAAAGCTCACGCGGTTGAAGTTCAGCCCCAGGGCCGAGATCCCCGCGTTGTAACCCACATGGTCGGGCTGGTCGTCGGTGATCCGCGCAAGCTCCGGCAGGGCTGCGGCATGGACGAGGAACCGGCCCTCGACCCTTTTGACCCGCTTGGCCAAAGCGGCAACCAGGTCGCCCAGGCTGTCCGTGTCCAAAGTCGGATCGGCCCCGCCCAGAAGGATCAGGTCGCCCTTCAGCCGCCCCTCGACCAGGGGCCCCGTGCCCAGGACCTGGGTGGCAAAGCGGCGCGCGCCCAGGTGCTCCAGCGCGAAAAGCGTGGTGATCGCCTTGGCGACGCTGGCGGGGGGCACGTCTGCCCCCGGGTTCAGGCTTTCCACCACCCGGCCCGAGCCCACATCGGCCACCAGGATCGAACTCGTCCCCTTCAGGTTGGCGGCCGCCACAAGGTCCTTGATCCCCGGGGCGGATTTCGCCAGGGCAGGGGCCGCCAGCGCCGCCCCCATTCCGGCCAGAAGAACGCGTCTCGTCAGGTCCATCAGCTTTCTCCTCGCCAGTCGCCCCGCGCCCTTATGGCGGTCGAAGAGGCGGCGTTCAGCGGCATGTTGATGAAGCACCAGGCCGGGGGCTGGCGCAACAGGGCTTCGGGGCGGGTTTGCGCCCGGGCATAGGCGCGGGCCGTGACCGAGAGCCGCGCCGAAAGGCCCGAACCCGGGCGTGCCATGACGGCCACCGGCACGCGGGCCAGGATCTCGCGCCAACGGCTCCAGCGGTGGAACTGCACCAGGTTGTCGGCCCCCATGATCCAGACGAAGGTCACCTGCGGGTAAAGCGCCTGGAGCTTGCGGATCGTGTCCACCGTGGCCCGGGTGCCGAGGCGGCTTTCCAGGTCGGTGATGGTGACACGGGGGTCCTCCATCAGCGCGCGTGCCCGGGCCAGGCGGTCCTCCATGGGCGCAGGCGCGCGGGATTTCAGCGGGTTGCCGGGCGAGACCAGCCACCAGACGCGGTCGAGGCCGATGCGCCGCAGGGCCTCGCGCGTGATCTGCACATGGCCGTCATGGGCCGGGTCAAAGGACCCGCCCAGAAGACCCACGACCATGCCGCGGTAAGCTGCCGGAAAGCCCTGGTGCATTTCCCCCCCGTTTTCCCCTGTTTCACGGGGGGAAAGGGGCGGAGTCAAGTGCTTGACCCTGACACCCATGCGTTTAGGGTCGCGGCCATGCTGATCCGCCTCACCTCCCCCGACGATCCCGCGCTTTGGGCCTGCATCGCGGCCTATTCCCGTTTCCTTGAAGGCGCCGTGCCGGAAGAGGGGCCGAACCCGATCCCCCTGCCGATGCCCGATGCCACCGACTTCCACGGCCCGCGCGGCGCTTGCTTGTTGGCCGAGGAGGGGCGGCCCTTGGGCTGCGTGCTTCTGCGGCCGCTGGACGCGGGAACGGCCGAGGTGAAGCGGCTTTACGTCATGGATGAGGCGCGGGGCATGGGCCTGGCCCGCCGCTTGATGACGGCGGCCGAGGATCACGCGCGGGCGATGGGATACACGGCCTTGAAGCTCGACACCCACCGCAACCTCACGCCGGCGATTGCGCTTTATCAGGCTCTGGGTTGGGCGGAGATCGCCCCCTATACCGGGGCGCCCGCCACGCATTGGTTCGGGAAGTCGCTTTAGCGCCAGACGATCCGGTGATCCGCTTCGCGCGAGCCATGGATCACGCGGCGGATGTTCGGCATGTCGTTGCCGTCGATCCAGGCCCGGGCTTCCTCGGGCGTCTTACCGTAGAAATCCCAGCGCGCCAGCAAGCGGCGATCAAGCTCCGCCTCGGGCACCTCGATCATCACGGTCATGTCAAAGCGCAGCTCGGTCCAGGGCGCCTCGTTCAAGAGGAGGTAATTGCCCTCGGTGACCAGGATGCGATGATCCCGCGTCACGATATCGGCCGATCCGCGCGACAGCTCCAGAGAGCGGTCGAAAACCGGGATGGCGACCTCGTCTTCCTCGCGGAGGCGCGAGAGCAGATGCCGATAGCCCGCCACGTCAAAGGTCTCGGGCGCGCCCTTGCGGTTGCGCTGGCCGCGCGCGATCAGGATGGCGTCGTCATAGTGAAAGCCGTCCATCGGCACGACCCGCGACGAGGGGCCAAGCAGACCCACCAGCGTCTCGGCCAGGGTCGATTTCCCGGCCCCCGGAGGGCCTGCGAGGGCCGCGATGAAGCGGCCCCCTTTCGCGCTGGCTTTTGCAAGGATCAGCTCTGCCAGCGCTTGCGGTGTCATGCGGCCTCGTTCACGTCATCGGGGAGTTTCGCCCCGGTCATATAGGCCACCGCATCCGACATCGAGTGCTTTTTCGGGTCGATGACGCAGAGCCTGCGGCCCAGGCGATGCACATGGACGCGGTCGCAGACCTCGAAGACATGCGGCATGTTGTGGCTGATCAGGATGATCGGGATGCCGCGCTTGCGCACGTCCTGGATCAGCTCCAGCACGCGACGGCTTTCCTTGACGCCCAGGGCCGCCGTCGGTTCGTCGAGGATCACGACCTTGGACCCGAAAGCCGCCGCCCGTGCCACCGCGACGCCCTGACGCTGACCGCCCGAGAGCGTCTCGACCGCCTGGTCAATGTTCTGGATGGTCATCAGACCCAGTTCCGACAGCTTTTCCCGGGCGAAGGCGTTCATCCGCGCCCGGTCCGTCATGCGGAACACGCTGCCCAGGATGCCGGGCTTGCGCCACTCACGACCCAGGAACATGTTGTCGGCAATCGACAGCGCGGGCGACATGGCGAGCGTCTGGTAAACCGTCTCGATCCCCGCGCTCCGCGCCTCTTCCGGGCCGCGGAAGTGGACTTCGCGGCCTTCCAGCTCGATCGTGCCATGGTCGGGGGTGACGGCGCCCGAGAGCGCCTTGATGAGGGTGGATTTCCCCGCCCCGTTGTCGCCGATCACGCCCAGGATCTCGCCGGGGTAAAGGTCGAAATCGCAGCCGTTCATGGCGACAACCGTGCCATAGCGCTTCATCAGGCCACGGGCTTTGATGATGGGTTGGGTCACTTCGAAGCCCTCCGCATATATTGATCCAAAGCCACGGCGACGATGACAAGGCAGCCCGCCGCAAAGGTTTGCCAGTAGTCGTCCACCCGCACCGCGACCGAAAGGCCCGTGGTGAAGAGCTGCACGATGATGGCGCCGAGGACCGCTCCGACGACCGAGCCGCGGCCGCCGAAGAGCGAGGTCCCGCCGATCACCACGGCGGTGATCGAGGCCAGGTTGATGTCGCCGAAAGCGATGGGCGAGACCGAACCGACGCGGCCGATGGCGACCCAGGCGGTCAGGCCGCAGATGGCGCCGGCAGCGGTGTAGACCGAGATCAGCACGCGGTCGACCTTGATGCCCGAGAGCATCGCCGCATCGGGATCATCGCCGATGGCATGGACATGGCGGCCCCAGGCGGTGCGGTTCAGCGCGAACCAGACCACGGCGGCCAAAAGGAACAGGCCGATCATGCCGAAGGTCACGGTAAAGCTGCCGAACTTGAAACCCTGGCCGAAGAACAGAAGAAGCGGCGACTTGGCCTCGATATCGACGTTGCGCACCGATTCCGAGTGGGAATAGGCCAGCTTCAGCGCGCGGAAGATCGACAGCGTCCCCAGCGTCACGATGAAGGGCGGCAGCTTGATCTTGGTGATGAGTATCCCGTTCAAGAGCCCCATCAAGGCTCCGATGCCGATGCCCGCCGCAATTGCCAAGGGCGCAGGCCAGCCCGCGATCTCGGGCTCGCCGGGATTGACGCCCAGGTTCGCCATGATCAGGGCCGACATGATCAGGATCTCGCCCACCGAAAGCTCGATGCCGGCGGTCAGGATGACCAGGGTCTGCGCCAGGGCGATGAAGCCCACGACCGTCATCTGCTGCAGGATGGTCGACAGGACGGTGCCGCGGAAGAAGTTGCCATGGTCCATGGCAAAGGCCACGAGGCCAAAGGCCAGGTAGGAAACGATCAGAACGGCCGCCGGGATCAGCGTCGGATTGCGCCGCAGCACCCCTTTGATCACGTTGAAGGTCGAAGCGTCATCGGCCTCGAACTGGGCGACGGTCTTGTCGGCCTCGGCCAGCTTGGCCTCGAAATCGGAAATCGTCTTGGTCGGTGTCTCTGGACTGCTCATCGCTCGGATGCCCCCCCTCCGGTATGAAGAAGGGCGAGAGTAACCTCGCCCTTCCGTTAATCAAGTCAGAGAGCCTGACTTACTGAACCCAGGCTTAGCCCCAGCAGAGCTCGGTGCCCTTGGTGGTGTCGATCGAGGGCACGCCATCGACCGGCTTGTCGGTCACCAGGTTCACGCCGGTGTTGTAGAAGGACAGGCCTTCGGTCACGGCGGGCTTGGTGCCGTCCTTGGCGAAGGCCACGATGGCCTCGATGCCCTTGGACGCCATCAGGAGCGGGTATTGCTGCGAGGTCGCGCCGATCCGGCCGTCCTTGACCGCAGCCACGCCCGGGCAACCGCCGTCGACCGAAACGATCAGCGCCTGGCCTTCTTTGCCAGCGGCCTTCAGGGCCTGGTAGGCGCCTTCGGCGGCCGGCTCGTTGATCGTGTAGACCACGTTGATGTCCGGGTCCTTGGCGAGCAGGGTTTCCATGGCCTTCTGGCCGCCTTCGGGGTTGGCGCCCGAGGATTCGTGGCCGATCACGCGGGGATCGGTTTCCGAACCCATGACGGTCAGGTCCGGAACTTCGATGCCGAAGCCCACCAGGAACCCGGTGTCACGGGCGACGTCGACCGAGATGTTGTCCTTGTTGATGTCCAGCATCGCGATCTTGGCGGAGGCCGCCTTGTCGCCCAGCTGGGCAGCAGCCCACTTGCCGATCAGGAGGCCGGCTTCGAAGTTGTCGGTCGCGAAGGTGATGTCCTGCGCGTCCTTGTCGGCGAGCGGGGTGTCCAGGGCGATGACCAGGATGCCAGCTTCGCGGGCAGCCTTCAGGGCCGGGCCGACCGAGTCGTTCGAGGGCGTGATCAGGATACCCTTGGCGCCAGCGGTGACGCAGTTCTCGATGGCGGTGATCTGCGGGGCGGCGTCGCCGTCCACTTCACCTGCATAGGCCTGGAAGTCCAGGCCAGCTTCGGCGGCGGCCTTCTCGGCGCCTTCCTTCATCTTCACGAAGAAGGGGTTGGTGTTGTTCTTGGTGATCAGGCAAGCCAGGTCGGCAGCCGAGGCAGAGCCAGCGACCAGGGCAAGCGCAGCAGCGCCCAGAAGAGCGGCTTTGAACGTCATGGATATTCCTCCCAAGGAATGTGGACTTTTCATCCGGTTCATCCCGGGGCGATCTCCCTCTCCCCGGCGATGGCGGCAGAAAAGCCGATTCCCAAAGCCTCGTCAAGATAAATAAATCAGTGTGATTTATTATTGACAGTCGGGCCCCGCCGCCGCAGTCTGCGGCCTGAATTGCCCGCTTGGAGGAGAGGGCAAGACATTCGCAACCTGGGGACCTCGATGCTGATCGGTATTCCGCCCATCTTGGGGCCTGACCTTCTTTTCACGCTGCGGTCGATGGGCCATGGCGACGAAATCGCGCTGGTGGATGCGAATTACCCGGCGCAGGAACATGCCCGCCGCCTGGTGCGCGCCGATGGTCATGGCTCGATGGCGCTGGTCCGGGCGATCCTGGCGGTGATGCCCCTGGACCGCTCCGTCCCCCATGCGGTGATGCGCGCGAGCCTGAACAACGACCCCGCGCAGACGGGCGATTTCCACCGCGATTTCGACGCGGCGATTTCCGAGCTTGCCCCGAATTTCACCGTCCTGCCCTTGAAAGGGGCAGATCTCTACCCCCGGATCCGCGCGGCCCATACAATCGTCGCCACCACGGAATCCGCCTTGTTTGCCAATGTGATCCTGCGAAAAGGCGTCATCGACGCGAATGGGAGACCGGCCTGAGGCGGCCATGCAACACATCACCGAGCCCACAGACCGATCAGAGGCGCCGCGCGGGACGAACCAGTCCGGGATGCGCGCCTATAACGAACGTCTGGTGCTCTCCCTGGTCCGCCAGCACGGCGCCTTGGCGAAATCCGACATCGCGCGGATGACGGGCCTGTCGGCGCAAACCGTCAGCGTGATCATGCGCGCGCTCGAACAGGACGGGCTTCTCATGCGCGGCGAGCCGGTGCGCGGTCGCATCGGTCAGCCCTCGGTGCCCATGTCGCTGGACGCCGACGGGGCCTTCTTCCTGGGGCTGAAGATCGGGCGGCGGTCGGCCGACCTGGTGCTGGTCGATTTCCAGGGCGTGGTGCGCGGCACCCACCGCCGCATCTACCGTTACCCCACGCCGCAAGCCGTGGTGGGCTTCGTCGCGGGCGCGCTGCCCGGACTTCTGTCGGTTCTTGCCCCAGACCTGCGCGGGCGTGTGGCCGGGCTTGGCGTGGCGATGCCCTTCCAGCTTTGGTCCTGGGTCGAGGCGCTTGGTGCGCCGCAGGACGAGATGGACGCCTGGCGCGACGTGGACATGCGTGCAGCCCTGGCCGAGGTCACCGGTCTGCCGGTCTATGTCCAGAATGACGCGACCTCGGCCTGTGGGGCGGAGCTGGTCTTCGGCACCAAGGAGCGTCCCAAGGATTTCCTGTATTTCTACTTCGGCACCTTCATCGGCGGCGGGCTGGTTCTGAACGGCCAGCTGCACCTGGGCCGCACCGGCAATGCGGCGGGGGTGGGCCCCATGCCCGTGCAGGGCCCCGATGGCCGGATGCGCCGGCTCTTCGACAGCGCCTCGCTTTCGGTCCTGGCCGAGATGATGGAGGCGGCCGGCGAAAGCTCGGACCACATCTGGGAGCAGCCCGACACCTGGCAGGTCTCGGACGCGGTGCTGGACCGCTGGATCGCCCTGGCGGCCGAGGGCCTGGCGGGCGCGATCCTTTCGGCCACGACGCTGCTGGAGCTTGATTCGGTGCTGATCGACGGCTGGATGCCGCCCTGGGTGCGCGCCCGGATGGTGCAGGCCACGCAAGAGGCCTTCCTGCGGCAAGACCTCTCGGGCATCGCGCCCCCCTTGCTGCGCGAAGGCACGCTGGGCGCACAGGCGCGGTCTTTGGGCGCAGCCGCCATCCCGCTCAGCCAGCGCTACCTGATCGACCAGAACGCCGCAGCGCGCGAGGCGTGACGGCAGCCCCCTTCTCCCCGCCGCCCCGGGCTTGAGCCCCGTGGCCTCGACGGAAAGGGTGCGACCTGGGGGTCGAGGCCCCGGGTCAAGCCCGGGGCGGCTCAGAGAAAACGGCCAGTTCGCCCCCGTTCACCCCGCGGTCAGAAACGGCACTGCCTTCATCGTTTCGGGCACCGCCACCCCCAGCCGCGTCAGGATCGTCGGCGCAAGGGCCAACTGGTCCAGAAGCACATCCTTGCCCGGCCCCTCGCCCGCGCCGAAGTAATAGAGCGCGAAATCCCGCTGCTCTTCCGTCGTCCCGCCATGATGGCCCCGCGCGTCCTGGCCGTGGTCGGCGGTCACGATGACCTCATAGCCCGCCGCCCGCCAGCGCGGGATGAAATTGGCCAGGGCCTCGTCCATCCGGTAACAGCCGTCATCCATCTCTTCGCAGTCATGGAAGAACCGGTGCCCCAGGCTGTCCAGGGTGCAAGTATGCAGGATGCCGTAGTCGATCCCCTTGCGCTCGCACAGCATCGTCAGCGTCGCAAACAGGTCCACATCGGCAGGGGTCATCTGGTTATACGAACTGTCGCCGGTCATCGTGTGGAACCGCCCATGGGTGATCGGCCCGCCCGGCTCGTCATATTCGATATCGCCCACCACATCGAAAGGCGCCCGGTTGAAGAACTCCGACCAGAAGGAATGCGTCACCGCCCCGGTCTTCAGCCCCGCCTTCACTGCCTCGGAGAAGATATCCGGAAACTCCAGCCTCCGCCGCGTCGCATTGCCCCAGATCCCATGGACCTGGGGCGCCAGCCCGGTGTGAATGGAGGCATAGCAAGTCCCCGAGGTCGAAGGCAAAACCGACCGCATCCGCCAGACCCGCGCCTCGCCATGGGCCACCCAGCCCTCCAGATTGCCGAAAAGCCGCCGCCAATTCCGCCACGGCACCCCATCCAGCAAGATCAACAGCACCTTCGCCATAGCGCCCTCTTTCGCTTTCATCTTTTCCCAAATATCCACGGGGTTTCCAAAGGGGAGCGTGCTCCCCTTTGGGCAGGGGGTCCGGGGGACGGCAGTCCCCCCGGCGCTAGTTCCCCGCGCTTTCCATCCTGCGGCGCCCCAGCACCTCTTCCAGCCAGCCCAGCCGCATCTCGGGCACCGAGCTCAGCAAAAGGTCGGTGTAATCGTCAAAGGGCGGGCTCAGCACATCGGACTTCTGGCCATAGCGCACAACCTCGCCGCGATACATCACTGCGATCTTGTCGGCGATGGCGCGCACGGTGGCCAGGTCATGCGTGATGAAGAGATAGGCCACCCCCTCCCGCGCCTGAAGCTCCAGCAGCAGCTTCAGGATGCCATCGGCCACCAGGGGATCAAGCGCCGAGGTGACCTCGTCGCAGATGATCAGCTTGGGCTTGGCGGCAAGGGCGCGGGCGATGCAGACGCGCTGCTTCTGGCCGCCCGAAAGCTCGGCCGGATAGCGCTCGGCAAAGCCCTTGCCCATCTCGATCTGGTCCAGCAGCTCGGCCACCCGTTTCGCCTTTTCCGCGCCCTTCAGGCCGAAATAGAACTCCAGGGGCCGACCGATGATCGTGCCGACGGTCTGGCGCGGGTTCATCGCGGTGTCGGCCATCTGGTAGATCATCTGCAACTCGCGCAGGTCGTCGCGCGACCGCCCGGCCAGGTCCGGCGACAAGCACCGCCCGGCAAAGGTGATCGCCCCCTGGCCCGCAGGCAAAAGCCCGGTGATCGCCCGCGCCAGGGTCGATTTCCCCGACCCCGATTCGCCCACCACCGCCAGGGTCTGCCCCGGCGCCACGGCGACCGAGACCCGCTTGAGCACATCGAAATTGGTGCCCTTGTAGCGCGCCGTCACCGCATCCACCGTCAGGATCGGCGCCGCATCGGGCTTTTCGACATGGGCAATCTCGCGCACCGAGACCAGGGCCTGGGTATAGGCCTGCCCGGGGCGGTTGATGATCTGATCGGTCGGCCCATATTCCACCGTCTTGCCATGGCGCAACACCATGATGTCATCGGCGACCTGGGCCACCACGGCCAGGTCATGGGTGATGTAGATGGCTGCCACGCCCTGATCGTGAATGGCCTCCTTGATCGCGGCCAGGACCTCGATCTGCGTCGTCACGTCCAGGGCCGTCGTGGGCTCGTCGAAGATCACGAGGTCAGGCTTGGGGCACAGGGCCATCGCGGTCATCGCCCGCTGCAACTGCCCGCCCGAGACCTGGTGCGGGTAACGGTTGCCGAAACCCTCGGGGTTGGGCAGGCCGAGCTTGCGGAAAAGCTCCACCGCCCGCGCCTCGGCGGCGGGGCGGGTCATGATCTTGTGCAGCAGGCAGGTCTCGATCACCTGCTCCATCAGCTTTTTCGCCGGGTTGAAGGCGGCGGCGGCGGATTGGGCGACATAGGTCACCTCGCGCCCGCGCAGCTCGCGCAGCGTCACAGCCCCGGCGCCCCGGATGTTGCGCCCGTTCAAGCGGACTTCTCCGCCGGTCAGCCGCACCCCGCCGCGCCCATAGGCCATGGCGGCGAGGCCGATCGTCGACTTCCCTGCCCCGGATTCGCCGATCAGGCCCAGGACCCGCCCCTTCTCCAAGGACACCGAGACCCCGTCGACCAAGGTCACGGTCCGAGGCTTTTCGCCCGGAGGATATGAGGTCGCCTCGATCACCAAGTCCTTGATGCTCAGCAGGTCAGCCATTGCGGCCTCCTTTCAGGGAGGAGGTGCGCGACAAGATCCAGTCGGCAACGGTATTGACCGCGATGGCGAGGACCGCGATGGCCGCCGCCGGCACCATGGCAGCGGATTTGCCGTAGATCAGGCCCTCCTTGTTTTCCCGCACCATGCCGCCCCAATCCGTATCGGGCGGCTGGATGCCCAGGCCCAGGAAAGACAGGGTCGAGATGAAAAGCACGGCAAAGATGAAACGCATGCCGAATTCTGCCACCAGGGGCGACATGGCATTGGGCAGGATCTCGCGGAAGATGATCCAGCTTTGCCCCTCACCGCGCAGCTTGGCGGCCTCGACATAGTCCATGACCGCGATATCGGCGGCCACGGCGCGGGACAGGCGGAAGACGCGGGTGGAATCCAGCACGCCCATGACCAGGATCAGTGTCGGCAGCGTCAAGGGCAGGACCGAGAGGACGACCAGCGCCACGATCAGCGAGGGCACCGCCATCATCACATCGACGATCCGCGACAGGGTGGTATCGACCCAACCGCCCCGCACCGCCGCCAGGAAGCCAAAGAAGGCCCCCATCGAAAAGGCCAGCGCCGAAGAGGCCGCCGCGACGAAGATCGTCACCTGCCCGCCGTACAAGAGCCGCGAGAGGATATCTCGGCCGATCTGGTCCGTGCCCAGCCAGAAGGTGGCCGATGGGTTCTCCCAGACCTTGCCCACGGTCTCGTTCAGCCCGTAGGGCGCGACCCACTGCGCCAGCACCGAGGACAGGAGCATGAGCCCCATGACGGCAAGACCCAGCAAGGCCGAAAAGGGTATTCTCATTTCGGATGCCTCAAGCGCGGGTTGGCCACGATGCCCACGACATCGGCAAAGATGTTCAGCCCGATATAGACGGCGGCAAAGATCAGACCCACGGCCTGCACCACCGGCAGGTCGCGCTTGGTCACGTGATCGACCAGGTATTGGCCAAGGGCGTTATAGGAAAACACCACCTCGACCACGACGACGCCCACGACCAGGTAAGCCAGGTTGATGACGACGACCGAGACGATGGGAGCGACCGCATTGGGCAAAGCATGGCGCCAGATGACCTGCATGGGCGACAGGCCCTTTAGCTCGGCGGTCTCGATGTAAGGCGACTGCATGACGTTCAGGATCGCCGCCCGCGTCAT
The DNA here is from genome assembly GCF_009925085.1 of Stagnihabitans tardus. GTDB lineage: Bacteria > Pseudomonadota > Alphaproteobacteria > Rhodobacterales > Rhodobacteraceae > Stagnihabitans > Stagnihabitans tardus. The sequence goes on along the minus strand of NZ_JAABNR010000005.1, from coordinate 45,123 downwards.
CCGCATCATATGGGCGAGCACCACCATGACCAGCACGATGACCGGCAGGGCCACGGCGTGCAGGCGCTCCAGGAAGCCCATGCCCGGAAAGACCATCGAGACCGGTTGCAGCACCGGAAAGACCTGGGTCAGCAGGTAGATCACGAAATAGGCCGCGACGAACTCGGGCAAGGAGATCGCGGCCAGCGTCACACCGGAGATCAGCTTGTCCGGCCAGCGCCCATTGTGGCGCGCGGCCAGAAGCCCCAGCCCGATGGCAAAGGGCACCGCGATGACCCCGGCGCAGGCGGCCAGAAACAGCGTATTGCCCAAGCGCTGGCCAATCGCCTGGGCGATGTCGATCTTGTTGGTCAGCGCCACGCCGAAATCCCCGGTCAGCGCATGGCCAAGCCAGGTGAAATAGCGGCTGATCGCGGGCTCGTTCAGCCCCAGGCTCTCACGCATGTTGGCGAGCGTCTCGGGCGTCGCGCCCTGGCCCAGGATGGCCTGGGCGGTATCCCCCGGCAGGGCCTCGACGCCGAGAAAGATCAGCACCGAGACCGCCAGAAGCAGGATGAGGCCCAGCGCAATGCGCTGGACCACGAGGGTTATGAGCGGGTGCATGACCTTAGGCGTTCAGCCAGCACTTCACCAAGGCCTTGCCGTCCATCAGCGTGCCGGCCGGGTTGGCCTGCCAGCCACCGACCTCGGCGCGACGGCCTTCCACCCAGTCGTTGAACATCGGGCAGATCAACCCGCCGGTGTCACGCAGGATATTGGCCATTTCCGAATACTGCGCCTTGCGCTTGACCGGATCGAGCTCGCCCCGTGCCGCCACCAGAAGCGCGTCGAAATTGGCATCGACGAACTTGGTGTCGTTCCAGTCGGCGGTGGACAGATAGGCCGTCGAATACATCTGGTCCTGCACCGGACGCCCGCCCCAATAGGAGGCGCAGAAGGGCGCGACGTTCCAGACGTTCGACCAATAGCCGTCATCGGGCTCCAGCTTGATGGTCAGCGGAATCCCCGCCTCGTTGGCCGAGGCCACGAAGAGGTTCGCCGCATCCACCGCGCCCGGGAAGGCGGCAGGCGCCACCTGCAGCACGATGGGCGAGCCGTCGTGACCGGAGGCCTTGTAGTGCTCCGCCGCCTTGGCCGCGTCGAATTCGCGCTGGGGGATCGTCTCGTCGAACAGCGGATAGGCGGCGTTGATCGGGAAGTCATTGCCCATCGAGCCCATGCCGCCCAGGATCTTCTCGACCATCTCGGCCCGCTTGACCGAAAGCTTCAAGGCCATGCGCAGGTCGTTGTTGTCGAAGGGCGCCTTGTCGCAATGCATGATGAAGACATAGTGGCCCGGGCCCGCCGCGCGCTCGATCACGACGCCTTCGGCGCTTGCCAGCATCTCGGCGATCTTGGGGTCGACGCGGGTCATCATGTGGATCTGACCGGCAGTGATCGCTGCCGTCCGCGCGGTGTTGTCGTTGATCGAGAGGACCTCGACGACATCGGCGAAGCCACGGGTCTTGTCCCAGTAGTTCGGGTTCTTCTCCATGACGCAGCGCACGCCAGGCTCGAACTCCTTGACCATATAGGCGCCGCAGCCGATGCCCGCTGCCGGATTGTCCACACCGCCGCCGGGCTGGATGATCAGGTGGTAATCGGCCATCAGGAAGGGCAGGTCGGCATTGGCCGCCGCGAGCTTCAGGGTCACCGTATCGCCCTCGGCGGTCATCTCGGCGATGCCCTTGACCAGGCCTTGGGCGCCCGACTGCGCCTTGTCATCGGTGTGACGCTTCAAGGTCGCCACCACGTCCTCGGCCGTCACCGGCGCGCCATTGTGGAAGGTGACGCCCTGGCGGATCTTGAACTTCCACTCGGTCGCATCGGCGTTCGAGGTCACTTCTTCGGCCACGCGCATGGAGAGAACCCCACCCGGCTCCAGCTCGACCAGGGTCTCGCCCCAGGTCATGTTGATCATGAAGGGCACATCCGAGGCCGCCAGCGCCGGATCGAGCGAATCGGTCGATTGCCCGCCCTGGACGCCCGCACGCAAGGTGCCGCCCATCACCGGCGCGCCTTCCGCATGGGCCACGATGCCGAACATCGTGCTGGCCGTGGTGGCCGAAAGGCCAAGCGCCCCCATCCGGCCCACGAAGGCGCGGCGGTTGATCTTGCCGCTGGCTGCCAGCCGCACGAGGTCTTTCATTTGTTCCGACATTCTCTTCTCCCTGTTGTCCCGTCTGTTGCGGGTTGTCCTTTGAAGCCATCAAAGCGCGAAACCGCGCCAAAACAAAGCGTATTTTTCAGACGAAGCGGCGCTCGACCGTATCATCCCAGTCGCGGCGGAAGACCTCGACCGCGCCCTCATGGGCCACGAGCCGCGCCCGCATCCGCAGATGGGTCGCGGTCGCGGTCATCTCGGCCCAGGCCTCGGTCCTGACCTGCCAATCGCCACGGGAAAGCCGCTGCTCCCAGGTATGGGTCGCCACGGCGGAAAGGGGACCCTCACCGATCTCCCAGCGCTCGGTCATGGTCTCGCCGGTGCAAAGCCCATGGGCCAGGTTCTTCACATCGCCCAGGTCATCCACGACGACCATGGCGCGGGAGCCGGTGATCAGGTCGCGCTCGACCTTGCGGGTGGTCTTTGCGGGCCGCAGAACCTCATGCGCCCAAGGCTTGGCATGTTGCGCGGGCGGAGGCTCCCAAGCCCCGCCGCCCTGATGTACGGGCAGGTCCAAGGACCCGGCCTCAACCGTCAGCCGCCCCGCCTCGGGCGAGGGCCAGACAAAGGGCCAATAGGCATTCGACAGGGCGAGCCGCAGATGGTGCCCCTTGGCCACCCGGTAGGCCATCTGGTCCAGGTCAAAGGCCAGGTCATAGGCCTGCCCCGGGACCAGCCGAGACGGCTCCTCCATGGAGTCGCGATGACAGAGGTTCAGCATCCCATGCGCGATCCGCACGGAACTCCCATCCGGCGCCACGTCACAAAGCCGCGCCACGACAAAGCCCAGGGGCTTGTCCGAGGACAGCCGCAACGACAGCCGCGCCGCCCCCATCAGGGCCAGGGGCTCCCCCAGCACCGAACCGTCAAAGCACAAAGAGAAGGCGTCATCCGCCGCCTGGTCCCCCGGCATCTCGGCATTCAGCCCCATGGGGAAGAACTCCCCGGCATCCATCCCCAGGTGCTGCGGCGAAGCGATCACCCCCAGGCTTTCATCTTTTCCCAAATATCCCGCGGGGGGTCCGGGGGGCGCGAAGCCCCCCGGGGTCAGCCGCAAGACCTGCCGCGAAACGCCCTCATCAAGCCCCCCCGCCACCCAGCGCCCAGCCCGCGCCTTCGCACTGGCATCCGGCGCCTCGGACTCCATCATCCAGACGCGGTAAGCCGGGTCCGCATCGGCCCCATTGTCGACGCCCTTCAACCAGCGATCCCACCAGCGCAGGGCCTCATCCAGGAACCCGACCTTCGGCCCCGGCACCGCCGTATGCGGATATTGATGCACCCAAGGTCCAACGATCCCCTTGGCCCCCGGCACATTGCCCACGATCTTCGCGACCGTGTTCATGTAATTGTCCGCCCAGCCGCCCCAGACCTGGATCGGCACGATATTCTGCGCCCAATCCTCGCCGATGGAGCCATGTTTCCAGTAGTCCGACTTCTCCTGAAACTCCGCCCAGCGCGGCGCAAGCCAGGGCTCCGCCTCCAGCCGCGCCAACCACATTTCGCGCCAATCCGGGCGCAACAGCGGGTCCGGCGGGCGAGACGAATAGGACAGCATCACCGCGCCCCAGCCGAAATTCTCGCCCAGAAGACAGCCGCCCTTGTAGTGGATGTCATCCGCAAACCGATCCGAGGTCGAGCAGACCGAGACCACCGCCTTCAAGGCCGGGGGCTGCAAAAACGCCGTCTGAAGGCAGTTGAACCCGCCCCAGGACTTCCCCATCATCCCCACCGCGCCACTGCACCAGGGCTGAGCCGCCAGCCACTCGATCACCTCGCAGGCATCGGCCAGCTCCTGGATCGTGTACTCGTCGGTCATCAACCCTTCCGAGTCGCCATTCCCCCGCATGTCGACCCGCACCGCCGCATAGCCATGGCCCGCGAAATAGGGATGCATCATCTCATCGCGCGGCAAAGTGCCGTCGCGCTTGCGATAGGGGATGTATTCCAGCACCGCCGGAACCGGGTTCATCCCGGCATCCCTGGGCATCCAGACCCGGGCCGAGAGCCTGACCCCGTCGCTCATCACGATCCCCATGTCTTCGGTTTCGACGACCTCGAAGGGGAATGCGCTGCGCACTGTCATGCTTGTCTCCGTTTGCGCCATCAGGCACCGGGAAAACCCCTGCGCCCCGCCCAGTTGCGCCGCTTTTCGGGGCAGAAGCGACACGGGCCAAAATCGCCCCTTGCCAGCCGCGCCCGGCGAAGTTTAGCCATTTCCAACCCCGCAGGGAGAAGAATATGACCAAGCGCCCGAATATCCTGATCGTCATGGTGGACCAGCTGACCGGGACCCTGTTCCCCGATGGTCCGGCGGACTTCCTGCATGTGCCGAACCTGCGGGCCCTGGCCGAGAATTCGGTGCGGTTCCAGAACGCCTATACGCCCTCGCCGCTTTGCGCCCCCGCCCGTGCCGCCTTCATGTCGGGCGCATTGCCCCGCCGCACGCGGGTCTATGACAATGCGGCCGAGTTCGCCTCGGACATCCCGACCTATGCCCACCACCTGCGCCGCGCGGGCTATCAGACGGCGCTGTCGGGCAAGATGCATTTCGTGGGCCCCGACCAGATGCATGGCTTCGAGGAGCGTCTGACCACCGATATCTACCCCGCCGATTTCGGTTGGACCCCCGACTACCGCAAACCCGGTGAGCGGATCGATTGGTGGTATCACAACCTCGGCTCAGTGACGGGCGCGGGCGTGGCCGAGATCACCAACCAGCTGGAATATGACGACGACGTCTGCCACCAGGCGGTGCAGAAGATCTATGACCTGTCCCGAGGCCTCGACCCCCGCCCCTGGTGCCTGACGGCCTCGTTTACGCATCCCCACGACCCCTTCGTGGCCCGCCGCAAGTTCTGGGACCTTTACGAGGGCATCCCGGAGCTCGAGCCGCCTTCGTCGCTGGCTTACGAGGACATGGACCCCCATTCCCAGCGCCTGATGGATGCCTGCGATTGGCGCGGCCTGGAGGTCACCGCCGAACACATCCGCCGCGCCCGCCAAGGCTATTTCGCCAATATCTCTTACGTCGACAGCAAGATCGGCGAGATCTTCGAGGCGATGCGCGCCTCCCGCCAGGAGGCCATCGTCGTCTTCGTTTCCGACCATGGCGAGATGCTGGGCCGCAAGGGGCTCTGGTTCAAGATGAACTTCTTCGACGGCGCCGCCCGCGTGCCCCTGATGATCTCGGCCGAGGGCCTGACCCCGGGCCTCGTGGAAACCCCCGTCTCCACCATCGACCTGACGCCGACGCTCTGCGATTTGGCGGGGATCTCGATGGACGAGGTCATGCCCTGGACCGATGGCGAGAGCCTGGTCCCCCTGGCGCAGGGCACCCCGCGCCTGACCCCGGTGGCCATGGAATATGCAGCCGAGGGCACGATCACGCCCATGGTCTGCCTGCGCCAGGGCGCCTGGAAATACATCCGCTGCAAAGCCGATCCGGATATGCTCTTCGACCTGAACGCCGACCCGGAGGAAGAGGTCAACCTGGCCACCGATCCCCGCGCCGCCGAGGTTCTCGCGCATTTCCAGGTCATGGCCGAGGAACGCTGGGACCTCGATGCCTATGACGCCGAGGTCCGCCAAAGCCAGGCCCGCCGCTGGGTCGTCTATGAGGCCCTGCGCAACGGCAATTACTACCCCTGGGACTACCAGCCGCTGAAACTCGCCTCGGAACGCTATATGCGCAACCACATGGACCTGAACGTGCTTGAGGAAAACAAGCGCTTCCCACGCGGGGAATAGGCAGACCCGGGGTTTACCCCGGGCTACGCACCCCCTGTCCGAGTGCATCATCTGCACCGTGGCGCGGGGGGAGGGCGCTCTGCTTCCGCTGCGTAGCCCGGGGTAAACCCCGGGGCTAGCGTTGGAACCAAAGCCCGCCGTCGAAGGTCACGGAAACCCCGGAATAATCGCGGATGCCATGTTCGGCCTGCGGCGCCTCGGTGCCGAGGATCTGCATGACCGTGGCGCCCGCAGCCTGCCCCGCCGCGATCCCGGCATGGGCATCCTCGAAGACCAGGCAAGCCGCCGGATCGACGCCCATCGCCTTGGCGGCCATCAGGTAGCCCATCGGATCGGGCTTGCCCCGCGTCACATCGGCCGAGGTCACGACGACCTCTGGCAGGCTCAGCCCCGCCGCCTTGACCCGCGCCCGGGCGATCCCCGGCGTGGCCGAGGTCACCAGCGCCCAGCGCCCCTTGGCCGCCTCCAAGACCGCCTGGATCCCCGGGATGGGCTCGATCCCGCCGATATCCGAAAGCTCGAAGGCCTCGAGCCAATCGGCCTCGGCGTCGATGGCGGCATCCGGCGCGCCCACCATGAAATGGCTGATCGTATCCCGCGCCCGGCGGCCATGCATATAGGCCATGACCGCCTCTTCATCCGTCCCGATCCGCCGCGCCCAGGCCCGCCAGGCGCGGTCCACCGCGGCAATCGAGGTCAGGATCGTGCCGTCCATATCAAAGAGAAAGGCCTGAAACGGCCCCAGCTTACCGGTAAATTCCATGCGCGCCTCCTGATTCAGGCGATCATGTAGCCGCCATCCACGGGAAGCGAAACACCGTTCATCATCGAGGCCGCATCGGACAGAAGGAAAAGCACGACCTCGCCCACTTCCGCGCTTTCTGCAAAACGACCAAGCGGAATGCGGTTCAGCATCCCCGCCGATTTCGCGGGATCGGACCAGGCCTTGACCGCCATGGGCGTCAGGGTGACCGTCGGGTTGACGTTGTTGACGCGGATGCCCTTGGGCCCCAGCTCCTTCGCCATGACCCGCATCAGCCCATCCACCCCGGCCTTGCTGGTGCAATAGGCCGCGTGATCCGGGATGCCCACGAAACTCGCCACCGAAGAGACGTTCACGATCGCCCCCTTGGCGCCCCGCGCGATCACATCCCGCGCATATTCCTGCGCCACGATCATCGGAGCCCGCGTGTTCACCGCGATCAGGTGGTCGAAGGCCTGAACCGTGGTGTCCAGAAAGCTCTGCAACTCCGTCGTCCCGGCGTTCGAAATCAGGTAGTCGCAAGGCATCGCGGCCCGCGCCGCCGCCCTTGTGGCCTCGGCATCCGCAAGGTCCACCTGCTGCGCCTCGGCGCCCAAGGCCCGCAGCTCCTCCACATCGCCCGCTGAGCGGGTCAGCGCCACGACCTGCGCCCCCCGCGCCAAAAGCATCTCGGCCAGGACCCTGCCGATCCCCTTGCCTGCGCCCGTCAAGAGCACCCTTTTGCCGGTGAAATCCATGTTCTTCTCCTTGTTTGAGACGGGCCGCGCCTTTCTGCCAAGGCGCGGCCCGCTGTCCCGGAGGGGTGACCGCCCCTCCGTTGGGAGGACGTCAGAGACGCAGACCCGTGCCCGCGTCGAACAGATGCACCCGCGCGGGGTCGAGCACGAAGGACAGGTCCTGCCCCGGCTCGGCCTCGATCCGGTCGCGGATCACGGCGTCGATCTTCTGGGTCCCGATATGGGCGAAGATCAGCGTCTCCGACCCCGTGGGCTCCAGGATGCCGACCTTGACGCGATTGCCGCCCGGACCCACGCCGATATGTTCGGGGCGGATGCCATAGACGACCTCGCGGCCCGCAGGGGTCTCGGGCGCGGGGAGTTCGATGCCATCCGGTGTCACGACCACCGACCGACCGTCGCGCTGCGCCGTCACGCCCTTCAGGAAGTTCATCGCCGGAGAGCCGATGAAGCCCGCCACGAAGAGATTGCCGGGGCGGTCGTAAAGGTCGAGCGGACGGCCGATCTGCTCGACGCGGCCATCCTTCATCACGACGATCTTGTCGGCCATGGTCATGGCCTCGATCTGGTCATGAGTGACATAGATGATCGTGGTCTTCAGGCGGCGGTGAAGCTCCTTGATCTCGACCCGCATCTGGACGCGGAGCTTCGCGTCCAGGTTCGAAAGCGGCTCGTCGAAGAGGAAGACCTGGGGGTCACGGACAATCGCACGGCCCATGGCGACGCGCTGGCGCTGGCCGCCGGAAAGCTGCTTGGGATAGCGGTTCAGAAGCTTGGTCAGGTCGAGGATCTCGGCCGCGCGACCGACCTTGGCCTCGATCTCGGACTTGGGCGCGCCCTTGATCATCAGGGAGAAGCCCATGTTCTCGGCCACGGTCTTGTGCGGATACAAGGCGTAGGACTGGAAGACCATGGCGATGTCGCGGTCCTTGGGCGGCACGTCGTTGACCACACGGCCGCCGATGGACATTTCCCCCCCGGTGATCGTCTCGAGCCCCGCGATCATGCGCAGAAGGGTGCTCTTCCCGCAGCCCGAGGGGCCGACCAGCACGACGAACTCGCCATCCTTGATATCCACGGAAACCCCGTGGATCACCTTCACATCGCCATAGCCCTTGACGACATCCTTGATCCTGACTTCGGCCATTATGGCTCCTTATGGCAATTCGATTTGCATTTTCACCTGGCCCTTGGGCGCGGTGGCCGCGACCTCGAAGGCATGGACCGAGTCCTCGAAGGCGAATTTGCGGGTGATGAGGGGTTTGACGTCGATGGCTCCGCTGGCGATCAGGCCGACGCAGCGCGGGAAGACATGGGCATAGCGGAAAATCTGCTCGACGCGGGCTTCGCGGACCATGGCTTTGCCGAGGTCATAGTGGAAGGGCTCGACCGGGATGCCCACGAAGACCACGACCCCGCCGGGGCAGAGCGCGTCGAAGACCTGGCCAGCGGCGCGGGGGTGGCCCGAGCATTCGAAGACGCATTCGACGCCCCAACCCTCGGTCTGACGCAGGATTTCCGCCGTCGCGTCGCCCTTGCCCACATTGATCGTAGTGATGGCTTTGGAGAGGCTCGCCCCGATTTCCAGCTTCGTATCGTCGACATCGGTCAGGAAGACCCTGGCGCAGCCCGCCGCCAGGGCGGACAGCGCGGTCACCAGGCCAATCGGCCCGGCGCCCTGGACCAAAGCGACGTCGCCGGGCTTCACGCGCGCCTTGGTCGCGGCATGGACGCCGACGGCCAGGGGCTCGACCATCGCGGCCTCGGCGAAGCTGACATTGTCGGGCAGCTTGAAGGTGAAATCGGCCGGATGCACGACCGAAGGCCGCAGGCAGCCATGCACCGGCGGCGTGGCCCAGAAGCGCACGGCGGGGTCGATGTTGTACATGCCAAGTCTGGACGCCCGGCTGTTCGGGTCGGGGATCCCCGGCTCCATGCAGACGCGGTCGCCGACCTTGAGGTTCGTCACCTGCGCCCCAACTTCCGTGACCGTCCCCGAGGCCTCATGCCCCAGGATCATCGGTTCGCGCACGATGAACTGCCCGATGCCGCCATGGGTGTAGTAATGCACATCCGACCCGCAGATGCCGACCGTATGGATGCCGATGCGCACATCGCGCGGCCCCAGGGCTTCCTCAATCGGGAAATCCCGCAGCGAGAGTTTCAGTTTTTCTTCCAGAACGAGCGACTTCATCGCTATCTCCATGGTGGGCCGCATCAGCCGCGGGTGAGGATCAACAGGGCCACAGCCAAGGAAAGCAGATGGGCGAAAGTCAAGGGCGCGTAAGCTTCCAGGAAGCGCAGCCAGAACAACTCTATGGCAACCCAAAGGTAGATGCCGATGAAGAGCCTGTCGAACCAGTTGGTGACGATGGGAAGGAAACCGCGTTTCTTCATGGGCTTACTCCTTGACCGCGCCGAAGGTGAGGCCCGCCACGATATGACGCTGGACGACCGAGAAGATCACGAGCGCCGGGATCAGGGTGATGATGGCGATGGAGGCCATCTTGCCCCATTCCGTCCCCGTCGTGGTCACGTATTCGGAAAGCCCCGTGGTGATGGTGCGGGCGTTGAAGGAGGTGAGCGTGGCCGCCAGCAGGAACTCGTTCCAGGCGAAGACCCAGGTCAGGATCAGCGTGACCGCGAGGCCCGGGGCGGCCAGGGGGAAGACCACGTGGCGGATCACGGTCCAGGTCGAGGCGCCGTCAACCGTTGCGGCCTCGTCCAGCTCTTTCGGGATGCCGTCGATGGTGGGCCGCAGGGTCCAGATCGCGAAGGGCAGGTTGAAGGTGCAGTAAAGCAGGATCATGCCGACATGGGTGTCGTAAAGCTTCCAGTCGCCGATGGCGAAGACCTTGGTGAAGAGAAGGAACAGGGGCAGCAGGAAGACCGCCGCGGGCGCCATCCGGTTGGTGATGGTCCAGAAGAAGATGTTCTCTTTCCCGCCCAGGTCGAAGCGCGACAGCGCATAGCAGGCGAAGAAGGCCAGGACCGTCACCAGGCAGGCATTGCCCGTCGAGATGATGACCGAGTTCAGCATGTAGCGCCGCAGGGTCTCGTCGTGGAAGATCTCGCGGTAATTGGTCCAGATCGCGGTGTCGATCAGGATCGAGGGGGTGGAGAACAGCTCCACCGCCGGGGTGACCGAGATGACGAAAAGCCAGTAGATCGGAAACAGCGTCAGGAAGGACAGGGCCAGCCAAAGCATGAGTTGCGAGATGGGACCGCGCATCACAGGACCTCTTTCTTCGGACGGGGGGCGACCAGCGCCACGTAAAGAATCCAGCACATGACCAGGGTCAGGTAGAGGACGATGATGGAAATCGCCGAGCCATAGCCGTAGTCGGTCTTGGGGAAGACCACCTTCCAGATATGCAGGCCGACATAGCGGGTGGCATCGCCCGGGCCGCCTCCGGTCAGCATCCAGACCTCGTCGACCGTGCGGAGCGCGTCCATCAGGCGGATGAAGACCGTGGCGAGGATGGCCGGTTTGATCATCGGGAGCGTGATGTGCCAGAAGATCTGCCGCCGGTTGGCGCCGTCGATCTCGGCCTGCTCGAAGGGGTCACGGGGCAGAGCCAGCAGCGCGGCCAGAAGCGTCAGGGTGACGAGCGGCGTCCAGTGCCAGATGTCCATGATCACGGTCATCAGGAAGGCGGTGCCCGCGTCCCTTCCCATGTTCATGTCATAGCCGAAGAACTCGTTCAGGTAATGCGGGATGATCCCGATGGAGGGCGTGGTCATCAGCCGCCAGACCGAGCCCACGACGATGGGCGCCACGATCAGCGGCAGGGTGTGGATGGTGCGGAAAAACGCCTTGCCGGGGAAGTTCTTCATCAGAAGCTGGGCGAGGAAATAGCCCAGGATCACCTCTGACCCCACGGCGAAGACCGCGAATTTCAGCGTATAGGCGATGGCCGTCAGGAATTCCGCATCGAAGACCAGGCGGCGGAAGTTCTTGGCGCCGTTGTAGACCATGTCGGGGCTGGCGCCGAAAGGGTTCCAGCGGTGGAAGGCCACGTAAACCACATAGATGAAGGGCAGGATGCCGAAGGTGCCAAGGATGGCAAGCGTGGGGGCCAGCATCAGCCAGCCGGTTCTGTTCGATCTCATCTTCCCCTCCCCTGGGAGCCCCGGCCGTCTCCGGCCGGGGATCTTGGTGTTATTGACGATACCCGAGGTTGGTCAGCTCTTCCTCGGCCTTGGCGGCCATCGCATCCAGACCTTCATCCGGGCCAATGGCCCCGGTCAGGATTTGATAGAAGATCGGCGCGGTCGCTTCACGCACCTGGGCGTGGAACGGATAGGGCGGCGCACCGGCGAAGAGTTTGCCCTGGTCCTTCAGCATCGTGTAGTAGCCGCCCAGCGTCGCATCCATCGCCACGACCTTGGGGTCGTCATAGGTGGCGGAGTTGGTGATGCGCGGAGCCGCGACCGCCCAGTCGGGCTGAACCTCGTTCTGGCCAATGAACTGCAGGAAGAGAAGCGCGGCTTCCTGGTTCTTGGAGGTCACCGGCAGACCAAAGGCGCCGCCGTCATAGTAGCCGATATAGCCCGTGCCGCCCTCGGCCGCCGCCATCACGCCATCGGCGAGCGGGGGAAGCGCGAAACCGACCTGGCCCACGACTTTCGACTTCTCGGCATCGGACGCAATCCAGGCGGCGTTCTCGCCATAGATCAGCCCTTGGGCCGCACGGCCGGCGGCAAAGGTCGTCGCGGTCTCGGTCCAGGTCGACTGGGCCGATTCAGGCGGAGCGATGTCGCGCAGGTGCAGCCAGTATTTCATGGCCGCCTTGGCTTCATCCGAGTTCATCCGACCGCCATTGGCGACCGAGGCCGCATAGTTGTTGGCCGGGTCGATGCCCCAGTTGTAGACGCCGAAGGTGGGCGCGATCGACTCGTAGTATTCGTACCACGAAGCTGCATGGCCGGTATGGGCCTGGGCGGTCGTGCCCCAAAGCTCCATGCCCTTTTCCTTGCCGTATTCGGTGAAGAATTCGGCGATGGCGGTGTAATCCTCGTGGGTCGTCGCGGGCGCCAGGTCCTTGCCGGTCTTGGCCTTGTAGGCGGCCTGGATGTCCGGGTTCTCGAACAGGTCCTTGCGGTAGAGATACAGCTTGATGAAGGCTTCCATCGGCACGCCGAACAGATGCCCGTCGGCGTTCTTGAAGTAGTTCGCAAAGGTCGTGAAGTTGGCGTCGTCATAGGTCGGCGCCTTCAGCTCCGGCTTGTCGGCCAGGGTCTGGGTCATGTCGACCAGGAAGTTGCGCGACAGATAGGCGTAGATGATGTCCTGCTCGATATAGACCATGTCATACAGACCGGTCCCGGCCTCCATGTCCTTGATGGCCTTGTCGTACATCTGGTCCCAGGAGGTCGTCTCGATCTCGACCTTGATGCCGGTGGCGGCTTCGAACTGCGGGGCCAGGACTTCCTTGATATAGACCGAGGGCGGCGAGCTTTCGGTCACGCCGTGCAGCACGACGCCCTTGTATTTCGCGCCCGCATCCGACCAGAAGTCGGCGAAAGCGGGGAAGGCGGTGGTCATCAGAACGGCCGCAATGGCCGTGATCTTGGACTTGAGATACATCCATTCCTCCTTGCTGGATTGTCTTGGTCTTTCCCGCGCTATGGGCGCAGGTTTCCGGGCCCGGAAATCGCGCCTCCTCTCGCGACTTCGGACAGAATTCGCCTGACTTCCCAATGGCTTGCCGGAGCCGTCGGGGATTTGGCGTTCATCTACGTTAGGGGTCGGGACGGGGTCGCGCCACGCGCAGACCGCGCCAGACCTAACCTTTTCCGCCTGAAATACGCGATTCCCGGGGCGAAAACTGTTCTGTCACGTCATGACCTTCGGCGGCGATTCGGTGGGCGGCGCGGCGGTAGTCGGACGGCGTGCGCCCGGTGATCTTCAGGAACTGCCGGTTGAAGTTGGCGATCGAGTTGAAGCCGACGTCAAAGCAGATATCGGTGATGGGCGCATGGCTTTGGGTCAGCGCGGTGCAGGCCGCATAGACCCGCGCCATCACCAGGTAGCTGGCGAAAGTATGCCCGGTCTGGCGCTTGAAGGCGCGGGAGAAGGTCTGCGGCGTCAGCCCGGCCTTGGCGGCGGCGGTCGTCAGGTCGATCTCTTCGGAGAGGTTCTCGTTCAGGAAGCGCATGGCGCGGTCGACCTGGCCCGGCAGGGCCGCGGCCTCCAGGGGCGCCTGGCGCGAGAGCTTGCGGCGGTCCGCCGGGTTCCGCCCCAGCCGCTCCAGGAGCCGCAGGAAGAGGAAGAAGCGGTCAGGCCCCGTGGCCGTCCCCAGTTCCTCCAGCATCCGCGCGCCGTCTCGTGCCGTCAGGCCCGAGAACTCCACCCCCCAGGCCGCATCGTCGAAAAGCGCCCGCAGCCGGCCCAGCTCGGGGCACAGGCCCGCGATTTTTTCGGCCCAGTCCGGAGTGAACTGGATCAGCATGTCGCGGGTGCGGATCACCTCTCCGGGCGCGATATTCGACACCCAGTTGTGCGGCACATTGGGCCCGGTCAGCACCAGGTTCCCCGGGCCAAAGTCGCCCAGGTAGTCGCCCACCATCATCGTCCCCGAGGAGATGCGGTTCAGGTGCAGCTCATACTCCGGGTGATAGTTGAACTTGGCCAGGTGCCAGGGGTAGTCGTGGCTGTACCAGCGGAAGCTTTCCTCGGGCGGGCAAACGATGACTTCGTAATGCGGCACAAGCCGAAGCTGTCCCTTCATCTTCCCCTCCCGTTATGTTGCTTTAAACAACAAATCATCCGCAAGCCGAGTCGTGTCAACTGGTTATTCCTGCTGCGCCTGCATTGCCGCAGGGGCATCCGCTGCGAAACCCACTTGACTCGCTGCGGTTTCGTGATTTTGTTGCACACAACAACATATAGGAGTCCCCCATGGCACGGCTTGGCATTCACTCTTTCGTCTGGACCGGTGGCACGACGCAAGAGGGGCTGGAGATGGCGATGGACCGCTCGGCAGAGGCCGGGTTCAAGGCCATAGAGCTGGCCTATCTGCGGCCCGAGAAGTTCGACCTTTCCGCCCTGGCGAAACGGGCCCAGGCGCTGGACCTCGGGATAACGGTGACCATGGGCCTGCCGGTTTCGGCCGATATCTCCTCGACCGACCGCGACAAGGTCGCCGCCGGAGAGGCGCTTTTGGCCTCGGCCGTAGCGGCGGTGCGCGATATCGGGGGCGTCCGGTTGGGCGGGATCCTCTATTCGGCCCATACGAAATACAACGCCCTGCCCTCGGCGGATGGCCGCAAGACTTCCGCCGAGGTCATCGCCAAGACCGCCGAAAAGGCCAAGGCGGCCGGGGTGGAAATCGTGCTGGAGGTCGTCAACCGCTTCGAGACCAACCTGTTGAACACCACGGCCCAGGGGCTGGAATACCTCGACCTGGTGGGCCGCGACGATGTGCGGCTGCATCTCGACACCTTCCACATGAACATCGAAGAGGCCAATCCGGCGGCCGCGATCCGCCTGGCCGGCGACCGCCTGGGCTATTTCCACATCGGCGAATCGAACCGGGGCTACCTGGGCGACGGTGTCATCGACTTTGCCGCCCAGTTCGATGCGCTCCTGGACATCGGCTATGCCCGCGACATGACGTTTGAGAGCTTCTCGGGCGCCGTGGTGGATGAGAGCCTGTCGCTGGCCTGCGCGATCTGGCGCGACACCTGGACGGACAGCGTGCCCCTGGCCGCCCATGCGAAAGCCTTCATCGACCTGAAACGGACCGAGGCCCTGCGACGGCGCCAGACCAATGCGCGCCCTTGACCAAAGGCCGCCGGACGCCGATTCTGCCGCGATGCACAGCCCGCCCCGCCTTCCCGATCTGCCCAGCGAAAAGGCCGCCCTGCGCGCGCTTTATGAACAGGGGCGGATGACGCGGGCCGATATGGCGCGAGTCATGGGGCTCAACCGCTCCTCCTCGGGCCATATCATCGCCAGCCTGATCGACCAGGGCCTGGTCCGCGAGACCGCCGCCAGCGCCCCCGCACCGGGGCCGGGGCGGCCCGGGATCCTCCTGGACCTGATCCCCGATTCCATGAGTTTCCTGGGGCTGGAACTGGGGGTCGAACATCTTTCCGTCGTCGAGCTGGACCTCTCGGCCCGGGTGCTGCGCACCGAGACTCGGGCCTTCGACGGCGCCACGGCCTCGGTCAGCCTGGCCCTGGCCCATGCGCTGCAAATGGCAGGGCGGCCGAGGCGGCTGGCAGGGATTGGCATCGCGGTTCCGGCGCAGATGGACCGGGCGGGGGGGCTGCGCCTTGCGCCGCTTTTGGGCTGGCGCGACCTGGACCTGGCGGCCCTTGCGCGCGAGGTCGGCGACCTGCCCCCGGGGCTTCCGCTGCGCGCCGAGAACGACGCCAATGCCCTGGCGCTGGGGGTGACCTGGGGGCGCAGGCTCTCGGCCCCCGGGGTCACGCTTCTGATCAACATGGAGACCGGGGTCGGCGGCGGCATCCTGATCGACGGGCGGCTCTTTCGCGGCGGCGGGGGCCTGGCTGGAGAGATCGGCCACATGCAGATGGGCCCCGGCGGCCCCGTGATCGAGGAGCGCCTGGGGCTGGGGCGCCTCCTGGCCGACTATGGCGCACCGCTCGCAAGCTTCCTCTCTGCAGTGGCCGAACGCGAACCCCGTGCCGTGCTGATCGCCGAGGACTGGGCCCAGACCCTGGCCTTTGCCCTGACCCAGACCTGCCGGATCATCGATGCCGACCGGGTGATCCTCGGCGGCTCGGTGGCGGCACTTTACCCGCTGGTGGCGGCGCGGGTGCAGGTGCATCGGCTGACCGCGCAGACACAGAGCTTTACCCTGCCGCCCATCGAGCTTGCCCCCGACAGCACCTTCGGCGCGGCCTTTGGCGCGGCGGCCATGATGCATCAACGCGCCCTCTCGGGAGCGGATGCGGCGAATTGACGAAGGGTATGTTGCGCGGCGCGACAAATCCGGCTAACCTGACGTCGAATCATGGGGTTGCCGGACCCCTCACCTGATGCCGCAAGGCGCTATCCTGGATCCGGCCCGATGCTTTCCCCTGACTCTCTAGGCCCGACGATCACCTTCGGCGAGATCCTCGTCGAGATCATGGCCACCCTGCCCGGCCATGGTTTTACCGAGGCCCTGGACCTGCGCGGCCCCTTTCCCAGCGGCGCGCCCGCCATCTTCATCTCGCAATGCGCCAGGCTGGGCGGCCAGGCGGGCATCGTGGGTTGCGTCGGAGACGACGACTTCGGGCGGCTGAACACCGATCGCCTGCGCGCGGATGGTGCCGATGTCTCGGCCGTGGCGATCTCGCCCGACCTGCCCACCGGCACGGCCTTTGTCCGCTATCGCCCGGACGGAGGGCGCGACTTCGTCTTCAACATCGCGAAATCGGCGGCGGGGCAGATCGCCATGACACCCGAGGCGCGCGCCCTGGTCGCCCGCGCGGGGCATCTGCATGTCATGGGCTCGGCCTTTGCCATCCCCCATCTTTGGGCCGTGCTGGCCAAGGCCATCCCGGCGGTGAAGTCGCGCGGCGGCAGCGTCTCCTTGGACCCCAACCTGAGGAAAGAGCTGATGACGCCCGAGACCTCGGCCCGCCTCGCCCAGGTCGTGGCGCAATGCGACCTTCTGCTCCCCTCGGGGCCCGAGCTGCAACTGGCCGCTGGCCTCCCCGATGCAACAGAGGCCGAGGCCGTCGCGGCCTTGCTGCAAAAGGTCCCCGAGATCGTGCTGAAACGGGGCGACCAGGGCGCCACGCTCTTCACCCGCGAGGGGCGCCTCGACCAAGCGGCCTTCGCCGTCACCGAGATCGACCCGACCGGGGCGGGCGACTGCTTCGGCGCCGCCTATCTGACCGCCCGCCGCCTGGGCCTGGCCGAGCCGCTGCGACTGGCGGCGGCTGCGGGCGCCCGCAATGTCACCGTGCTGGGCCCGATGGAGGGCGCAGGCACGCTGCAAGACCTGAACCAATTCATCGCTGCAAGGATCTGACCATGTTGTTGAAAGACAAGACCATCGCCATCACCGGCGCCGCCTCGGGGATCGGGCTGGCCTGCGTCAAGGCCTATTGGGCCGAGGGCGCGACCGTCGTCCTGATCGACCGCGACGCCGAAGCCATGGCCCGCATCTGCGCCGAGCTTGGCCCCAAGGCCCTGGCGCTTCAGGCCGACCTTTTGGACCCGGCCTCGATCGACCAGATCCTGCCCGGCATCCTGAAGCTGGTCCCCCACCTCGACGTCTTCCACGCCAATGCCGGCGCCTATATCGCGGGTGAGGCCTGGACAGGCGACGCCGATGCCTGGGACCGGATGCTTTACCTCAACATCAACGCGGTCTTCCGCTGCATCCACCGCGTCCTGCCCCATATGATCGAACGCGGCACGGGGGATATCCTCGCGACCTCCTCCGTCGCGGGCCATACGCCGGTGGTCTGGGAGCCGATCTACACCGCCTCCAAACACGCCGTCACCGCCTTCGTGAACGCCGTCCGCCGCCAGGCCCTGAAGCACGGCATCCGCGTGGGCGAGCTCTCCCCCGGCCCGGTGGAGACCGCGCTGCTGAAGGACTGGCTGCCCGAGCGCCTGGCCAAGGCCAAGGCCGACGGTGCGCTCCTGGGTGCCGAAGAGATCGGCGCGGCGGCCGTCTTCATGCTCTCGCGGCCCCGGACGGTCACGATCCGCGACGTGATCATCCTCCCCGCAGCCTTCGACATCTGATGTACCTGGAGCGCTTTCGACTGGCCGGAGAGACGGCCCTGATCACCGGCGGCGGGCGGGGCATCGGCCTCGCCTGCGCCGAGGCCCTGGGCGAGGCGGGGGCGCGGCTGGTGATCCTGGAGCCCCGGCTCGAGGAGGCCGAGGCGGCGGCAGAGGGGCTCCGCGCCAAGGGGTTCCAGGCGCGCGCGATCCAGGGCGATGTGACCGACCCGGCGCGGATGGACGCCTGCGCGGCAGAGCTTCAGGATTGGGCGCCCTCGGTGCTGATCAACAACGCGGGCGTGGGGCGGAATGGGACCTCGGCGGAGAACCTGACCGACGCGGAATGGCGGCTGATGATGGAGGTGAATGTGGGCGGCGTCTTCTGGTGCGCCCGCGCCTTTGGCCGGGCGATGATTGCGGCCAAACGGGGGGTGATCGTCAACATCGGGTCGATGTCGGGGACCATCGTCAACCGGCCCCAGGCGCAGACGGCCTACAACACCTCCAAGGCCGCCGTGCATCACCTGACGCGCAACCTGGCCGCCGAATGGGCGCCGCATGGCATCCGCGTCAACGCCGTTGCGCCGACCTATATCGAGACGCCCATGGTTCTGGCCGTTCCCGAGAACCAAGAGCGCATCCCGGTCTGGATCGCCGATACGCCTCTGGGCCGGATGGGCAAGGCGGACGAGGTCGCGGCGGCGGTGCTGTTCCTGGCCTCGCCTGCCGCCAGCTTGATCACCGGGGCGATATTGGCGGTCGATGGCGGGCTGACGGTGTGGTGATCAGCCCTTGACGGCTCCGGTCGCGATGCCGTTCACGATCTGGCGCTGGAAGATCAGGTAAAGCGCCACGATGGGCAGGGCGGCCAGCACAATGCCCGCGCATAGCAAGGGCACGTTGGTGGTGTATTCGCCCCGCAGGGCGGCAATGCCCACCATCAGCGTGCGTTCGTTCTGCAAGACCAGAAGCGAGATCAGCACGTCGTTCCAGCAGTAGAGCGCGTTCAGGATCCCCAGGGTGATCATCGCGGGCTTGCCCAGCGGGAAGATCACATGCCACCAGATCTGGGGGTAGGAACAGCCGTCGATCCGGGCGGCCTCGGTCAGCTCTCGCGGCAGCCCGGCGTAGAAGGAGGTCATCAGGTAGATCGAAAACGGCAGGAAGAACGCGGTGTAACTCAGGATCAGGCCCAGCCGCGTATTGAGCAGCCCAAAGGCGATGATCGTCTTGTAAAACGGCACCAGCACGACCTGCACCGGGATCATCAGGCTGGCCAGGATCGCGATGAAGACCAGCCTCCTCAGCGGAAAGCGCAGGATCGCCAGGGCAAAGCCCGCCATCGAGGACAGGAGGATCAAGAGCAGGCAGGCCCCGACCGTGGCGGTGACCGAGTTCAGGAAATATTCGCTCAGCCGTGACCGGGTCCAGGCCTGGACGAAGTTCTCGAAGGTCGGGCTCGACACCAGGCCAAAGCGGTCGAGGATATATTCCTTGTTCGTCTTCAATGCGTTGTTCAGCGTGAAGAACAAAGGGTAAAGGCAGGTGAAGGCGATCACCGCCATGGGGAGGGACAAAAGCCGCTTAAACATCGGCATTCCTCTGCATGATGCGGATCTGCGCCCAGGCCAGCCCCGCCATCAGCGCAAACAGCACCATGGAAATCGCCGCCGCATAGCCGGGACGGTTGAGCTTCCCCAGCTCCAGCCAGATCAGGAACTCGGGCAGCGTGGTGGATGTCCCCGGCCCCCCCGCCGTCAGCACATAGATCAGCCCGAACATCGAGGTCAGGATGCCGATGGTGGTGACGACGGCGACGAACTCGATGATCGGCCGCAGGGTCGGGATGATGATATGCCAGATCATGTGGCGGAGTTTCGCGCCGTCCAAGGTCGCCGCCTCGATCATGTCTTGCGGCACGGTCGAAAGCCCCGCGAGGAAGATGAGCAGCGACATGCCAAATGTCGCCCAAAGCTGCACCACGATCAAGGAGATCAGCGCGGTCGAGGAGCTGCCCAGCCAATCGACCGGCGCGATGCCCGCCAGTTTCAGCAAAGCGTTGACCGCGCCATCCCGGCGCAGAAGCGTGTTGAAGATCGACCCCACGATGACCGAGGACAGGATCGCGGGCAGGAAATAGGTGGCGCGGTAGAACCGCCCCCCCGGCACGCCCTGGTGGATCAGTATGGCCAGGAGGAGCGGAAAGCAGACCCAGACCGGCAGGGTGGCAATCAGAAGGATCGTGTTGGACATCGAATCCTGGAAGGCCGGGTCGCTGGCCAGCTCGCGGTAGTTCGCGAGGCCGACATAGTCCCCCGGCGTGATGCCCCGCGCATCGGTCAACGAAAGCTGCGCCCCCCAGATGAGGGGGGCGATGCGGAAAAGGGCGATCAGCACAAGCGAGGGCGCCAGAAAGGCCCAGGCGGTCCGGCTCTCCATCAATGCGCCTTGGCCTGGACCTCGTCCAACGCGGCGGCGGCCGCGTCAACCGTGGTTTCGCCGTTCAGGAGGAGCTGGCTTTGCTGGTGCAGCGCCTCGAGCTCCGCCGCCGAGGCATTGGCATGGGCCATGGGCGCGGCGCCCAGGGTCCAGGGCAGGATCGTGGTCAGCGTGGGCGAAGAAAGCCCCGAAGTATCCACCGCCGGATTGGCCGGCAGGATCCCGGCATCCTTGGTGAAGACCGCGATGGGCCCGGCATCGGCCAGCGTCTTCACCAGGTCAGTCGCCAGATCGACATGCGCCCCCGCCTTGTTGACGCCATAGCCGATCCCCCCCGCCAGGGGCAGCATTGGCCCGCCATCGGCGGCCAAAGTCACCGCATCCGGGGCCGGGTGACGGAAAGCGCCGATGGTCTCGGGCCCCATCATCTCGCCGAACTGCTTCCAATGGGCCACGTCCGAGAGCAACCCGATCGTATTGGCGCCCTCTCCCCGCATGAACATCTCGTATTCATCCATGAACTTGGCGGTGGAATTGGCGCCCTCGCCATACCAGCCCCAGGTCTGCGTATCGACAAAGGCCTGCAGGATCGCCTTCATCTTGGGCGAGGACCAGGCGAGCTTGCCTTCCGCGAAGGCCGCCTGTTCCTCGGCGGTCAGCATCGAGGCCGCCAGGGCCGAGACGAAGAACTCCGCCCCATAGCCCTCCTTGTTGCCCATGGCGAAACAGGGGGCAGAGCCCTTGGCCTTGATCGCCTCGCAGGCGGCTTTCAGCTCCTCCCAGGTGGTGGGCGGCTTTTCGGGGTCAAGGCCAGCATCGGCGTAAAGCGTCTTGTTGTAATAGACGACGAAGCCCTGGATCGTGATCGGCAGGGCATGGACCGTGGCGCCATCCGAGAACTCGGCCAAGCCCGCCAGGCCCTTGGCCTCCGCCGAAAGATCGGTCAACGCATCGAAGCGCGCCTTGGCCTGGGCGCCACCGTTCATCAGGAAGACATCGGGCCCCGCGCCCGAGGACAGGGCCGTGCCCAGCAAAGTGTAATACTGGTCATTCGGCTGCATGACGAAATTCACCGTCACCCCGGGATGGGCGGCCTCGAAAGCGGTCTTGGCCGCCTCGATATAGCTCGCCGCAGCCGGGTCGCCGGACTTCCAGTCCCAGACGGTCAGCTCCTGTGCCATGGCGGCAGAGGTCATCAGGGCCAGCGCGGTTCCAAGCAGATACTTCATGGGGTCCTCCTCCCGTCCCGGTCAGGCCCGGGGTTGAAACAATTGGCAATCAGGTCCGGTTTGCAGCTCTTGCAGTGGCTCGGGGGCCGACCAGGTGGTCCTTGCGGCCTGCGAGAGCGTCAGGCCAAGACCGGGGCGGTCGGGCACATGGATCTCGCCGGCATGGATGCGGAAGGGCTCTTCGACCAGGTGGTCGTAATTCTGGAAGGAGTATTCCAGCCAGGGCACTTCCGGCAAGGCGCAGGCGGTATGGACGCCGATTTCCAGGTTGGTGTTGCCCAGCGCGACCGGGATGCCCAGTTCGGCGGCCAGCCAGCCGGTGTGCATGACCTCGGTGATGCGGCCATGGACATTGATGATATCGGTGGCCCGCGCCATCAACAGCCGCGCGCGACCGGGGGCGTCGAGATATTCGCCCGCGTTGATCTGCGTCCAGGGGCAGGCGGCCGACAGCGCCTTCAACCCGTCGAAATCGGTCCGCAGGATCGGGTCTTCGGCCCAGACCAGGTGATGACCCGCGCGGTGAAAGAGGTGGAGCTGCGCAGAGGCCTCCTTGGCGCTCCAGGTCTCGTTGGCGTCCACCATGACGCCGGCCTGTGGTCCGACGGCCTGGCGGAGGAGGTCGAGACGGTGCAGGTTCCAAGCCGCATCCGGGCCGACCTTGATCTTGAAGGCGGTGAAGCCGAGGTCCGCCGCGCGGGTGAAAAAGGCGCTGAACTCGGCATCCGTCATGTGATAGTCCAGCCCCGAGGCATAGACGGGCGATGTCCTGCGACTGCCGCCGAGGTAATCCGACAGGGGCAGCCCCGCCTGCTGCGCGGCGAGGTCCCAAAGCGCGATCTGCAAAGCCTCTGCGAAGCCGTAAGTCGTGTCACGCTGATTGCCGCCCCGGGGTCGCTCGATCCGGTGGATCAGGGCGCCGGGCTGCTTTCCGTCAAGCCCGGGCCAGAGATGGGTCGTGAAGGTCTGGGTCAGCGCGGCCAAGGAGGGCATCGCGTCCCACATGGAATGCGCAAAACCCAGACCGGTATGGCCCGCGCCATCCGAAAGCTCCAGGGCCAGGGCGTTGAACGTGTCGAACTTCACCTGGGCATCGCCGATGACCCGATCGCGGCGAAACTGGAACCGCGTCAGGGTAAAGTCCTTGATGGCGCAGGGGTGCATTTGATCGACTCAGGCTGGCTATCTGATTTATCAGATAGCCAATCACATCTATTGCCGCCGCACAAGCCTCCCGTTACCCTTAGGTCATGAAACACGACACGCCCCTCCTCTCCGACCTTGCCTATCAGCGCATCCTCGAGGCGCTGTTCGACGCCCGCCTTGCGATGGGCGCGCGTCTGACGCAAGGCGCGCTGATCGCGGTGACCGGAGTGCCCCTGGGCCCGGTGCGCGACGCGCTGAAACTGCTCGAGGCCGATGGCATCGTCACGGTTCATCCTCGCAGCGGGATCCAGGTCATTGGACGATCAACCGACCTGGTGCGCCAGACTTACCAGTTCCGCGCCATGCTGGAGCGTCCCGCCGCCCGCGCCTTTGCCATGACCGCGCCGGAGCCCGTCCTGCGCGACATGATGGCGCTGCATGACACCGCCGCCGAGGGCTTTGCCGCCGCCGATCCCAATGCCGATGTGGGGCCAAGGCTTTCGCAGCTGGAAGGCGCCTTCCATTCCACGATCATCGCGGCCCTTGGCAACGAGTTGGTGGACGCATCTTACCGCCGCCTGCAACTGATGGCGCGGATCATCAGGGTCAAGGCGGCGGTCTATCCAAGGGCCGCCCTGGTGTCGGTGGGCGAACACCGCGAGGTCATCGCCGCCTGCCTGATCCGCGACGAGACCCAGGCCGAGGCCGCCATGGCCCGCCACCTGACCAATGCGCTGAACCGCAACCTGGGGGTGGCGTGAGGTGATGTGCTTGGGCCAGCTTTCTTCTCTCAGAGCGCCGCCTTGAACTTCGCCAGCTCGCCTGGGTCCATCTTCACCAGGTAGCGCTCCTCGGGGAAGCGCCCCTCGTCGACATCGGCCTTGAACTCGGCAAAGGCCGCCACGCGCTCGCGCTGAAGCCGGTCATATTCGGCGGCGAAGTTGCGATAGACCTTGGAGTGGCGCGGCATGTGGTCCTTGTGCTCACCCAGGATATCCATGGCGAAAAGATACTGCACATCGCAGCCCGCCCCGGCCCCCATCGACCAAAGAAGCAGCTTCTTCATCCGGCGGCTGATCTCGGAGGCCACTTCCTCCGGCACGACCTCGATCTCGACCGCAAAGGCGCCGGCATCTTCGTAGGCCTGGCATTCGCGCAGCAGCGCCAGGGCCTGCTCCGCCGTCTTGCCCACCGCCTTGAAGCCCCCGGTCCAGGTCGCGCGCGAGGGCACGAGGCCCACATGGCCCACGATCGGGATATGCTCCCGGGCGAGATAGCTCACCGTCTCCAGGCTGGCCGAGCAATACATCGCATCGGCGCCTTTCATCAGCATCTCGCAGGAGAGCCGCAGGTAATCCTCGCGGCTTCCCATCTCGCGGTGATCCACCCCGGTCATGGCGAAGATCCCCGGAGCCGCCTGGCGGAAATCGGGATGCCGGATCAGCGAGGGCGGCACCGAGGCCACATCGATCCCGGCCTCCTCGGCGGCGGCGGCTTCCTCCACGGTGAAGATGCGCAGCATGGTCAGCTGCTTCTTCCCCTTCAGCGCGCGGAGGTCGGCGACGGTCGGGCGCTTTCTCATAGGTCGATCTCCACGTTCCCATCCACGACGCGCGTGGCCCAGGTCTTCAGCCGCGCCGTGCAGGGCAGGCGCTTGGCCTCTCCGGTTTTATAGTCGAAGCGGCCGTTGTGTTTCGGGCATTCGACCTGGTCGCCGATCACCAGACCGTCGCAGAGATGCACGTTTTCATGCGTGCAAAGCCCGTCGGTGGCAAAGACCGCGCCCTTGGTGTCGCGGTAGATCGCAAAGGTCCGGCCGTCATGATCCCAGCGGACCAGGTCTTCGGTGTCGATATCGTCAAGGGCGCAGGCGGTAACCCACATCAGCGCATCTCCTCTCGGGTGGGGGCGGGGGGCTGCAGGTCCTCGCGGTAGGGGCGGGCGGTCGGCGGCAGGGTCTTTTTCAGGAAATAGCCGCGCTCGTGGCGCTGGCGGATCACGGCGGGGATCATCTCGGCATAGGCGGCCCAGATCGAGGGGCAAGGCGCGGGGTAATCCGCCTTCACCAGCTCATGCAGGCGCGGGAGCGCGTGATAGGGCACCATGGGGAACATGTGGTGTTCGACATGGTAATTCATGTTCCAGTAAATCCAGCGGCTGACGGGGTTCATATAGGCGGTGCGGGAGTTCAGGCGGTGGTCCAGCACGTCTTCGGCGAGGCCGCCATGCTGGATGAGGCCGGTCATATACATGTGCCAGCAGCCGTAGAGCCTCGGCAGGCCGATGAGCATGAAGGGTATGAAGCTTTGCCAGGCGACGGCGGCGAGCACCGTCGCCGCATAGATCGCCATATGGACCCTTGCGGCAAGAACGGCCTTGGGCAGCTCGGACGCCGGGATGTAATCACGCTCATCGGTGGTGAAATTGCCCATGGCGTTGCGGGCGAGGATCTTCAACGAGACCCAGGCATCGATGATCGAGGTGAAGCTGAGGAGCTTCATGAAGAGCGAGACCGGGTGCATCCAGCCGATTTCGGGGTCGCGGCCCACGATGATCGTGTCGGTATGGTGGCGGGCATGGCTCCAGCGCCACGACACGGGATTGCGCATCACCTGGAAGCTGGCGATGTGGTAGACCACATCGTTCATCCAGGCCGTCCGAAACGCAGTGCCATGGCCGCATTCATGCCAGCGCGAGTCGCAAGCCGAGCCATACAGCACGCCGTAAGCGATCCAGAAGGGCACGCAGGCCCAGGTCCCCCAGAAGTGGATGCCTCCCCAGGCCGTCAGCACATGGGCGACCACCCAGATCACCGTATCGCGGATCGCGGGGCCGTCTTTCCGCGCCATAAGCTCCTTCATCACCTTGCGGGGGATGTCGGAGTGATACCATTCGGCCGAGGCCAGGCCGAGCTCGCGCGCCCTCTCGGAAGAGGGCCCGGTCAGCGTGTAATCGCGTTGGGTGACGGTTTGATCCAGGGGCATGGCTTACTCTTTCTGCGGGCGGCCCGTCAGGGGGCGGAAGTGGCCCGAGGGCTGCGGGTAATCATCTTGCGGTTGGGGATGGATGGCGCGGATGCGGGCCTCCGCCGCGCCAAGGTCGGTCAGGACGGTAAAGCGGCTGTCGTAGCGGCGCTCTTCCTGGGGGCCGAGCCAGATCATCTCGCCGCGGTCCCGCGCGGCAGTGTCGCCCAGCACATGATGGGTCGAGGGCTCGATCCCCAAAGCATAGCCGCCCTCCTGGAAGTGCTGCCATTCGTAAAGGCAGGGGAGCTGATCCTTGCGCGTCGTCACCATGAAGCCGAGGCCGAGGCGCGGGTTGACCAGGGCCACATGGGTCTCGCCCTGGGGGTCGGCTTTGGTCTCGTGCTGCCAGACCTGTTCGGAGAAGTGGCGCTGCGGGGCGGGGATGGTCTGATAGCCGACGCCCTGGTCGCGGTAGCGGGCCTCATGGGCGGCCCAAGGCGTGTCGGTGATGGGGGCGAGGTAGCGGGCGCCCTCGGCCAAGAGGGGGGCTCCGAGGTTGACGTGGTAGAAGAACATATGCGGCGTGTTCAGAAAGCCGGTGTTGACGACCCGATCTGACAGCCGGATCTCTTGGGAACCCAGGTCGCATTCGATGCGGCGATACAGCGTCAGGTTCTCGCCAAAGGTCGCGGCCTGGCGGATCTCGCCTTCCGCCCAAAGGATGCAGCGGTCGCCCTCCCAACGCTCGCCATAGCCGGTCAGGCGGGCGGGGATCGTGGAGACGCGGCCATGGAGCCCGTGGCGGATCGTCTTGACCCCGGGATAGTTGTAATTGCTGGCCGGAACTTCCGCCGGGCCCAAAGTGTGGTCCAGCCCGCAGGTCACCAGGAGGCCCGTAAAGCTGCGGCCCCAGGAAAACCCGCCCTCGCCTTCATATTCATGCAGGCTGGCCGAGCGGAGGCCCGAGGGCCCCGACCAGTGCAAGGGCACGCCCTGCCATTCCAGCTCCAGGATATCCATGGCACGGTCGACGGCCACCGTGAACCGCAAGGACCCGGCGCGGAACTCCAGCAGGCGGATGCCGCGCTCCAGCCCATCGCCGAGCGTCATCAGCCGGACGCCGCCAAAGGCGCGGGCGTCGCCGGACATGCGCGCCAAATCCAGCCGCGACAGGGTTTCTCCGTAAAGCTTGGGCATCATTCCTCCGAAGTGGCGCGCCCTCCTCCGGGCGCGCCTTTCGCCATTACAATCCGTTCGCGCGCATCTTGTCTTCAAGGAATTTCTTGGACCGGGGCACATCGGCCTCGTCCAGGTGTTCCACGATGATCGGGATATTCGGGTGCTTCTGCGCCAGCCGCTGAAGATAGAGGTCATAGTTCAAGACCCCCATCCCCGGCGCATCGAGCGCAATGGCACCCACGCCCCGGAAGGTATGCGAGGCGAGCGCGTCGTCATCGCCGATATCGGCGTGCTTTTCGGTGGTATCCTTGGCCCGGGCCACGTCCTTGGCATGGGCGATCTTGATCTTGTCGGAGAGCGTGTCGAAGACCTGGTTCAAGACCCCGTCCATGTTGTCGATATTGTGGTCCTCGAAGTAGTTGGTCGGGTCCATCAAGAGGCCAAGCCCCGGGTGATCGACGGCGGCGAACATCTTCACCGTCTCTTCGACGCTGCCCACGACGTTGTTCACATAGGTCTCCAAGAGGAACTGCGCGCCGTGGTCATAGGCCACCTGGGACAGCTCCTTGATGGCAGCGGCGCAGAGGTCGAAACCCTCCTGGCTCTTGTTCTTCGGGTCCGACATCCATTCGGATTCGGTGTTGAAGGTGCCGGTTTCCGAGATGACATAAGGCGTTCCGAACTCCCGCGCCCAGCGGATGATCTCCTTCAGCCGCTCCATATTGGCTTTGCGGTGGGCGAGGTCGGGGTGGATGATGTTGGTGTAACCGCTGATGCAGCAGATCGGCAGGTCATGGTTTCGGAACGTGTCGCGGACCTGTTTGGCCTTGGCCTTGGTGATCTGGCCGAAGCCCAAATCGATGTCCTTGAAATGCAGGTCCAGCTGCACGGTGTTGAAGCCGTGGCTGCGGATGCGACGGGCCGATTCCTCCAGACCATAGGGGAAATAGCCGGTGAAGATGCCGGATTGGAACATGTTTGCCTCCCTTTAGATTTCAGACAGTTGAACGGTGCGGTTCAGGGCGATGGAGCGGTAACCGGCCTCGACCAGGGCCACGGTTTTCACATTGTCGGCCACGGTCAGGGCGGGTTCGGTGCCGGTGGCGACCGCGTGTTGCAGCTGCTCCATCACGCCGATGAAGGCATGGGGGAACCAATGGGTCTCCCAGGAGGGCGTGATCCATGCGCCACTGGCCTTGGTGGCGTAGCTCAGGGTCGAGGGCTTGCCATTCGGCCAGCCGATCGAGCCCTTGGCGACGCCCAGGGTCCCCTCCACCCGGAAGGTGATGTGCTGGTCGTCCGGATAGCCTGCCTCACGCGGGCCGGACCAGACATCCTCCAGGGAAAGCGCCAGCAGTCCGTCCTTGAAGCGCAGAGTTGATATCGTGATACCGTCCTGGTGGGGGAAGCTCGTGCGGGGATCGGTGCGGGTCTGGGTCGTGATGCTCTCGGGCTCTCCGAACAGAAAGCGCATGACGTCCAGGTGATGGACCGACATGTTCGACAGGGTCAGGCGGTCGTAGCCCTTCAGGAAGTCCTGCCAATGCGGGATGGCATGCATGTCGATCTGGGCGAAGACCGGGGTGCCCAGGATCCCCGCGTCAAGGATCTGCTTCAGCACCCGCATCGACTGGTCATAGCGCATGTTCTGGTTGACGCTCAGGAGCTTCCCCGCCGCTGCCGCCTCGTCGCGGAGCGCCCGGGCCTCTTCCAGCGTCAGGGCCAGCGGCTTCTGCGCCAGGATCGCCTTGATATGGGGCTGCTTCAGCGCCGCCCGGATCAGGGCCGGTTGCAGGTCGGGCGGGTAGGCGATGTCCAGGATCGCGACACCCGCATCCTCGATCAGGTCTTGCGGCGTCGCATGGGTCTTGGGGATGCCATAACGCGCGGCGACTGCTTCCGCCTTGGCCTTCGTGCGGCTGGCGATGGCCACCACGGGAAAGCCCGCCATGGCATAGGCGGCGAGGTGGCATTCGGCCATGATCATGCCTGCGCCGATGCAGCCGATGGGCAGGGATTTCGAGCGGATTTCGGGGTCGGGGCGGAAGTCCATGTCAGGCTCCTGTCTGGCGGTGGCCGTCTGCGGTGAAAGGATGGGTCTTGGTGGCGGAAAGCGTCGCGCGGGTGCCGGGGGAGACCTCCGGCTGACCGCGCAACAGCGCCCGAAAGGTCTCGGGGCCTTGGGCCAGGGTCAGGACGGTGTAACCGCCCAAGGGCTCCACCCCGGTGATCAGCGCGGCGCCTGTGTCAGATTGCGTCACGGTCAGGTCCTCGGGGCGGATGCCGACCTGACCCGGGCCAAAGGCGCCCGAGGTCGAGAGGTTCATCGGCGGAGAGCCCAGGAGCCGCGCCACATAGGGCGTCTGGGGGCGGTCATACAACTCCGAAGGCGTGCCGATCTGCACGATCCGGCCCTGGTCCAAAACGGCCATCTGGTCGGCGACCGACATGGCCTCTTCCTGGTCATGGGTGACATAGACCAGGGTCCGCCCGGCCTCGCGCTGGATGCGCTTCAACTCGACCCGCGCCTCTTCGCGCAGGCGCGCATCCAGGGCGGAGATCGGGTCGTCCATCAGATAGGCCGCCGGGTCCCGCACCAGGGCGCGGGCGATGGCCACCCGCTGACGCTCCCCGCCCGAAAGCTGGCCGGGGTGCTTGTGCAGGATATGGGTGATGTGCAGCTTCTCCGCGACCGAGGCGACACGGGGCGCAATCTGCGCCTCGGGCTGGCGGCGTTCGACCAGGGGAAAGCGGATGTTGTCGCGCGCGGTCATATGGGGGAAGAGCGCGAGGTTCTGGAAGACCATGGCCACATTGCGCTCGGCCACGCCAAGGGCGGGCTTGCCGTCGATCAGGATCTCGCCGCTGTCGGGGGTTTCCAGCCCCAGGATCAGCCGCAGGATCGTGGTCTTGCCCGAGAGCGGCGGCCCAAAGAGGCAGAAGAAGGCGTTGTCCTCGACCTTGAAGCTGGCATCGACCACGGCCTTCACAGTGCCGAAGCTCTTGCAGACATTGCGGAATTCGATGGAGGCCATCAGATGCGCCCCCCCTTGGCGTCAAAGAGGCAGGGTTTGCCGGGGGTGAAGCCCACGACGCCCGAGGGGATCTCGGTCCCCGCCGGGAAGACGGCCTTCACGGGGCCAAGGTGGACGATGCAGCGCGCGCCGATCCGTTCGACATGGGTGACAGGCAGTTTCAGCGGCGAGGCGGGGTCAAGCGTGACCTCTTCGGGGCGGAAGCCATAGGTCACCGGCCCCGAGGCCGGGCCCGGCAGGGGCGGCGTCAGACCGATGGGCCCGAGGTCCACCTGCACCGCACTGCCCGACTGCACCGCATGCCCCGGCAAGAGGTTCATCCCCGGAGCGCCCAGGAACCGCGCCACGAAAGTATTGGCCGGGCGGTTATAGACCTGAAGCGGGGTGCCCACCTGTTGCAACACGCCGTGATCCATGACGGCGATGCGGTCGGCCATGGTCATGGCCTCGAGCTGGTCATGGGTCACGTAAACCATGGTCTGCCGGAACTGGCGTTGCAGCGATTTCAGCTCGGTCCGCATCACGGCGCGGAAGGCGGCGTCGACGTTGGACAGGGGCTCGTCCAAAAGGAAGATCGCGGGCTCCATGATGGCCGAGCGCCCGATGGCCAGGCGTTGCAGGATATTGACCGAAAGGCCCTGCGACGGCCGGTCCAGGAGGTCGGTCAGGCCCAGAAGCTCGGCCATGGCAGCGGTGCGCGGCCCCGGGTCCACCCCGGCCATGCGCAGCCCGTAATCCAGGTTCTGCCGCACCGTCATATGGGTGAAGATCGCGTAGTTCTGGAAGACGAAGCCCACGCCCCTCCGCGCCATCGGGACGGCGCCCATGTCGCGGTCGCCGAACAGGATGCGCCCTCCCGTGGGCTTCTCCATCCCCGCGATCATGTTCATCGTGGTGGACTTCCCGCAGCCCGAGGGGCCAAGGAGCGCCAGGAACTCGCCATCCCGGATCTCCAGGTCCATGGGTTGCAGCGCGGTGAAGGGGCCGAAGCGTTTCGTCAGGCCTTGCAGATGGATGGCGGTCATCGGGCCATCCTCTTCATCGCGAATTGGGCGGCGATGGACAGCGAGACCAGGATGAAGAGCGCGAGCGCCGCGACATAGCCCCAGATCAGGTCATTGGTGGTGATCTTGTAGAAATAGACAGAGATGGTCTCGGTGGCGACGCCGGGGCCTCCGCCGGTCATGATGTAAAGCGTGTCGAAGATCTTGAAGGCCTCGATGGCGCGGATGGCCAAGGCGATGGTGATGATGACTTTCATGCGCGGCAGGGTGATGGTGCGGAACCTTTGCCAGGGGCTGGCGCCCAGCAGGGTGGCGGCGCGGAGTTGGTCTTGCGGCACGCCCACCAGGCCCGCCAGCAGGATCAGGAACATCAGGGGCGTCCATTGCCAGATGTCGGCGACCATGACGGCGACGAGGGCCAGCCAGGGGTCCGAGAGCCAGGCGATGGTGACCGGGCCGAAGACCGAGAGCAGGTCATTCACCGGCCCCCCGGACTGGAAGAGCATGAAGAACATGTAGCCCGCCACCGCAGGCACGACCATCATCGGCATGATCAGGATGGAATAGGCCAGCTTCTTGCCCGGGAAATCCTCGACGAACAAAAGCCCAAGCCCGAGGCCCAGGAGGAACTCCACCGGCACGCAGATCACCATGACCAGAAGCGTGCGGCCCAGGGCGGCCCAGAGGCGGCGGTCGCCGGGAATGTCGGTGTAATTGGCGAAGCTGTTCCAGAACTCCCATGCGCGAGGCCAGGGCGCGCCCGACAGGGGCGACCAGTCGGTCAGAGAGATGTAAAGCTGCATCAGCAGCGGGAAGACCGAGATGAAGAGGACCAGGACCTGGGCCGGAAGGGTAAGGCGGAGACCGAGTTTCATTGCTTCAGCGCTCCGAAGGTCAGGCCGCGGACCAGGTGCTTCTGGATCAGGACGCCCAGCACCACGGGGGGGACGGCGGCGATCAGGCCCAGGGCGGCTTTCGCCCCGTAAAGCTGACCGGTCATCGAAGAGGACAGCGAGGCCATGTAGACCGGGATCGTCACCCACTCCCGCGTGGTCAGCAAAAGCGCGATCAGGTAGTCCGACCAGTTCAGGATGAAGACGAAGAGCGATGCGGCGGCCAAGGGGGCGGCCATCATCGGCAGGGTGACGCGGGTGAAGACGCGCCACCGCGTGCAGCCCTCGACCAGGGCTGCCTCCTCGATTTCCTTGGGCATGTCGTCGAAGAAGGTCTTCATCAGCCAGAAGGCGAAGGGCAGGGTCACGATGCCATAGACCAGGGCCAGGCCGAACCAGGTGTCCATCAGGCCCAGGAAGGCCCACATCATCATGACCGGGATCATGACGGCCATGGGCGGGAAGAGCCGCAACTGGATCAGCGCGAGCGGCAGGTTGGCGCCGGACCCAAAGCGGCTCAGCCCATAGGCGGCGGCGGTCCCGCAGGTCATGGCGATCAGCGTGCCCACCGAGGCCGAGAGAAGCGAGGACAGGATCGGCTTGACCGCCGTCCGGTCCAGCGTGGCGATCAGGTCGGACCCGCCTTGGCCGAAGAGATAGCGGAAATTGTCCAGGGTCGGCGCGCGGGGGACCCAGGTCAGGGCCTCGCCCGCCGCCTGCCATTCCGAGGGCGGTTTGAAGGCCATCGACACCATCCACAGGATCGGGATCAGCGTCACGGCCAGGGCGGCCAGGATGGCCAGGGTGCGGAGGATCGCGCGGGTCATGTGTGTCCGGGGAAAGGGGGGGAGGACGGGGCCTCCCCCAGTCGAGGAGATGGATGCGACCCTGGCGCGTATGGGACCGCGCCAGGATCGGGGCCGAGATCAGGGCCCGGATGGGGGCCCGGATCGCGGGCGCCTTAGACCGGGTCGACCAGGGTGGGCCAGCCGGCGCGGTTGGCCTTGATCGCCTCGATGACCTTCTCTTCCCCCGTGCGGCGGGTGATCTTGGCCCATTCGGTTTCCACATCCGCCATGGCCTGTTCCGGGGCCTTGGCGCCCGTGAGCGCCGCCATCAGGTTCTCGTCCAGGGCGTTGTGATAGGCGGTCGCGCCCGCGTAGTTGATCGTGGGGACCGTGCGGGCCACCGTCTCGCGAACCACGTCCATGTGGTAGGCGTGGTAGGTCTGGCGGACCAGCGGGTCCTTGAAGTCCGAGAGCCGGAAGGGGTCGAAATAGCCGCCCGGGTTGGCCGTCATCCAGGCATAGATCCGCGCCGAGCCCAGCCATTGCAGCAAGAGGTAAGCCGCCTCCGGGTTCTTCGACTGGCTGGAGACCATGCCGGTCAGCGAGAACCACAGGACCGAGCGGCGGATGAGGCCGCCGCCGACCTCGCGCCCCGGGGGCAGCATGGAGCCGACCTTGCCGGTGACGACGCTGCCGGTGTTGCCCGCATTGTCCAGGAACTTCGGCAGGTTCGAGAAGGCGCAGGTCATCGCCGTATTGCCCTGGCCGAAGGAGCCATATTGCTCCGGCCAGCCCCAGGAGATCGCATCCGGCGAATGGACCGCCAGCGAGGCCACGTATTCCTTGGTCGCCGCAATCCCGGCCTCGGAGTTGATGAGCGGCGTCCCGTCCTCGGCAAAGAGGAACTGGTTCGGATTGCCCATCGAGGTGAAACGCTGCACCCAGTTGGTATAGCCCCAGCCCTGGTTGCGCAGGTCGGAACAGCCGATCATGCCCTTGTCGGGCCGGGTGAAGAAGGCCGCGACCTCGTCGAGCTCGGCCCAGGTCTTGGGCACGGCCAGGTCGCGGCCGGTCTTGGCCTTGAAGTCGGCCTGCTCTTTCGCATCGCCGAAGAGGTCGGTGCGGTAGACCCAGGTCTGGAAGTCGCCGTCCAGCGAAACGCCATAGGTCGCGCCGCGATACTGGTTCAAGAGCGCCACGCCCTGGGCGCCACCGACATAGCCATTCTCGGCATCGTCCCACTCGGGCTTGTAGGCCGCGACATAGTCGTCGAGTTTCGCGATACCGCCGGACTCGGCGAGGTCGCCCAGCCGGTTCCAGTCGGTCGAATAGATGTCGAAGCCGCCCGCAGAGGTGGAAATATCCTGCATCGTCTTGGTGAATTCCTGCCCGTTCGGCAGGCCCACGATCTCGAGCGTGATGCCGGTTTCGCGCTCCCAAAGCTCCTTGATCGAGGGGGCGCCGGCGGGGAAGGGCTGGGTCAACTGGCCGATCGAGCCATCCGAGAGGCCGACGACGATCTTGTCGACGCCCTTGGCCTTGAGCGCGCGGGCGCCCTCGATGGCGCGGCCCTCGGGCGTGTCGGGGCCGTATTGATAGGTCTCGGCGCCGTCAAAGCCCGTGGGGCCACCGATCATGCCGGGGGCGAGCTCTGCCGCCCAGGCTTGGCCGATGAAGCGAGGGGCAAAGAGCGCGCCGGCGCCCAGAAGTCCTGCCTTGGCGCTGGCCTTGATCAGGCCGCGCCGGGTCATGCGATGGATCATTGGTTCCTCCCAAAGGCTTTCTCCCGAAGCCTGTGAGGAGGGTTTATGCGGGAGGCCCAAGGCATGAGTCAATCATTTTCGTCACTCTTTAACATCAAAAAGATGATTGCATTGGCATGAATTGGCGTCACTATGAAGGGATTCCGCTGATTCTTCGCAGCTCCAACACACCACGACGCAGAAATCGGCCGGAATCCAAGTGCTTGATCCAAGTCCAGACCACAGCGCCGAAGGGCAAAGATGGAAAAATAATCATTTTGAGGTCACCCACACCGCCTGTTGAAAACCCTGCGCCTTGGCCCTACCTCAGGGCAGAGGAGACACGATGCGCGCCACCCTGACCGACATTTCCCGCGAAGCCGGGGTCTCGCCTGCAACCGTGGACCGGGTTCTGAACGAACGCCCTGGCGTCAAGGAACATACCCGCGCCCATGTCCTGGCCGTGGCCCGGCGGCTGGGCTATATCGACCGCGCCACTCCGACGCTGCGCCTGGCCTTCCTTCTGCCGCAGGGCACCAATACCTTCATCCAGATGCTGCGCGCCCAGATCGAGGCCCAGGCCCCGGAAGGCGTCGCGACGCGGGTCGAGACCTTTGAGGGCTTCGATCCCTCTGCCCTTGCCGCCCGGATTGCGGGGCTCAGGGGCACGGTCGATGGGCTGGGGGTGATTGCGCTGGACCATCCCCTGGTGCGCGAGGCGATCCGGGGGCTTTGCGCCTCGGGGGTCAAGGTGGTGACGCTGTGTTCCGACATCCAAAGCACCCCGCGCATCGCCTATATCGGCACCGACAATGCCCAGGCCGGGCGGCTGGCGGGCCATGTCCTGGGGCGCTTCCTGGGCGGTCAGGGCAAGGTGGCGCTGATGGCGGGGTCCTTGTCCTACCGCGGCCACCAGGAGCGCGAGATGGGCTTCCGCCAGGTGCTGCACGAGGATTTCCCCGAGCTTCAGGTGGTCGAGCTGCGCGAAATGCTGGACGACCGCGAGAAGGCCCGCGCCGAGACCCTGGCCCTGATCGACCGCCACCCCGACCTTGCCGCGATCTACAACGTGGGCGCGGGCAGCTACGGCATCGGCCAGGCGCTGAAGGACCGGAGGCTGGCGGGCAAGATCGTGCTCATCGGCCATGAGGCGACTCCGGGCAACAAGGCGATGCTCCTCGATGGCACGATGGATGCCGTGATCGACCAGAACCCAAGGGTCGAGGCGCGCGAGGCGCTGGCCTGCCTGACCGCCGCCCTGCGCGGCGAGGCCTATACGCCGATCCCGCCCCGCCAGCACATCATCTTCCGCGAGAATATCCCGGAGGACTAGACGCCAAGGATTGGGCGCCGAGAGGGCGCCACAGACTGGACCCGAAAGCCTGCCCCGCGACACCAAACCTGACGAGGCCCGCCTTGACGACGCTCCCGCTTTATCCCGACCTCTTCACCGACCGCCTCCTGGCCCGCAACGGCGCCATTGTGGTGAGGGCCTTCACCTATCCCACCGGGGTGCAGGCGCTGGAGATCGAGAACGGCGCAGGGCGGGTCATCCTCCTGCCGTTCCAGGGTCAGCAGGTCTGGGACGCGACCTTTCAGGGCCGCAGGCTGACGATGGAGACGGGGTTCACGGCCCCCGTGGCGACCCGCGATTACCTGCGCACCTATGGCGGCTTCTTCCTGCATTGCGGCGGGACCTCTTTGGGAAATCCGGGGCCGGGCGACGATCACCCGTTGCATGGGGAGCTCCCGAACATCCCCTATGCCCGCGCCGAGCTGCATTTCGGCCAGGACCAGGTCGGCCGCTATGTGGAGCTGTCGGGCGAGGCCCTGGACCGCGTCGCCTTCGGGCATGCCTTTGCCTTCCGGCCGAGGCTGCGGCTGCATGAGGGGGAGAGCCTGTTTCATGCAAGCCTCGAGGTCGAGAACATCGGCGGGGGCCGGATGCCCTTCTTCTACCTCGCCCATGTGAACTTCCGCCCCGTGCCGGGCGCGCGGCTGACCGATGCGCAAGAGGACGACCGGGCGATCCACCGCCGCCCGCCCAATGCCCATGACACGGCGGCGGCCCTGGCCTGGTATGCGCAGGTGGAAAAGGACCCGGGCTTTCACCGCATCGTCCCGGGCGCCGAGGCCGAGGTGCGCGACATGGTCCTCACCCTTGCGCCCAAGGCGGGGGCGGATGGCTGGACCGAGGCGCGGCAGGTCGATGGGAAGCACGCCGATGTCGTGGCCTGGAAGCCCGCAGACCTGCCCCACCTGGTGCGCTGGATGGCGCGGCATCCGGGGTTCCAGGCCATGGGTTTCGCGCTCCCAGCCACGGCGCGGCCCGACGGGCGAGCCCAGGCGATGCGGGATGGCCAGGTGGTGTGGCTGGAGCCGGGGCAGCGCTTCCGCACAGAGCTGCGGTTCGGATCGCAGGACTCGGTCTAAATCCGCGTAGCCCGGGGTATACCCCGGGTTTCCACCGCAGACCCGGGGTATACCCCGGGCTACGCAGCGCCACCAAAGCCCTGTTCAGACCAGCGTCACGACCTTGGTCAGGTGGCGGGGCTGCGACGTGTCGAGACCCTTCAACAGCGCCACCTTCTCGCCCAGGAGCTGCAGCGCGGGCAGAACCTCGACCGCCCGCGCGGGCCCCTTGGAGGCCAGGGCCACCGACAGATCCCCCGGGCCCCCAAAACCGATGACCTTGGCCCCCTTGGCGCGGACATCGGCGACCACCTTGGCCTCTTCCTCCGCCGTTTCCGCCGAATAGAGCATCACGACCAGCGAGCCCTCGTCGATCAGCGAAATCGGCCCGTGGCGGTATTCCAGCGGGTGGAACGCCTGGGAGAGGCTGATCGACATCTCCATCAGCTTGAGGCCCCCCTCATTGGCCGCGCCATACATCGCCCCGGCGCCGAGGTAGACGAAATGCCCCTTGCCGCGCAGGAGGTCATCGGCCCCCTCGACCGCCGCCATCGCCGCCGCAGCCTCTGCCGCCCGCGCAGGCGTCACCCCCGCCAGCCGCAGGCCCGCGATCAGCATCAGGCTGGCCGAGACCGACATGACGATCCCCTCTTCCTTGTGTGTCGGCAGGTAGATCGCCCGATCCGCCGCTTGAAGGATGGTCGAGCCCTCTTCGCAGGAAATCGCCAGGGTCGGCAGGCCCGCCGCACGCGAGGCCTCGATGGCCTGCACCGTCTCGGTCGTCGTCCCCGACCGCGAGAGGCCGATCACCAGGGTATCGCTGCGGTCGGCGAGGTAAGTCCCCATCCGCCGCGCCCATTCGGCGCCCGGCACCGGGATCGCCCGCCGCCCGCCCTCGTTGAAGGCCGCCGCGATGGATTGGGCGAGGTAGAAGGAGGTCCCGCAGCCGACCACGACGACGGTCCTTTGCGTGATCTGCGGCAGGGGAGCACTCGCCGCGCCCTGCCAGAAGGCGAATTGTTCGCGGATGACTTTTTCGGTGACATTCATGACGGGCTCCGGGTCTGGATGAGGGCTGCGCCAGCGGCTTGGATCGCGGCGGCGGTGTCGGGGGGAAGCTCTGTGGTGATGACGCGATGCACGGCGGCGAGGGGCGCGAAGCCATAGGTCAGACGGGGGCCGAACTTCGACGGATCGGCCAGAAGGGTGGCTTGGGCGGCGCGCGAGATCATGCGGGCGTTCAGCCGCGCCTCGGACTCGTCCGCCGAGGTCAGGGTCAGGTCGGGCGCCACCGATCCGCAGCCGAGGAAGAGGTGCTGCACCCAGAGGCTCTCCAGCATCGCCTCGGCCAAAGGTCCCGTGATCGAGGCGTTTTCGGGCCGGTAGGCGCCGCCGAGGAGCGTGACCTTGACCCCTTCGGCCTCGGCGAGCGTCTGCGCGATGGGCAGGCAATTGGTGAAGACTGACAGGGCCAGGGGTTCGGCCCGGATGCGGCGGGCGAGTTGCAGGACGGTGGTCCCAGCATCGAGGAAGACCGTGGCCCCGGGGGTCAGGAGGGCATGGGCAGCGGCGGCGATGGCGCGCTTTTCCGGCAGGGCGAGGGCTTCGCGCGCCTCGAAGGCGGCCTCGCGGAGGTGACTCTCGGCGAGCGAGGCCCCCCCGTGGTCGCGGATCACCAGGCCCTGACGCTCCATCTCGGTCAGGTCGCGGCGCAGCGTGGGCAAAGAGGCCCCGGTCGCCTGCGACAGGGCCGCCAGCGAAGAGGGGCCGTGTTCGTGCAGATACCGGCGGATCAGGGCGGCGCGTTCAGATTTCATATCCGTGGTTTTCACTGTGAAACGAAGCTTGTCAATCGCAATCTTGATCGTTACTGATCGAAACAGGAGGTTCCCATGACTCATCCCGCTTTGCTCGACCTGGCCCAGGGGCGTTATCGCCGTGGCATCCCCTCGATCTGTTCGGCCCATCCGCGTGTCATCGCTGCGGCTCTGCGGCTGGGGCGCGGGGGGCCGGTCCTGATCGAGGCGACCTGCAACCAGGTCAACCAGGAGGGCGGCTATACCGGCATGACCCCGACCGACTTCCGGCGCTTTGTCGAAGGGATCGCGGCGGTCGAGGGCTTTGACACGGCCGACCTGATCCTCGGGGGCGATCACCTCGGGCCGAACCCGTGGAAGCATCTGTCCGCCGAGGCCGCCATGGCACGCGCCGAGGCCATGGTCGCGGCCTATGCGGCGGCGGGGTTCACCAAGATCCACCTCGATTGCTCGATGGGTTGCGCGGGCGAGCCCGAGGCGCTGCCCGATGAGGTCACGGCGACCCGCGCCGCAAGGCTTGCCAAGGTGGCCGAGGCACATGGGGCTGCCGCCTATGTGATCGGCACCGAAGTCCCGATCCCCGGCGGCGCGCTGCATCATGTCGATACCCTGGCCGTGACCGACCCCAAGGCCGCGGCGCAGACGGTGGAGGATCACCGCGCGGCCTTTGCAAAGGCGGGGCTGGCCTCGGCCTTCGACCGCGTCATCGGACTGGTCGTCCAGCCGGGGGTGGAGTTCGGCAATTCCAACGTCATCCCCTATGCGCCCGACAAGGCGCGGGCGCTGTCGGAAAGCCTGAAGGCCCTGCCCGGCCTGGTCTTCGAAGCCCATTCGACGGATTACCAGTCGGAAGAGGCCCTGCGCGCCCTGGTCACCGACGGTTTCGCGATATTGAAGGTCGGCCCCTGGCTGACCTTTGCCCTGCGGGAGGCGCTTTATGGCCTCGACCTGATCGCGGCAGAGCTCGACGGCCAGCCCCCCAGGGTCCAGGCGGCGATGGAGGCCCTGATGCTCTCCGATCCGAAGCATTGGGCGAAATACTACCCCGGCTCGGCCCAGGAGCAGCGGCTGATGCGGCATTACTCCTACTCGGACCGCATCCGCTATTACTGGACGCAAGCCCCTGCGGCCCAGGCGGCGGAGGCGGTGCTACAGCGGCTGGGCGAGCGTATCATCCCCGAGACCCTGGTCAGCCAGCACCTCGGCGCGGTCTGGGCCGAGGGGCTTTGCGCACCGACGGCCTCGGGGCTTTTGGATGCGGCGGTCGGGCGGGTGGTGGCGCTGTACAACCGGGCGGCACAGGGGGCGGTGGGTTGACACCCACCCTACGCCAGGCCGGGTAGGGTGGGTGTCAACCCACCGCTTCCCCCGCAGCCCCATCATGCAGCGCGCGGAACTTGCCGCCCCGGGCCATGAGGTCGTCGAACGTCCCCTCCTCGACCACGCGCCCGGCCTCGAGGAAG
Organism: Stagnihabitans tardus; assembly: GCF_009925085.1. GTDB lineage: Bacteria > Pseudomonadota > Alphaproteobacteria > Rhodobacterales > Rhodobacteraceae > Stagnihabitans > Stagnihabitans tardus. The sequence continues at coordinate 4,855 of NZ_JAABNR010000005.1, read as the reverse complement.
CAAATCCGGTCGGCATGCTGGATCGTCGTCAGGCGATGCGCCACGACGATGGTCGTCCGGCCCTGGGACAGCGCCGCCAGCCCATCCCGCACCCCACGTTCCGAGATATTGTCCAGGGCACTGGTCGCCTCGTCCAGGACCAGGATCGGCGCGTTCTTCAAGACCGCCCGGGCAATCGCGATCCGCTGCTTTTGCCCGCCCGACAGGAAGGCGCCGTTCTCGCCCACCGGGGTCTCATAGCCCTGGGGCAGGGCCGCGATGAAGTCATGGGCCTGGGCGACCCTTGCCGCCGCCTCGACCTCGGCATCACTGGCATCGCGGCGACCGAGCCGGATGTTTTCGCGCAAGGTGTCGGAGAAGAGGAAGGTCTCTTGCCCCACATAGGCAATCGCCGCCCGCAAGGAGCCCATCTGCGCCTGCCGCAGGTCCAGCCCGTTGATCCGCACCGCGCCCGAGGTCGGGTCTTGCAGCCGCAGAACCAGGTTCAACAGCGTCGATTTCCCCGAGCCCGAGGGGCCCACGAAGGCCGTCGTCTGCCCCGCCGCGCAGGTCAGGGTCAGGGGATGGACGGCGACCTTCTCGCCATAGGCAAAGCCCGCGCCGTCGAAAGCGACCTCCAGCGGCGCCCCAGGCAAAGCCTGCGCGTCCGGCGCCTCGGCCAGGCCCAGGGGGCGGTCCATCAGGTCGAAGATCAGGTTGACGCCGACCATATTGGCCTCGATCGCCACCCTTGTCTGTGACAGCCGCCGCGCCGGGTCATAGGCCATCAGCAGCGCCGTCACGAAGGACATGAGCTGCCCGGGCGAGGTCGCCTCTCCACCGATCAGAGCCGTGGTCGAGATCACCAGGATCCCCGCGATGGCGAAGCCCGCCAGCACGTCCAGCATCGGCACGGTCAAGGAGGCCACGCGGGTGCGGGCGTTCTGCCGCGCCTCGGTCTGGCGGACGGCCTGGTCCATGCGGGCGGACATCAGGTCCTCCAGCGCGAAGGCCTTGATGATGCGGATGCCGGCCGCGCTTTCCTGAAGCACGCGGTAGACATCGGCGATGGAGGAGAGCTCCTGCCCCGCCAGCCGCCGCACCCCCGCCAGGACCAGCCGCAGCCCGATGGCCGCCAGGGGGCCGATCACCAGGAACATCAGGGACAGGGTCGCATGCTGCCAGACCATGACGGCGGCGAGGCCCACGAAGGTCAGAAGGTCGCGGATCAGCCCCACGGCCAGGGCGTCGATCATCGCCCGGGCCGAGGTCGCGCCCTGGGTCAGCCGCATCAGGATCTCGGAGCTTTCGGTGCCGCTGAAGAAGGCGTGGTCCTGGCCCATCAGCCGGGAGAAGATGCGCGACTGGATCCCCGCCACGACGCGGTTGCCCGCCTTGGCCAGAAGCACGGCCTGCAGGTAGGAAAACACCCCGCGACAGAGGAAGATCAGCGCGATGGCCCCGGCGACGGTCCAGACCTGCGCACGGTCCGAGGGCGTGGCGATGGCGTCGAAGAAGGCCTGCATGATCCAGGCCGAGGCGGCGGTGGCGGCTGCGACCCCCGCCATGGCCAGGCCCGCGAAGACATAGGTCCACTTCTGCTGCGGCACGTTCTGCGCGATGACGCGGCCCAGGGTGGACCTCACCTGGGCGCTGCCCAGAAGACGCGCGAAGGGGGCCAGGATCAGGGAGAGGATGCGGGGCACGTCGGGTTCCACCTTTTGCGGCAGGTCTAGCGCAACGGGGGGCAAAGCGCAAAGGGGGGGGCTTGATGCAGGTCAAGGCGGCGCAGGGCCCAAGGCGCGACAGTCCGGACGAAAGGAGACCAAGATGTCCAACACCCCCCACGAGCTGCACGACGAATTCCCCGCCAAGGCCGAGGCGATCCATGCCCTGCGCCAGAGTGACGAGCATTTCCGCAAGCTGGCCGACAGCTACCACGAGGTGAACCGCGCGCTTCACCGCGCGGAAACCCGGGTCGACACGATCTCGGAGGAGGAGGAAACCCGCCTGCGCAAGCAGCGACTGTCGCTGAAAGACCAGATTGCCAAGGCTTTGGCCTAAGGTTAACAGCGGGGGTCTTGATTTGGCCCCCGCATTCTTGCATATGAAGACTGCTACGTTGTCTTCGACCTGTCCGCCCCCGTCGGCCCGACTTTCGAAAAGCTGACTGAGCCGAGCCGCCGCATTCCGCGGGCGGGTTTTGACAGGAGTACTCACGATGGCCAAGGGCACCGTGAAATGGTTCAATGAAACCAAAGGCTACGGCTTCATCGCCCCCGAAGGCGGCAAGAAGGACGTGTTCGTCCACATCACCGCTCTGCAGCGCGCGGGTCTGACCTCGCTGAAGGACGGCCAGCCGGTCGTCTTCGACATCGAGTCGGGCCGCGATGGCCGCGAATCGGCGATCAATATCTCGCTGGCGTAAGCTCGCACGACATTTCGGGAAAAGGCGCGAGGCCCCTCGCGCCTTTTTTCATGCCCCCTGTCAGGCGCAGGCCACATCCAGCCGGTCGCGCAGGGCATGTTCGAACCCCACCTTCAGCGACACCGCCGACAGGGGCGCCCGCAGCTCGACGGGCTGGAACCGGTCCTCGGGGAAGCTCTGGCGCTGGAAAGCGCGCGAGATCAGGATGACGGGGATATGGCGCCGCGTCTCGGACAGGATGCGCAGCGCCCTGCGGGCGCCCTCGACGCCCTCGGCCTCGATCGTGTCGCAATCCATCACGAAAAGCCCGGCGTCCTGCGGGTCGTCCAGGATATCGGCCAGTGCGGTGTAAAGCTCGTCACGGGCCTGAACCTCGGCCCCCAGGGCCTCGAGCTTGCGGGCGATGGGGTCGGCCTCACCGGACAGCAGAAGCACACGGATACCGGCTCCGGACAGAAGACCGGGATGCGGGAAAGTGTGGATCAGTTGCATGGGCGCCTCCCTGCCAGCATGGCCTGTTTGATTCAATCTTGCGAAGAATCCGGGCGGAAGTGGGGCAAGGGGCTGGCGCGATGGCGGCGGCCTGGGGCAGACTGCGGGCATGGATTACGCGAAACTCATCGACGCCGAGACCTGGGCCTTCATCCGCGCCACCGATGCCGCCTATCCGCCTGATGCGGTGGACCTGGACATCGCGGGCCAGCGGCGGGTCTATGACGCCATGTGCGCGGTCTTCCACCGCGATTACCCGCAGCGGCCACTCGATCATGTGATCGCGGGCGTGAGGGTGCGGGATTTCGCGGGCGCCGCGCCGGCCGTGGTCTATCTGCACGGCGGCGGCTTCGTGGTGGGGGGCCTCGACAGCCACGACGACATCTGCGCCGAGATCAACGCGGCCACGGGGCTGCGGGTGGTTCTGGTCGACTATCGCCTGTCACCGGAGAACCGCCACCCCGCCGCGCTTGACGACTGCCTGGCGGTCGTGCGCAGCCTGGGCGATGTGGTCCTGGCGGGCGACAGCGCGGGCGGCAACCTTTGTGCCGCCGTGGCAGCCCAGGTTGCCGTGAAGGGCCAGGTCCTGATCTATCCGGGCCTGGGCGGAGACCATGACAAGGGCAGCTACCTCTCCCATGCAAATGCGCCGATGCTGACCCGGGCCGATGTGCTGTTTTACGCGGGCATCCGGCATGGCGGCGAAGTGCCCGCGCCTGACCCTTCGGTCTCTCCGCTGCTTGGGCCCTTCGAGGGCCTGCCGCCGACCGTGGCCTTCGGTGCCGAATGTGATCCGCTCTGCGACGATGCCGAGGCCTATGCGGCGGCGGTGAGGGCGGCGGGGGGAAGGGCGGTCAGTTTCACCGAAAAGGGCCTGGTGCATGGCTATCTGCGCGCGCGCCACTCTGTGACCCGCGCGCGCGACAGTTTCGAACGGATCAAGGCGGCGATTGCCGCGCTGGCTGAGGGCCACTGGCCCTATGGGGGATAAGATGAACGAGCGGGCGAATATCACCAACTGGGCCGAGCGCGTGGACCTGGCCGCCGCCTTCCGCTGGACCGTGAAGCTGAACCTGCACGAGGCGGTGGCGAACCACTTCAGTTTGGCCGTGAACGACAGCGGCTCGCGCTTCCTGATCAACCCCAACGGGCGGCATTTCGGGCGGATCACGGCGAGTTCCCTGGTGGAGATCGACGCCAACGACCCCGGCACGATGGAGCGCCCCGATGCCCCCGACCCCACCGCCTGGGGCCTGCATGGCTCGATCCACCGCGCTCTCCCCCATGCGCGCTGCGTGATGCATGTCCATTCGATCCATGCGACGGTCCTGGCCTCGCTGGCGGATAGCGTGCTGCCGCCGATCGACCAGAACTCCGCGATGTTCTTTGGCCGCCAGGTGGTGGACGGGTCTTACGGCGGCATGGCCTTCGAGGAAGAGGGCGCGCGTTGCGCCGCGATGCTCTCCGACCCCAAGGTCATCGCCATGGTGATGGGCAACCACGGCGTGCTGATCATCGGGAAGACGGTCGCCGAGACCTTCAACCGCCTCTACTACTTCGAACGCGCGGCGGAGACCTATATCAAGGCCCTGCAGACCGGCCGCCCCCTGCGGGTGCTGTCGGATGAGGTCGCCGAGAAGACGGCTCGGGAATGGGAAGCCTACCCGGGGTTTGCGGAGTTCCACTTGCGGGAGATCAAGGCGCTGTTGGACGAGGAGGGGGCGGGCTATGCGGGGTGAAGGGCGTTCACTTTATTGCCCTCTTTGGGCCAGAAGCAGCAATTGACGAAAGACAAAAAAATCGTCGAAGCAGTCTCCAGCTGCCCCCTTGGGTCAGGACCCATTGATCACGCTCTAAGACCGTGATTCACGGTCGGCCAGGAGACCTGATTTATGAGCAACTTGTTCTGGCTGACCGAAGCCCAGATGGACCGGCTTCGGCCCTTCTTTCCCAAGA
>NZ_JAABNR010000004.1 GCF_009925085.1 Stagnihabitans tardus | reverse complement strand
AGCCAGCAGCGCCTACCCCTCTTCATAAGCTCATCCGGGACTCCCGGACGTGCTCACCCGTCGGTCGATCCCGCACATCAAACCGCCACAACCCCAAAATAGATGGGACGCAACCGCCGCATACGGTATACCCCGGGTTACCTCTCGGTCAGCTTCAGCTCGATCCGGCGGTTCTGCGCCAGGGCATCCGGGGTCTCGCCCTGGGCCACGGGTTGGAACTCGCCGAAGCCTGCGGCGGCGAGGCGGCCGGGCGGGAAGCCCAAGGTATCGGTCATGTAGCGCACCACGGCCAGCGCGCGGGCCTGGGAGAGCTGCCAGTTGTCCTTGAACTCCCCGGAGCCGGAAAGCGGCGTGGCATCGGTATGGCCGTCGACGCGAATGATCCAGTTCAGTGTCGGGGGGATTTCCGGCACCACCTGGTTCAGGGTCTGGACGACCTGCGCGATCTGGGCCTGGCCCTCGGGCGAAAGGTCGGCGGCGCCGGGCTGGAACAGGACCTCGGAGGAAAAGACGAAACGGTCGCCCACCACCCGCACGCCCTGCTTGTCGGCCAGAAGCTTGGAGAGCTCGCCGAAGAATTCGGAGCGGTACTTGGCCAAGTCCTGGTTTTCGGTCCGCAGGCGCTCGGCCTCGGCCGCCTCAAGGTCAGCGCGGCGCTTTTGTTCGGAGGCGACCTGGGCCAGGGCCTGGTTCAGCTTGGAGCCCAGCGCCGCGATCTGGACCTTGTTGTCGGCGTCCTTGGCGGCGGAGGCGTCCAGAAGCCCCTGCAATTCCCCCAGCTGCGCCCGCAAGGCCGTCATCTGCTGGTTCAACAGGGCGACGTTGCGGGCCTGTTCGGCGATCTGTTCCTCTTTCTCCGACAGGATCTTTTCGGCCTGGGCCAGGGCCGCGCTCTTGTCGTTGGTCCGGGCCAGGGCCTCGGCTTCGGCCTTGGCGGCCTCGGCTGCGGCCAGAAGGGTCAGGGTCTCTTCGGCCTTCTTGCGCTGTTCCTCCAGGGCCAGCGTCATGGCGGTCAGCTCGGCCTCGGAGCCCTTGAGCTTGTCCTGCAGCGCCTGGGCGGCGGCGGCATCGACCAGGCGCTGTTTCTCGGCCTCGGTCAGGGCGGCGGTGGCCTCGGTCAGGTCGGCCTCCTTGGCCGATGCCTGGGCCTTGAGGCCTTCGATCAGCTTCTCCAGCGCCTCGCGGCGGGCGGCGGCGAGGCGCGCGGCCTCGGCGCCGGCATCGATCTCGGTCCGGGCCTTGGCGAGCGCGAGGTTCAGCGCCTCCTGCTCGGTCAGGGCCTTTTGCTGCGCGGCCTCCAGCTCGGCGACCGAGGCCGTCAGCGCGCCGATCTGGCCCTTTTGCGCCTGGGCCTCGGCCAGAAGGCTCGCGACCTGGGCCTCGAAACTGGCGATGCGGGTCTGGGCGGCGGTCAGCTCGCCCTCTTTCGCGGTCAGCTGGCTTGTGAGCGTGGCGATGAGCGCCGACTGCTTTTCGCCCTCGGCCTTGGCGGCGGTCAGGCTGGCCGACAATGACCCCACCTGGGTTTGCAGGTCTTGGGCCTTTGTGCGTTCAAGGCCCAGGGCCTCGGCCAGTTGGGCGACCTGGGCGTTCAGTTCCGAAAGCTCGGAGGACTGGGTGTTGATCGTGTCACGCAGGACGGATTGCGCGACGGTCAGGATGGTGAGGACAAACATCATGACCATGAGAAGCGTCGTCACCGCATCGACGAAGCCCGCCCAGATGTTCGGCTCCTCGCGGCGGCGGCGCGACAGGCCCATCTCAGCGGCCCTTCTTGATGGCCTGGGTCAGGGCGGAGAGCTCGGACCGCAGATCGGCAATGGCCTCCTGGCGGCCGGCTGACAATTCCTCAAGGATGCGCAGCAGTTGCACGTCGATCGACCGCAGGCGCATCCGGCTTTCGGCATCGGAATAGGCGGGGCCGCCTTCGGGGGCAGCCAGCGCGCCCAGGGCCGCCAGGATGCGCTCCTGGCCCTCGGCGATCCGTGTAAGGGCCTCCAACTGGCGGGGGTCACGGCCCATGGTGCCGATGGCCAGCGAAAGCTCCTCCAGCCGCTGGTCGGTGGCCTGACGCCCCTCTTCGGCCTGGACGAAGAGGGTTTGCAGAACCTCGACCTGGCCCGCCATGTGGTCGAGAAGCTGGGGCACCATGGCCTGTTCGTCGCCCTCGCCATCGCTGACGAAGCCCAGGCGGGTGATGGTCGAAAGCCAATCCTCCAGCTCGCGGTAAAAGCGGTTCTGCCCGTGGCTGGCGAAAAGCTCCAGAAGCCCCACGATCAGCGAGCCCGCGAGGCCCATCAGCGAGGAGGAAAACGCCGTCGACATGCCGCCCAGCTGTTCCTGCAAGCCCGCCATGAGCTTGCCAAAGATCGCGACGCCGGTTTCGCCCTCTTGCGGGGCGAGGTTCTTGATCGTGCCGACGATGGCGGGGATCGTGGTGGCAAGACCATAGAAGGTGCCGAGAAGCCCCAGGAAGATCAACAGGTTGGTCAGATAGCGCGTGATGTCGCGCGCCTCGTCGATCCGGGTGGCGACCGAATCGAGGATGGAATTGGCGTTGGAGGAGGTGATCTGGCGGCGCTGGCCTCTCAGCAAGGCCGCCAGGGGCGCCAGAAGCTGCGGCGGGATGGCGTCATCGGCGCCGGGCGCCTCGTTGGCGAAATTCTCGATCCAGCGGACGGATTTCATCAAGATGAAGACCTGCCAGAAGCAGGTCAGCACGCCCAGGGCAAAGACCCCGATGATGAAGGCATCGAGGAAAGGGTTGGCGTTGATGATGCTGAGGATCTCGGCCCGGATCAGCCAGATCCCCGCCCCGATCAGCCCCACGGCCAGAAGCATCGACAGAATCTGCCGCACCGGCTGGGTGAAAGAGATCGCTTTAGACGCCTGCTCGGTCATGGCCCGCCCTGTTTTTCGTTAACAATAGCAGGACGGCGCAAAAGGCCAAGCGTTTACAAGGCGCGGACCATCTGGACGAGGGTCTCCATCTCGGGATCGGGGATGCCAAGCTCGGCCAGGTGGGCGGCGGTGGCGAAAAGGTAATCGCGGTTGGGGCCGCGCTCGCCCACGGCCTGGGCGATGACCCGGGCCTGGGCCTCCAGGGCCAGGCGCAGGTAATCGGGCCGCGCGGGGGTGATGACGAAGGTCAGGCCCAAGACCTCTCCGGCATCGGTCTGCAGGGGAAGATGGCGCTCCTCGTAGCCCGAGCCCGATAATTCGCGGTCGCGCAGATAGGCGAGGACCGCCTCCTCCTGCCCCGGCTCGGCGCGCATCGCGAGCCCATGGCAGACAGCGCCGGGCAAGGCGTCCAGCGCCAGGACCAGGCCGTGACGCTCGGGCGTGCCCCGGTAATGCACCGACTTCATGCAAAAGCTGCGGTGATAGCCTTCGACCCGCGCCAGCCGCCGCTCGGCCACCGGAAAGCCCGGGTTCCAGATCAGCGAGCCATAGCCAAAGACCCAAAGTGCTTCCATCGAACTGGCCCTTTCGCTTTGCCCCTTGTAAACAGGCCAAAACGGAAAGGGCCAGAGATGAAATGGATGCTGCGGGCGGTTCTGGCTGTTGCGGGGATCTGGGCCCTGGCCTGGTTCTTTGCGGCGCAATATCTCAAGGGCGCGGCCGAGGACTGGTTCGCGGCGCAAGAGGCCCAGGGAATCGTCGCCGAACATGGCGGGCTCTCGGTCCAGGGCTTTGCGACGCGGCTTGACCTGAACGTGACCGCGCCGCATTTCGCGGGGACGGGCTGGGACTGGCAGGCGCCTTTTGGCCAGGTCTTGATGATGGCCTGGAAGCCCTGGCATGTGCTGGCCGTGGTGCCCGGCGGGCAGAAGCTGACGCTGGGGGGCCAGGTCCTGCGGCTGGACACGTCGAAGATCGAGGCTTCCTTGCACATGGCGCCCGAGACGGGCTTTCCGCCGCGCGAGATCCGGGTGGAATGGCCGGAGCTGACAGTCAGCTCGGACAAGGGCTGGACGATCTCGACCGCGCGGGTCTTTGGCGCGGCGCAGGCCACGGGAGACCAGGCCTTGAAGCTGTGGTTGCAGGCCGATGACCTGACCCTGCCTGCGGGCAGCGACCTGGGCGGGCTGGGCCCCAAGATCGCCTATCTGCGCTTCGACGCCCGCCTGCCGCTGGCCGCTCCCCTGGCCTGGGAGGAGGAGCCGGTGTTCGAGGCCTATGACCTGCGGACGCTGGATATCAGTTGGGGGAGCCTGGAGGTCGAGGGCTCTGGCATGGTGACCCCGGACCCGATGGGTCAGGCCGATGGGAAGATCGAGCTGCGGATCAAGGGTTGGCAGGCCCTGCCCGATGCGGCCATCGGCCTGGGGTTGATCGCTCCGGGGATGCGCGGCGGGCTGATGGGCGCGCTGGAGGGCATGGCCCAGGCCGGCGAGGATCCGGCCGAGCTGGTCCTGCCGCTGGTGATGAAAGGGGGCCAGATGTCGCTGGGACCGATCCCCCTGGGCCCCGCGCCCTATCTGCCATAGGGCGCAATTCTGCCAAGTCAGGGCGCCCTATCTGCCATAGGGCAAGGTTTCGCCAAGCCCTCGGGGCCTACCTGCAATAGGGACGCCCGCCGTGCTGGCTGACGTCCAGGTGAATATGGGTCTCGTGGTAGCCATCCGACCCCGGCCCCAGGATGACGGTAAAGATCCCGCAGGCGTTCTTGCGGGCCTTTTGCCAGCGCCGATCCAGGCGTGACTTGACCTCGACGGCCTTGCCACTGGTCAGGACGACGGCGGAGAAGTCGATGGCCTCGCCCTTGCCATGGACCGAGGGCGGGTTGCCGCGCACATTGTTGCGGGGGCGGCAGGAATAGCTGTCGGCGACGCGGAGTTGCGCCACCTGGTTGTTGAAGGCCGGTTGCAGGGCGCCGCTGATCCAGTCCGAGATCGCCGAGGCGGCCTCGCAGTTGATCGTCGGCGCGGGCGAAAGGGTAACGCCTGCAATCGAGGTCACCTCGACCGGCTCGGCAATGCCGCAGCCCCGGCGGGTCGATCGCATGGCTGCAAGCTGGCGGCCCTTGATCTCGGCCCGGCCACAGACCGCGCCCTTCATCGTCTGGCGCCCGGGCTTTTGCACCTGGGGTTCCGGCTGGGGCGCGGCGGCCAGGATCACCTCGGCCTCGGGCGCGCCGAGGCCCTGGGGCCGGGGTCTCGGGCGCGGGCCAAAGCGTTCGACCTCTGCCACCTGGACGGCTGCGACGACGGGAACCAGTCCCAGGGGCCGGGGCTTCGGACGCAGGAGGGGCGCGGCGTCTTGTATTGCCGCGGGCTGGGCAGCTTCGGCCAGGAAGGGGCGCGGCTTCGGGCGCTGGCTCGCGTCCTGGGCCCAAAGGAGCCCCGGAAACAGGCAAAGGAGCGCGGCCGCCAGCCTCACGTCTTCACCGCGACGCGGCCGAAATCAGCGGCGGCGGTGTCCTGGCCGGCCTCGATGATGCCGCGACGGATGGCGCGGGTGCGGGTGAAATAGTCGAAGAGGTGGTCGCCGTCGCCCATGCGGATGGCACGTTGCAGGACGAAAAGCTCCTCGGCAAAGCGGCCCAGAATGTCCAGCACCGCGTCCTTGTTGGTCAGGAACACGTCGCGCCACATGGTGGGATCAGAGGCCGCGATCCGGGTGAAGTCGCGGAAACCCGATGCCGAATACTCGATGACTTCGGAGTTCGAGACCTGCGCCACGTGATCGGCCACCCCCACCATCGTATAGGCGATCAGGTGCGGGGTGTGAGAGACCACGGCCAGGACCTGGTCATGGTGTTCCGGCGTCATGGTGTTGACCTTGGCCCCCATGGCGACCAGAAGCGCGGTCAGGGTCTCGATGGCCTTGGGGGCCACGTCCTCACCCGGGGTCAGAAGCCACCAGCGGTTGACGAACAGCGTGGCAAAGCCCGAGCGCGGCCCGGAATACTCGGTCCCCGCCATCGGGTGGCCGGGGATGAAGGCAACGCCCTCGGGCAGATGGGGGGCCACGGCGGCAATCACCGCCTGCTTGACCGAGCCCACATCGGTGACGGTGCAGCCGGGCTTCAGATGCGGCGCGATTTCGGCGGCAAGCGCGCCCATGGCGCCGACCGGCACGGCCAGGACGACGAGGTCGGCCCCCGCGACCGCCTCGGCTGCCGTGGCAAAGACCTGGTCGCAAAGGCCGATTTCCAGCGCGGTGTCGCGGGTTTCCTGCGACTTGGCATGGCCCACGATCTGACCCACATGGCCCTTCATCGCATGGGCCATCGAGGAGGCGATCAGCCCAAGGCCGATCAGGGCGACCTTTTGATAGATCATTTCATCCCCTTGAACTGGCCGATGGCATGGGCGACGCGCCGGCAAGAGGCCTCGTCCCCGACCGTGATGCGCAGGCAATGCGGCAGCTTGTAGCTGGCCACGCGGCGCACGATCAGCCCCTGGCCCTGCAGGAAAAGGTCGCAGGCCTCGGCCTCGGCCACGCTGGCAAAGCGGGCGAGGATGAAATTGGCCATCGAAACATCCGAAGGCACGCCAAGCCCCGCCAGGGCCTCGGAGAGCCAATGGCGCATCTTGGCATTGTCGGCCCGGCAGCGCTGGACGTAATCCTGGTCGCGCACGGCGGCCTCGGCAGCGTCGAGCTGGGTGTTGGACAGGTTGAACGGCCCCCGGATGCGGTTCAAGACATCGATGATCGCCTTGGGGCCGTAACCCCAACCGATCCGCAGCCCGCCAAGCCCGTAGATCTTGGAGAAGGTCCGCGTCATGACGACGTTTTCCCGACGCGTGGCGATCTCTGCCCCGCCGTCATAGCCCTCGACATATTCGGCATAGGCGCCGTCCAGGACGAGAATGGCCTGCGACGGCAGCTTGGAGGCCAGCCGCTCGATCTCGGAGATCGGGATCATCGTGCCGGTCGGGTTGTTCGGATTGGCGATGAAGACCAGCTTCGTGCGCCGGTTGCAGGCGGCCAGGATCGCATCGACATCGGTGGTCCGCTCCCGCTCGGCCACTTCGACCGGGGTGGCGCCGACCGCCAAGGCCGAAATGCGATACATCAGGAAACCGTGTTCGGTGAAGACGACCTCGTCCTTGGGGCCCGCATAGGCCTGGCACAGGAAGGTGATGATCTCGTCCGAGCCCACACCGCAGATGATCCTTGCGGGGTCCAGCCCATGGACCTCGCCGATCGCGCCCCGCAGTCCCGCATGGTCGGTCGAGGGATAGCGGTGGATCTGATGCACCGACCGCGAGAAGGCCTCCTTGGCGCGGTCCGAGGGGCCGAAAGGGTTCTCGTTCGACGAGAGTTTGACGACATTCGTCACCCCCGCGACCGAGGCCTTGCCGCCCTCATACAGCGCGATGTCCATGATGCCGGGTTGCGGGCGGATGTCGTTCATCTTCTTCCTCGAAATGCTGCCGGGGTTTTAGCCTTGGGGGCGGCGCTTTGCCAGCGGGAATTGGCTTTTCCCCGCAAGCCGCGCTTTGCAAACGTTAACCACTCGACCCGGCGGGTGGCCCCGGCGCCCCCTTGACAGCAGGGCAAAATAACGGCTGATAGGATTGTCATATACAGATGCAGGAAGTTCCAAGTGCCCTTCGCCGACCTCGAAACCATGTCGCTGAGTGACTATATCTCGCAAGAGGCGGCCAAGGACTCGTTCTGGTTCTTCATGCATATCCCCAAGACGGCCGGATCGTCGTTTTCTTCCGAGCTGGCCTCCAAGATGCGGCCCTATCGCAACATCCATGTCGATTACACCAGGACCGATGTGTCGACGACGGACCAGATGGGCGGCGTGATCGCCGACTTCGTCGCCGAGATGCAGACGAAGGACTTCCGCTCGGCCTCGGGGCATGTGGTCTGGGGTCATTACGAGACCCTGCGCGCCGCAAGGCCGGATTGCCGCGTCGTGACCTTCATGCGTGACCCCGTCGCCCGGGTCATCTCGGACTACCGCTATCAGCGCACGCCGATGCACCCGCCCTACCAGGAGTTCATGAAGGAATTCCCGACGCTGGAAAGCTATGTCGAGTCGCCCGCGTCGCAAAACAAGACGACGCTGTTCATGACCGGCTCGCGCGATGCCCTGTCGCCCGAAGAGCTGATCGAGCGCATCGGCAGGGAGTTCACTTTCGTTGGCCTTCTGGAGATGTATCCGATCTCGTTTTCGTCGATCTTCGGCTGCATGGGCCACAAGGGGCTCATGCCGACCGAACACAAGCGCAAGACCCCCGACACCAAGGACACCCAGGTCGAGGTGACGGCCGCCATGCGCGAGATGATCCGCGAGGTCAACCACATGGACCAGGCGGCCTATACCTATGTCCAGACCGTCCTGCGCCGCCACCGCGACGCGATCTGGGCGGCCAAGGGCCGGCCGCCCAAAAAGGCTCAGTGAGCGGCGGTCTTGGCCGAGATGTAATCCATCAGCGCCAAGAGCACGCCCGAGACCACGAAGGCCAGGTGAACGATCACCATCATTTGCAGCGTTTCCGGCGTGGGGCCATGGTCCCCGCCGTGGCCCAGCTCCATGAAGACCTTGAGCAAGTGGATCCCCGAGATCGCCACAACCGAGGAAATCAGCTTCAGCTTCAGCCCCGAGAAATCGACCTTGCCCATCCAGTCGGGCCGGTCCTTGGCATCCTCGATGTCCAGCTTCGAGACGAAGTTCTCATAGCCGGTGAAGATCACCAGAAGCATCAGGTTCCCCGCCAGCGACAGGTCGATCAGCGTCAGGATCGCCAGGATGCTCTCATCGGCCGACATGTCCAGGATATGGGGCACCATGGCCACGGTCTCGCGCACGAAGATCACCGTCAGGATGACCAGCGAGAGGACAAGGCAAAGATACATCGGCGCCATGAGCCAGCGCGAGGCAAAGAGCGCCTGCTCGAAGCGGGTTTCGATCGTGGGTTTCTTCGGGTCGGACATTCTCTCTTCCGGCATGAGGGGGCACGAGACCCATCTTCTGGGCCAAGTGCGACGGAAATGCAAAGGCCCGCCGTGGCTGGCGGGCCTTTTTCACCTTGGGGTGGGCGGGTTTACCCCGCCGCTGCCCCAAATCGGGCTTAGTTCTTGGCGTAGTATTCGACGACCAGGTTCGGCTCCATGACGACCGGATAGGGCACGTCCGAAAGGCCGGGGGTGCGGACGAACTTGACCGTCAGCTTCTGGGTGTCGACTTCCAGGTAATCGGGAACGTCGCGCTCGGTCAGGGCCAGGGCCTCGGTGATCGCGGCCATCTGGCGCGACTTTTCACGGACGGCGATGACGTCGCCTTCCGAGACACGGTAGGAGGCGATGTTGACGCGCTTGCCGTTCACGGTGACGTGGCCGTGGTTGACGAACTGGCGGGCGGCGAAGACGGTCGGCACCAGCTTGGCGCGGTAGACCACCGCATCCAGGCGACGCTCGAGGAAGCCGATCAGGGCCTCGCCGGTATCCCCGCGCGAGCGGTCGGCGTCGGCATAGATCTTGCGGAACTGCTTTTCGGTCAGGTCGCCGTAATAGCCCTTCAGCTTCTGCTTGGCGCGCAGCTGCGTGCCGAAGTCGGAAAGCTTGCCCTTGCGGCGCTGGCCGTGCTGGCCGGGACCGTATTCGCGCTTGTTCAGCGGCGACTTGGGACGGCCCCAGATGTTTTCGCCCATGCGGCGGTCGATCTTGTACTTGGCAGCGGTGCGTTTGGTCATCGCTGATCTCCTTCTGACAGTGAAGGGCGTTGTCCTTTCCCGGGTTTCCCCGGGCGACAGGCTTCCCCTTGCGGGGTCCACCAACACCAATGAAAAGCCCCGCAGAATGCGGGACTGGGGGGCGTATAGGCGGGCGGCGGGGGAGAGTCAACGGGGGGAAGGCAGAAGGGCGTATTTCGGCAAGCATGAAAGGACAAGGGCCGTGGGGCCGGACAGGAAGGGAGTATTTGGGCCAAATTGAAAGCACAAGGGGCGGGTATTCGCGCCAGAATGAAAAGGGCGCGGCGGACGAGGAGGCCGCCGCGCCCGAGATCCGGCTGCCCCCCTACTGGCTGCCGGTCGTCTCCCCCCCTTTCAGGCAGGGGGGTAAGCTAGATCCCCAGGTCATGCCGCAGGATCGCGGCTTCGGAGCCCGAAAGGTTGCGCCTGGCATGGGGCCCATAGGCCGTCGGATCGGCGGCCAGGCCCGGGAAGATCTCCATCAGCCCCGCGCGCTGGACCGGGTCCAAGCTGTCCAGCGCCGCATGGGCGGGGTGGAAGCTTTCGGTCAAGACGCCATTGGCCCAGATCACCTGATGCGCCTCCAGGAGCACATGGACATAGGTCACCTCGCGCAGGCTGCGGTCCAGAAGGATCGTCGTGTCGTTGACCAGGTCCTCGGCGCGCACCAGGACCTCGTCGCTGTTGAAAAGCGCCCGCGCGGCGGGGCCCTGCATCACGATCCGGTGCTGGGGCGAGACCACCAGGTCAGGCTGCGGCTGGCCTGCGCCCATCGCCTCGGCCTTGATGCGGATCGGGCGCAGGTGCGGCATGGCGTAGAGCCGCGCCCCGGTCATGCGGCGATGGCCGGTCCAGAGCACCGGCTGCGGCCCAGCATCGCGGGTCAGGACCAGGTCACCCGCCCGCAGGGACTGGATCAGGCGCGGCCCCCCGGGCGTCGCCAGCATCGTATCGGGGGTGAAGCAGATTACCCCGCGAGCGCCGCGCGCCCCGCTGACGCGGCCCCGGTCGATGGCCACCTGTGTCACCCAAAGATCGCGGTCGCGTGGCGGCATCTCGCCCAGGACCATCAGAAGCAGAGCCCCGGTATCGGGCACCGTCAGAAGCGTCACGACCCAGGTCTCATGCCCATCGGTCAGGGCAAAGCCTTGATCGGCCATGTCCTCCTCGGCCTCGGGCGCGGCGCCCTTGGCCACCGCCGCCCCGATCAGCCGACGCACCATCCGCGCGGCCCGCCTGCGCAGATCCGCCGCTCCTTCCGCCCCCTCCAGCCGCAACATGTCGGAGGGGCCATCGACCCGCACGGGCTCCCCGCCCCAGCGCCAGGTGACGCCAAGGGTCAGAAGGTCCAGCGGCGCTGCCTTGACGCCATCCGTTTCCGTTTGCGACCAGGATATGACGAACGTGCCCTGAGAGCCCGTGTTCATGCCTGTCTTGCCTGCTCTTATTTTTATGAGGTCAGATTAACGAATCATTAACCTTTTGCCAGCGGAAAATCGCCGGTGATTCGCTTTTGCACAATATGTGGCGAGAGACCGGGGGCTGACCACAACCCCCGGAAGATTGTCGCGTCAGAACCGCAGGTTGAACGACAGGGAGCCCAGGAGCTGGCCGCTGCCCTGTCCCTGGAACTCTTCCGAAAGCCAGGTCAGGCCGTAGAAGGCCGAGGCGCGGGCGCCCTGCCAATGGACCCCGGCGCGCAGGCGCGAGCGCGTGTCGGTCGGCGCCGGACCGTTCGAGGGCAGAAGCACGCTGTCGAAGACGCGCGTCAGGTCTCCGCCCGCCACCAGGCTGAAGCCCGGCACCAGCACCGAGGGCGCTGCGCGGTAGCGCTGGCCGGTCACGCCATCGCGCACCATGACCGATTGGCGGCCAAAGGCGCCGAGGGTCACGTCGGCGCCGATCCGGGCAAAGGTCTCGACCCCGGCCTGGGCTGCGACGAAGGGGCGGAGGACGGCGCCTCCCAACTCGAAAGGACGGGCGAGTTCGGCCGAGACCGTCGGGATGACACGGTCGGTGATCTGCTGCGAGGTATTGGGCTCGTCGATCCCCAGCGCGTTATGGACCCATTTCTGCACGCGTGAGACCCCGGTCATCGGGCCGATGGCCACGAGGTCGCCGCCGAGGTCCAGCTCCATCCCCTGCCAGAGCGACTGGCTGTGGACGCCCACCGACAGCATCCCGGCATAGCGCCGATCTCCCGGCGCGGGGGCCGAGAGGTTGGCAGGCGCCACGATCTGGGTGGAAAGCCGCCATTCCAGCAGCTCGCCCATCGTCACGGGCAAATCCCCGGTGAAGGAGGGCGCGCGGATCACGCTGAGCGTGTAGGACCCGGTCCGCCAGCGGTCATGGCCATCGCCGATCGCGTCGTTGTTGAACATCCGCCCCCAGCCAAGGACGACCTTGCCTTCGGCATGCGCCGCTTGCGGGGCGGCCAGCGTCAGGGTCGCCGCCAGCGCCAGAACCAGGGCCTTGCCGATTTTCTTCACGAGGAGTCTCCGCCAACCAGGCCGCAAGCCTGACCCTTGCCCCCCTGCCCCGTCAAGTGGCCAAGGCGCAAACAATCCGCCGCCGTTGCAGCTATGCCGTGGCCAGTGCGAGGCCGTCCACCACCGCCGTGAAAGGCTCGGAGGCGCGAAGTGCGGCATTGGGGCACAGCGCCTGGGCCTCCTGGCCCACCATGGCCATGAGGGAGGAGCCGCCGACCAGCACGACCTCGGCCACGCGGTCGGGCGCGATGCCCGCCTTGCGGCAGCACTCGGCCGCCGCCTCGCGCAGGGGGGCGCGGTAGCGGCGGAGTGCCTTTTCCAGGCTTTCCGCCGTGACGGGCACGCCAAGCCCGGGTTCGACGCAAGAGAGGTCAACCCGCGCGCCCTCGCGCCCCGCATTGGCGTTGATCTTGCCGCGCTCGACCGCGAAGGCGATCTCGTGGCCAAGCTCGGCTTGCAGCACATGGGCGAGGCGCCGCAGAAGGCGCGGCTTGATCGCCAGCTTGACCATCTGGGCCACCTCGTTGCGGACATCGGGCGTGTAGAGGAGCGGGATGCGGGCCCAGGTCGAGAGGTCGACGTAAAGGTGGTTCGGCATCGGCACCTCCCCCGCCCCCATCTCGCGGTGGAGGGAGGAGCCGCGCCCCAGCCAGGGCATGGCATGGGTCATCGACATGGCATGGTCGAAATCCGTGCCGCCGAGGCGGATGCCGTGGCTGGCCAGGACCTTCATCTTGGCCCCGGAGGTCTCGTAAAGCGAATAGTCCGAGGTGCCGCCGCCGATGTCGACGATGAGGCCGAAGCCCTGAGGCCCGCCGCCGCTGGCATGTGCGGCCAGGGCGGCGGCCTCGGGTTCGAAAAGGAAATCGACCTCGGCGAAGCCCGCCGCATGGTAGCAGGCGGTGAGGTCCTCCAGCGCCTTGGCATCGCGGGCGGGGTCGGGGTGGAAATGCACCGGGCGGCCCGAGAGGATGCGGGTGAAGCCCTGCCCCGCCTCGGCCTCGGCGCGGGATTTGACCTCGGCCAGGAAGGCGGTGACGACATCCGACAGCGTGCGGCGCTTGCCGCCGATCATCCGGGTCTCGTGGAAAAGCCCCGAGCCCAGGACCGATTTCAGCGCCCGCATGTAGCGGCCCTCTTCGCCCTGCAAGAGCGCCATGGCGGCGGCGAGGCCAAGCCGCATGGGCCCCTTGTCGGAAGGGAAGAAGACGGCGGTGGGCAGGGTATCCGATCCGGTCTCGATGGACAGGCGGCGGATGCGGCCGTCCTGCCAGAGGGCGGCGGCGGAGTTCGAGGTGCCGAAGTCAAGCGCTAGGGTGGTCATCTGGGGCCTCTCTGCCAAGGCGCCGGGGGTAGCGCAGGCCAAGGGCCCATGCAAGCGATTGCCAAAAGGAGCGGCTGGCGCCGCAAGATCATCTCTCGCCTCTGGCGCCGAGGGGCGCCAACCGGCTCGGGCAAGGCGCGCCTTCTCTGCGCGGGTTCCGCCCCGGAAAGCCGCGCCGTGTCGGTGCAGCTCGGGCTTGCCGTCTGGCCCAAAAGCCCAAGGAAACAAGCGCCTGGAAAGCCCCCGCTTTCAACTTGACTCAAATATCCACGGGGTTTCCAAAGGGGAGCGTGCTCCCCTTTGGCTGGGGGGCTCGGGGGGACTGGTCCCCCCGAAAGCGGGGGGTGCGGGGGGCGGCAACCCCCCGCACCCCCAGGTCACCAGCCCTCCGGGCGCAGTTCGTGGCCCATGTGATCGAGGACCGCATTGACGAATTTCGCTTCCTTGCCCTCGGGGAAGAAGGCCTTGGCCACGTCGACATATTCGTTGATCACGACCTTGGGCGGGGTGTCGAGATCGACGAACTCGGCCCCGGCGGCACGGAAGGCCGCGCGCAGGACCGGGTCGATGCGGTCGATCGGCCATTTCGCCACCAGCGCACGGTCGGTCGCCTGGTCGATCTTGGCCTGCCAGTTCACCGCCGCCGCCACGACCTTGCGGAAAAGCTCCGCATCGCCCTCGGCCATCTCTTCGCCCTCGATCTCTTCGCCGAAGCGATGAGTCTCGAATTCGCGGGTCACCGCCTGGACGGTCTGGGCCGAGCTTTCCATCTGAAACAGCGCCTGCACGGCATAGAGCCGGGCGGCGGATTTCATCTGGCGGCGCAGAGCGGCCTTTTCGGCCTTCGCATCGGCCTTGGCGTCGTTGGACATGGGGCAAGCCTCTTTGGATCAGCCGCCCCTTTGCCGCAGCTTGGCCCAAATCGCAAGGCCAAGCTTGGTTTCCGGGGGCCTTCAGGCGGGGAAATACCGCTCCTCGGGCAGGAAGGCCGCCAGACCGCCCGCCGAGAGCCAGTCTTTCTCCCAAGGCGCCGCGCCCACGAGGATGACCCGATCCCCCGAAATCCCCGGCAGCGCGGCGCGGATTGCCGCCCGCGCTGCCCCCCAAGGCGCAAAAGGGGCGGGTGCGGGATGGGCAGAGGTCAGCTCGGGGTTCTCGGCCAGCACGGCCACCGCCAGACCCTGCGCCAGCCCGATCCGCCCAGCCTGAACCGCCGTCAGATGCAAAGCCCGCAGAGGCGCAATACGGCCAGAACTCACCCGCAAGGCATTGGAGGAAAAGAGAAAGGCCACGACATCATGCCCGGTGGCGGCCCGGACCGAGGCATAGGTGCGGTAATCCAGCCTCAGGGCCTGCGCCCGGGCCACGCGCAGCCTGACGACCTCGAGCGGCAGGGTCGGCAGAAGATCGGCCCGCGCGCGCTTCCAGCAGTGCAAGTGCCAGCCCTGCCCCTCTTGCGGGCCGCGATTGTGACCGATCATCCCCATCTCCTTTTTGCGAAATCCTGCCGCATTGACGCCAGATTGCAAAGCGAAGATCAGGGATCGTAAAGCTTTGCCGGGCAAAGTGCCGAAAACGAGGGCAAGGATCGGATGCAATCGGCCGAAGGACACCGCTTTCTCTTTCTGCAAGGGCCGCATGGGCCCTTCTTCCACCGTTTGGGCCGCATGCTGGCCCGCGCGGGGGCAGAGGTCTGGCGCGTGGGCTTCAACCGGGGCGACCGGGCCTTCTGGGCATCGGAGAATTACATCCCCTTCAAGGGCCGGCCCGAGGATTGGCCGCAGACCCTGCGCCTGATCCTGGCCGAAAAGCGCATCACCGATATCGTGCTTTACGGCGACACGCGGCCCGTCCATGCCCATTCCGTGCAGGCGGCGCGGGCGATGGGCCTGCGCATCCATGTCTTCGAAGAGGGCTATCTGCGGCCCTATTGGGTCACCTATGAGCGCGACGGGTCGAACGGCAATTCGCGGCTGATGCAGATGGGCGTGGGGCAGATGCAGGCCGCGATCTCGGCCTTGGACATGGACCTGCCCGATGCACCGGCGCATTGGGGCGACATGGCGCAGCACATGTTCTGGGGCGCGCTTTATCACTGGTTCGTGCTGACCGGCTTTTGGGATTACCGCAACTTCCGGCCGCATCGGGCGCTGACCGTGGGGCAAGAGTTCCTGTTGTATCTCAAACGCTTGGCCCTGATGCCGCTGCACCGGGCCGAACGTTTCCTCGCTACCTGGCGCATCCAGCACGGCGGTTTTCCCTATCACCTTGTGCTTTTGCAGCTGGAGCATGACTCCAGCTTCCAGATGCATTCCCCCTTCCGCACGATGAGTGAATTCCTGGAGCTGGTGACCGAAGGCTTCGCCAAGGGCGCCCCGCGTCACCACCACCTGGTCTTCAAGGCCCATCCCCTGGAGGATGGCCGCGTGCCGGTGGCGTCAGAGATCAAACGGCTGGCGGCGTTGCATGGCATCGAAGACCGGGTGCATTTCGTGCGCGGCGGCAAGCTTGCGCGGCTTTTGAACCCGGCGCGGACGGCGGTGACGGTCAATTCGACCGCCGCGCAACAGGTGCTTTGGCGCGGGCTGCCTTTGAAGGTCTTCGGCGCGGCGGTCTATGCCAAGCCGGAATTCGTCTCGGCCCAGCCCCTGCCCGAATTCTTCGCCAAACCCGCGCGGCCCGACAGCAAGGCTTACCGCGACTACCGGCATTACCTGCTCGAGACCTCGCAGATCCCCGGCGGCTTTTACTCGGCCCGGGGGCGGCGCGAGTTGATGCGGCAAATCGTCGACATGATGCTTTTGCCCGAAGACCCCTATGACGCGCTGACCTCGGGCAACGCGGCGCCAAGGCAACAGTTGCGGCTGGTGAACTAGGCCGCGAAAGGCTCTGTTTGCATTTGTTCACAAGTTTTGTATGGTTAGCGGCAAAACTTGAGGCAAACTCCGCAAAAGGAGCCCGGGCAGTGGCAGTGAACGTGACAAGGCGGGCGGCAGCCCTGGGCCTTTTGGTATCCGTGGCGGCTTGTGGCCTGCCAAGGTCCGGCCCGAACAAGAACGAGATTTTCGAGGGCTCCGTCCTGAACGGCGGCGATGCTTTCGTGGTGACGGTGACGCCGTCGGTGACACGGGCCACGGCGGTGCAGCCCTCTTTCGGCTTCTCCTCGTCCTTCCTGAAGGCGGGCGTGATGGCGCAAGACATCATCTCGCCGGGTGACACGGTCTCGGTGACGGTCTTCGAAAACGTCAAGGACGACCCGCTCCTGGGCAACACCGGGCAGCGCGTCTCGAACCTGCAGACCCTGCAAGTCGATGGTCAAGGCTTTGTTTTCGTGCCCTATGCGGGCCGGATCAAGGCGGCGGGCCAGACGGCCGAGGGCCTGCGCGACGCCATAACCCGCAAGCTCGACCCCCAGACGCCCGACCCCCAGGTCGTCGTCCAGCGCGCCTCGGGCCTGGGCTCGACCGTGACGGTCAATGGCCAGGTGGCGGGCCAGGGCAATTACGCGATCGAGGCGCCGACCCGGACCCTGACCGCGATGATCGCCCGCGCCGGTGGCGTGACGATCCCGCAGGCCGTGGCCGTCGTTCATGTGACGCGCGGCAACCGGACCGAGAAGGTCTGGCTCGCCGACCTCTACACCAATCCGCGTCTTGATATCGCGCTGCGTCCGGGCGACACGGTGACGATCGAACAGGACACCCGCGCCTTCGTGGCCCTGGGCGCCACCGGCACGCAAAGCCGCGTGCCCTTCCAGACCCAGACGCTTTCGGCGCTGGAGGCGATTGCGACCGTGGGCGGGCTGAACTCCAACATCGCCGATCCGACCGGCGTCTTCATCCTGCGCAACGAGCCCGAAGAGCTGGCCAATGCCGTCCTCGGCCGCAACGACCTGCAGGGCGACCAGCGCTTCGTCTATGTGCTGGACCTGACCCAGCCCACCGGCATGTTCGAGGCCCGCGACTTCCTGATCCGCGACGGCGACACCCTCTATGTCACCGAGGCGCCCTTCACCCAGTGGTCCAAGACCATCGGCGCAATCACGGGCTCGGCCAACCAGGCGGCCAACCTCGCCTCGACGGCCAGCGGCAACTGAGCGATGGAGCCCGAGGCGACCGGGCTCCCCCATCGGCTTTGCGCCTATACGGCGGGGTTTTTCCGCCCCGGGGTGCGGCGGATCCTGCAGCTTGCGGGCCATGAGGTTCGGCTGGGCCTGCCCAAAGCGGGCGACGGAGTCGCGGTCTGGGGCAAGGGGGCCTATGCCTGGCGCGGCGAGAAGATCGCCGCGCGCTACCAGGCGCCGCTGATCCGGATCGAGGATGCCTTCCTGCGCTCTTTGCGGCCCGGTCGGTCGGGCGAGGCCCCGATGGGGCTGATGCTGGATGACCTCGGGATCCATTACGACGCCAGCACCCCCTCGCGGCTGGAGCAGATCCTGGCCCGTGACCCCTTGGACAATTCAAACATTCTCTCCCAGGCAAGGGATGGAATTGAACGGCTTCGGCTGCTCGACTTGTCAAAATACAACATTCACGATCCAGAGGCCGATCTGCCGCCCCCCGGCTATGTCCTGGTCATCGACCAGACGCGCGGCGATGCCTCGGTGCCCGATCCGGCGCGTTTCACCGAGATGCTGGCTACCGCCCAGGCCGAGCATCCCGGCCAGCGCATCCTGATCAAGACCCATCCCGAGACACAAAGCGGCTTCCGCCCCGGCCATTTCCAGGCCGGAGACCTGGTGACCGCCCCCGTCTCGCCCTGGCGCCTCCTGGAGGGCGCCATCGCAGTCTATACCGTCTCCAGCCAGCTCGGCTTCGAGGCGATCCTGGCCGGTCACCGCCCCGTTGTCTTCGGCCAGCCCTTCTATGCCGGCTGGGGCCTGACCGACGACCGCTTTCCGTTGGACCGCCGCACGCGCCGCCTGACCAAGGTGCAGCTCTTCGCAGGCGCCATGGTGCTGGCGCCAGTTTGGGCAACGCCCTGCCATGACCGGCTTTGCAGCCTGGAAGAGGTCATCGACCAGCTGGAGGCCGAGACCCGCGCCTTCCGCGCCGACCGTCTGGGCTATGTGGCGGGGGGGATGCGGCTCTGGAAGCGCAAGCCCTTGCAGGATTTCTTCGGCCGCGAAAAGCCGCTGATCTTCCGCAAGACGCCCGGGGAGGCCCTGACGCTTGCCGCAAAGACGGGTCGCAAGCCCCTGATCTGGGCGGGGAAATCGAGCGATGGCATCGCGGTCGAGGATGGTTTCCTGCGCTCGCGCGGCCTCGGTGCCGCCCTGGTGCCGCCGCTATCGCTGGTCACCGACACCACCGGCATCTACTACGACCCGACCCGGCCTTCGGATTTTGAGACCCTGGTCCGCCGCCCCCTTCCCCCCGGCGGCCAGGCCCGGGCCGAGCGCCTCCGCCGCGCCCTCATCGCGGCGCGGCTCTCGAAATACAACCTCGGCGGGGGCATGCCCGACCTGCCCGAGGGCCACCGCATCCTCGTCCCCGGACAGGTCGAGGACGATGCCTCGATCCGCCTGGGCTGTGGCGAGATAAGCAGCAATCTCGGCCTCTTGCAGGCCGTCCGCGCAGCCGTTCCCGGCGCCGTCATCGTCTACAAGCCCCATCCCGATGTCGAAGCGGGCCTGCGCCCCGGCGCCCTGCCCCCCGAAGTGCTGACCGCCCCCTGGACGCCTCCTGTCGACCCCTCTGACGCCTTGCCCCGCCCCCAGCCCTCGCGCCCCCTGGTCGATGTGATCGCCACCCAGGCCGATCCCATCGCCCTGATCGATGCCTGCGACGAGGTCTGGACCCTGACCTCCCTCCTCGGCTTCGAGGCCCTGATCCGGGGCAAGCCCGTCACCACGATCGGCGCGCCCTTCTACGCGGGTTGGGGCCTGACCACCGACCTTGGCCCCGTCCCCGACCGCCGCCGCCGCGCGCCCGACCTCCACCCCTTGCCGAAGGTCACCCTGGACCAACTGGTCCATGCCAGCCTGATCGCCTATCCGCGCTATTTCGACCCGGTGGCCAAACGCCCCTGCCCCCCCGAGGTCGCCCTGCGCCGCCTTGGCCAGTCGCTCCCCGCACCGTTGCGCCTGCGCATCCTCTCGAAATTGCAAGGCGCCCTGGCCAGCTACGCCTGGCTCTGGCGCTGAGGAGCCCGGCCCAAACCGCAACCCACGCGCCGCAAAACGCCTGCGTCGATCAATCGAGGCCACTCAGCAGAGCCCGACCTTCTACCCCCGAAGGCCACACGACCGCGCGGACGTCGTGACCATCAAGCACAAGGCCCCCCAGCTCGATCACCTCGCCACCCCAAAGCCCCCCGGCTCAAGTTCCGCAACGCCTCCAAGGCCACCACCTCCGAGCCCCAAAACGACAAAGGCAGAGCGTAACGCCCTGCCGTGCCATCCGTCCAAGCCAAACCACCAAGCCCCGCCCCGTCCTCCCTCCAAGCCGGAGCCGCCAGGGCCCACCCCTCGGCTTCCCGCAAAACCCGATGTGGCGGGGGGGGTGCAGGGGGGGCGCGCCCCCCCTGCTTCCTCCGGGAGGTTTCCTTGCGGGCGAATGCCCGCCTGGAAAGCTCCCGGACCCCTCAGTAGATATAGCGGATCTGTTCGGTCCAGAAGCGTTCCATCCGCTTCAAGGAGCCGTTGATCGTCTCCATCACCTCGTTGTCGATCACGCCGCGCTTGCCCAGCACCTCGGCATGACGCTGGAACAGCTCCGAGATCAGCCCGCGCACGCGCCGGCCCTTTTCGGTCAGCCGCACCCGCACCGAACGGCGGTCGATCTCTGACCGCTGGTGATGCATATAGCCCAGCTCCACCAGCTTCTTCAGGTTATAGGAGACATTGGACCCCTGGTAATAACCCCGGGTCTTCAGCTCGCCCGCCGTCACCTCGTTCTCGCCGATGTTGAACAACAGCAGAGCCTGGACCGAGTTGATCTCCAGGATGCCAAGCCGTTCGAATTCGTCCTTGATGACGTCCAGGAGCAGGCGATGAAGCCGCTCCAACAGTGCCAAGCTGTCAAGATACCCCGCCAGAAGGGCTTTCTGCGAACCATCCAGAAGGGGGGCATGCATGGTCATGCAGTGTCTCCGATTTGCCTCGTTACAAGGACAAGATGGGCACGAAACACAAACATAACGTAAACTTGCGCCGCTTTCGCCGCAAAGAACCCGTCAAATCCGACCTTTCCGCGCCTCGGCAAAGGCCAAAAGCCGGGCAATCAGCGGCAGATGCGCCTCGGGCGCGGGTTTGTGCCCCAAAACCCAGGCCATGAGGTCCTGGTCCTGCTCGGCCAGAATCGCCTCGAAAGCATCCAGCTCCTGCGGGCTCATCCTTTCCAGATGCGCATCGGCGTAAGGCCCCAGCACCAGGTCCATCTCCTTGGTGCCGCGCCGCCAGGACCGCATCTTCATCCGCTTCAGCCGCTCTTGCATCATCCGCCCCCCATGGCCTAAACCCCTTGCGATTCCCTTCAGGAGCAGACCCATGGCCTTCCTCTCCGATACGCTCGCCCGCGTCAAACCCTCGCCCACGATCGCGGTGACCACCAAGGCCCAGGAGCTGAAGGCCCAGGGCCGCGACATCATCGGACTGGGCGCGGGAGAGCCCGATTTCGACACGCCCGAGAATATCCGCAACGCGGCCAAGGCCGCCATCGATGCGGGCAAGACGCGCTATACGGCGGTGGATGGCATCCCCGAGCTGAAAAAGGCGATCTGCGCGAAATTCCTGCGCGAAAACGGCCTGACCTATCAGCCCAACCAGATCACGGTCGGCACCGGCGGCAAGCAGATCCTCTATAATGCGCTGATGGCGACCTGCAATCCGGGGGACGAGGTCATCATTCCGGCGCCCTATTGGGTCTCCTATCCCGACATGGTCCTTCTGGCGGGCGGCACACCGGTTCCGGTGGTGGCGGGCATCGAGACGCAGTTCAAGCTGACCGCCGCGCAATTGGAAGCGGCCATCACCCCGAAAACCAAGTGGTTCATCTTCAACTCGCCCTCGAACCCCACGGGCGCGGGCTATACCGAGGCGGAACTGCGCGCCCTGACCGATGTGCTGATGCGTCATCCCCATGTCTGGATCATGTCGGATGACATGTACGAACACCTGGTCTTCGACGATTTCAAATTCGTGACCCCCGCCCAGATCGAGCCCGGGCTTTACGACCGGACGCTCACTTGCAACGGCACCTCCAAGGCCTATGCCATGACCGGCTGGCGGATCGGCTATGCGGGCGGGCCGGTGCATTTGATCAAGGCCATGGGCACGATCCAAAGCCAATCCACCTCGAACCCCTGTTCGGTCAGCCAATATGCGGCGCTGGAGGCGCTGAACGGCACGCAGGATTACCTCGCCCCCCACCGCGCGCTCTTCCAGCGCCGCCGCGACCTGGTGGTGGACATGCTCAACCAGGCCAAGGGCGTGACCTGCCCCAAGCCCGAGGGCGCCTTTTACGTCTACCCCGATATCTCTGGCTGCATCGGCAAGACCTCGGCCGCCGGGACCCTGATCAAGGATGACGAGGCCTTCGCCTCGGCGCTCCTCGAGGAAACCGGCGTCGCCGTGGTCTTCGGCGCGGCCTTCGGGCTTTCGCCCAACTTCCGCGTCAGCTACGCTACCTCGGAAGCGATCCTCGAGGACGCCTGCCGCCGCATCCAGGACTTCTGCGCCGGTTTGAAATAGGAGCCCTCATGGCCGCCGATCTGCCCCAGTATTACTTCCGCATCCGGGACAATGGCGCCGTGGTCTTCCGCGTCGAAAGCGAACAGCGCCAGCGTCGGCTGGAGCTGGTCGAGATCGCCGTCGTCAACGTCAAGAACGGCAATATCAAGCCGCATGGCGAGACGGAACTGACCGAGGAAGACCGGGCCGAGATCGCGCGCTGGCTGGAGACGCGCCGCGCGCTTCAGGCCGAGCGCGACATTGACGACATCCTCCGCACGGTCGATCACCTGAACATGACGGCACAATGGGTGCAGACCCGCGCCACGGATGAAGAGGTCGACCGGGTGCTCGACCCGCTTCTGATGGCGATGCATGACCTGCGGTCGGTCCTGATCCGGCGCCGGGCCGACAAGCTGGACCAGCGCGCCCCTCGGGGGTGATGGGGGCCCCGGGGTATACCCCGGGCTACGCCGACACCACCAGAGCCCTGCCCTGTCGCCCTGTCGCTATTGGTCCGCAGCGTAGCCCGGGGTATACCCCGGGTCTTTTACGCCTCCGGAGCCTCGCGCCAGAATCGCACCATCAGGCTGCCCGAGGCGAAAGCCAGGCCCAGGACCAGGCCCAGCCATATCCCCTCGGCGCCAAGGCCGAAGTGGAAGCCCAAGAGATAGCTGCAGGGGATGCCCACGCCCCAATAGCTGAAGGCCGCCATGATCATCGGCACGCGGGTGTCACGCAGCGCCCGGCAGAGGCCCAGGGCCATGACCTGCATCGCATCCCCCAACTGGAACAGCGCGGCCAGGGCCAAGAGCGTCACGCCAAGCGTCAATATCTCGTCCGATTCCGGTTTGGCGGTGTCAAGGAAGAGGCTGAGGATCGGCAGCGGCATCGCCAGGAAGACGACGATCATCACGGCGCCAAAACCGAAGGACATCAGGATCGAGGTCAGCGCCACATCCCGCAGGCCGCGCGCATTGCCTGCGCCTTCGGCCCGCCCCGCCAGAACCGTGGCGGCATTCGAAAGCCCCAGATGCACCATGAAGGCCAGGGCGGCCACCTGCATGGCGATGCCATGGGCGGCCAGCGCGACCTCGGAGATCCAGCCCATCATAAGGCTTGCGCCCGAGAAGAGCCCGCTCTCCGCGAGGCCCGTCACCCCGATGGGCCAACCCAGGCGGAAGACCCGGGCCAAGGCGGCGGTGTCGGGGCGCCAGAAGCGGCGGAAGACCTGGTGCTGGCGCAGGCTCGGCTGGCGATGAGCATAAAGCGCCAGGGCCAGGGCGCTGAAGACCTGGACCGTCAGCGTGGCAATGGCCGCCCCCTCGACGCCAAGCTCCGGCAGGCCCAGCCGCCCGAAGATCAGGGCCCATCCCACCAGGAGGTTCAACCCGACGGCCCCGATGGTGATCCACAAAACGACCTGGGTCCTTCCCATGGCCGAAAGATAGCTCTTCAGCGTCATGACGATCAGCGCGGGCACCATGCCGGGCCCCGCGATGCGCAGGAACTCCTGACCCAGCCGCGCGACATCGGCGGTCTGGCCAAGCGCCCGCAGCCAGGTTTCAGCCACCCAGAAGAGCGGATAGATCGCGACGCCATACAGGATCGAGAGCCAGAGCCCCATGCGCACGTCGCGCCGCACCTCGACCTCGGCCCCGCGCCCCATGGCCGAGGCGACCAGCGGCATGACCCCCTGGGCAAATCCCGCGCCCAGGATGAAGAGGACGAAGAAGGCCGATCCCGCCAGGGTCACCGCCGCAAGCTCGGAGACACCATAGCGGCCCAGAAGCATCGTGTCGGTGACATGCAGCATCATCTGCGCCAGGTGAGAGCCGACGATGGGCAAACCCAGCGCCAAAAGCGCCTTTGCGTGGGGGATGAATTTCCGGGCCATGCCGCTGTCTAACTGCACAAAATATCAACGTCCAGTCCTCTTCCCCTTGGACGCCGCGCCCCTTAGCTTGGTCTGGCTTTGGAGGTTCCCATGATCACGCTTTACGGCTGCTACCGCTCCCGCGCGACCCGCCCCCTTTGGCTTCTGGCCGAGACGGGGACGCCTTTCACCCATGTGCCCGTCATCCAGTCCTATCGGCTGAACCAGCCCAAGGCGCCGGATGCGCCCCTGAACACCGCCTCGCCGGAGTTCCTGGCGGTCAACCCGATCGGGCAGATCCCTGTCCTGGTCGATGGCGCGCTGACGCTGTCCGAGAGCCTGGCCATCACCATGTACCTGGCGCGGCGGTATGGCGGGGCGCTGGGGCCCGCGTCGGACGCCGAAAGCGCGCTGATGGAGCAATGGTCGCTCTTTGCCGCGACGGCGGTGGAGGGTCCGGCGCTGGACATCCGCATGACGCTGGACAAGGGGATGAAGACGGCCGAGGCCGAGGCCTTTGTCGCGATCTCGGCCGAGAAGCTGCGCCGGCCCCTGGGATACCTGGCGGGGGCGCTGAAAGAGGACTGGCTGGTGGGCGGGCGCTTTACCGTGGGGGACCTGAACGTGGCCGAATGCGTGCGCTATGCGGCGGCCCATGGGGCTCTGATGGACGAATTCCCGGCGGTGAAGGCCTGGCTCGCAAGGGCCCAGGCGCGGCCGGCCTTCCAGAAGATGTGGGCGGCGCGCGAGGCGGAGCCCTTGTGATCCTTGCGGGGCCGGGCGGGCTTGCGCCCTTGGCCCCGCAAGGAGGAAGCGGGGGGCTGCCGCCCCCCGCACCCCCCGCATTCGGGGGACTGCTGTCCCCCGAGCCCCCTGCCCAAAGGGGGCCACGGCCCCCTTTGGAAACCCCGTGAGTATTTGGGCCAAGCTGAAAGCGGTTTCGAGGCCTTGCGGATTGGCTTCGGTCTTGGCCCCATCCCTTGCGTTGCCCTTGGTCGGATGGTCTAATGGTTACCTCTTGAAAGGGTGCCCCCATGTCCGACCTTCTTGGCCAAACCGAGACCTATGACGCCTCCTCCATCGAGGTGCTGGAGCCGCTGGAGGCCGTCCGACTGCGGCCGGGCATGTATATCGGCGGCATCGACGAGCGGGCCTATCACCACCTCGCGGCCGAGATCATCGACAATGCCATGGACGAGGCCGTGGCGGGCCATGCGACGCGGATCGAGGTGCATCTGCACGAGGATGGCTCCTTGACCGTGGTGGACAACGGCCGCGGCATCCCGGTCGATCCGCATCCGAAGTTCCCCGACAAGTCCGCGCTCGAGGTGATCTTCTGCACGCTCCACTCGGGCGGCAAGTTCAACGGCAAGGCCTATGAGACCTCCGGAGGCCTGCATGGGGTGGGCTCTTCCGTGGTGAATGCGCTCTCGGACCGGCTGGAGGTCGAGGTCGCCAAGAACAAGGAGCTTTACCGGCAGTCCTTCTCGCGCGGCAAGGCGCTGGCGCCCATCGCCAAAGTGGGGGCGGCGCCCAATCGGCGGGGGTCGTCGATCACCTTCCATCCCGATCCGCAGATCTTCGGCTCGCAGTCCTTCCGGCCCTCTCGGCTGTTGAAGTTGGTGCGGTCGAAGGCTTACCTGTTCTCGGGCGTCGAAATCCGCTGGAAATCGGCCGTGGCGGATGGCGATACGCCGATGGAGGCGGTGTTTCACTTCCCCGGGGGCTTGGCGGATTATCTGTCGGATACGCTGGAGAAGACCACGACCTATGCCGACCGGCCCTTTGCCGGCAAGGTTGGCTTTCCCGAGAAGTATAACGTCCCGGGCTCGGTCGAATGGGCGATCAATTGGACGCCGGCGCGGGATGGCTTCATCCAGAGCTATTGCAATACCGTGCCGACGCCCGAAGGTGGCACGCATGAGACGGGGTTCTGGGCCGCGATCCTGAAGGGGATTCGGGCCTATGGGGACCTCGCCAAGAACCGCAAGACGGAATTGATCACGCGGGAGGATTTGCTGACGGGCGGCTGTGCGCTGGTGAGCTGCTTTATCCGCGAGCCGCAATTCGTGGGCCAGACCAAGGACCGCCTGGCGACCGAAGAGGCCGCGCGCTATGTCGAGGGCGCGGTGCGCGACCATTTCGACAATTGGCTGGCCTCCGACACCAAATCGGCCGGCGCAATTCTGGATTTCCTGATCCTGCGGGCGGAAGAGCGGCTGAAGCGGCGGCAGGAGAAAGAGACCGCGCGCAAGACGGCCACGAAACGGCTGCGCTTGCCGGGGAAATTGACGGATTGTTCCGCCAAGAACCGCGAGGGGACGGAGCTTTTCATCGTCGAGGGGGATTCGGCGGGTGGGTCCGCGAAAGCGGCGCGGAATCGGGAGACGCAGGCTCTCTTGCCCTTGAAGGGGAAGATCCTGAACGTTTTGGGGGCGGCCTCCTCGAAATTGGGGGATAATGCGGAAATCCGGGATATCTGCGAGGCTTTGGGCGTCTCGATGGGGACGCGGTTCAATGTCGATGACCTGCGCTATGACAAGATCATCATCATGACCGATGCCGACGTGGACGGGGCGCATATCGCCTCGCTTCTGATGACGTTTTTCTTCAGCCAGATGCGGCCCTTGATCGACAAGGGGCATCTGTATCTGGCCTGCCCGCCTCTGTATCGGCTGACGCAGGGGGCGCGGCGGATTTATGTGGCGGATGATGCCGAAAAGGAGCTGCACCTGGCCAAGGGTCTGGGCGGCAAGGGGAAAATCGACGTCCAGCGCTTCAAGGGCCTGGGCGAGATGGATGCCAAGGACCTGAAGGACACGACGATGAACCCCGCAACGCGGAAACTGATCCGCGTGACGATCACCGAGGATGAGCCGGGGGATACGGGCGACCTGGTGGAGCGGCTGATGGGGAAGAAGCCGGAGCTGCGCTTCCAGTATATCCAGGAAAACGCGCGGTTCGTGGAGGAGTTGGATGTTTAAATCATCCAGTTTAAATTGGATCGGGCTCAGTGTAACCTGTGCCTACGTTCTAACCGTAACCGTGATTGTCTTCATCAAAGTCGAAGAATTCACGTCACTGAAGCTGAATGAGCTCGGAGATTTCCTTGCAGGAGTTCTTGGGCCCATTGGCATTCTTTGGCTGATTTTAGGCTTTTTCCAACAAAGCAGAGAGCTTCAGAACAGCGTCGATGCTCTTAATTTGCAAGCTCGAGAGCTAAATGATTCTGTTTATCAGCAGAAAGAGCTCGTTTCACTGACACGCGAGCAACTGCAAGAAGAACGCGAACGCGTTCACCGCGAGGAACAAGCGAGGAAAATACGAATTCAACCCGTGATCGTGGCACGGTTTGAAGTGCTTTCCACAATCGGCGGGAACGAGTTTAGATACTGCCTTAGGGTTAGCAATATTGGGAATTCTGCATCGAACTTTCAAGTTAGAGCATTCGATGGTCCAGAAGTGATTTGCGAACATTTTGAACGCTACATAGAGCGTGGATGGGCAAGCAAAGCTCTGAACGCAATCGACATCATTCATGGGCCAAGATTCCGCAAGCCAGTCTCTCTGATAATGAGTTATCAGGATGAAGACGGAAATCAATGGACCCTTAGAGAACTTCATCTTCCCGTGGAAGCAAAGGATGGATTCGATACGTTTGAGCGGGCATCCTTTGAGCGCGAATTAAGTTTAGAAGGAAGATTATAAGTGCAAAACTTTATCCTCAAAGCGGTGCGTGAAATCACGCACCCAACCGCGTAAGGGCGGCACTCCCGGCGCTCTCTCCCCGCCGCGTAGCCCGGGGTATACCCCGGGGCTCCCGGAGCGGTGGGTTTCACCCGCCCTACTCCTGCACACTCGCCAAGTAATTCGCGATCTCCACCAGCCTCTCCGGCGTCGGCGTCGCAATCCCGTCGCCGCTGTCGAAGAGCACCGTCTTGCTCTCCATCAGCGGTTCGAACTTCGGCATGATCTCGGAGGGCGCGGCGCCCCGCTCATAGCCCCAGATCTTGCTCATCACATAAGCCGCAGGAAAAACCCCGCCGTTGTGCGAGGCCAGCCCCGTCAGATCGGCGGGCGGGTGGTCGAGGCCTTGCGCCAGCGGCCCATGGCCCTTGGCATCCGACCCATGGCAGGGCGCGCAGAGCTCGTTGAAATCGGCGGCGCCTTGCATATGCGAGACGGGCCCCTGCCCCGGCACGCAGGCCGCCAGCGCCAAAATCCCCATGAATAGTCCCTTGCGCATCGCTGCCTCCTGCCTGTTTCGCTGGGGACAGCTTGCAGGGCCTGACGGCCTCGCACCTTGATCCAAAGCAAAAAGGGAGGCCGAGGCCCCCCTTTTCATCCGGTTTTCCACCCCTTACGACGCAGCCACCGCCCGGGCCGTCATCACCGCGACCAGGTTGGCGCGGTAGGCGGGGGTGCCGTGGAGGTCGGCGATCATGCCATCGGGCGAGACCTTCAGCCCCTTGACCGCCGAAGCGTCGTAATTGGCCGAGAGGGCGGCCTCTCCCTCGCTCCAGCGGAAGACGCCATCGTTGGAGGCTCCAGTGACCGCAACCCGCACCTTTGCGCCGTATTTCGCCACGAAGACCCCGGTCAGGGAGAAGCGCGAGGCGGGCTGTTCGAACTTGGCATAGGCCGCGCGCTCGGGGATGGGGAAGCGCACCGCGACGATGATCTCGCCTTCCTCCAGGGCGGTGGTGAACATGCCCTGGAAGAAGTCGTCGGCCGCGATCTCGCGGCGGTTGGTGACCACGGTCGCCCCGCAGGCGAGGACCGCCGAAGGGTAGCAGGCGGCCGGGTCGTTGTTGGCGACCGAGCCGCCGATGGTGCCGCGGTTCCTGACCGCGGGGTCACCGATTCCGCCCGCCAGCGTGGCGAGGCCCGGGAAGACCCCGGCGGCGGCCTTGGCGACCTCGGCATGGGTCGTGGCCGCGCCCACGGTCATGACGCCCCCCGCCACCGACACCCCTTTCAGCGCAGCGATCCCGGTCAGAGAGACCAGCACCGAGGGCGCAGCAAGGTTCTGTTTCATCGAGGCAATCAGCGTCTGGCCACCCGACAGAGCCTGAGCCCCCGGGGCGCCCAGCGCCGCAACCGCTTCCGCCACCGAGGCGGGTTTCACGAAGTCGAAGTTTTGCATTTGACCCTCCTCAGCCCTGGATCGCCGCCCAGACCCGCTGGGGGCTGACGGGCATGTCGATATGTTTGACGTGGGTGATCCCGCCCCGGTGCAGGGCGTCGATCACGGCGTTGACGACGGCGGGGGGCGAGCCGATGGCCCCCGCCTCGCCGCAGCCCTTCACGCCCAGAGGATTGTGCGTGCAGGGCGTCTGGCAGGAATAGTCGACGTTGTAGAAGGGAACGTCGCTGGCCCTTGGCATGGCGTAATCCATGTAGGAGCCGGTCAGGAGCTGGCCGGTCTCGTCATAGGTCGTGCTCTCCAAGAGCGCCTGGCCGATGCCCTGACCGACGCCGCCATGGACCTGGCCCTCGACGATCATCGGGTTCATCACGTTGCCGAAGTCGTCGGCGCAGTGGAAGGCCTCGATCGTCACCTTGCCGGTGTCGGGGTCGACCTCGGCTTCACACAGGTAAGCACCTGCGGGATAGGTGAAGTTGGCGGGGTCGTAGAAGGCGGTCTCCTCGAGGCCCGGTTCCAGGGTCTCCAAGGGGTAGTTGTGGGGGACGTAGGCCGAGAAGGCGATCTCGCCGAAGGTTTTCGCCTTGTCGGTGCCAGCCACCTGGAACTTGCCGGCCTCGAAGGTGATATCGGCTTCCGAGGCCTCGAGCATATGGGCCGCGATCTTCTTGCCCTTGGCGACGATCTTGTCGATGGCCTTGGTCATGGCGACGCCGCAAACCGCGAGCGACCGCGAGCCATAGGAGCCCATGCCGAAGGGGATTTTGGAGGTGTCGCCATGGACGATCTCGATAGAAGACTCGGGAACCCCGAGCTTCTCCGCCGCGATCTGGGCGAAGACCGTCTCATGCCCCTGCCCATGGCTGTGGGCGCCGACCATGATCGAGATATTGCCGGTCGCATTCACCCGCACGGTCGCCGCGTCGTAAAGGCCGACACGGGCGCCGAGGATGCCCACGAGGTGAGAGGGCGCGATGCCGCAGGCCTCGATCCAGGTGGAGAGGCCAAGGCCCCTCAGCTTGCCCTTCTTGGCACTGGCCTGACGGCGCGCCTCGAAGCCCGCGACATCGGCGATCTCGATGACTTTATCCAGCGTGGCCTGGTAGTTGCCCGTGTCATAGGCGAGGCCCACCGGGGTCGTGTAGGGGAACATGTCGGGGGTGATGAAGTTCTTGCGGCGGACCTCGAAGGGGTCGAGGCCCAGCTCGCGGCACATCTGATCGACCACGCGTTCGAGGCTGAAGGTCGCCTCGGGGCGGCCCGCGCCGCGATAGGCGTCGACCGGGGCGGTGTTGGTGAAGACCGTCTTCACGTTCACATAGACATGGGGGACCTTGTAGGGGCCAGCCATCAGCGTGCCGTGCAGGAAGGTCGGCGTGACGGTCGCGAAATTGGACAGGTAGGCGCCGACATTCGCATAGGTCTCGGTCCGGAAGGCGAGGAAAGTGCCGTCCTTCTCGCAGGCCAGTTCGATCTTGGTGACAT
The DNA here is from genome assembly GCF_009925085.1 of Stagnihabitans tardus. Classification (GTDB taxonomy): domain Bacteria; phylum Pseudomonadota; class Alphaproteobacteria; order Rhodobacterales; family Rhodobacteraceae; genus Stagnihabitans; species Stagnihabitans tardus. The sequence continues at coordinate 248,457 of NZ_JAABNR010000004.1, read as the reverse complement.
GGTCGCGGCCATGGGCGTCAGACAGGAAGCTTTCCGAGCGTTCCGCCGTCCAGCGCACCGGGCGACCGAGTTTCTTGGCCGCCGCCAGCACCAGGGCCTCTTCGCCGTAGTGGTAGATCTTGGAGCCGAAGCCGCCGCCGACATCGGGGGCCACCACGGTCAGCTTGTTCTCGGGGATGCCCAGGACGAAGGCCGCCACCAGAAGCCGCGTCAGGTGGGGGTTCTGCGAGGTCGTGGTCAGCTTGTAATCCCCGGTGCCGGGGAAATATTCGCCGATGCTTGCGCGCGGCTCCATGGCGTTCGGCACCAGGCGGTTGTTCACCAGCTCCAGCGTGGTCACATGGGGGGCCTTGGCGAAGACCTCTTCGACCTTGGCGCGGTTGTCCTCGATCCAGCCCCAGTCATAGCAGAGATTGTCCGGGATCTCGTCATGGACGCGGTTTGACGCATCCGCCGCCGCAGCCTTCATGTCGATGATGGCGGGGAGTTCCTCGATATCGGTGTCATCGGCCAGCTGTTGAGCCGCCGCCCGCCCCTGCTCATAGGTCTCGGCCACGATGGCGGCATAGGCGTCGCCGACATGGCGGACCTTGCCATGGGCCAGCACCGGGCGCTTGGGCTCACGCATGGGTTCCCCATTGCGCGACTTGATCAGCCAGCCCGCGGGATTGCCGCCGACGTCCTTGAAATCCTCGCCGGTGAAGATCGCCAGCACGCCGGGCATGGCCGCAGCCGCCTCGGTGTTGATCGCCTTGATGCGACCATGGGCGACCTGGGAGCGGACGAAGACCGCATAGGTCTGGCCCGCGATCTTCAGGTCATCGGTATAGACGCCCCGCCCGGTCAGGAAGCGGATATCCTCGCGGCGCTTCATGGGGGCGCCGATCCCGCTGGTCTTGGCTTCGAAATCCTTGGGCATGAGCTTACTCCGCGGCCATGGAAACGTCCTGGCCGGAAGCGGCCATGACTGCTTTGACGATGTTGTGATACCCGGTGCAGCGGCAGATGTTGCCCTCCAGGTGGTGGCGGACCTCGGCCTCGGTCGGCTTGGGGTTGACCGCCAGAAGGGCCGCCGAGGCCATCACCATGCCCGGCGTGCAGAAGCCGCATTGCAACCCGTGGTGGTCCTGGAATGCCTGCTGGACGCGGCCCAGGGTGCCATCGGCATTGGCCATGCCCTCGATCGTGGTGACCTGCGCCCCTGCCACGTCAGCGGCAAAGATCGTGCAGGATTTCACCTGCTTGCCATCGACATGCACGGTGCAGGCGCCGCATTGGCTGGTGTCGCAGCCGATATGGGTGCCGGTGAGGCTCAGGGTCTCGCGCAGGAAGGTCGACAGGAGCGTGCGGCCCTCGACCTCTCCGCTCATGGGCTTCCCGTTGACGGTCAGTGATACTTTCATGCGTCTCCTCCCTCTGCCGTCTCTGCGGCGGTGTCCTTTTTCCCCCAAAGCCGGCCGAGCCAGCCCTGCTTCTTCTCCTCGGGCTCCGGCTCCGTCGTTTTCGCGTCGGGCGGCCCGCCGACCTTGGCCGCGAAATTCTCGAAGAACTGGTCGGCGAGCTTCTTGGTAAACCCGTCGATGATGCGCGAGCCCAGTTGCGCGAGCTTGCCGCCGACATTGGCCTTGACCTCATAGGTCAGAAGCGTGCCCTCGCCATCCGGGGCCAGCGACACTTTCGCGCCACCCTTGGCAAAGCCCGCAGCCCCGCCCTTGCCCTCTCCGGTGATGGTCAGGCTTTGCCCGGCCACGATGTCCGAAAGCGTCACGACACCGGTAAAGCGGGCGGACACGGGCCCGACCTTTTGCACCACGACGGCCTCGTATCCCGCCTCGACCGAGCCGGTCAGGCTCTCGCAGCCCGGGATGCACGCGGCCAGGACCTCGGGATCGAGGATCGCGGGCCACACCACGTCGGGACGCGCCGCGATGTGGCGGCTGTCTGACAGTTCCATGAAGTTCCTCCCTTTGGGTCAGGCTAGCCCCTGCGCGAGGCCCGCGCCATTAGACCTCAGTCGTAGAAGGGGGGGCTTGGCCCGGGGCCGCAGGGTGATAGGATAGCCCCATGGACCCTTCGCGCGCCCCCTTCCGCTCGGCCCTGATCGTCGAGGATCATCCGCTCTTCGGCGAGGCGCTCGGGCTGACCCTGAGGAATTTCATCGGCATCGAAGAGATCGCCATAGCAGACCGGCTGGCCGATGCGCTGGAGCGGCTGAAGACGGTCAAACCCGATGTCATTTGCCTGGACCTGCATCTGCCCGACGTGACGGGGCTCGAGGGTCTGATCCGCCTGCGGCAAGAGGCGCCCGACGTGCCGCTGGTCGTGGTCTCCTCCCTGGCCGAGCCAAGGGTCATCGCGGCGGCCCTGGCGGCGGGGGCGCAGGGCTTCATCCCGAAACACGCCGGGCGCGAGACCTTTGCGGCGGCTTTCGAAGCCCTGGGCGCGGGACGCGTCTTCACGCCCGAGGGCTATGAGCCGGGCCTCGGACTTGAAGGCCCCGGCGAGGGCGAGACCATCGCCCGGCTCAAGACCCTGACGCGGCAACAGGCCTTGATCCTGCAACGCATTTGCGCGGGCAAGCCCAACAAGGTCATCGCCTGGGAGCTGTCGGTGGCCGAGACCACGGTCAAGGCCCATGTCACGGCGATCATGCGCAAGCTGGGGGTGACGAGCCGGACCCAGGCGGTCCTGATGGCGGGAGGGGTCAATTTCACGCAGCTCCTGGAGGGGTGAGCGGGGGCGGGCCTTGGGGGGGCACACCCTCGGACCCGTGGCAAAGCCGGGGGTTTCACACCCCCGGACCCGTGGCAAAGCCGGGGGTTTCACACACCCGGACCCCCGTGGGATATTTGAGCAGTGTGAAAGAGAAAGTGGCGGCGGGGGCAGCGCATGCCAGGGGAGAGGGAGGCGGGATGGAAGAGCTGGTGCGGCGGGCGGAGGTCTCGGCCTGGTCGGGGGATGTGGCGGGGACTTTGGCCCGGGGCCTGGGGCCGGGGCCCTTTGCCGAGGTCCTGCTCTTTTGCTCGCCCAAGGCCGAGATCGGACGAATCGCTCAGGGCGCGGCCCTGGCCTGGCCGGGGGCAAGGGTCGTGGGCTGCACCACGGCGGGAGAGATCGGGGCGGGGGGCTATACCGAAGAGACGGTCGTGGCCCTGGGCCTGCCCACCAGTCATTTCGCGGTCGAGACGGTGTTTCTGCCGGACCTCGGCGGCATCTCGCGCGAGGGACTGGTGGCCGAGCTGATCCGGGCCCGCGAAAGGCTGGCCCAGGCGCGCCCGCTTTGGCCGGGTGAGTTCGCCTTCGTCATGGTCGATGGCCTGTCCATGCGCGAGGACGAGCTGGCCGCCGCGCTGGCCATGGGGCTTGGGCCGGTGCCCTTGTTCGGCGGATCGGCCGGCGACGGGCTGGATTTCCGAGCGACCTTCGTCATCGCGGGGGGGAGGGTCTGGCGCGATGCGGCGGTGGTCTCCTTCGTGCGGACCGCCTGCGGGGTCAGGGTCTTTTCGCTCGATCACCTGGTGCCTTCCGAGGTGCGGATGGTGGTGACCGAGGCGGACCCCTCGGCCCGGGTGGTGCGCCAGATCAATGCCGAGCCCGCGGCGCTGGCCTATGCGCGGCTTCTGGGCAAGGACCCTGGCCAGCTGACGACCTTTACCTTTGCCGCCCATCCGGTTGTCGTGCGCCTGGGGGGGCGGCATCATGTGCGGTCGATCCAGCGGATGCTGCCCAATGGCGACCTGGTCTTCTTCTCGGCCATCGACGAGGGCCTGGTGCTGCGCCTGGCCGAGCCGATGAACATGGCCCGCCACCTGGAAGACGAGCTCGACCGCCTGGGCCAGCCCGGGGCGATCCTGGCCTGCGACTGCATCCTGCGCCGGATCGAGGCCGAGGAGAAACAGGTGGCCGGAGAGCTTTCGCGCATCTTGCAGCGCCATCGGGTCACGGGATTCTCGACCTATGGCGAGCAGTTCGGCGCGCTGCATGTCAACCAGACGATGACCGGCGTGGCGCTTTACGCGCCGGGCTCAGAGGGGGCGCCTTGCGCGCCGGAGGCATGATGCATCCGCTGATCAACCCCTCCGATACTCCGGAAGTCTCCCGCGACAAGCTTGTCACCATCGCCGAGGCCCTGATGCGCCGGGTGGAGGAGGCCAGTGACGACCAGGGCGCGGCCTATGCGCAGTTTCAGCGCGCGGTTCTTCTGGAAGACCAGGTCCGCGCCCGCACTGCCGACCTGGAACGCGCGCTCGACATGCTGAACCGCTCGAACGCCCGGCTGGGCGAGGCCATGGCCGAGGCCGAGGCCGCGCGCGGGAACCTCGCCTCTGCCATCGAGACGGTCGAGGACGGCTTTGCGCTGTTTGACGGCGCCGACCGGCTGGTCCTGGCCAATGCGCGCTTTGGCCGGCCCCTGCGCAATGTCCATGGCCAGCTGAAACCCGGCATGGCCTTTGCCGATTATGTCCGCGCGGTCTCGCTCTCGGAGGACCTCTTGCGCCAGGCCGGTGAGGCGCCCGAGGACTGGGCGCGGCGTCGGATGGAGCGTCACGCCGACCGGGCCGTCACCTTCATCGTGGCGCTGACGGGGGACCGCTGGCTCCAGGTCAGCGAACATCGGACGGGCGAGGGCGGCACGGTGATCCTGCACACCGACCTGACCCAGGTGATCCGCACGGAGCGGCTGGAGCGCGGCAAGCTCCTGGACGACCAGGCGATCCGGGTCAAGGCGACGCTGGATCACCTGACGCAAGGGGTGGGGGTCTTTGACGCGGGCGAAAGGCTCGTGGGCTTCAACCGGCGGCTGGCGGAGGTTCTGTCTTTGCCCCTGGCCCGCCTGCCCGTGGGGCTGGAGTTCGCAGCCCTTCTGGCCCAGGTCGCGGGGATGGAGGTGCGGGGGGCGACGCTGTCCCAGGTTGCCGCCTGGGCCGCCCTGCGCGAGCCGCGCCCGGCCCTGGCCTTCGAGCTGATGCGAGCCAATGGCCATGTCGTCTCGGTCCAGGGCCAGGACATGCCGGATCGGGGCTTCGTGGTCTCCTTCTCGGACATCACCGCCGAAAGGGTGGCCCAGCGCGCCCTGGCCGAGGCCAACGAGACGCTGGAGCGACGGGTGGCGGCGCGGACCGAAGAGCTGGCCGAGGCCCTGGCCCGCGCCGAACAGGCCAATGCCGCCCGCGCGCGGTTCGTCGCCGCCGCAAGCCATGACCTCTTGCAGCCCTTGTCGGCGGCGAAGCTCTTCCTGGCCAGTCTCGCCGATGAGGCCCTGCCCTGGCGCGCGGGCGAGACGGTGATCAAAGCGCGCAATGCGCTCTCGTCGGTCGAGGAGATCCTGGCAGCGCTCTTGGACATATCCAAGCTGGAGAGCGGGCGGGCGGCGCTGGATGTGGGGGCAGTGGCCCTGGGGCCCCTGCTTGCACGGCTGCGGGATGAATTCGGACCCATGGCGGCGCGCAAGGGGCTGGACTTCAAGGTCCTGGCCTCGGGCGCGGTGGTGGATTCGGATGCGACCTATCTGCGGCGCATCCTGCAGAACCTGATCGGCAATGCGATCCGCTATACGGCGTCGGGCCGGGTCCTGGTGGGGGTGCGGCATCTCTCGGGCGCGGTCCGGGTCGAGGTGATCGACACCGGGCCCGGGATACCCCAGGCCGAGCGCCAGGCGATCTTCCGCGAGTTCCACCGGCTTGGCGCCCGGGCCTCGGCCAGCGAGGGGATGGGGCTTGGCCTTGCCATCGTCGAGCGGGCCTGCGCTTTGCTGGGCCATCCCCTGGCGCTGGACACCGAGCTGGGGCGGGGCTCGCGCTTTGCGGTGACCCTGCCGCTGGCGGAGGGAGAGCTTCGGGCCGTGGCGGTGCCCGAGGGGGCTCCGCAGGGCCTGGGCGACCTGATCGTCCTCTTGGTGGAAAACGACGCGGAACTCCGCCGGGCGCTGGCGCTTTTGCTGGAGGGCTGGGGGGTGCAGGTCATCGAGGCCGCCTCGGGCGAGGAGGCGCTGGCGCTCTTGGACGAGATCGGCATCCTGCCCGACCGGGGGCTGATCGATTACCGCTTGGGCGCGGGGATGGATGGGCTGGCGGTGGCGGAGCGCTTGCGGGCGGCGGGCATGGCGGTCAGGCTCATCACGGCGGATCGGTCGGAGGCCTTGCGTGGCGGGCGGGTGGGGGTTCTGCCCAAGCCGATTGCGCCCGGGGCCCTGGCGGCGTTTCTGCGGGACGGCTGAAGGGGGGCGCTGCCCCCAAACCCCCGGGATATTTGGGCAAGTATGAAAGGGGCGGGGGCGCGGCGGATCGGTCGCAAGGGAGTATTTGGGCCAAATTGAAAGGGGGGCCGCAGCCTTACTGGCGGCAAGAGAGTATTTGGGCCAAGTTGAAAGGGGGGTCAGGGCTTTTCGCGGAGCTGGCCCCTGATCGGGATTTCCTTCAACAGGCCGCCGACTCCCATGGCGGCGATGTCGTCGTCGGTGACTTGCAGGCCGCAGGCCACGCGCTCCAGCACCCAATCCGCGCCGTTGAGCGCCGGGGAGCGGGTGCAGCCGGGGAGGCCGATGACAGGGGTGGCGCCAAGGCTCCCCAGGAAGAGCAGGTTGCCGGGGTCGACGGGCATGCCGAAGCGCTGGACATGGCCGCCCGCACGGCGGAGCGCCTGGGGGGCGGTGTCGTAGAGGTCGGAAGTGGCGGCGCCGGTCAGGATCAGGATCAGGTCGGCGGAGGAGCCGGCGATGGCCTCGGCGATGGCTTGCTCGTCATGGGGCAGGCGGTGGGTCTCGGTGAGGGTCATACCGAGGCGCGCCAGGCGCCGCGCGATGGCGTCGCGGCCCTTCTGCAAGAGCTTGTCGGGGGTGACGGTGGAGGTCAGGATCAGGCAGGCGCTTGGCCTTGTCACGGGCAGGATGCGCAGCTTCGGGGCGCGGAGGAGCGCCTCGGCCAGGCTATCCCCCGCCACGGCATAGGTGATCACCTTGACCGTGCCGACCAGGGTGCCGGGCGAGACGCGGGCATGGAGCGGCAGGGTGGCCAGCGTCAAGGCCGGGTCGAGGCGGTTCAGGGCGAGGACCTCGGCAGGGTCCAGCGCCAGGATCCCGGGCCGTGTCGCGGTCAGGTTCACCCTTCCCGCATGGGGGGGGGTCAGGGCGAGGCCCGGGTCATCGGGCAAGAGCGCCTTGGCCAAGAGGGCTGCGGCCTCGTTCTCGGGGATATCGCCGGGGGCGAGTTCGGCGGTGGTCAGTTCGGCCAGGTGCGACAGCGCCGCCAGGTCCTCCGCCGTCAGGACCTTGCCCTTGGGGATCTTGCCCTGGGCGCCCTGTTCGGAATGGGCGAGGATATGGCCCAAGGCGCTTTCACGGGGGACGGGGCCGAATTTCATGGCCGGCGCAGGCTCTCGATGATCTGCGCCAGGATCGAGACGGCGATTTCGGCCGGCGTCGCCGCGCCGATGTTCAGGCCCACGGGCGCGCGCAGGCGGGATGTGTCCAGGCCCTGCAGGCGGTCCAGACGTTTGGCATGGGTGCGGGTCGAGCCCAGGCAGCCGATGTAGAAGGCGGGGGAGGCAAGGGCCGCCCTCAGCCCCGGGTCGTCGAGCTTGGGGTCATGGGTCAGGGTCACGATGGCGGTGCGGGCGTCGGGGGCGAATTCCGTTAGCGCCTCGTCCGGCCAATCATGCGAAAGCCTGGTGCCGGGGAAACGGGCCTCGGCGCCAAAGGCCTCACGCGGGTCGATGACCAGCGTGTCGAAACCGCAGGCCTGGGCCATGGGGACCAGGTGCTGAGCGATATGGACCGCGCCGATCACCGCAAGCCGCAGGGGCGGGTTGTGGATATGGGTGAAGATGTCCTCGGTGACCCCGGACTTGTCGGCGCGGAAAAGGGCGGCGGTTTCCGCGTCAGGAGCGACGAGGCGGCGCTCCCAGGTGGAAAGGTTGACCTGGTAGGCCACAGGCGTCCGGGCCGCCCGATGCGCGACGAGTTCCGCCAGAAGCGCCTCGGGCAAGGCGCCCAGGGGCTCCAGGAGGATGCGGATCGTGCCACCGCAAGCTAGGCCCACGGCGAAGGCCTGGTCATCGGTCACGCCAAAGGTCAGGACGCGGGGGCGCAGGTCCTCCAGCGCGACCATGGCCTCTTCGACCACCGCGCCCTCGACGCAGCCGCCCGAGACCGAGCCCTCCATCGCCATCTGCCCATCGATCACCAGCTGAGACCCCACGCGGCGCGGCGCCGAGCCCCAGGTCTCGATCACGGTGGCAAGGACGGCGCCACGGCCTGCGCGGTGCCACTCAAGGGCCAGTTCGGGGAAGTTTTCCATGGGCGGAGTGTGCCTCTTTTCAGCCGTCGCGCAAGTGGGAGAGGAGCCGGTCGCGCTCGCCCCGGTCCTGGGGGTCGGAGATGGCGCGGGCGAGGCCCTCGAGCGTGGCGATGGAATGGCCCGCGCGGAAGGCGTCGCAATGGGGCAGCATGGCGCGGATGCCTTGGGCTTTCGGCAGAAAGCCGTCCCAGCGCAAGAGGGGGTTCACCCAGATCAGGCGGCGGGCCGAAAGGCTCAGGCGCTTCATCTCGAAGGAAAGCGCCTCGGGCGGGTCGCGGTCGAGCCCGTCCGAGATCAGGAGGACCACCGCCCCCTGCCCCAGGACGCGGCGGCTCCAGTCCTGGTTGAAGGCATGCAGGCACTGGCCGATCCGCGTGCCGCCCTGCCAGTCCTGCGCCTCGGCCCCCGCAGCGGCCAGCGCGGCATCCACGTCGCGCTGATGCAGATGGCGGGTGATGTTGGTCAGCCTGGTGCCGAAGGTGAAGGCATGGACCTGGGCCCAGCCCTGCCCCCTCGCATTCATCACGGCATGGAGGAAATGCAGCACCATGCGGGAATACTGGCTCATCGAGCCCGAGATATCGCAAAGCGCCACCAGGTTCGGCCACTTCAGCCGGGGGTTCTGAAAGGCCAAGCGCCCGAGGTCGCCGCGCCGCAGGGCCGCGCGCATCGTGGCGGCGCGGTCGACCCTCGCCTGGCCGCCGGGGGTCATCCGGCGGGACACCAGCGGCTGCACCGGCAGCGTGAGCCGCGCGAGCATCCTTTTGGCCTCGGCGATTTCCTCCACCGACATCTGTTCGAAATCGAGCGTCCTCAGGCGTTCGGTCGCCGCCGCCGTGGCCGAGGCATCGATCTCGATCTCCTCCTCGCCCTCTTCCTGGGGCGGAGGCGGGGGCAGGTCCAGAAGCGACTGGGCCGCGCGCTTTTCCCCGGGGGCAGCCTTGCGCTCGTTGTAAGAGCCCTTCACCTGGGGCAGCATCAGGCTCATCATATGGTCAAGGTAACGCGGATCGCGCCAGTAAAGCCGGAAGACCTGTTCGAAGACCAGGCGCTCTTCGGGCTTGGAGACGAAGCAGGCATGCAGCGTCCAGAAGAAATCGGCGCGGGAGGTGAAAGGGGCGGCCTGGACCGCCTCCAGCGCCTGAAGGATGCGGCCGGGGCCAAGCCGGAAGCCCGCCTTGCGCAGCGCCCGGGCGAAATGGGTGATGTTCTGGGCGAGCCTGCCGTCGTCCTGAACGGTCAGCTCCGGGAGCTCCATCACGCCATTTCCAGCTGGCTGCGGATCTCGTCCAGCATCTTCTTCGCGGGCGCGCCCTCGATGCGCTGGATGTCGTCCTGGTATTTCAGGATGGCCCCGAGCGTATCGCCGATGACCTCGGGCGAGAGGGTCAGGGCGTCCAAAGCCAGGAGGCACTTGGCCCAGTCGATGGTCTCGGCTACCCCCGGCCGCTTGAAGAGATCCTCACGGCGCAGGCGCTGGACGAAGGCCACGGCCTGGGCGGAGAGGGTCTGGCTGAGCCCCGGGATGCGCGACTGCAGGATCTGCATCTCGCGTTCGAAGCCCGGGTAATCGACCCAGTGGTAAAGGCAGCGGCGTTTGAGCGCGTCATGGACCTCGCGCGTGCGGTTCGAGGTCAGGATGACGATGGGCGGGGTCTCGGCGCGGATCGTGCCAAGCTCGGGGATGGTGACCTGGAAGTCGGAAAGCGCCTCGAGGAGGAAGGCCTCGAAGGGCGCATCGGTGCGGTCGATCTCGTCGATCAAGAGGACGGGCGGGCCGCCGGGTTGCGGGCGCATGGCGGCGAGGAGGGGCCGTTCGATCAGGAAGCGGTCGGAGAAGAGGTCGGATTCCAGCCTGGCGCGGTCCTGGTCTCCGGTGGCCTCGGCGGTGCGAAGGGCGACCATCTGGGCCGCGAAGTTCCAATCGGCCACGGCGGTCGTGGCATCCAGCCCCTCGTAGCATTGCAGGCGGATCAGGCGGCGGCCGAGCGCCTGGGCGATGGTCTTGGCGATCTCGGTCTTGCCGGTCCCGGCCTCGCCCTCGAGGAAGAGCGGCCGGCCGAGCTTCAGGGCGAGGAAGGTGACGGTCGAAAGCGCCCGGCCCGGGACATAGCCTTGGGATGCAAGCAGGGTCTCGACGGCGTCGATGGAAGAGATGTCGGTCATATGGGCCTCCCTGGGCGGAGGCTAGGGGATGGCGGCCCCGGGTCAAGGGCGACCAAGGTGGGGGTCAGGAGAAGATCGTGTCGCCCAGCTGGTCGATGGCGAGCCTGGCCTTGGCCAGGGAGGCCTCGGTCGCGTCATCGAGCGAGGCGTGGATGTCGGAGCGGATCAGGTTGTGGGTCCGGGTTTGCCCGTCGAAGTCCTTCTCGATCCGGGCAGCGACGCGGAAGCCGCCGGGGGCCTTCTGCGGCTCGGGGAAGATGCGGCAGTCCTTGTGGAGGATGGGGTCTTGGGTTTTCGCGGGGGCTTTGCCGAAGAGGCGGGCGAGGAGGGACATTTGGGGCTCCGTTTTGCGGCCCAGGATGGGGGATTTTGGGGGCGGGGAAAAGGGGGCGCGCGAAATCAGCGGGCTTGCACGCGTGCAAGAGGGGGCAAGGTGTTGAAATCCTTGGATTTCGCGGATGTCGTTCAGGATTTGTTAGGGATTTGGGGCTGGTCGGCGGAGTCAGGGGCTCAAGGTGGCGGTAGGGGGGGTGATGTCACGTTGCTTTGCGGCGGGGTGGTGCGTGCAAGCATGCAGCCCACGCATGCGGAGAGTCCCGGCTTACAGAGGAAATCAGATCTCTCGGGAATGGCGGGCAATCAAATCCGACCACGTTGGGTGCGGAGGAACGAGATCACCAAAGACAAGGCTTACCTTTGGATGACCAACCAGTCCAATTTCACAATCTCCGTTCCACCACTTTTCCTTTAGTTCCGGCTGGACCGCGATGCTACGATCTCCGATGATAAGCGGTCCATTGAAGCGCATAACAAAATTCATTGCCTTTGGTGACGCGACCGCAGCCAATAGATTAGCATGAAGGGAAGCCATTTGGCGTTCTGGAAGGAAAAAGCAGAATGACAAGTGCCCACTATTCAAGAAAAGAGTTCCACTGAAGTCCCAATCACCCGAGGACTTGATACCGCAGTAAGTCCAGCTTTCAGTCAAAATCCGTTTAGGCTCTTCCGGTCCACCGCATCGAAAATCCAGAGACGCCGTAAAACCCAACAACTCTTCTTCTTCGAAGAGTTCAAATTCTGGATTTTGCTGAACTTGGTAAGCCTCAGGTAGATGCCATAGAGCTTTTGACGAGATGCGAGGCCCCTCTTCACAAAGAGCATCTATCCCAAAATCAGAACAAGCAACTTCCCAACGCATCAAACGACTCCCGAAAAAACAGGCGCCTATACGGCGCCTGCAATTCTCACTGATCCAGGAAGCTCCGCAGCTTCCGCGACCGGCTCGGATGCTTCAGCTTCCTGAGCGCTTTCGCCTCGATCTGCCGGATCCGCTCACGCGTCACCGAGAACTGCTGGCCGACCTCTTCCAGCGTGTGATCCGTGTTCATCCCGATGCCGAAGCGCATCCGCAGGACACGTTCTTCGCGCGGCGTCAGCGAGGCCAAAACCCGCGTCGTGGTTTCCTTCAGGTTCTCCTGAATGGCAGAATCCAAGGGCAGGATCGCGTTCTTGTCCTCGATGAAGTCGCCGAGCTGGCTGTCTTCTTCATCCCCGATGGGGGTTTCCAAAGAAATCGGCTCCTTGGCGATCTTCATCACCTTGCGGACCTTCTCCAGCGGCATCTGGAGCTTTTCGGCCAGTTCCTCGGGCGTGGGCTCGCGGCCGATCTCGTGGAGCATCTGGCGGCCGGTGCGGACCAGCTTGTTGATCGTCTCGATCATATGGACGGGAATACGGATCGTCCGGGCCTGGTCGGCGATGGAGCGCGTGATGGCCTGGCGGATCCACCAGGTCGCATAGGTCGAGAATTTATAGCCCCGGCGATACTCGAACTTGTCCACGGCCTTCATCAGGCCGATGTTGCCTTCCTGAATGAGATCAAGGAATTGCAGTCCACGGTTCGTGTATTTCTTGGCAATCGAGATCACCAGGCGCAGGTTGGCCTCGACCATTTCCTTCTTGGCCTGGCGCGCCTCTTTCTCGCCCTTTTGCACCTGGTTCACGATGCGGCGGAATTCAGAGATATCGACGCCGACATATTTGCCGACTTCGGCCATCTCGCCGCGCAGATCCTCGACGGCGGCGCGGCTCTTTTCGATCAGGACCTGCCAGCCGCGACCGGCCTTCTGGCCCATGCGCTCCAGCCAGGAGGGGTCGAGCTCGTAGCCCTGGTATTCGTCGATGAATTCGCGGCGGTTGATCCGCGCCGCATCGGCCAGCTTCACCATGCCGGAGTTGATCGACATGATGCGCTTGTTGATGCCGTAAAGCTGGTCGATCAGCGCTTCGATGCGGTTGTTGTGCAGGTGAAGTTCGTTCACCAGGACCACGATTTCGCTGCGGAGTTTCTGATAGGCGCTTTCGTCGGCGACCGAGAAACGGCCCTGGGCGGTCATCGCCGCCTCCATCCGCTTGCGCTGCATTTCGGCAAGCTTGGTATAGTCGCGCGCGATCAGGTCGAGCGTCTCAAGCACCTTGGGCTTCAGCGCCGCTTCCATCGCGGCCAAGGACATGGCGGTGCCGTCCTCGTCATCTTCCTCGTCCTCGGAGGGGCGGAAGATCGGGTTGCCATCGGCATCGAGCTCCGGCTCGGAGGCATTGCGGCGCGGCGCGGCCGGGGCGGCGGCGTCCAGGTCGATGCCCTCGAGCCCCTCGCCCACGATGCCATCTTCGCCCTCGAGCGAGCGGCCAAAGGTCGCCTCAAGGTCGATGACGTCGCGGAGGAGAATCTCTTCGGAGAGAAGTTCGTCGCGCCAGATGATGATGGCCTGGAAGGTCAGGGGGCTTTCGCAAAGCCCCGCGATCATCGTGTTGCGCCCGGCCTCGATCCGCTTGGCGATGGCGATCTCGCCCTCGCGCGACAGAAGCTCCACGCTGCCCATCTCGCGCAGATACATGCGCACCGGGTCATCGGTGCGATCCAGCGTTTCGGAGGTGCCCGAAACCACGGCCACTTCGCGCGAGGTGGAGGTTTCGACCAGTTCCCCGCCCTCGACCTCGACCTCTTCGCCCTCTTCGTTGTCGACGACGTTGATCCCCATTTCGGAGAGCATCGCCATGACATCCTCGATCTGTTCGCCCGAGGCCTGATCGGGCGGCAAGACGGCGTTCAGCTGGTCGTAGGTGACATAACCACGCTCTTTCGCCTCGGCGATCATGCGTTTGACCGCCGCCTGGCTCATGTCGAGCGAGACATCGGGCTCGTCGCCTTCGGGCTTCACGTCGTCGTTGTCTTTGATGGCCATGGGGGCTCCGTCGAGGTGGGGCGAATCGGGTGGTCGAATCACTGGCGAATCATGCCAGCGACTCCTTGTCATATCGCGAATCAAACCCGGGTTGCAGGGGTCGTTTTAGCGCTTCTTTTCCCAGATCTTGCCGTCGATCAGGGCTTGCAGGTGGTTCGACATCGCCGTCCGGTCTTCGCCCAGGTCGGCCGTGTCGTTCCGGTGCGGGTTCTCGGCGCGGTGGCGGGCCTGGGCGGCCTGGGTCAGGCGCCAGGTGAGCCCCTCGTCGGGAAGGCGCTCCATGTCCTCCATCGCCTCTTCGATCTCGCGGCGCGCGCCGCGACGGGCCGAAAGCTTGGCGAATTCCTCGGCGAGGCAAAGGGTGGCAAGTTCGGTGTCCTCCCTGTTGCGGACCGGGGGCGCGATCAGGACATGGGGACGGCTCAGCACGGCGTCAAGGGCCGGACCCTGCGGCGACTGGCGCAGGAGCAGCGCGTCGCGGATGATCTCATGGGCGGGGTTCGAGAGGTCCATGCGTTCGAGGTCGGATTCGAAGCGGTCCACCAGGCGGGGATGGGTGGCCAGGACGGCCAGGATCACCGCCTCGCGCAGTTCCTCGGTGTCGCGGTCGGTGGCGCCGGCCAGCAAGGATGCCCGGGTGGCGGCGAGCGGCACCGGGTCGGGGAGGCGCTTCCACGGGGTGCCGCGGGGCCCCTTGGGCTGGAAGGGCCGGGCCTTGGGGCCGAAGAGCTCGGCGCGGAGGCGGCGGATTTCTTCCGTGTAATGCGCCCGGATCGAGGGGTCGGCGATGCGGTTCATCAAGGCCCGCAGGGTCTTGTCCAGGGCGGCCTTGCGCTCGGGGCTGTCGAAATCGCGGCCCTCGATCTCGCGGTTCCAGAGGAGCGAGACCATGGGCTGGGCCTGGTCCAGGACCGCCTTCATGGCGGGGGCGCCATGGGCCTTGATCAGCTCGTCCGGGTCCTGGCCGCCCGGCATGATGGCAAAGCGCAGGCCCTTGCCGGCCTCGAGGAGCGGCAGGGCGAGGTCGATCAGGCGCAAAGCGGCCCTTATGCCTGCCTTGTCGCCGTCCAGGGCGATGATCGGCTCGTCGGAGATGCGCCACATCAGGCGCAGCTGTTCCTCGGTGATGGCCGTCCCCAAGGGCGCCACGGCCCCGCCAAACCCCGCCTCGGACAGGGCAATGACATCCATATAGCCTTCGGAGACGACCAGGGGCTGCCCCTTGCCCACCGCCTCCCGCGCGGGGGCAAGGTTGTAGAGGTTGCGCCCCTTGTCGAACAAAGGCGTCTCGGGCCCGTTCAGGTATTTCGCCCGGTCGTTCGGGTCCATCGCCCGCCCGCCCAAGGAGATCGCCCTGCCCCGGCCATCGCGTATGGGAAAGATGATCCGGTTGCGGAAGCGGTCATAGGGGGTCTTGCGCGCCTTGCCCTCTTCGGGGCGGATGGCGAGCCCCGCCTCGATCACCAGGTCACTCGAGATGCCCTTGGCGGTCAGGGCGCCATGCAGCGCCTCCCACTGATCGGGCGCGAAGCCGATATGCCAGCGGTCCTGCGCCTCGGGAGAGAGGCCGCGCTTGGCGAGATAGGCCCGCGCGTCCGAGGCGGCGGAGGTCTTCAGCTGCAGGCGGAACCACTTCACCGCCTCTTCCATGACCTCGGAGAGCTGCGTGCGGCGGTCGGCCTTCTGCGCCTGGACCGGGTCGCGGGCGGGCATCGGCATGCCCGCCTCGCGCGCCAGGGTCTCGACGGCCTCCATGAAGGACAGGTTCTCGCTTTCCTTCACGAAGGTCAGCGCATCGCCCTTCGCATGGCAGCCGAAGCAGTAATAGAAGCCCTTGCGGTCATCGACATGGAAAGAGGCGGATTTTTCCTGGTGGAAGGGGCAAGGCGCCCAGAAATCGCCGCGCCCCTGGTTCGACTTGCGCATGTCCCAGGTGACCTTGCGGCCAACCACGGCCGAAAGCGTCACGCGGGTGCGCAGTTCATCGAGGAATCCGGGGGGCAATGACATGGGCGCAGTATCGGGGGGCGCGGCCGCCATGTCCAGCGGTGGAATGGGGGGCCAGCCCCCCAAGCCCCCCGGGATATTTGGGCCAGTGTGAAAGGGGAAGCGGGCGCCGGGGCGGGGCGGCGCAACCCCGCCGGTCCAAGAGCCCGAGCGACACGCAGGAAGGGAGTATTTGGGCCAAATTGAAAGCAACCGCCTTGGCTTTCAACTTGGCTCAAATATCTCCAGGGGGTCCGGGGGACAGCGTCCCCCGGGGGTTCAACCGGCGATGGCCTCGCGGGCTTGCAGCATCTCCATGGCATGGGCGATCTCATCCCAGGCGGTGCGCGCCATCGACCGGAAGACGAGGATCAGGACGCCTTTGTCATCGCGGGTCAGGACGGCGCTCATATGGAACAGGGGCGTGCGCAGGCAGGTGCCTTCGGTGAGGCTGCGCGGGTCGATGGGGAAGAGACGGGCGAGGAGCTTGTTCGTCTCGCCGTTCAGGCGCAGGGCGGCCCAGCCGCCGCTCTGGTCGGTCGTGGCGGCCAGGCCCGACAGGTCGGGGGCTTGGCCCAGCAGGAAAGCCTGCTCCGGCCCGGTCCAGAGGAGGTTGCCCTCACGGCGGTTCGGCGCCGGGAAGCCGCCCAGCTGGGCCGCCACCAGGGCGCGTTTGCCGGGGAAACAGGCGACCGAGGTGATGGGGCCAAGGACCTCTTCCGAGAGGGTCACCCCCGCCCTTGTCAGCGGCTTTTGCCCATGCAGGGCGGATTTGGCGAAGAGCTCAGGCACGGAGTTTCTCCCCTTTCGGATCGAGGAAGACCGGGTCGGTGACCTCGCAAAGCACGTCCAGCTTGCGCATGTGATCGACGAGGCGGATCTGTTGACCGTGCCGCGCGCGGCCGTTCTTCAGGAAGGCCAGGCCCAGCCAGGAGCCCAAGGTGGGCGACCAGCAGACCGAGGTGACATAGCCCTGGTCGTTGATGCGCTCGACGCGGTCCCCGGGGGTGAAGAGATGGGCGCCCGAGGCGATCTCGGTCTGCACCAGGGGGCGCAGGCCCACGAGTTGCTCGCGCTCTGGCCCGATCAGACCGGGGCGCGCGGCCTGGGCCTTGCCGATGCAGTCCTTCTTGCCCACCATCTTTTCCATGCCGATGTCATAGGCCGTGACGCGGCCATGGATCTCGGCATGGGTGATGAAGCCCTTCTCGATTCGCAGGACGTTCAAGGCCTCCATCCCGTAAAGCCCCCCGCCGAGCGTTTCGGCCTTGGCGGTCAGGTCGCGGAAGAGCGCCTCGCCATAGGGCGTCGGCACGGCGATCTCGTAGCCCTCTTCGCCGGAGAAGGAGATGCGGAAGAGCCGGGCCTTGACGCCCTCGATGGCGACTTCGCCACAGGACATGAAGGGGAAATCGCCAAGCTTTTCATCGAGAAGCGCGTTCAGGAGCATCTTGGCCATGGGCCCCGCCACGGCGAATTGCGCCCAGGATTCAGTGACCGAGATGAAGCGGACGTCCCAATCGGCGCAATAGGCCTGGTGGACGAAGTCGAGGTGGCGCATGACCTGGCCCGCGGCGGCGGTGGTCGTGGTCATCAGGAAGTGGTGCTCTCCCAGCCGCGCGGTCGTGCCGTCGTCCATGACGAAACCGTCTTCGCGCAGCATCAAGCCATAGCGGACCTTTCCGACCGGCAGGGTCGAGAAGGTGTTGGTATAGACGAGGTCGAGGAAGCGCCCCGCATCCTTGCCCTGGATGTCGATCTTGCCGAGCGTCGAGACATCGGCCACGCCGACCGAGGAGCGGACCATCAGCACCTCGCGGTTGCAGGAGGTCCGCCAGTCGGTTTCGCCGGGCTTGGGGAAATACGAGGGCCGATACCAGAGCCCCGCCTCTATCATCGGCGCGCCGCGGTCGCGGGAGGCCTGGTCCGAGGTCAGGAAGCGTTGCGGCGCAAAACCCCTGCCCTGCCCGCCCGCACCGAGGGCGCCGATCGAGACCGGGGCGAAGGGGGCGCGGAAGGTGGTGGTCCCGGTCTCGGGGATGGAACGGCCGGTGGCATCGGCCAGAACGGCCAGGGCGCCGACGTTGGAATTCTTGCCCTGGTCGGGCGCCATGCCCTGGGTCGTGTAGCGCTTCATATGCTCGACGGAGGTATAGCCCTCCTGCGCCGAGAGCTTCACATCCTTGGTAGTCACGTCATTGGCGAAGTCGAGCCAGGCGCGGCCCTTGCCCTTGATCTGCCAGAGGGGGGTGATCCGGATGGGCGCATCCTCGGCCTGGGGGAGGTCGGGGCTCTTGGGCGTCAGGCTGAGGGCAGAGAGCGCGGCCTCGGCGGCGGCGCGGCCTTCGGAGAGCGCGCCATGGGTCGAGAAGGTGCCATTGGCCGCCCCCGCCGCATGGAGCCCCGGGACCATGCCGGGACGCGGCACGAAGGCCGCGATATCCTCGCGCCAGGTGGGCCTGGCGTTCTGATGGCAGGCGAGCGCCAGGGTCGGGTTCCAGCCGCCCGAGACCAGGAGGCAATCGGTGTCCAGCTGGAAATCGCCGCCGTGATGGGTGCCGGAGATTGCCTTCAGCGCGTGGCGGCCCGCCGTATCGGTGATCTTTGCATTCAGGTGGACGGGGAAGTCCTCCAGCGTCGAGGCATCGGGGCGGCTGTCCAGAAGCGCCACGATGTTCACGCCCTCGGCCTTCAGCTGGCGGGCGACGGTGCGGGCGTGGTCATTGGTGGCGAAAAGCGTGACCTTCGCGCCCGGCGAGACGCCATGGCGGTGCAGGTAGCTCTGCCCGGCCGAGGCCAGCATGATGCCCGGCCGGTCGTTGTTGGCGAAGGCCACCGGACGCTCCAAGGCGCCGGTTGCCATGACGGTCTGCTTGGCCACGATCCGCCAGAAGCACTCGCGCGGCAGGTGCCTTTGCGGGGCAAGGTGCAGGCCCACACGCTCCACCGCGCCATAGGTGCCCTGGTCATAGGCGCCGATGACCGTGGTGCGGGTCATGATCCGCACATTCAGGGAGGCGAGTTCCGCCAAGGTCGCCTTGACCCAGGCGCCGTCCACCTGCCCGTCCTGCGACAAAAGACGCCCGCCCGGGGCCGTATCCTGCTCGGTCAGGATCACATCGGCGCCCGACCTGGCGGCGGTCAGGGCCGCCATGAGCCCGGCAGGCCCCGAGCCGATCACCAAGAGGTCACAGAAGGCAAAGGCCTTTTCGTAATCCGCCGTCTCATGCAGGCGCTTGAGCGTGCCAAGACCTGCGGCGCGGCGGATGATGGGTTCGTAGATCGCCTCCCAGAAGGGGCGCGGCCACATGAAGGTCTTGTAGTAGAAACCGGCGCTCAGGAAGGGCGAGAGGTAGTCGTTCACCGACAAAAGGTCGAAACGCAGGCTGCCCAGCCGGTTCTGCGACTTGGCGGCGAGGCCGTCATACAGCTCTTGCACCGTGGCGCGGGTGTTCGGGGTCTGCAAAGCGCTGCCGGGGTCCAGGACCTCGACCAGGGCATTGGGCTCCTCCGGCCCCGCCGTCAGGATGCCGCGCGGGCGGTGGTACTTGAAGGATCGCCCCACCAGCTTGACCCCATTGGCCAGAAGCGCCGAGGCCAAAGTGTCGCCCTGGAAGCCGCTGAACTTGCGGCCATCGAAGGTGAAGTTCAGCGGTTTGCTGCGGTCGATCAGACCTTTGCCAGCGAGCCTCATTTCGGGGCTCCTTTCCGGTCGGCCACCCGTTCGGTGGCGAGGATCTCATGGGTCACCGTGTTGCGGGTGACGACGAGCCAAGAGCCGCAGCCTGACTCGTGATACCAAAGATCCTTCGTCACCCCGGCCGGGTTGGTGCGCAGGTAAAGCATGTCGTCCCAAGCCGCATCGCCCGCATCGGGGGCGGGGCGGGTCAGGGTATCCTCGGAGCCGGAGTAATAGAACTCGCGGCGGTCGCGGTCACCGCAGAGGGGACAAGTCAGGCGCATGGTTCGGCCTCCGAAAAGAAAGGGGCTCTGCCCCTCGGCTTCGCCTCACCCCGGGATATTTTCGAAAAGATGAAATCAGGCACGCGGCCCAGGTTCATCTTTTCATAAATATCCCCGCCGGAGGCTGCGACGGTATGGAAAGGGGGACGCATCCGGGTCTCCCTTCAGTGCAAATTGTGCTGGCTGCCGGTGCCTTCTTCGTCGATCACATGGCCGGTGCGGAAGCGGTCCAGGCGGAAGCGGCGGGCGACGTCGTGGGATTGTCCGGTGGCCATCAGGTGGGCAAAGCACCAGCCCGAGGCGGGGGTGGCCTTGAAGCCGCCGTAGTTCCAGCCGGCATCGACGAAAAGCCCCTCGATATGGGTCTTGTCGATGATGGGGGAGCCGTCGGGGGTCATGTCCATTATGCCGCCCCAAGAGCGCAGGACCTTGGCTCGGGCGAGCATCGGCATGAGGGTCATCCCCGCCTCCATGACATGCTCGACCATGGGCAGGTTGCCGCGCGCGGCATAGGAGGCATACATGTCGATGTCGCCGCCGAAGACCAGGCCGCCCTTGTCGGACTGGCTGATGTAGAAGTGCCCCATGCCATAGCTGACCACATGGTCGATGACGGGCTTCAGGCCCTCGGTGACGAAGGCTTGCAGGATATGGCTCTCGATGGGCAGGCGCATCCCCGCCTTGGCCGCGACCTGGGAAGAGCGGCCTGCGACCGCCATACCAACCTTCTTCGCGCGGATCGGGCCACGGGTGGTTTGCACGCCGGTGACGCGGCCGTTTTCGATGTCGATCCCGGTGACCTCGCAGTTCTGGATCAGGTCGACGCCGCGCTGATCGGCGGCGCGGGCGAAGCCCCAGGCGACGGCGTCATGGCGCGCCGTGCCGGCGCGGCGCTGGATCAGGCCGCCATAGATCGGGAAGCGGGTCTGGTTGTAGTCGAGATAGGGCAGCATCTCTTTCAACTGGGAGACCGAGAGGAGCTCGGCGTCGTCGCCCTGGTTCACGATGGCATTGCCCCGCCGGGCGGCGGCGTCCCTTTGCCCGTCCGAGTGGAAGAGGATGATATGGCCGCGCTGCGAATGCATGACGTTGTAGTTCAGCTCGGGCTCGAGGCCTTCCCAGAGCTTCAGCGAATGGGAATAGAACTCGCTGTTGCCCGGCAGGAAGTAATTGGCCCGCACGATCGTCGTGTTGCGCCCGACATTGCCGCCGCCGAGGTAACCCTTCTCCAGGACGGCGATATTGGTCATCCCGTGGTTTTTCGCCAGGTAATAGGCCGTGGCCAGCCCATGGCCGCCGCCGCCGATGATGATGGCGTCATATTCCGCCTTGGGCGCCGGGTCGCGCCAGGCGCGGGTCCAGCCGAGGTTGCCCCTCAGCCCTTCGGTGATGACCTTCCAGCCGGAATAACGCATGTCGGACCTCGTTTTCTGCACATGATGCAGCCTTTGGCCCCTTATTCAAGCTTTGGCTTCGGTTTCCTGCCAAGCTTGCGACAGGTCATGTCGCGGATGGGACAGGACGCCCATGGCCCGGGCGATGATCGCGCTGTCGTGAGCGGGGATTTCGAAGAAGCCCCAGCGGAAGGGGGCGCCCCAGTTGGCCTTGCCGGCGGTGAAGCTGAGGTGAGGAAGAAGGGGGGCGATGGCGGCGCGGTGGGCCTCGGCCCAGGTGACATCGCGGCGATGGGGGCGGAAGTCGCCCATCTGGGCCTGGTAGACCTCTGAGGTGAAATGGCCATAGGCGACAAAGGCCTGGAGCTTGTCGCGCTGCCCGAAGGTCTCGGTGGGCGCATAGTAGATCACCCTGTCGCCGGGCCTGGCGCGGGCGAGGGGGCCGCGCTTGCCGTGGCAGGCCTGGGCGAAGCCGCCCGCAAGGCCGCGCGCGACATGGTCGGCCGAGGCCACCGCGATCCAGTGGCGGGGGGCGGCGACGGGGGAGGGGAACAGCAGGGTCATGGGTCTCTCCTTTTGGGGGAGAGTGGCAGGACCCTGCTGACAGAACCTGTCAGCAGGTCACAGGTGCAATTCGGCCTTGAGCAGCTTTTCCATCTGGATCGCCGCCAGCTTCTTGCATTCTTCAAGGCATTTCTGACCCGATGCGCCCTCGGGCGGATATTTCTGCAGGACCGCCGCCACCTGGGGCAGCGGCACCTTGGTCAGGCTGGAGATCGCCTTGGCCATCTTGACCAAGGCTTCCTGGCGCTTCTTCAGATCCTCTTCCTTGCCCATCTTGGCCCTCCCTTTTGCGAAAGGGTAACCCAAGAGGAGATTCGGCCCAAAAGGATTCGCGGGTCAGAGCCCCTTGCTGCGGTAGGTCTGCGCCACGCGGCTGATCGAGACGATATAGGCCGCCACCCGCAGGTCGATGCCGGGGCGCGCATACCATTCGCGGCGCATGGCCTGGTAGGCGCCGCGCATCGTGTCATCCAGACCCGAACGCACCAGGGCGAGCTCGTCCGAGCCTTGCAGGAAGCGCTCCTTGAAGTCTTCGGCCAGCGACCAGCCGAGGCCCTGGTCCGAGCTCAGCCGTTCGAGCTCTTCGACCAGGATGCGGCTCCGCGCCTCCTCCGCGCGGCGCTGCATGCGGCCGAAGCGGATGTGGCTGAGGTTCTTGACCCATTCGAAATAGCTGACCGTCACGCCCCCGGCATTGGCATAGAGGTCGGGGATGATGACGACGCCCTTTTCGCGCAGGATCTCGTCGGCGCCGAAGGTGATGGGGCCATTGGCGGCCTCGAGGATCAGCGGGGCCTGGATGCGGGCGGCGTTGCCCTTGTGGATCACGCCCTCCATCGCGGCGGGGATCAGGATGTCGCAAGCCAGCTCCAGCGCGGCGGCGCTATCGATGATGCGGCCCCCGGCAAAGCCCTGCACCGAGCCCTTTGTGGCGTTCAGATGCGCCTTCAGCGCCTCGATATCGACGCCCGCGTCATTCACCACGGCGCCGTCGCGTTCGGCCACGGCGATGACCTTGCAGCCGTCTTCCAGGCTGAGGAACTTGGCCGCGTGATAGCCGACGTTGCCCAGGCCCTGGACGACGACCTTCTTGCCCTCGAGCCCGCCCGACAGATGCGCCTTGGCCACATCCTCGGGGTAGCGGAAGAACTCCCGCAGGGCATATTGCACGCCGCGGCCCGTGGCCTCGACCCGGCCTTGAATACCGCCCGCATGGGGCGGCTTGCCGGTCACGCAGGCCTTGGCGTTGATGTCGGTCGTGTTCATCCTTGCGTATTGGTCGGCGATCCAGGCCATCTCGCGCTCGCCCGTGCCCATGTCGGGCGCGGGGACGTTCTGGGCCGGGTGGATCAGGTCGCGCTTGATCAGCTCGTAAGCGAAGCGGCGGGTGATCTGTTCCAGCTCATGCTCGTCCCACTCCCTCGGGTCGATGCAGAGCCCGCCTTTCGACCCGCCGAAGGGCGTTTCGACCAGCGCGCATTTATAGGTCATCAGCGCGGCCAGGGCCTCGACCTCGTCCTGGTGGACAGACAGCGCGTAACGGATGCCGCCCTTGACCGGCTCCATATGCTCGGAATGGACGGAGCGGTAGCCGGTGAAGGTCTTGATCTCCCCCCGCAGCCGGACGCCGAAACGCACCGTGTAGGTGGAGTTGCAGACTTTGATCTTTGCCGCCAAGCCCGGAGAGAGGTCGAGATGGGCCATCGCCCGATCGAACATCAGATCCACGCTTTCCCGGAAACTGGGCTCAACTTCCTGCATCTCGTCCTCCCTGAAAGATGGGCAGACCATACAGGGGCTTGGTTAACGAAGGCAGTCCAAAAAACGGAAAACTGCAACAATTTTAGGCAGTTTGTAAACTCTGTTCACCGGGAGTGAATGGAATAAGCAAGGAACTATCCCCGTAGGAAAAGAATCGGTAACCCTTGGCCAGGGCATGGGCATAGACGCGGTCCATGCGGTCTTTGCCCATGAGGGCCGAGACCAGCATCAGGAGCGTCGATTTCGGCAGGTGAAAGTTGGTCATCAGCGCATCGGTCACCCGGAACCGGTAGCCCGGGTAGATGAAGATGTCGGTGGGACCCCGCCAGGGCTCGACCTGGCCCGAGGCCGCCGCCGTTTCGATCAGCCGCAGCGCCGTGGTGCCCACGGGGATCACGCGGTGGCCCGAAGCGCGCGTCGCGTTGATCTCGGCCGCCGCCTCGGGCGTCACTTCGCCCCATTCGGCATGCATCTTGTGGGTCGTCACATCCTCGACCTTCACGGGCAGGAAAGTGCCCGCGCCGACATGCAGCGTGACCTCGGTGAACTGCACGCCCTTTTTCGCCAGCGCCTCCAGCAGCCAGGGTTCGAAATGAAGGGAGGCCGTGGGGGCCGCCACGGCGCCGGAATGGCGGGCGAAGATCGTCTGGTAGTCGGTCATGTCCTGGGCATCGGGCGCCCTTTTGGCGGCGATATAGGGCGGCAGGGGCATCTGGCCCGCCTCAGCCAGGGCCGCGTCGAAATCATCGCCCGTGAGGTTGAAAGAGAGGGTCAGGTCGGTCTCGGACTTTTCCGCCACCGTGGCCGAAAGGGCATCCGAAAACCGGATGACCTCTCCGACATTCACCTTGCGCAGCGGCTTGGCCAGCGCCCGCCAGCCCGTGGCACGGGGCTCCAAGAGGGTGATTTCGACCTTCGCCACGGCCTCGCCGCGCTGGCGGGTGCCCGTCAGACGCGCCGGGATGACCTTGGTGTTGTTCAGGATCAGCCGGTCGCCGGGCTGAAACACCTCCAGCAGGTCGGCCACCGTCCTGTCCTGCATCCTGTCGCCCTCGACCACCAGAAGCTTGGCGGCCGAACGGGGCACCATGGGGCGGGTCGCAATCAGGTGCTCGGGCAGGTCGAAGTCGAAATCGGACAGGTTCATCCGCCATTTCCTAGGTTGGGGGCCGGGGCGCGGAACAATTCGCGGAACATGCCCGGCGTCAGGATCGACAGCGGGTTGACGCTGACATCGGGCACCGCCGCCGTGCCGCGCAGTTTATAGGCAAAACCGAAGAGCCCTTCGCCCTTGCGGGTCAGGATCGCGCCGATGCCGTTCAACAGGTAAAGCGGCGAGACGACGCCCTGCATGTCGAACCGGGTGGAGCCCGTGTCATAGCGCCCCTCCAGCGAGACGCCC
This sequence comes from Stagnihabitans tardus, assembly GCF_009925085.1. Classification (GTDB taxonomy): domain Bacteria; phylum Pseudomonadota; class Alphaproteobacteria; order Rhodobacterales; family Rhodobacteraceae; genus Stagnihabitans; species Stagnihabitans tardus. Next base: position 223,682 of record NZ_JAABNR010000004.1, on the reverse strand, counting down.
ATCGACAGGCCGATGGCCGAACCGCGCCGGATCTCGATGACCGAGGGGGTCAGAAGGAATTCCGCCTCGGCGCGGTCAAAGACGATGCCGTCGCCGTTCAATTGGTCCAGGAGCCCCACGACCGAGATGGCCGAGAGGAGATCGGCCATGAAGGAGCCGTATTTGACCCGAACCCGCTCGATCCGCGCCGTGCCGTCATAGATGCCCGATCCCGCGAGGGGGACAAGCGACAGGGTCAGCTTGCCGCCCTGGGCCGAGGCGAAGAGCCCGGCCGAGCGGGCGACGGCGCCGGCGTCATCGGCCTCGATCCGCACGGCCGATCCGTTGCGGGTGGGCACGACGGTGCCGGTGATCGGCGCCTCGCCGTTGACGCGGCCGCGGAAAGTGCCGTTGAAGCCGCCCCTCAGGGTGAAATCGCCGCTGAAGGGGGCGATGCGGATGCCCTCGGTCACCCGGAGCGAGGCCAGGTCGGCGCGGATGCGGTTGCCGCCCGAGCCGCCGCCGCCCCGGTTCTCGGGGAAGCGCCGCATGTCGATGCTGCCCGAGGTCACGGCGAATTCCACCAGCTTGGAGCCGTTGCCCTTGATATCAAGCCCGCCGTCCAGCCAGCCGCCCATCTTGACGCGGGAGAACCGTGCGAGGTCCAAAAGCCCGTCCGAACGCAGGGTGACCGTGCCCTCGGCCGACAGGCCCGGGGCCGACAGCGCGAGGCGGTCCACCCGGGGGACGGTGCCCAGCGTGACCTCGGCCTTGAGCGTGCCCGCCGTCCCTGCCCCCTTGCGCCAGCCAAGCTCGGGGATGGCCAGCACCAGGCCCTCCAGCGTCGAGGTGAGCTCCATGCGGCCGGGCTGGCCCTTGGCCAGGGTCAGGACGACCTCGGCCGGGCCCTCGCCCTGGACGGCGGTCTTGGGGAGCCCCAGGCGGAACTCTTCGACGGCGGCCGGAGAAAGCGTGACGGTGCCCGCAACCAGGGTCGGCGGGGCGGGGATGGCCTCGGGGAAGATCAGGACGCCCTGGGGGAGGTTGGCTTGCAGCGACGCCTGGCGCGGGGTCAGGCGGGAGATGGGGATGACCTGGGACAGGGTCATGTCGAAGGGCACCTGGCCCACCGCGCCCTTGCCCGCGATGGTGAGCTGGGTCGAGGTCACATGCACATCCAGCGCGGGGGCCGTCACGCGGTGATCCTTGATCAGCTTGTCGGACAGGAAATCCCGCACCACGGCGCGCACATCCAGGGTCACATGCTCTTGCAGGACGCGGGCGATCAGCGGGAAGGAGATGCGGGCGGTCAGGTCGACATTGCCCGTCCCGAGGTCCACCGGCTGCCCCGCCTTGCGCATATAGGACAGGGGCGGCTGGTCCAGAAGCGACAGCGTCGCGGTCAGGGGCCCGCGCAGGCGCAGCCCGATCTCGGCCACGGCAGGTTTCAGCGTGATATCGGGCACGGCAAAGACGGTGCCCGAGACATCCAGAAGCCCGCCCTCGGGCGGCCGGATCTGACCCTTGGAGACCACCAGCGTATAGCGCCGCCCCTGGATCGTCGAATAGCCATCCGCCCCCGTGACCTGGGGCATCTTGGGCATGAAGCGCAGCTCGGCATCGGCGAAGGAATAGGACAGTTCGGCGCGCGGCTCCTGCCCCGGCGCGAGGCGTAGGGCGGCGGTCAGGTCCTTCAGCTGCGCATTGCGGATATTGTCGCGCACCCAGTTGCGCGTGCCGGTCACCAGCCGCAGGGGCCAGATCGCCAGAAGCCGGTCGCGCGAGATGCGGTTCAGGTTCAGGTCGATGGCCGTCGTCCAACCCTTGGGCGAGGCCGAGATGCGGCCCTTCAGGCTCAGCGTGTCGCCCGCCTCGGCCAGGGTGAACTGGCCGATGTCCAGCGTGAAGGGATCAAGCCGCAGGCGGGCGTCAAAGGCGCCCTCGCTGAACTGCACGGGCGCGGCAAAGAGCCCGTCCGGATCGACGGAAAGGTCGGAAATCGTCAACTGCCCGAGGAAGGCCGCAGGAATGCGCGCCGACAGGGGGCCCGTCTCCCTCTGGCCCTGGGCGTCGACCATATAGGCCTGCCCCTTGGCCTTCAGCCGCAGGGTCTGGCTTTGCAAGGACAGGTCCGTCAAGAGGAGCCGCCCGGCCTGCGGGTCGAAGCCCAGCCCCAGGCTCGCCCGGTCGAAGGCGATGGGCGTGGTGCCGGGCGTGGGCTGCAAGGCACCCGCCCCGATCTCGAGCCGCCCTTCCAGCGCCGAGACGCCCTCGGTCCCGATCGTGGCCGCCAGCCGCCCCGAGATCGGCGCGTCCAGCACCCCAAGCCAGGCCAGGGCCGGAGCCCCCGAGGCGAGGTCCGGGGCCGAGACCTGGGTGACCTCGGCGGAAAGCCGCGCCTCGGCCTTGCCCTTGCCCAGCACCGCCGTCAGCACGGCCTGGGCCGGGGTCTCGCCACCGGCCACCAGGGTCATGGCGAGCTGGGCCGCCAGTTCCTCGGGCCGGTTGTCGATGGAAAGCCGCCCGTCGCCCACCTCCCAGGTGCGGTTCGTGGCGCGGTCGGTGAGGGTCAGGCTCAGGGCCTCGACATCGATGCGGGTCAGATGGGCGAAGGCGGGTTGGGCAAAGGCGGCCTCCAGAAGCGCAAAGGCCTGGGCCGGGCTTTCCAGACGGGGGGCGGGGGCGGAACCGGCGCTGCCGAGGTCAAGGTCGAAGCGCCCATCCGCATCGCGCCGCACCGCCAGCCGCGCCCCCACGATCCGCAGGCTTTGCGGCTGGATGGCGCCGTGCAAGAGGCTGCCGGGGTCCAGTTGCAGATGGCTCTCGGGCAGGGTCAGGAGCGTCTGGCCCGAGGGCTGAAGCAGCCGCAGGTCCTCGATATCCAGCGTTGGCGTCCAGTCGCTGCCCACGGTCAGGGTGATGCCGCCGACCGAGGCGGCATGCTGCGGCAAGACGCGGTCGATGGCGTCATTCAGGCGGGATTCGATCTCGGCCACGGCCCAGACCGGCAGGGGGATGGTCCGCCCGTTCAGCGCCAGAAGCCCAAGGCCAAGCGCCGCGACGAGGAAGAGAAAGACCAGCCGCCCGCCAAGGCCCGAAGAGCGCCGACGCCGACGCCTTTCGCGCCCGCCGGGGGGGCCGAGGTCAGCCTTGCGGCGGTCGGGGAGCGCGGCATCGGGGAGCGCTGTGTCGGGCTGCGCTGTGTCGGGGGGCGCTGTGTCGGGGACTTCGGCCCGGGACAGGTCTCGACCGGGGCTGACGCGCGCAGCAGGCTCCAGCACCAGCGGCGCTTCGCCCGCCGGGCTCGCTCCGCCGGACGGGCCAGCAGTCTGGCCAGCCGTCTGCGTCTTGCCTGTTGCCGTCATTCCGCCTGACCTGCCGCCTGACTTGTTCGTTTCGCTCTGCCCGCGCCCCGGGTTGGGGTTTTTTCCGCCCCTTGTCCCGGCCATGCCTTTATCTTTGCCGCAAGGCAACTAAAACGCCAAGGAAGCGGGGGCAATCCCGCAGAAAACAAGGCAAGGAGCCGCCCATGGCCGATGTGAAACCCGCAGATCACCCTCCGATCGGGCAGATGGCCCCCGATTTCACCCTGATGCGTGAGGATGGCAGCGCGGTCACGCTTTCCGCCCTGCGGGGCAGCCGGGTGGTGCTGTTTACCTATGGCGCCGATGGCACGCCCTCTTGCACCAACGAGATCATGGAGTTCCAGGCGCTCTTGCCCGAGTTCCAGGCGGCGGGGGTGACGGTCCTGGGCCTGTCCAAGGACGGGGTGGAAAAGCACCGCAAATTCGCGGCCAAGCAGGGGCTTGGCATGGCGCTTCTCTCCGACAAGGAGGGCCATGTGATGGAAGACTGGGGCTCTTACGGCGCCAAGATCTTCTTCGGCAAGGAGGTCGTGGGGGTTCTGCGCTCGACCTTCCTGATCGGCGCGGATGGGGTGCTGGAAAAGACCTGGCGGGTCGAGAAGGTCAAGGGCCATGCGGCCGAGGTCCTGACGGCGGTCAAGGGCTAGACCCCGCAAGCCGCATCTGTGGCAGGCCTGACGGATGGTCTTTCCGGGCCAGGCGGGAGGGGCGTTCCGCCCCTCCCGCACCCTCCCCAGACCGGGAGGGGGCAAGCCCCCTCCCGGACCCACCCCATCCCGAGCCGGTTGGCCCCCCTTGGGGACAGAGGCGAGAAAAAAGACTTGCGGCGCAAGCCGCTCCTTTGGATAGACGGGGCCAGGCGCCAAGGGAGGATCGTATCGTGACACTGGCTGAGATGGCGGTTCAGGTCCTGAGCTGCGGCGAGGCACGGGCCAAGGTCGAGCTGGGGCGGACCCATGCGGCGGCCTGGTTGGCCTCTCGGGCAGCGGGAGCTCCCTTGGAGATCGGGCGGGCCGATCCGCCCTTGCAGCCCGCCCGGCCCTCCGAGCCGGTGCTCCTCGACCCCCGCGATGTTCCCAAGCGCAAGCCGGGGTCGCTGGCGGGGCGGCAGGCGATGCTCCATGCGGTCGCCCATATCGAGCTCAACGCGGTCGATCTGCACTGGGACATCATCGCAAGGTTCTGCGATCAGCCGATGCCCCTGGGCTTCTATGACGACTGGGTGCGGGCAGCAGATGACGAGTGCCGGCATTTCCTGATGGTCTGCGATTGTCTGCACGCCATGGGCAGCCATTACGGCGCCCTGCCCGCCCATGCCGGGATGTGGCGGGCGGCCGAGGACACGGTGGGCGACCTCCAGGCCCGGCTCGCGGTGGTGCCCATGGTGCTGGAAGCCCGGGGGCTGGATGTGACCCCTGGGATGATCGCGCTCTTCGAAAAGGCCGGAGAGACAGGGGCGGTGGAGGCGCTGAACGTGATCTATGCCGAAGAGGTCTCCCATGTCGCCTATGGGTCCAAGTGGTTCAACTGGCTCTGCGGCCGCGAGGGCAGCGATCCGAAGGAGGTCTTCCACGACCTGGTGCGGCGCTATTTCCACGGGTCGCTGAAACCGCCCTTCAACGAGGAGAAGCGCGCCGATGCCGGGCTGCCGCCGGATTTCTATTGGCCCCTGGTCGAGGAGCGGGAATAAACGCGGCACTCGCCCCATGTCTCCCCGGCACAGTCGGCGGGGCGACCGAGCATGAGCCAACGCAGGCTTCCAGTCGGCAGGGCGACCTGCCACTTCACAGTCGGCGGGTCCTCCCTTCAACGTTCGCACCAAGGCTCCAGTCGGCAGGGCCCCCTCCCCCAAGGGCGCCCCCCTTTCAGCGGATTCCCGCAAGCCCGGGGTCGGGGCGGTTGAAACCCGAGCGCCGGGCGGCTAGCCAAGGGAAAGCCCGTCTCTGGGGCGGAACTCAAGGAACCGGACGACGTGCTGCAACGTTTTGCCTATCGCCTCAACCTTGCGCTGGAACCCTGGTTCCCGGAGCAAAGGCTGTTCCTGAAATCCGACACCGCCACCCGATTCGTCCGCCTGCGCCCGCTCACCCAGGCCATGGGGCTCATGCTGGGCACGCTGGCCATGGGCTGGATGATGGTGGCCTCGGCGCTTTTGATCGTCGACATGCTGGGCCAGGCCAACAGCCGCGACCAGGTGGCCAGCCAGACCGAGGTCTTTGCACAGCGGCTCGAGGCGCTTTCGGCCGACCGCGACCTGCGCGTGGCCGAAGCCGCCGGCGCCCAGTCGCGCTTCAACCTCGCCCTGGACCAGGTCTCGGCCATGCAGGAGCGCCTTTTGGCCGCCGAGACCCGCCTGCGCGAATTGCAGACCGGCATCGACGTCATCCAGAACACGCTGCGCCGCACCATCCGCGAACGCGACACCGCCCGCGCCGAGGCGCAAACCGCCCAGGCCGCCCTCGCGGCGGGCGGGTCGGGCAGCCCGGTCACCCAGGCCGAAGACCTGGCCAGGACGCTGGACCTGATGTCCGAGGCCCTGACCAGCGCCGCCCGCGACCGCGACACGATGCTGACCGAAGTGGCCGAGGCCGAGGCCAAGACCGCCGAAGTCGCCAAGGCCAAGGCCGAGGTCGAGGCGCGCAACGCCATCATCTTCGCCAAGCTCGAAGAGGCCCTGACCGTCTCGGTCGAACCGCTGGAGAAGATGTTCACCGCTGCCGGGCTGAACCCCGATGACCTGATCTCGGCCGTCCGTTCGGGCTATTCGGGCCAGGGCGGGCCCCTCGTGCCGATCAAGCTGTCCACCATGGGCCTTTCGGGCAGCCCGGACGAGACGCGGGCCAATGCGATCCTGGCCACGCTGGACACGCTGAACACCTATCGCATGGCCGCCTTCAAGGTGCCGCTTGGCCTGCCGCTGAAGACCTCTTTCCGCCTGACCTCGGGCTTCGGCGGCCGAAACGACCCGATCAACGGGCGCCACAAGATGCATGAGGGCCAGGACCTGGCGGGTGATTACGGCGATCCGATCTATGCCACGGCCGATGGAACCGTGACCTATGCGGGCTGGGAGAACGGCTATGGCCGGCTTGTGAAGATCAGCCATGCCTTCGGCATCGAGACCCGCTATGGCCACCTGTCCGACATCGGCGTGAAGGTCGGTCAAAAGGTATCGCGCGGGGAAAAGATCGGTGATATGGGCAATTCTGGCCGGTCCACCGGCACTCACCTTCACTACGAGGTCCGCCTCAGCGGAACCGCCGTCAATCCGATGACCTTCATAAGGGCTGCGAGAGATGTTTTCTAAGAGTCGCATCAATGAACCCGGACCCAAGGGCGAGGGAGACAAACCCAAGGCACCGGAGGCTCCGATGACGAAACCCACGACCGACTACACCCCGGCCGCCCCGCGCGGCAAGGTCGGCGCCTCGATCCTGTCGGCTGACCTGACGGTGGTGGGCAATCTGAAGACCTCTGGCGACATCCAGGTCGAGGGCACGGTCGAGGGCGACATCCGGGCGCATCTCTTGACCGTGGGCGAATCGGCGACGATCCGCGGCGAGATCGTGGCGGATGACATCGTGGTGAACGGGCGTGTGATCGGAAGGGTGCGGGGCCTGAAGGTCCGCCTGACCTCGACGGCCCGCGTCGAAGGCGACATCATCCACAAGACCATCGCCATCGAATCGGGAGCGCATTTCGAGGGTTCGGTCCAGCGCCAGGAAGACCCGCTCGCGACCTCGCGCGGGGCCCTGCCCCCGCCGGTGGCCGGCGAAGGCGTCTGAGCGCCAGGCCAGCGGTCCGCGGCATTTGTCCGGACCGGAATGCATTGCGAGAGCAAGAAACAGATTTGCCAATCCAGGGCCCCCCGACGGGGGCCCTTTCCTTTCCCCGAAGGGGCGCGGTCCTTCGGGTTTCCAATCGGGCAAAGCCCGACTGGAAATCCGAAGGAGGGGGGCGGCGCGCGCTTGCGCGCGCCGCCCGGGTCCCGGAGGTGGCACTGCGGGCAAAGCCCGCTGCGCCACCTCCGGGAGGGCGCGGTCCCTGGCGGGACCGAAGACGCGCTGCGCCAGGGGGGCCCCGCCAAGGCCCTGTCAGACGACCAGCCGCCGGTAAAGATGCCAGGAGGCATGGCCGAAAAGCGGCAGCACGATGAAGAGCCCCAGGAACCCCGTCAGCATCCCAAGGATCAGCCCCAGCCCGATCAGCCCGCCCCAGCCCAGCATGACAACCGGAGAAGCCGTCACGCAACGCAGCGAGGTCAGCATCGCGGTGATGAAATCCACCTCGCGCTCCATCAAGAGCGGCAGGCTCACCACGGTCAGGCTGAACAGCAAGACCGCGATTGCCGCCCCCAGCACCGTGCCGAAGGCCAGCATCCCCAGGCCTGCGGGCGTGGCAAAAATCGCCATCGAGGAAGAGACATTCGTCAGCGTGGCCGTCCCGAGGAAGAGCGCAAAGACGATATGCGACAGGAAGTTCCAGAACAGGAAGAAGACCACGACCACCGCCGCCATCGAAGGAATCTGGCGGTCCTTCTGGCGCCAGATCATCCCCACCACTTCCCGCGCGACCAGCTTCTCCCCCAGTTCCAGGCGCCGCGAGACCTCGTAGAACCCGCAGGCGATGAAGGGCCCCAGGATCGGGAAGCCCGCCATGGCCGGGATGGTCCACCAGATCTGCCCATGCGCGGTCAGCGCCGCCAGGATCCCCCAGCCGCCCAGCACATAGACGACCGAGAAAAACGCCCCATAGGTCGGCGCCGCCAGGAAATCCGCCCAACCCGCCGCCAAGGCCGCCCGCAGATCGCTGAGATCGGCCTGCATGACCGTGACCCGCGCCGGGCCCGCCACCACATCCTCCATCGCCCAGGGCCTCCCAACCCCGCCCGATGCCTTTCAACTTGGCTCAAATATCTCCGGGGGGTCCGGGGGGCTGGCCCCCCGCTGCCGCCGCCGCAGGGCATCAGGTAGACCTCAGGCTAACCCCGCCCCCTCCGAACCCCAAACAAAAAAACCTCCCCGTCCAGCGAAGAGGTCCCATTCAGACTGCCCCAAACACGCACGGGGTTTCTCAAGGGGGATGAATCCCCCTTGAGGCAGGGGGTGCGGGGGGTATGCCACTTGGTTCGCCACTGGTTCGAGAAACAAGTGGCATGAGCCCCCCGCTTTCACTCGCCCTGGGCGTCAGCCCGGCTCTTGCCCGCCACATCCATGGCGAGCGTCGCCGCCATGAAGCCATCGAGATCGCCGTCCAGCGTGCCTTGCGTGTCCGAGGTCTCGTAATTCGTCCGCAGGTCCTTCACCATCTGGTAGGGCTGCAGAACATAAGACCGGATCTGGTTGCCCCAGCCCGCATCGCCCTTGTTCTCGTGGGCCTCGTTGATGGCGGCGTTCCTTTTGTCCAGCTCCATCTGGTAAAGCCGCGCCTTCAGCGCCGTCATGGCGATGTCGCGGTTCTGGTGCTGCGACTTCAAGCTCGAGGTCACGACGATGCCAGAGGGGAAGTGCGTGATCCGCACGGCCGAGTCGGTCTTGTTGACGTGCTGACCACCGGCACCGGAGGAGCGATAGGTGTCGATCCGGATGTCCTTGTCATGGACCTCGATCTCGATGCTGTCGTCCACCACCGGATAGACCCAAACGCTCGCAAACGACGTCTGCCGCTTGTCGCCCGAGCCAAAGGGCGAGATCCGCACCAGGCGATGCACGCCCGATTCCGTCTTCAGCCAGCCATAGGCATTCTTGCCGGTGATCTTGTAAGAGGCCGACTTGATCCCGGCCTCGTCGCCATCGACTTCGGACAGCAATTCGACCTGGTAGCCCTTGCGCTCGGCCCAGCGGGTATACATCCGCGCGAGCATCAGCGCCCAGTCGCAGCTTTCCGTGCCCCCAGCGCCCGCGTTGATTTCGAGGAAAGTGTCATTGCCATCGGCCTCGCCGTTCAAGAGCGCTTCCAGCTCTTTCTGCCGCGCGACCTCCACCAGGCCCGCGATGGCGCCCTCGGCCTCGGCGACGATCTCGGCATCGCCCTCGGCCTCGCCCATCTCGATCAGCTCGATATTGTCGCGCAAGCCATTGGCCAAAAGGTCGTAAGACCCCTTGGCGTCGATCAGCCCCTGGCGCTCGCGCATCAGCTTCTGCGCTTTGCCTGGGTCGTTCCACAGGTCCGGCGCCTCGATCATGGCGTTGAACTCTTCCAGCCGGTGGCCGACCGTTTCCAGGTTCAGACGCTGCCCCAGCAGGACCAGCGACTTCTGGATCGCATCGACATGGTTCTGGATTTCGGCGCGCATTTGAGACCTCGGAAGACTGACGGCACGCGGGGAAGCCCGCAGGCGGGGGAAATAGCGGCTGATCGCCTCTGGGGCAAGCCCGATACGCCGGTCAGTAAAGCCCGCCCGAGCTGGCAGAGCCGAAAGTGGCCTTCTTGGGCACTTCCTTGACCTGGCCATCGCCGGTGGTCACCGTCTCGGTCTCGACCGAGACGCCGATATCGCTTTCGCCGGGTGCAAAAAGCGGCAGGTCCTGGCCCATGCCGAAGCCGCCATCGACCAGCGCGCCCAGGCCAAAGACCGGAACCTCGCCGTCGCGGAAATATTCGGCCACCACATTGGGGCCCGAGGCGTCGTCGGGCAGTTGCGCGCCGGAATAGCGGTCGATCTTGATGAAATGCCCGCCCGGAGGCACCTTGAACTCGGTCCCGCCGTATTTCTTCACGACCTCGTCCATGAATTCCTTGAAGATCGGAACGCAGAGCGTGCCGCCAAAGGCGCCTGGACCCAGGGTCCGGGGATTGTCGTAGCCAAGATAGCAGCCCGCCACGGTGTTCGAGGTAAAGCCGATGAACCAGACGTCCTTGGCGTCGTTCGTGGTCCCGGTCTTGCCGGCCGTGGGCACGTCCAGGCGGGCGCCGGTGGCCGTGCCATGATCCACCACGCCCTGCATCATCGAGGTCAGCTGATAGGCGGTGATGGCATTCATCACCCGCTCGCGGTTCGAGGTGATGGCAAGGCCCGCCCCGGGCGGAAGGCTCTCGGCGGCGCAATCCTCGCAGCTGCGCGCATCGTGGCGATAGATCGTCTTGCCATAGCGGTCCTGGACGCGGTCGACGAGGGTCGGTTCCACCCGCTCGCCGCCATTGGCAAACATGGCATAGGCGGCCACCATCTTGAACAGCGTGGTCTCCTGCGCGCCCAAAGAGTTCGCCAGAAGCGGTTGCAGGTGGTCATAGACGCCGAAGCTCTCGGCATAGCCCGCAACGGTCTCCATCGTCACATCCTGCGCCAGGCGGATGGTCATCAGGTTGCGGCTTTGCTCGATCCCGATGCGCAGGGGGGCGGGGCCGTAGAACTTGTTCGAGGAGTTCTTCGGCGTCCAGAGGCCCTGGGGCGTATCGACCACGATGGGCGCGTCGACGACCATGGTGGCGGGGGTAAAGCCAGAGTCCAGCGCCGCCGCATAGACAAAGGGTTTGAAGCTGGAACCCGGCTGGCGCAGGGCCTGGGTCGCGCGGTTGAAGACCGAGTCCATGTAGCTGAACCCGCCCTGCATGGCGATGACGCGGCCGGTGTTCACGTCCATGGCCATGAAGCCGCCCTGGATTTCGGGCACCTGCCGCAGGCTCCAGCGGACGAAAGAGCCGTCCTCGTCGCTGGTGATGGCGCGGACCATGACGATATCGCCGACCTCGACCAGGTCGGCGGGCACGCGCGCCTTGCGCCCCAAAGAGCCATCGGCGTTGCGCTTGCGCGCCCAGGTCACATCCTTGGCCGGGATCGTGCCGGTCGCCTCTTCGCCCTCGATGCCGACCTCGGCCGTGTCTTCGCCCAGCGACAGGACGACAGCGGCCTTCCAGCCCTCGACATCGCGGGCAAGCCCCGCGACATCGGAGAGCGCCTTGCGCCAGTCGGAGAGCTCTGCCGCCGTCAGCCTTTTGCCCGTTCCGCGCCAGACGCCCTGGTCGCGGTCGTATTTCTCAAGGCCCGTGCGCAAGGCCTTGGCGGCGAGCTTTTGCAGCTCGGGGTCTTCGGTGGCGCGGATCGCAAGGCCGCCCGAGAAGAACTCTTCCTCGCCGAAGGTGCCCGAGAGCTGGCGGCGAATCTCGTCGGTGAAATAGTCGCGCGGCGGCAGGGCTGCGCGATAGGGCGGGATCTCGCCGCCCTGGACGGTGCGCAGGGGTTCGGCCTTGGCGGCCTCTCCGACAGGCTCGTCCAGGTAGCCGTTCTGCTCCATCTCGTTCAGCACATAGTTGCGCCGGTCAAGGAGCTTCTCGCGGTTGCGGACGGGGTGATAGTCGGAGGGCGCCTTGGGCATGGCGGCCAGCGTCGCGGCCTCGGCCGGGGTCAGTTCGGAGAGGGTCTTGTTGAAATAGGTCTGGGCGGCGGCGGCCACGCCGTAAGAGTTCTGACCGAGGAAGATCTCGTTCAGGTAAAGCTCCAGGATGCGGTCCTTGGACAGCGCCTCTTCCAGGCGCGGCGCGAGGATCAGCTCCTTGATCTTGCGTTCGGCGGTGCGGTCGCCCGAAAGGAGGAAGTTCTTGGCCACCTGCTGGGTGATGGTCGAGGCGCCCCGCGCATCCTTGCCGCGCGACTTGAAGGCCTCCCAGGCGGCGGCGGCGATGCCGCGCAGGTCATAGCCCGGGTGGGTGAAGAAGTTCTTGTCCTCGGCCGAGACGAAGGCCTGTTGCACCAGGGGCGGGATATCGCCGATGGGCGTGAAGAGGCGGCGCTCGGTGGCGAATTCGTCCATGAGCTGACCCTCGGCCGAATAGATTCGGCTGATGGTCGGCGGCGCATAGGTTTTCAGGCTTTCGGGCGAGGGGACCTCGCGGCCATACATGTAGAAGATCCCGCCCACGGTGAGGACGAGAAAGGCCAAACCCAGCGTGGCCATGGAGAAAATGGCCCCGACGACAGAAACGATGAAACGCAGCAAGCCCTGACCCTCGCGTGGATGGGCTGCTTATAGGGCGAAGACGGGGCAAGGTCAAAAGCGGTCGCACAAGACCGCGTGATCTTGCCGATGGGGCGCTGCCGACTGTGGGGGCGGGGCCCGGCGCCGGACGTGGCCCTGCCGACTGCCGGGGGGGGCCTGCCGACTGCACCCGCGCGGGGTCTGGCCCGGGGGTGGCCCTGCCGACTGGGCAGGCAGGCGGTCGGGGCGCGGGGTGCCCTGCCGGGGAGGGGAAGGCGGAATCGGCGCGAGGGGGGCGAGACCGTTCAGCAAAGCTGCCGCCGCAGTCGGCGGGGCGAGGCTGTGGCAGGACCGACCGGCGGGCGCAGTCGGCAGAGCCCAGGCCGCAGTCGGCGGGGCGCCGGCGGGGACCAGTGGGCGGGGTCATTCGGCAGGGCCCCCGGCGCTCAGGGCGCCGCCGCTTCCACCTCGGCCCAGGTCTTCAGCCCGTCCAGGATCGCCGCCTGAAGCCGCGCCCGCCACTCCGGGTCGGACAGGCGGTCCAGGTCGGACTGGCTGGACATGAACCCCACCTCCAGAAGCACCGAAGGGATATCGGCAGATTTCAGCACCGCGAAAGAGGCCTCCTGGTGCGGGTGGCGGTGCATCTTCAGCCCCGCCCCCTTGATCGCCGCGACCAGCGAGGCCGCCAGGCGCTCGGTGCGCGGCGTGGTCTCGGCCCGCGCCATCTCCATCAGCACCTTGGCCACCTGGTCATCCTGCCCCGACAGGTCCACCCCCGCCAAAAGGTCGTCGCGGTTGTGCCTTTCGGCCAGGGTCTGGCTGGCCTTGTCGCTGGCCTCCTCGGAGAGGGTATAGACGGTGGCACCCACGGCCTCGCCTTCGGGGATCGCATCGGCATGCAGCGACAGGAAGACCTGCGCCCCGGCCTGGTGGGCCAGGGAAATTCGCGTCTCCAGGGGCACGAAGACATCCTCTTCCCGCGTCATGGTCACGGCAAAACCACCATCGCGCAGAAGCAGCTCCTTCAGCTCGCGCGCGAAGGTCAGCATCAGCGCCGCCTCGGAGAAGCCATCGCGCTCGGCCCCGGGGTCGAGCCCGCCATGCCCTGGGTCCAGCACGACGACCAAGGGGCCCTCGCCCCGAGGCGCCACCGGAGCCAGAGCCGCGGCCTTAGGCAGGGCCCAGCCCGGAGGCTCTGGCAGGGCCGCGGCCTTGGCGAAAGCCTCCGCCGTCGTGGGGCCCAGGCGGATCGTCACCTGGGCCTCTGCCCCGGTGGCCATCCCCGCCTCCTCCACGGCCAGGGGCCCCTTCAGGTCCAGGACCAGCCGCGACCAACCCGGGCGGAAGACCCCGGCACGCAGGCCCGCGACCCGTGCCGAGGCCTGGGGCATCTCTTCGAGCCCCGTCCAGTCGACCTCGCGGAAATCAACGACCAGGCGCGGCGGCTGGTCCAGCACCCGCACGCGCCAGGGCACCGGCTGGCTGATCGCAAGCCGCAGCTCCACCCAAGCGCCATCATCGCGGAGCTCACTCGCCGCCGGATCAAGCCGGGCCAGGGCCGAAAGCTCCTGCGCCGCTGCGGGCCCGCACAGGACCGCCAGGACCAAGGCGAGCACCCTGCCCCACAGCACCCTCAAAACGGCACATCCGTGACCTGGTGCGCCGGGATCACCCAGCGCGCGACGATGTTCTTCAGCCCGGAGTGTTCGAAGTCGATCTCCAGCTTGTCGCCCTCCATCGCCACGATATTCCCGTAACCGAATTTCTGGTGGAACACCCGCTCGCCGATGCCATAGCCGGTCACCGCCTGGGCGTCGATCGTCAGGTGAGAGGCCTCGCGCGGGGCCGAAACGCCGCGCGTCTGCTGGCTGTTCTGCAACCGCCGCCAGCCGGGGGAGTTGTAGACATCGGCCTTGGCCACCCGTGCATCGAAGCTGTTGCCCCCGCCCATGCCATAGCTGTTGTGCAAGGAGGGCGCCGAGAGGACATCGACATGGTCCGCCGGCAATTCATCGATGAAACGGCTGGGGAGCTGACTTTGCCACTGACCGTAAACCCGGCGGTTGCTGGCGAAAGAGATGGTGCACAGCTCCTCTGCCCTTGTGATGCCGACATAGGCCAGCCGCCGCTCCTCCTCGAGCCCCTTTTGCCCGCTTTCATCCATCGAGCGCTGAGAGGGAAACAGCCCCTCCTCCCAGCCCGGCAGGAAGACGGCGGGAAACTCCAGCCCCTTGGCGGCGTGAAGCGTCATGATCGAGACCTTCTCGGTCTGCTCTTCGCTCTCGTTCTCCATGATGAGCGAGACGTGTTCCAGGAAGCCGGTCAGGTTTTCGAACTGCTCGAGCGCTTTGACGAGTTCCTTGAGGTTCTCGAGCCGCCCCGGAGCCTCCGGCGTCTTGTCCTGGACCCACATGTCGGTATAGCCGGATTCTTCCAGGATCGCCTCGGCCAAGGCAATATGGCTGGTGAGAAGCCCGAGCCGAAACTGCAGCGGAGAAAGGCGGCGGGCGCGCTCCCGTTCCGCCTCGGCCCTGTCGTCTTCTTCGAGATGCGAGAAATTCAGGTCTTTCAAGGACGCGATTTCCGCCTCAAGCGGCGCGACAAGCTCTGGATTGTCCCTGTTGAGCACAAACCAGTTCCACCGATCTATGCTTTCCACGAAGGTCCGAAGGGCAGCGCCTCCCTTGCCACTGACTTGACCATGGGCGAGACACTCTCGGGCACCATCCAGAAGCGAAACCTCGGCAGCGCGGGCAACTTGATTGATCGTCGCAAAGGCCTTTTCACCCAATCCGCGCTTTGGAAGATTATAGACCCTCTCGAAAGCCAGATCATCGCCCGGCGAGACCGCGAGCCGGAAATAGGCCATGGCGTCGCGGATTTCCTGGCGTTCGTAGAAGCGGGGTCCGCCGATGACGCGGTAGGGCAGGCCGATGGTCAGGAAACGGTCCTCGAAGGCGCGCATCTGGTGGGAGGCGCGGACGAGGATGGCCATATCCTCGAGGCTCAGGTCATGGCCGAGGCGGCCGCGTTGCAGGTCCTCGATCTGCTCGCCGACCCAACGCGCCTCTTCCTCGCCGTCCCAATGGCCGATGAGTCGCACCTTCTCGCCCTTGGTCTCTTCGGTCCAGAGCGTCTTGCCCAGGCGGTTGGCATTGCCCTTGATCACCCCCGAGGCGGCGGCGAGGATATGGGGGGTGGAGCGGTAGTTCTGCTCCAGCCGGACGACGACCGCGCCGGGGAAATCGGCCTCAAAGCGCAGGATATTGCCGACCTCGGCGCCCCTCCAGCCATAGATCGACTGGTCGTCATCGCCCACGCAGCAGATGTTGTGATGGGCCTGGGCCAGGAGCCGCAGCCAGAGATATTGGGCGACGTTGGTGTCCTGGTATTCGTCCACCAGGATATAGCGGAAGCGGCGCTGCCAGTCCTCCAGCACGTCGCGGTGGCGCTGGAAGATCGTCACGCAATGGAGAAGGATATCGCCGAAATCGACGGCGTTGAGGGTCTTCAGGCGGTCCTGATATGCCTCGTAAAGCTCCGTCCCGCGGTTGTTATAGGCGGAGGCTTCGGAGGCCGGCACCCGGTCTGGCGTCCAGGCGCGGTTCTTCCAGCCGTCGATGAGGCCCGCCAGAAGCCGCGCGGGCCAGCGCTTTTCGTCGATATTGGCCGCCGCGATGAGCTGTTTCAAAAGCCGCAGCTGGTCGTCGGTGTCGAGTATGGTGAAGGAGGACTTCAGCCCCACGAGCTCCGCATGGCGGCGCAGGATCTTGACGCTCAGCGAGTGGAAGGTGCCCATCCAGGCCATGCCCTCCGCCGCCTCGCCAAGCTGGCCGAGGATGCGGGTCTTCATCTCCCGCGCGGCCTTGTTGGTGAAGGTCACGGCGAGGATCTGGTTGGGATAGGCCTTGGACTGCCGCACAAGGTGGATGATCCGAGCCACCAGGGCCTTGGTCTTGCCGGTGCCCGCGCCCGCCAGCATCAGGACCGGGCCGTCCAGGGCCTCGACCGCCTCGCGTTGCGCGGGGTTCAGGTCGTTCAGGTAATCGGCCTCGGCCGCGACCGGGGCACGGGCGGCGAGAGCGCGGGCGGAGAGGGAGAGGGACTCGGACATTCCCGAGAGCCTAAAGCAATGCGCGCGGCTTGGGAAGCGGTGTTCTCTTTATGTTCCAGCCGCTCCCCAGAAATTGTGCAAGGGTCGCCCGTGGCCACTTTCCGTAGGGCGGGTTTCAACCCGCCATCCCCGGATACCGCCCCTCGGCAGCGACGAGGTGACCCCCGACCCAGGCCATCCAGGCACAGGCGATGCGGTGGGTAAACGCAGGCTGCGTGATTACACGCACCGCGCCGCCAACGGTGCGTGAGATCACGCACACTACAGGCGACCCGGCGCCGCAGGCGTCATTTCGTGCCGGGATATTCCGCCCGCATCCCCTCGGTATAGCGGCCGAAGAGACGGGAGAAGGTCAGGATATCCTCCTCCGACCAGGTGGAAAACAGCCGCATCGTGCGGCGCCACTTGGCCTTCAGGAACCCGTCCAGCAGGGCAAAGGCCGCTTCGGTCGGCTCCAGCACCGACCTGCGCCCATCGGCCTGGGAGACGGCGCGCAGGAGAAGCCCGCGCTCCACCAGGTCCGAGGCGATGCGGCTGGCGCGGGAAGGGTCGAGCGACATTTCCTCGGCCAGAAGGCCCACGGTGGCCTCGGCCGCCTCGCGGCCATAGCCGAAACGGATGCGCAGGATGGCCGACAGCGCGTGGAACTGCGTGGCCTCGAGCCCCGCGCCCAACTCGTCCATCAAGCTTTGCGGCACATCGCCCTTCATCACCCGGCGGACATAGTGGAAATGGTCGGCATCCAGCGCCAGGAGCGCCTGGACGGCAGCCTCGCCATAGCCCGCCTCGGTCAGGACGGAGCGGATGCGCTCGGAAGGCGGGGGAAGGGTCTTGTCGCTCATGGCCCCATCTGACGCGATTGCCTGCGCCTGTCAAGTGCGTGATGGGCGCAATTATATGCCATTGACATATATCTGCGCCCCACCTATGACCCGGAGGGCGAAACAGCGCCAAGGAGCCCCCCATGTCCGAACCCAATCCCCGCATCACGCATGGCGGCGAGGCCAAGTCGCTGCGCATGGTGATCCTTTCGGTCGGGCTCTTGCTGCTTCTGGCGGCGCTGGACCAATCCATCGTCTCGACCGCCCTGCCCCGGATCGTCAAGGACCTCGGCGGGATCGAGCATCTGAGCTGGGTCGTCACGGCCTATATCCTGACCTCGACCGTCGTGGCGCCGCTTTACGGCAAGCTCGGTGACCTTTACGGGCGGCGGAACACGATCTTCGCCTCGGTGGGGATCTTCCTTTTGGGGTCGCTCGCCTGCGGGCTGGCGGGGACGATGACCGAACTGATCCTCGCCCGCGCGCTGCAGGGCCTGGGCGGCGGCGGGCTCTTCGTCCTGGCCCTTTCGGTCGTGGGCGATGCCGTGCCGCCGCAGGACCGGGGCAAGATCCAGGGCGTCTTCGCGGCGGTCTTCGCGACCTCGTCGGTCATCGGGCCCCTGGCGGGAGGCTGGCTGACCGAATATGCCGACTGGCACTGGATCTTCTTCATCAACCTTCCGCTTGGCGGGCTTGCGCTGGTGGGCTTTGCCGCCTCGTTCAAACCGCGCGGGACCAGGGTCTCCCACAAGATCGACTGGTGGGGCGCGCTGGCCCTGACCATCGGCATCGGCGGGCTGACGCTTTTGACCTCGCTGGGGGGGCGGAGCTTCGGCTGGACCTCTGCGACCGGGCTTGGCATGGGGCTGGTCAGCCTGGTGGCGCTGGCGGCCTTCCTGCGGATCGAGACCAGGGCGGCCGAGCCCATCCTGCCGCTCTGGCTCTTCAAGATGAATGTCTTCTGGGTGACCTCGGTCCTGGGCTTCGTCGTGGGGGCGGCCATGTTCGGCGCGGTGACCTTCCTGCCGATCTACCTGCAATTCGCCAAGGGCTCGACGCCGACCGCCTCGGGGCTGGAGATGATCCCCCTGACGGCTGGCATCCTGGCGGCCTCGACGCTGGCGGGGCGCTACATGGGGCGGACCGGGCGTTACCTGATCCTGCCCAAGCTCGGGATGAGCGGTCTGGCCATCGGGCTTCTGGGCCTGTCGCAGATCGGGGTTGAGACGCCTTATCCGGTGTTTGCAGGGCTGCTCCTGGTCCTGGGGCTGGGCATGGGCTGCATCTTCCCGGTCGTCACAACGGCCGTGCAGAACGCCGTCCCCCGCCACACCCTGGGCACGGCGACGGCGGCGGGGATCCTCTTGCGGCAGCTGGGCGGGGCGCTTGGCGTCGCGGCTTTCGGCGCCATCTTCTCGGCCGGGCTCTTCGCCCGCCTGGGCGAAGCGGCCAGCCAGATCACCGTGGGCGAGGGCGCGAGCAGCCTCGACCCGGCCAAGGCCGCGGCGATGGCGGATGCGGTCGTCCTGTCGGTCCACCCGATCTTCTGGATTGCAGGGCTTGCGGCGCTGTTCGGCCTGGCCTTCGCCTTCGTGCTGGAGGAGATCCCGCTGATCAACCGCGTGGTGCCCAAGGGCGAGTGAGGCAGCCCCCCCGGAAAACAAGGCCGCCGCCTGTCGCTTCGTTTGACCGGCGGCGTGTTTCAGGGCCCGATCGCCACTGCCCGCGCCGCGAAAGGGATCGGTCGGAAGCGCGGGCTCCCGGTTTCTCGCCCCACCTGGTTCAGCAAGATCCAGCCCGAGGCGACCCATGTCCTGCTGCTTTCCCGGGCAGTGGGGACGCTGACTGCGGAAATCTTGCGCGAAGCGTCGCTCTCCCCCCTTGCGCTGCGGTGCAGCACCCATAAAGTGCAGGCCAAAAGCTGCGACAAACACGCGCAGGGCCAAAGGGGATGCCGATGACCGTCTTCAAGAAAATTCTCGTCGCCAATCGGGGCGAAATCGCCATCCGCGTCATGCGCGCCGCCAATGAGATGGGCAAGAAGACGGTCGCCGTCTATGCCGAGGAAGACAAGCTGTCCTTGCACCGCTTCAAGGCCGACGAGGCCTATCTGATCGGCGAGGGGCTCTCGCCCGTGGGCGCCTATCTCTCGATCCCCGAGATCATCCGGGTGGCCAAGGAATCGGGCGCCGATGCGATCCATCCGGGCTATGGGCTCTTGTCGGAAAACCCTGACCTGGTCGAGGCTTGCGACCAGAACGGCATCACCTTCATCGGGCCCCGGGCGGAAACCATGCGGGCCTTGGGCGACAAGGCTTCCGCGCGGCGCGTGGCGATCGAGGCGGGCGTGCCGGTCATTCCCGCCACCGAGGTCCTGGGCAATGACTTCACCCAGATCAAGGAAGAGGCGGCCAAGATCGGCTATCCCCTGATGCTCAAGGCCTCCTGGGGTGGCGGCGGGCGCGGGATGCGCCCGGTGAACGGCCCCGACGAGCTGGAAGCCAAGGTGCTGGAGGGTCGCCGCGAGGCCGAGGCCGCCTTCGGCAATGGCGAGGGCTATCTGGAGAAGATGATTCTCCGCGCCCGCCATGTCGAGGTGCAGATCCTGGGCGACAAGCAGGGCAATGTCTGGCACCTCTGGGAGCGGGACTGCACCGTCCAGCGCCGCAACCAGAAGGTGGTCGAGCGCGCCCCTGCCCCCTATCTGACCCCCGAACAGCGCGCCGATGTCTGCGAGATGGCGCGGCGCATCTGCGCCCATGTGGGCTATGAATGCGCGGGCACGGTCGAGTTCCTGATGGATATGGACTCCCAGAAGTTCTATTTCATCGAGGTCAACCCCCGCGTCCAGGTCGAACATACCGTCACCGAACAGGTCACCGGCATCGACATCGTCCAGGCCCAGATCCTGATCGAAGAGGGCAAGACGCTCCCCGAGGCGACCGGCGTCGCTTCGCAATCCGAAGTGCGGTTGAACGGCCATGCCGTGCAGTGCCGCGTCACGACCGAAGACCCGCAGAACAACTTCATCCCGGATTATGGCCGCCTGACCGCTTACCGCTCGGCGACCGGCAACGGCATTCGCCTCGATGGCGGCACGGCCTATGCGGGGTCGGTCATCACGCGCTATTACGACTCGCTCCTCGTGAAGGTCACCGCCTGGGCCCAGACGCCCGAGGCCGCCATTCACCGCATGGACCGGGCTTTGCGCGAATTCCGGATCCGGGGGGTTTCCACGAATATCGAATTCGTCATCAACCTGCTGAAACACCCGACTTTCCTGGATTATTCCTACACCACCAAGTTCATCGACACGACGCCCGAGCTCTTCCAGTTCGTCAAGCGCAAGGACCGCGCGACCAAGATCCTGACCTATATCGCCGATATCACGGTGAACGGTCACCCCGAGACCGCAGGCCGCCCCAAGCCCCATGCCGAGGCCCGGAAAGCCCGCGCGCCGAAGGCGAAGTCCGAACCTCCGATGGGCACCCGCAACCTCCTGGAGCAAAAGGGCCCGCAGGCCGTCGCCGACTGGATGCTGAAACAGCAAAAGGTCCTGATCACCGATACGACGATGCGCGACGGCCACCAGTCGCTTCTGGCGACCCGGATGCGGTCGATCGACATGATCAAGGTTGCGCCGGCCTATGCGGGCAACCTTTCCCAGCTTTTCAGCGTTGAATGCTGGGGGGGCGCGACCTTCGACGTGGCCTACCGTTTCCTGCAGGAATGCCCCTGGCAGCGCCTGCGCGACCTGCGCGCCGCCATGCCCAACCTGATGACGCAGATGCTGCTGCGGGCCTCGAACGGCGTGGGCTATACGAACTACCCCGACAACGTGGTTCAGGCCTTCGTGAAGCAAGCGGCGACCTCGGGCGTCGATGTCTTCCGGGTGTTCGACTCGTTGAACTGGGTCGAGAACATGCGCGTCGCCATGGATGCCGTGTTGGAGGCCAACAAGCTCTGCGAAGGCACGATCTGCTATACCGGCGATATGCTGGACCCGAACCGGGCCAAGTATAACCTGAAATACTATGTGGATCGCGCCAAGGAACTCCGCGACGCCGGCGCCCATGTGCTGGGTCTGAAGGACATGGCGGGCCTCTTGAAGCCCGCCGCTGCCCGGCAGTTGGTGAAGACCCTGAAACAGGAAGTCGGCCTGCCGATCCACTTCCACACCCATGACACCTCGGGTGCTGCGGCGGCCACGATCCTCGCCGCCTGTGACGCAGGCGTCGATGCGGTGGATGCGGCGATGGACGCCTTCTCGGGCGGCACGTCCCAGCCCTGCCTGGGTTCCATCGTCGAGGCGCTCCGCCACACCGACCGCGACACCGGCCTCGATATCGCCGCCATCCGCGAGATCTCCAACTACTGGGAGGCGGTGCGCGGCCAGTATGCGGCCTTCGAGTCCAGCCTTCAGGCCCCGGCCTCGGAAGTTTACCTGCACGAAATGCCCGGCGGCCAGTTCACCAATCTCAAGGCGCAGGCCAGGTCTTTGGGCCTGGAGGACCGCTGGCACGAAGTGGCCCAGGCCTATGCCGATGCCAACCAGATGTTCGGCGATATCGTCAAGGTCACGCCCTCCTCCAAGGTCGTGGGCGACATGGCCCTGATGATGGTGGCGCAAGACCTCTCCCGCGCCCAGGTCGAGGACCCCGCCGTCGAGGTCTCCTTCCCCGAATCGGTCGTGGACATGATGAAGGGCAACCTCGGCCAACCCCATGGCGGCTGGCCGCAGGGCATCCAGAAAAAGGTCCTCAAGGGCGAGGCGCCGATGACCACGCGTCCGGGCGCGAGCCTGCCCCCGGTGGACCTGGAAGCCACCCGCGCCAAGCTGGAGAAAGAACTCGGCCGCAAGGTCGATGACGAGGATCTGAACGGATATCTCATGTATCCCAAAGTCTTCACCGACTACATGGCGCGGCACGAGGCCTATGGCCCGGTGCGTGTCCTGCCGACCAAGACCTTCTTCTATGGCATGGATGCGGGCGAAGAGATCAGCGCGGAAATCGACCCCGGCAAGACCCTGGAAATCCGCCTGCAAGCCGTGGGGGAAACCACCGAGGAAGGCGAGGTCAAGGTCTTCTTCGAACTGAACGGCCAGCCCCGCGTGATTCGCGTCCCCAACCGCGCGATCAAGGCCAAGACCGCGGCCAAGCCCAAGGCGCAAGAGGGCAACCCCAACCACCTCGGCGCGCCGATGCCGGGCTCCATCGCCAGCGTTGCGGCCAAGGTGGGGATGAAGGTGAATGCGGGCGATCTGCTCTTGACGATCGAGGCGATGAAGATGGAAACCGGGATCCATGCCGACCGGGCCGGGGTGATCAAGGCGGTTCACATCCACCCCGGCGCCCAGGTCGAGGCAAAGGATCTCTTGGTGGAGCTGGAATGAAACGTTTTGCGATTGCGCTGAGCCTGCTGGCTTGGACCTCTGCGGCCCAGGCCGAAGAGAAGATCTTCGCCATGGCCTCGGATGACCCGGCCATGATGGCCGCGACCGAGGAGGCGCTCGCGACGCTTCCGGTCTTCATGGACCATGTCATCGGCCCGCGCGGCATCGCCAAGGAGGGTGCTGTCCTCAAGGCCTGCGTCGAGACCGGCGATGCCGAGCACCCGTCCGAGTGCTTCTGGTTCTCGCCCTTCCTGCTTCTGCCCGATGGCAAAATTGCGGGCATGTCGCTGAACGAGGGCGTCTATACCGACAAGGTCAAGGCCGATGCGCCCTTCGCCTTCGGCCGCGAGCAGGTGATCGACTGGGGCTGGCGGCCGGGCGACGGCAAGGCCTGGGGCGAATACACGACCCGGGTGATCTTCGAAGCCCAGGGCGCCGATGCCGAGGCGCTCCTCGGCCTGCCCTTCTCCGAGACGCCCCTGCCGCCCGAGTGGAAGTAAGCGCCCCTTCCCTTTCACACTGGCCCAAATATCCCGGGAGGTCCGGAGGGCAGTGCCCTCCGGGGGTTCCGCATGGAAAAGGCCGCCAGGATCGCTCCTGGCGGCCTTCCCATCATGGCTGCCCGAACGGGCGAACCTGGATCAGGCGGGGCCCGATCATGCCGGAATGGTGCCGGCTTCTTGCGCAGCCTTCAGCTCGTCGGCCGAGATCTGGCCATCGGCATTGGTGTCAGCGCCCTTGAAGGCCTCTTCCGTCAGGTCCGGGAAAGCGGCTTTCAGCTCTTCCATCGAGAAGGTGCCATTGCCATCGGCATCCTTGATTTCGGTGGCGGCCAGGGAGGCGACCGAGGTCAGAGCCACGAGAGCGGCGGCAAGAACGGTGTGCTTCATCTTTATTCTCCAGATATTCCAGGGCCGGATCGGCCTCTGTCGAAGGACTTGACCTTCGCCGCGCAACCTACTGACTGCGATACGGAAATCCAGATGATAACGCTTTGGCTCACAGCGATTTTACTGCACCTGCAAAGGCCATTGACGCAGCGCAGCGAAAGGCGTTGGAAGGACGGTTTGCCCCTCGATGGTCGAAACCGCGCGGCCCCCAAGCCCAGGCGCACAGCCAAATTTTCGCAGAAACTTCGTTTTCCCCCTTGCAGCCACGCGACCCATTCCGTAAATCCCCCTCCACGGAGTGCGGGCGTAGCTCAGGGGTAGAGCATAACCTTGCCAAGGTTAGGGTCGAGGGTTCGAATCCCTTCGCCCGCTCCAGTGAAAAAGGGCGCCCCAGGGCGCCCTTTCGCATTCTTGTGCGCCCTTTCGCGTTCTCGTGCGCCCTTTCGCTTTGCCACGCGCCCCTTCGCAGTGCCGGGCGCCCTTTTCCTCTTCGCAAGAGTCTTGCGCCGTAAGGCGCTCCGCTGGATCAGCGCTTCCGGGCGATCTCCACCACCGCCAGGGTCAAGAGCCATGACCCCCAGGCCGTGACCTGGTAGGTCTCCGCCACAGTCCAGCCCAGGGCCATCAGCGGCGCCATGATGACCCGCAGGCTGACCGCGGCAAAGGTCAGCGCGACGGAGCGCAGCATCCAGACCCGGTGCGCCGCGAAATCCCCCCGCCGCGCCGCCGCGATCCCAAGCGCCGTCGTCGCGATCCACAGCACGGCGAGCACCCCAAAGCCCCACCGCGCAAGGTCCGAGGCCACCGAGACCGGCAGAAGGCTCAGCGCGGCGATCCCCGCCACCAGAACCGAGACCCCATAGGCCCGCCCGGCCCAGCGGTGCAGCGCGCCCTTCGCCCGCCGCAGTTGCAGGGGCACCAGGGCCAAGGCGATGGGCGCAAAGATCACATGGCCCCAGACCCCCAAAGGCACATCGCGAAGATATGCGCCCATCTCCGGCATCACCAAATCCATGGGCAGAAAGAAGACGCGCCACGAGACCAGCGCCACCAAAAGCGCAGGCAAAGAGAGCGCCCAGAAAACCGGACGAGACATGGAAGACTCCTTGACAGTGTAAAGCCAGCCCTTTCTGCGGCACTCGCTTGACACTGTCAAGCGGCTTTGCGAAGAAAGGTCATGGATGAACTCTCGCTGCGCGAAAGGCTGATCGAGGCCGGGATCGTGCTTTTGGAACAAGACGGCATGGCAGGCATGAGCCTGCGCAAGACGGCTGCCCTGGCCGGGGTCAGCCATGCCGCCCCGGCGCATCACTTCGACGGCCTCCCCGGCCTCCTGACCGCCATCGCCGCCGCCGCCTTCGGGCGCTTCGTCACCGCGATGGAGCGTGCGATCGCCGCAGCCCCGGGCGATCCGGTGAGCCGGTTGCGGGCGACCTGCGCGGGCTATCTCGACTTCGCCGCAAGCCATGCCGGGCTCTTCCATGTCATGTTCCAGAACCCCCAGGTCTGCCGCGAGGACCCCGACCTCCTGGCCTCCTCGGCCCGGGCCTATGACCTCTTGCGCCTGGCCTGCGCCCCCTTCGCGCCCCAGCGCGACGAGACTTTCGAGACCGCCGTCTGGTCTCTGGTCCATGGCTATGCGCTTCTGGGCTTTGGCGCCCAGGTCGGGCAGACCCGGGGCCAGCTTCGGGTTCCGGGCTTTTCCGCCTGCCTCGACCACCTGATTGCAGAAAATCGCAAAGACCCCCTTGCGCGCCCCCAAAGCCCGGACTATTAGACGCCCCACGGAGTGCGGGCGTAGCTCAGGGGTAGAGCATAACCTTGCCAAGGTTAGGGTCGAGGGTTCGAATCCCTTCGCCCGCTCCAGTGAAAAGGACGCCCCCAGGGCGCCCTTTCGCTTTGCCGCGCGCCGTTTCGCTTTGCGTGCGCCCTTTCGCTTTGCCACGGGCCCTTTCGCTGGGCCACGCGCCCATTTTCGTCTTCGCAAGAGTCTTGCGCCTGCCAAGGCGCTCCGCTGGATCAGCGCTTTCGGGCAATCGGCGGCGCGGGCCGATCCCGCCGCATCCTCCATGGGGCCAAGGCCCGCCCACACCCACCGGATTCTCGGCCACCCCATCGCTTTTCCCTTGGGACTCCAGCAGCTTCCGCTATTCTCGGGCAAGGGAAAACGGGGGGAAAGATGCGCCATATCGCGGTTCTGGACATCGGCAAGACGAATGCCAAGGTGCTGCGGGTCGACCTCGCCACCGGCGAGGAAACCCGGGTCTTCAAGACCCCGAACCTCGTGCGCCCCGCGCCCCCCTATCCGCATTACGACACCGAGGCGCTCTGGGGCTTTTTCGCGGCCAGCCTCAAGGCCCTGGCCGCAGAGGGCCCGGTCGATGCCATTTCCATCACCACCCATGGCGCGGCGGCGGCGCTGGTCGATGGCGCCGGAGCGCTGGTGCTGCCGGTGCTCGACTACGAATTCCCGGACCCCGGCGAGGACGCCGATTACGCTGCGCTCCGCCCCGGTTTCGCCGAGACGGGCTCGCCGCGCCTGCCCCTGGGCCTGAACCTTGGCGCGCAGATTCACTGGCTGGAACGGCACCATCCGCAGGCCTTCGCCCGCGCCGTGCATTGCCTGATGTATCCCCAATACTGGGCCATGCGCCTGACCGGTGTCGCGGCGTCCGAGGCCACATCCCTGGGCTGTCACACTGACCTTTGGAGCCCCTGGGAGGGACGTTTCTCCTCCCTGGTGCGCGGACGCTGGGAGGGGCTTTTCCCCGAACTGCGCCCAGCCTCGGACCATGCGGCGCTCCGCGATGACCTGGCGGCAGCCTGGGGCCTGCGCCCCGGTCTTCCGGTGCATTTCGGCCTGCATGATTCCAACGCCTCGCTTCTGCCCTATCTGGCCGAGGCGGGGCCCTGTGCGGTGGTCTCCTCGGGGACCTGGATGATCTGCATGGCGCTGGGAGGGCAAAGGGTGGCCTTGGACCAAAGGCGCGATGTGCTGATCAACGTGAATGCCAAGGGAGAGCCCACCCCCACCGCGCGCTACATGGGCGGGCGGGAGTTCGAGGAGATGACCGGGGGCCAGGTCGTGGCGGGCGCCAAGGGGGCGGTGCCGGTGCCCCTGCCCTCGCGCCATCCGGAATGCGGGCCCTTCCCCGGTCTGTTGCAGGGCGCGCTGCCCTCGCAAAGCCCGGAGGACCGCACAAGGTCTGCCAGCTGGTATGCCGGTCTGATGACGGCGGAATGCCTGGGGCTGATCGGGGCCGAGGGGCCGATCCATGTCGAGGGGCCCTTCGGGGCGAACCTCGACTTCGCCCGCATGCTGGCCACGGCGACAGGCCGCCCGGTGATCGCGGCGGGCCAAAGCGCGGGCACGGGTCTTGGCGCGGCGCTGCTGGCGGGTCCGATCCTCGCCGCCCGCTCCGAGCGCGCACAGATCCTGCCCGATCCGGCGCTTGTGCCGGTGGTCGAGGACTGGCGCGCACAAGTGGCAGAGCTCTGGTCCCAAACCTGACAGGAGGGCTGTCCGGCAATCCGTCAAGGGCGCAAGCGCCCTCTCCGTCTTGCCGGAGGGAGCGGCGCTGACGCGCCGTTTTTTTGTGCTCGACTTTCACGGGTCCCCAAATATCCCGGGGGAGGTCTGGAGGGGCCCCGCGGGTCCCTCCAGGCGGGGGGTCCGGGGGGCGGCAGCCCCCCGGCCTCCTCCCGGAGAAAACCACGGCCTTTCAGGCCGGGGTTTTCTCCGGGACCCCGCTCACTCCATGTAGAATGTCTCGACCAGCGGCACCGCCATGGGTGAGCCATCCGGGTTGGTGCGCATGATGTCGCCCATATGGGCCCACCACTTCTTCATCACGGGATGGGAGGGCAGATCCTCCATCCGGTGCCCTTCGGGCCGCTCCAGGTAGCCGAAGAGCACGCCGGTCTCGCGGTCGAGGTGGATCGAGTAATTCGACACCCCCACCGCCTGCAGAAGCTCCACCAGCTCCGGCCAGATCGCGTCGTGGCGGCGAATGTATTCCGCCTCCATCCCCGCGTTCAGATACATCTTGAAAGCGTGGCGCATCATCCCCTCCGCAGCCTTTCCCACAGGTTCGGCCCCAGGACCGAGACGATCAACAGGATCCCGATGACCCCGGTCTGGATATGCCCGGTGATATTGGTCAAAGCCATGCCGTTCCTCAGGTTCAGGATGATCAGGATCGACAGGATTACCCCCGCCATCGAACCCTTGCCGCCAAAGATGCTCACCCCGCCCAAGAGAACCATGGTGATGATGTCGAGCTCGAAGCCCACCCCGGCATCGCCCCGCACCGAGCCGAGCCTTGCCGCATAAAGCACCCCGCCCAGGGCCGCCATGCTGGAGGCCATGAGGAAAAGCGTTGTCTTCACCCGCGCGACATCCAGGCCCGAGAACCGCGCCACCTCGGCATTGGTGCCGATCACCACGACCTGCCGCCCAAAGCCCGTGCGGTGCAGCAGCACCCCCAAGCCCACGGCGAAGATCACGAAGAGCCAGAGGCTCAAGGGGATCGGCCCGAGGAAGCCCTTTTGGCCAAGGTCGGTGACCCACTGGGGGAAATCCCCCATGCTCTGATCCTTGACCAGGATCCGCGCCACGCCGCGAAAGCCGATCAGCATGGCGAGAGTCACGACCAGCGAGGGTATCCCCACCCGCGCGATCAGGACCGCGTTGATCAGCCCCGCCACCGGACCCACGGCCAGCGCCGCCAGGATCGCCAGGGGCGCCGCGACGCCGATATGGACCAGGTAGCCGAAGACACAGGCCGCCAGCCCCAGGACCGAGCTGACCGAAAGGTCGATCTCGGCATTGATGATCACCAGGGCCATGACCAGCGCGATGATGATCTTCTCGATCGACAGCTGGAAGAGGTTGATCTGGTTCTGCAACGTCAGGAACTCGGGCGCGAGCATGGCATTGGCGACGAGCGTCAGGAGGAAGAGGAAGGCCAGCATGCCCTCCCAGGATTTCAGCTTCATCTCAGCTCTCCTTCCGCGACAGGCGGCTCAGTTGGCGCGACATGAAGGTGTCGACCGTCACCGCCGCCATGATCAGGAAGCCTAAAAGCGCATCACGCCAGAATTCGCTCACCAGCTCCCACCTTGTGAGCGAATTGTCGATCGTGTCCACGAGGACCGTGCCGATCACGACGCCGACCATGGAGCCCGAACCGCCCAGGATCGAGACCCCGCCGACCACGACGGCGGCCACCGATTTCAGCTCGAAGCCCATGCCGGCGACGACCGTGATGTTCCCGAACTTGGCGAGGAACAGGAACCCCGAGAGCCCCGCCAAGGCACCCGAAAGGACAAAGGCCAGAAGCGTGACCATGGGCAGATTGATCCCCGCCATGACCGCCGCGTCGGGGTTCGACCCCACGGCAAAGAAGCGCCGCGCGGCCCTCAGGCGGCTGAGGCAAAGCCCCATCACCACCGCAGAGGCCAGGGCCAGGACCACCGTCACCCGCACATCAATGCCGAAGATCGAGAAGGCATTGGCTTGCGGCAGATCGACCAGCCATTGCGGCAGGCTTGCCGTCGTGATGGTCCGTGCGTCGGAATACTCGACCAGGAAGGAGCGCAAGAGCGCCAGCGTCCCGAGCGTCACGATGATCGAGGGCACGCGGCCCCAGGCCACCAGGATGCCATTGATCGCCCCGATCCCCGCGCCGATCCCCATGGCGAGGCAAAGAACCAGCACCGGATGCAGCTCTGGGTGGCCGGAGAGGTAATCCCCCGTCAGATAGGCCACGACCCCCATGGTGGACCCGATGGAGAGGTCGATGTTGCGCGTGATGACCACGATGGCCTGTCCCACCGCGATGGGCAGGATCACGGCGGCCGAAGTCGAAATCCGCGTGAACATCCGTTCCGACAGATAGCCGTCGATCTGGGTGGAGAAAAACAGCACCGTCGCCAAAAGCGCCGCTGCCAGGGCCAGGATGCGCAGGGTCTGAGGATGCATCAGGCGGCTCCCTTCATGTCATGTCCGGCGGCCAGGCCGATGACGCGTTCCTGTGAGGCCTCCTCGATGGGCAAAAGCCCGGCCTGGGTGCCCTCGCGCATGACCAGCACGCGGTCGGCCAAGGCCAGGACCTCGGGCAGGTCGGAGGAGATCACGATGACCGCGACGCCCTGCCCGGCCAGCGTGCGGATGATGTTATGGACCTCGGCCTTGGCGCCGACGTCGATGCCGCGCGTGGGCTCGTCGAAGATCAGGATGCGCGGCTTGGTTTCCAGCCACTTGGCCAGCATGACCTTTTGCTGATTGCCGCCCGAAAGCTTGCCGACCTCGACCCGCGTATCGGCGGATTTGATCGCAAGCTGCTTGCGGTAGGTCTCGGCCATGGCGGTCTCTGCCTTGGCGTTGATCAGGCCGAAGAGGCCCATCAGTTTTCCAAGGCTCGCCAAGGAGATATTGGCGAAGATCGGCAGCGTCATGGCCAGGCCCATCTTGCGGCGGTCCTCGGAGACATAGGCGATCTGGTGGGCCATGGCCTCGGCGGGGGTGCGGATCGTGACGGGCGCGCCGTCGATCTTGATCTCGCCCTCGGTGGCAGGGGCGATGCCGAAGAGCGCGAGCGCCACATCGGTGCGCCGCGCGCCAACGAGGCCAGCGAAACACAGGACCTCTCCGGCATGGACGGTGGCGTTGATGCCGCGAAAGACCCCTGCCCGGCCGAGGCCCTGCATCTGAAGCACGGGCGCGCCATGGGGGCTCGCCTCGGTCTTGACGGCGAAGCTGTCAATTGCGCGGCCCACCATGTCATGGACCAGGCCCTCGGGCGTGACCTCGGCGATGGGCTTGGTGGAGATATGGCTGCCGTCGCGGATCACGGTCACGCGGTCGGCGATCTGAAAGATCTCGTCCAGGCGGTGGGAGATATAGATGACCGAGACGCCTTGCGCCCGCAGCGCCCGGGCGATGTCGAGGAGGCGGGCCACCTCATGGGCCGAAAGGCTCGCGGTGGGCTCGTCCATGATCAGGACCTTGACGTTCAAGCTCAGCGCGCGGGCGATTTCAACGGTTTGCTGCTCGGCCAGGGTCAGGCCGCTGGCCGCGCGGCGCACGTCGAGCTTCACGCCAAGCTTGGCCACCAGGAGATCGGCCTCGGCATAGAGGCGGCGCCAGTTCATCACGGCGCTCTCGGCCCGGTTCGAGATGAAGATGTTCTCGGCCACATCGAGGTCTGGAAAGACCATGGGCTCTTGATAGATGGCCGCGATCCCGGCGCCTTGGGCGTCTTGCGTGCCGCGCAGGGTGACCGCGACCCCGCCAACGCGGATCTCGCCCCGGTCGGGCTGATGGACCCCGGTCATGATCTTGATCAGCGTGGATTTCCCCGCGCCGTTCTCGCCCACGATGGCGTGGATTTCCCCGGGCTCGATGGCCAGGGACATGTCCTTCAGCGCCTGCGTCGCGGCAAAGGATTTAGAGACGTGCTGAAGCTCCAGAACGGTCACGGCGGCCACCAATGTCAGGGAAAATGGCGCAGGCGCGCCGGGAGAGGCGGGGCCCGGGGGCCCCGCCAGATGCCTTACTTCGAGGCGGCTTCGACGTTGTCCTTGTTGTAGACCGTGAAGGGCCCCATCAAGACTCGCTTGGCGCCTTCGCGGCCCGGATCGGCCTCGATGGTGAAGTCACCCATGCGGCCCGCGGTGAAGGTCTCGCCGACCTCGCCCTTGATCGCGCCGGTGGCCAGGAGGTAGGAGGTATAGGTGGTCAGATACCCCAGGTCGACGAAGGACCAGAGCGCAAACTCCGGCGCGCAGCCGTTCATCGTGTAGGAGACCATCTCGGCCGGCAGACCGAGGCCCGAGACCTTGACCTTCTCGCAGAGGCCCTCGTCCTGCATGGCCTTGGCGGCGGCGACGATGCCAACCGTGGTGGGGGCCATGATGACCTTCAGGTCGGGATACTTGTCCACGAGGCCAAGCGCCTTGTTGTAGGATTCCTCGGACTGGTCATTGCCATAGACGACATCGACCAGCTTCAGATCCTTGTACTTGGCATCCTCGGCCAGGACCTTCTTCATCGCCTCGATCCAGGCGTTCTGGTTGGCGGCATCCGGCGAGGCCGAGAGGACCGCGAATTCACCCGCGCCGCCGGTCATCGACATGACCATATCGGCCATGACCGTGCCGATCGAGCCGAAGTCCACCTGCGCCACGAAGAGCGATTCGCCCTTGCCGCTCGGAATCGGCGAGTCCCAGGTCACGACCTTGGTGCCAGCGGCCTGGGCGGCCTCGGCCACGGCGGCGATCTGGTCACCGGCGTTGTTGGACAGCATGACCACGTTCTGCTTTTGCGTCGTGGCGGTGGTCAGCATCTCGATCTGACCGGCAGCCGAATTCTCGGGGGTCGGCCCGATATACTGATAGGTGCCGGTGCTGCCGAGCTCCTTGGCGGCTTCCTGGGCGCCGCGATCCGCCTGGTCGAAGGGCAGGATGCCGAGGAACTTGGGCAGAAGCACCATGTTCACGGCCTGGCCCGGCGTGGCCTTGACGGCTTCGGCCATGACGGCCGAAGACATGAGGCTGGCCACCAGCCCCAAAGCGATACCAAGTTTCGTCATAGTCTTCCTCCCTATGAGCGCGGCTTTCATGCCGCTGACAGTTTAGCCTCCGCAGGATCGGCGATCAGGACCTCCACGCCCTGAGACCGAAGCTGTTCCCTCATCGCCCGGGGGATGCCCGGATCGGTGATGACCGTGTGAACGCGCGAGAGCGGGCAGACGACCATATTGCCCCGCGCTTCGAATTTCGTGGAATCCAGAAGGATGATCAGCTTTTCGGCGCGGGACAGGAGCTTGGCCTCGGCCCGCGCCACCAGGGGATCGCTTTCGATCACCCCCATGGGCGTCATCGCGTAACAGGACATGAACATCATCGAGGCCGCGAAATGCTGGATCGCGTCCTCGTCGAAGGGGGAGAGGATGATCCCCGCCTCGCGGTAGACCTCGCCGCCCGGGACCACGACGCGGTTGGCGGAATGGGCGACCAGCTCTTGCGCGATGGGGAAGGAGTTGGTCAGGACCTGCATCCGGTGCGACCGCAGACGCTGCGCCATGAACCAGGTGGTGGAGCCGGCGTTCAGGATGATCGAGGCGCCGTCCTCGCAGAGCAGGGCGGCCCGGGCGGCGATGGCCTGTTTCAGGTCGGCATTGGTGGTCTGGCTCGCGCCAAAGGTCGGCGCGGTCAGCTCGGTCTGGCCCGAGGCCACCGATTCCGCCCCACCATGGACACGGCGCAGCTGGCCGGTGTCCTCAAGTTTCGCGAGGTCACGGCGCAGCGTGGCCACGGAAGCACCGGTCACCGCCACCAGGTCGGTGACCCGGACGATGCCGCGCTCCTTGAGGCGGTTCAGGATGAGTTGCTGGCGTTCACGTTCTAACATGCCAGTGAGGCTAGTCAGAATCGCTCATATACGTCAAGAAACAATCGCAATGCTGCACTGCGGAAGATTTTCCGCGATGCAGAATGGCGCTTTGTGATTGACGTTGATCGTTTTACGGGCAAGGCTGCGCCAAACCCCTTCACACGATGGATGCCATGACCGACATCACCCTGCCCAACCTTTGGGATGCCAGCAAAGCCGCGACGATGGATGAGCCCGGCAAGCTTCTGTATCGCTCGAACCTCCTGGGCTCGGATTTGCGGATCACCAATTTCGGCGGCGGGAATACCTCGGCCAAGGTCAAGGCGCGCGACCCGCTGACCGGGGAAGAGGTGACGGTGCTTTGGGTCAAGGGCTCGGGCGGGGATATCGGGTCGATGAAGCTGGATGGCTTTGCGACGCTTTACATGGACAAGCTCGCGCAGTTGCGCGCGCAATATCGCTCACTCGACCAAGAGGATGCGATGGTCGATGCGCTGGGGCATTGCATCTTCAACCTGAACCCTCGCGCGCCTTCGATCGACACCTGGCTGCATGGTTTCGTGCCCAAGGCCCATGTGGACCATGTGCATTCGGATGCGGTGATCGCGATTGCGGCTTGCGCGGAACAGGTGCGGCTGACGGAAGAGATTTTCGGCGGCGAGATCGGGTATTTGCCCTGGCAGCGGCCGGGGATCGACCTCGGCATCAAGCTGGGGGAGCTTGCGGTCTCGCGGCCCGATCTGAAGGGGGTCGTGCTGGGGCAGCATGGGCTGTTTACCTGGGCGGATACGGCGGAAGACTGCTATGCGCTGACCTTGGAAATCATCAACAAGGCCGCCGTCTGGCTTCGCGAGCATGGGAAGACCCCCGCCTTCGGCGGTGCCATAGTCGAAGCTTTGGCGCCGGCGGAACGCGCGTCCGTCGCCCGGCGGTTGATGCCCTTGATCCGGGGGCGCATTTCCAAGGGCGAGATGAAGGCGGGGCATTTCACCGATGCGGCGCCGGTGCTGGAGTTTGTGAACTCGGCGGCCTTGGCGGACCTGGCGCCGATGGGGACCTCTTGCCCCGACCACTTCCTGCGCACCAAGATCAAGCCCCTGGTCGTGCCGCATGATGTGGATGAGGCGGGTCTGGATGCGCTGCTTGAGGGCTATCGGGCGGACTACGCGGCCTATTACGAGCGCTGCAAGCACGCCAATTCCCCCGCCATGCGCGATCCCAATGCGGTGATCTACCTGGTGCCGGGCGTGGGCATGATCTCTTTCGCCAAGGACAAGGCGACGGCGCGGATATCGGCGGAGTTTTATCTGAACGCGATCAATGTGATGCGGGGGGCTTCTGGCGTCTCGGTCTACCAGGGCCTGCCCGAGCAGGAGGCCTTCGACATCGAATACTGGCTTCTGGAGGAGGCCAAGCTGCAGCGCATGCCCAAGCCCAAGAGCCTTGCGGGGCGGGTGGCTTTCATCACGGGCGGGGCGGGCGGGATCGGCTCGGCCACGGCGGACAGGCTCTTGCGCGAGGGCTGCAATGTCGTCCTGGCCGATATCGACCAGGCCAGCTTGGATGAGGTCGTGGCCGGGTTCGGCAAGAAATACGGGCGCGATTCGGTGCGCGGGGTCTTGATGAACGTGACCTCCGAGGCGGCGGTGACCCAAGCCTTCGAGGCCACGGTTCAGGCCTATGGCGGCGTCGATATCGTGGTGAACAACGCGGGGATCACCACGGCGGCACCGGTCGAGGATACGACTTTGGCCATGTGGAACAAGACCATGGACATCCTGTCGACCGGCTATTTCCTGGTCGGCCGCGAAGGGTATCGGATCATGAAGACCCAAGGGATCGGCGGGTCGATGGTCTTTATCTCCTCCAAGAACGGCGTGGCGGCGAGCCCTGGGGCCAGCGCCTATTGCACGGCCAAGGCGGCGGAGATCCACCTTGCGCGCTGCATGGCGCTGGAGGGCGCGCCCATGGGGATCCGCGTCAACGTGGTCAACCCGGACGCCGTGCTGAGGGGCTCCAAGATCTGGGCGGGGGAGTGGAGCCAGCAGCGCGCGGCCAGCAACAAGATCAGCGTCGATCAGCTGGAGGACCATTACCGCAAGCGCAGCCTGTTGCAGCGGTCGGTCTTCCCCGAGGACATCGCGGAGGGGGTCTATTTCTTTGCCTCCGACCTCTCGAACAAGTCGACCGGCAATTTCCTGAACGTGGACGCGGGCAATGCCGTGTCCTTCACGAGGTAAGTCATGATTTCCAAGGACCTGATCGGGACGAAGAACGAAGCGGCGCGGGTGGCGCATGAGGATGATTACGGCAGCCTTGGCCGCCAATTGGCGCGGCGCGGGGTGGAGATCGAGACCCTTACCGCGCGCGCCATGGCCTGGTCGGTGGCGATCCCGACCTGGGGCGTAGGGACCGGCGGCACGCGCTTTGCCCGCTTTCCGGGTCTGGGCGAGCCGCGCAACATCCATGACAAGCTGGCCGATTGCGGGGTGATCCAGGCTCTGACCAAGGGGACGCGGACCGTCTCGCCCCATATCCCCTGGGACAAGGTGAGCGATTACAACGCTTTGCGCCAGGAGGCGGCCTCTTACGACCTGGGGTTCGATGCGATCAACTCCAACACCTTCCAGGACCAGCTGGACCAGGAGGCGACGTATAAATTCGGCTCGCTCGCGGCGGCTGATCCCAAGGCGCGGGCGCTGGCGGTTGCGCATAACATCGAATGCATCGAGATCGGGAAAGCGCTCGGGTCGGGGGCCCTGACGGTCTGGGTCGGCGACGGCACGAACTTTCCGGGGCAGCAGTCGCTGGGCGGGATGTTCCGCAATTACCTCGAGGCCATGGGCGAGATCTATGCCGCCCTGCCCCCGCAGATGTCGATGTTCATCGAACACAAGATGTATGAGCCGGCTTTCTACTCGACGGTGATCAGCGATTGGGGCTCCAGCCTCATGGCGGCGCAGGCCTTGGGGCCGCAGGCCAAGTGCCTGGTCGACCTCGGCCACCACGCGCCCAACACCAATATCGAGCAGATCGTGGCGCGGTTGATCCATGTCGGCCGCCTCGCGGGCTTCCATTTCAACGATTCGAAATACGGCGATGATGACCTCGATGCGGGCTCGGTCGATCCTTTCCGGCTCTTCCTGGTCTTCAATGAACTGGTCGAGGCCGAGGGGGCGAAGGGCTTCGATCCGGCCTATATGATCGACCAGAGCCACAATGTGACCGACCCGATCGAGAGCCTGATGGGCAGCGCCATCGAGATCGCGCGGGCCTATGTCCAGGCCTCGCTCGTGGATCGCAAGGCCCTGGCCGAGGCGCAAGCGGCCAATGACGTCCTGGGCGCGCATCGGATCCTGAAGGCGGCTTACCTCACCGATGTCTCGCCGATCCTGGCCGAGGCGCGGGTGCGGCAGGGCGGCGCGCATGACCCGATTGCGACCTATCGCGCCAGCGGATACCGGGCCGAAAAGGCCGAGGAGCGGCCTATGGTGAAGGGCGCCTCCTCGGGCATCGTCTGAGGGCATCGTCTGAGGAGATCGTCCGGGCGGAGTTTACGGGCGGGGGCGCGGCCTCCGCTCGTTTTGTTCTGCGATATCAGCGCTTTGCTTCAGCTGGCCGCCTTCAGCCAGTAAAGCGGATGGGCAGAGAACCCGTGGCAGGCGGAGCCGTCGGGGAAGGAGATGTCCCAATTCTCCTGGGTCGTGGGCAGGCCTCCCCAGGGCGCCCAGAGCTTGGCGATGATCTGGCGGATGGCGTCATTGCGCCCGGCCTTTTGCAGGGCGGCAAAGACATAGTGGTGCATGAAGGGCGAGGCGCGGGTGGCGGCTTCCCCGAGGCTCGCCGCGATGATCGCACCGGGGTCGTGGTGCGTGTCGGTCAGCGACAGGAAGGCGAGGGCGAGCTGGCTGGCGGGGGCTCCGCCGGGGCTTTCGCGCCAGTCTGGGCCAAGGGTGCGGATCGCTTGTTGCAGGGCCTCGGCCTCCGCCCCCCAGGCCCCGGTCAGGCGATGGGCGATTTGCAGCGCGTAAAGGTAGCGCAGGTTGTAGGTCAGGTTGGGCTCGGCCCGGCTCATGGACGACCAGTCGAGGAAAAGCCTCCGCCCGGGTTGGGAATGGATCAGGCCATCTTTCAGGTCTTGTTGGAAGCGACCCAGCATCTTGTGCAGCACCGGGGCCAGGCGGGTGAGCGTATCGGGCTCGGCCTTGGGATGGCTGAGGTAGAGGTCCAGAAGCTCGACCCATGAGAAATTGTAATCGGTGACGACATAGGCTGGAACGTCGCCGGGCAGGATCGAGGGCAGGATGCCGTCCTCTGCCGCCCCCGCCGCCGCCATGTCCAAGGCGAATTTCATCGGGCGCGGGTCGTCGCTGATCGCGGAGAAGGCCAGGGCCTCGGGGACCACATCGCCCAGCCATTGCGAGCTTTCCCGCCAGATGCTGTCGACGAAACCGTCCTGAAGACAGGTCAGGATGGTGCGGCGGCAGGTCTGCGCGATGGGGTTCAGCGCGCCCTGGTCGGGATAGGAGATTGGGTCGAAGGGGTAATGCGCGGTGCGGACCTGCACCTGTGGCGGGGCTTTCGAGAGCAAAAGCAGATAGCGGGCGCCGCGGGGGGTGAAGGGCTGGACCTCGTTCCGGCCGGGGGACAGCGCGTAACGGTCGGTGACACGCATCCGGCAATAGGT
The DNA here is from genome assembly GCF_009925085.1 of Stagnihabitans tardus. Lineage (GTDB taxonomy): Bacteria > Pseudomonadota > Alphaproteobacteria > Rhodobacterales > Rhodobacteraceae > Stagnihabitans > Stagnihabitans tardus. The sequence continues at coordinate 186,116 of NZ_JAABNR010000004.1, read as the reverse complement.
CTGAGGGTCAGAAATCAGGGGAAGGTCGCCGGCCAGCTTCTCGGCATAGGAGATGAGCAGGGTTCCGGGGCCCTCGATGGTGACTTCGGGGGAGACAGTCTGGGAGACCCCAAGGTCATAGATCGTCAGCCGCCCAGCGCCGGGCTCGGACAGGGCGCGGGTGATTTGGCCGTGAAGCGCCGAAGCGGGCCCGTGACCCTCTGGCAGGGGCGCGGGGAGGACCTTCCAAGGCGTGAGCCCCCTGACCTCCTCGCGCAAGAGCGGCAATGGGCGGGGGTGCAGGCCCTGCCACAAGGGCCCCTCGGGCGGTTGCAGGATGCGGGGGGCGGCATAGCCTTGGTCCCGGGGCAAGGCGCGGTCCTCGACCCCGGTGCCATAGATCGAGACGCGGGGGACCTCGGCGGCATAGCTCCGGTCGCGGGAAACGCGCCAGCGCGGATCCGAGGGCGCGCCCTCCATCCCGCCGATCCAACCGCAAGCCGGGCGGGAGACATGGGCGAAATGCGAATAGCCGGGGGAATAGGTCTGCACCTCGATCCGGTTCAGACCGACCCGCAGGGCGTGGGAGATGTCATGGTCGTCATAAGCCATGGCCCAGGGCCAGGAGCGGCAGCCCCCGCGGGCGATATGCACGCCATTGACCCAAAGACGGTAGCGGTGGTCGCAGGCGATGGCGAACCGCCCCTTGGGTTCGGCAAGCTCGATATCCCGGCGGAAGGTCAGGTAGCACTCGGCCAGGTCAAACGGATGGTCCGAGCCGATCCAGAAGGCGCCCTCCAGGGCGCCTCCGGGGGCAAAGGGGCCAACCGCGCGGAAAGTCACTGCAAGGTCCGGTATTTCGCGGCCAGCTCATTGACCAGGCGGTAGGCCCGCACGAGGCGCATGGGCGGGATATCGGGCTGGATGAAATGCCCGCCGTTGAAGATGAAGCCGCCGCCAGGCGCATAGATGTGGAAGCGCTGGGTGATATATTCGTCCAGCTCATCCCCGTCGTATTTCAAGAGCCCATCGACCACGTCGAGGCTGCCGTAAATGGTGATCTTGTCGCCCCACTTGGCCTTGACCTCGGCGGGGTCGATGCCTGCGCTCTCCTGCACCGGATGCCAGGAGGAAAACCCCATCTCGATCACGTCATCGACGATCTGCAGGATATAGCCGTCGGAATGCAGGTTGACCGGCAAGCCGAGGCTTTTCGCATGGGCCACGACGCGCCCGGCATAGGGCTTGATCAGCTTCCTCCAGGCCTTGGGGTTGAAGAGCATCGTGCCATTCGAGCCCCAGTCGTCCGAGAGCGTCATCATGTCGACCCCCGCCGCGACCAGTTCCTCGACCTGGACGCAAAGCCAATCGGCATAGCGGTCGAAATGGGCGGCCATCTTGTCGGGCTGGCCGCCGAGATGCATCCAGCAATTCTCGATCCCGAGGAAGGAGGAGGTCCCCTCGACCATCCCCCAGACATGGGCCAGCACCGCCCTTTTCCCATGGTGATCGGCGAGCGCCGTGCGGATATTCACCCCGCCGAAGTCATAGTTCCAGTCGCTGAACCCCAGCCATTTCGGATCGCGCGGATCCTCCAGGGGGACCGAGGCCAGTTCGGAGATATCGAAGCGCTTCCCGTATTGGTTGGGATAGGGCATGAGGCCCACAAAGACATCGACGCCGAATTCCTCGATGAACTTCTCGCGCGGGCCGTAATCCGCGGCCAGCCGTTCCACGAATTGCTTCTGATAGAGCCAGCAGTCGATCGGCGTGCGGTCGACGGGCTTTCTTGCAAGGGTGGCCAGCACCCGATCCCGGCCATTCATCGAAAGCGTCATTCTTCCTCCAAGACCAGCATATGGCGCCAGTCGGCCAAATCCACCTGGGCCACAAAGCCCGAATGGAAGCTTTCCCAATGGACCTGCTCCCATTGCGGGATCAGGCCCTGAATTTCGGCGGGGCATTTCTGGATCAGCTCGGCATAGGCCGCCTCGAGGAGGCGATAGCCCGAGGTGTCAGAGACCTTGTATTTCGGATGGGGCGCGATCAGCCCATCCTCGACCATGGCTTGGTCGAGGATATCCGACATCTGGTGCAAGAGCTCCAGTTTCCGCGCCCAAGGCGTCTCCAGCCTTGGCGCTTCCTCGACGATGGCGGCAAGGCGCGGCCCCATGCGCGGCAAGCGGTGGAAGGCGACGGTCAGCCATTTGTCGTAGGGGTAGTATTGGCGGTCCAGAAGGAAGGCCATCTGCACGCCCCAACGCAAGGAGCGGGCAAAGGTGGTGGAGGCGTAAAGCCAGTTCTCCCGCAGGATGGCGCGCTTCAGGGCATAGACGCCCATGCCGGAGAAATAGCGGCTCCAATGGGCGAGGCGGCGCAGGCGGACAGGTTCGGGGTAATAGGCCTCCAAGGCGGCCCGCACCGCCGAGAAGCGGCCCGAGGGGTCATGCCAGACCTCTCCGGCCACGACATGGGTGACGTCCTCTTCGGGGATCGAGAGCCACTCGGCCAGGGTCGCGGGCGGGTGGTCCAGCCCGATGGTGGAGAGAAGGTGGTGTTCCAGGGAAGCCACCGTCACGCCCCGCGTCTTCGAATACATCACCCCCAGCTCGCGGCCGCGCCAATGGGTCGGAAGCGCCTCCAAAGCCGCCTCCAACGCCGGGACCTGATCCATAAGCGCCTGGGGCAGAAGGATATTGACCCGCAGGCCCCAGTGGTGATCGATGGAATACTGGTCATCCAGCCCCAGCACATCGGACCCATAGCCGAAAAAGCCCGCCGCCATCTGGTCCAGCGGGAACCCTGCCAGGGCGGGCCGCACCACCTCCTCCCAGAAGGCGCGGCTTTCCGTCATGATCGTGCTCATTCTCCCCCCGAAACTCCCCTCAGGCAGCGAAAATCAGGCGGGCATCACCCCCGCCAGCCAATCCTTCTGCCGCATTTCCTGGAACGGCCCGCCGCCCTCGTGGTCGTTGAACGTGTAGCGCGCCATCTGCTTGGGCGCGGCATAGGCGTTATAGGCGCCGTAGACGGTCGAGGGCGGGCAGATCGTGTCCATGATCCCCACCGAAAAGAGCGCGGGCGCCGTGGCACGGGCCGCGAAATGCACGCCGTCGAAGTAGGAGAGCGTGCGGAAGACCGCCTCCTCCGCCCCGCGATGGACAGCGAGATAGCGCGCGATTTCAAGGTAGGGATCGCGCGTCGCCACCGTCACCCCGCGCCAGAAGTCGCAGAGATAGGGCACATCGGGCATGACCGCCGACAGCCCCGGCACCAGTCCCGCCACGGCCAGGCTGATCCCCCCGCCCTGGCTCCCCCCCGCCACCGCAACCCTTGGGTAAAGCGTAAAGGCCGCCTCGACCGCCCGCACCGCATCGGTAAAGACCCTGCGGTAGAAGTAATCCTCGCGCCGCAGGATGCCCCTGGTCATGAAGCCCGCGTGGGCGGGGTCCGACCCCACCGGGTCCGGCGTCGCCCCCGGCGCCCAGCCGCTCCCCTGGCCCCGCGTGTCCATCACCAGCACCGCCCGCCCCGTGGAGGGCCAGAAGAGATGCTCATGCGCAAAAGACCGCCCGCCGTTATAGCCGATAAACTTCACAACGACCGAAGAGGCCCCGGGCGGGGCAATCAGCCAGCCCTTGACCTCATGCCCGCCAAAGCCGCGATAACTGACATCGCTGACCTGAAACACCGGGCCATCCTCGACCGGCGTGACCGTCAACCCCAGGTCGCCGCGCGCCCCGGCCAATGTCCCGCTCCAAAAGGCATCGAAATCCTCGGGCGCCCGCGCATCGCTGCGATATTCGGCCACCACGTCAGGGGAAAGGTCGGGAAAGGGCATCTGGGATCCTCCACCCTCACTTGACCCCAGAATCACCCGTCTTTCCAGCCTTTTCAGCGCCCCCTCTGCGCCCTATAAGCAGCCCCAAAGGAGAGCCCCATGCGCCAGGCCACGATCACCCGCAAGACCCATGAGACCTCCATCGAGGTGACGCTCGACCTGGATGGCACCGGCAAGTCGGATATCCAGACCGGGGTCGGCTTCTTCGACCACATGCTGGATCAATTGGCCAAGCACAGCCTCATCGACATGGTGATCCGCGCCAAGGGCGACCTGCATATCGACGACCACCACACGGTCGAGGATACCGGCATCGCCATCGGCCAAGCCCTGGTCAAGGCTCTGGGCGACAAGAAGGGCATCCGCCGCTATGGCCATTTCGCGCTGGCCATGGATGACGCCCAGGTGACTTGCGCGCTGGATCTCTCGGCGCGGCCCTACCTGATCTGCGACTTGGGCTTCCCGACCCAAAAGATCGGCACTTTCGACACCGAACTGGTGCGCGAGTTCTTCCAGGCCATTGCCACCCATGGCGGCATCACGCTGCATATCGACCGCCGCCACGGGATCAACTCCCACCACATCGCCGAGGCCGCCTTCAAATCCGTGGCGAAGAGCCTGCGCATGGCCGTCGAGAAAGACCCCAGGAACGACGCCCTCCCCTCCACCAAGGGCGCGCTCTAGTCTTTCAATTTGGCCCAAATATCTCCCGCCGGAGGCCCCGGCATCCGCCCGCGATAAGGCATCCGAATGCTCACCGTCCTCGTAGACTACGATTCCGGCAACCTGCACTCCGCCCAAAAGGCCTTCGAGCGCATGGCGGCAGAGACGTCAGGCGAAATCCTCGTCTCCTCGCGGCCTGAGGACGTGGCGCGGGCCGACCGCATCGTCCTGCCGGGCGACGGCGCCTTCCCCGCCTGCCGCAAGGCCTTGGGCGAGCACGGCGGGCTGTTCGAGGCGATCGACGAGGCCGTGACGCGAAAGGCCCGCCCCTTCATGGGCATCTGCATCGGCATGCAGATGCTGGCGACGCGCGGACTGGAATATGAACCCACCCCGGGCTTCGACTGGATCGGCGGAGAGGTCACGAAGATCACCCCCTCCGACCCGGGCCTCAAGGTCCCGCATATGGGCTGGAACGACCTGATCCTCGACCACCCGCACCCCTGCCTTGCGGGGCTCTCGACCGGCGATCACGCCTATTTCGTCCATTCCTATCACTTCAAGGTGGCCAACCCCGCCCACCGCCTCGCCCATGTCGACTATGCGGGCGAGGTCACGGCCATCGTCGGCCGCGACAATCTCTTCGGCACCCAGTTCCACCCCGAGAAATCGCAAGCTGCGGGCTTGCGGCTTATCGCGAATTTCCTCGCCTGGAAGCCCTGAGGCCCCAGGCTGGGGCCAGGCTCGCCAGGGCCAGGACGAAGCTCAGGCCGAAGACGACCAGAAGCACCAGGCGCAAGGCCTCCCCCTCGGCCAGGCCAAAGCCCGCGAGATTGGCCGCCAGCCCGTAAAGCGCGGCGCCGATGCCGTAACCGGCCGACATGACCACCGGCAAAAGCCCCGAGGCCACGTCGCGCTCCGCCCCCGCCTCTTCCATGACCATCTGGCTCAGCGCGCCCCAGGACAGACCAAAGGCCGCTCCGGTCACCAGCTGCCCCGCCAGCATCAGGGGCGCCGAGGTGGCCCAAAAGGCCGCCAGCATCGCCCCCTGCCCCAGGACCAGAAGCCCCGCCCCCCAGATCACCAGGCGCCTGCGGTCTCCGCCGATGCTTGCCGCAAGGGTCTGCATCCCCGACCAGCTGATGGCAAGGACCGTGGCCTCGAGCCCCGCGAGGATCGGCGTCCAGCCCCAGAGCATCTGCAAGCCGTATGACAAGAAGACCGAGCCCGCCGATTGCGACAAGGGCATCAAGAGCGCGAGCCAAAGCCCAAGGCCCAGGGCGCCCAGGCCAAAGGCCCCGCGCGGGAAAAGCCGGACCTCGGCCCGCCCATCCGCCCGGATCACCAGGACGAAGAGCGCAAGCCCCAAGGCCAAAAGCGGCGCCGCCATCCAGCCCGCACCATCCGAGACCAGAACCAGCCCCATCCCCGCCGCACAGCCCAAAAGCGGCACCAGGGGCAGCCCCGGCGCCTGGTCCGCACCCTTGGCATTGCTCACCACCCTGGGCACCAGCGCCAGGAAGACCAGCGCCATGGGCACCGCCGTAAGAAGCGCCCAGCGCCAGGAGGCGACCTCGGCCAGCCACCCCGCCAGGGCCGGCGCGCCAAAGGCCGCCACGGCCCAGGCCACGGCCTCGACCCCGAAGACCCGCGGGATCAGGCGCGGCGGAAAAAGCTGCGGGATCAGGACGTAACAGCCCGATTCGATGAAGCCCGCTCCAAAGCCCTGCAAGGTCCGCCCGGCCAGAAGCCAGCCCATCCCCGGCGCAAAGGCCGCCATCAGCGTGCCGCCCAGGAACACGACCCCCGCCAGCATGAACAGCCGCCGCGCCCCCAGCCGGTGCATCCCCGCCGCCGCCGAGGGCCCCGAGAGCATGCTTGCGATGATGTAAAGCGATGTGGCCCAGGCCAGCCACTCCCGCCCGCCGAAATCAGAGACGGCCGCAGGCAGGGCCGTCGCCACGACAAAGGCGTTGAAGGCGAAAAGCACCACGCCAAGCGCCACGGTCACCGTGGCCGCCAGGTGCCGGGGCGTCACAAGATCGGCCCAGCGGCTGGGGGCCTCGTCGGAAATGGCATCGGTCATGGCAAGTCTCCTTGCCCCCGTTCTAACCCTTTCCCGCGCAAGAGCCAGCCCGGGACCGACCTCTGCCCTATTTCACCCGGGTCCAGTCCTGCGCCCGACAGATCAGCCCGCCCATGACGCAGCCCGAGACCGAGAGCACATCGCCCGCAAGGCTCATCTTGGCGACATAGGTCTTGTCGCGGTCCGGCGCCCAGACCTGGCCGCCGTCGTAAAGGCCATCCCCCTCGGCCACCATGTCCCAGACGATCTGGCGGCCGATATGCTCGCTCTCGCGCGCCGTGCCCGTCTCGTCAAAGGCCTTGACCAGCGTGCCGCAAAGCGCCGTCCCGCAAGGCGCGATCTTCACATGGCCAAAGTGGCCGTTGTCATCGGGCTTGGTCTTCCACAGCCCCTCGACCGGATCGGCCATGGCCGCCCCCGCGCCCATCAGGGCCAGCACCAGTATCAGTGTCTTCATGTGATCCTCCCTTTGCCCACAGGAGAACCAGCCAGGGCCCGGCTGTAAAGCGTGACCTTGCGTCCCGCCGCCATGGCCCCTAAACAGCCGCAAAATGGAGGCTGCCATGATCCTTTATCCCGCCATCGACCTGAAGGACGGCCAATGCGTGCGGCTCTTGCGCGGCGAGATGTCGGCGGCCACCGTCTTTGGCGACGACCCCGCCGCCCAGGCGCTGAAGTTTCAGGACGCGGGCTGCCAGTGGCTGCACCTTGTCGACCTCAACGGCGCCTTCGCGGGCGCCCCGGTGAATGGCGCCGCGGTCGAGGCGATCCTGAAGGCCATCAAGGTGCCCACGCAGCTTGGCGGCGGCATCCGGGATATGGCGACCATCGCCATGTGGCTGGAAAAGGGCCTCTCCCGCGTGATCCTCGGCACCGTGGCGGTCGAAAACCCCGCCCTGGTGCGCGAGGCGGCGCGGGCCTTCCCCGGACAGGTCGCCGTGGGCATCGACGCCCGCAAGGGCTTTGTCGCCACCAAGGGCTGGGCCGAGGAGACCAATGTCCAGGCCACCGACCTCGCCCGGAGCTTCGAAGATGCGGGCGTCGCGGCCATCATCTACACCGACATCGACCGCGACGGCGCCATGGGCGGCCCCAACATCGAGGCGACCGAGGCGCTCGCCCGCGCGGTGTCCATCCCCGTCATCGCCAGCGGAGGCGTCTCCCGGATGGCGGACCTGCACGCCCTGAAAGCCACGGGCGTCATCGCCGGCGCCATCTCGGGCCGCGCGCTTTACGACGGGGCCATCGACCTTACCGAGGCGCTGAAAGCCCTGGCCTGAGCAGGCTCCCCAGCCAGATCAGCGCGACGAGGCAGGTCACCACGGCCAGGGGCCAGATCTCCAGTCCTTCGGGGAAGGCATCCCAGGCCAGCCGTCCCAGCATGGCCGTCACCAGCGGCGTGACCAGGAAAAGCCCATGCCGCCAGCCCCCCGAGGGGCCAAGGCGCAGCGGCTGGCGGTCTCCGACCCGGAAGGCCAGCCAAACCAGCACGGCCAGGATCACGGGCAGCAAAAGCCGAAGGGGGCTCAGCGTCGCCACCCCCTGCATCGCCCAGGAGGCCCCCAGCAGCCCCCCCGGCAAGGCCATGACCCAAAGCGGCGGCGCCGTCAGCGGCCCGATGCGATCCAAGGCCAATTGCGCCGCCACCACCAGCGCGCCAAAACCCATCAGATAGGCCAGAACCGCCTCCTGCCCCGGGATCGGGTGTTCCTTGGGCCAATAGCTCGCCAGAACCGCGCCAAAGACCCCCAGACCCAGCCACAGGCCCAACCGTTGCAAGGCGCCTCCCGCCCGCCCCAGCCCCAGCACCACCCCGCCCGAGATCAGCGCATGCCAGGCCAAGGGCGTCCAGACCAGCTGGAAGGGGAAGGCGTCATACATGGTCCCCACCACCGCGCCCTCGACCAGATAGCCCAGCACCGCGCCGCCGAGGAAAGCCGCCTTCACCCCCTGCACCCCCGCCCGCGTCACGACATAAAGCGCCACCGAGGCGCAGAACATATAGGCGAGGCATGTCACCGCCTGATCGGCCAAGGCGAAATCCGGATGCGGGATCGACCAGAAGAAGACCTCCGAGGCCCAGAAGGCGATGATCCCAAGGCAGGCCGAGGCCAGAAGAAACCGCATCGCATCCTCCGTTTTCGCGCAGTCTGCCATGAAATCGGCCGCGCGCCTGACCTTTGGCACCGTGGCGGCATCTTTCCGCCTTCCCCGCCCGGGCTGCCCCGGCTATACCCCTGCCCATGCTGAAAACCCGTCTCATCCCCTGTCTCGATGTCGCCGATGGCCGCGTGGTCAAGGGCGTGAATTTCGTCAACCTGATCGATGCGGGCGACCCCGTGGAGGCCGCGCGCGCCTATGATGCGGCGGGGGCGGACGAGCTCTGTTTCCTCGACATCCATGCCACCCATGAGAACCGCGGCACGATGTTCGACCTGGTGACCCGGACGGCGGAACAGTGCTTCATGCCCTTGACCGTGGGCGGGGGCGTCCGCACCCACCACGACGTGCGGGCCTTGCTTCTGGCCGGGGCCGACAAGGTCTCTTTCAACTCCGCCGCCGTCGCCAACCCCGATGTGGTGGCCGAGGCCGCCGACCGCTTCGGCAGCCAATGCATCGTTGTGGCCATCGACGCCAAGACCGTGGCGCCGGGACGGTGGGAGATCTTCACCCATGGCGGCCGCAAGGAGACCGGCATCGACGCGGTGGAATTCGCCGTGATGATGGCCGAGAAGGGCGCCGGAGAGATCCTCCTGACAAGCATGGACCGCGACGGCACCAAGGGCGGCTACAACCTGCCCCTGACCCGGGCCATCTCGGACGCCGTTCCCGTCCCCGTCATCGCCTCAGGCGGCGTGGGCACGCTCGACCACCTGGTCGAGGGCGTGACCCAAGGCGGCGCCTCTGCCGTCCTGGCCGCCAGCATCTTCCACTTCGGCACCTATACGATTGCCCAGGCCAAAGCCCATATGGCCGAGGCCGGCATCGCGATGAGGCTGTGATGGAGACCAAGGCCTTCACACTGGAAGGCTATCCGCTGGCCAAGGCCATGAAGCTTGCGCGGCGACGTGGCATGCCGCGCGGGGTCCGCTGGGCGCCCCTGTTCCTGGTCCTTGGGGCCTTGCTGCTCCTGACACTGCCGACACTTCTGCACAAGTTCGGGCTGATCGACCCCAGGATGGCCGCGTGGCTCCCCCTGGTCGCCCTGGCTCTCTTGTGGGTTGGTGTCTTGCGGTTCCGCAGCCGGAGCGTGACCGGGGTCGTTGCCCAAGCGCCCATCCTGACCGGGCGGCTTCAGGTCCGCCTGTCGGATGGCGGCGTGATCCTGCAAAGCGACCTCGCCCGCCACGAGCTGACCTGGGCGGCCATCAGCGACATCGTTCCGGGCCCAGACGGCCTCCTGCTCATCACTCCCGGGGTCAGTTTCTTCCCGATCCCCAGCTCCGCCTTCGCTTCCCCCGCCGAGATGGAGGCCTTCACCGCCGCCATCCGCGCCCGCATCCCCGTCGTGAAAGAGCCCTTCTGATGACGCTCGCCCATCTCGCCGCCACCATCCAGGCCCGCAAATCCGCCTCCCCCGACAGTTCCTGGACGGCCAAGCTCCTCGCCAAGGGCCCCGAGAAATGCGCCGAGAAGTTCGGCGAAGAGGCCATCGAGGCGATCATCGAGGCCGTCAAGGGCGACCGCGACAAGCTCATCGCCGAGGCGGCGGATGTGCTCTACCACCTCCTGGTGATGCTCGCCGCCCGGGATATCACGCTTTCCGATGTCGAGGCCGAACTGACCCGCCGCGAGGGGACCTCGGGCATAGCGGAAAAAGCCGCGCGCTAGGGGGCGGTGCGCTGAAGCGCACCCTACGCTGCCTTGATGCCGGAACGGCTCCAGGACCGGCCAGAGAGCGGGTCATGCCGGGCAAGGTCATCCGTCCCGGCCAAACCGGCAGCCCCAACGCGCCCAGCGCAACGCCCAAGCGCGGCCTGCGCAGCAGGCCGCGCCCCCTCCCCGGGTGGGCGGCGGATTTCGCAGAAATCCTCCGACCGCGCGGGGAAAGCTACCGTTTGAACTTGTCGCGCAGCGCGTCGAAGGCGCCCCCACCGACCGATTTCGGCGCCGCCGACATCGCCCCCCGCACATGCCTGTCCTTGGGCGCCCCCCGCTCGCTCGACGGCACTGCCGAGGCCCCGCCGTCCTTCTTCATCGTCAAGGCAATGCGTTTCCTCGCCACATCGACCTCGACGACCCGCACCTTGACCACATCCCCCGCCTTCACCACCTCATGCGGGTCCTTCACGAAACGGTCGGCCAATTGGCTGACATGCACCAGCCCATCCTGGTGCACCCCCACATCAACAAAGGCGCCAAAGGCCGCGACATTGGTCACCGTGCCCTCCAACAGCATCCCCACCTTCAGATCCTTGATCTCCTCGACGCCTTCCGTGAAGGTCGCCGTCTTGAACTCCGGCCGCGGGTCGCGCCCGGGCTTCTCAAGCTCCGAGAGGATATCCTGCACCGTCGGCAGGCCGAACTTCTCATCGACAAAGGCGCGCGGGTTGAGGGCCTTCAAGGCGCCAGCATCCCCCATCAGGCTGCGGATATCCCGCCCGCATGAGGCCACGATCTTCCTCGCCACATCATAGGCCTCCGGGTGGACCGAGCTTGCGTCCAAAGGCTCCGCCCCATCCCGGATGCGCAGGAAGCCCGCCGCCTGTTCAAAAGCCTTGGGACCGAGCCGCGCGACCTTCAACAGCTCTTTGCGCGACCGGAACGGCCCATTCGCATCCCGATGCGCCACGATGGCCCGCGCAAGCCCCTCGCTCAGCCCCGACACCCGCGAGAGCAAGGGCGCCGAGGCCGTGTTCAACTCCACGCCCACGGCGTTCACGGCATCCTCGACCACTTCGCCCAAGGACTTCCCCAGCCGCCCCTGGTCCACGTCATGCTGATACTGGCCAACCCCGATCGCCTTGGGCTCGATCTTCACAAGCTCCGCCAGCGGGTCCTGCAAACGCCGCGCAATCGACACGGCGCCACGAAGCGAGACATCCAGCTCCGGGAACTCCTGCGCCGCCAATTCGCTGGCCGAATAGACCGAAGCCCCCGCCTCACTCACCACGACCTTGGCAGGCTTCTCGCCGGGCAGCAAAGCCAGCATATCGGCCACGAGCTTCTCGGTCTCGCGCGAGGCCGTCCCGTTGCCGATGGCGATCAGCTTGACCCCATGCGCCACGACCAGCCGCGCCAAGGTGGCCGTCGCGCCGCGCACATCGTTCTTGGGCTGGAAAGGATAGATCGTGTCAGTCGCCAGAACCTTGCCCGTGGCATCGACCACCGCGAGCTTGCAGCCCGTGCGGATGCCCGGATCGACCCCCAGGGTCGCCTTGGCCCCCGCCGGAGCCGCCAGGAGCAAATCCTTCAGGTTCCGCGCAAAGACCCGGATCGCCTCGGCCTCGGCCTTCTCGCGCAGCTCTCCCATCAGGTCCAGGACCAGCGAGGTCCGGATCTTGATCCGGAAGGCCCAGGCCGCAGCCTCGCGCAGCCACTTGTCCCCCGGGCCCCGTCCTTCGGCACGCAACACCGCCCCGCAGGCCCGCTCACAGGGGCTCTCGCCCTTGGGCGCCTCGGCATCGACCTCGAGGTCCACCGACAGCATCCCCTCGTTCTGCCCGCGCAGCATGGCCAGAACCCGGTGCGAGGGCGCAAGCCCCCAGGGTTCCTGATGCGCAAAGTAATCGCGGAACTTCTCGCCCTCGGCCTCTTTCCCCGCCACGACCTTGGCCGAAAGAACCCCCACCTTCTTCATATGCTCGCGCAGGCGCCCCAAAAGCCCGGCATCCTCCGAAAGCCCCTCGGCCAGGATATCGCGGGCACCTTCCAGCGCCGCCTTGGCATCCGCCACGCCCTCCCGCACATAGCCACCCGCCAAGACCATCGGATCCGCCGAGCGATCCGCCAGCACGGCATCGTAAAGCCCCTGCAACCCCAGTTCCCGCGCGATCATCGCCTTGGTGCGCCGCTTGGGCTTGTAGGGCAGGTAGAGGTCCTCGAGCTCCGCCTTGGTCACCACCCCGGCAATCGCCCGGGCCAGCTCATCGGTCATCTTGCCCTGCTCGGTGATCGAGGACACGATCGCCTCGCGCCGTGCCTGCAACTCGCGCAAATACACCAGCCGCTCGGCCAGCGTCCGCAGCTGCGTGTCATCCAGCCCCCCCGTCACCTCCTTGCGATAGCGCGCGATGAAGGGCACCGTCGCCCCGCCATCCAGAAGCTCCACCGCCGCGGCCACCTGCCCCACCGAGGCGCCGATCTCGGTGGCAATGATCTGGGGAATGGGACGAATGGCCATGGCGCGACTCCTGATGCGAAACGGGCGCCGAACATCGCCGCAGCCCGCCCCGGGCGCAAGCCCCCCACCGCCGCACGCCCTCCCCTTTCATTGGTCGAAAAATATCCCGGGGGTCCGGGGGCAGCGCCCCCGGACCAACCACCCGCACCAAACCCACCCATTTTTGGAATATTCATTCCAAACCACTTGCCCCGACTCGGCGTCCGCGCTAGGCCACCCTCCAAACCCAAACCGAAAGGTGATCCCATGCTGAAGGCCAAACTGGGCATCTCGCCCATCTGCTGGTGGAACGACGACCTCGTGGAACTGTCCGATGATGTGTCCCTGGAGGAATGTCTCCGCCAGGCCTCGGTCGCGGGCTATACCGGCATGGAGACGGGCCGCCGCTTTCCGATGGACTGGGCGGAACTGGGCCCGATCCTGAAGGCGCACAACATGTCGGTCTGCGGCGGCTGGTTCTCGGGGACCATCCTCGAGGGCGACATCGAAGAGAACAAGGCCCGGATCCAGGCGCAGATGGCGCTCTTCAAGGCGGCAGGCGCGCCCTGCATCGTCTATGGCGAGGTCGCGCGCTCGATCCAGGGCGACCGCTCCAAGCCCCTGGCAACCAAGCCCAGGCTGGACGAAGACCAGATGCGCATCTATGCGCGCAACATGACCACCTTTGGCGAATGGTGCGCCGAGCAGGGGATGCCCTTGTCCTATCACCACCACATGGCGGCGGTCGTTGAAACCGAAGCGGAACTCGACCTCTTCATGAAACACTCCGGCGCAGGCATCCCCCTGCTCTTTGACGCGGGCCACCTGGCTTTTGCCGGCGGCGACTGCCTGAGGGCCATCGACAACCACCACAAGCGCATCACCCATGTCCATACCAAGGACATCCGCCGCGCCGTGGTCGACAGCCTCGACCGCACGAAGGAAAGCTTCCTCGACGCCGTCATGAAGGGCGCCTTCACCGTGCCGGGCGACGGCTCGCTGGACTTCGAGGCCATTGTGAAACGCCTGGCCTCTTACGGCTATGAGGGCTGGTTCGTCGTCGAGGCCGAGCAGGACCCGAAGAAGGCTCCTCCGCTGGAATGGTCGACCAAGGGCAACAAGGAACTGCACCGCGTCATGCAGGCTGCGGGCTATACGGTCGTCTGATCGGCTGGCACGCAAGGAGCCCCGCGGTATGCCCCGGGGCTCCTACTGCGCGGCCATCTCGCGCGTGCCGCCAAGGGCGCGTTCGCTGACCTCGCTGAGCGCCAGCGCCGCCGCGCCATGGGCCCAGAGGAGGTCACCCCAGGCATGGATCTCGATGGGCGGGCGCGGGCGACCGGAGTTGATCACCAGGTCCTGCATCTCGGCCAGCGTTTCGGCGGCGTAGAGATAGTCGTATTTCATCCGCTCGCCCGAGAGGATGATCAGCGCCGGATCAAAGAGGTTCACCACATTGGCAAGCCCCAGCGCCAGGTAGCGCCCCGCCCGGCGGAAGATCGAGCGGGCCGTCGCATTGCCCGCCTTGGCATGCTGGTAAAGGCTTTCAAGCAGCACGTTCATCGAGGGGCTTTGGCGGTGAGAAAGGTTCAGCGCCGTCACCGCCTCCCGCGCCAGGGCATAGTCGGCGACATAGGCCTCCAGGCAACCGCGCTGGCCGCAGCGACAGAGCGCGCCGTCGAGCTGCACCTTGGTATGGCCAAGCTCCATCCCCAGGCGCTGCGCCCCGCGATAGATGCGGTGGTTCATCACGAAACCCATGCCCACGCCGTGCTCGATGGTGACCACGGCGAAATCGGCCAGCGCCCGGCCCGCGCCGAACCAAAGTTCGGCCAGGGCCACCAGGTTCGCATCATTGTCGATGGACACCGGGCAACCCACCCGCAGGCTGGCCGCCCGCGCCAGCGGCACCTCGCGCTCGACCAGCGTCGAGGACCAATGCACCATCCCCTCGGCATGATCGACGAAGCCCGGCACGCCGATCCCCACCCCCGAGAGCGCCGAGCGCGCCACGCCCGCCTTGGCGCAGACCTTGTCCAAGAGCACCTCGACCGCGTCGAGCAGCTCGTCCAGCGTCGCAGGCCCCGGCTCACGCGCGACCGCATCATCGGCCAGCATGTTGCCCGCGAAATCCACGATGACGGCGGTGTGCTCGCGGTCGGAAAGCTTGAGCCCCGCAACGACATGGGCCCCGGCCCGCACGCCCAAGGCCACAGCCGGACGGCCCCTCCCGGCAGCGGCGGGGGTCGCGGTCTCTTCGATCAGGCCGACCTCGATCAGCTCTTGCGTGATCGTGGTGACCGAGGCCGGAGAGACGCCCAAATCCTTGGCCAGCTGCACGCGCGGCACCAGGCCCTGGGCGCGAATCCGTTCGAAGACCTGCTGGCGCAGGGGCCGCATCTGTTCGGACCAAGGCGTGATCAGCGGACCACAGCCCGAATGCTCCCCTTGTCCCTCTCTGCGCATTTCTTCACCCCTTGAACGAAAAACCCGTAGATTGGTCAAATGTCCTGCCGCTTTTTCTGCAATGCAGCGCAAAAACCGTCCCTATTTTCGCCAAACTCAGAATGCGATGCGATTTATATTTTGACAACTGAAATTATTCGCGGCAGGGTCACGCCTGCCCCGACGAATCTGCGGGGCGGCCATACGCTGGCCACATCCATGGGAGGATAAGAATGCGTAAAGTAGTTCTCGCCGCGCTGCTCGCGGCGACCAGCCTGTCGACCGCCGCCTTCGCCGAAGGCAAGAAGATCGGCGTTTCGTGGGCGCAATTCCAGGAAGAGCGCTGGAAGATCGACGAAGCTGCCATGAAGGCCGCCATCGAAGCCGCCGGCGACGAGTATATCTCGGCCGACGCGCAGTCCTCGGCCGAAAAGCAGCTGTCGGACATCGATGCGCTGATCGCCCAGGGCGTTGACGCCCTGATCATCAACGCCTGGGACAAGGACGCCATCGGGCCGGCCATCGAAAAGGCCGCTGCCGAAGGCATCCCGGTCGTCGGTTACGACCGCCTGATCGAAGACGCCCGCACCTTCTACCTGACCTTCGACAATGTCGGCGTCGGCCGCATCATTGCCGAGAACGTCTTCGCGGCGGCTCCGAAGGGCAACTATGCCATCATCAAGGGCGACCCCGGTGACCCGAACGTCGGCTTCCTGCGTCAAGGCATGGAAGAAGTCATCGGCGCTGCCGTGGCTGCGGGCGACATCAAGATCGTCGGCGAAGCGAACTCGGACGGCTGGAAGCCCGAGAACGCCCAGAAGAACATGGAACAGATCCTGACCGCCAACAACAACGCCGTTGACGCCGTTCTGTCGCAGAACGACGGCATGGCCGGTGGCGCTGCTGCCGCCTTGGCGGCCCAGGGCCTGAACGTTCCGCTGGGTGGCCAGGACGGCGACCTCGCCGCCATCAACCGCGTGGCCCGCGGCACCCAGACCGTCTCGGTCTGGAAGGACTCGCGTCAGCTCGGCAAGGCTGCCGGCGAGATCGCGGCCCAGCTGGCCGAGGGCGTGGCGCTGGACGCCATCGCCGGTGCGACCAAGTTCTCGGGCGGTGAGAAGGGCGTGGAGATGAATGCCATCCTCCTGTCGCCGACCGCGATCACCAAGGACACGGTCAACCTGGCGATCGACGCCGGCCACATCACCAAGGAACAGGCCTGCGAAGGCGCCATGGCCGGTGTGAAGGGCTGCGAATAAGCCTTTGACTTCGCGCCGGTCCCCTTCGGGGGGCCGGCGTTTTCCTTTGCTCCACGGTCGGGGCACGCAGTTCTCCTTCCGGCCCCAACCCTCGCATCGGAATCGCCCGAGTGGCCCACCCCAAAGGGGTGCCAGGCCCCGCGTTTCCCGTCTGCGCAGCCGCGCGGCCCCAGTTCATGGACACAACATGACCGATACATCCCATCGCCCCCAGACCCAGGAGAAGGACGGCCCCATCGCCGCCTTCCTGCGTGCCACCGAGCTTGACCCCCGCCTGATCGGCATGGTCGGCGCGCTGTTCATGATCTGGGTGGGCTTTCACGTCTACGGCGAGTTCGTTCTGGGCGACGGGTCCTTCCTGACCCCGCGCAACCTGTGGAACCTTTCGGTTCAGACCGCCTCGATCGGCATCATGGCGACCGGCATGGTCCTGGTCATCATCACCCGCAACATCGACCTGTCGGTGGGCTCCATCGTCGGCGTGACCGGAATGTACATGGGCCTCTTGCAGGTCGAATGGCTGCCGCAATGGCTGGGCCTCGGTCATCCGATGATCTGGGTCATCACGGTGATCTTCGGCCTGGCCGTGGGCGCTCTGATCGGCGCCTTCCAGGGCTCGCTGATCGCCTATCTCTCGATCCCCTCCTTCATCGTGACGCTGGGCGGCCTGCTCGTCTGGCGCGGCGTGGCCTTCCTTGCGGCCGATGGCCGGACGATCTCGCCGGTCGATGCGACCTTCAACCTGATCGGCGGAGGCCCCTTCGGCGCCATCGGCGGCACGGGCTCCTGGATCGTGGCGGCCATCGCTGCGGCGGGTGTCATCTGGATGATCGTCAACGGCCGGGCCAACCGCAAGCTACACGGCTTCCCGCTGCGCCCGATGTGGGCCGAGGTCTTCATGGCCGCCCTGGGTCTTGGCGTGATCGGCGGCGCGACCCTGGTCGTGAATGCCTATCCCTGGCCCAAGGGCATCCTGAAGCAGTATTACGAGGGCCTGGGGCAGGAAGTGCCCGAGAATGCCTTCATCTCTCATGGCTATGCCTATCCGGTGCTGATCCTGCTGGTTGTCGCCATCGGCATGACCATCCTGATGACCCGCACCCGGTTCGGACGCTATGTCTTCGCCATCGGCGGCAACCCCGAGGCGGCTGCGCTCTCGGGCATCAACACCCGCGCCATGACGGTCAAGATCTTCACCCTGATGGGTGCGCTGGCTGGCCTTGCGGGCGTCATCGCCTCGGCCCGCCTGAACTCGGCCACCAATGCGCTCGGTGACCTCGACGAACTTTACGTCATCGCCTCGGCTGTGGTCGGCGGCACCTCCTTGGCGGGCGGCGTCGGCACCATCTATGGCGCGATCATCGGGGCCCTGGTCCTGGTGTCCTTGCAGACCGGCATGGTCCTGATCGGCTTCGGCGACGGGTCCTACCGCAAGATCGTGATCGGCGCGGCCCTGGTTCTGGCCGTCTATCTCGACATCCTCTACCGCAAACGCATCAAGTAAGGGGACGACATCATGAGCACTTCCAATCGCGGCACCCCCCTGGTCGAACTGCGCGACATCTCGATCGCCTTTGGCGGGATCAAGGCGGTGGACCATGTCTCCATCGACCTCTACCCCGGCGAGGTCGTGGGCCTTCTGGGTCACAACGGCGCGGGCAAGTCGACGCTGATCAAGTGTCTGTCCGGCGCCTATCAGGCTGACAGCGGCGAGATTCTGATCAACGGCGAGAAGGTCGAGATCAAGAACCCCCGCGACGCCCGGGCCCAGAACATCGAGACGATTTACCAGACCCTGGCCCTGGCCGATAACCTGGACGCCGCCTCGAACCTCTTCCTCGGGCGGGAACTCGTGAACTCCATGGGTTTCGTGGACGAGACCAAGATGGAGGCCGAGACCCGCAAGATCATGGGCCGGTTGAACCCGAACTTCCGCAAGTTCAACGTGCCGGTCTCGGCTTTGTCGGGCGGTCAGCGCCAATCGGTCGCCATCGCGCGGGCGGTCTATTTCAACGCCAAGATCCTGATCATGGACGAGCCGACCGCCGCTTTGGGCCCGCATGAGACCCAGATGGTGGCCGAGCTCATCCAGGAGCTGAAGGCCCAGGGCCTTGGGATTTTCCTGATCGAGCACGACATCCACTCGGTCATGAAGCTCTGCGACCGCGCCGCCGTGATGAAGAACGGCCAGTTGGTCGGCACCGTCAAGGTCGACGAGGTCACCGACGAAGACATCCTGGGCATGATCATCCTCGGCAAGAAACCGGCAAAGGCTGCGTGATGTATATTGGTCTGGACCTTGGCACTTCGGGTTTGAAGGGCATCCTGATCGACGACAACCAGAAGGTGGTGGCGGAAGCCACCGCCCCCCTGACCGTCCAGCGCCCGCATGAGGGCTGGTCGGAGCAAGAGCCCTCCTCCTGGATCGCGGCGGCCGAGACCGTCCTGGACAAGCTCTCGGCCCATGGCCTGGGCGCGGTCAAGGGCATCGGGCTTTCGGGCCACATGCATGGGGCCACCGTCCTGGACAAGTCTGACCAGGTGCTGCGGCCTTGTATTTTGTGGAACGATACCCGCAGCCACGAGGAAGCCGCCGAGATGGACGGCGACCCGATCTTCCGCCGGGTGACGGGCAACATCGTCTTCCCGGGCTTCACCGCGCCGAAACTGGCCTGGATGCGCAGGCATGAGCCCGCGTTGTGGGACCAGGTGGCCATGGTGCTTCTGCCCAAGGATTTCCTGCGGCTCTGGCTGACGGGCGAACATGTGGGCGAGATGTCCGATGCCGCGGGCACCGCCTGGTTCGACACCGGGGCGCGGGACTGGTCGGATGACCTTTTGTCCGCCGCCGGTCTGACGCGCGCCCAGATGCCGCGCCTGGTCGAGGGCTCGGAGGTTTCGGGGCACCTGCGCGGGGAATTGGCCTCACGTTGGGGCATGGGCCAGGTCGTCGTGGCCGGGGGCGGAGGCGATAACGCCGCCTCGGGCGTCGGCGTGGGTGTCGTGAAGGCGGGGCAGGCTTTTGTCTCGCTTGGCACCTCGGGCGTGCTTTTTGCCGCCAATGACGGCTATCAGCCCGATCCGGCCACCGCCGTTCACACCTTCTGCCACGCCCTGCCCGGCACCTGGCACCAGATGGGTGTGATCCTCGCCGCCACCGATGCGCTGAACTGGTATGCGGGCCTGGTGGGCCAGACCGCGGCCACGCTGACCGGCGAGCTTGGGCCGCTGCAAGGCCCGGGCAAGGGGCTCTTCCTGCCCTACCTGGGCGGCGAGCGCACGCCCTTGAACGATGCCGCCATCCGCGGCGCGCTTCTGGGGCTGGAGCATCAGACCGACCGTGCGGCAGGCACCCGCGCCGTGCTGGAGGGCGTGACCTATGCCTTCCGCGACAGCCGCGACGCCCTGGCTGCCACCGGCACCAAGCTCGAGAATGTCCTGGCCGTCGGCGGTGGCTCGCGGTCGGACTACTGGCTGAAGCTGATCGCCACGGCGCTGGATGTGCCGGTGCAGGTCCCGGTGGCCGGCGACTTCGGCGGCGCGCTGGGTGCGGCCCGGCTTGGCCTGATGGCCGCGACCGGCGCGGGCGCCGAGGTGGCGACCATGCCCCCCATCGCCCGGGTGATCGAGCCCGACACCTCCCTGACCGCCGCTTTCGATGCCGGACACGCCCGTTTCCGCGCCGCGCAAAAGGCGATCCAGGCGCTTTCCCACTAACTTTGCCCCCTCAAGGACTGACCATGACCGACTTCTTCAAAGGCATCCCGCAGATCAAGTACGAAGGCCCGGATTCGACCAACGAATTCGCCTTCCGCCACTACAACCCCGACGAGATCGTCCTGGGCAAGCGCATGGAAGACCACCTGCGCTTTGCCGTGGCCTATTGGCACTCGCTGGCCTATGAGGGCCACGACCCCTTCGGCGGGCGCACGCTGAACCGCCCCTGGTTCGACGGCGGCATGGAGGCCGCGAAGATGAAGGCCGACGTGGCCTTCGAGCTCTTCGACATCCTGCAGGCGCCCTTCTATTGCTTCCACGACGCCGATGTCCGCCCCGAGGGCGCGACTTTCGCGGAATCCAAGCGCAACCTGGATGAGATCGTCGATTACCTCGCCCAGAAGCAGGCCACCCACAAGACCCAGCTCCTCTGGGGCACGGCCAATATGTTCTCGAACCGCCGCTGGATGGCCGGTGCCGCGACCAACCCGGACCCGGATGTCTATGCCTATGCGGCGGCAAGCGTGAAGGCGAACCTCGATGCCACCCACAAGCTGAACGGCGCGAACTATGTCCTCTGGGGCGGGCGCGAGGGCTATGAGACGCTGCTCAACACCGACATGAAGGCCGAGCGCGCCCATGCCGGCCGCTTCCTGCAGCAGGTGGTCGAATACAAGCACAAGATCGGCTTCAAGGGCCAGATCCTGATCGAGCCCAAGCCGCAAGAGCCCTCCAAGCACCAGTATGACTATGATGTCGCCACGGTTTACGGCTTCCTGAAGGACTTCGGTCTGGAGGGTGAGGTGAAGTGCAACATCGAGACCGGCCATGCTTTCCTCGCGGGTCACTCCTTCGAGCATGAGCTCGCGACGGCGGCGGCCCTGGGGATCCTGGGCTCGATCGACATGAACCGCAACGACCTGCAATCGGGCTGGGACACCGACCAGTTCCCGAACAACGTGCCCGAGACCGCCGTGGCCTATTACGAGATCCTCAAGGCCGGTGGCCTGGGGGCTGGTGGCACCAACTTCGACAGCAAGATCCGCCGTCAGTCCCTGGACGCCGAGGACCTGGTCCTGGGTCATGTCGGCGGCATGGACACCTGCGCCAAGGCTTTGAAGGCAGCGGCGGCTTTGCTGGAATCGGGCGAGCTGGAAGCGGCCCGGGAGGCGCGCTATGCCGGGTGGAAGTCGGAGAAGGCTCAGGCCATGCTGAAGGGCTCGCTGGAAGAGGCCGCCGCGCGGGTGACCGCCGAGGGCCTGGAGCCGCAGCCGAAATCCGGTCGGCAAGAGCGTCTGGAGAATCTCTGGAACCGTTACGTCTGAAGCGGGGTCCGGGAGACATTGCTGGCATGAAATGCCTGCGATGTCTCCCGGAGGAAGCGGGGGTGATGAGCGCCCGGAAAACCTTCCAGTGGAAGGTTTTCAGCGAAGAACGCCGCGCAACGCCTTGCGCGGCTGGCGCGCCCCCCGCACCCCCTGCCCAAAGGGGCCCCCGGGCCCCTTTGGAAACCCCGGATATGTTTGCAAATTCATTCGTTTGACGTTTCTATCGACAAAGGGGGATTTCCCCCGCAACCGTGCTGAACAGCCCGCAAAGGGCGCGGACCTTGGGAGGGGTGGCATGCAACGGCGCAGCTTTTTGACCGGGGGCGTGGCCCTTGCGGTCCTGTCCCTGACCTCTACCGCCTGGGCCGATACGCGCGACGAAGCCGCCAAGCGGGTGCTGAACAACTGGTACAAGCTGGGCTTGGAGCTGGTCAGGCACACGGCCACCATGACGCCCCCGGTCGCCTCGCGCGCGCTGGCGCTGATGGGGATCGGCGCCTATGAGGCCCTGGTGCCCGAGGGGCGGGGCCTCGTCTCGCTGGCAGGCCAGCTGAACGGGCTTCAGACCCTGCCCGACCGGGCTCCGGGCCAGGGCTATGACACGGCCGTCGTGATGAATGGCGTGCTGGAGACGCTGGTCCAGGCGCTGTTCCAGAACACCGGGCCCACGGGCCAGCATGCGACCCAGGTGATGACCGCCAAGATGGCGGAACAGGCGGCCGAGGGGGTCGCGGCCGATGTCGTGGCCGCCAGCCGTTCCGCCGGGGTCGGGCTGGGCCGGGCGATCCTCGACTGGGCCGCCACGGATGGCGGCGCGGTGATCGAGAACCAGGGCTTCCCGAAGGAATGGAAGCCCAAGGGCACGCCCGGCGAATGGCTGCCCACCTCGAAGATCAGCCTGCAACAGGCGCCGCTTCTGCCCAATTGGGGCAACAACCGGCCCTTTGCCATGCCCGCCTCGCTCCCCTGCGGCATCGCGGACCCCACGCCCTATTCCGAGGAACCGGGCTCGCAATTCCACACCGAGGCGCTGCAGGTCTATGAGACCTCCAAGACCCTGACCGAGGAGCAGACCCATATCGCCCGCTTCTGGGCCGATGACGCCATGCTGACCTGGACCCCGCCGGGGCATTGGGTCGCGATCCTGATGCAGGTGGCCGAGGAACGCGGGCTTGACCTGTCGGCCACGGTCGAGGCCCTGGCCCGCATGGGCATCGGCCAGGCCGATGCCTTCATCGCCTGCTGGGCGGCCAAGTACCGCTTCGACACGATCCGGCCGGTGACCTATATCCAGAAGGTGATCGACAAGGCCTGGGTTCCGATCCTGAACACCCCGCCTTTCCCGGAATACCCTTCCGGCCACTCGGTGCAATCGGCAGCCGGAGCCACGGTCCTGACCGCGCTTTTCGGCGAGGACTATGCCTTCGACGACCACTCCCCCACGCCCGATGGCGTGCCGGAACGCAGCTTCGCCAGTTTCTGGGCGGCGGCGGACGAGGCCGGGATATCGCGGCTTTACGGCGGCATCCATTTCATGCCCGCCATCACCGAGGGGCAGAAGCTCGGGCGCTGCGTCGGCCAGTTTGCCGTCGACCTGAAGACCAGGGCCTGAGAGATGCGCAAGTCCCTGGCCCTCACCCTGGTTCTGGCCATGCCTGCCCTGGCCGAACCCGTCGTGCCGCAGTTCCAGGACCAGACGGCGACCTCGGGCGTCGTCCACAGCTATGAGGGCGACTGGCAGTTCATGGTGGGCGGCGGAGTTGCGGCCTTTGACTGTTCGGGCGACAGCTTGCCGGAGCTGTTCTTCGCGGGCGGCACGGCGCCGGCCGCGCTTTACCTGAACGAAAGCAAGCCGGGGGCGCTGAGCTTCCGCGCCCAGGTCGCGGGGCTGGAAGAGACCCGCGTGACCGGCGCCTGGCCCCTGGACATCGACTCCGACGGGGTGATGGACCTCGTGGTGCTGCGCTCGGGCGAGGACCTGGTGATGCGCGGCCTGGGCCAGTGCCGCTTTGAACGCATGAACGAGGCCTGGGGTTTCGAGGGTCGCGACCTCTGGTCCAGCGCCTTTGCCGCGACCTGGGAGAAGGGCGCGGATTGGCCGACGCTCGCCGTGGGGACCTATATCGACCGCAAGGAAGAGGCCTTCCCCTGGGGCTCTTGCACTGAAAACCTGCTTTACCGGCCAAAGGGTCAGGGCTTTGCCGAGCCCTTGGAGCTGCAGCCCAGCTTCTGTGCCCTCTCGATGCTCTTCACCGATTGGAACCTCTCGGGGACCCCCTCTTTGCGGGTGTCCAATGACCGGGAGTATTACAAGGGCGGGACCGAGCAGATGTGGCATGTGCCGCCCGGTGAGGCGCCGAAGCTTTACGGCAAGGAGGAGGGCTGGAAGCCCCTCAAGATATGGGGCATGGGCATTGCCAGCGCCGATGTGAACGGCGACCTTTTCCCCGATTACTACCTGACCTCGATGGCCGATCAGAAGCTGCAAACCCTGGCCGAGGGCCCGGGCAAGCCGGTCTTCAAGGATGTGGCATTCGCGATGAAGGCCACGGCGCACCGGCCCTATACCGGCGGGGACGAGCGGCCCTCGACCGGCTGGCATGCCGAGTTCCAGGACGTGAATGACGACGGCTTCGTCGATCTCTTCGTGGCCAAGGGCAATGTCGAGAAGATGCCGGATTTCGCGCAGAACGACCCGAACAACCTGCTTCTGGGCGGCGAGAAGGGCTTCACCGAGGCGGGGGACCGGGCGGGCGTGGCCTCGATGGCCATGGCGCGGGGGGCTTCGGTCGTGGACCTCGACGGCGATGGGCGACTGGACCTGGTGGTGGCGAACCGCCATTCGGGGGCGGAGCTCTGGCGGAACAAGGGCCTTGGGATCGGGGGCGAGGCACTGGGGCATTGGCTGATGCTGGCGCCGGTGCAAGAGGGCGCCAATCGCGATGCGGTGGGCGGCTGGATCGAGGTCAGGGTCGGGGACCGCGTGCAAAGGCGCGAGCTGACGGTGGGCGGCGGGCAAGGCGGCGGCCAGATCGGCTGGCGTCACTTCGGGATCGGCGCCGAGGCTGCGGCCGAGGTCCGGGTGATCTGGCCCGATGGCAGCGAAGGCC
The DNA here is from genome assembly GCF_009925085.1 of Stagnihabitans tardus. Classification (GTDB taxonomy): domain Bacteria; phylum Pseudomonadota; class Alphaproteobacteria; order Rhodobacterales; family Rhodobacteraceae; genus Stagnihabitans; species Stagnihabitans tardus. The sequence continues at coordinate 161,366 of NZ_JAABNR010000004.1, read as the reverse complement.
CCTGGGAGAACCTGGCGGCCGACAGCTTCTATCACCTCCCCAAGGGCGGTGCTGCCGTCAAGCGCTGACCCGATGGAGCGGCTGACGCCGCAAGCCTTTCCTGTCGCCTCCGGGCCTTCGCCCTCCGGTTCCGGCCCCAAAGCCCATGGCTTTGGGGCATGCCTCCGGCGGGGATATTTGGGCCAGTGAGAAAGGGCAGGGGCGGCGCCATGGGGCGGGCTCCGGCGCTGAAGACATTTGGAGGTCAGGTCATCACGCGCCGCAGCTCAGCGCCCGGACCACAAGACACCAGAGCGGCACCCCCCCAGCACCCGTCGTCAAACAGGCCTCCGCCGCCAACCGGGCGCCGGGGGAGGTCCGGAGGGGGCTCGCTCCCTCCGGCCGGGGCCGCCGCGCGGGCCGAGGGCTTGCCCGAGGCCCCCCCGCCCCGAAGCGCTACCCTGCGAAATCGGTGATCACCGCCACGCCGGGCGGCATCGGCCCGTCGAAGGCGCGCAGTTCGGCGCTGGCCGCGCTCAAGGCCACCTCACGCGCCACGATGGGGCGGACATCGACCTTGCCCGTCTCGATCAGCGACAAGAGCGAGGGATAGCGCCAGGCCGGCATCCCCCGGCTCGCAAACAGCGAGAGCTGCTTCATATAGACTGCCAGCATATTGACCTCGACCTTCGCCAGGTGCCCGGTCGGCATGCCGATCTGGATATGGCGGCCCAAGGGCCTCAGGCATTCGATCGAGGCATTCAGCGTCTGGGGTATCCCCAGGGCCTCCAGCGAGACATGGGCACCGCCTTTCGTGGCCTCTCGGATCGCGGCCGCCACATCGCTGTCACGGGCATCGAGCGCCAGCTCCGCCCCAAGGCTGCGGGCATGGTCCAGCCGCTCGGGCACCACGTCGACCGCGATGATCCTCGCGCCCAGGGCCCGCGCGATCAGAAGCGCCGAGAGCCCGACGCCCCCGGTGCCATGGATCGCCAGCCACTCCCCCGCCTGCAAGGCCGCGCGCCCGGTCAGCGCGTGATAGGCCGTCGTCACCCGGCAGCCCAGGCCCGCCGCCAGGGCCGGAGAGAGGCTCTCGGGCAAAAGCGTCAGGTTGTGAGACCTCGGGACGGAGATGTATTCCGCATAGGCCCCCGGCTCGCCAAAGCCCGGCACGCGCTGATTGCCGCAGGTCGTCGATTGGCCCGACCGGCACTCGGGGCAATCGCCGCAGGCCAGGATGAAGGGCGCGATGACCCGCTCGCCGACGCGGAACTTGGCCAGGGGCCCGGCCTCGACCACCTCGCCGCAATATTCATGGCCGGGGATGGCGCCGGGCTTCACGCGGGCATGCTCCCCCACCCAGCCATGCCAGTCGCTGCGACAGATGCCACAGGACAGGACCTTGAGGACCACGCCATCGGCCTCGCAGACCGGGTCGGGGACGGTTTCAAGGCTCAGATCGGCGCGGTATTCGCGCAGGACGGCGGCTCGCATCGGACACTCCTTTTGGCCCCAAGCCTAAAGCGGAGCCGCGAAAAGGGAAATCCGGTTTCGACCGGAGAGCTGGGCCAAGGAACTGGGCCCGCGAACCGGGCAAGCGCGGGCCGGACCGTCCGACGGGGCAATCCCCGGGCGGGCCTGGCGCCGGGACAACAGAAAGCCCCCGCGCGGGGGGCTTTCCGTCCTCGCAAGAGGTCGCGGCGCTTCCTGCTTCAGAGGATCTCGACGCGGTAGCTTTCGATGACCGTATTGGCGAGGAGCTTCTCGCACATCGCCTTGACGGTCTCTTCGGCGTTCTCGGTCTCGGCCAGGTCCAGTTCAATCACCTTGCCCTGGCGGACACCATGGACGCCCTCGAAGCCCAGGGTCCCAAGGGCGTGGCGCACGGCCTCGCCCTGCACATCCAGGACGCCGGCTTTCAACATGACGGTGACACGGGCTTTCATCGGGACGGGCCTTTCAAGTAGGGGGGTCAGTTGATCAGGGTGGGTTTGGTCGCATGGGTGACGTTGGAGGGCAGGACCCCCAGGCGCCGCGCCAGCTCGGAATAGACATCGGCCATGGGCCCGGGCTCGGAGGCCGGTGCGCCCTCGGGGCGGCGCAGGTCCCAGAGGCGGCACGAGTCGGCGCTGATCTCGTCGGCCACGATCAGCCGCATGAAGTCGCCATCCCAGATCCGCCCGATCTCCAACCGGAAATCGGCCAGCCGCGTGCCCACGCCCAGCATGACGCCCGAGAGGAAGTCGTTCACCCGCAGGGCCAGCGCGATGATATCGTCAAGGTCCTGCTGGCTGGCCCAGCCAAAGGCGATGATGTGCTCTTCCGAGACCAGGGGCAGGTTCAGCCGCGGGTCCTTGTAGTAATATTCCACGATGGGGCGCGGCAGGGGCGTGCCCTCGGGGATGCCCAAGCGGTTCGAAAGGTCTCCGGCGGCGAAGTTGCGCACCACGACCTGCAGGGGGATGATCTCGGCCTCGCGCACCAATTGCTCGCGCATGTTGATGCGGCGGATGAAATGGGTGGGGACGCCGATGGCATTCAGCCCGGCCATGAAGAATTCCGACAGGCGGTTGTTCAACACGCCCTTGCCCTCGGCCGCAGCCGATTCCTCGGACGAGGGGCCCGGGGCGCCTTCGTCCTTGAAATACTGGATCAGGGTGCCGGGCTCGGGACCTTCGTAAAGGATCTTCGCCTTGCCTTCATAGACCTTCTTGCGCCGTGCCATCTGTATCCCGAAACACCAATGGGGCCCCGACCTGCGGGACCCGTTCGGCTTGGGCTATACGCGATGGGGGGGCGGGCGGCAAGGCAAAGGCGACTTGCGCCCCTGCCCCTTGCAGGAAAGCCCGCGCGCGGGCATATGAGGGTAAACACTCCAACCAAGGGGCCTGATGATGACCACCTTCGACGACCGCGAAAACGCTTTCGAATCCAAGTTCGCCCATGATGCCGAGATGCAGTTCCGGGCCGAGGCGCGGCGCAACAAGCTCGTGGGGCTTTGGGCGGCCGAGCTTCTGGGCAAGTCGGGCGATGATGCGGCCGCCTATGCCGTCGAAGTCGTCAGCGCCGATTTCGAAGAGGCGGGGATCGAGGATGTGGTGCGCAAGGTCGCGGGTGACCTCGCGGGCAAGGCCACGGCCGACCAGGTCCGCGCCAAGATGACCGAGCTGCTGCCGGTCGCCAAGGCCCAGCTGATGAGCGAAGTCTGACAGCGTCGAGGCTCCGGGTCAGGCCCGGAGCCGCCCTGCCCCTGTGGCCCCTGGCGCGACCGGTGGCCCTGATCCAAAGCCGCTCCGGGCCCCGACCCGGAGCCTCCCCCCTCCCCCGGAGACCTGCCATGGACCTTCTGTCGAAACTCCTTTCCGAACGTGACTGGCTTTTGGCCGATGGCGCCACGGGGACCAATCTCTTCAACATGGGGCTCTCGTCGGGCGAACCGCCGGAGTTCTGGAACACGGAAAAGCCCGAGAATATCCTGAAGCTTTACAAGGCGGCGGTGGATGCGGGATCGGATCTCTTCCTGACCAATTCCTTCGGCGGCAATGCGGCGCGGCTGAAGCTGCACCAGGCGCAAGGTCGGGTGCATGAGCTGAACAAGGTGGCGGCGGAGCTGGGCCGCGAGGTGGCCGACAAGGCGGGGCGGCCGGTGGTCGTCGCGGGCTCGGTCGGGCCCACGGGCGAGATTTTCGAGCCCATGGGGACCATGACCCATGAACTGGCGGTGGAGATTTTCACCGAGCAGATGGAAGGCCTGAAGGCGGGCGGCGCGGATGTGGCCTGGATCGAGACCATGTCGGCCTTCGAGGAATATGCCGCCGCCGCCGAAGCGGCCTCGGCAGTCAGTCTGCCCTGGGCGGGCACGATGAGCTTTGACACGGCCGGGCGAACCATGATGGGGATCACCTCGGCTGATCTGGCCAAGCGCGTCGAGGCGATGGTGACGCCGCCCCTGGCCTTTGGGGCCAATTGCGGCGTGGGCGCCTCGGACCTGATGCGGACGGTCCTGGGCTTTGCGGCGACGGGGACCACGCGGCCCCTGATCGCCAAGGGCAATGCCGGGATCCCGAAATATCACGAGGGCCATATCCATTACGACGGCACGCCGGAGCTGATGGGGGAATATGCGGTCCTGGCCCGCGACGCCGGGGTGAAGATCATCGGCGGTTGCTGTGGCACCATGCCCGAGCACCTGGCCTCGATGCGGCATGCTTTGGAGACCAGGCCGAAGGGTTCCCTGCCCACGGCGGAGGAGATTCAGGCGAAGCTTGGGGCTTTCTCCTCGGCCAGCGATGGCACGGATGGCAATGGGCCGGAAAAGCGCGAACGTCGCCGCCGGGGGTAATGCCTTGGCGTGACGGCGCAGGGCTCTGCGTCAGCTTGCGTAGCCCGGGGTATACCCCGGGTTTTTCTTTTCCCTCCCGTTGCGTGCAAGCAAACAGCCTGGCCCGGGCCAAGGGGGCCTCGCTTTTCAAGCTCGGCCCGCGCGGCGGCCCCGGCTGGAGAGGGCGCTGCCCTCTCCAGACCTCTCCCCGGATATTTGGGCAAGAGTGAAAGGGGGGCGGCACGCTGGCCCGATCAGGGGGAAAGCTGCGGGGGGGAAGGCTCAGAGCGGGGGCGGAGCCGGGTGGGGCGGGGGAAGCCGCGCCCGGGTGAAGAGAGGTGCAGGGTGAAGTGGCGGGAAAGGGGCAAGTGGGTCCCAAGTGAAGAGGGGCGCCTGGCAAAGAGGTCGGACTGCTTTCGCGGCCCAGGCAGGCACCTGCCCCGCCGCCTGCGCTACAGGTCAAAGCCCATCTGCGCGCCCTGGGCCAGGGGCGGGCGGAAGAGGTCGGTGCGCAGCGGCGGCAGCTCGGGCGTCAGGCCAAGGCGCTTGATGGCGACCTCGAACCTCTTGCGCATCAGGTCGGCCCAGATCCCCTGACCCTTGAACCTTTGGCCGAAGGCCGCGTCGTAATCCTTGCCGCCATGCAGTTCACGCACCCGGCCCATGACCTTGGCGGCGCGGTCGGGGTAATGCTCGGCCAGCCAAGCCTTGAAAAGCTCTGCGACCTCCAGCGGCAGGCGCAGGTGGATCCAGCTGGCGGCCAGGGCCCCGGCCTCCTTGGCGGCCTGGAGGATGGGCTCCAGCTCGTGATCCGAGAGGCCAGGGATCAGCGGCGAGACCATGACGCGCACCGGCACGCCCGCCTCGGTCAGGCGGCGGATCGTTTGCAGGCGGCGCGCGGGGCGGGGCACGCGGGGCTCCATCCGGCGGGAGAGGGTGTCGTCCAGCGTCGTCACCGTGATGCCGACGCGCAGCAGGCCATCGGCAGCCATGGGGGCGAGGATGTCCAGGTCGCGCTCGATCAGGGTGCCCTTGGTGGTGATGGCCAGGGGATGGCGATGGGCAGAGAGGACCTCCAGCACCTCGCGCATGACGCGATGCTCGGCCTCGATCGGCTGGTAGGGGTCGGTGTTGGTGCCAAGGGCGATCACAGCGGGCTTGTAGCTGCGCGCCCGCAGCTCGCGGTCAAGGACGGCGCCGATGCCGGGGCGGGCGATCAGTTTGGTCTCGAAATCCAGACCCGGCGAGAGGTTCAGGTAAGCATGCGTGGGCCGGGCGAAGCAATAGATGCAGCCATGTTCGCAGCCCCGGTAGGGGTTGATCGAACGGTCGAAGGGGAGGTCGGGGGATTGGTTATAGGTGATGGCCGAACGCGGCGCCTCCAGCCGGACCTCGGTGCGGACGAGGCGCTCGTCATGGGGGATGTCCCAGCCGTCGTCATGGGCCTCCCGCGTGGTGGCCTCATAGCGGCCCGCCGCGTTGCTGGCGGCACCACGGGCGCGGAAGGCTTGGCCGGGGAGGATCGTATCCTTGGACATGGGGCCAGGATAGAACGTTTCAGGAACGCAGCCAAGGGGAAGCGTCAGGAGACCGGCTTCTCGCAGGGGTTCGGGCCCCGCTTGGCCAAGACCATGACCTCGTAGTCCAGCACCAGTCGCCCCGACCGAAAGACCTTGAACCGGTAAGGCCCCGGGTCAAGCGCCTCTCCCTTCTCGGGCTTTCGACCAAACCAGAAGTTGCCATCCGCCGACAAAGGCCTGGACCAGCTGTCGGGCACCCCGTCCTTCGGGCCGGTAATTTCGAAGGTCATCCCCTCGCCCGGGCGGGCGTCCGTAAGCCGGGCCTGGACCCCGATCCCGACATCGGTCGCAGCCGAAACCGCGCCATAGGTGAAAAAGTCATAGGGCTGGTCGTCGACCCCGACCCAACCGCTCTTGACCGAGGGCGCCGGCGCATAGCTGTCAGGCTCTTTGACGCAATAGGCCCCGGCCACCAGGAACCACAGCTGCGTGCCCTGCCAGACCAGGCCCGCCCTGGCCTGCGAGACCCCGAGGCCAAGCGCCACCACCAAGGCCGAAATCACCCGCATGCCGCCTTCCCCCTGAGACCATACCGCCAGCGCCTTGACCTTCTGTCAAGAATCCCGCGCTATGGCAGGGTGAAACCCCCTTGCTGTCGGCTTTCATCCGGGGCATGTCGGTAAGGGAATAGTGCGCGGCCCGCGTTGGCCCCATCACTTGCCAAACGCTTTCAGGAGCAGACCCATGGCCGACGACGACGAAATCATCCTCTCTGAACTCTCCGACGACGAGCTGGTCCTGCAGATGCATGACGACCTCTACGACGGTCTGAAGGAAGAGATCGAAGAGGGCGTGAACATCCTGATCGCGCGCGGCTGGACGCCCTATGACGTCCTGACCAAGGCTCTGGTCGCCGGCATGACCATCGTCGGCGCCGACTTCCGCGACGGCATCCTCTTCGTTCCCGAAGTGCTCTTGGCCGCCAATGCGATGAAGGGCGGGATGCAGATCCTCAAGCCGCTTTTGGTCGAGACCGGCGCGCCCCGCATGGGCAAGATGGTGATCGGCACCGTGAAGGGCGACATCCATGACATCGGCAAGAACCTTGTCGGCATGATGATGGAAGGCGCGGGCTTCGAGGTGAAGGATCTCGGCATCAACAACTCGGTCGAAAGCTACCTGGCCGCGCTGGAAAGCGAGCAGCCCGATATCCTCGGCATGTCGGCGCTTCTGACCACGACGATGCCCTATATGAAGGTCGTGATCGACACGATGAAGGAAAAGGGCCTGCGCGACGACTATATCGTGCTGGTCGGCGGGGCTCCGCTGAACGAAGAGTTCGGCAAGGCCATCGGCGCGGATGCCTATTGCCGTGACGCCGCCGTGGCCGTGGAAACCGCAAAGGCCTTCGTCGCCCGCAAGCACAACCAGCCCAACGTCTGAAGCTCCCCCGGGGTATGCCCCGGGCGACGCAGCGGATGCAGAGCACCAATCCCCGGGCCCCTCGCGCGCCCGGGGTTTTCTTTTGCGCCCGGCGCGGGCATGGTGAGGCGATGGACCCAGATGACCAGACCCTGACGGAAACCGGCCTCGCCCCCAGGGGCGGGCGCGTTCTGGTGCTGGCCTGCGGAGCCCTGGCCCATGAGGTCCTTGCGGTGAAACGGGCCAATGGCTGGGACCATCTCGATCTGCAATGCCTGCCCGCCAAGCTGCATCTTTACCCCGACAAGATCACCTCCGAGGTCGAGAGGGCCGTCAAGGCCGCCAGCCACGAGCGGGTCTTCGTTCTGTATGCTGATTGCGGCACCGGGGGCCAATTGCAGGAAAAGTGCAAGGAATTGGGCGTCGAGATGATCGCGGGACCGCATTGTTATTCGTTTTTTGAAGGCAACGCGACCTTTGCCAAGCTCTCCGAGACCGAGTTCACCGCCTTTTACCTGACCGATTTCCTGGTCCGGCAGTTCGATGCCTTCGTCTGGCGGCCCATGGGGCTCGATCGCCACCCGGAGCTTCGCGACATGTATTTCGGCCATTACACGAAACTGGTCTACCAGGCCCAGACCAATGACCCCGCGCTGGACGCCAAGGCCGAAGATTGCGCCCGCCGCCTGGGCCTGGCCTATGAGCGCCGCTTCACCGGCTATGGCGACCTGGTCCCCTTCCTGGAAAGCGCCGCAAAGTGACGCCCGAGGACCTGCCCAAGCTCTACGCCTCCGCCTTCGGCAAGGGCGATGCCGAGACGGTCGGGACCTGGCTCGCGCCCGATGCCGATGTGGTGACGCTGACAGGCGGCCTGGCGGAGGGCGCCGAAGAGGCCCGCAGCCTGATGCGCTCCGAATTCGCGGGGATCTTCGCCGGGGCCAAGCTGGTCAGCGGCAAGGGGCGGCTTCGCCCGCTCGGCCCCGGTGCCACGATCCTGACCCAGCGCTATGTCGTGGCCGGGGCCCGCGATGAGACGGGCGCCGAGCTCCCCCGCATCGGCTGCCAGCTGACCGCCATGCTGGTCGCCACCCGCGAGGGCTGGCGCGTGGTCAACTGGGCGCTGGTCGCGGTCTGAAGGCGGCGTCTCCGCCGGGGAGATCTGGCAACAGACGAAAGAGACCGCGCAAGGATCGAGGAGCCACGGAAGAGGCCCCATCGCCCGTCTTTCAACTTGGCGCAAACATCCAGCCAGAAGAAACCCGCCATCAGGCCCCCGACACCCCGGCCCTTTCACATTGGCCCAAATATCCACGGGGTTTCCAAAGGGGAGCGTGCTCCCCTTTGGGCGGGGGGCTCGGGGGGCGGCAGCCCCCCGATTGCGGGGGGTGCGGGGGGCTGCAAGCCCCCCGCACCCCCCGTGAGACGGCCATGGCCTGGAAGGCCTTGGCCCGTCTCACGGACCCAAAAGCGCCCGTGCCGCCGCCCGCGCCGCGTCCGAGATCACATCCCCCGCCAGCATCCGGGCAATCTCTTCGACCCGCTCCTCGGGCGAGAGCCCCACGACGGTCGACAACGTCAGCCCATCGGTGACACGCTTCTCGACCCGCCAGTGATGCCCGCCCAAAGCCGCAACCTGGGGCGAGTGGGTGACGACCAGGACCTGCGCGCCCGAGGCCAGGGCGGCCAGGCGCCGCCCCACGGCATCGGCGGTGGCGCCGCCAACCCCGCGGTCGATCTCGTCGAAGATCATCGTCAGCCCCGGCGTCCCGCCGGTCAGGCAGACCTTCAGCGCCAGAAGGAAGCGCGACAATTCCCCGCCCGAGGCGATCTTGTTCAAGGGCCCAGCCGGAGCCCCCGGGTTGGTCGCGACGGTGAAGGTGACCTCGTCCACCCCCTCGGGCCCCGGAGCCGCCTCGGTCACCACGGACCGGAACACCGCGCGTTCCATCTTCAGGGGCGCAAGCTCGGCCGCCATGGCGGCATCGAGCCGCGCAGCAGCCGCCAGGCGCGCGGCCGTCATCGCCCCGGCCCGCGCCGCGTAATCGGCCGCCGCATCCTTCACCGCCTGGCGCAGCTTGATCAAGCCGCGCTCGCCCATGTCCAAGGTCTCCAGCCGCGCCCGCAAACGGTCGGCATGGGGGCCCAGGTCGTCGGGCAGAACCCCATGTTTCCGCGCCAGGGCCCGGATCGCGAAGAGCCGCTCTTCGCAGGCCTCAAGAGCGGAGGGGTTGAAGTCCAGCGCCTGCAAACAGGCCTCGACACCCGATTGCGCCTCTTGCAGCTCGACCATGGCCCGCTCCAAGGCGGCCAGCGGCGCATCCAGCCGCCCCTCCGCCTTGTCCGACACCGCACCCAGCCAGCGCGTCGCGTCCTGGATCGAGGGCTCGGCGCCTTGCGAGAGCACGGCATGGGCCCGGGCGATGTCTTCTCGGATCCGCGCCGCGCCCTGCATCAGGCGGCGTTCGGCATCAAGCCGCGCCTCCTCGCCCGCCTCGGGGTTCAGCTTGTCCAACTCGCCCACCGCGTGGCGCAGCCATTCCTCCTCGGACCGGATCGCGGCGATGCGCGCCTCCGCCTCGGCCAGGGCCGCCTCGGCCACCCGCCGCGCGGTCCAGGCCGCCCGCAAGCCGCCAAGCTCCAGCCCCCCGAACTGGTCCAGAAGCGCCCGATGCCCGCGCGGGTTCAGGAGCCCCCGGTCGTCATGCTGGCCATGCAGCTCGACCAGCACGTCGGACAGGTCGCGCAAGACCTCGCCCGAGACGCGGCGGTCGTTCACCCAGGCCGTCTTGCGGCCATCGGCGGTGTTGACCCGGCGCAGGATCAGCTCGTCCTCGGCCTCGATCCCCGCCGCTTCCAGCACCGCCCGCGCCGCATGACCGGGGGAAAGGTCGAAGACCGCCGTCACCTCGCCCTGCGCCGCGCCCTGGCGGACGATATCCGCCCTGCCCCGCCAGCCCAGGACGAAGCCCAAAGCGTCCAAGAGGATCGACTTCCCTGCCCCGGTCTCGCCGGTCAAGACATTCAGCCCGGGCTGAAAGGCCAGGTCCAGCCGATCGATGATCAGCACATCACGGATTTCAAGCGAGTTGAGCATGTCGACCTGCGGTAGGGTGCGTGATCTCACGCACCTTTACAACCATTCGCCCTTGACCATCTGGCGATAGATCGTCGAGAGCCAGGAGGTCCCCTTGGCCTCGGGCGCAAGACCGTTCTTCTTCAAGAGGTTGAAGGCATCCTGGTAGAAGGGAGAGGCCTGGTAGTTGTAGCCCAGGATCGCCCCGGCCGTCTGCGCCTCGTCGGGCAGGCCAAGGCCGATATAGCATTCCACGATCCGCATCAGCGCCTCGGCCGTATGGGTCGTGGTCTGGTAATCCTGCACCACGGTGCGGAAGCGGTTCAAGGCCGCCGCATAATGCCGCCCCTTGAGGTAATAGCGGCCGATTTCCATTTCCTTGGCCGCCAGGTGGTCGAAGGCCAGGTCGAATTTCAGCATGGCCGACTTGGCATATTCGCTGTCGGGATAGTCCTCGATCACGACGCGCAGCGCCATCAGGGCCTGGAAGGTCAGGCCCTGGTCGCGGCCCACCTCGTCGATCTGATCGTAATAGGACAGGGCCAGGAGGTAATGCGCATAGGCGATATCCTCGCCGGCCGGATAGAAATCGACATAGCGCTGCGCCGCGGCCCTTGCCTCTTCGTATTCGCGGGTCTGGTGCAGCGTATAGGCCTGCATGATCAGCGCGCGCTTGGCATATTCGGAATAGGGGTAAAGCCGCTCGACCTCCTGGAAATAGGGGATCGCGGTCTTGGGGCTGGTCTTGGCGGAAAGCTCGTATTCGCCGCGCTGGAAGATCTCTTCCGCGGTAAATGCCGACAAATCCTGCTGTTGCGGGGTCTTGGGGGCGCAGGCGACCAGAAGCGCCAGACCCAAGGCCATTCCCAGACCCTTTGCCGCCCCTGCCCCAAACCCTGCCATCACCGTGCCAAATCCCGAAACCCCGGGGACCTTTGTCCCCCTGCTTTGCCCCGTCCTAGCATAGAAAAATGGCGGGCGCAAAATGGCTTTCGCGCTTCAGGCAAGCCAGTGCAAGTCGCCGCGATGCACGCCAACCCCGGGAAGCTTGCCCCGGACGAAGGCATCGCAATCATCCCGCTCGACCGCGCCCTCGGCGGCAAAGAGCGCGCGAAGCAGGCGGTTGGTCATCGCATGGCCCGCGCGGTTGCCGGTATAGCGCGCCAGAAGCGGGGCGCCCGCCAGCGCCAGGTCGCCAAGCGCGTCCAGCATCTTGTGGCGGACGGGTTCATCGGCATGGCGCAGGCCACCCGGAGACAGGATCTCTGCCCCGTCGAAGACCACCGCATTGTCCAGGGTGCCGCCCAGGGCCAGGCCACGCTCGCGCATCGCCTGGACATCGGACTGGCGGCAGAAGGTGCGGCTGTCGCAAAGCTCGCGCACGAAGGCGCCATTGGCCATGTTCAGCGCCCGGGTCTGCGTGCCGATCGCTTCGTCGGCAAAGTCGATGCGGAAGTCGATCTCCAGCATGGAGGCCGGTTCCAGCCGGGCCCAGGCCGCACCGTCGCGGACCTCGACCGGACGCAGCACCCGCAAGGTGCGCGAGGGAGCGGGATGGGCGGTCAGGCCCTTTTCCAGGATGCCCGCAACGAAGGGCGCGGCAGAGCCGTCCATGATCGGAACCTCGGGACCGTCGATCTCGATCTCGACATTCCAGATCGCAAGGCCCGCCAGCGCCGCCATGATATGCTCGATGGTCGAGACCGAGACCCCGTCCTCATTCGCGATCAGGGTGCAAAGCGACGAGGGCACGACCGCATCCCAACGGGCCGGAACCACCGGGTCCAGATCGGCAACATCGGTCCGACGAAAGCGGACGCCGCTGTCGGGGGCGGCGGGGTGCAGGACCATGCGGACGGGTTGGCCCGAATGCAGGCCGACACCGTCGAAACTCACCGATGATTTCACCGTATTCTGCACGTTGCGCCTGCCGTTAACCAAATCTTGTGGCCAAGGCGGATTCGTCCTCCATGGCTTGGAATTTGTTTAGGATGCAGACGCAGCAGAGACAACTCACCAATTATGACGGCATGTAACAGCGCCTGATTTTTGCCAGACATGGTCAGAATTGAAACAAAACCGGGGCGCCTGGGCGCCCCGGTGTAACAATCCGTGAGGAGTGTTTCAGTTCGCCTGACGGCGGAGGAAGGCCGGAATTTCCATCCGGTCCTGGTCGGTTGCGGGCTCGTTTTCCTCGTCATAGGCCGAGACTTGCGGCTGCTGACGCGCAGGCGCCGCCTCGGCATGAGAGCCTGCCATCCGGTTGATCAAGCCGCCGATGCCGAAGCGCGGGCGCTCGGCCACGGGCTTGGCGGCGGGTTTCGGCGCGGGCGCCGCGGGACGGGCAGCCGCAGCAGGCGCCGCCGGGGTCTTGGAGACGGCGGCCTGCAGACGCGCCATGGCCTCGGGCGAGGGCGTGCCCATGGCGCGCGGACGCGGGGCGATGTAGCTGGAGGCATCGGGCTCGCGGGCGGCGACGGGGCGCTGCTCGGGGGCGGGGCGATAGGCGGGCGCGGGCATCTCGTCCAGTTCCTCGACCGGCTCGGGCGCGCGGAAGCTGGCCTGCTCGGGCTCGAAGGCCGGGGCGGGCGCCGGGGCGGGTTGCGCCACCGGTTGGGTCAGTGTCATCGGCTCGGGCGCGGGACGGGCGGCGGCGGGCTTCAGCGTCTCGCCCATCGGACGGCGGGCGACCGGGGTCTCGGCCTTGGCGGTCTTGAGGTCGATGCCGGTGGCGACGACCGAGACGCGCAGCGTGCCTTCCATCGTCGGGTCCAAGGTGGAGCCCACAATGATATTGGCGTCGGGATCGACCTTTTCGCGGATGATATTGGCCGCTTCGTCCAGTTCGAACAGCGTCAGGTCATAGCCGCCGGTGATGTTGATCAGCACACCCTTGGCGCCGTTCAGCGAGATTTCATCGAGGAGCGGGTTGGCAATCGCCTTCTCGGCCGCCTGAACCGCGCGGTCCTGGCCCGAAGCCTCACCGGTGCCCATCATCGCCTTGCCCATCTCGTCCATCACGGCGCGCACGTCCGCGAAGTCGAGGTTGATCAGGCCGGGGCGGACCATCAGATCGGTCACGCCCTTTACGCCTTGATACAGAACGTCATCAGCCATGGCGAAGGCTTCGGTGAAGGTGGTGCGCTCATTGGCCAGACGGAAGAGGTTCTGGTTCGGGATCACGATCAGCGTATCGACGACCTTTTGCAGGGCCTCGATGCCCTCTTCGGCCTGGCGCATCCGCTTGTTGCCCTCGAACTGGAAGGGCTTGGTCACGACGCCGACGGTCAGCACGCCCAGCTCACGCGCCGCCTGCGCGATGATCGGCGCCGCCCCGGTCCCGGTGCCGCCGCCCATGCCAGCGGTGATGAAGCACATATGCGCGCCGGCCAGGTGGTCAACGATCTGCTCGATCGACTCCTCTGCCGCCGCTGCGCCGACCGAGGGGCGGGCGCCCGCGCCCAGACCCTCGGTGACTTTCAGCCCGATCTGGATCTTGTGACCCGAGCGGCTTTGCTGCAGCGCCTGGGCATCGGTATTGGCCACGACGAATTCGACGCCTTCGAGGTTCTTTTCGATCATGTTATTGACCGCATTGCCCCCGGCACCGCCGACCCCAAAGACCGTGATGCGCGGCTTCAGGTCTTCATGCACTGCATCGACTGTCAAATTCAAAGCCATGGTCCGTGTCCCGCCGTTTCTTTGCCACCACCGCTGTATCGCGGCTTCACCTGGTTACCTGGCGCCCGCCTGAACATGGCAAACGCTTCATTATCCGTGATTCTACCGAAAGCGCCGCCCAAGGTCACGAAAAAACATCGCTAACCCCACAAAATATGGGGAATGGCGCCGAAAGGCCCCCGCGATCTCGGATGGACCACAGCCCTTAGCGGTTACCAGTTGTCCTTGAACCATTTCAGCGCCCTTTTCAGCGACCGCGCCGGGTAGCGTTCCGACGGAATGGAGAAGTCCCACCACTCGTCTTGCGGATGGGCGGCGAAAAGGCAAAGCCCCACGGTGGAGGCGAAAGAGGCCCCCGTGGCGGCCTGCGGCAGGCCCTGGACGCGCAGGGGCCGCCCCATGCGGACCCTCTGCCCCAGAATGCGCGAGGCCAGCCCGTCCAGCCCCGGGATCTGGCTTGCGCCGCCCGTCAGGACGATCTGCTGCGAGGGCAGGCTTTCGAACCCCGCCGCGACCAGACGCTCGGCCACCTGTTCGAGGATCTCTTCGACGCGCGGCCGGATGATGCCGATGAGCTCCGTCCGGCTGATCTGGCGGCGGTCCTTCTCCCAGTCGCCGCTATCCCCGCCGATCTCGATCATCTCGCGGTCGTCCATCGAGGTCGCATGAACCCCGCCATGCTTGGTCTTGATCCGCTCGGCCACGGCGAAGGGCACTTGCAGCCCCTGCGCGATGTCAGAGGTCACATGGTCGCCCCCCAGACGCACGGAATCCGCGAAGATCATGTGCTTCTTCCAGAAGAAGCTCAGCCCCGTCGATCCGCCGCCCATGTCGACACAGGCCGAACCCAGCTCCCGCTCATCCTCGACCAGGGCCGAAATCCCCGAGACATAGGCCGAGGAGGCGATCCCGGCGAGTTCCAGGTCACAGCGCTTGATGCAGTGCATCAGGTTCTGCACCACGGCGGCATCGACAGACAGCAAATGCATGTCACAGGCCAGGCGGTTGCCGATCTGGTCGCGCGGATCGCCAAGCCCCGAGCGGTGATCCAGCGCAAAGTTCACCGGCTGGGCATGAACGACCTCGCGGCCCTCGCCGATATCGGGCAGGTCGCAGGCCGCAAGCACCCGGCCCACGTCGCTGTCCTTGACCACGCCGTCCTCCAGCGCGATTTCCCCGGCCAGGCCATAGCTGCGCGGCTCCCCGCCCGAGAAGCAGGCGATGCAATGGTCCACCCGCACATTGGCCATCTTCTGCGCGGCCTGAACGGCGGTGCGGATCGCCCGCTCCGTCTCGTTCATCGCGCTGATTTCCCCAAACCGCACCCCGCGCGACTTCGTCGTCGCCGCCCCGATGACCCGGAAATTCGACTGCCCCGCCATGGAGCCCACGCCATCGCCCTCGGCCTGTTCCTCCAGCCCGTCGAAGCGCAGGATCAGGCAGGCGATCTTCGAGGTCCCCACGTCCAGGATGGCCACGACACCGCGTTGCAGGGCGGCGCGGCGCATGTTCCGCATGGCACGTTGCATCTGGTAAAGATCGGTCATTGCTGGGGCTCCGGGGCAGTGGCCTGCGTGCGCAGGACGTCAAGGGCATAGGGGGTAAGGCGAAGGACCGGGCGGTCCGGGTTGCGCATGTCGACCGCAATCAGGTCGCGCGAGAGAATGTCTTCGGCATGATCGAGGCTGGCCAAGGCCTGAACGGCGGCCACCGGATCATGGGCGGGCAAAAGGATGCGCTGGTCGCGGTCCAGGACGATGTCCCAGCGCCGTTCCGACAGGCGCACGAGGCCCCGGATGCGCTTGGCCCAAGGGCTGGCCGCCAGGATCGCCTGGGCCTCGGGGATGGCCTTGTCGGCGCCCTGACCAGCCACCAGGGGCAGGTCGGCGCGGTCCGCGCGCTCGGCAAGTCCCGCGATGCGGTGGCCCGTGGCGTCCAGCATCATCAGCCCCGCCTCGGACCGCCAGACCCAGGCTGGCGTCCGCTCGGTGATCTGCAATTCCAGCACATTGCCCGCGCCCAGCCGCACGACGGCCGATTGCACCGCATCCAGCCGCTCGGCCTGTTCGCGGATCGCATCAAGGTCCAGGTCCAGCGAGCTTTGCGGCAGCTTCACATCCAGCCGCGCCCGCACCGCATCGGCCAGTTCGGGCGAGGCGCCGGTGATCGACAGAAGCTCGACCATGAAGATCGGGCTCTCGGCCACTGATCCCCGCAGGGCGCCGAACATCTCCGCCGCCCCGGCCCGCCGCGCCGCATCGGACAGGTAAATCCCGCCCACCAGCACGACGACGAAGACCGGCAGGCCAATGCGCATCCCCGCCCGGAACATGGGCGTCAGCCAAAGCCGCTGCATCCGGTAGGCCCAACGGGACGGGGCCGGATCGCGACGCAGAGGCAGGGCGCGGCCTAGCGATTGCACGAAGCATCCTCCACCAGCCAGGCGCAAAGCGCGGGGAAGGAGATGCCGCAATGCGCGGCCTGTTCAGGGGCAAGCGATGTGGGCGTCATGCCGGGCTGGGTGTTGGTCTCCAAGAGGATCAGGCCATCGAGGCCCCTGCTTTCGTCCCAGCGCATGTCGGTGCGTGACAGACCCCGGCAGCCCAGGGCGCGATGGGCCCGCAAGGCGTAGTCGAGACAAGCCGCCGCGATCTCCTCCGGGATTTCGGCCGGCACCACATGGCGCGAGCCCCCCGGCGCATATTTCGCGTCGTAATCATACCAGCCCGAGGTGATGATATCCGTCACCGTCAGCGCCCGGTCGCCCAGGACCGCCACGGTCAGCTCCCGCCCCGGCGCATAGGTCTCGACCATGACCTCCTCGGGCATGGTCTCGGCCAGACGCGGCGCGTTGGCGCCCTCGCGGACGATATAGATGCCGACCGAAGAGCCCTCGTTGTTGGGCTTCACGACGTAGGGCACCGGCAGGATATGGCGCTCCGCCACCTCTTCCCGCTTGGCGATGACCGAGGTGACAACCGGCAGACCCGCCGCGACAAAGGCCGCCTTGGCCGAGGTCTTGTCCATGGCCAGCGCCGAGGCCCGGACGCCCGAATGGGTATAGGGAATGGCCATCCACTCCAAAAGCCCCTGGACGCAGCCATCCTCACCCCAGCGGCCATGCAAAGCATTGAAAACGACGGCAGGCTTCAGGTCGGCCAAACGCGCCGCCAGATCGCGGCCCGCATCCAGGGTGACCACGTCATATCCCGCATCCCGCAGCGCCTGGGCACATTGCGCGCCCGATGACAAAGAGACCTCTCGTTCCGCCGAGAGCCCGCCCATCAATACCGCCACGGGCCCTGTTTTCAGGTGTCCCGCCATTCGACTGCCTCAACCCGGTCTTTGCCGGTTCTTATTTTGGCGTATGGTTACCCACACGCATGATTTCCCACTCTAGCGTGATCCCGCTGGTTTGGAAAACCCTTTTTCGGACCTCTTCGCCAAGTTTTTCAAGGTCATCCGCCGTGGCGCCGCCCGCGTTGATCAGGAAGTTGGAATGCATGGTGGACATCTGCGCCCCTCCGATCCTGGCGCCGCGCATCCCCGCGTCATCGATCAGCTTCCAGGCCTTCAGCTCATGGGTATCATCGGCCTTGCCGGTCGAGGAAAACCCGGCCGGGTTGCGGAACGTGCTCCCCGCGCTCCGCTCCTTGGTGGGCTGAGAGGCATCGCGCTTGGCGATCTGCTCGACCATCCGCACCTCCAAGGCCGCCGGATCGCCCGATGGGGCCTCAAACGTCGCCCCGATGATCACCCAACCCTCCGGCAGGCTGCTTTGCCGATAGGCGAGCCCAAGGTCGGAAGCCGGGATCGTCACGACCTCGCCCTGACGCGTCACGGCGCGCACCTCGACCAGGTGGTCCTTGACATAAGACCCATAGCAGCCCGCATTCATCCGCACCGCCCCGCCGATAGAGCCCGGAATGGTGCGCAGGAAAGTGAGGTCCACCCCCGCCTCCGCCGCCCTCCGCGCCACATGCGCATCCAGCGCCGCAGCCCCCGCCGTCACCCGGCTGCCCTGAACGGAAATCCCATTGAACCCCCGCCCAAGCCTGATGACGACGCCCCTCAGCCCCCCATCCCGCACGATCAGGTTCGACCCCACCCCCATCGGAAAGACCGGAACCTCCGGCGCAAGGTCGCGCAGGAAAGCGGCCAAATCCGCCTCATCCTCCGGCTGATAAAGCCACTGAGCAGGCCCCCCAACCCGCAGCCAGGTCAGCTCCGAAAGCGCGCGGTCAGCGGTGAGAGTGCCACGGGTGGCGGGGAGTTCAGTCATAGGGGCCTCCGGGTTGCGGAGGTCTTATGGCGGAAACTGCAGAGGGCGGGAAGGGGGTTAGGGGCGGGAGGGGACGTCTGCGCCATCATCAACGACGCCAGATCTGTGACGGCGGTTGCGGGCATCCAACGCCAGGATTGCGAGGTAGGATTTTTGGGAATAGACAAATCAGCGGCTCATTAAATACCCGATCTCTGCGGGCAATGTATTGGTGAAGGGATTGTCCGGATCTGTTCGATATTTCTTGAGGTCATTTACCCACCCCAACACCGCCTCCACCTTCCCCTCGGTCACCGGCTCCTCCGTCACCGCCAGAGTCACCGCCTTCAGCCGCACCCCTGGCCCGAAGGGAGCGGAAAGGTCATCCGGGTCCACAAGGGCCACGGTCTTTGGGTCGGCGATGTCGGTGAAGGTGACCATCAGCGGCCAGGCCTTGGGCGGAAGGGGGACCGGCGGCTTGCCGCGTTGCGCCTCGACGCTGCGCATATTCTCCTCAAAGACCGTGCCCGGACCGCCCAGCCCATAGGCCGCGTCTGCCCAGCCAAGAGCCCCGGTTAGCAAGACGAAAAGATACCGCCCCGGGGCGATTTCGACCACCACCGCCTCGCCCGTCAGCCGACTCTCGACCCCGCCGCCATCGGGCAAGAGCCCGTCGAACCCGTCCACCTCGACCGCCGTCACCGAGGCACCGGAAACCTCGCCCATCGGGGTCTGAACCGTCACTGTCAGCTTCTGGTGCCAGCCGAAATGCTGCGTGCAACCCGCCAAAGCCACAAATGCAAAGAGAAGAGCCACAGTCGCGCTTCGGAGCTTCATTCCAGTCGCCCGCCAAGCGAAGTCGCCACTTTCGGCTTGTCCCCTGCCCGCCTCACCCGATCCTCCCGCCCGTCATCCACCTGACCCCACACCTCAACGGCCAGCGCAGGATACTCCCCGCCGCCAGGGCAAAGACCGCGACCGCGCCCCAGCCTTGGCTTACCCAAAGCCAGGCCACCACCGGCACCGCAAGAGCCATCAACCCATAAGCCGCCCGCCAATGGTAATCGCGCGAGGGGAACATGCTCAGCACCTGGGCCAGCACGACCCAAAGACAGCCCGCCACGATGCTCATGAGCCCCTCCGTGGGTCGACCACCGGCAGACCCAGTGCCTTGCGGGTGAAATAGATCAGCGGTCGCCGGAACATCGAGCCAAAGGCCAGAAGGAAGGCCAGCCCGATCACCGCGCCCGCCTCGTGAAACCCCCAGGCGATCAGCACCGGAGCACTCGCCAGCAGCACCAGCCCCGGCACCATCTGCCGCCGCATCGGGAGCAAAGCCGTCAACGTCGCCAGCATCACCCAGATCACACCGCACAGGATCAAAGCCATGGCTCACCTCCGCCCCCTGCATGCCCTCCTCCGATGGCAGGAATGGGGCGAAAGCCGGACGGGTTCGGGGAGGCGGAGGGGACGGAGCCTCCGGCGGGGATATTTGTGAAAAGATGAAACCCGAAGCCCAAGCTGCAGCGCGACCCGCAGATCGCAAGTCCGCCCCCGATTTCATCTTTTCAAAAAAATCCACGGGGGTTTCCAAAGGGGGAGCGTGCTCCCCCTTTGGGCGGGGGGTCGGGGGGGCGGCAGCCCCCCCGCCTGCCCGGAGAAGGTTACAACTTGCCCGGCAAAGCGTTGGCCCAGGCCGAAATCGACCCGGCCCCAAGGCACACGACCAAATCCCCCGGCCGCGCCTGTTCGCGCACCAGCCGCGCCAAGTCAGCCTCGTCCAGCAGGGCCCTTGCATGGCGGTGACCATGGGCGATCAGCCCGGCCACCAGGTCATCGCGCGAGGCGCCGGCAATGGGCTCTTCGCCCGCCGCATAAACCTCGGCGATGGCGGCCACATCGGCCTCGTTGAAACAGCTGCAGAAGTCCTCAAAGAGGCTCGCAAGCCGCGTGTAGCGGTGCGGTTGGTGGATAGCGATGACGCGGGCTCCGGGGGTATCGGCCACGGCGCGGCGGGCGGCTTTCAGGGTCGCTGCGATCTCGACCGGGTGGTGGCCGTAGTCGTCGATGATCGTGACACCATTCCACTCGCCCACCTTGGTGAAGCGGCGGTTCACGCCCTCGAAGGCCGCGAGCGCCGCCTTGATCTCTTCGCGCTTCATGCCGAGGTGACGCGCCACGGCAATCGCGGCCAGGGAGTTCGAGACATTGTGATCGCCGGGCATCGGCAGAACCACGCCCTCGATCTTCGCCCCGCCCTCGTTTTGCAGGACCACGTCATAGACCGGCCGCGCGGCCTCGTAGCGCAGGTTCACCGCCCGCACATCGGCCTGGGCGTTGAAGCCAAAGGTCACGATGCGGCGGTCGGTCACGCGGCCCACCAGGGCCTGGACCTCGGGGTGATCGGTGCAGCAGACCGCCAGGCCATAGAAGGGCACGTTCGAGACGAAGTCGAAGAAGCCCTTCCGCAGCGCCTCGAAGGTGTGCCAGTGCTCCATATGCTCGGGGTCGATGTTGGTGACGATGGCAATCGTCGCGGGCAGGCGGTTGAAAGAGCCATCCGACTCGTCCGCCTCGACCACCATCCACTCCCCAGCGCCCGCCCGCGCGTTGGAGCCATAGGCATGGATCACCCCGCCGTTGATCACGGTGGGGTCAAAGCCGCCACGGTCCAGCAAAGTGGCCACCATCGTCGTGGTCGTCGTCTTGCCATGCGTCCCCGCCACGGCGACATTCGACTTCAGCCGCATCAGTTCGGCCAGCATCTCGGCCCGGCGCACGACGGGGAGTTTCCTGCGCCGCGCCTCTTCCAGCTCGGGGTTGCCCTTCTTGATGGCCGAAGAGATCACCACCACGGCGGCCTCGCCCAGGTTCTCGGCCTTCTGCCCCTCGAAGAAGCGCGCGCCCAAGGACACCAGCCGGTCGGTGATCTTCGACGCCCGCGCATCCGAGCCCTGAACCGAGTAGCCCAAAGTGATCAGCACCTCGGCGATGCCCGACATGCCGATGCCGCCGATCCCCACGAAGTGGATGGGGCCAAGTTCCAGGGGCAGTTTCGTCGCGTTCATCTCGGGCTTCCGGCTAGAGCCTCGACCATGGCGGCGAGGCGGATTGTGGCATCGGGCCGCCCCTCGGCCAAGGCGGCGGCTGCCATGGCTTCGGCCTTCTCGGGCGCCTGAAGGATGGCGGCGATTTCGGCCGAAAGGCGCGGAACGTCAAGCCCGGATTCCGGCATCATCAGCGCGGCGCCGGCTTGCACAAGGCCCGCCGCATTGGCGGTCTGATGGTCTCCGGTCGCCTGGGCGAAGGGGATCAGGATGGCCGGGCGGCCGATCACCGAGATATCGGCGATCGACGAGGCGCCCGAGCGCGAGATCACCAATTGCGCCTCCGAGAGCCTGCGGGGGATATCGGTGAAGAAGGGCTCGACCTCGGCCTGCATCCCTGCGCCCTGGTAGGTGGCGGTGACGCGGGCCTGGTCCTCGGGCCTTGCCTGGTGGGCAATGCGCAAGAGGGGCCGCAGCGCCTCGGGGAGGGCGGCGAGGGCTGCGGGGACGACGTCCGACAGGACGCGCGCGCCTTGGGAGCCGCCGATGACCACCAGCGACATCGGGTAATCGCCCGGCGGGATATAGGGCGCACCCGCGCGGTCAAGGACGGATTGGCGGACCGGGTTGCCCACGGGCTCTCCGGTGACGCCCTGGGGCAGCTTGGTGGGCCAGGTGCCGCAGGCGATCTTGTTGACGCGCCGCGCAAAGACCTCGTTCACCCGGCCCAGGATGCCGTTCTGCTCATGGATCATCCGGGGCAGGCCCAAAGCCCAAGCCGCCCCCAGCGCGGGGATCGAAGGATAGCCGCCAAAGCCCACGACCACATCGGGCCGGTCCTTCCGCGCCTGCCAGAGCGCCGAGATCACCCCGCCCGCGATGCGGAAGGGGACCGCCAGCTTGGCCAGGGGACCGCCCCGGGCGAAAGTGGCCGAAGAGAGGACCTGCCGCTCGACCTCTGCCGGAAAGCCCCCGGCATAGCGCGCGCCCCTGGCATCGGTCGAGAGCTTGACCCGCCAGCCCTTGGCGATCATCGCCTCGGCCAGGGCCTGCGCGGGGAACATATGGCCGCCCGTGCCTCCGGCTGCGATGAGGAGAAGGGGCATCAGCGCCTCCGCTTGAAGATATCGGCGATCTCGCCCTGCGGCCTGGTGCGGGTCAGGGCCAGAAGCATCCCGACCGTGATCCCGGCCGCGATGACCGAAGAGCCGCCGTAGCTGACGAAGGGCAGGGTCATGCCCTTGGCCGGAAGAAGGCGCACGGCCACGCCGATGTTGATCATGGCCTGGACACCGAAGATACAGGCGAGCCCTGCGCCCGCCAATCGCACGAAGGGGTCTCGTTCCCGCATGAGCCTGAGGAGGCTGCGCACCACGACGGTCGAATAGAGGCAGATGATCAAAAGCACCATGATCAGCCCGTATTCCTCGGCCGCCACCGCGATGATGAAGTCGGTATGGGCGTCGGGCAGCGTCCATTTGACCTGGCCATTGCCGACGCCGACGCCGAAGAAGCCGCCCTCCTGGATGGCGTTGGTGGCATAGCCGATCTGGCTGCGCGGATCGACCTCGGCGGTCAGATAGCCGTCGATGCGGCGCTTGAGGTGTTCCGAATTCTGATAGGCGAAGTTCCCCGCCAGCCCGACCAGGCCCAGGATGGCGATGATCACGGCCATCCTGGCGCCGGACATGAAATAGACCACGCCCCAGCCGAAAAGCACCAGCATGGATTGGCCGAAGTCGGGCTGGGTGGCCAGGAAGAGCAGGATGACGACCAGGAGGATGAAGGAGAAGAGCCGCCCCGGCGGGCCGTTCAGCTCGGAGGCGGCGGCCATGAGCCAGGCCGCGACGATGATGAAGCCGGGTTTCAGGAACTCGGACGGCTGGAAGGAGACGAAGCCCAGCGAATACCAGCGCACGGCGCCCTTGCCGAAGTCGGTGCCGAGGAGTGGCAGCAGGACCAGGGCCAGGAAGGTCACGGCAAAGCCCATGACCCCCATGCGCCGGATCGCCTTGGGCGAGAGGAGCGAGAAGGCAAACATCGTGGCCAGGGCGACCGTGCCGAAGAAGGCTTCGCGCTGGACGTAATAGAAGGAGGGCAATCCGTTCCGCGTGGCCAGCGGGACCGAGGCCGCGAGGCCCAGGAGCAGGCCGATGCCGAAGAGGCACAGGATGGCCGAGAGCGACCATTTGTCGATGGTGCGCCACCAACGGGGAAGGACCGGTTCGCGTGCCTGGGCTGGCACCGCGCCGTAAACCATTTCGGTCATGGATAAGCCTGCTTCTGCTGCCCGTCGGGGTTATCTCCCCGATCGAGGCTCAGCCTAGCGCAATCCCGCCCGGCTGGCTAGCGGGATTTCCCCTGCCCAGCCTCAAGCGGAGCGGCTGGCGCCGCAAGTCTTTCATCTCGCCTCTGGGGCTGGCGCCCCAACCGGCTCGGGCCTTGGCCCCACGGTGCCACCCGGGCGGGCCGGGTGGGGCCGGGAGGGCTTGCCCTCCCGGTCAGGGGAGGGTGCGGGAGGGGCGGAACGCCCCTCCCGCTTCTTCGGAGAAGAATTCCGCCGCGCAGGAAAAAGACCGCCCGGCACGCCTCAGCTCGCCACCCCATGCCGCGCCAGGAGATCGGCCCGCCGCGCCAGGGCCTCCTCGGGCCAGAGTTTCGAGCGCTGGTAGAACTCCGGGAAGGACGGGATCGCAGGGTCCAGCACCAGCCAGGGCAGCTTGGTTTCGGTGAAGATATGCACATCGGGCGGGCAGTCCCCCGGGCGCTCGAGCGTCCCCACCCGCACGAAGGCCATGAGCCGCCCTGCCCCGGCGTAATGGCTGTAAAGCGCCACCCGGCAGGTGGGACAGCGGGCGATCACCTGCCCCTTGCCCGAGGCCGAGGGGGTCACCACCTCCTCGACCGCGCCGGTGAGTTCCAGCGCCTCGGTCTCGATCATGGCGTTCAGCGCAAAGGCCGCGCCGGTCTCGCGCTGGCACCAGGTGCAGTGGCAGGCATGGGTGAAAAGCGGGCTTCGCGTCAGGCGGTAGCTCACTCCGCCGCAGGTGCAATGTCCGTTCATGAGGCCCTCCGCTTTGCCACGAGACTGGCGCGGGTGCGAGGCCCCGGTCAAGCCCCCCGCCCCTTTACCCCTGGCCCAGAAGCGCCTTGACCCTTGCGGTGAAATCCTCGCCGCGCTTCTCGAAATTCGCATACTGGTCGAAGCTCGCCGCCGCCGGAGACAAAAGCACGACCTCCCCCGCCTGCGCCTCTTCGGCCGCCCGCGCCACGGCGGTCGCCATATCCCCGCAGATCTCGAAAGGCACATCGCCCAACTGGCCCGCAAACTCCGCAGCCGAGGCGCCGATGAGATAGGCCTTCACGACCGAGCCCATGTCCGGCGCCAGGGCAGCGATCCCGCCCTCCTTCCCCTGCCCGCCCGCAATCCAGCGGATCGCCGGATAGGCCCGCAAGGCCTGGGCGGCCGAATCCACATTGGTCGCCTTGCTGTCGTTCACGAAGCGCACCCCCGCCCGCTCTCCCACGACCTGGCTGCGATGCGGCAGGCCGGCAAAGGACTGGAAGGCCGCCTCGATCTGCTTGGGCGCCAGGCCAAGGGTCCGGCAAACCGCCCAGGCCGCGCAGGCGTTCTGGTGGTTATGCGCGCCCGGCAAGGCCGCCACCCCCCGCAGATCGACGGAGGCCGCCTGTTTCCCATGCCGCCACTCCGAAAGGAAGCCCTTGCGGGCAAAGACCGTCCAGGCAAAGCCCTCCAGCCTCTGCCCCGAGGAGATCCGGATCACCCGGTCATCCCCCGGCCCCTCGGCCAATTGCCCGGCGAGGTAACGCCCCTCCGCCTCGTCCACGCCCACCACCGCCCGATCCGGCCCGCCCTCGGCGAAAAGCCTCCGCTTGGCCGCGAAATAGCCGCCCATCCCGTTGTGGCGGTCGATATGGTCGGGCGAGAGATTGGTGAAGACCGCGACATCGGGGGTCAGGGCGCGGGCGAGTTCGGTCTGGTAGGAGGAAAGCTCCAGCACCACGACCTCGTTGTCCCGCGCCGGGTCCAGATCCAGGACCCCGCGCCCGATATTGCCCCCCATCTGGCAGGGCCGCCCCGAGACCTCGAGGATATGATGGATCAGGGCCGTCGTCGTGGATTTCCCGTTCGACCCCGTGATGCAGACCACCTTCGGGGCCTGGCCGAAGTCGTCCCAATCCTCGGTCGCATAGGACCGGAAAAAGAGCCCGATGTCGTTGTCGACCGGGATCCCCAGCTCGAGCGCCCGGGCGATGACCGGATGGGGCGCGGGGTAAAGATGCGGGATGCCGGGCGAGGTCACCAGCATCGCGCAGCTCTCGACTCCGCCGCGCCGGATCAGGTCGGTCAGGGTGAAACCCTCCGCCTCGGCCTTGGCCCGCGCCGCCTCGCCATCGTCCCAAAGGAGAACCTCCGCCCCCCCCGCCTGCAAGGCCCGCGCCGCGGCCAGCCCCGACCTGCCCAGGCCGAGCACGGCCACTTTCTTACCTGCGACGCCTTGGACCGGGATCATCTGAGCCTCCATTTTCGCGGCAAGATGGCGGGGAAAGGCCCCGGGCGCAAGCCGGGTGGCATTGCACGCGTGCAAGAGCGGGCAAGTCACTGGAATTCCTTTCCTTTCCGAAAGGCGTTAACCTTTTGGAAAGGCCCTGCACAGCGGGATTTTCGATCGGCCATGACCGGGGCCCGGCGCCGAGGGGGCTTGACCCGGGCCGCAGGGCGCCGGAACCTTGGCAGGGCCGTCCCTGCGGCGTCCGCCCTTCCCCGCTCCAGACCGCCCCTTCCCCGCCCAGAGAGACCCATGCCACCCAACCTCCCCCAGATCCGCCCCCTCACCCCGACCGACCGCGCGACCTGGGAGGCGCTCTTCGCCGCCTATGCCGCCTTCTACAAGACCACGACCACGCCCGAGGGTCGGGACGCGGTCTGGGACTGGATCTTCGGGCCGGAGGACTTCTGGTGCGACCTGGTCGAGCACGAGGGCCAGGCGGTGGGCCTGGTGCAATACCAGCTGATGCACCGCTCGCTCTCGGGGGAGAAGGTGGTCTATCTCTCGGATCTCTATGTCGATCCTGGGGCCAGGGGCGCGGGCCTCGGCCGGGCGCTGATCGACCATGTGATCGCCTTCGCCCGCGCAAGGGGGATCGGAAATGTCCGCTGGCTGACGCAAGAGTTCAACTATGCCGGCCGCAGGCTCTATGACAGCTACCGGCCGAAGAGCGACTTCATCCTCTATTCCGTGCCGGTGGAATAGAGGCCGCCGCCCCGGCGCCCGGGGTGCCCCCCGGGCTACAGCACCACATAAGTCCCTCAGGTCGGCGGTCAGGAGAAGGCCGCTTCCGCCCAGATCACACCAAGTGCGTATCCCCCGCCCCCGGCTGCGTGATCCCACGCGCCGAGCCAGCACGGGCCCCGGGGTGCCCCCCGGGCTACATCCCCACATAAGCCCCATCGATCGGAATTGCGGAAAAGGCCGCTTCCACGCGCGCCCCAGGCGACAGGACCGCGCAAGCCCTCCCGCCCGCCTGCGGCAGCCAGCTTTGCCAGGGGCTCGATGCCCCTGGCAAAGCTTCCCCCCTCTCCCGAGGAGGCCGAGGCAGAGCCGAGGCCCCCCCTCCTCAGATCTCGATCTGCGTGAACCCGTCGCGCAAAGCCTTGCTCCAGGCCTCGGACATGGCGCGGAACTGCGGATCCCCCGCCTCGATCCGCCGCCTTTGCGTCACCTGCAGCGCATCCCTTTCGATCACCGCCATATCCAAGGGCATCCCCACCGAAAGATTGGACCGCAGCGTCGAATCCATCGACAAAAGCACCGCCTTCTTGGCATCGGCCAGCGAGGTCCCGGGCTTCACCACCCGATCGAGGATCGGCTTGCCATATTTGTGCTCGCCGATCTGCAAAAACGGCGTGTCCTCGGTGGCCTGGATGAAATTCCCCTCGGGATAGATCAGGAAAAGCCGCATCTGGCCGCCCTTCCTCTGCCCCGCCACGATCAGCGAAGCCGTGGCCCCCTGGTTCATCGCATTCAGCTTCTCGTCGATCTCGAGCCGCGTCTCGGCCAGAGTATTGCCGATGATCGAGGCCGCCTTCAGCAAAGTCGGTGCCTTCAGGATCGAGGTCGTCTCATCGGCATCGGGCGCATCGATCGCCTCTTGCAGCCGCGCCATGGCGGTTTGCGTCACCGAAAGCGACCCCGCCGTCATGATGGTGATGACCACCTCGCCGGGGCGTTCGAAGAAGAACATCTTGCGATAGGTCGAGATATTGTCCAGCCCCGCATTGGTGCGGGTGTCCGACAGCATCACCAGCCCCTCTTTCAGCAGCAGCCCCACGCAATAGGTCATCGATCCCCCAGATTCCGCACTCTCATTTCGGGCGGACCCTATTGCTGCGTCGCCAGAACCGCAACCGTCACATCCAGCGTTTCCGCCCCGGTCGAGCGCGCCGAGCCCCGGATCGGCGCGGCCTCGCGCGCATCGAGGCCAGAGCCCAGGCGGACATAGCGGTCATCGGGGCAGCATTCATTGGCCGGATCGAAGCCCACCCAGCCCAGGCCCGGGATGAACAACTCCGCCCAGGCATGGGCGGCCTGGTGGGCTTTGCCCTCGGCATCGGCCAGAAGATAGCCCGAGACATAGCGCGCCGGGATCATATTGGCCCGGGCCACGGCGCAAAGGATATGGGCATGGTCCTGGCACACGCCCTCGCCCGCCTCAAGGGCCTCGGCGGCGGTCGTATGAGAGGCCGTCGCCCCCGGCACATAGGTCACCGCCTCCGACACCGCACGCGAGAGCGCGTGACAGGCGGCGAGGCGGTTCTCCTCGCCCTCCACCACCCGGGCCAGGGTGCCAAGTCCCCCGCTGGCCTCGGTCAGGGACGTGTCGCGCAGATAGGCCTCGACCGCCACGCTTTCGCGGTGGCCGCGCAACACGCCGGCCGTGTCGGTCGTGGCGACCTTGCCGCGCACCCGGACCTCGATCTCGCTGACCGGCCCCTTGACCGACCAGCCCTGCACCACATCCCCCGCCCCGTCTCGGAACGAGCCCCCCGCGATGCCCCCGGTCACGGTGACCTGCCAGTCGATGACCTGCTGCCCCTCGTGCAGCGACGGCGTCAGGCGGTGGCTTTGCACCACGCCGCGCACCGGCGCGTCATAGCGGTAACGGGTCAGGTGGTCGATGAGGAGAAGCATCACATGTCCCCCGAAAGATAGCTGTCATGCACGGCCCCGGCCAGGGCCGCGATCTCGCGGATGAAGCGGGTGAGGAAGTCATGCAGCCCCTCGTCGAAGATCGCTTCGGGGCTGGAGGCGTTGAGCCCCTGCAAGAGACCCTGGGCCAGGTGCTGGGCCTCGGTCTCGCGGCCGTAGAGCTTGGCCAGATGGGTCAGCGCCGTGTCGATTTCCTGCCCGCAAGTCATCAGGGCACGCGGGCAAGCCGGGTTCAGGATCAGGAAATGGGCGATCTTCTGGGCGGTGAGCTCGCCGCCATAGGCCCAGTGGAAGGCGCGGTTGAGGTTCAGGGCGCGCAGGAGCATGGACCATTGGTCATTCTCGGCCCCCGCGCCGATGACACCCGCGCGCGGCAGAAGGACGTAATACTTCACGTCGATGATCCGCGCCGTGGCATCGGCCCGCTCCAAGGCGAAGCCGAGGTTCAGGAAGTCATAGCCGTCGTTGCGCAGAAGCGTCGCATCGATGGCGCCCCGCAGCATGGCCGTATGCTTGGTCGTCCAATCGGTGAGCCGGGAAAGCTCCAGCTGGCTGCGCGGGGTGCGCTCGATTTGCCGCAGCTCCTGGAAGGCGGTGTTGAGCGCATCCCAGACCTGCCCCGTCAGCGCTGTCCGCACGATGCGCCCATTCTCGCGCGCCGCCGTGATGCAGGAGGCGATGGAGGAGGGATTGTCGCGGTCGAAGAAGAGGAAGCTCTCGATATTCCGCTGGGCAAAGCTGTCGTATTTCTTCTGGAAGGCCCCGATTTGCCCCGTGGCATTCAGGATCGATTCCCATTCGTTGCGGAAGCCTTGCGCGGTCGGCAGCAGAGACATCCGCGCGCCCACTTCCAAGAGGCGGGCCAGGGTCTCGGCGCGCTCCATATAGCGGGCGATCCAGTAAAGGTTGTCGGCGGTTCTTGAAAGCATGACTTACTCCGCCAAAACCCAGGTGTCCTTGACGCCGCCACCCTGCGAGGAGTTGACGACCAGCGAGCCCTCCCGCAAAGCCACCCGCGTCAGCCCCCCGGGGACCAGCTCGATCCGCTCGCCCACCAGGCAATAGGGCCGCAGGTCGACATGGCGGGGCGCGACGCCTTCCTCGACAAAGGTCGGCGTCGTGGACAGCGACAGCGTCGGCTGGGCGATATAGTTCGACGGGTCCTTCAGGATCTTGTGGCGGAAGGTCTCGATCTCTTCCTTCGAAGACTTCGGCCCCACCAGCATCCCATAGCCGCCCGAGCCATGGACCTCTTTCACCACCAGCTCCGGCAGCTTGTCGAGGACGTATTTCAGATCCTCCTCGCCCGCGCATTTCCAGGTGGGGACATTTTGCAGGATGGGCTCTTCGCCCAAGTAGAAGCGGATCATCTCGGGGACATAGGTATAGACCGCCTTGTCATCGGCCACGCCCGCCCCCGGCGCCGAGCAGATCGACACCCCGCCCGAGCGGTAGACATCCATCAAGCCCGGCACGCCCAGCATGGAATCGGGGCGGAAGCAGAGGGGGTCCAGGAAGGCATCGTCGATGCGCCGATAGATCACATCCACCCGCTTCGGGCCCTCGGTCGTGCGCATATAGACGAATTCGCCATCGACAAAGAGGTCGGCGCCCTCGACCAGCTCCACCCCCATGAGGTCAGCGAGGAAAGAGTGTTCATAGTAAGCCGAGTTGAAATGCCCCGGCGTCAGGATCACCACCGTGGGCTCGCCCTGGCATTTCGCGGGCGCCACCGACATGAGCGTCCGCCGCAGCGCTTCATGATAGCGGTCCACCGGTTCGATGCGGTTTTCGCGGAACAGGTCGGGGAACATCCGCATCATCATCTCGCGGGATTCGAGCATGTAGGACACGCCGGAAGGCGTGCGGCAATTGTCCTCCAGCACGAAGAAATCCGTGGGGCCGGTGCGGACGATATCGATGCCAACGATATGGGAATAAACCCCTTTCGGCGGCACGAAGCCCGCCACCGCGCGCTCATAGGCCTCATTTTGATAGACGAGGTTCGCGGGGATCCGGCCCGCCCGGATGATCTCTCCGCGCCCGTAAACATCGGTCAGGAAGGCGTTCAAGGCGCGGGCGCGCTGCTTGATCCCACGATCGAGCTTGGCCCATTCCGAATGGGTGAAGACGCGCGGGAACATGTCGAAGGGGATCAGCCGGTCCGGATCGCCCCCCTCGCCATAGACCGCGAAGGTGATGCCGATGCGGCGGAACAAAGCCTCGGCCTCGGCCTGTTTCTGGATGCGCAGATCGGCCGGCATGGCCTTCATCCAGGCCTCGAGCCCGGCATAGGGCGGGCGGGTCTGGTCGCCCTGATACATCTCGTTGAACTGGGGCATGGGGCCTCCCTTTTGTGGCAGTAAAGCCGGGGGCGGGGCGCGGCGAAAGGGGGGGAAGCGGGAAAAAGCTGCAAAGGGGGCAAACTGCGCAAAATTTATGCAACCCGCAGCCGCGCCTCCGCTTTCAACTTGGCCCAAATATCCCCGCCGGAGGCGCAGCTTTCCGCCCAAGCTCCCGCCAAAGTCCGGGGGCTTCATTGGGTCTG
This sequence comes from Stagnihabitans tardus, assembly GCF_009925085.1. Taxonomy (GTDB): domain Bacteria; phylum Pseudomonadota; class Alphaproteobacteria; order Rhodobacterales; family Rhodobacteraceae; genus Stagnihabitans; species Stagnihabitans tardus. Next base: position 130,282 of record NZ_JAABNR010000004.1, on the reverse strand, counting down.
CGTAGCCCGGGGTATACCCCGGGGCTCCCCCCCGGTGCGTGCCAGCACGCACCCTACCCCAGCCCCGCCCGCGCCGCCCCCCTTTCACATTGACCCAAATATCCCCGCCGGAGGCGCAGCTTTCCGCCCAAGCGCCCGCCAAAGCCCGGGGGCTCCGGTGGAACTGCGTAGCCCGGGGTATACCCCGGGTCTCGCCCGTGCTGCCTGCCAGCACGCACCCTACCCAAAGCCGCCCCGCCGCCCTATCCTTGGCCCATGGACCTGATCGAACGGCGACCGGAGGGGCTTTATTGCCCCGCCGGGGATTTCTGGATTGACCCGATGCGCGCCGTGCCCCGCGCCCTGGTCACCCATGGCCATTCCGACCATGCGGCGCGGGGGATGGGCGCTTACCTTTGCACCACGGGCACCCTGCCGGTAATCCGTCACCGCCTGGGAAAGATCACGGCCGAAGCCATGGCTTACGGGGAGCGGCGCCAGATCGGCGCGGTCACGGTCAGCTTCCATCCGGCCGGCCATGTGCCGGGCTCGGCCCAGATCCGGGTCGAACGGGGGGGAGAGGTCTGGGTCGCGGCCGGCGACTACAAGGTCGAAGGCGACGCGCTCTGCGAGGCTTTCGAGCCCGTCCCCTGCGACACATTCCTCACCGAGACGACCTTCGGCCTGCCGATCTTCACCTGGGCGCCCGAGGCCGAGGTCTTGACCGCGATGCGCGACTGGTGGGCGGGCAATGCGGCCGAGGGCGTGACCTCGGTGGTCCTGGCCTATTCCTTCGGCAAGGCGCAAAGGATCCTGGCGGGGCTGGCGGGGTTGGACCTGCCGGGGCCTCTGGCCTGTCATCCGACGGTCGAGGCTGTGACGGAGGTCCTGCGGGCGGCGGGCTATGCCCTGCCTGCGACGGGGGAGGTCTCCCCGGGGGCGCTGGTCATCGCGACGCCGCAGGGCATGGCTTCGGACTGGGCGCTTTCGCTGGGGCTGCACCGGGTGGCGGCGGCCTCGGGCTGGATGGCTTTGGCGGCGCGGCGGAAGGGGGTGGACCGGGCCTTCGTCCTCTCGGATCACGCGGATTTCCCTGGGCTGAACGCCGCCGTGGAGGCGACCGGGGCGGGGCGGGTGATTTGCCTGCATGGCTATCGCGAGGCGTTTGCCCTGTGGCTGCGGGGGCGGGGTTATGAGGCCGAGGCGTGGTAATCGGGGGGCTCCCGCCCCCCGAACCCCCTGGCTGGAGGGGCTTCCTGCCCCTCCAGACCTCCCCGGGGATATTTGGATCAATGTGAAAGACGGGTGATGGAGGAGCTGGCGGCGTTTCTGGAAGGCGGGGCGGCGACCGGGGCGCGGTTTGCGGCCCATGGTTTTGCCATGCCGGAGCAGGCTGCTGCGGTCTTGGCGGGGCGCAGGGTCATGGGGATGGGCGAGATCTGGGCAAGGGCCTCGGAAGGGCTGCCGGAAGGGGTGGCGGCGGCTTGTCTGGCGGCTTGCGGCGACCGGGCGGAGGCTGCGGCGCTGCTGATGGGGCGGGCAGAGGGGGACCCGGTCGGGCTGGAGGAGGTGCTGGCCGTGCGCTCGGAGGGGGTCTTTGCGCTCGCCCGGCGGATGGAGCCGGTGGAGCGAGCCTGGTTCTTCCGGCTGATCTCGGGCGCCCGGCGGTCGGTGGTGGTGGAGGAGGCGGGGGGCCCGGGGGAATGCCTCGCCGTCCTGACCATGGTCGAGGGGGCGCAGGGGCAGTTTGCGGTCCGGCGGGGCAATGGGCTCGTGCCTTTGGTCAAGCTGCCACTCGGCCCCCATGGCGCCGAGGTCCTGGCCTGGGCGCGCGGCGCGGTGCTGGAGCGCTTTGGCCCCCTGCGCTCGGTCCGGGCCGAGCAGGTCTTTCGCATCGCTTGGGAGGCCAAGGTGGTGAACAAGCGGCGCAAACTGGGCTTTGACCTGGTGGGCGCGCGGGTCGTGGATTGGGAGCGCGGCGCCTCGGTCGACCAGATCGCGGAAGGGTGATCGCCTCGGGGCGGTTCCCTTTTCGCCTGCGCCCGCCTATCTATGGGAAAACAGTCCTCCGAGGTTCCCATGCTGCCTTTCCCCCTGCCCCGCCCGGTTTACGACGTCAACGCCGGGAGCGCCGCTTTCGGCGACCTGCCCTCCTGGAACCTGTCGGACCTCTACACCGCTCCCGATGCGCCTGAACTGGGGCGGGATATCTCCTGGCTGAAGCAGAGCTGCGCGGGCTTTGCCGAGGCCTACCAGGGGAAGCTGGCGGGGCTTTCGGCTGATCAGATGCTCGATTGCGTCCAGGCCTATGAGCGGATCGAGACCACGGCGGGGCGGGTGATGTCCTATGCGGGCCTGCGCTATTACCAGAACACGCTGGACGGCGAGCGCGCCAAGTTCATGGCCGATTGCGAGGGCCAGATCACCGATTTCACCGCCCATCTGGTGTTTTTCTCGCTTGAGTTCAACACGCTGGAGGATGCGCACCTGGAGGGGCTTTTGGCCTCCAGCCCGGCTCTGGCGCGCTACAAGCCGGTCTTCGACCGCATGCGCGCGATGCGTCCGCACCAGCTTTCGGCGGAATTGGAGCAGTTCCTGCATGACCAGGGGGTCGTGGGCTCCTCCGCCTGGAACAAGCTTTTCGACGAGACCATGGCGGGGCTGATGTTCACCGTGGATGGCGAGGCGATGCCGCTGGAGGCGACGCTGAACCTTTTGACCGACCCCGACCGGGGGCGCAGGGCGGCGGGGGCTGCGGCTTTGGCGGAGGTCTTCCAGGCCAATATCAAGCTCTTTGCCCGGATCACCAATACCCTGGCGAAAGAGAAGGAAATCCACGACCGCTGGCGCAAGATGCCCTCGCCGCAGCATGGGCGCCACCTGTCCAACCATGTCGAGCCCGAGGTGGTCGAGGCGCTCCGCAATGCCGTCGTCGCGGCCTATCCCAAGCTCTCGCACCGCTATTACAAGCTGAAGGCCAAGTGGCTGGGCCTGGAAAAGCTCCAGACCTGGGACCGCAACGCGCCTTTGCCGCAGGAGAACCCGCGCCTCGTGCCCTGGGACGAGGCGGTGGAGACCGTGCAGGGCGCCTACCGCGCCTTTGACCCGCGCATGGCCGAGATCGCCCAGCCCTTCTATGACAAGGGCTGGATCGATGCAGGCGTGAAGCCCGGCAAGGCTCCGGGCGCCTTTGCGCACCCGACCGTGACGACCGTGCACCCTTATGTCATGCTGAACTACCTCGGCAAACCGCGCGACGTGATGACGCTCGCGCATGAGCTGGGCCACGGCGTCCACCAGGTCCTGGCGGCGGGCCAGGGGGAGATGCTCTCCTCGACGCCTTTGACCCTGGCTGAGACGGCATCGGTCTTCGGCGAGATGCTGACCTTCCGTCGCCTTCTGGACGGCGCCAAGACCAAGGAGGAGCGCAAGACGCTCCTCGCCGGCAAGGTCGAGGACATGATCAACACGGTCGTGCGCCAGATCGCCTTCTATGACTTCGAGTGCAAGCTGCACGCCGCCCGCGCCGAGGGGGAGCTGACGCCCGAGGATATCAACGCGCTCTGGATGTCGGTGCAGGCGCAAAGCCTGGGGCCGGTCTTCGACTTCCAGCCGGGCTATGAGACCTTCTGGTGCTATATCCCGCATTTCATCCACTCGCCCTTCTATGTCTATGCCTATGCTTTCGGCGACGGCCTGGTGAATGCGCTTTACGCGACCTATGCGGAAGGCATGCCGGGCTTCGAGGACAAGTATTTCGAGATGCTGAAGGCGGGGGGATCCAAGCACCACAAGGAGCTTCTGGCGCCCTTTGGCCTGGACCTGTCGGACCCGAAGTTCTGGGACCGGGGCCTGTCGATGATCGCGGGCTTCATCGACGAGCTGGAGGCGATGGAGTAAGCGCGCCCCGGGGTATACCCCGGGCTACGCAGTGGAAGCAGAGCGACCAAAGCCGGATCGGGGCTCGGATGGCAACCGCGTAGCCCGGGGTATACCCCGGGTTTTTGGCGTTGTCTGGGGGCGCAAGGGCGCGTTGCGCAGAATTCTATGCGCGCGTGGCATACCGGTCTCTGCGCCGTTATGCGCCCACGCCGCCCAGGGCCGGGCCCTTGCAACACGGCCTGGCCCGGGGTTCTGGGGGCGAAATGCGCAATCCCCGCGCCGCTTAAGACTTTCTTGGGAAGTCTCACCTAGAATCGAAACCGGTGTTCTGGTGAGGTGTAACGATGTGCCAGCTTTCAACTTGCCCCCACAAGGGGCCAAACCGGTCGAGCCTGGGACGGCGCGGGTTTCTGGGCGGGATGGCCGCCATGGGGGCCCTGATGGCCTCACCCTTGCGGGCCGGGGGCCATGCGGATGCGATCCTGCTCTCCTGCATGGATTTCCGACTGGTCGATGACCTGGCGATCATGATGAACCAGATGCAATACCGCAATTCCTATGATCATGTGATCCTGGCAGGCGGCGCGCTCGGCGCGGTTCATCCGCAGTTCGAACCCTGGCACGCGGTCTTCTGGGAACATGTGGGCCTGGCGGTCAAGCTGCATGACGTGCACGAGATCATGGTGATCAACCACCGCGACTGCGGCGCGGCCAAGCTCGCGCTGGGCGAGGATGTCGTGGCCGACCCCGCGAAGGAACTGGCCGCCCATACCGCCGTGCTGGCAGAGTTTCAGAACGTCGCCGCGCAGCGCTTCCCGCAGCTGCATGTCAAGGGTTTCCTGATGAACCTGGACGGCACGGTCGAAAGGCTGCGGCCCGGCCAGACGGCCGCGCATGACACGGCAGGCAATGCCGCCGATGCCGAGGCGGCACAAGGGGCGGAGCACGGGGCGGAGCCGATCTCGCACTGACCTCAGCCGAGGAAAGGCCAAGGATTGGCTTTATCGAACAAAGATCAGGCAAGTCCCGGGGGATCACCTCCGGGACTTGCCCTTTTCGAACATTCAAAGCGTGACGGCGCTTTCCATCTGGAAGACGCGGTCGATCATGGCCTGGGTGCCGCGCACGAACTCCAGCGGGCAGGGATAGGCCGCCCCGGTGCGGACCGAATGGCAAAAGGCCTCGACCTGGAGCTTGTACTGGTTGACGCCCGGGAAGCGTTCGGTCACGACCTTGCCGCCCGGCAAGTGCAACTCGACCTGGGCCTGGTCATGGACGCCTGCGTTGAAGGGCGCATTGGCCACGCGGATCATCCCCTTCTCGCCCTGGAAGACCACCTCTTGCCGGTTGGACAGCCGCATCGAGGTCATGGCGGAATAGGTGAAACGGCCCTGGGGTCCCTGCATCACCGAAAAGATCTGGGCCCAGACATCGACGCCATTCTCGCGCCGGATCTTCGACATCAGCTCCTGCGGCTCGGCCCCGGTGACATAGCGCACGGACCCATAGGTATAGACGCCGATATCCCGGATACCACCACCGCCGGTATCGGGCTTGTTGCGGATATTGTCGGTGTCGTCCTTGTTGTTGTAGGAAAAGGCCGCGTCGACATGGGTGACCCGGCCGATCGCGCCCTCTTCGACCAGGGCCTTCGCCCTTTGCCACTGCGGGTGGAAGACGATCATATAGGCCTCGGCCGCGAGCTTCTTGGCCGCATCGCGGGCGTTGATGATCTGGTCGACCTCGCGCGCATGCATGGCGATGGGCTTTTCGGTCAGCACATGCTTGCCCGCCGCCAGGGCCTTCAGCGTCCACAGCACATGGAGGTGATTGGGCAAGGGGATATAGACCGCCTCGACCTCTGGATCGGCCAGGAGCGCGTCATAGCTGTCGTGGACCTTGAGCCCGGGGGCGAAGGCGCGAAAGGCCTCGGCCTTGTCGGGCCAGGCGGTGGCGAGCGCGTAAAGCTCCGCCCCCGTGGCGGCATGGATCGCCGGTGCCATATGTTCGCGCGCAAATTTCGCCGCGCCGAGAATTCCCCATTTGACCGCTGACATCATGACCTCCCCCAAATGCCGCAAGGCTAGGAGAAAGCCTTGGGCCAAGCAAGCCAAGCCCCCCTATAGCCCGCGCAACCCCCGGCGGTTCTTGCGGAATTGCCACAGCGACTGGAGGATGACCACGATATAGGCAATGTCGATCAAGAGCATGGTCTGCCAGGGAAAGGTCAAGAGCGCGGCCACCATGGCGACGAAACCTATGACGACGAAGCGCACATTCTCGGCCAGGACCGTCACCGACTTGAACGAGGGCGTGGGGATGCGGCTGATCATCAGCCCGCCGACCAGGAGCAGCCACAGCATCAGCGCAAAGGGCGGAAGCTTGGCCTCGGGCCAGATGAAGGCCGCGTAAAGCGGCAGAAGCGCCAGCATGGCCCCGGCAGGGGCGGGCACCCCGGTAAAGGTCGCCGAGGTCTCGCCCTCGGCCTTCTCGACGCGGTTGCCGATGTTGAACCGTGCAAGCCGCAGCATGCAGCAGGAGGCATAGATCAAGGTGGCGATCCAGCCGCCCGACTGTTGCCCTGCAAGCCCCCAGAGATAGACCACGAGCCCGGTCGCCACGCCGAAATTGACGAAATCGACAAAGCTGTCGAGCTCGGCTCCCATCTCGGATTCCGACTTCAAGAGCCGCGCCACGCGCCCGTCCAGCCCATCCAGCACGGCGGCCAGAAGGATCATGGCCACGGCCCAGGAGAACTGCCCGTTCACCGCGAAACGGATGCCGGTCAGGCCCGAGCACATGGCCGAAATCGTCATCAGGTTGGGCAGAAGCTGCGTCAGGTGCAACTCTCGGGGGCGTTGATCGGGCATCAGGTGCTCCGCGCAGGTCGGGCCGCGGCCTCCGAGCGGAGGTCGGCGATCACGGTTTCCCCGGCGATCATGGTCTGGCCCAGCGCCACCATGGGCGCCACGCCCGGCGGCAGGTAGACATCCAGCCGCGAGCCAAAGCGGATCAGGCCGAAGCGATCCCCGGCGCGCAGGGCCTGCCCGGGCTTGGCAAAGCACAGGATCCGCCGGGCGACCAGCCCCGCGATCTGCACCACGGCGACCTTGGTGCCGTCCGGGGTCTGGATCAAGAGCGCATTGCGCTCATTGTCCTCGGAGGCCTTGTCCAGCGAGGCATTGACGAAGGTCCCCGGGCGGTAAGCGATGGTCTGGATCGTGCCGCCCACCGGCATGCGGTTCACATGGCAGTTGAAGACCGACATGAAGACCGAGACGCGCAAGAGGGGCTGCGGGCCCATGCCCAGTTCAGCGGGGGGCACGGCGGGCTCGATCAAGGAGATCACGCCATCGGCGGGGGAAAGGATCAGGCTCTCGTCTTGCGGCACCGACCGCACCGGGTCGCGGAAGAAGTAATAGCACCAGATCGTCAGCCCGACGCCCAGCCAGCCCAGGGGCTCCCACAGCCAGAAGAGCACCAGCGTCACCGCCGCGAAGACGGGGACGAAGCGCCAGCCCTCGGGGTGCATGGGTTTCAGAAAGGTTCCAAGCATCGTCATCGGCGTCTCCTCGTATCAGGCTTGGTGATAGACGGGGGGGCGCAGGCGTGCAAGCGGGCTTGGGCGATGGGGCGGGACGGCGAGATGCGGGCGAAATCCGCGTTAACCTCGCTAAACGTTGACAGATCGGGCCGGAGGATATGCGGTCATGGTGTGTGAAAGTTTAACAGGATCGTGCGAATGATGCGTTTTTTGACCTCTGCCCTGCTCTCTGCCGCCTTTACCTTGGGCGTCGCGCCCGCAAGCGCCGCGACCTATGACTTCAGCTATACCTCCGGCAATGGCATCACGATGACCGCCACGCTGGAGGGCTCGGCCCTGGCCGATGGTAACCGGATCCAGGTGAATTCCGTGACCAGCCTTGTGATCGGCGGGATCACCCGGACGGTGTTGAAGGCCTACAAGTTCTACGATGACTTGAGCTTCTCGGCCGGTTGGCTGAGCCTGGATGGGCAGGACAACGCGCTGGTGATCCGCGTGGTGTCGGTTCCCTATCCCGATGAGCTCATGTTCTTCACGGCCGGTGAAGGACAATTGTGGGAATATGACCGCTTCTACGGCTCGGGGCTCTTCAGCGAGCAAGGCGAGCAAGTCATCACCGCCAATTATTCCCTGACCGAGGCCGCACCCCCTGCCCCCACCCCTGCCCCCGTTCCCCTGCCTGCGGGCGGGCTTCTGCTGCTGTCGGGCCTGGGGTTCCTCGTGCTGCGCCGCAAGCGCGGCTGAGACGGGTCCAAAGACGCCAGAGCCCCGGGGCCAGGACCCCAAACACGACCAGAATCCCGGGGCCACGGCCCCGGGCTACGCGGCGGAGCCAGGGCGCTTGCGGACCGGGCGGCAGTCCGGCGGGGCCCGCAGCCATGGCGCGAGGTCGCCTCGGACAGGAAAAGGGGCCCCGGGATCACACCCGGGGCCCTTGTCCTATCCCGCAGCCCTTGGCGGTCGAGGCCCCGGGTCAAGCCCGGGGCGGCTGGGCGCTGGAGACGCGCGGGGGGCTCAGACTGGCACCACCATGCCCTTTTCCATCGCCAGTTCCCGCATCCGGGCTTGCAGCTTTTCAAAGGCCCGGACCTCGATCTGGCGGATCCGCTCGCGCGAGACGCCGTAGCTGGCCGAAAGATCCTCCAGCGTGACGGGGTCTTCCGAGAGGCGCCTTTTGGTCAGGACATCGCGTTCCCGCTCGTTCAGCGCATCCATCGACCGGGCCAGGAGCGAGAGCCTGGCGTCCATCTCGTCGCGCTCGGCATAGTCGCCCGCCTGGTCGCTGTCCTCGTCCTCGAGCCAATCCTGCCACTGGCTGGCGCCCTCTTCCGAGCCCACCGAGGCATTCAGCGAGGCATCCCCGCCCGAGAGGCGGCGGTTCATGTCGATGACTTCGTTTTCCGAAACCGACAGGTCCTTGGCGATCTGGGCGAGGTTTTCGGGGCGCAGGTCGCCCTCTTCAAGGGCGCCGACCTTGGCCTTGGCCTTGCGCAGGTTGAAGAAGAGCTTCTTTTGCGCGCTGGTCGTGCCGAGCTTCACCAGGCTCCAGGACCGCAGGATATATTCCTGGATCGAGGCCCTGATCCACCACATGGCATAGGTCGCAAGCCGGAAGCCCTTTTCGGGGTCGAACCGCTTGACCGCCTGCATGAGGCCGACATTGGCCTCCGAGATCACCTCGGCCTGGGGCAGGCCATAGCCGCGATAGCCCATGGCGATCTTGGCGGCCAGACGCAGGTGAGAGGTGACGAGCTGGTGGGCGGCCTGGGAATCCTGGCGATCGACCCAGGCCTTGGCCAGCATGTATTCCTGTTCCGGCTCCAACAGCGGGAAGCGGCGGATTTCTTGCAGATACCGGTTCAGCCCCTGTTCGGGGCTGGGTGCCGGAAGATTCGCGTAGGTGCTCATAAGACGCCCCCTTTCCTGTCCGGTGCGATTGCGCCCCCGGTCCTTGAACCCGCTGAAGTAAGGAGCCCGAGGGCTTTCTTCAAGAGCGGCAGGGCCGAAAGCCTGTCATGCTTGTGTTAACGAAGGGTGAACCTCTTTCCGTCGCGGCGCCAGTTGGATTTCTGAGCGTTTTTGCAGGGCATTGGCGCGAAAGCGCCTCACTTGGGCGTGAGGGGGGGGGCGTGAGGGGGGGCGTGAGGGCCGGCCCAGCCGAAGGGCAGCCCCCGCCCGCAGCGGCCCACCCTCTGGCGGCTCCCCTTCCGCGAGGTCTCCCCGGGGGAAGGGCGCCATCACGGGATGCAAAGGCAGTCGGCAGGGCCCGCCTTGCAAGGAAAGCGGCGCCCCCTCAGTCGGCAGGGCCCAGCCCGACAGTCGGCAGGGCCTGCCCCGGACGACAAGCCTCGGCCCCACAGTCGGCGGGGCCCCGCCTTCAGTCGGCGGAGACCGGCCGCAGACCCTCGACCAGGGTCACGAAATCCTCCGGCGGGTCGGCGCGGAACTCCAGCCGCTCGCCGGTCAGGGGATGGTCGAAGCCCAGGGTCGCGGCGTGCAGCGCCTGGCGGGGGAAGGCATTGGCATAGTCCGACCCCTTGGTCTTGGCGGGCAGGCGCCGCGTGCCGCCATAGGTCGGGTCGCCGATCAGCGCATGGCCCGCATAGGCCATATGGACGCGGATCTGATGGGTGCGCCCGGTCTCGAGCCAGCATTCCAGGAGGCTCGCCACGCCGTAATCCTCCATCACCCGCACCCGCGTCACCGCATGCCGCCCCGCGCCATCCCAGACCACGGCCTGTTTCTGCCGGTCATTCTTGTGGCGGGCCAGCTCGGTCATGATGCGGATGATCCCCCCGGCCTCGACCCCCACCCCACGCAGGCCCCGCAACCTGGGGTCCGAGGCCATGGGCACGCCATGCGCCACCGCCAGGTAGCGGCGCGAGACCGTATGGGCCGCGAATTGCGCCGAGAGCCCATGATGCGCCCGGTCGCTTTTCGCCGCCACCAGGAGCCCCGAGGTCTCCTTGTCGATGCGGTGGACAATCCCCGGCCGCCGCTCGCCGCCAATGCCCTGCAGGCTCTCGCCGCAATGCCAGAGGAGCGCATTGACCAGCGTCCCGCGCGGGCTCCCCGGTGCGGGATGCACCACCATCCCCGCGGGCTTGTTCACCACGATCAGCTCGCCATCCTCGTAGACCACGGTCAGGGGGATATCCTCGGCCAGGGTCTCGACCGCTTCGGCCGGGTCCAGCCGGAGCACGAAAACATCGCCCGCAACCGCTTTGGACTTGCCATCCGCCACCGGGCTGCCATTCTTGAGAACAGCGCCTTCGGCGATCATTTTGGTCAACCTGCTGCGGGAGATACCGGCCTCATCTGGCAAGAGAGAGATCAAGACCTTATCAAGCCTGTCATGTGCGTCGGACGGGATCACGAGGACCAGGTCCTCGGCCAGATCATCGTCAGAAGAGGTCAAGAGCGAGGGGTTCATGTCTGTGACGTCCAAAGAGACCGAAGTGCCGCTGCCGGGTTCGGTGGTCTTGTTGAAATGGCTGGTGATCCTTCTGACCGCCAGCATGATTGGCGGTGTCATAGCCGTGGTCTGGCTGCTTGTCACCCGTTTGCCGCAGATGGGCCAGCTCCAGACCCCCGTCCTGCCCGAAAGCCTGGTCCTGCCCCCGGACGTGAGCCCCCGCGCGGTGACCATGGGCACGGGCTGGATCGCGGTCGTGGGCTCGGACGACCATATCCACATCTTCGGCACGGATGGACGCCCCTGGGCCGACATCGCCATCACCCGACCGGAGCCCTGAGCGCAAGAATGGCAGAGCTTTCCGCCGGTTCCGGACTTCTCGCGCGGGCATTGGACTTTGCCCGGCGCCAGCCTGCCTCCGAGATCGCCCACCAGGCCCGGGTCCTGCGCGGATTTGCCCTGCGGCGGCGCGCCCTGGTGACCGTGGCCTTCGGCATCGGGCTTGCCTATCAGCCGCTGTGGGTGGCGGCGCTGTTTTATGCGCTGGACGTTTTCTTCGACCTGACCTCGATGCGGCTCCTGGACGACCTGGACCCGGCCGAGAAACCGGGGCGCTATCTCTGGGCGCTTGCGACGAACATGGCGCTGTCGGCCACGTTCACGCTTTATCCCGCCCTGTCCTGGCTGGTCGATGCGCCCATGGCAAAGGCCTATGCGCTTGGCCTTGTGCTGATCGCGCTGATCCACCATTCGACCCTGCGCAATGTCCACCTGCCGCTGTCGCTCTCGGCCTCGCTCGGCACGTCCTTCGTGGCTTTCACGGCCAATACCTGGCTCTGGCTGCCCGAGGGCCAGTGGCAGATCCTTGCCGCCACCACGCTCAGCCTTGCAGCGGCCAGCTACTATGCCATGCTGACCATCCTCTCGATGAACCGGCTGCAAGCCGACCTCTTGCGCGAACGCGAGACGGCGCGGCAGGCCAACCTGGCCAAGACCCGCTTCGTGGCGCAGCTCAGCCATGAGCTGCGCACCCCCCTGAACGCCATCATCGGCCTCAGCGAATCCGAGCGGCTTCTGTCGCGCCAGCCCGAGACGCAAGAGCGCATGGCCATGCTGGAGCAATCGGCCCGCGACCTGGGCGACCTTCTGGAGGATATCCTCGACCTCTCGGCCATCGAGGCCGAGCAATTGTCGATCCGCCCCGTGGCGCTGGACCTTTCCGCCCAGATCACCTCGGGCGTCGCGCTGTTCCGCCGCCAGTTCGAAGAGCGCGGCATGCAGGTGACCCTGACGCTCTCCCCAGACTTGCCGCAGATGGTGCGGCTGGATGGCAAGAGGCTGCGGCAGTGCCTGTCCAACATCCTGTCGAACGCGGTCAAATATGGCCAGCGCGGCGAAGTGCGGGTCGAGGCCTGGACCAAGCACCCGGGCTGGCTGTCGGTGCTTGTGGCCGACAGCGGGCCGGGCGTGGCCGAGGCGCTGCGCGAGCGGATCTTCGAGCCCTTCGTGCGCGGCCATGACCTGGCGCCCGGCACGGGTCTTGGGCTGGCCATCAGCCGGATGCTGGCGCGGCGGATGGGGGGCGATCTTGTGCTCTTGCCCGAGGGGCCGGGGGCAAGGTTCCTTCTGACCCTGCCCTTCGGCGCCCAAAGCCCGGTGGCCGCCGCCCCGCCGCCCGAGCTTCCGGCCCGGTTCGACGGGTTGCGCGTGCTGGTCGTCGACGACATCGCCACGAACAGGCTGGTGGCCGCGACCTACCTGCGGCTTTTGGGGGCCGAGGTCATGCTGGCCTCGGACGGGCCCCAAGCGCTGGAGCTGGTCCGGCAAAGCCGCCCCGATGTCGTGCTCTTGGACCTCGTCATGCCGGGGATGGATGGCGAGGCCACGCGGGCGGCCATGGCCGCGCTCTGGCCCGACAGCCTGCCGCCGATCATCGCGCTTTCGGCCGAGGCGGCCCAGCCGGCCGATTTCGACGGCCACCTGATGAAGCCCCTGACGCTGGACAAGCTGCGCGAGGCGCTGGCGCCCTGCCTGCCCGCTTCCCGTCTTCCGGCTTCCTGAGGGCGGAAAGCGACGGCGAGAGGGCGCAGACAAGACGGACAGGCCCGGCTTCCGCCCCCAGCCTGAGGGCAAAACGGGGGGAAAGCGATGGATTTCCGGACACGGGATGCGACGGCCTGGGCCGAGGCGGTGGCGCGGGGCGAGGTCCAGGCCTCGGAGCTCTTGCAAGGCGCGCTGGACCGGGTGGCCGAGGTCAATCCCAGGCTGAATGCCGTGGTCCTGATCCAGGAAGAGGTCGCCCGCAAGTCGCTGAGCGCCCTGCCGCGCGGCCCCTTTCGCGGCGTGCCCTTCCTGTTGAAGGACCTGGGCTGCGAGGCGGTGGACTTTCCGTCGTTCAACGGCTCGCGGCTTTGGGGGCTGACGCGCTATTCCGGCGACAGCGCGATCTATGCCCGCATCAAGGAGATGGGCGTGGTGACCTTTGGCCGCACGACCTCGCCCGAGGGCGGGATCGGGGCGGCCACCGAGGCGGTGGTCTATGGCGGGCCGACGCGCAACCCCTGGGACCTGGGCCGGACCTCGGGCGGGTCCTCGGGTGGAGCGGGGGCGGCGGTGGCGGCGGGGATCGTGCCCTTCGCCCATGGGTCGGATGGCGGGGGGTCGGTGCGCATCCCGGCCAGCAGTTGCGGCTTGTTCGGGTTCAAACCCACCCGCGCGCGGCTGCCGGATGGGCCGTTTTCGGGCGAGGGCTGGGCGGGCATGTCGATCGACGGCTTCCTCACCTGGTCGGTGCGCGATACGGCGCGGGCCTTGGATGCCTGCATGGGGCCGGATTTGGGTGCGCCTTACGTCGCTCCGCCGCTTGCGCGCAGCCATGCCGATGCGATCTCGCGCCCGCCGCGCCGCTTGCGGGTGGGGGTGGTGGACACGACCTTCACCGGGGCGGCGATCCATCCGGGCGTGGCCGAGCAGGTCCGCAAGGCGGCAAGCCTGGCCGAGAGCCTCGGCCATCACGTCGAGGTCCACCAGGTCCGCGCCGATGTGGCGATGATGATGCGGGCCTGGACCGATATCGTCGCGGTCGGCACCGCGCTTTCGATCCGGGGCGGGTTGCAGGGACGGCCCCTCGAGGGCCTGGTCGAGGGCGTGGGGCGCGGTGCCCTCGCCCATGCCGAAACCCTGTCTCCGCTGCGCTACCTGGAGGCGGTGGGGCAAATCCATGCCTTCGGGCGCCAGATGGCGGCGGAGTTCGCGGGGATTGACCTGCTGATGTCGGCGACGCTGGCCGAGCCGCCCGCCAAGGTCGGCCGCTTCAACCATGACACCGAGGATTACGTCGCCTATCGCACGGGTCCGGAAGGGATATTCGCCTATTCCCCCTTCTGCGCCATCTTCAATGCCAGCGGACAGCCCGCCGCCTCGGTGCCGCTTGGCATGGTGGATGGCCTGCCGGTCGGCATCCATGTCGCCGCCCCCTATGGCCAGGACGAAGAGCTGATCGCTTTTTGTGCAGAACTCGAGGCCGCCGCGCCATGGTTCGGACGAAAGCCCGGAATTTGAGCGCGACTGCAAGAATCATTTGCAGTTGCGCGCGGCAGGGCGCCAATATGATCAAAACAACGGGGAGTGCGCGGTGAGCCAAACCATCGCCATATCGGCACAGAACGTCATCAAGGCGTTCGGCCATGGGGAACACGCCGTCCGCGCCTTGGACGATGTCTCGCTGGACATCCGCAAGGGGGAGTTCTTCACGCTGCTCGGCCCCTCGGGCTGCGGCAAGACCACGCTTCTGCGGCTGATCGCGGGCTTCGAGATGCCTTCGGGCGGCACGATCCTTCTGGATGGCGCCGATATCACCAACCTGCCGCCGAACAAGCGCCCGGTGAACACGGTTTTTCAGTCCTATGCTCTGTTTCCTCATCTGACCGTGGCCCAGAACGTGGCTTTCGGGTTGGAAATGTTGGGAAAGTCCAAGTCGGAGGTCAGCGCGCGGGTGGCGGAGATGCTGGCCCTGGTCAAGCTGGACCACCTGGCGGCGCGGAAAACCAGCCAGCTTTCGGGCGGCCAGCAACAGCGCGTGGCCCTGGCGCGGGCGCTCGCGCCGCAGCCCAAGGTTCTGCTTCTGGACGAGCCCTTGTCGGCCCTGGACCTGAAACTCCGCAAGGAGATGCAGATCGAACTCAAGCGTCTGCAACTGGAAACCGGCATCACCTTCGTCTTCGTCACCCACGACCAGGAAGAGGCGCTGACCATGTCCGACCGGATCGGCGTGATGAGCTCGGGGCATCTGCAACAGGTGGGCTCGCCTAAAGAGATCTATACGCGGCCCAGGAACCGCTTCGTGGCCTCCTTCATCGGCGAGACCAACTTCCTGCCCGCCACGCGCGAGGCCCTGGGCTACCGCCTGGACTGCGGCATCGTCGTGCAGGCCCCCGCCAGCCAGGCCCAAAGGGTCACCCTGACCATCCGCCCCGAACAGCTGCGCCTTGTCCCCGAGGCCGAGGGCGATGTGCCGGTCAAGATCACCAACCTCGTCTATTTCGGCACCGACACCCATTGCCACATGTCGCTCCCCGACGGGACCGAGGTCGTGGCGCGGCTGCAATCGCCCTCGGATGGCGAAAGCGGGTTGCAGGTCGGACAGGGCATCGGCCTGCGCTTCTTGCCCGGCGCGCTCCAGGTGCTGGAGGAATGAGCGGGGCGCCCCTCTCCGGGCCCTCGCAGGCCGAGGCCGCCCTGGCGGCCAAGACCGTGCGCGGCGGCTGGCTTCTGTCGCTGCCCGCGCTGGTGCTCCTGGCCGTGGCGGCCGTCGGGCCGCTTTTGATCATGGTGGTCTATTCCTTCCTCCTTCCGGGCGAATATGGCAATGTCGAATGGGGCTTTTCCTTCGACGCCTGGACCGGGATCCTCTTCACCCGCGATGTCTTCGACGACACCCTGCGGCTGGAGGACGCCCATCTTTCCATCCTCCTGCGGTCGGTCAACCTGAGCCTTCTGACCACGATCTTCACCTTTGCCGTGGGCTTTCCCACCGCCTGGTTCATCGCGACACGGCCGCAGAGGCAAAGGGCGCTCTGGCTTTTCCTGATCACGATCCCCTTCTGGACCAACCTTTTGATCCGCACCCTGGCCATCAACGAGATCATCCGGGCCGAGGGGCTTTTGAACAATATCCTCATCGGCCTGGGGCTGATCGACCAGCCCTTGCAGATCATCTACACCGATACGGCGGTCTTCATCGGCATGACCTATGTCTACCTGCCGCTGATGGTCCTGCCGCTCTTCGCCGCCATCGACCGTTTCGACATGCGGCTCCTGGAGGCGGGATACGACCTTTACGCCACGCGGTTCCAGGTGCTGCGGCGGATCATCGTGCCGGTGGTGAAACCGGGGATCATCGCGGGCTCGATCCTGGTCTTCGTCCCGGCGCTGGGGGCTTATGTCACGCCGCGCATCCTGGGCGGCGGCAAGCAGATGATGATCGGCAATTTCATCGAGCTGCAATTCGGCCAGGGTCGGAACTGGCCCCTGGGCGCGGCGCTGTCGGTGACGCTTCTGGTGATCGTGACGGCCGCGCTCTTGGTCTATGTGCGCTTTGCCAACCGCGAGGTGCGCCATGGCTAGGCCCATCAGCCACCTGCCCGGCTTCACCCCCATCGCCATGGCGGTCTTTGCGGCGCTCTACCTGCCCCTGGTGATCCTGGTCTTCTACTCCTTCAACGCGGGCGAGGACCTGGCGCATTGGGAGGGCTTCGGCCTGCACTGGTTCGCCAAGGCCTGGGAGAACGACCAGGTCAAGGATTCGACGATCCGCAGCCTGTGGCTTGCGGCGGTGGCCGCCGTGATCTCGACCGTGGTGGCGACCATGGCGGCGCTCGGCACGACGCGGCGGGCCAGGTTCAAGGGCCAGACCTTCATCTATGTCATGATCAACCAGCCCCTGATGGTGCCGGAAATCGTGACGGCGGTGGCTTTGCTGATCTTCTTCGCCTGGTTCAAGGTGACGCTGGGATACCAGGGCATGGGCTACCTCGTGCTGGCCCATTCGGCCTTCTGCATCCCCTTTGCCTATCTGCCGATCCGGGCACGGCTGGAGAGCATGGACCTGACGCTGGAGACCGCGGCCGCCGATCTTTACGCCACGCCCTTCGCCACTTTCCGGCGGGTGACCTTTCCCCTGCTCTTGCCGGGGATCCTGGCGGGGATGATGCTGGCCTTCGTCACGTCACTGGATGACGTGGTGATCACCGTCTTCGTGAAATCGGCAGGCCAGGACACATTGCCCACCTATATGCTGGGCCAGATCCGCCGACAGGTTTCGACCGAGGTCTATGCGATCTCGACCATGCTTCTGGGGCTGACCGTGGTGATGCTGGTGGCCTTCATGGCGCTGACACGGAAAAAAGACTGACACAACAGGGAGTAAACGATGAAGAACCTTCTGACGGCGACGGCGATGCTGATGGGCCTGACGGCCATGGCCCAGGCCGAGGGCGAATTGCAGCTCTACAACTGGGGCGACTATACCTCGCCCGAGCTCTTGGCGAAATTCGAAGCGGAGACCGGGATCAAGGTCACCGTCACGGATTATGACAGCAACGACACGGCACTCGCCAAGATCGAGGCGGGTGGTTCGGGCTTCGACCTGGTCGTGCCCTCGGCAAACTATGTGCCGATCTATGTCGAAAAGGGCCTCGTGCAGGAGCTGGACCTGTCCAAGATCCCGCATCACGGCAATATCGCGCCCGAGTGGATGAATGTCGACTATGACCCCGGCCGGAAGTTCTCGATCCCGTGGCAGTGGGGCACCACCGGCATCGGCATGAACAAGACGCTCTATGCGGGCGATATCAACACCTCGGCCATCTGGCTGGACCCGCCGGCGGAAGTCGCGGGCAAGATCAACGTGACGCCCGAGATGAACGACGTCCTGGCCATGGCCACGATGTACCTGGGCGGCCAGCCCTGCTCGGAGGATGCCGAGCTGATGAAGAAGGTCCGCGACAAGCTCCTGGAGGCCAAGCCCAAGTGGGTCTCGATGGACTATGGCATGACCGAGAAGATGTCCTCGAATGACGTCAAGGCGACGGTCTATTGGAACGGCGCCATGTTCCGCTCGCGCCTGGCCAATCCGGATGTGAGCTTCGGCCTGCCGCGCGAAGGCTTCCCGATCTTCATGGACCAGGTGATGCTTCTGTCGGATGCGAAGAACGTCGAAGAGGCCTACAAGTTCCTCGACTTCATCGCGCTCCCGGAAAATGCCGCGCTGATCTCGGCCTTTGCCCGCTATGGCAACGGCATCGCGGGGTCGGAAGAGTTCATGCCGGCCGACATGAAGGACGCGCCCGAGATCGTCATCCCGGAAGAGCTGAAATCCAAGGGCGTCTTCCTGAAGACCTGCACCGGCAAGGCCCAGGACTATATCACGGCGATCTGGACCGAACTGCAGAAGTGAGTTGCGCCGCCTGACGGCGTCGCCCGAATGGGGGGGAGGGCCTTGCCCTCCCCCCCATACCCCCCTTCCCGCGTGAGAGGGACTTTGCCCCTCTCACACTCTCCCCGAGTATTTGGACCAAGTTGAAAGGGCCGTGATGGAGCTTTGGGAGATGTCGGCCTCGGATCTGAGCCGGGGGATTGCGGCGCGGGACTTTGCGCCGTCGGAGGTCATGGCTGCGCATTTGGCGCGGATCGGAGCGGTCAATGGCGCGGTGAATGCGGTGGTGTCGCTGCGCGATGCGGATGCGTTGATGGCCGAGGCGCGGGCGGCGGATGATGGGGTTGGGGGCTGGCTGCATGGGCTGCCGCTGGCGGTGAAGGATCTGTGCGCGACCAAGGGCTTGCGGACGACCTGGGGCTCGCCGATCTACAAGGATTTCGTGCCGGTGAAGGATGATCTTCTGGCCGCCCGGATGCGGGCCGCGGGGGCGATCTTCATCGGAAAAACCAACACGCCGGAATGGGGGCATGGCTCGCAGAGCTTCAACCCGGTCTTTGGCGCGACGCGCAACCCCTATGACCTGGGGCGCACGGCCGGGGGCTCGTCGGGGGGCGCTGCGGCGGGGCTGGCCGCGCGGATGCTGCCGGTGGCGGATGGGTCGGACATGATGGGCTCCCTGCGCAACCCGGCCGGGTTCTGCAACGTTTACGGCTTTCGGCCGAGCTGGGGGCTGGTGCCTGCCGATGCCGAGGGGGAGGCTTTCCTGGCCACCCTGGCGACCGAGGGCCCGATGGGGCGGACGATCGAGGATGTGGCGCGGCTCTTGGCGGTCCAGGCGGGGGTGAACCCCGAGGTGCCCTTTGGCCGGGAGCCTGGGGATTTCACGGGCGCCCTGGAGCGGGCCTCGCTGAGGGGCAAGCGCATCGCCTGGTTGGGCGATTGGGGCGGGGCCTATGCGATGGAGCCCGGGATCCTGGAGATCTGCCGGGCGGCGCTCGCGCAGATGGAGGAGATGGGCGCCATGGTCGAGGAGGTGGCGCCGCCCTTCCCGGCGGGCGACCTCTGGAGCGCCTGGGTGACGCTGCGGGCCATGCTGAACGCCAATGGTTTTGCCGAGCTGTTCTCGGACCCGGCCAAGCGGGCGATGATCAAGCCCGAGACGCTGTGGGAGATCGAGGCCGGAAAGGGGATGAGCGCCGAGCAGGTCTATCGGGCCAGCGTGATCCGGTCGCGGTGGTATGCCGAGGTGGCGCGGCTGTTTGAACGCTTCGACGCGCTGGCCCTGCCGACTGCCCAGGTCTGGCCCTTTGCCGTCGATGTCAGATGGCCGACTGAGATCGCGGGCGCCCGGATGGACACCTATCACCGCTGGATGGAGGTGGTGATCCCGGTCTCGCTGGCAGGCCTGCCCTGCCTGTCGCTGCCGGTGGGCTTTGGGGCGCAGGGCCTGCCGATGGGGATGCAGCTGGCGGGGCCTATGGGGTCGGACGCGGCGGTGCTGGCCATGGGGCAGGCCTGGCACCTGGCGACGGATTGGCCGGGGCAACGGCCTCCGCTGCTGTGAGGTGGGGCTTTTGAGCGCTGACCTGAGAGCGCGGGTCCATGACCTTGCGCCCCTGGTTGATTGGCCTGATTGACTGCCCTGGTGACGTCCTGACCCGGTAACTTCCTGAAACGGTAGCTTCCCGACCCGGCAACCTCCTGGCCCGGCAAAGTCCTGCCCCGGTAGCTTCCTGACCCAGTCGCTTCTTGGCCTGTCAACGTCTTGACCCTGTGATTTCCCGTCCGATCACCTCTCGCCCCCGTCATCTCGATCCGCAGGACCTCCGGACCCTGCCTTCCCCAGCCCCTTGTCCCGCCAAGACCGTGCCGCCCGGGCCCGTGGTCCAGTCGGCGGGGCTGCGGCACGACGGAAAAGCGCGCCGGTGCAGTCGGCAGAGCCTAGGCGCCAACAGTCGGCAGGGCGCGGGCGCCAAGCTGGCGCAAAGGGTCCAGTCGGCAGCACCGCCCCCGGCGCCAAAGCGCATTCCCATGGCGCGCTTCCCGGGGTAAGCCTGCGCCATGACCCTCCTTCTCCGCCTCCTCCTCTGGACCGCGCCCCGGCTCATGCTGGGCCTGGCCCTCTGGCGGGCCCTGACCGGGCGCGAGACCTGGGCCGATTTCGCCGAGCGACGCGGCGCCGTTGGACCGAATGGCGCCATCTGGGTCCATGGCGCCTCGAATGGAGAGCTTACGTCGGCCCGCTGGGTCATCGAGGCCCTGGCCGCAGAGCATCCCGTCCATGTCACCGCCTCGACCGTCACCGGGCGCGCCCTGGTCCGGCAGAGCCTGCCCGGCGTCACGACCAGCCTCGCCCCCCTCGACCTTCCTGGGGCGCTCAGACGCTTCGGCCGCCCCAGGGCCTTCGTCAATCTCGAGGGAGAGTTCTGGCCCGCCCGCTTCCGCCACTTGCAGGGTCTGCCCATCGCCCTGGTGGGGGCGCGGATGTCCAGGCGCTCGGCGCGGTTCTGGGGCGGCGCAGGCGCCGGGTTCCTGAGCCATGTCACCCTGGCTTCGGCCCAGGATGCGGGGTCGGAGGCGCGGCTCAGGGCGCTTGGCGTTTCGGGCTGGCTGCCGCCCTGCGACCTCAAGGCCGAGGCCATGGCGCGCAGCCGCCTCGCCCCTCCCCGCCCCAGGGCCGAGCGCGCCGGGGTGCTTCTTGCGGCCTCGACCCATGCGGGCGAGGATGGGCCCCTGCTTGACGCCTTCATGGCCTCGGATTTCACCCTGCTGATCATCGCCCCTCGCCATCCAAGGCGCGGCGACGAGATCGCAAGCCTGATCGCTGCCCGGGGTCTGGCCTTCTCCCGGCGCTCGGCCGGGGCGGGAATCCCGCTGACGCCGGGCAAGCGGGTCTACCTGGCCGACACCCTGGGCGAGATGCCGCTTTGGTATGCGATGGCGGGGGCCTGTTTCGTCGGCGGCTCGCTGGTGGATAAGGGCGGCCATACGCCCTGGGAGCCCCTGGCCCATGGCGCGGCCATCCTGCACGGGCCGCATGTGGCGAATTTTGCCGCGACCTATGCGGGCCTCGACGCCGTCGGCGGGGCCAGGGTCTGGGGGCCCGAGGCGCTGAGGGGTCTGGATGGCGCGACGCAGGACCGCATGGCCGAAGCTGCACGCAGTTTGAGCACGACAGCGGGAGGAGAGGCGCTTTTGACCGCCCTGCGGGCCGCGATCCTGGGCCCGGAACGCAAAAAGTGACGCAAGCGGGCTTGCACAAGCGCGACAACCTGCCACAGTGACGACAGGGGCGCCGGACTGAGAAGCGCTCCATGTACAGTGCGATCGAGCAGCCTCATGTCCATTGCCTTTGACGAACCCGGTCCTCACCTGTCTCCCGTATCGCCTGCGGCGCTGGGGCAGATGGCGGCGCTGTGCTGGCGGCTGAAGAAGGGAAGGGTCGAGGTCCTGATGGTGACCTCGCGCGAGACGCGGCGCTGGGTGATCCCCAAGGGCTGGCCGATGGCGGGCCTCGCGCCCGAGGAGGTGGCCGCGCGCGAGGCCTGGGAAGAGGCCGGGGCGCTTGGCAAGGTCTCGGGCGATCCGCTGGGGCGTTTCGTCTATGACAAGGTGCTGAATGACCGCTCGGTCCGGTCTTGCTGCGTGACGGTCTATCCCCTGCGGCAGCGCGAGGTGAAGGCGCGCTGGCCCGAGCGCAAGGAGCGGCGGCGCAAGTGGTTCGGCGCCGAAGAGGCGGCGGGCCTGGTGGCCGAGGCGGGGCTGGCGGAGCTCCTCGTGGCCCTGGCCCAGGACCCCGGGCTTCTGGCCCCCGCGGCGCGGCATCGCAAGGGGCTCAAGGCCTGACGTCCGAGGCGGGGTCGGGTGGCCTTTCGGGTCGTGAAACTTTTCGGTAAACTCCATGTCTCATGCTGGGGCCATGGCGGAACCCTTGGCGCCATGCAGGGTGCAAACAGAAGTCGGGATTGGGTCGCAAATGATCCGTTACACGCTGAAATGCCCGAAGGGGCACGGGTTCGAAAGCTGGTTCCAGTCGGGCGAGGCCTTTGAGGGGCTGCGCCGGGCCGGGCATCTGTCCTGCCCGGACTGCGGCGCGACCGAGGTGGACAAGGCGCTGATGGCGCCTCAGGTGGCGCATGGCACGGCGCGGGCCGCCGACCTCGCCCAGCGCGAGGCCGCCCTGGCGGAGTTGCGCCGCAGGGTCGAGGAGAATTCGGAATATGTCGGCATGAATTTCGTGACCGAGGCGCGGGCCATGCATGCGGGCGATGCGCCCGAGCGGGCGATCTATGGCGAGGCGCGGCCCGAAGAGGCCATCGCGCTTCTGGAAGAGGGGGTCCCGGTGGCGCCCCTGCCGTTTTTGCCGACGCGCAAGACGAATTGAGGGATTGCGCCCGGCCTTCGGCCGGTCGCCCAGGGCGGGGGGGCTTGCAGCCCCCCCGCACCCCCCAGATCGGGGGGCTTTCGCCCCCCGAGCCCCCCAACCAAAGGGGCGCAGGCGCCCCTTTGGAAACCCCGTGGATATTCCTGGACCAATGAAGGACGGATGATGGAACGCCTGGATGCAATGGAAGAGCGAATGGCGCATCTGATCCGGGCGGTCGAAGACCTGTCCGATGTCGTCGCCGCCCAAGCCCGCGAGATCGACCGCCTGACGCGGCTCTCGACGCTTCTGGCCGAACGCGAGGCGGAACGGGAAGCCATGGGTCACGAGGCCCCCGCCGCCAATGTCCGCCCGCCGCATTGGTGAGCGCAGGGGCCCAGGTCGGGACATGGAGCCCTGCGCCCCGGGCCGCAATCTCTCCAGAGTGCCCCTTCCCCCGGGACCACGACCTGCCGATCCGCTGCGCCCCGGGTCGCAATCCCGCCGGGCAAGATCCTGGATCATGGGGCAGAGGACAGAGCCAAGGCGCATGACGAAGGCGCTTTGCTGTCCAGCGCCCTCCTCACGCCGATTGACTGCCCGGGGCCCTGTGACAACTGCGGCGTGACCATTCCCCCCGGATGAGCCCGAGACCCGAGACGGTTGGGCCGCAGGCCCAGAGGCGAGATGACCGCTTGCG
The DNA here is from genome assembly GCF_009925085.1 of Stagnihabitans tardus. Lineage (GTDB taxonomy): Bacteria > Pseudomonadota > Alphaproteobacteria > Rhodobacterales > Rhodobacteraceae > Stagnihabitans > Stagnihabitans tardus. The sequence goes on along the minus strand of NZ_JAABNR010000004.1, from coordinate 106,961 downwards.
GGCCCCCATGGGGCCCGCTCCGCTTGACGCCGCTCAGTCGCCCCCGACCTCCGCCAGAAGCTGCGCATTGCCGCCCGAGGCCGTGGTGTCGATGCAGATATGCCGCTCCTGCAGCACATGGCCAAGGTCGGGCGCCCCGGTGATCAGCGGCAGGATCGGTCCCTGCCGCGCGGCCAGGGCCTGGACATAGGCCCGGGCCTGGTCCGCCTCGCCCCACCACAGCGCGCCCGAAAAGCCCTCGAGCCGCTCCAGCGCCTTGGGCTCCAGCCCCTCCGCCGCGACGCCCCGCCCCCCCAAGGCCCCAACCGCCGCCACCTGGCCCGCCACATCCGGCCCCAAGCACAAAAGCGGAGCCCGCGCGATCAGCGTCAGGCGGTTCGACTCCCCCGTGGGTCCGGGAAGGTCCAGGGCGCGCAGGACCGCCGCCGCCACCTGCGCCGCGCTGGCCGCCAAAGAGCCCCCCGCCACGCGCGCGCCCCCCGCAGTCGGCAGGGCGCCGCTCGCCGCCTCGGGCGCCCCCCCCACAGTCGGCAGGGCCCCCGTCACGAAACGGCCCAGGTAATGCGGCCCGCCTGCCTTGGGACCGGTGCCCGAGAGCCCCTCGCCGCCGAAGGGCTGAGACCCCACCACCGCCCCGATCTGGTTGCGGTTCACATAGACATTGCCGACATGGACGTTTGAGACCACCTCTTGCACCCGGTCGTCGATCCGGGTGTGAAGACCGAAGGTCAGCCCATAACCCGTCGCATTGATCGAAGCGATGACCGCAGGGATCTCGCCCGCCTTGAAGGTCGCCACATGCAGGACGGGGCCGAAGATCTCGCGCGGCATCTGCGCGATGCCCTTGACCTTCAGGACCACCGGGGCCACGAAGCTCCCCCCTTTCGGCGCGGTAAGTTCGGCCAGGACCCGCCCCTCGTTGCGGGCCGCTGCGATGTAATCGGCAATCCCCTTCTGCGCCTCGGCATCGATCACCGGGCCGATATCGGTCTCGAGCCCCCAGGGGTTGCCCAAGGACAGGGTCTCCATCGCGCCCTGCAGCATGGTCAGGACATGGGGGGCGATATCCTCTTGCAGGTAAAGGCAGCGGAGCGCCGAGCACCTTTGACCGGCGCTCTGGAAGGCCGCAGCGATCACGTCGCGCACGGCCTGTTCGGGCAAGGCCGTCGAATCCACCAGCATGGCGTTCAAGCCCCCGGTCTCGGCGATGAGCGGCGCACCGGGGTCGAGATGCGCGGCCATGGACCGCCGGATCAACAGAGCCGTCTCGGTCGAGCCGGTGAAGGCCACGCCCTTCACCCGCGCATCCCGCGTGAGCGCCGCCCCCACCGCGCCATCGCCGGGCAGAAGCTGCAAGGCGGCCCTTGGCACCCCCGCCTGGTGCAAGAGGTCCACGGCCAGGGCCGCGATCAGCGGCGTCTGCTCGGCCGGCTTGGCCAGGACCGCGTTCCCCGAGGCCAAGGCCGCCGCCACCTGGCCCGTGAAGATCGCCAGCGGGAAGTTCCAGGGCGAGATGCAGGCGAAAACCCCGCGCGGGGTGCCTTGGGTTCCGCCTGCGTAATAGCGCAGGAAATCCACCGCCTCGCGCAGTTCAGCCACCGCATCGGGCAGGGTCTTGCCCGCCTCCCGCGCCAAAAGCGCGAAGATGGCGCCGAAATTCGCCTCGTAAAGGTCCGCGGCGCGGTTCAGGACCTCGGCGCGGTTGGGCGCGCCCCAGGGGGTGGCCGCCGTCAGCGCGGTCTCGACATCGGCCAGGGAGGCGGTCACGACATGGCCCGTCAGGCTCCCATCGGCGGAGTTGGGCACGCCCAGCCGCTTGTCCCCTTGCACGGCGCCCGCAAGGCGGGGGCCCGCCTCGAAGATCGTGGCGCGGAAGGGGGCGCGGGCAGCCTCGATGGCGGCCAGGTCGGTGGCATCGCTCAGGTCGAAGCCGCGCGAATTGCGGCGGGGGGCGAAGAGATCGGGGCCGGAGGTCACGGGCTGCTTGCGCGGGGTCTCCATCGCGGTCAGGGGGCAGGCTGCGACCTTTTCCGGCGGGATCTCGGCATTGACGATCTGGTTGACGAAGGAGGAATTGGCGCCGTTCTCCAACAGCCTGCGCACGAGATAGGCCAAAAGGTCGCGGTGGGCGCCCACCGGCGCATAGATCCGGCAGCGCGTGCCGCGTTCGGTCAGGACCAGGTCGTGGAGCCGCTCTCCCATGCCATGCAGGCGCTGGAACTCATAGGCGCCTTTCGGCAGGCCTTCCGCCATATGCAGGACGGCGGCGACGGTATGGGCATTGTGGGTGGCGAATTGCGGATAGATGCGGTCGGTCATTCCCAAGAGCTTGCGCGCATTGGCCATATAGGAGGCATCGGTAGCCTCCTTGCGCGTATAGACCGGGAAGGAGGTGAGGCCCATGACCTGCGCCCTTTTGATCTCGGCATCCCAATAGGCGCCTTTCACGAGGCGGACCATGATCTTGCGGTCAAGGCGCGTTGCGGTCTGGTAAAGCCAGTCGATCACCGCACCCGCGCGCCGCCCATAGGCCTGGACCACGACGCCAAACCCGTCCCAACCCTTCAGCGAGGGGTCCGAGAGCACCGCTTCGATGACCTCGAGCGAGAGGGTCAGGCGGTCGGCCTCCTCCGCGTCGATGTTCAGGCCGAGGCCTGCCGCCTTGGCGAGGCCCGCCAGCGAGGCGAGGCGGGGGACCAGCTCCTCCATCACCTGCGCGCGGCGGGCGACTTCATAGCGGGGGTGGAGCGCGGAGAGCTTGACCGAAATCCCCGGGTTGGTGCGGATGTCGCCATGGGTGGCGGCACGCGCAATGGCGGTGATCGCGGCGGAATAGGACAGGTGATAGCGGTGGGCATCGGCTTCGGTCCGCGCGGCCTCGCCCAGCATGTCGTAGCTGTAGGTGTAACCCTTGGATTCCAGCTCGCGGGCGCGGTCCATCGCGGCCTGGATCGTCTCGCCCAGGACAAAGGCGCGGCCCATCTCCTTCATGGCGCGCGAGACGGCGGTGCGGATCACGGGCTCGCCCAGGCGTTTCATCGCGCCCTTCAGATGGGCGACGATGCCGGGCTCGCGGTCCTCCAGCACCTTGCCGGTCAGCATCAGCGCCCAGGTCGAGGCGTTCACCAGCGAGGAGGAGGAGCGCCCCAGGTGGCGGCCCCAATCGGCCGGGGCGATCTTGTCCTCGATCAGGGCGTCCATCGTGGGGGCATCGGGGACGCGGAGAAGGGCCTCCGCGAGGCACATCAGCGCGATGCCCTCGTCGGTGGAAAGCCCATATTCGGCCAGGAAGACCTCCATCAGCCCGGGTTTCGCGCTGGAACGGATGCGGGCGACGAGGGCGGCGGCGTCCCTCGTGATGGCGGCGCGGGCGCCTGCGTCCAGCGCGGCGAGGGAGAGGTTCGCGGCGGTCAGGGTGGCTTCATCGGCCAGGGTGCCGTGGCGGAGGATGGTCAGGGCGTCCATGATGCTTCCCATGCTGTTTCAGCCAGTATATCAGGGAACATCCGGGCGATTTTCCCGGGCTGTGGGTTTTCGCAGGCCGTTTGGCCTGAAATGAGGGGTCATGACATGCCAAACGACCTGGACAGCTTTGACCTTGCCATCCTGGCCGTGCTGGAGGGCGAGGGGCGGCTCTCGGCCGCCGAGATCGGCGCGCGGGTGGGGCTCTCGAAAAGCCCGGTCCAGGCGCGGATCAAGCGGCTGGAGGCCTCGGGCGTGATCCGGGGCTATGGGGCGCGGCTCGACCGCGTGGCCATGGGGCAGGCCCATGTCGCTTTCGTCGAGGTCAGGCTGTCGGACACCCGCGAGGCGGCGCTCCAGGCCTTCAACCGCGCGGTGCTTGCGGTGCCCGAGGTCGAGGAATGCCACATGATCGCCAGCCGCTTCGACTATCTCTTGAAGGTGCGGACCAGCGACATCCAGGCCTATCGCCGGGTCCTGGGCGAGAGGATTTCCGCCCTGCCCCATGTGGCGGGGACCTCGACCTATGTGGCGATGGAGACGGTGAAGGACTAGACGCGGCGGGGTGAAGCCCGCCTGCCGCCTCAGCCCCGCAATATCCGCGCCTGGAGCCCCGGATCGGGCAGACCGCAGAGGTCGCCCCGCCCGAAGATCCTGTAGCGGTTTTGGGCGAGCCGCGCATAAAGCCAGTCGCGCGGGCGCTTGGGGATCAGCCGCAGGACCGAGGTCAGCCGGCCAAAGCCGCCGAAGCTCTCCCCGGCATGGATGACCGCGTCGAAATCGGCATGGGCGCGGCCCCGGTCGATGTAAAGCCAGGAGGAGGGGTCGCGCGGCTGGAACCCGTGGTGGCGCAAGAGCGCCGCGCCCAGCGGGCTCTGGACCGGGCAGATCCGCACCCGGCCCGAGCGGTCGAGCCGGTGGATCATCCGCGCGCCAAAGGAGCAGATGGCGCATTCGGCATCCATCACCGCAACGGGGACGGAATCGTCAAAGGCCGGAACCTCGGGGTCCTGGCGCCAGCTGTAATCCATCGCATCCCCCGTGCAGAGGTCCGGGACCCGCGCGCAGGTCCCGGAGCGGTCCGAACCTTGGACCCGGGGTCAGTCCTTGGGCTTGGAGGTCAGCTTGACCGCCGAGACCGCCGCCTTGGCCGCGACCTCTTTCTTGGGCTTCTTCACGTCCTTGCGCTTGTTCAGTCCCTTGGCCATCACACCCTCCTGGCGTTGCATTCCACACCCGCGACGGGCTGCCCCGGACTTGATCCGGGGCCTCCCTCTCAGGCCAGTTTCTCGGCGATCATCTTCTCCAGCTTGATCGCGTCAAGGTTGAAGTTGCGGATCCCCTCGGCGAGCTTCTCGGTGGCCATGGCGTCCTCGTTGTGCTCCCAGCGGAAGGCCTCTTCCGAGGTCGGCGCCGCTGCCGCCCCCGCCGCCCCGGCGGTCAGCTTGCGCGGCAGATCGCCCATGTCCTCACCCAGCTTCGCCAGAAGATCGGGCGAGATGGTCAGCCGGTCGCAGCCCGCCAGCGCCTCGATCTGGCCGGGGTTGCGGAAGCTTGCGCCCATGACCACGGTCGGGATGCCGTGCGCCTTGTAGTGATCATAGATGCGGCGCACCGACAGGACGCCCGGATCGGTCTCGGGCGTATAGGTCTGGCCGGTGGCCTTGGTGAACCAATCGGTGATCCGCCCGACGAAGGGCGAGATCAGGAAGGCGCCCGCGTCCGCACAGGCCTTGGCCTGGGCCATCGAGAACAAAAGCGTCAGGTTGCACTGGATGCCCGCCTTCTCCAGCTCGCGCGCGGCCTGGATGCCTTCCCAGGTCGAGGCCAGCTTGATCAGGATGCGGTCTTTGCCCACGCCCGCCTTGGCATAGGCCTCGATCAGCTGATGGGCCTTGGCGATGGAGGCCGCCTTGTCGAAGGAGAGGCGCGCATCGACTTCCGTCGAGACCCGGCCCGGGACGATGCCCGCAAGCTGGGTGCCGAGCGCGATGGTCAGGTCGAGGATGATGGCTTCGACCGGGTTGGCCACGCCCTTCAGACGCGCCACGGTCTCGGTCACGCGCTCGGCCATGGCGGGGCTTTGCACCGCCTTCAGCACGAGCGAGGGATTGGTGGTGCAGTCCTGGGGGGCCAGGCGGCGCACGGCGTCGATATCGCCGGTATCGGCGACCACGACGGTCATCTGGCGAAGTTGGTCAAGTTTGCTGGACATAGGTTCCTCCGACATAACGCTTTAACGTGGGCCGCGGTCTTTATGGGCCGATTTCGCCCCGGGGAAAAGCGGCAAAAGGCTTTTGCGGGGCCCGGACTGCGCTAGACTGGGCGAAAAGGAGAGGTCATGGAATTCACGACGGGCGGGGTCCGGCTGCATTACCGGGATGAGGGCGAGGGGCTGCCGGTTCTCTGCCTTGCGGGCCTGACGCGGGAGGGTCGGGATTTCGATACGCTCACGGGGCTGGGGCTGCGGCTGATCCGGCTGGACTCGCGGGGTCGGGGGCTGTCGGACTGGACCCCGCCCTATACGGTCCCGCAGGAGGCGGCGGATGCGGTGGCTTTGCTCGACCACCTGGGGATTGGACGCGCCCATGTCATCGGCGCCTCACGCGGGGGGCTTTTGGGGATGGTCATGGCGGCGCAGGGGCGGGTGGCGAGCCTCTGCCTCGTCGATATCGGGCCAGTGATCGAGCGGCAGGGCTTGGCGCGGATCGGGGATTACCTCGGCCGGACGCCCACGAGCCTCGAGGCTGCAGCGGAGGCCCTGTCGCGGGGCCCGGGGTTCTCCGATGTGCCCATGGCGCGCTGGCGGACGGAAGCCGAGCGGCTTTTCCTGCGGCCCGACGGGAGCCTGGGGCTGAACTATGACCCCGCCCTCCGCGAGGCCTTCCTCGCCGCTTTCGATGCCCCCCTGCCCGACCTCTGGCCACTTTACGACCTCCTGCCCGCCAACCTGGCGGTGATCCGGGGCGCGGGGTCGGATCTTCTGTCGGCGGAGACCCTTCTTGAGATGCAACGCCGCCGCCCCGACCTGATCGCGGCCGAGGTGCCGGGGCGCGGCCATATGCCCTTCCTCGACGAGCCCGAGGCCGTCGAGGCCCTGCGCCTCTGGCTTCAGGCGGCGAAGACCCCGGTCGCATAGGGCCTGGCCCCAAGGCTCAGGACCGAGACCCCGTTCAGCGCGGCCAGGGTCAGGGCGCGGTCTTGCGGCAGCACCATGAAGACCTTGGCCCAGGCATCGGCAGACATGCAGTCCTTGGCCAGCACCGTCACCTGGTCGGGCGGGTTCAGCAGGGGCGCCCCGGTGGCAGGGTCGATCAGATGCGACAGGCGGCGGCCCTGGACCGTGACGAAATGCCGATAGGTGCCCGAGGTTGCCACGGCGGCATCGGTCAGGCCCAAGAGCGAATGGGCGGCGCGGTGGCCCACGAGGGGGGCCTCGACGGCGACGGGGAAGGCGCGCGGACCGATGGCGCGCAGCTCTCCGTCGATGGCGAAAAGGCCCGAGGTCACGCCATGGGCCTTTGCCACCTCGGTCAGGCGGTCGACGCCATAGCCCTTGGCGATGCCGTTCAGATCGACCGAGAGGGGGGCGTGTTTCATCGCGCGGCCCCGGGCGGGGTCGAGCTCCAGAAGCTCATGGGCCGGGCTTCGGGCATGGCGGGCGGCGCGGATGGCCGCCTCGGAGGCCGCACCGGGCCCGAAGCCCCAGGCCGCCACCGCATCGCCGAGGCCGATGTCAAAGGCCCCACCGCTGGCGCGCCCGATGCCGAGCCCCGCCTCAAGCACGGTCATCAGATGCGCGGGCAGGTCCACCCAGACCCCGGGCGCGGCGGCGTTCAGCCGGCAGAGGTCGCTGTCCGCCCGCCAGAGCGACATCTGGGCATCGATCTCCTCCACCGCGGCTTGCAGGGCCTCCTGGGGCACGGGGTCCTGGGTCAGCGCCTGCCAGCGGGTGCCCATGGTCGCGCCGTTCGTCTTAATAGGTGTCTTCCGCATAACGGCCCTCCTTGGCCAGTCGGTCCAGCGTCAGGGGCGAGAGGATGTCGGAGAGCGTGGCGCGCACGCCTGCCCCCATCTCGCGCCCGCCGCAGACCATGATCCGGGCGCCCCTGGCCACCGCCTCGCGCAGGGCCTCGGCCTCGAGCCGCAGGGCGTCCTGGACGTAATGCGGGCGGTTGCCACGGGAAAAGGCCAGGTGCAGGCCGGTCAGGCGGCCCTGGGCCTGCCACTCGGCCAGGTCCTCGGCATAGTAGTAATCGCTGGCGGCATGGCGCATCCCGAAGAAGAGCCGCGCGGGCTGGCGGGCGCCCCTTATGATCCCGGCCAGGGGCCCGATCCCGGTGCCCGCGCCGATCAGGATCAAGGGGCGGTCCCCCGCATGGAAGGCCGGGTTCGGCCGGACAAAGGCGCGGACCTGGTCGCCGGGCTTCATGGCGTGAAGCTGGCCCGAACAAAGGCCGCCCTCATGCCTGCGGATGCAGATCTCCACGAAGCCATCCCGTGACCCCGAGGCCAGGGAATAGAAGCGCGGCACGGTCGAGCCCTCGGGGAGGATCCCCAAGAGGTCGCCGGGCTGGAACGCACCCTGCCCGGTCAGCCGAGCCCAAAGGCCCCGCTTGGGCGCAGCAAAGCGCAGGATGGCGGCGGGCATCTGCAAGTCGGCGCCATAGTCGCGGCGCGAGATCAGGGCCAGGCGGTCGGTGGCCGGCAAGGGGGCCTCGTGGTCAAGGCTCAGCTCCATCCCCAGGGCCGCTCCAAGGTCGCGGCCCCAGCGGGCGAAGTCCTGCGCCGATTGGCGGTCGACCGAGGCCAGGGGCATCAGGCGCGGCCAGCCCTTGGCATGGGCGGCGGCGGCCAGCTCTTCGGCAAAGGCGCAGAAGCGCGGGAAGGAGCGGTCGCCGAAGCCCAGGACGGCGAGGGGGATGGCTGGTGCCTTGGGCAGGGTCTTGATCCGCGAGAGGACATCCCCGGCAGAGGCGGGGGCCTCGCCGTCGCCATAGGTCGCGGTCAGGACCAGGAGGCGCTTGGCCTGGGGCCAGGTCTCGGGCGCGAAATCGGACAGCGGGGCCAGATGCGGCTGGCCGCCCTTGGCCCTCAGCGCCCGGGCGAGGGTCTGGGCGAAACCCCAGGTCGAGCCGCCCTCGGAGCCCACAAGGATGACCGTGTCGGCGGCCTGGGCCGAGGCAAAGCTCTGGCGGCGGCCCAGGCTGCGCATCAGGGCGCCCGAGACCGCGAGGAAGGGCGTCGTCAGGGCGGCCAGGCCCAGGACCAGCCCCAGGACGGCGGCGCCCTGCCCGGTGTGCAAGAGCTGCGCCCAGGCCGAGACACGGTCGGCCCAGGTCGGGGCCACCCAGGCCAGGGTCGCGCCCGTGCCCTGGTCGATATAGCCCGAACCCTCGGTCGTGGTCAGGGCAAAGGCGTCCTGCGCGTCACGCGGGAAGGTCAGGTCGCGCAATTGGCTGGCGGGGAAGTCCAGGGGCAGCGCCGCCCCGGTCAGGCCCGAGACCTGGGCCGGGAAATCCGGGCTTTCGGCAGCGGGCAAAAGGTCGAAGGTCGAGGCCGTCATCCAAAGCCCGGTCAGCGAGGAAAGGACCAGGGCCAGGGCCGCCGCACGGGCGACCTCGGCATGGGTCCGCGCCCAGCCCCGACCCTTTTGCGGCGCCAGCACCGCGCGCCAGCCCCCCGCCCGCCGCGCCAGGAGCCGCAGGCCGGTGGCCGACAGCCCCAGCATGGCCGCCGCCAGCACCGCCACCGCGATCCGCCCCGCATCGCCAAGGAACAGCGACCGGTGCAGGTTTTCCGCCCAGGTCACCCAGGCGCCTGGCGCGGGCACCGGGCTGCCCGCCCCGGTCACCGGATCCACCACCAGCGTCGCATCGGCGGTATAGGCCGTGACCCGCCCCGCAGCCGAGACGAGGATCTCTTCCACCCCCGGATTGGCGGCGGTGACCCGGGAGACGAGCTCTGCCGCCGTCATGTCCAGCCCCCCCGCCCCCCAGCTCTCCAGCGCCGGAAGGACGGAAAGCGCGGCGCCCGAAAGCGCCACGACCGTGAGGAAAAGGCCAAGGATCAGCCCGGTGAAGCGGTGCAGGGGGCGGGTCATGTCAGGACTTGTAGCTGAGCTTGGCGATATAGGTGCCGCCCTTGGCCGAAACCCCGGCGGCGGTCAGCGGAACGGCGATTTCGTCGGGGCTGTCGCGCATATGCTCGACGGCGGCATCGACATGCAGGACATAGCCCGCGTCAAACAGGCTGTCGGCCAGGTCCAGCGTCAGGGTCAGGGTCTGGCCCTGGCCGACCGAGGCGCCGGTGATGCCCGCGACCTCGGCCGGATCGCCGCCCGAGGCCTGTTCCCAGCCCGAGAGGTGGCGGTAATACTTCGACCGCCCCCCCGACATCCAGAGCGAGCCCATGTATTTGCCCGAGGCATCGGTGACATAGAAGGCCAGGTAAGCGCCGTCGCCGCCATAATTGGCCAGCTCGGTCGTCAGGGTGACCTGCCGGGCCTCGGCCAAGCCGGGCAGGACAAGGGCACCGGCAAGCGCGGTGGAGGCGGTGAGGACTTGGGAAAGCGTGGTCATGGCAAGCCTTTGGTTTTGGAAGGGCGCGCCGGGCTCATGTCCGGCGCGAAGAGGTTCAGTTCACCTGGGCCTTGGGTGCGGCGCCGTTGAAGAGCCCATTGGCGGGCGGCGAGGCGCTTTGGCCGGTCTGGCAGCGGCCATCGGCATCGGTCGCGCCCCGGCAACCGCCCTCTCCGTCGTCATCGTCGTCATCGTCATGGTCGCCGCGCTCATGGTCTTCGTGGTCGCCATGGCCGCGACGGTGGCTGAACCAGCCTTCGCCCTCGTCGTCGTCCTCGTCATAGTCGACGGCAACAAGCGGGGCCTCGGGCGCCGTCAGGTTGGGGGCGATGGGGGCCTGGGCCTGGGCGAGGCCCGCAAGGCCGAGGCTCAAGAGGGTCATGGCGGCCAGCAGGGCCTTGGACGTGGTCTTCATGGATCGTCTCCTTGGCTATCCGATGAGACCGATATGCGCCCGGGTTCTGACGACTTCCTGACGGGGCGCAAAAACCTGCTTCAGCTTTCCGTCAGCTTTGCCGCGCATTACACAGGGACAAAGGAGACCCCATGCGCATCCTCTTGATCGAAGACGACTCCGTCCTTGGTGCCGCCGTGCGCGACCAGATCGCCGCCGATGGCCATTCGGTCGATTGGGTCACCCGGCTGGACCTTGCGGGCGCCGCGATCCGGACGACGGGCTTCGACCTGGTGCTTTTGGACCTGATGCTGCCCGACGGGCGCGGCCTGCCCTTCCTGCGGTCACTTCGGGGGAGGGGCGATGTCACCCCGGTCATCATCCTGACCGCGCTGGACCAGGTCTCGGACCGGATCGAGGGGCTGAACGCGGGCGCCGATGACTACCTGGTCAAGCCCTTTGACCTGACCGAGCTTTCGGCCCGAATCGGATCGGTGGCAAGGCGCTATGCGGGCAACCCCAACCCGCTGATTTCGCTGGGCGGGCTGGAAATCGACCTCGCCGCCCGCAGCGTGACCCTGGGGGGGCGCCCCGTGACGCTGACCGCGCGGGAATGGGTGCTCTTCGAGGCCTTCCTTCAGCGCCCGGGCCAGGTCCTGTCCAAGGCGCAACTGGAAGAGCGGCTTTACACCTTCGGCGACGGGGTCGAAAGCAATGCGATCGAGGTCCATGTCTCGCGGCTGCGCAAGAAACTGGGCGCCTGGGCGATCAAGACCGAATGGGGCCTGGGATACCGTTTGGGGAAACCGTCATGACCTCGATCGAGCGGCGGCTTGCGCTGATCGTGGGGCTTGGGGCGACGCTCTTCTGGCTCTTGGCGGCGGGTCTGACGGCCGACCGCGTCAGCCGCGAGATCCGCACGCTGTTTGACGAAGACCTGCGCGCCACGGCCGAGCGCCTCTTGCCCCTGGCCAGCAGGGGCTTCGGCGAAAGGTCGCATGACGGCGAGGACGACGACCATGACGAGCGCCGCGAGGAGCATGACCGCGACCGCGACGATCTGCGCGCGGTCCAGGTCTTCGTCGTCCGCGACGGGGCGGGACAGGTCGTCCTGCGCTCGCCCGGGGGGACGGATGCGATCCTTCCCCCGGGCCTGGCGCCGGGCTTTTCCGACAGCGCCACGCATCGGCTTTACACGGCAGAGGGCGGCGGGCTGACGATTTCGGTGGCCGCTCCCCTGACCGGCCGGACGGCGCTGGTCCAGGCCTTGATGCTGCGCCTTGTCCTGCCCCTGGTCGTGCTTTTGCCGCTGAGCCTTTTGGGCATCGCCTGGGCGGTGCGGCGCGGCCTTTCGCCCCTGCGCGCCCTGCGGGCCGAGGTCGCGGCGCGCGGGGTGCAGGACCTCTCTCCCCTGCCCGAGACCGGGCTGCCCAGCGAGTTGCAGCCGATCACCCAGGCCCTGAACGGGCTTTTCACCCGGCTGGGCGCGGGGTTTGAGGCCGAGCGCAACTTCGCCTCCCATGCCGCCCACGAGCTGCGCACCCCGGTGGCGGGCGCCATCGCCCAGCTGCAACGCCTGCGCGCCGAGACGCCCGAGGCCGCCCCGCGCGCCGCCGAGATCGAGGCCACGCTGAAACGGCTGATGCGGACCTCCGAGAAGCTGATGCAGCTCGCGCGGGCCGAGGGCGGGCGGATGCGGGGTGCCTCCAGCGACATTCGCGCGGTTTTGCGGATCGTGGTGCAGGATGCCACGCGCGAGGGCGGCGACTGCCGCCTGGCCCTGCCCGAAGAGCCGGTCCTGTCGGTGATCGAGCCCGATGCCCTTGGCATCCTGGCCCGCAACCTCGTGGAAAACGCGCTCCGCCACGGCGCCCCGGATCAGCCGGTGACGGTCACGCTTTCGGCCAATCGCCTGACGGTGACCAATGCGGGGCCGGTGCTGTCGGCCACGGATATCGCGCGCCTCGGCCAAAGGTTCGAGAAGGGTGAGGGCAGCCAGGGCACGGGCCTTGGCCTCGCCATCGTGCGCACCATCGCCGAGCGTGCGGGGGCGGGCTTGAGCGTGACCTCTCCGGCCCCGGGGCGGGCGGATGGGGTCGAGGTCGCGCTGAGCCTGCCGGGGGCCTAGATCACGAAGAAATTGTCCGCGGTGATCTTGGGGGCGGCAACCATGCTGACCCAGGCGATGAGGAAGCCGTCATAGACCTGTCCCGAGCCATCGGGGTCATACCAGAGGCTCCCAGCCGCATAGTCGATGTAGAACCGGGTTCGGGCGGTGATATCCGGTGCTCCCGTGCGATGCGACACGAAGGCATCGGCGGCAAGCTCCCCCTCGGGCAGGTCAAAGGCACCATCCGCGCCCCCTTCGATCAGGAAGATGTCCGAACTGTCGCCCAAGGCCACGAAACTCGGCAGGTAATCGGCCACAAGATCGGCGCCCCAGAAGTAGAAGGCGTCATGCCCGCCACCGCCAAAGAGGCGGTCCGCCCCGGCTCCGCCGTCAAAGATATCGTCTCCGTCGCCGCCATAGAAGGTCTCGGCAATCGCATTGCCTGCAACCGTCGCCCCGACGCCCAGGGTCTCCACGGCTTCGATGCCCTCTTGCAGCTGGAAGAAGTCAGAAACCACGATGCGGATCCGGTCATCCGTTCCGCCGGTGTCGGAATAGACATCGTCGACACTGTCCAGCACGAAAGTGTCATTGCCCACCCCGCCGATCAGAACATCGTTGCCGAGGCCGCCGTCTAGGATATTCGAAACCTTCGAGGTCCCGTGCATCGTGTCATTGCCCGCGCCGCCCTCGACATTGAAGCCCCAGATCTCGTTGTCCAGCGCATTGCCATGCGCCTGGGCGATGCCGCCGGTCTGGACCATGTCCTCGATATTGTCCCAGAGGACGAAGTTCGCCGGGGCCCTGATGTGCAAGGTGTCGTGGCCGCCATCCGCGTTCTCGAAGGCACGCATGGCCGGGCTCGACCATGAGACGTAATAGGTATCGTCCCCCTCCCCGCCATACATGGCTTGGGCGTTGCTCAATGTGTCATTGCCCGCGCCCGAGGTGACGGACAGCGCCCTGGACCAGCCATTGCCGGTGAAATTGCCGCTGCCCGTATAGACCAGGTGCTCGATGTTCAGCGGCAGCATGACATAGGACAAGTCGGTGCGGAGCGTGTCGATACCCCCATTGGCATTCTCGAAGATCTCTGCCCTGGCGTCGTTGATGATATAGGTGTCATCGCCCAGGCCGCCGGTCAGGCTGTCCCGCGCGCCCTGCCCGTCCAGCGTGTCGTTCCCCACGCCGCCGGTGATCAGGTTGATCACCGAGGTCCCGGTCAGGCTGAGCCCGACGCTGCCCAGAGCAGCCAGGCTCTCGACATTGGGGATGTTGCGCAGGTCGATGCTGACCGTGGTATAGATCGTCTCACCGCCCCCGGCGGCGATCTCGATGATCTGGACCGAGGCATCCGAGATGTAATAGCGGTCGTTCCCTTCGCCGCCGACCAGCGTGTCGCGGCCGCTTCCTGCGACCAGCGTGTCACGGCCAAGGCCGCCGTCGATGTAGTCGTTGCCCGCCCCGCCGCGCAGGAGATCGTCGCCGCCCATGCCGAAAAGCCGGTCGTCCCCGGTGCCGCCATCCACCGCATCGAAGAGCCAGGCCCCGGTGAAGCTGTCATTGCCCGCGCCCAGCCGCCAGCAATCGGCCAGCTCGGGATTGGACGTGGAGAGTTCGGAATGCCAGGCCAGGTTCAGCGTCAGCAGCTCGATCACGTCATCGAAGGCCGAGAAGCTGATCTTGTCGTCGAAGCGCAGCGTCTCGATCCCGGTCAACAGGGGCAAGCCGAGATCCGCGCGCGAGGTGATATGCACCGGTGCCGCCAGGGGCTGCGGTGCGCTGGTCACGATCAGGACGTCATTGCCGCCCGCATCCGTCAGGGCGGCGAGCGTCTGGCCCAAGCCCACGACATAGGTATCGTCGCCAAGCCCGCCATCCAACGCATCCCGCCCCGCACCCGCTTGCAACAGGTCATTGCCCGCGCCGCCAGAAAGCGTGTCGTTGCCGATCCCGCCCTGCAGCGTGTCGTTCCCCTCCCCTCCGTCGATCAGGTCGTTGCCGTCGTCGCCCTGGGCCTGGTCATTGCCCGCGCCGCCATAAAGCCTGTCGCTGCCGATCCCGCCCGTGAGCGTGTCGTTGCCATCCCCGCCATGGATCAGGTCCGCGCCCGCCTCGCCCTGAAGCAGGTCCTCGCCCAGGCCGCCAAAGACCGTGTCCCTGCCCGCTCCGCCAAAGACCGTGTCCTTGCCGCTGCCCGTGTCCAGCCAGTCGTTGCCGCCAAGCGCAAGGACCCGGTCGAACTCGCCGCCGAAGGTCAGGTGCCAGCTGCCATTGGCCAAGGTGAAGGTGGTGACCTGCGAGGGGACGCGGGCCCCCAGGTTCGCGGCGCCGGGGGTGGTCAGGGTGATGGAGATCGGCACCCAGGGCGTGGCCAGGGAATGGACGATCCGGTCCCATGACAGGAATTCGGCCAGGGTCATCGTGACCGCAGCGCCATTGGTTTCCAAGATCGCCATCAAAAACTCCGCCACTCATATCCGGCCATTTGGCGCAGCCGCAGGGCCGGGGTCAAGCCCTGCCCCGGCTCAGGTCGACGGCGGTTGGGTGGGCTCGTCCAGAAGCCCCGTCAGGCCGTTGTCGAAGTTCAGCCCGATCTCTTCACCCAGCTTCTTCATCGCCGGAAGCTGCAGGGCCGCCCCCAGCATGGCGTCAAAGGCCTGGTTGACCGGCGCCTTGTGGCCCTCTCCGCCCGACGAGGCCCCACCCAGGCCCGAGACCTGGTTGATGCGGATCGACTGGATCTTTTCGGCCGGCTTCACCATCTCGGCCACGATCCTCGGCAGGGCTTCCAGACGGGCGACGGCCAGGCGCAGCGCGATGATCTCGGGCGAGAGGGTGTTTTCCGAATTGGCGAGCGCCTGCTTGCCCTCAGCCTCGGCCAGAAGGTCGGCCTTTTTCGCCGCCGCCCGGATGGTGATGGATTGCGCCTCGGCCTCGGCTTCGGAGAGACGCGCCTCGGCGCGGTCGGCGGCGACGGCCTTTTCGGTCTCGGCCTCCAGGCGCAGTCGCGTGGTCTCGCGTTCGGCCTCGCGGCGGGCCTGGATCAGGGCGATTTCCTTCTCCCGCTCGGCAGCGGCAACGGCACGCGCCGTCTCGATGGCTTCCGAGGCCTTGATCGCCTCGGCCCGCGCCGCATCGGCAGAGGCCCGGGCGCGGCTTTCGGCCTCGGACTTCTGGGCGATGACGATCTGGCGGTCCTGGTTGGCGACTTCGATCTCGCGTTCCTTGGTGATTTGCGCCTCTTCCATGGCGCGTTCGCGGGCGATTTCGGCCGACTTGATCTCTTGCTCGCGCAGGATGCGGGCGCGTTCCTTTTCCGATTCCGCCTGTTCGCGGGCGCGGGTGATCTGGCTGTCCTGCGCCGCCTTCATCTGCTCGATTTCCTGGGTGCGGGCGATGCGCGCCTCTTCCTCGTCGCGCACGATCTGCATTTTCAGCTTTTCCGCCTCCATCGCGGCGCGGCGCACAAAGACCTCGGCATCGGCGTCGATCTGGGCGCGTTCCTTCTTCGAGGTCGCAATGACCTCGGCCAGCTTGCGCATGCCGACCGCGTTGAAGGCGTTGTTTTCATCCAGGGCCGCAAAGGGCGTCTGGTCCAGGGCGGTCAGCGACACGCTTTCCAGCTCGAGCCCGTTCTTCAAGAGGTCATTCGAGACCGCATTCTGCACCTCTTGCACGAAATGGGTGCGGTTTTCGTGGAGTTCATCCATCGACATCCGCGCGGCCACGGCGCGCAAGCCGTCGATCAGCTTGCCTTCGATCATCTCGCGCAGCTGGTCGACGTTGAAGGTCCGGTCGCCCAGCGTCTGGGCCGCGCGGCTGATCCCGTCCTCGGTGGCCTGGACCGAGACGTAGAACTCGACCCCCACATCGACGCGCATCCGGTCCTTGGTGATCAGCGCGGCTTCGGCGGCGCGGTGAACCTCCAGCCGCAGGGTCTTCATGTTGACCTTGCTGATCTCATGCAGCAGAGGCAGGACGATGACGCCGCCGTCCATGATGACCCGCCGCCCGCCTGCGCCGGTCTTGACCAGGCTCATTTCCCGCGTGGCGCGGCGGTAGAGCCGCGCCAGGGTCAGGCCCAGAAGCAGGAAGAAACACAGGACGGCCAGGGCGATGATGGCAAGGCTTTCCAGGGGCATTGGCATGGGAATTCCGTTCCGAAAGGGTCAGGTTGTGGCGATGATGCGCAAGATGAAGCTGCCGTCGGGGGCGCGGCGGCGGATGGTCAGGACCTCGGCGCCCTCGGGGATCACGTCGTCCTCGCGATAGGGTTCGCAGCGCAGGTGATGGAGGTTGCCATGGCGGTCGCGCAGGCGGACCTCGGCGGCCTGGCCACGCCGCGCGGTGCCCTGGGTGACGATGCCGCGAAGCCCGCCCATGAACTGGGTCGAAGTGGCCGTGGTCTCGATGCGCGGGATCAGGCGGGCGAAGGCCCGGCCAAAGGCGCGGGCAAAGCCCAGGCCCGCGACCAGCGCCAGGGGAAGCGCCCCCCAAAGCGGCAGGGGCGCGGAGAGCGCGGCCGCCAGCGACTGGATCATCACGCCCGCAGCGCCAAAGCCCAGAAGCGCCGCCGCAAGCCAGATGATCAAGGGCGCGCCACGCAGGCCGAAGCCATCGGGGGCCAACTCGGTCTCGGGCCCGCCCGCCAGAAGCGCGTCGATATCGGGCTCGGCATCCAGCCCCGGGTCAAGATCGACCTCGGGCGCATCCGACCCGATCAGCGAGCCGCCCAACAAGAGCGCAACGAGCTCCAGAAGCACCAGTCCAGCAAGCAGGACGAAGGCGAAGGTAAAGGGAAGAAATGCCGTTGAGAGCAAGGGATACCGAACTTTCGAGGGGGGTCTGACCCCTTGGGTGAAAGTGGCAATCAATTCCGCTGCGGTCAAGGACTGCGCAAAAGAGAATTGGACAGCCCCCGGAATGGGACGCTTGCGCGAAGATGGAATGATGGTGGCGAGGGGGGGACTCGAACCCCCGACCCTGCGATTATGAGTCGCATGCTCTAACCAACTGAGCTACCTAGCCACTGGGGCGCCTGATACGGCCCCCCCCAGCCAGCGTCAAGAGGGGAAACGCATCAGTCGAAAATCTGGACATTGACGATCTGGTTCGCCGTCACCCCCTGGACGATGCCCAGGAGCCGGATCGTATCCCCCCCCTCCAGGAGCCCGTCGCCGTCGTCGATCCAGTGATAGATCCCGGTCCGTCGCACCGCCGAAGTCTCGGCATTCGAGATGAAGAGGATCGCCGTCGAGCCGGGCGCCGAACCCGTGACGGAAAAGTTGTCCGCGTTGAAGGTGAAGAGATCGGCCATCGAGACGAAATTGTCGGCCAGGATCGTGTCGGCCGATCCCGTGTCGCTTTCAAAGAGGAAGACCGCCGCGGAAGAGGGGTTCCAGGCCCCGTTGGCGGCCACCCGCGTGACACCGCCCGCATTCAGCCCAAGGTCGCTGCGATCGAAGACGAAGAAATCCCTGGCCGGGTCGAAGAACATGATCTTGTCCGCCTGGGCCTCGGTCACGATGCCGGGGTCGAGGTCGGCGGTGCCGTCATTGGCCGAGGTATAGATGACCGTGTTGATGCTTTCGGTGAAGGAGGTGGCAAGATCCAGGATGTCGCCCCCGGCCCCGCCGGTATAGCTGTCGCGGCCAGCGTCGCCGAAAAGGCTGTCATTGCCTGCGCCGCCCAGAAGCGTGTCGTCGCCGTCAAAGCCGCGCAGCGTGTCCGCCCCTCCGCCGCCGTTCAAGAGATCGTTGCCCGCAGCGCCGTTGAAGAAATCGTTGCCCGCCCCGCCCAGCATCGTGTCCTTGCCGGAAAAGCCGGAACTGCCGACATTGACCACCAAGCGGCGGCTTCCGGTCACCAGGGAGCCGTCGATCAGCGTGTCCCCGCTGGAGCTGAGCCCGGTGATCCACAGATCGCCCCGCAGCCCGTCGCGGTCGCCATCGGCAAAGCCCACGACCTGGTCGTCCAGCCGCAGGACGCCCTGGCTGTAAGAGGTGAGGTTGAAGTTGATCCGGTCGATGCCGCCCACTTCATAGGGGGCGAGGTCCAGCTCGAAGAAGCCCGCCCCCTCTGCCCCATTGCCCAGAACCAGCACGTCATTCTCGGTGTCGAAGATGTCGTTGACCGCATTTCCGCCGATGAAGCCCAGGGCCTGGTTGCCCAGGCTTCCAAGACTGGCGGCGCGGATTTCGAAGATATCCGCCCCGGTCCCCCCGATCATGGCCTGGCCCTGGCCCCAGACCCGGAAGATATCGGCCCCGGCATTGCCGAAGATCTGCGCGAAACGGGCGCGGGAGGAGATGTCGTCGGCCACACTCGAACCCTGGATCTCGGTGATGCTGTCATTGCCGATCAGCGTGGTGGCATAGTTCAGGTTCAATGCCTCGACCCCGACGACAGTGCCTGATTGGGTCATGTCGAGGACCCCGCCCGAGAGCAGGCCGATGCGGTCATAGCCCCGCCCGCCCGAGATCATCGCTCCGCCCATCAGGTGGATGACCGTGACCCCGACCAAATCGGCACCGCCGCCCATGTCGACCACCTGGCCCGAAGCGCCAAGGAACACGGTGTCGGTGAAGCGGCTGCCCTGGACCACGGTTGCGGCGTTGTTGCTGAGGTTGAAGGAACCGCCGTTGCGCAGGACGATGTCGGTCTGGTTGGCCCCGAAGATGACGGTGCTGGAGGTGTTGCCCGAACCATCGCCCACCACGACCCGCTCGAAGCCGGTCACGATGGCCCCGCTGCGCAGGTTGAAGTTGCCGCCGCCCTCCAGCACCAGGACATCGCGGTTGACTTGCCCCCCGCCGTTCAGGAAGGCGCCCGCCAGGGTGGTGGAGGTCACCCTCACCTCGTCATCGCCAAGGTCGGCATGGACGGTCTGGCCTGCGGCGCCCAGGGTGATCACGTCGCGCGCGACCGAGCCCTCCAGGCTTTGCCCCACCTCTGCCGCCATCGTCAGCGTCGTGGCCTTGGAGAGGATGACCTCTTCGAAACCCGCATAGGAGGCGACATTCCAGGCCCCGCCCGCCAGGATCTCCAGCCGGTCGTCGCCGATCCCGCCCCGCAGCGTCCCGCCCGATGCCGCGATATTGCCCAGGCGCAGGATGTCGTCGCCCTCGCCCAGGTCGCCGAAGATCGCGGCCGAGGCCTCGATGATCTCGCGCCCCTGGCCGCCCGTCACCGTGTCTCCGCCCCCGAAGGCGCGGTAGGTCACCACCATGGGGCCGGTCGAAAAGATCGAGACCGCGTTGCCGATGTCATTGCCCTGGATGGTGAAGCGGCCCCCGTTGGCCGCCAGGAAGACCGTGTCCAGCGTCAGGTCATTGCCCGCGGCCGAAAGATTGATCTGCTCGAGCCCGGATTTGTTGGCCAAGAGCGCGGCGGTCACCGTGCCCGCCGATGTCAGGCGCAGGATATCCCCCGAGCCGGCGCCGCCATCCACCGTATCGCTGCCCGACAGGTTGGCGAAGCTGAAGTTGAACGTATCGGCGACGTCGGCCGCGCCGACGAAATTGTCCGTATTGGCCGTTCCCGTGAACACCGTCATGCCTTGGCTCCAATTGCTGAAGCTGCCGGAATACGTCCGGGATGGACCCGGGGCAGCATCACGTCAGGCTGAGGCCAAGGCGGTTTTCTGTCAATGCCCCGCTTCAGGCCCCATGCGCCACGCGGGGCCGGCCCGAGGCGGTGACGGTGATGGCGGCCTCGATGAACATGGGATGCCCCTCGACCACGGCTTCGCGGATGTCGCGTTGGGCGGTGACGCGCAGGTCTTCGGCCCCTGCGGCCCGAGCGCGGGTGGCGGCCTCGGCGCGCAGGGCGGTCTCCAAGGCGTCCAGCGCCGTGTCGCGGTCATGGAAGACGCTCAGGCCCGAGGGCAGATGGGCGACGAAGCGGCCCTCTCCGGGGGAGGTCACGATGCCTTGCGCCTTTTGGGAGACCTGGCCCACCACCGCGCCGATGGCATTGGCGACGCCCGCATGTTCGGGCAGGATCATCGGGCAGCCCAGCACATCCCCCACCGCGCCGTAATAGCTGGGGGCCGAGGCGCCAAGGCCGATGACCGGCACCGAGAGCGAGAGCCGCAGGTCCAAGACGCCCTTGTGGCCTTTCAGCGCCGCACGGGCGAGGGGATGGGTCACCGCCGTCTCGGGCAGACCATCTTCGCCGAAAGCGGCCTCCAAGAGGCAATCGACGGTCTGGGCGGTCAGTTGGTCGATCACCGCTTGCGCGAGCGTCGCCCCATCCGCCGCGATCCGGTCGCCCGAACCGCCCCGGCGCCGCGCCAGAAGCCGCAAGGCCTTTTCCGCCGCCGTGGCGTCCCAGGCGTCGAGCCGCCCCAAAACGTGGCTGGCATCCGACGGCGTCACGCCCGAGAGCATCACCAGCCCCCGCGCCACCAGCCGCTCCATCGCCGCAGCCTCGAGCCTGGACGAGAGCGCCTGGGCCTGGGGCATGGGCTGGGTGATGCGGGAGAGCACAGCGGCCTCGCGGGGGGTGAGGCCCTCGGTGCTGGTCGACATGGGGATGACGAAGCGGCCGTCGAACTCTCCGGCCGTGTCGGTGGAAAGCCAGCGGTCCAGCGCGGCATGGACCATGGCGCCATGGGTCGTGGCCAGGAGGCTCACCGGGATCAGGCGGCGCGGGCCGAGGCGGAGCCCCGCCTGCAGGCCCTCGGTGATCGGATGGACCTCCGAATCGCCGCCAAGGCCCGTGGTGCGCATGGCCACCGCCTCGACCATGGTGCGGAAGCCGCCAACACGGGCGCCCTCGGGGTCGATCTCGGGCAGGCCATTTCGCAAAAGCGCCACATCGGTCGTCGTGCCGCCGATGTCCGAGACCAGCGCATCCTGGGCCTGGGTCAGCCAGCGGGCGCCGACGATCGAGGCGGCGGGGCCGGAGAGGATGGTCTCAATCGGCCGCTCGCGGACCTGGGCGGCCGAGATCAGCGCGCCGTCGCCGCGCACGACCATCAGGGGGGCGGTGATGCCCGCGCTCGCGATATGCCGCTCGCAGGCCGAGACGAGGCGGTCGATCATCCCGATGAGCCTTGCGTTCAAGACCGCCGTCAGGGCGCGCTTTGGTCCGTTCAGCTTGGCGGAAAGTTCGTGGGAGCAGGTGACGGGGCGGCCCGTCACACGGCGGATCAGGTCGCGGGCGGCGATCTCATGGTCGGTGTTGCGGGTGGCGAAACGGGCGGCCACGGCAAAGCCCATGACCTCGGGGCCCAGGGCCGCGACCTGGGTCTCCAGCGTGGCAAGGTCCAGGGGCGCAAGCTCGGTGCCCGCATGGGAATGGCCGCCTGCCAGTTGCAGGACCGGGTCGCCCTTCAAGGCCTCGGTCAGGCCGGATCGGCCAAGGTCGTCCGCATCGAAGCCGATGAAGATCAGCGCGACCCGGCCCCCCTGCCCCTCCACCAGCGCATTGGTGGCCAGCGTGGTCGAGAGCGAGACCATCGAGACCTCGCCCGGCGCGATCCCGGCGGAGGCAAGTGCCGCATCGACGGCCAGGCCTATCCCCTCGGCCAGGTCATGGCGCGTGGTCAGCGACTTGGCCTTGCCCAGGACCTTGGAGGCTTCCTCGTCCAGGATCACCGCATCGGTATAGGTGCCACCGGTATCGACGCCGAGGAAATAGGCCATGACTGCTCCATGCGCTGGTTCGGGGGGAGTTTTAGGGCGAAGGGGGGCGGGGGAACAGGTCGAAAGCGACAAGTTGCGGCGCGGGCGGGCCAAGGGGGAGGGTTTCCTGGGCGGGCGGGTCTCTTGCGGCAAGCCCGGGAGGGTTTCACACCCTCCCGGACCCTCCCGTGGGATATTTGGACCAATGTGAAAGCGAAAAGGGGGCTGGGGCGGAGAGGGGGACTTTGGCGGAAAGCCCGGGAGGGTTTCACACCCTCCCGGACCCTCCCGTGGAGTATTTGGGCCAAGGTGAAAGGGGAAGAAGGGGCGCGCTTCTGCGGGTGAGGCTTGCTGGGCCTTGAGCGGGGTGAATGGACGGGCGGAAGAGGCTGCACCTTTTGGCAGGATTGCTGGCGCGGTTGCGGGTCACCCGTCCCGGGGTTCGGCGCGGCCCCGTAGCCCGGGGTATACCCCGGGGCCTAGGGTCGAGGCGCGGCGGCGCGGGCCAGGCGGTCGTTGATGGCGCGGCCGAGACCCTGATCGGGGATCGGGGCCACGGTGATCGGGCGACCCTGGGCCAGGCGGTCGGCCTCGCGCAGGAAGTGAAAGAGGTTGGCGGCGGCCTCGGTCAGGTCGGCCCTGGGGGAGAGGTTGAGGGTGACCTCGCCGGGGGGCATGTCAGGGCGCGTCTCCGGGCCGAAGCCGATATGGACGGCGCCCGGGGTCGTGGCGTTCAGCGTGATCGGCGCCTCGGGGGCATAGTGGCTCTCCAGCTGGCCCGGCGCATTGGGCAGCGTGGTCTTTTTCGGGCGGGCGAGGGGGCCCACCAGGGCCTCGATCGCCTCGACCGCCAGCCCACCGGGGCGCAGGAGGGTGATCTCTTCGAAGACCCCCAGGATCGTGCTTTCAACCCCCACGGCGCAGGCCCCGTCGTCGATCACCGCCGCGATCCGCCCCGAAAGCCCCGCCAGAACATGCGCGGCCCGCGTGGGCGAGACCTTGCCCGAGGGATTGGCCGAGGGCGCGGCCACCGGACGCCCGAGCGCCGCGATCAGCGCCCGGGCCGTGGGATGAGCGGGAAAGCGCAAGGCCACAGTCGGCAGGTCTGCGGTCACCAGGGGAGAGACCCGCCCCACAGTCGGCAGGACCAGCGTCAGGGGGCCGGGCCAGAATTCCCGCGCCAGGGCCAGGGCGCGGGCGTCGAAACGGGCGATCTCTTCGGCCATCTCCAGCGAGGAGACATGCGCGATCAAGGGGTTGAAGCGCGGGCGTCCCTTGGCGGCGAAGATCCCCGCCACGGCCAGGTCATTGGTCGCATCCGCCCCGAGCCCATAGACCGTCTCGGTCGGGAAGGCCACCAGCTGACCCTCGGCCAGAAGCCGGGCCGCCTCGGCGATCCCCGGGGCATCTGGTCGCAGGGTTCGGGTCGCATTCATCTGACGCAGCGTCTTCCTTGTGGGCGGGATCGGTCCTATGGCTGATGGGATTACCGCGCCATGAGGGGGATTGGAAGCATGGGATATCGAGCGCCTTTGGAGGACCACCGGCTCTTGATGCAGATGCTGGGCTTTGGCGAGCTCGCAAAAGGGCGCTTTGCCGAGGCCACGGCCGAGACCGCCGAGGCCGTCCTGACCGAGGCCGCGCGGCTCTCCGAAGAGATCCTCGCGCCCCTGAACCGTGCGGGCGACCTGCATCCTGCCCGGCTGGAGAACGGCGTGGTCCGCACCTCGCCCGGTTTTGCCGAGGGCTTCCGGGCCCTGGCCCAGGGCGGCTGGATCGGGATTGCCGCCGACCCCGTCCATGGTGGCATGGGCCTGCCGATGACCCTGGCCACTGCGGTCAACGAATTCACCGGCTCGGCCTGCCTGGCCTTGCAGCTCAATCCCCTGATGACGCAAGGACAAATCGAGGCGCTGGAGCATCACGCCAGCCCCGAGATCCAGGGCCTGTATATCCCCAGGCTCATCTCGGGCGACTGGACCGCCACGATGAACCTGACCGAGGCCCAGGCGGGCTCGGATGTGGGCGCGCTGCGGACCAGGGCGGAGCCCCTGGGCGACGGGACCTATGCCGTGACGGGTGAGAAGATCTTCATCACCTGGGCCGACAATGACTTTGCGAGCAACATCTGCCACCTGGTCCTCGCCCGCCTGCCCGATGCCGCTCCGGGGACCAAGGGCATCTCGCTCTTCATGGTGCCCAAGGTGATCCCGAACCCCGACGGCTCCCTGGGCGCGCGCAATGCCCTGCGCGTCGTCCGGCTGGAGCACAAGCTCGGCCTCCATGGCTCGCCCACCGCTGTCATGGCCTTTGACGGCGCCAAGGGCTGGATGATCGGTGAGCCCGGAAAGGGCATGGCCGCCATGTTCACCATGATGAACAACGCGCGGCTTGGGGTCGGCGTCCAGGGCGTCTCGGTGGCCGAGGCCGCCTGCCAGATGGCCGAGGACTGGGCCCGCGCCCGGGTCCAGGGCCGCACGGCCTATGGTGACGCCACGATCATCGGCCACCCCGATGTCCGCCGCATGCTGGCGGAGATGCGGGCCGAGACCTTTTCGGCCCGCGCCATCGCCTTGGCCTGCGCCATGGCCATCGACCGCGCCAAGCTCGGCGACAGCCCCGCCCGCGCGGCCTTCCTGACGCCCATCGCCAAGGCCTATGGCACGGAAACCGGCCACCATGTCGCGCAACTGGGCATCCAGGTCCATGGCGGCATGGGCTTCATCGAGGAGACCGGCGCGGCGCAACTGGCCCGCGATATCCGCGTGACGCTGATCTACGAGGGCACCAACGGCATCCAGGCGCTCGACCTCGTGGGGCGCAAGATGATGGACGAGGGCGCCGAGGCCCTCTCGCTCATCGCCGAGATGCGCGCCTCGGGCCATGCGGCGCTGACCCCGGCGCTGGAGGCCCTGGAGGCCGCCACCCACCACCTGCTGGCCCAATCCCCCCTGGACCGGGCCGGAGCGGCCACGGCCTATCTGCGCGCCTATGCCCAGGTCCTGGGGGCCTATTACCACCTTCAGGCGGCGGCCCTGGACCCCTCCCGCGCGGGCCTCGCGCGCTTTGTCACGGGCCGCCTTCTGCCCCGCCATGCGGCCTTCCTGGCCGAGGCGCGGGTGGGCTCTGCCGATCTTGACCCTTTCCCCGGCTGACCGGACGTGGCAGCGTCTGGCCAACTGGAGCCTGCCATGATCACCTATCCCTACGATGCGCCCGAGGGCTTTGCCGCCGTCGAGGTCGCCCCCGGCATCCGCTGGCTGCGCCTGCCGCTCCCCTGGGCGCTGGACCATGTGAATGCCTATGCGCTGGAGGACGCCCATGGCTGGACCCTGGTCGATACGGGCATCGATTCGAAACGGATGCGGGCGCATTGGCAGGGGATCCTGACCGTGACCCTGGGCGGCAAGCCCGTGACGCGCCTCATCGCCACCCATCACCACCCCGACCACATCGGCCTTGCCGGCTGGTTCCAGGGCCAGGAGGTCGAGCTTCTGACCTCGCGCACCGCCTGGCTTTACGCCCGGATGCTCACGCTGGACACCCAGCGCGACCTCTCGCCCGAGAGCCTGACCTTCCAGGCCCGCGCCGGGGTCGATCCCTCCACCCGCGGCGACCGTTTCGCCTTTTCCGATGTCGTGGCGCCCATGCCCCTGGGCTTCACAAGGCTGGAGGAGGGTGACTGGATCACGGCAGGCGGGCGGCGCTGGCAGGTGCGGCTGGGCCAGGGCCATGCGCCCGACCATGTGACGCTGTGGTCTGACGATGTGGTGATCATGGGCGACCAGGTCCTGCCCTCGATCTCGCCCAATATCGGCGTCTATCCGACCGAGCCCGAGGCCGACCCCCTGGGCGAATACCTCTCCACCCTTCAGCGGTTCGCGCCGCTCGCGGGGGATCAGCTGATCCTGCCCGGCCACCAGCGCCCGTTTTACGGCCTTGCCCCCCGGATCGAGGCCCTGATCGCGGAACACGAGGCGGGCCTCGACCGCCTCGCCGCCCATCTTTCGACCCCCCGCACCGCCGTTGGCTGCTTCCCCGCGCTTTACCGGCGCGAGATCACCCCGGGCGAGTTCGGGCTGGCCCTGGCCGAGACCCTGGCCCATCTGAACCGCCTTCGCGTCCTGGGCCGTGCCCAGCGGCGCCTGGGTCCGGATGGCGCCTTCGCCTGGTCGGCCTGATCCGACATATGCCTGTCGCATCGGCGCGTTACTTCTGCCCATGCCGAGGCGCCGAAGTGAACAGACCCCCGTGACAGGCCGCACCTTATCGGCTAGAGCCAATCCGAAGGCGGAAAGCGCCAGAACCAAGGGAAGGACCGAGAGATGAGCGACCACGTTCCGGGCAAGATGGACATCCGCGCACAGGAAAAGACCTTTGCGGGCTTCATCAAGATGATCATCTGGGGTTGTGTCGCCGTGACCCTGACCCTGATCGTGATGGCCCTGGCCAACGCCTGAGCCTCGCGGCCCCGCCCGGGGCCTGTCCTTTCCCCTCTCCGAAGGTTCCGCGATGTTGCGCCGCCTGATGCTCCTGGCCTTCGTGGCCCTGGTCTCCGCCTGCACGGCCGATCACAAATGGGCCAGCGATGCCGAGGTCGCGGCCGCCCGCCATGTCGCAGCCCCGCCCGCGACCGTGACGCTGATCACCTCGGTCAACAACCGCTCGGGCGAGGGCGCGCATTCCGGCCTCTTGATCTCGGGCAGCGAGCGGGTGCTTTATGACCCGGCCGGGTCCTGGACCCTGCCCGCCCCCTGGGCGCCCGAACGGGAAGACCTGCATTACGGCATGAACGACGCGGCCCTGGCCTCTTACATGACCTATCAAAGCGGCGAGATGTTCCGCGCCGTGGTCCAGACCGTCGAGGTCCCCGTCGAGGTCGCCGATGCCGTCATCGCGGCGGCGGTCCGCGAGGGCTCGGCCGGCAAGGCCTTCTGCGCCAATTCCATCGCCAGCGTGCTGCGCGATGTCCCGGGCTTCGAAGCGGTCAAGTCCACGATGTTCCCCAAGGCCCTCTCGCGCAGCTTTGCCGAGGTGCCCGGCGTCTCCGAGACGATCCATGCCGAGACCGGGGGCCGCGTGCGTCAGATCCCGGTGGCCACGGGCACCGGCATCCTGGCGCAGACCTGGGCCCGGGTCGGCTCCTGAGCCCCATGCGGATCGCGGGCCTCATCCTGGCGGGGGGGGAAAGCCGCAGGATGGGCCGCGACAAGGCCCTGGTGACCCTTGCGGGGCTGCCGATGATCGCCCATGTGATTGCGCGCCTCGACCCCCAGGTCGGGGCGCTGGCCATTTCGGCCAATGGCGACCCCGCGCGCTTTGCGGCTTTCGGCCTGCCGGTCCTGCCTGACGATGCGCCGATGGGTCCGCTCTCCGGCATCCTCGCCGGGCTGATCTGGGCCCGGTCGCAGGGCTTCACCGCCCTGGTCAGCGCGCCCTGCGACGGGCCGATCTTCCCGGGCGACCTCGTCCCGCGCCTGTGCCTGGCGTCCGAGGGCCACAACGGCGCCCTGGCCACGACGGAGGAGCTGCACCCGACCTGGGGCCTCTGGCCCGTCTCCCGGACCGAGGCCCTGGCCGCCTTCCTCGCCTCGGGCGCCAAGCCTCGCCTGCGCGATTTCGCTTCGGACGCGGGCCTGGCGCGCTGGCCCGAGGGCAGCTTTGCCAATGCCAACCGGCCCGAGGACCTCGGGCCCTTGGGCGCGCTGCTATGACCTTCGACCGCGTCATCGTGGTGGATTGGTCGGCGGCCAGCCGCCCCCACCCCACCCCGCGCAAGGATGCGGTCTGGATCGGCGTGACCGATGGCAAGACCGAGGCGCAAGAGTTCCACTCCACCCGCGCCAGCGCCGAGACCCGGTTGCAGGCGCTTGTGGCCGAGGGGCGCCGCGACCTCATCGGCTTTGACTTCCCCTTCGGCGCCCCCCTCGGCCTCGCCCATCGCCTGACGGGCACGGAAACGGCGCCCGCGCTTTGGGCCTGGCTGGCCGCGCGCATCACCGACGGGCCAAGGAACGCCAACAACCGCTTTCAGGTCGCGGCCGAGATGAACCGGACCCTCGGCGCCCCGGCCTTCTGGGGGCGCCCCGCGACCTGGGACATCGCGGGCCTCCCCACAAGGAAGCTCTGCGATTACAAGACCCTGGGCCTGGACGAGCACCGCGCCTGCGAGAAGAAATGGCCCGGCACCCAGCCCTTCTGGAAGCTCTTGGGCGCTGGCTCCGTCGGCTCCCAGGCCCTGATGGGCCTGCCCGTGATCCACCGCCTCTCCCAGTTGCCCGGCGTCACCGCCTGGCCCTGGGACGCCACGGGCCGCGTGGTCCTGGCCGAGGTCTGGCCCTCGGTCCTGGCCCCAAAGGTGCGCGCCGAGGCCGACCCGATCCCCGACCGCGCCCAGGTGAAGCTTCTGGCAAGGGCGCTCTGGGCCATGGGTGCGCTTCCGTCAGCGCCCTCGGATGCCGAGGGCTGGATTCTGACCCCGGGGCGCCCATGAGCGCCCATCTGCAACTGGGCCTGCCCTCCGCGCTCCGCCCCCAGGCGGCGGCGCTTTACTGGCAGGCCTTCGGGGCCAAGCTTGGCCGCGTCATGGGGCCCGAGCGCCGGGCGCTGGCCTACCTGGAACGGGTGATCCGCGAGGACCATGTCATCGTGGCGATCGACGGCGACCGGCTTCTGGGCCTGGCAGGCTTCCGCACCCCCCAGGGCAGCTTCGCCGTGGGCGAGCCCGCCGACCTGGTCGCCATCTACGGCAAATGGGGCGGCGCCTGGCGCGGCGCCCTGATGCGCCACCTTTCCTCCGAGGTCGACAATGTCAATTTCCTGCTCGACGGGCTCTGCGTGGCCGAGGGCCACCGCAGCCAGGGCCTCGGCGGCGCGCTGATGGGCGCCATCGCCGCCGAGGCGCGCCTGCGCGGCTATCCCGGCGTAAGGCTGGATGTGATCACGGAAAACACCCGCGCCCGCGCGCTTTACACCCGCCTCGGCTATGCCGAGACCAAGACCCAGGGCATCGGCCTCCTGCGCCCCTTCTTCGGCTTCTCCGCCGCCGTCACCATGGTGCGGCAGCTTTAGGCCCGAGGCCAGGGGCGAGACCCCTAACCTGAAGCCGGTTGGCGGAAGGCCAGAGGCAAGACCAAAACCTGAAGCCGGTTGGCCGCAGGCCAGAGGCGAGGCAAAATCTTGCGAAGCTCCGCTTAATTCAGGTCTTCCACCATGACGACACCCTGCATCGCCTTGATCGCCCCCTTGATCTGCGGCGTCACCGGGAATTGCCCCGGCAGGACCACATCGACCTCGTCCCCCTCGGGCCCGGGAACACACAGCGTCACCGAGGCCTTGGACCGCCCCTCGACCTTGGCCAGGAGGCTGGCCAGCGAGCCCACCGCCTCCACCTGGTTCAGATGCACCCGGATCGCCTGGGCGCCTGCGGCCTCCGCCACCCGCTCCACCGGCTCCGCGCCGCGACACAACAGCTTCAGGGTCTCCCCCTCCAGCGTCGCCTCGACGGTCAGGACGACATTGCGACCCGGCTCCAGGTTGTCCCGCGCGGCCTCCAGAGTGTCCGAAAACACCGTCACCTCGTAAAGCCCCGTGGGATCGGACAGGGACACGAAGGCAAAGCGGTTGCCCCGCGCCGATTTGCGTTCCTGCTTGGCACTGACCGAGCCCGCGATCTTGGCCACCATGGGGCCGCGCTCGGCCTCCCGCGTGATCTCGGTCAGGGTCTTGACCTGCTTGCGCCGCAGCGCCGGCATGTAATCGTCCAGCGGATGGCCCGAGAGATAGAAGCCCACCGCCTGGTGTTCATGGCCCAGGCGCTCGATGGGTTGCCAGTCATCGCGCCCCATCAGCCGCGGCTCGGGGATATCCGAGCCCGCCTCGCCGAACAGCGAGACCTGGTTGGACGCGCTCGCCTCATGCACCGCCGCCGAATAGGCCACCAGCGCATCGAGGCTCTCGAAGACCCGCGCCCGGTTGGGGTCCAGCGCGTCAAAGGCCCCGGCCCGCGCCAGCATCTCCAGGGGCCGCTTGCCCACCCGTTTCAGATCCACCCGCCGCGCAAAGTCGTAAAGCGTCGCAAAGGGCTTGTTCCCGCGCGCGGTGACGATCATCTCCATCGCCTCGACGCCCACGTTCTTCAAGGCGCCCAAAGCATAGACGACCTGACCGTCCCGGACCGTGAACTTGGCCAGCGAGGCATTGACCGAAGGCGCCACCGTCTTGATCCCCAGCTTGTCGACCTCGCGCTTGTAGACGGCGAGCTTGTCGGTCAGATGGATATCGCAGTTCATGACGGCCGCCATGAACTCGACCGGGTAATTGGCCTTCAGGTAAGCGGTCTGGTAAGACACCACCGCATAGGCCGCCGCATGGCTCTTGTTGAAACCATAGTTGGCGAATTTCTCCAGCAGGTCAAAGACTTCGCCCGCCTTCTTGACATCGATGCCATGGGTCTTGGCCGCCCCTTCGATGAACTTGGGCCGCTCCTTCGCCATTTCCTCGGCGATCTTCTTGCCCATGGCCCGGCGCAAGAGGTCGGCGCCGCCCAAGGAATAGCCCGCCATGACCTGGGCGATCTGCATCACCTGTTCCTGGTAGACGATGATGCCTTGGGTCTCTTTCAGGATCGGGTCGATGGTCGGATGCAAGGACTCGAGGTCCCGCAGCCCGTTCTTCACCTCGCAATAGACCGGGATATTCTCCATGGGGCCGGGGCGATACAGGGCCACCAGCGCCACGATATCTTCGATGCAGGTGGGCTTCATGCGCCGCAGCGCATCCATCATGCCGGTGGATTCGACCTGGAAGACCGCCACCGTCTTGGCCGAGGCGTAAAGCTCATAGGTCGGCTTGTCGTCCAGGGGAATCAGGCTGATATCCACCTCGACCCCGCGCAGCCGCAACAGGTCCAGCGCGTTCTGGATCACCGTCAGGGTCTTGAGCCCGAGGAAGTCGAACTTCACCAGGCCCGCCGCCTCCACCCATTTCATGTTGAACTGGGTGGCGGGCATGTCCGAGCGCGGGTCCTGATACAGAGGCACCAGCTGATCCAGCGGCCGGTCGCCGATCACCACGCCCGCGGCATGGGTCGAGGCATTGCGGTAAAGCCCCTCGATCTGCTCGGCATAGTTCAGAAGCCGCCCCACGATCTCTTCCTTCGCCGCCTCGCGCAGGCGCGGCTCATCGGCGAGCGCCTTGGTGATAGAGACGGGCTTCACCCCCTCCAGCGGGATCATCTTCGACAGGCGATCGACCTGGCCGTAAGACATCTGCAAGACCCGGCCCACATCGCGCACGGCGGCCTTGGAGAGCAGGGCGCCGAAGGTGATGATCTGCGCCACCTTGTCGCGACCGTATTTCTCCTGGACATAGCGGATCACCTCTTCGCGGCGGTCCATGCAGAAGTCGATGTCGAAGTCGGGCATCGAGACCCGTTCGGGGTTCAGGAAGCGTTCGAACAGAAGGGCGTAGCGCAGGGGATCAAGGTCGGTGATGGTCAGGACATAGGCCACAAGGCTGCCCGCCCCCGAGCCCCGCCCCGGCCCCACCGGGATGTTGTTCTGCTTGGCCCATTTGATGAAATCGGCCACGATGAGGAAGTAACCCGGAAAGCCCATCTTCTCGATGATGCCAAGCTCGAAGCGCAGGCGCTCTTCATAGACCTCGACCGGGGCGGCATGGGGAATGACCTTCAGACGGGCCGCAAGCCCCTCCCAGGCCTGGCGGCGCAGTTCTTCCACCTCGTCATCGGCGAATTTCGGCAGGATCGGCTTGCGCTTGGACGCGGCATAGGCGCAGCGGCGGGCGATTTCGACGGTGTTCTCCAAGGCTTCGGGCAGGTCGGCGAAAAGCGCCGCCATCTCGGCCTCGGACTTGAAATAGTGCTGCGGGGTCAGACGGCGGCGGGGCTGCGGCTGGTCCAGGTAGGCGCCCTCGGCAATGCAGATCAGCGCGTCATGGGCCTCGTACATGTCGGCCTTCGGGAAATAGACATCGTTGGTCGCCACCAGAGGCAGGCCAAGATCATAGGCCAGCGCGATCAACCCGGCCTCGGAGCCCGCCTCGGCCTGGGTCAGGGCCCCGCCCTCGCCCGGATGTCGTTGCAGCTCGATGTAAAGCCGGTCGCCAAAGGCGCGGCCCAGGCGTTCGGCCAGGGCGCGCGCCTTGGGCATGTGGCCCGCGCAGATCAGCTGCCCCAAGGGCCCCTCGGCCCCGCCGGTCAGCGCGATGATGCCCGTGGCATTGGCCTCAAGGTCTTCCAGCGTCACCTGCGGCAACTGCCCCCCCTTGTCGACGTAAAGACAGGTGTTGAGCCGCATGAGCCCCATATACCCCGCCTCGTTCTGGGCCAGGAGAACCATGGGCGCCGGAGGCCGCGCCTTTTCGCCCGGCGCCGGGGTCTCGCAGGCGACCGAGATCTGGATGCCGACGATGGGCTGCACGCCCTCGCCCATGGCGGTCACGCTGAACTCCAGCGCGGCGAACATGGCATTGGTGTCGGTGATGGCGATGGCGGGCATGTCCATCGCCTTGGCCATCTTGATCAGTTTCTTGACGGGAACCGCGCCTTCCAGGAGGGAGTGCTCGGTATGGGTGCGCAGATGGATGAATCGGGGGGCTGACATGGGTCCGACCCTAGCGCTGGCGAGGGCCGGGGGAAAGCCCCGGGGTATACCCCGGGCTACGCAAGCGCCACCAAAGCGGCAACCAGGGCCCCGCGCCGCGCGCGACCGGGACAGGGGGAAGCGCTCTCGCCCCGCCGCGTAGCCCGGGGTATACCCCGGGGCTTGCTGCGCCTGGCGCGGGCGGCTAGGCTGACCCCATGAAACCGATCTTCCTCCTCAATGGCCCGAACCTGAACCTGCTTGGCCAGCGCCAGCCCGAGATCTATGGGCGCGAGACCCTGGCCGATGTCGAGGCGCTTTGCACGCGGCTGGCGCAAAGCCTGGGGCATGAGCTGCGCTGTCACCAGTCCAACCACGAAGGCGCCCTGGTCGACCTGATCCAGGAAGCGCGGGTCGAGGGCTCGGCCATCATCATCAACCCCGGGGCCTATTCGCATACCTCCGTGGCGATCCTCGATGCGCTGAATGCTTTCGATGGGCCGGTGATCGAGGTCCATATCTCGAACATCCACAAGCGCGAGACCTTCCGGCATCATTCCTTCGTCTCCTCCCGCGCCGATGGGGTGATCGCGGGCTGCGGGACGCAGGGCTATATCATGGCGCTGCACCGGCTGGCGCATCTCCTGTCGGCCAAGTGAGCTTTCGCTGGCACAAGCAGGCCAGGCTCTTTGCGGGGGCGGAACTGCGCCCCCTTGGGTCCATCGCCGGAGCCCTGCCCGATGAGCCGCAGTCACTCTGCCATATCGGCGCCGAGGATTTCCGCATCGGCGGTGAGGGCGCGCCCATCGGGTTCGAGACCCTGACCGGTGGCACTTCCGGCGCCCCCCGCCGCATCCGCCGCACGGCCGAGAGCTGGCACGCCTCCTTCGCCGTCAATGCCGGGCTCTTTGGCATCGGACCGGGGGTCAGGACCGCGATCCTGGGGCGGCTTGTCCATTCGCTGGCGCTTTATGGCGCGCTGGAGAGCCTGCACCTCGGGGCCGCGCTGCATGTCCTGTCGCATCTGTCCCCCCGGGCGCAGGGGGCGGCGCTGGCCGGGATCGACCTGCTTTACGCCACGCCCGCCCAGTTGCGGCTGATCCTCGAGGCGCCGGGGCCGGAGCTTGGCCTGCGGACCCTGCTCGTGGGCGGGTCGAAACTGGACCCGGGCTTGCGGGCGCGCTGGCGCGAGAGGGCTCCTGCCTGCGTCCTCCACGAGTTCTACGGCGCCTCCGAGGCCTCCTTCATCACGCTGTCGGATGCCCAGACGCCCGAAGACTCGGTGGGGCGACCCTATCCCGGGGTCTCGTTGCGCATCGAAGACGGCGAGATCTGGGTCAAAAGCCGCTATCTCTTTACGGCCTATGCCTCTGATCCCGGCCCCGCGCGCTGGCACGGCGACTGGCTGGCCCTGGGCGAGCGGGGCCAGATGCGCGACGGCTTCCTTTACCTGCAAGGCCGCATGTCGCGCATGGTCAAGGTGGCCGACCAGGCGGTCTATCCCGAAGAGATCGAGGCCTTCCTTCAGGCCCTGCCCGGCGTCTCCCGCGCGGCGGTCACGCCCCTGCCCGATCCCTTGCGGGGCGCGCGGCTGGTGGCCCATGTCGTGGCCGAGCCCAGCGACGCCGCGCTTTTGACGGCGCTGCGCCAGGCCTTTGGCCCTCTGAAAGCCCCGCGCGAGATCCGCAGGCCCGCCACCTGGCCGCTGCTGCCCTCCGGCAAGACGGATCTGGGGGCGCTATGAGCTGGATCATCGCCGCCCGCCGCAGCCCGGTTGCGCCCTCTGGCGGGGCGCTGGCGGGGCTCTTGCCGCACGAACTGGCCGCCCCGGTGATCCGCGCGGCGCTGGAGGATGCGGGCATCGCCGCGGCAGAGGTCGACGAGTTGATCCTGTCCAATGCCCTGGGCGGCGGCGGCAATCCGGCGCGGATGGCCTCCCTGGCCGCTGGCCTGCCCGAGCGGGTGGGCGGCCTTTCCATCGACCGGCAATGCGTGGGCGGGCTGGATGCGATCCTCCTGGCCGATGCCCTGGTGCGCGCCGGCGCCCGGATCGTGGTGGCGGGCGGGGCCGAGAGCCACTCCCGCCGGCCCCATCGCCTGACGCGGCCCGGGGGGGTGGAATATGACCGCCCCGCCTTCTCGCCCTTCCCTTCCCGGGACCCTGACATGGCCGAGGCTGCCGCGCGGCTGGCGGCACAAATGGGCTATGGCCGGGAGACCTTGGACGCCTATGCGGTGGCCAGCCATGCCAAGGCCCTGGCTCACCCGCCAAGCGGTCTGTTGGCGATGGAGGGCCTTGACCGCGACGCCTTCACCCGCGCCCTGACGCCTGCGCTTGCGGCACGGGCCAAGGCGATCCATGGTCCGATCTCGGCGGCCAATGCGGCGGTTTCGGCGGATGGAGCAGCCTTTGTCGTCGTCTCACGCGATCCCATCGGGCCGCGTCCCGTGCGGCTGGTGGGCGGGGTCACCTTGGGCGCCGCGCCCGAAGACCCGGGGCTGGCGCCCTTGGCGGCCATCGCGGCGCTGGGGCCGCAGCGGCTGGACCGGATCGAGCTGATGGAGGCTTATGCGGCCCAGGCCATGGCGACCATCGAAAAGGCCGGGTTTGACCCCGGCCTTGTGAACCCCCAGGGCGGCGCCTTGGCGCGCGGCCATCCGATCGGCGCCTCGGGCGCGGTGCTGGCCGTCAGCCTCTATCACGGGCTGGAGGGCCTGGGTCTTGCGGCCATCGCGGCGGCCGGGGGCCTTGGGACGGCGCTGCTGTTTCAGAACTGAGCGGAAGCAGGCTCTTTCGCGCCCGCCACCAGGCCCGGACGCGCGCGGGCCAGCGCCGTGGTCACCAGGGCCGCCACCGCCGCCTTGATCACGTCACCCGGCACGAAGACCATGGCCGACCAGAAGGCCTCGGTCAGCGACAGGCCCGCCTTGGCCGCGATCCCCGGGATGCCGAAGAGATAGAGCGTGACGATCCCGCCAAAGACGGCGGCGTTGAAGGTCGCGACGGTCGAGACCTGCTTGCTCCAGGTCATCAGCCAGCCGGTGACGAAGGCCGCGACGGGAAAGCCCAGGAAAAAGCCCACCGAGGGCGAGGCGAGGGCGGCAAAGCCATTGCGGCCCCCGGCCAGGATCGGCAGGCCCAGAAGCGCCAGGGCCATGAAGAGAAGGACGGCCAGCGCCCCGCTGCGCGCGCCAAGCACCGTGCCGCAAAGCATCACGCCCAGGGTTTGCGCGGTGATCGGGACACCGAAGCCCATGTCGATCTTGGGAACAAAGCCCAGGGCCGCGATCAGGGCGGCAAAAAGGGCGATGCGGGCGAGGCTGCGTTCCATGGGGCTCTCCTGTTTGCCGTCGCTGGCTTAGCCGACCCCGCCCCTCGCGCGCAAGGCCTCTGCGACATGTTCGGCATCGTCCAGCGCCGCAAGGGTCACGGCAAAGACCAGCGCCCAGCCGATGCGGCGGCGCGAGCGGGCGGCCCAGGCCTGGGACAATTGCTCGGCCCGCAGCGACAGGACGGGGAGGAAGCGGATCATCAGCGCCATGGCAAGGGCCAGCCTTGCGGGCGGAACCAGGGGGGAAAGCGGCCGGGCCAGCCAGAGGAAGACCGCCTGCATGTCGGAAAGCCGGGTCGTCATCGTCACGAGGTTGGCCGCACCAAGCGCCGCGACCATCCGCAGGACGGCAATGACACCGGGCTCCGGCGTTCCCCGGAAGCCGTGCCAGGCCAGGATGACTGCGCCCACCCACAAAAGCGGCCGCAAGAGCCTGAGCCAGTCGCCGACCAGCCCCAGGGCTGTCGCCAGGGCCAGGGGCAAGGCCAGGCCAAGGGCGGTCAGGGTCACTCCCGGCAGGGCAAAGAGGATCAATGTGAAGAGGACGAGAAGCCCGAGCTTGACCCCGGCAGGCCAGTCATGCGCCCAGGTCTGGCGGCTAGAGGTCAGTGTCAGCATCGACCGCCCCCCGGCGCGCCATCTCGGCGCCGAATTCCGGCAGGACCTGGTCGGGCGCCCCATCGGCCCGCAGCCTGCCCTCCTCGAGCCACAGGACCCGCTGGCAGGCCTGAACCGCCTCGGGCGCATGGGAGATGGTGACCAGCCGCTGCGGCAGGGCGTCGAGCCTGCGGCGCAGGCGCGCCTGGGTGGGCAGGTCCAGCGCCGCGAAGGGCTCGTCCAGGAGGAGCCAGCGCGGCTGCATCAAGAGGACCGAGAGGAGGCAAAGATACTGCCGCTGGCCTTGCGAGAGGCTGTGGGTGGGCGCGTTCTCCCAATGCGCCCGGCCCTCGGCGGCAAGGGCGGCACGGGCGCGGGTCAGGGCCTGGGGTTTCGGGATGCCCTGCTGGATCAGGCCGAAAGCCAGTTCCTCGATCACGGTGGGGAAAAGGATCTGGTGGTCGGGGTTCTGGAACAGGATGCCCAGGGCCCCAAGCATGGCCTTGCGGTCGGAGGGCCTGGCGCCCTCGACCCTGAGGCTGCCGGAGGTCGGCGCCACAAGCCCCGCGATCAGCCGCAAAAGCGAGGTCTTGCCCGATCCGTTGCGGCCAATGAGCCCGATCCGCGGCTCGGTCAGATGCAGGGTGATCCCGGCCAGGACCGGCTTGCCCTGGAGGGTCAGGCTGACGTCTTGCAGGTGGATGCCGCTTTCCATGGGCCCCGGGTTAACGGGAAAAGGGCCCGGGGTCAAAGGGAGAGGGGGCGGGGCGGGGGCGGCAAACTTTCGCAGAAAACGCCGGGGAGGGGGGCGGATTTCCGGCGAGACTCCGATCTGGCGCGGGCGCAGAGTCCCCGCGGCGAACCGGTTTGGAGGAGGCCCGAGTTCTCGTGAAGATTCGGGTGCCCCACCTCACATCGCGCAGGCGCAGGCCTCGGCCAGGCGCTGGAAGCTCTCGGCCGTCAGGGCAACCCGGTCAAAGGGCTGGTGACCGGTGATCGGCGCGCGGGCGCCCTCGGCCAGGAAGCCCCTGTCCGCGATGGCAGCGGCCAGGGCATGGAGTTCGACAAGGGCCGGGGCGGGGCCCTGGGGCAGGCGCCCGGCCAGGGCTACGGCAAGCTGGTTGAAGATCTGCGGCTCGACCTCGGCCCTTGCATGGCTGCGCCGCGAGACCCTGGCCCAAAGGCTGGTCAGTTCCGTGAAATCCTGAAGCGCGGGCTCGGCCATGGCTCACCCTAGGCCGCAAGACGCCCGCCGCCAATCCGCCCAAATGGCGCCACAGTTTTTCCATAATCGCACCAATCGCCAACCGACCCGCGCGTCGACCGGGCGCCAGGAAAGGGGTGGCGGCTTTTTCGGCACAACCCTTGCGCGGGCCAAGCGGTTTACCGCCTCCGCAGCTTCTTGCCCTGCCCCCTTTCCTTTCTGCCCATTCCCCTGTATGGCCCCATCGTTCCACGAGATGCCCAATCAAAAAGGTGCCCGATGCAAGGCAGCGCCAATATCAACCTGATGATCAAGGCCGCCCGAAAGGCAGGCCGCTCGCTGGTCAAGGATTTCCGCGAGGTCGAGAACCTCCAGGTCTCGACCAAGGGGCCGGGGGAATTCGTCTCCAAGGCCGACCGCGAGGCGGAGCGGATCATCCGCGAGGACCTGATGGAGGCGCGGCCGAATTACGGCTGGGTGGGCGAGGAATCGGCGCCCGTCGAGGGCACGGACCCGACGCGGCGCTGGATCGTCGATCCGCTGGACGGGACGACGAACTTCCTGCACGGCCTGCCGCATTGGGCGATTTCCATCGCGCTCGAGCACAAGGGCGAGATCGTCGCGGGCGTCATCTTCGACGCGGCCAAGGACGAGATGTTCTGGGCCGAAAAGGGCTCGGGCGCCTGGATGAACGACCGGCGCCTGCGGGTCTCGGGGCGCAAGTCGATGGCCGAGGCGGTGTTTGCGACCTCGGTGCCCGCGATCTCCAAGCGCACCCTGCCCGGCACGATCGCCGATTTCGCCCGGCTGATGCCGCAGGTGGCGGGGGTGCGCGAATGGGGCGCGGCGGCGCTGGACCTGGCCTATGTCGCGGCGGGGCGTTTCGACGGCTTCTGGGAGCGCGAGCTGAAGATCTGGGACATGGCGGCGGGGCTCTTGCTGGTCAAGGAAGCCGGTGGTTTCGTCGAGAGCATCCGCGAGGGCATGGCGCCTTTCGAACATGGGTCCGTGCTGTGCGCCAATGGCGAGATCTTCGACAGCTTCGCCAAGGTGATCCGCAACGACTGAGGCCATTGGCAGGTCAGAAGCGCGCCGGTTCCGCAAGGGGCCGGCGCTTTGCTTTGGTGGCACGGGGAACCAAAGGAGCGGCTGCGCCGCATTCCTTTGCCTCGCCTCTGGGGCTGAAGCCCCAACCGGCTCGAGATTTGGAACCTGCGCCCCAGGCCCATGCCGCGCTGCCCTTTTGCCCAGGCTTGGGGCCTCCTCCCAGGCGCAAGGGGCCAAGGGACCGCCACCACAGTCGGCGGAGCCCAAGTTTCCGGAAAGAGCGCAACCCTGCAGTCGGCAGGGCCCTCCCGCAGTCGGCAGGGCCCAAGCCTCCACGGGCGCGCTGACCTTGCAGTCGGCAGGGCCTGCTCAGGACAGCGCCGCCGCCCTCACCCACCAACCGGGGCGGGTCAGGGACAGGGCTGCGGACTTTGCCGCCTCCGCCTCGGCGAAAAGCCCAAAGCAGGTGGCGCCTGAACCCGACATGCGCGCCAGAAGACAGCCCTCTTGCGCGGTGAGCGCGGCCAGCACCTCGGAAATCCCGGGCCGCAGGCGCAGGGCGGCAGGCTCCAGGTCGTTGCGCGTCCTCGCCAGCCAGGCGGCCAGCGCAGCCACATCGACGAAGCGGGGGATACCGGCCAGGGGCGGGTTCTCGCGCGAGGTCAGGGCGCGGAAGACCTCGGGCGTCGATATGCCGAAGCCCGGGTTCACCAGGACCAGATGCGCGGGGGGAAGGGTCACCGGGGTCAGGTCCTCGCCAATGCCGCGCATCCGTGCGGGGCTTCCCGCCAGGCAGACAGGCACATCGGCGCCGAGGCCCAGGACCGCGCCCGCTTCGGGCAGCGGAACGCCGTGGAGCTCGGCCAGGGCCAGGAGCGTCGCCGCCGCATCGGCCGACCCCCCGCCGATGCCCGAGGCCAGGGGCAAGTGTTTCTCCAGCACGATGGCCGCCGAAGGCATCAGCCGGGCAGCGCGCAGGACCAGGTTGTCCTCTCCCGCCGTCAGGCCCGCGCCCATCGGGCCCGTGACTTTCAGCGACAGGTCTTCGGCACGTGCGACGCGGATCACATCCCCGACCTCGGCGAAGCAGACCAGCGAATCGAGCAGGTGATAGCCATCCCCCCGCCGCCCCGTCACATGCAGCGCCAGGTTGATCTTGGCCCGCGCCAGGCGCGAAACCTCAGCCGCCATTCTTGGCTTCATCCGCCATGACCGCATCGAGCCCCTTTTCCAGCTTCAGCCGGATCCGCGCCGCATCCTTCTCGGTCGGAGAAAACGACAGCGCCCGGTGCCATTGATACTCGGCCTCGCGCTTGCGCCCCACCATCCAGTAGATGTCGCCCAGGTGATCGGTCACCACCGGATCGACCGGCATCAGCAAAGAGGCCGCCTCTTGCGGCACCACGGCCTTGTCATATTGCCCGAGCCGGAAATAGGCCCAGGCCAGGCTGTCGAGGATATAGCCCTGGTCCGGCGCGGCCCGAACCGCGCGGCGCAGCATGTCCAAAGCGCGGTCCAGGTTCTCGCCCCGGTCGACCCAGGAATAACCCAGCTCGTTCAAGAGGCGCGGCTCGTCGGGGGCGAGCGTCAGGGCGAACTCCAGGTCCTTTTCGGCCGAGGCCCAGTCGCCCTCGACCTGCGCACAGCCCGCGCGGCGGTAGTAAAGCGGCCAGTCGCCGGGGCCGGGTTCTGCCAAGGTGGCAATCGCATCGCCATAGGCCAGGATGGCCAGGTCGCATTTCTCCTGTGCCCGCAGCGCATCGCCCAAGGAGGCCAGGATCGTCCGATCGGCCGGGTGGCGCTTGGAGAGCGCGGTCAGAAGCTCCACCGCCTGTTCGGGGCGCTTGGCCTGGATCGCGGCATTGGCCTGACCCAGGACGGCCGAGATCGCGGCCGGGTCGTTTTCGGGCACGGCGGCAAAGGCCTCGATGGCCAGGTCATGCTGGCCCATCTCGTCCAGGATGCGGGCCACCATCAACTGCGCCTCGACATGGTCGGGGCGCAGGCCCGCCGCGATGCGGGCCGACAGCAAGGGCGAGAGAAGGTCGTTCTCGTCGGTGGTCAGCGTGGCCCAGGTGAAGAAAGCCTCGGCCAGGCCCTCACGCGCATTGCGGGCGATGTCGAAGGGGATGGGCTCTCCGGCCGCTGCCCGGCGGCGCAGGTCTTCCATGCCGGGATCGAGCACCAGGCCGAAGCGCTTGTCGATCAGCGCCACGGCCTCCGGCCCGCGCTCGAGCTGGCTCAGGACCTGGACCTGGGCGATGATGCCACGCCGCAGGCCGGAGACTCCCTCGGCCCCGGGGTCGGAGAAGAGCTTCTGCGCGCCCTCGAAATCGCCGGTCTGTGCGAGCGCCAGGGCCTTGTGATAGAGCCACATCGCCGTGGGACCACCGCTTTCGGCGATCATCTTGTCGAAAGTGACCGAGGCTTCGGACATCTTGCCCTCGCCCACCTTTGCCCAGGCGCCGATCAGCAGGTCAAGAAGCGGGAAGATCTGCCGCCCCTTGTCCTGCTCGGTCAGCATCTGGCGGTAATCGTCCTTCATCGCCAGGTCAGCCAGGTAAGCCAGGTTGGTGATCTGGCTTTGATGGCCCGCCTTTTCCATCGCCTGGGCATAGGCGCCCGCCTGATCGAGGTGGCCCATGGCGAGCTCTGCCGCGATGGCGCTTTCCAAAAGGTCGGGGTTGGCCGGGTCGGCGGCAATTGCCGCACGGAACCATTCGACGGCGGCCGGGAAATCGTCCTGCGACATGGCCGAGCGCGCGGCGAGATAGGCCCCGGCGCCGCCCCGGTCGGGGCCCGGGGTCTGGGCCAGGGCGCTGCCCGCCCAGACGCCATGCGCGCCAAGCGCCAAGGCCAGGACGGAGGCAAGGTGAAAGGCGCGGCGCGGGGTAAGCGGCATCGGGGTCTCCTCCATGGGCTCAGGCTAGAGGGCGGCGCGGCAGGTTGCAAGGAAGGGCCCGGGGGTTGCGCCCCCGGGCCAGCGGAATTCCCTGCAAATTTCGGTGACCGGGGCGCGAGCGCGCCGGCCGGTTACATGTTGGGCCCAAGCGGGCTTGCCCCGCTCACATGTTGGGCCCGAGCGGGCTTGCCCGCTCACATGTTCGGGTAATTCGGGCCGCCGCCGCCCTGGGGCGTGGTCCAGGTGATGTTCTGCGACGGGTCCTTGATGTCGCAGGTCTTGCAATGGACGCAGTTCTGGAAGTTGATCTGGAAGCGCGGGTCGCGGCCCTCTTCGCGCACCACCTCGTAGACCCCGGCCGGGCAATAACGCTGCGCCGGTTCGTCGTATTCGGGCAGGTTCACGCGGATCGGGATCGAGGCGTCCTTCAGCTTCAGATGGGCGGGCTGATCGGCGTCATGGTTGGTGGCCGAGAAGGCGATGTTGGTCAGCCGGTCGAAGGAGAGGACGCCATCGGGCTTGGGGTAATCGATCGGCTTGAACTTCGAAGCCTTGCCGGTCGCCTGGGCATCGGTCTTGCCGTGCTTCAGCGTGCCGAAGATCGTCAGGCCGAAAGTATTGGCCCACATGTCGGCGCCGCCGCCGAAGAGCGAGGCCACCAGGCCATAGCGGCTCCAGAGCGGCTTGACGTTGCGGACCTTCTTCAGGTCTTTCCCGATGGCGCCACCCCGGACATCGGCCTCGTAAGAGGTCAGCTCATCCCCCCGACGGCCCGCCTTGATCGCATCATGGGCCGCCTCGGCCGCAGCCTTGCCCGAGAGCATGGCATTGTGGTTGCCCTTGATGCGGGGCACGTTCACCAGACCCGCCGTGCAGCCCAGAAGCGCCACGCCCGGGGCCACCATCTTGGGGATCGACTGGTAACCGCCCTCCGAGATCGCCCTTGCGCCATAGGCCACCCTTTTGCCGCCCTTCAGGAGGTCGGCGACCATCGGGTGATGCTTGAAACGCTGGAACTCCATGTAAGGATAGAGATGCGGGTTCTCATAGTTCAGGTGGACGACGAAACCGACGTAAACCTGATTGTTTTCGAGATGATAGATGAAGGAGCCGCCGCCTGCATTGCTCCCCAAAGGCCAGCCCATCGTATGGGTCACGCGGCCCTCGTGATGCTTGGCGGGGTCGATCTGCCAGATCTCCTTCATGCCAAGGCCGAATTTTTGCGGGGAATGGCCCTTGGAGAGGTCATATTTCGTGATAACCTCTTTCGCCAGCGACCCGCGCACGCCCTCCGAGAGGAAGACATATTTCCCCGCCAGGACCATGCCAGGCTCGTAAGACGGCCCCGGGGTGCCATCGGGGTTCTTGCCGAACTCGCCCGCGACCACGCCGCGCACCTCGCCCGAGGGCCCATAGACCAGCTCCGAGGCCGACATGCCCGGGAAGATCTCGACGCCCAAGCCCTCGGCCACGCCCGCCATCCAGCGGCAGACATTGGCCATCGAGACGATGTAATTGCCGTGGTTGTTCATCAGGGGCGGCATGGGCCAATTCGGGATGCGCATCTGACCGGCCGGCCCGAGGATATAGAAGTTGTCCTCCTTGACCTCGGTCTTGATCGGCGCCCCCATGCTCCGCCAGTCGGGCAGCAGGGCGTCCAGCCCCGAGGGGTCCAGGACCGCGCCCGAGAGGATATGGGCGCCAACCTCGGAGCCCTTTTCCAGGATCACCACCGACAGATCGGGATCAAGCTGCTTGAGCCTGATCGCGGCGGACAGGCCCGAAGGCCCGGCGCCCACGATGACCACGTCATATTCCATCTCTTCACGAACGATCTCGGTCATCCCGGCCCCCTTCTGTTTTGCTTTTCCTTGC
This sequence comes from Stagnihabitans tardus, assembly GCF_009925085.1. GTDB lineage: Bacteria > Pseudomonadota > Alphaproteobacteria > Rhodobacterales > Rhodobacteraceae > Stagnihabitans > Stagnihabitans tardus. The sequence goes on along the minus strand of NZ_JAABNR010000004.1, from coordinate 63,221 downwards.
CGCAAGCGCAGCATGAGGTCAACGCCCGACGCAAGGAAACAGCCTGTCATGGCAGGGCAAACGCAAGAATCTATCGCTGCCCCGACCGGCTTCCGCCTATTCGCGCCTTCCCTCTTGCATTTCAGCCCCATCCTGCCTTTAAAGGGGGCAATCGCAAGGTCATGGCCCGGTCAGGGCTGTGACCTTGTTCTTTGCGAAAAGCAGGCTGATGGAAAAGATCCCGATGACGCGCGGCGGCTATGACGCGCTGGACGACGAGTTGAAGAATCTGAAGTCGGTGGAGCGTCCTGCCGTCATCCGCGCCATTGCCGAGGCGCGCGAACATGGCGACCTGTCGGAAAACGCCGAATACCATGCCGCCCGCGAGAAGCAGAGCTTCGTCGAGGGCCGGATCAAGGAGCTGGAATCGATCCTCGGCCGCGCCGAGGTCATCGACCCCGCCAAGATGTCGGGCACGGTGAAATTCGGCGCCACGGTGACCCTGGCCGACGAGGATTCGGGCGAGGAAAAGACCTACCAGATCGTGGGCGAGGTCGAGGCCGACCTGGAACGCGGCCTGTTGAACATCCGCTCTCCGCTGGCCCGGGCCCTGATCGGCAAGGACGAAGGCGATTCGGTCGAGGTCAAGACGCCCGGCGGCCAGAAGAGCTATGAAGTCCTGAGCATCCGCTACATCTGAGGGCCAGGGGTCCGCGGTCAGGCCCTTTGGGGGCCCGGATCGCGGGCCGGGACCTGTGACAGGCATCTGACGAGGCGGGCGGGACCATGGCCGAGACGACACGCGACGAAGAGGACCTGAGCCTGCGGCCCGAGGTTGGCGGCGCGCAGCGGCCTGGCCCTGCGCGGCCGCAGGCGCCTGCGGTCTCGCCCGCGGCCTATCTGCTGGCCCTGGGACTTTCGGTGGCATGGATCCTGCTGGGCGTCTTCGTCTGGTATGGCACGGCGCCCGAGGGCCTGGTTGCGCGCGGCCTCGCCCTGGTCTCGGTCGTGGTGCCGGTCGCGATGATCTGGGTCCTTGCGCTCTCGCTGGACCAGGTGCGGCTCTTGCGCGCCGAACGCGAGCGGTTGCAGATGGTCATGGACCAGATGCGCCTGCAAGCCGCCAATGCCCCCGCGCCCCGAACCGCGGCGCCCCCTGCCGCGGCGGCGCCCGCAGCCCAAGCCCGGGCGATCCCCGTGCCCGCCCCCCCGGCTCAACCCGAGGAAGCGCCGCGCCTGACCTTTCAGAGCCGCCGCGAAGGCAGCGCCCAACCGCGCTTCGAAGAGCAACCGGGTCTGGGCCTCGATGCGCCCGAGGACATGGGCGCGCCCCTGGGGATGGAGGATTTCCTGCGCGCGATCCATTTCCCCGACGGCCCCGAGGATGTGAAGGCCTTTGCCGCGCTGAAACTGGCCCTGGCCGACCGGCTGACCTCCAAGCTGATCCAGGCCTCGCAGGATGTGCTGAACCTCCTGGCCGAGGACGGGATCTACATGGACGACCTCGCCCCGGACCGCGCGAAGCCTGAACTTTGGCGCAAGTTCGCGGCCGGAGAGCGCGGGCGGGCGATTGCGGCGCTGGGTGGAATCCGGGACCGGTCCTGCCTGGCCCTGACGGCGGCGCGGATGCGGGAAGACGAGATCTTCCGCGACGTGGCGCACCATTTCCTGCGCAGCTTCGACAAGGCTTTCGTGGCGATGGAGCCCAAGGCGAGCGATGCCCAGCTCTCGGCCCTGTCCGATACCAGGACCGCGCGGGCCTTCATGCTCTTCGGTCGCGTGACCGGAACCTTCGACTGAAGGAGCGGCTGACGCCGCAAGCCTTTGCCTCGCCTCTGGGCCTGGCGGCCCAACCGGCTTCGGGCCTGGGCGGCAAGGTGCCACCAAGTGCGGCGAGCGCCGGGTCTTGCAGTCGGCAGAGCCGTGCCATGGCCCTTTGCGCCCGGGTGCAGTCGGCAGGGCCCATCCTGGCAGTCGGCAGGGCCGGGCCCGAAAGCGGTCTGCCCGGGGGCAGTCGGCGGAGCCCCCCCTCAGTTCAACCGGCTCACCACGTAATCCGCCAGGTCCGACAGAATGGCGCGCAACGGGTGATCGGGGAGAAGCGAAAGCGCCGCACGCGCCTTGGCGGCCCAGGCGAAAGCGTCAGCCCGCGCCGCCTCGAGCGCGCCGCTGGAGGTCAAGAGCGCCAGCGCCCGTTCCAGGTCGCCGTCCCGTTGGTCGCCCTTCTCGATCACCCGGACCCAGAAGGTGCGCTCTTCGGCCGAGGCGCGGGCCACGGCCTTGATCACCGGCAGGGTCACCTTGCGCTCGCGGAAATCATCGCCGGTGTTCTTGCCGATCACAGCCGAGCTGCCGCCGTAATCCAGAAGGTCATCGGCGATCTGGAAGGCCACCCCAAGCGCGTCACCATAGTCGAAGAGCGCCTTGACCTCCGCCTCCGGCGCGCCCGCGATCACGCCCCCCGCCTCGGTCGCGGCCGAGAACAGCGCCGCCGTCTTGCCGCGCACCACTTGCAGATAGATCCCCTCGTCGGTCTTCAGATCCTGGGCGGCGGTCAATTGCAGGACCTCGCCCTCGGCTATCGTGGCGCTGGCATTGGCGAGGATGTCGAGCACCCGCAAGGACCCGGTTTCCACCATCAACTGAAAGCTGCGGGCGAAGAGATAGTCGCCCACCAGGACCGAGGACTTGTTGTCCCACAGGAGGTTGGCCGTCGGCCGCCCGCGCCGCTGGGTGCTTTCATCGACCACGTCATCATGGAGAAGCGTCGCGGTATGGATGAACTCCACCGTGGCCGCCAGCTTGACATGGTCGCCCCCCTGGTAACCGCAGAGCCGGGCCGCGGCCAGGGTCAGCATCGGCCGCAGCCGCTTGCCCCCGGCTTCGACCAGGTGAGCGGTCACCTCGGGGATGCGGGGCGCATGACGGCTGGCCATGCGCTCGCGGATCAGGGCGTTGACCGCCTCCATGTCAGCTGCGAGGTGGGCGGCCAGGGCATCCTGGGGTTTCAGCGCGGCGGTCACGTTCATCCTTACACCTCGACGGGCCCTCGACGGGCGGGCGCTTGCGGGTTAACCATCGGATCATGCGGCTTCTTGTCTCGACCACAGACCCCACGCTGATCCCCTTCGCGCAGGCATTGCTTGCGGGCGAGGATATAGCGGCCTTTGAGCTGGACGTCCACATGAGCGTCTTCACGGGTTCGAGCTTCCTCTTGCCGCGCCGCTTGATGGTGGCCGAGCGGGATTACTTCGTCGCCCGCGCGGTCCTGGTCGACAATGATTTCCCGGCCGAGGCGCTGAAGTGAGCCTGACCCATGATGCCTTTCTTTGCGGCCGCCTGCATCTGTGGCAGCCGGAAAAGGGCTACCGCGCGGCCAATGATGCCGTGCTTCTGGCGGCGGCCTGCCCGGCCGAACCGGGGCAAAGCGTCTTGGACCTCGGCTGCGGGGCGGGGGCGGCCTCCTTGTGCCTTGGCGCGCGGGTGCCGGGGCTTTTGCAGGCGGGGCTGGAGCTGCAGGAGGATTACGCGGCGTTGGCCCGGCGCAATGCCACCGAGAACGGCATGGCGCTGGAGGTGGTGACCGGAGACCTGACGGAGATGCCGCCGAGCCTCCGGCGCGGCTTTGACCATGTCATCGCCAACCCGCCCTTCTATCCGCGCGGCGGCACGCAATCGCCGGTCACGGGCCGCGACATTGCGCTGCGCGCCGAGATCGGGCTTGCGCCCTGGGTCGAGGCTGCGGCGCGGCGGCTGGAGCCCGGGGGCTGGCTGACGATGATCTTTTCGACCGAGGGCCTGCCGGAAGTGCTTGGCAGCCTTGGGAAACTCGGCTCGGCCCGGCTCTTGCCGCTTTTGCCGCGCGAGGGGCGGGAGGCGAAACGTCTGATCCTGCGGGCGCGGAAGGGCGGGCGGGCGGGGTTCCGGATGCTGGCGCCCCTGGTCCTGCACCGGGGCGCGGCGCATGAGGGCGACCGCGAGGGCTATACGCCGCGCGCCAACGAAATCCTGCGCATGGGCGCCGGGCTCTTGGCGGAATTTGGCTGATTAACGCGCTCTTTACTCAACTTTCGGCAGAGTAACCGTGAAGTTTTGATGACAGACTCGGATTTTCATGGCTCACTGGGGTCCTGAGCAACCAGAATGAGGAGAAGTCCATGTCCGTTGCCTCGCATATCGCCGAGCTGAAGCGGAAGCACGAAAACCTCTCGACCGCGGTGGAGGTGGCCCAGCGGAGCCCCGGCACCAGCGATCTGGACATCGCCGAGATGAAAAAGCAGAAGCTGAAGATCAAAGAGGAGATCACGCGGCTGTCGCAATAAGGCGCAGGACCCGCCGATCGTGCCCGATGCGGGCTTGCGATGGCTTGGGGTCCGTTCCAGCGAAGATGCGAAAGGGCGGCCCCCGGGTCGCCCTTTTTCATTCTGGGCCCTGCCGACTGCCCCCGCAGCGCCTCCGCCCTGCCCCGGCCCTGCCGACTGCGGGGTCAGGCGCGGGCGGCCAGGCCCGCCCCGGCGGTGATCAAAAGCGCAGAGAGGCCAAGGCTGATGGTGGGCTCGGCCCCGCCGGTGGCCACCAGGATCAACGTCGAGAGGAGAGGGGCTGCGTAAGAGAGCGTGCCCAGGAGCTGGATGTCGCCGCGTTTCATCCCGATGTCCCAGGTGAAGAAGGCGAGCCCCACAGGACCGAGGCCCAGGGCCGCGACCGAGAGCCAGCCCTGCCCCGTCGCGGGCCAGGCGGTGGTCTCGAGCCCCAGGTGACACAGCGCCGACAGGAGGGCGGTGGCCAGGCAATAGAGGGTGACGGCCTCGGTCGGGACTTCTCCGAGGCGGCGGGAGAGGATGGAATAGCCGGCCCAGGTCAGGGCGCAAAGGAAGGCCAGCGCCATGCCGAGCCCGGCTCCGGGTCCCGTTGCGGCGCCGCGTCCGAGGACGATAAGCGCAGCGCCCGCAAAGGCCACGGCGGCGCCGACCAGGTGGAGCGGGCGCAGGCGCTCTCCGGGCAGGAGGCCGGAGAAGAGGACAATGAAGAGCGGCCAGAGATAGGCGATGAGGCTGGTCTGGGCATAGGGCGCCAGGCGGAAGGCGGTGAAATAGATCAGGTGATAGCCGAAAAGCCCAAGCGTGCCAAAGGCATAGACCTTCCAGGAGACGCCCCTCAGGCGGCCAAAGCCACCTGTGGCAGCCATCCAGATCAGGCCGATGAGCCCACCCAGGCCAAAGCAGATCGCGTTCAGTTGCAAGGGCGGCACGGGGGCTGTGCCGATCGTCAGGGCCGCAAGCGCACCCCACATCAGAACGGCGGTGAACCCAATCCAGGTGGCTCTTGTCTTGGTCATTTGGCTATTGAGCCGAAGTTTCGCCATGACGCAAGGTGAGGCGGGGGCTCATGCCACTTGTTTCTCGAACCCGTGGCGAAACAAATGGCATACCCCCGCCCCCCCGCCTCAAGAGGGCCGGGGGCCCCCTTGAGAAACCCTCGTCAGTCTTGGCCAGAATGAAGGACAAAAGGCGTCCCGATCCGGGCGACTCTTTCATTTTTTCTGGTCAAAAATATCCACGGGGTTTCCAAAGGGGAGCGTGCTCCCCTTTGGGCGGGGGGTTCGGGGGGCGCCCCTGCCGCGCAAGGCGTTGCGCGGCGTTCTTCGCTGAAAACCTTCCACTGGAAGGTTTTCCGGGCGCTCATCACCCCCGGCGTCCTCCTGGAGGCTTCGCTGGCATTTCATGCCTGCAAAACCTCCCGGACCCCGCTCAGACGAAGAACTGCCCGCCGTTGGCCGAGATGGTCGAGCCGGTGATGAAGCCCGCGTCTTCCGAGGCCAGGAAGACCACGATCCGCGCGATCTCTTCCGGTTCACCCAGGCGGCCGACGGGGATCTGCGGGATGATGCGCTCGGCCAGGACCTTCTCGTCGATGGCCTTCACCATCTCGGTCGCGATATAGCCCGGGCAGATCGCGTTGACGGTTATCCCCGCCCTTGCGCCCTCTTGCGCCAGCGCCTTGGTGAAGCCCAGGTCCCCCGCCTTGGCGGCCGAGTAATTCGCCTGGCCCGCCTGACCCTTTTGACCGTTTATGGACGAGATATTGACCACCCGCCCGAACTTGCGATCCCGCATCCCCGACCACAGCGGATGGGTCATGTTGAAGACGCCCGACAGGTTGGTGTCGATGACCTCTTTCCACTGCTGCGGGGTCATCTTGTGGAACATCGCGTCGCGCGTGATGCCCGCATTGTTCACCAGGACCGAAACCGGGCCCAGCTCGGCCTCGACCTGGGCGATCCCCGCCTTGCAGGCGTCGTAATCGGCGACCGACCACTTGTAGGTCTTGATCCCGGTCTCGGCGGTGAACTTCGCCGCCGCCTCGTCATTGCCCGCGTAATTCGCGGCGACCGTATAGCCCGCCGCCTTCAACGCCACCGAGATCGCCGCGCCGATCCCGCGCGAGCCTCCCGTCACCAGAGCCACTTTCGACATGTCATCCTCCCTCTACAGGAAATCAGTTACAAGAATTCAGGCCCCTTGCGCAACTTTATTGCGCAAGGGGAGATGTGACAGATTTTCGCACCCGAAATTCGGAAAGGTCAGAGACCCTCGAGGCACATGGCAACGCCCATGCCGCCGCCGATGCACAAAGTGGCGAGGCCCTTCTTGGCGCCGCGACGCTTCATCTCGTGGATCAGCGTGTTCAGGATCCGGGCGCCCGAAGCCCCGATCGGGTGGCCGATGGCGATGGCGCCGCCGTTCACGTTCACCACATCCGGGTTCCAGCCCATGTCCTTGTTGACCGCGCAGGCCTGGGCCGCGAAGGCCTCGTTGGCTTCGACCAGGTCGAGGTCGGCGGCGTTCCAGCCCGCCTTGGTCAGCGCCTTGCGGCTTGCGAAGATCGGGCCCACGCCCATGATCGCGGGGTCCAGGCCAGCCGTCGCATAGGAGGCGATGCGGGCGAGCGGCTTCAGGCCCCGGCGCGCAGCCTCGGCCTCGGACATCAGCAAAACCGCCGCCGCGCCGTCGTTCAGACCGGAGGCATTGCCGGCCGTCACCGAGCCATCCTTGGCGAAGGCCGGGCGCAGCTTGGACATCGACTCCAGCGTCGCGCCATGGCGAATGTATTCATCGGCATCCACCGTCACATCGCCCTTGCGGGTCTTGATCAGGAAGGGGACGATTTCCTCGACGAAGCGGCCGGCCTTCTGCGCGGCCTCGGCCTTGTTCTGCGAGGCCAGGGCGAAGAGGTCCTGCGCCTCGCGGGAGATCTCCCACTGCTTGGCGACATTCTCGGCGGTGATGCCCATGTGATAGCCGTTGAAGGCGTCCCACAGACCGTCGCGGATCATCGAGTCGATGAAGTTCAGGTCGCCCATCTTCTGGCCCGCGCGCAGATGCGCGACATGGGGGGAGAGGCTCATGTTTTCCTGGCCACCGGCCACCACGATCCCGGCATCGCCCAGCTGCACATGCTGCGCGCCCAGGGCCACCGCCCGAAGGCCCGAGCCACAAACCTGGTTCAGACCCCAGGCCGAGGCCTCCTTGTTCAGACCGGCCTTGATCGCGGCTTGCCGCGCCGGGTTCTGCCCCTGACCGGCGGTCAGCACCTGGCCCAGGATCGTCTCTTCGACCTCGGCCTTCTCGATACCCGCCCGCGCCACGACGGCCTCGATCACCGCGGCCCCCAGATCATGCGCCGGAGTGGCGGCAAAAGCCCCGTTGAAGCTGCCGACAGCGGTCCGCGCCGCCGAAACGATCACGACATTGGTCATGGTATCCTCGCCTTTTCCATCCTGGCGCGGCTGGCTCCTCCATGCCGCTCTGCAGCATGGCCTAGACGGAACAGGGTTAAAAATCAACTTTTGCTTGGGGCCGGGCTATGGCCAGATTGCCGCAGCGTCATGCACGAAGCGCAAACCCTGTCATGTCAGCGCAAGGGTCAGGACTGGGGTTCAGGCCAGCTTCCGCGCGGCGAGGTCCGGCGCCCAGGGCGGCTGGACCGAGGGCGCGCCGAAGAGGAAGCCCTGCATGCAGTCGACCCCCAGCTCTTGCAGGCAGGCGGCTTCCTCGGGCGATTCCACGGCCTCGGCCACGGTAAACATCTCGAAATGCTTGCCGATTGACACCATGGCGGCCATCAGCGCCCGGTTGTCGGGGTCGCGGTGGATGCGGCGGGCGAATTGGCCGTCGATCTTCAGGATGTCAAAGAAGAAGTCCTTGAAGTAGCGGATCGCGGTGTTTCCGGCGCCGAAATCGTCCAGGGCAAAGGCCACGCCCTTGCGCTGGTAATCCTCCATGAAGGCCACGACCAATTCGGGCACGGTCATGGCCGAGCTTTCGGTGATTTCGAGAATCAGGCGTTCGCCCACGGTCGGGCCCGCATCGATCCCGGCATTCAGCACCCGCAGCCAGCGCGGATAGCCGATCGACCGCGCCGACATGTTGATCGACAGCCGCAGGTCGGGATGCAGAGCCAGTTCGCGCAGGCCCAGTTCCAGCGCGGCGCAGTCGATCTCGCGGCCAAGCTGATGCGCCTCGACCACGGGCATGAATTCCCCGGCCGGGATGATGCGGCCATTGGGTTCCAGCACGCGGATCAGGCCTTCGTGAAAGGCCACGCGGGAGGGGTCGCGCGACAGGACCACGGGCTGATAGGCCAGGGCCACGCGGCGAAGGCGGATCGCCTCTTCCACCATGACCATGGTCTCACGCTCGGCCATCGAGACGGCCACGCCCAGGGGGCTGTCGAACCCCGATCCATTGCTGATGTCCGTCAGTTTCATCGCGTCCCTCTTGCGCCACAAGCGCGTTGGACCTTATCACGCTGCCTTGGTCATCTGCGCAATCTCTGCGACATTCGTAAATGGCCGGTGAATTTCCGGTTTTATGCAAAATACGAAACAATAAGGCCCAGGATGTCCCTGCCCCAAGACCTGAACCGCTGCCCCTGGTGCGGAAGTGACCCGCTGTACATGGCCTATCACGACCAGGAATGGGGCGTGGCGGAATACGACCCACGCGCCTTGTGGGAGAAGCTGATCCTGGACGGGTTCCAGGCCGGGCTCTCCTGGATCACGATCCTGCGCAAGCGCGAGGCTTTCCGCGCCGAGTTCGAGGGCTTCGACCCGGCCCGCATCGCCCAATGGGAGGAGGCCCGGATCGAGCGCGCCTTGCAGAACCCCGGCATCGTGCGCCATCGCGGCAAGATCGCGGGCGCGGTCAAGAACGCCCGCGCCTATCTGGATATCCCCGATTTCGCCGCCTTCTGCTGGCGCCATGTGGGCGGCAAACCCCTGGTGAACCGCCCCGCGACCCATGGCGATATCCCGACGGAGTCCGAGATCTCCCGTGCCCTGTCGCGCGATCTGAAGAAGGCGGGCTTCACCTTCGTGGGGCCCACCATCGTCTATGCCTGGATGCAGGCCTGCGGGCTGATCGACGACCACCTCGTCACCTGTCACAAGTCGCGACGGTAGGGGAGGCCCCCGGGCGCGGGTGGGTGGGTGGGGCGACCGGGGGCCTCCCCGGGGTCAGTCCTGGCGATCCGCGCCCCACTCCGCCCCCTGCATCTCGCGCAGACGGCTTGCCGTGCGGGCGAATTCGAAGGACCCCGTGCCCTCGAGGTAAAGCCGCTCCGGCTCATCGGCGGCCGAGGCGATGAGCCGCACCTTGCCCTCATACAAAGCGTCCACCAGGGTCACGAAGCGCTTGGCCTCGTTGTAGTTCGAGGCCGAGAGCTGCGGGATATCCTCCAGCACCAGGACCCGCACGGCCTGGGCCAGGGCCAGGTAATCGCCCGGCCCCAGCGGCCGCCCGCAGAGCTCCCAGAACGAGGCCCGCGCCGCGCCATTGGCAAAGCGCGACAGCTCCAACTGCCGGCCATTGACGGCCAGGACCAGGGGCCCGACCTCGGCCCCCCGCGTCAGGTCGGCCCAGATCGCTGCGATCTCGCCCCGTGTGGCCCCTGCGGGGTGGAAATAGACCTGAGCCCCCGCCAGCCGGTTCTGGCGGTAGTCATGCGGGCTGTCGAGCTCCATGACCTCGAACCGCTCGCGCAGCATGGCGATGAAGGGCAGGAAGAGCGCCCGGTTCAGCCCGTTCTTGTACAACTCCTCCGGCGCGCGGTTCGAGGTCACGACAATGACCACACCCCCCGCCAGAAGCTTCTCGAACAAGCGGCCCACGACCATGGCATCGGCGATATCGGTGATCTGCATCTCGTCGAAGGCCAAAAGCCGGATGTCGGCCACGAGGGCTGCGGCAAAGGGCTCCAGCGCGTCCTCGATGTTCTTTTGCCGGGCGATATGCATGGCCTTGTGGGCCTCTTGCATGAAGGCATGGAAATGCACGCGCCGCTTTGCGCCAAGGTCGGTCGCGTTGAAGAAAAGGTCCATCATCATGGACTTGCCGCGCCCGACCCCGCCCCAAAGGTAGACGCCCTTCGGCGGCTTTGGAGCCCGCGAAAACAGCGCCTTCAGCCCGGATTTGCGCGGCCCGTGCTCTTCCAGCCAGGCGCGCAAGGGCTCCAGCGCGCCAGCCAGCGCGGCTTGCAGCGCGTCGGGCTTGATGTCGCCCCGCGCCACGCGGTCGGAGAGGATCTCGGGCAAGGTCTGTCGCATACCGTCGCATACCAAATCGGTCCGGGGCTGGAAAGCCACCCTGACCGGGCCAGGGCAAGGGCCCGCTGGGACAAACTGCGGCAAATCCACCCAAAATCCCAGCTAAATCCCTCGCGAATCCCAACCAAATCCGCCTCAAATCCGCGTCAAACCCCGGGCAGATTCTGAACCGATTCCAAGGCCAATCCCCGGGGGGATAAAGGAAATCCTAGGCCCGGGATGGGATGCCCAAGGATGCGGAAGCCCCCCTTGCCGGAGCATCGGATGTCCTCCTTCGTCATATCCACCAACACGACCTCGGGCCAGGTGCTGGCGGGCGGCGAGTTCGGCATGGTCGCGGCCTCGGGCTCGATCCTGGCCACCACTGGCTCCAGCGTCACCATGACCGGCACCGCAACCCTGATCGCCTATGGCGCCATCGCCGCCACCACGGCCAGCCCGCTTCTGCTGAACGCCGTCAGCTCGACCTCGGTCACCGTGGCCTCGACGGGCTCGGTCATCGCGGCCGGGATCAACCTGCCCGCGATCTCGGGCAGTTTCTCGGGCAATTTCGCCCTGGCTAATGCGGGCCATATCAGCGGAGGCCAGGCGGTGACGCTCTCTGCCGCCGCGACCGGCAGCCAGATCAACATCGGCAATACGGGGCTCTTGCAGGGCCTGGGCAACACGGCGGGGGCGGCGCTGTCGCTGGCCCTGAACACGACCTCGCGCGCGATCATCACCAACAATGGCACGCTGTCGACCGCAGGCACCGGGGCCACGATCCTGGTCACCGGCAATGGCGCGGTCAACCTGACCAACACGGGCAACCTCTTGAATGCCTCGATCCTGGAGGCCGCCATCCAGGTGGACGGAGCGCTGACCTTGCGCAACTCTGGCCTGATCGAGGGCAATGTTACGGCCACGCTGTCGGGCAATATTTTCAACTCGGGCACGATCAACGGCAATATCCGCCTGAACTCCAACAACGACGTGGTGCGGGTCAGCGGGGTGGTCATGGGCGATGTGACGCTGGGCAACGGCGTCAATGTCTTTTGGCAGACCGGAGGCCGGGTCATGGGCTCGGTCTTCGGCGGGGCGGGGGCGGATACCTATCATGTCGACCGCACCGATACGGTGATCGTCGACACGGCCGGGGGATATGACTGGATCTGGGCCTCGTGCAACTTCCGCCTGGCCAATGGGATCGAGAAGCTGACCCTGATCGGCGCCACGGGGATGCTGGGGATCGGCAATGGAATGGACAATTGGCTGATCGGCGATTCGGGCGACGACATCCTGCGCGGGCTTGCGGGCAATGACAGCCTGGAGGGTGGGGTGGGCGCCAACCGGCTCCAGGGCGGGATGGGCAACGATTCGCTGCGCGCAGGCGAGGGCGAGGACCTTTTGAACGGCGGCTCGGGCGATGACGTGATCTTTGCGGGCTATGGCAATGACACGATGATGGGGGGGCTCGGCATCGATACGCTGCGCTTTGACCTGATCACCGACCCGGCCGGGGTGGTGGCCAACCTGGCCACCCTGTCCATCATCTACAAGGATGTGGGGCTCCTGACGGTCTCGGGTTTCGAGAACCTGTCGGGCGGGGCGCAGAACGACCAGTTGACCGGAGACAGCTTCGACAATGTGCTCACCGGCCTCGGAGGGGCGGATGTTCTGTCGGGCGGGGCGGGCAATGACACGCTGAACGGGGGCGCGCGGGCCGATACGATGGAGGGGGGGGCGGGTGCCGACCTTTTCGTCTTTGCGGCCTTCACCGATTCCAACACGGCCCTCGGCATCGACCGGATCAATGGGTTCGTCGCGGGCGAAGACCGGATCGACCTTTCCGCCATCGACCCAGTGGCGGGGGGGGCGGATGATGCCTTTGCCTGGCGCGGTCAAGCGGCTTTCACCGGCACCCAGGCCGAGATCCGCTGGTTCCAGGACGCGGGCAATACCGTGATCGAGATCCGCCGCGCCGGGGTCGTGGTCAATGACATGCAGATCGTGCTGGGCGGCCTGGTCACGCTGTCGGCCAGCGACTTCGTCCTTTAGGGCCCGCCACCAGGCAGCGGGCCCCGAGGGTCAGATCACAGCTTGCCCGCGAAATCGGCGGGCGAGTGGCGCTCGGGCACCTGGCCTTCGTCGCCCCAGTTCTTGTTGACCATGCGGCCCCGGATCACCCCCGGCCGCGCGCTCAGCTGCTCGGCCCAGCGCTTGACATTGGTATAGGCGGCCGCGTCGAGGAACTCACCCGCGCGGGGATAGGACTTGTCGAGCGCGAGGTTGCCATACCAGGGCAGGATCGCCATGTCGGCGATGGAGTAGTCGCCCGCGACGAATTCGTTCTCGGCCAGGTGGCGGTCCAGCACATCCATCTGGCGCTTGGATTCCATGGCATAGCGGTTGATCGCATATTCGATCTTTTCCGGCGCATAGGCGAAGAAATGGCCAAAGCCGCCGCCGAGGAAAGGGGCCGAGCCCATCTGCCACATCAGCCAGTTGAAGGTCTCGGTCCGCTTCGGCCCCGATACGGGCAGGAAGGCGCCGAATTTCTCGGCCAGGTGGACCAGGATCGAGCCGCTTTCGAAGACCCGCAGCGGCTCGGGGCCCGAGAGGTCCAAAAGTGCGGGGATCTTGGAATTGGGGTTCACCTCCACGAAGCCCGACCCAAACTGGTCGCCCTTCGAGATCGAGATCAGCCAGGCGTCGTATTCCGCCGCAAAGCCCGCCTCGATCAGCTCTTCGAAGAGGATGGTGACCTTGACGCCATTCGGCGTGGCCAGGGAGTAAAGTTGGAAGGGATGGGCGCCGCGCGGCAACTCGGCGTCATGCGTGGCGCCTGCGATGGGACGGTTCAGCGAGGCGAACTGCCCGCCGTTCGGCTTGTCCCAGGTCCAGACTTTCGGCGGCGTATAGGTCTCGGTCATGGCGGCTCCTATGGGCGGAAACATGCTTGAAAGGGGTAGGCTTCGCTCACGATGAGTTCAATGGGTCTTGCAGTGCAATTCCGCCATCCCATCTGTGCATGAGTGAAGCAAAGGAGGATAGGTTCGATGAAATGTCCCGTGGACAACGAGACCCTGGTGATGGCCGACCGTTCGGGGGTCGAGATCGACTATTGCCCGAAATGCCGGGGCGTCTGGCTGGATCGCGGCGAGCTGGACAAGATCATCGAACGCGCGGCAGGCCCGGCGGTCGCGGCCCCTCCGCCCCCGCCGCCGCAGGCCGCCCAGCCGGTCTATCGCGAAGAGCGCCGGGATGAGCGCTATGAAAAGGACCGCTACGAGAAGGATCGCTACGACGATCGCTATCACGGCAAGCGCAAGCGCGAGAGCTTCCTGGGCGAGCTTTTCGACTTCTGAAGGCGCTCCGCCGACTGCACCGCCGCGCATCCCGTCAGGGGCGGCCCTGCCGACTGCAAGGACGGCGCCGGGGGACCGGGGCCCCAAGTCGGCAGGGCTTCGGTCGGCCGGACAGGTTGCGCTCGCAGTCGGCAGGGCCTATCCCACAGTCGGCGGGGCGACGCCAAAGGCCTCGCCGTCCGGGTCAGTCGGCAGGGCCTTGCTTCGGGTTATCGGCCGGAGCCCCGCCTTCAAACCTGTTGCCGTGGCGATAGTCGCAGGCTGCCTCCTGCATCTGCAGGTGCAGGCCGGTCCCCTTGTATTCATGCCCCCGCGCCAGGTCCTCGTCGAAGTCGATGCCAAGCCCCGGGCCCTCGGGCGGCAGGATATAGCCGTCCTCCCATTTCAGTGAATGCTTGATCAGCGCCAGGTGGAAGGCGCCCCCGGTCTGGATCGTCTCGGCCATCAAGAGGTTCGGGATCGAGACCGCCAGATGGATATTCGCCGCCCATTCCACCGGCCCGGCATAAAGATGCGGCGCCATCTCGGCGTTGAAGATCTCGGCGATGGCGGAGAGCTTCTTGGCCTCGAGGATCCCCCCCAGCCGCCCCAGCGCCGGTTGCAGGATCTTGACCCCGCCCGCGCGGAGCAGGGTCCCGAACTCGGCCTTGGTCGTCAGACGCTCGCCCGTGGCCAGGGGAATGCGGATATGGCGCGCGACCTCGGCAAATTCCAGAAGGTTGTCGGGCGGGATCGGCTCTTCGTACCAAAGGGGATTATAGGGCTCGAGCGCCTGGCCCATGCGGATCGCGCCCGGGGTGGTGAACTGGCCATGGGTGCCGAAGAGCAAATCCGCCTTGTCGCCCACCGCTGCCCGTATCTTCCGGCAGAACTCGACGCTGCGGGAGATATCCGACATGGCCGGCTCATGCCCGCCCCGGATCGTATAGGGGCCCGCAGGGTCGAATTTCACCGCCGTGAAGCCCTGTTTCACCGCCCTTGCCGCCGCCTCGGCCGTCATGTCGGCATTGACCCAGAACTCGGCCGCATCCTCGCCGGGCTCGGGGTAGAGATAGGTGTAGGACCGCACCCGCTTATTCATCCGCCCGCCCAAGAGAGCCCAGACCGGACGGTTCCGCGCCTTGCCGAGGATGTCCCAGCAGGCGATCTCCAGCCCCGAGAAGGCGCCCATCACCGTGGGGTCGGGGCGCTGGGTGAAGCCGCTGGAATAGACGCGGCGATACATCAGCTCGATGTTTTCGGGGTTCTCCCCCGCCATGTGGCGGTCAAAGACGTCCTCGATCACCGCCTTCATCGCCTTGGGGCCCACGGTCGAGGCATAGCACTCGCCATAGCCCGTGATCCCGTCATCGGTGGTCAGCTTGGTGAATATCCAATAGCGCCCGCCCCAACCGGGCGCGGGGGGCGCCACGACGAAGATTTCCAGGTCTTTCAGTTTCATCCGCGCCTCCCGAGGTTTCCCCAAGCCTAAGGCGCCAAGCCCCGCCCCCCTTGGCGATCCGCGACACCCCATGTCGCAAACCGGCAAGGCCCTGTGGCGCCTTGGACTCACCCCGGGCTTTCCCGCATTTTCCGCCGCGACAGCGCCGGAAAAGCGCCTATACTGCGCGCCAAACGGCCAGCAGAGCCGCAAAGAGGCACCATGATCGACCCCGACACCCGAGACCGCATTCTCGCCTCGCCCGAGGCATTGTTGGAAGACCGCGACGTCATGCAGGCGCTGATCGGCGCCAATGACCGGGCGGCGGGCACCAATGTCGTCGACCTGCGGGGGCTCGCGATGGAGCGGCTGAACCAGAAGCTCGACCGGCTGGAGGACACCCATCGCACGGTGATCGCGGCGGCCTATGAGAACCTGGCGGGGACGAACCAGGTCCACCGCGCCATCCTGCAGCTTCTGGAGCCCGTGGATTTCCCGGGCTTTCTCGCCACCCTGACCGGGACCGTGGCCCAGACCCTGCGGGTCGAGGCGGTGCGGCTGATCCTGGAGACCCGCTCGGAGGGTCCGGTGCCCGAGCCGGTCTCGGGCGCGATCCTGGCGGTGCGGCCGGGCTTCGTGAACGACTACCTGACGCGGGGGCGCGCCATGGCGCGGCCCGTGATGCTGCGCCAGACCCTGCCCGACCCGGGCGGCATCTATGGCGAGGCGGGCGACTGGGTCCGGTCCGAGGCGCTCTTGCGGCTTGACCTGGGCGAGGGGCGGCTGCCCGGCCTTCTCGCGCTTGGCGCCGAGGACCCGCACCAGTTCAAACCCACCCATGGCACGGACCTGCTGGCCTTCTTCGGCGGCGTGTTTGAAAGGGTGATGCGGAAATGGCTGGCCTAGATCTCCAAGGCTCCGAGGTTCAGGCTTCCGAGGGCCAGCAGGCGGCCCTGGCGCGCTGGCTGGATCACCTGAGCGCCGTCAAGGGCGCCTCGCCGCGCACCTGTGCGGCCTATGCGACCGACCTGCGGCGCTTCCTGGGGTTCCTGGCGGGCTATCGCGGCGGGGCCGAGGGGGTGAAGGTCCTGGCCACCGTCTCCCAGACCGACCTGCGGGCCTGGATGGCCTATGAGCGCGACAGGGGCCTGTCGCCAAGGTCGCTGGCGCGGGCGCTGTCTTCGGTGCGCAACTTCATGCGCTGGCTGGCCGATCGCGACGAGATCGACCCGACGGTGGTTCTGTCCGCCCGGGGGCCGAAATACCTGCGCAAGCTGCCGCGCCCGCTGTCGGTGGATGGGGCGCAAGAGGTCATCGCCGATATGGGCGAGGCGCGTGAAGGCTGGATCGGGGCGCGGGACCTGGCAGTAACGACGCTGCTTTACGCCTGCGGCTTGCGGATCTCCGAGGCGCTTGGCCTGACGGGTCAGGCCCATCCCCTGCCCGACGTCCTGCGCATCAAGGGCAAGGGCGGGAAAGAGCGGCTGGTGCCCGTCCTGCCCGTGGCCCGCGAGGCCGTGGCCGATTACGTCCGGCAATGCCCCTACCCGGTCGAGCGCGACGCGCCGCTCTTTCGCGGGGCAAGGGGAGGCGCGCTGAACCCGCGCCTCATCGCCCGCGCGATGGAGGCGGCACGGCTGCGCCTCGGCCTGCCCTCGACCGCGACGCCCCATGCCCTGCGCCATTCCTTTGCAACCCATCTCCTGGCGGCTGGGGGCGATTTGCGCGCGATCCAGGAGCTGCTGGGCCATGCCTCCCTCTCGACCACCCAGGCCTATACGGCGGTCGATGCGGCGCGGCTGATGGAGGTCTATGCGGCCTCCCATCCCAGGGCCTGAGGGGGGCTCTGCCGACTGCAAGGGCGCGGCCTTGGGGGCCCAAGCCCGGCCCTGCCGACTGTGGGACCTTGGCGGGTGGCACGGTGTCTGCGGCGTCACGGGACAGGGATGGTTGGGGGGCGGCGGCGAGACAGCGTTCGGGAAGCTGCCGCAGCGGCGGCCCGATCCGCCCCTAGTGCTCCTCGCGGCCGGCCCTGCCTGGCGCGACTCATAGCCGGAGGGCCTGCGCGATGGGACTTTCAATGCGGACCAGCTTGCGGCGGGAGTCTCGGCCGGGCGGGATATGGTCTGAGGGGCTTTGGGTGATTCTTCCGGGCGTTAGCGCATTTCGTGGCCTTCAGGGGTGAAAGGATTGCATTTTAAGTATTCAACTTGGCGGCTTAGGGCTTTGTAAACCAGCCTGTGGAAAAGTGATTGTCAGCCCGCCTCAAACGGGCATGGTCCAGAAAGGAACGGTCATGATCTCTGCCCTGTCCGGTGCCGGAAGCCGCGCGCTTCTGTCGCTGTTCGGAAGGCCGAAGTCGCAAGCCCCGGCCGATGAAATCAGCCCGGTCGCTTCGCGCCAGGCTTCCTCCAATGCCCCGCCCGACACCGCCCGCGGTGCCTCGCCCGAAAGCCTTTTCGCGGCCCTGGTCGATCAGACCGGCGCGCCCGCCGACCTCTCGTCCCGCGCCATCTCGGCGCTGGATCGCGACGGGAGCGGCACGCTCAGCGCGGCCGAACTGTCGCAGGCCTTCCAGGCCGTGGCCAGCAACGGCACTTATTCTGGCGTCGCGGGCCTTGTTTCCAGCATCGTCGCACGGGTCGATGGCGACGGCGATGGTGCGATCTCGGCCAACGAGCTGACGACGGCCGTCGCGGGCCTGACCTCGGCCGCCCGGCCCATGGACGACCGTTTCAACGGCCTCCTGGATCAGGTCATGGCCCAACTCGACGCCGACGGCAACAGCACGCTCTCACGGGCCGAGGTTGCTTCGGCCCTGGGCCTGGGCTCCGGTGGCCTGCCCGGTGCGGACATCGGCATCGTGGCCCGGCCCGAAACCGCGCCGAAATCGATGTACGAGGCGATCTTCTCGATGCGCGTCAATCCCGAGGGCGGCGCCTCCTCCGAGCAAGAGCGTGAGGCCATAGCCGCCCGTCTGCGCGCCACCTTGATGGGCTGATCTGCGGCTGAAAGCTTGCATTGCGCCGGTTTTGCGGGCATCAGGCGGCTATGTCGATGCGCATGAAAGCCCTGCTTGTCCATCTCTTGACCGCCACGGGCGCGGTCCTCTCGATGCTGGCCATGCTGGCCGCGGTCGAGGGGCAATGGAGCATGATGTTCCTTTGGCTGCTCGTCGCGCTGATCGTCGACGGGGTCGATGGGCCCCTGGCGCGGCGCTATGACGTCAAGACCAACTGGCCGATCCATGACGGCGAGCTGATGGACCTGATCGTCGACTACCTGACCTATGTCTTCATCCCGGCCTATGCGCTTTGGGCCAAGGGGATGCTGCAAGGCCCGCTGGGCGCCCTGGCCCTGGGTGCGCTGATCTATGGCTCGGTCATCTACTTTGCCGACACCCGCATGAAGACCAAGGACAAGAGCTTTGCGGGCTTCCCCGCCTGCTGGAACATGGTCGTCCTGGTGCTGTTCGCGCTGAACCCCGGGCCGAATGTCGTCCTGGCGGTGATCGTGCTTTTGACGGTGGCGATGTTCCTGAACCTCAAGTTCATCCACCCGACCCGGACCCCGCGCTGGCATCCCTTGAACCTCTCGGTCTCGATCCTCTGGCTGGTGACGGCGGCACAATCCGCCTGGGTCGAGTTCAACGAGGGCGGGATCGTGCATTACCTGCTGCTCGGCTCATCGCTTTACCTCTGCCTCGCAGGCATCGCCCAGCAGATCCTGCCGCAGAAATCGATCGACCGGATCGTCTGAGACAGGACTGACAAGGGCCCGGGGCGGGTTTCAGCCCGCCTGTCCGGCCAGCCGCGCCGGGATCAGCCCGCGCAGCGCATTGCCCACCCAGAGCCGCACCCGCCCCAGGTCCTCCACCCGCAAGACCTCCTCCGGGACACTAAGCTCGGCCCGCAGGACCCCCTCCAGCAACCCGCAAGACAGGGGCGGCGTGCGCATCCCCTGCCCCCGGTCGAAGAAGACCGAGGTGATCGTCCCCTCGCAGACCTCGCCCCTTGCGTTCACCATCAGGGCCTCGTCCCAGGTCATCCCCGCCCGCGCCGCCTCGTAATCGGCCCGCTGGTTGGTCTTGAACCGCCGCAATGGCCCATCTTGCAAGACCACCGAAGAGACCCCGACCACCCATTCCGCCTTGGCATCTGGCAGGGCAAAGACCTCCGCCACAGCCTCCCCCGAGGCCCCGACCAGCAGCCGCACCCGCGCCGGAGCCTCGGGCGCAGGCAACGCCACCTGGGGCGCGCGCCAACCAAAAGCCCGCGCCGAACGGCTCAGCCGCGCCATGTGCAAGGCCAGCCGGGGGTAGCCAGCCCCATCCCAAAGCATGGTCTCGATCAGCCGCAGCCCGGGGTCACGAGCCCGTTCAGATAGCGCGCTTTCCAATGCGCCTCCTCCCATTCGCCCTCTGCGGTCGAATCCTGCACCACACCGCCGCCGACGTTCAGCCTTATCTGGTCGCCGGTCAATTGCAGGGTCCGGATCGCCACGTTGAAACACGAGGCCCCATCCGGGCCCATCCAGCCGATCGCCCCGCAATAGGGGCCGCGGCCATGGGGCTCGACCTCGGCGATGATCTCCATGGCGCGGATCTTCGGCGCCCCGGTGATCGAGCCGCAGGGGAAAAGCGCCTCCATCAGGCGGCTCATGGAGGGCGGCTCGACCAGGTCGCCCACGACACGCGAGATCATCTGGTGGACCGTCGCATAGGCCTCGACGGCGAAGAGTTGCGGCACGCGGACCGAGCCCACCCGGGCGATGCGGCTGATGTCGTTCCTCAGCAGATCCACGATCATCAGGTTTTCCGCCCGGCCCTTTTCGCTGGACCGCAGCTCCTCGGCCAGCTCCATGTCGCGCATCGGGTCAGGGTCGCGCGGCGCCGTGCCCTTCATCGGCCGGCTCTCGATCCTGCCGCCCGCATCGGTCTTCAGGAACAATTCCGGAGACCGCGAGACCAGGACCGGCACCCCCGGCAGCGCGCAATAGGCGCCGTAACCCACGGCCTGGGAGCGCAGGGCGGCGTAGAGCTCCAGCGCCGTGCCCTCCAGCAAGCGGCTCTCCATCGGGAAGGTCAGGTTGATCTGGTAGCAGTCGCCCGAGGCGATATAGGCCTTCACCTTGGCCATGGCCGCCGCGTAATCGGGCCAGGAGACCAGGGGCCGGGGCGCCGTGATCCGCACCCGCCCGGAACTGGGGCTCACGGCCGGGCGCGGCGCGTCATAGACCCCGAAAGCCAGCAAGGGACCATCCACCGCCAGCCGGGCGAGCTTGGGCTCCAGCGCGAAACCCGCCTCATAGGCGATCCAGCCCGCGACCCATTTCCCCCGCGCCCGCGCCGCATCCAGCGCCGCGAGGGCTGGGCGCAGCTCCTCGGGGCGCCGGGCCACGATCAGCTCTGACGCATGTTCGAACTGCACCGGCCCGCCCGGACCATGTTCCAAAAGGATCATCGCATTCTCCATCGCCCCAGACCTAGAGCGCCAGCCTCCGCGATGCCAGTGCGGAAAAGCCTGGTTTGCACCGGAAAACGACCCTTTGGCCCCGGGAAAGCCACAGGGGTCTGACATAGGCCTGTAAATTTTTATTCAGTGCTGGACAGATTGAAAATTCGTGGCTTCACTGGGTCCAGGGCAGACAAAATGTCGCAGGCCCAAACCAAGCCGCAGTCAAAGCGGCAATAAATACATGGAGGGACCATGGCGGACGACTATTCCGACCACGAGAAGCACGAGGACATGAAGGTCCTCCACGGCATGGGCTATGCGCAGGAACTGTCGCGGTCGATGTCGAAGTTTTCCAATTTCGCGATCTCCTTCTCGATCATCTGCATCCTGTCGGGCGGGATCAACTCCTTCGCCCAGGCGATTTCCTCGGTGGGTGGCGCGGGCGCGGGCATCGGCTGGATCGTGGGCTGCCTTCTGTCGGGCATGTTCGCCCTGTCGATGGCGCAGATCGCTTCGGCCTTCCCGACGGCGGGCGGGCTCTATCACTGGGGCTCGATCCTCGGCAACCGCTTCGTGGGCTGGATCACGGCCTGGCTGAACCTTCTGGGCCTGATCACGGTTCTGGGGGCCATCAACATCGGGACGGCCTATTTCTTTGCGGGCACCTTCGGGCCGATGTTCGGCTTTACCGGCACCGATGGCCAGGTCGTGGCCTTCGTGGCCGTGATCACCATCGTCCAGGCGATCTTCAACCATGTCGGCATCAAGGCCACGACCTTCCTGACCGATGTCTCGGGCTATGTGATCTTCGTGACGACCGCCGTGCTGGTGGTGGCTTGCCTCTACTTCGCGCCCGCCATCGACATCTCGCGGCTCTGGACCTTCACCAACTATTCGGGTGAAGCGGGCGGTGGGGTTTTCCCGGCAAGCGACAACATGGGCTATCTCTTCCTGCTGTGCCTGCTTCTGCCGGTCTATACGATCACCGGCTATGACGCCTCGGCCCATACCTCCGAAGAGACCAAGAACGCCGCCCATTCGGTTCCGGCCGGGATCATCTCCTCGGTCTTCTGGGCCTCGCTGATCGGCTGGGTCATGATCTGCTCGATCACCCTGGCGATCCCGGACATGAACGTGGCCGCGGGCCAGGGCTGGGCGATGTTCTTCGAGACGATGAACGCCGTCCTGCCTGCCGGGCTGAAGAATGTCATCTACCTGGGCATCTTCATCACCCAGCTGATGTGCGGCCTGGCCACGGTGACTTCGGCCAGCCGGATGCTCTTCGCCTTCTCGCGCGATGGCGGCATGCCGGTGGGTTCCAAGGCGCTGGCGACCGTGTCGGCCAAGTACCGCACGCCGGTCAATGCGATCTGGACCTCGACCGTGCTCTGCATCCTTTACGTGGTGCTGGCTCTGTCGATCAAGCTGGATGGGACCTCGATCTATGTGATCGTGGTGAACTCGACCCTGGTCTTCCTGTTCCTGTCCTTCTCGGTGCCGCTGGTGGCGGGGATGCTGGCTTACGGCGGGCCGAAGTGGCCGCAGCCCGGCCCCTGGGCGATGAGCACCGGGGTCTACAAGCTGGTCACCGTCCTGTCGGTGGTCGGCATGGCGGTGATCCTCTTCATCGCCGTGGCGCCGCCGAACGAGCGCGTGCTTTACGTCGTCCTGGGCTTCCTGGTGCTGGCCATGGTGCTTTGGGTCGCGGTCGAGAACCGCCGCTTCGAGGGCCCGCCGACGGGCGACCGCATCGCCAAGCGCAAGGCGGCCATCGCGGCGGCCGAAGCGGCGGTGGGCGAAAAACTCTAAGCTGACAGTGAAGATTGCCAAGGGCCGGGGTCACTCCCGGCCCTTATCCATGGAAGCGGCGCCCCGGCCTTGCGTCTGGCCCCACCCTTGGCCTTGCGCCGCGCGTCCCGCTGGACCTCTCGCCCCGCCGTCCCGGAGACCTGCGCGCCAGACGCAACGGCACCAGGCGGCGCAAGCCCGCCGGGTCGGGCCAGACGACCGGCCGGGGCGCCGCCACCGATTCCGCCTTGCGCCGCGCCGCATTCCGCCTATAACCCCGCCAGTTTGCCCAGGCCCGCCCTCAGGAGATAGACATGCCCAAGAGAACCGATATCAAATCCATCATGATCATCGGGGCCGGGCCCATCGTCATCGGGCAGGCTTGCGAATTCGACTACTCCGGCGCCCAGGCCTGCAAGGCCCTGCGGGAAGAGGGCTACCGGGTCATCCTGGTCAACTCGAACCCCGCCACGATCATGACCGATCCGGGGCTCGCCGATGCCACCTATATCGAACCCATCACCCCCGAAGTCGTGGCCAAGATCATCGAGAAAGAGCGCCCCGACGCGCTCTTGCCCACCATGGGCGGCCAGACGGGTCTGAACACCGCTTTGGCACTGGATGACCTCGGCGTGTTGGAAAAGTTCAAGGTTGAGCTCATCGGAGCCAAGCGCCATGCCATCGAAATGGCAGAAGATCGCAAGCTCTTCCGCGAGGCCATGGACCGCATCGGCCTCGAAAACCCCAAGGCGACCATCATCGCGGCCCCCAAGGTGAACGGCAAATACGACATCGCGGCGGGCCTGCGCGAGGCCATGGCGGCCATCGAATATGTGGGCCTGCCCGCCATCATCCGCCCCGCCTTCACGCTCGGCGGCACCGGCGGCGGCGTGGCTTACAACCGCGACGACTATGAGGCCATCGTGAAATCGGGGCTCGAGGCCTCGCCCGTCGCCCAGGTCCTGATCGACGAAAGCCTCTTGGGCTGGAAGGAATACGAGATGGAGGTCGTCCGCGACAAGGCGGACAATGCAATCATCGTCTGCTCCATCGAGAATATTGACCCGATGGGCGTCCATACCGGCGACTCGATCACCGTGGCCCCTGCCCTGACGCTGACCGACAAGGAATACCAGATCATGCGCAACGGCTCGATCGCCGTGCTGCGCGAGATCGGGGTGGAGACCGGCGGATCGAACGTGCAATGGGCGATCAACCCTGCCGATGGGCGCATGGTCGTCATCGAAATGAACCCGCGCGTCTCGCGGTCCTCGGCCCTGGCCTCCAAGGCCACCGGCTTCCCCATCGCCAAGATCGCCGCGAAGCTGGCCATCGGCTACACGCTCGACGAACTCGACAACGACATCACCAAGGTGACGCCCGCCTCCTTCGAGCCCTCCATCGACTATGTCGTCACCAAGATTCCGCGTTTCGCCTTCGAGAAATTCCCCGGATCGGAGAACAACCTGACCACCGCCATGAAATCGGTGGGCGAGGTCATGGCGATTGGCCGCACGATCCATGAGAGCCTCCAAAAGGCGCTGGCCTCCCTGGAAACCGGCCTGAGTGGCTTCGACGAAATCGCCATCCCCGGCGCGCCTGACCGTGCCGCCATCACCATGGCGCTGTCCAAGGCGACCCCCGACCGGCTCCGCGTCATCGCCCAGGCCATGCGCCACGGGCTGAGCAATGACGACATCCAGGCCATCACCGCCTTCGACCCCTGGTTCCTCGCCCGCATCCGCGAGATCATCGAGGCCGAGGCCGAAATCCGCAAGCAGGGCCTCCCGGTCGAGGCTGCGGGCCTGCGCAAGCTGAAAATGATGGGCTTCACCGACAAGCGCCTCGCGACCCTGACGGGCCGCGACGAGGCGCAGGTCCGCCGCGCCCGCCGCAACCTGGGCGTCACGGCAGTCTTCAAGCGCATCGACACCTGCGCCGCCGAGTTCGAGGCCCAGACGCCTTACATGTATTCCACCTACGAAGTCCCCGCGATGGGCGATGTGGAATGCGAGGCCCGGCCCTCGGCTGCCAAAAAGGTCGTCATCCTCGGCGGCGGTCCGAACCGGATCGGCCAGGGGATCGAGTTCGACTATTGCTGCTGCCATGCCTGCTATGCCCTGACCGATGCGGGCTATGAAACCATCATGGTCAACTGCAACCCCGAGACGGTTTCGACCGACTATGACACCTCGGACCGTCTGTATTTCGAACCGCTGACCCTGGAGCATGTCCTTGAAATCCTTCGGGTCGAGCAGGAAAACGGCACGCTGCACGGCGTCATCGTCCAGTTCGGCGGCCAGACGCCCCTGAAGCTCGCCCAGGCGCTGGCGGATGAGGGCATCCCGATCCTCGGCACCACGCCCGACGCCATTGATCTCGCCGAAGACCGCGAGCGCTTCCAGCGTCTGTTGCAGGACCTAGGCCTCAAGCAGCCCCACAACGGCACGGCGCGGAGCCGTGACGAGGCCTTTGCCGTGGCCAAGGATGTCGGCTATCCGCTGGTGATCCGGCCCTCCTTCGTGCTGGGTGGCCGCGCCATGGAGATCGTCCGCGACGACGCCCAGCTGGAGCGCTATATCTCCACCGCCGTGCAGGTTTCGGGCGACAGCCCGGTCCTCTTGGACAGCTATCTCTCGGGCGCCATCGAGGTGGACGTGGACGCGCTTTGTGACGGTGAAAACGTCCATGTCGCGGGAATCATGGAACATATCGAGGAGGCGGGCGTCCATTCGGGCGATAGCGCCTGCTGCCTGCCACCCCATAGCCTTTCGGCCGAGACGGTCGCCGAGCTGAAGCGTCAGACCGTTGTCATGGCCCGTGCGCTGCATGTCGTGGGCCTGATGAACGTGCAGTTTGCGATCAAGGACAGCGTGATCTTCGTCCTCGAGGTCAACCCCCGCGCCTCGCGCACCGTGCCCTTCGTGGCCAAGGCGACGGACTCGGCCATTGCCTCCATCGCCGCCCGGCTGATGGCGGGTGAGCCCCTGTCGAACTTCCCCGAACGCGCGCCCTATCCGCAGGGCGTGGGGCCGGACAGCCCGCTGCCCTTGGCCAATCCGATGACGCTGGCCAACCCGCAGACGCCCTGGTTCTCGGTCAAGGAAGCCGTCCTGCCCTTCGCCCGCTTCCCCGGCGTCGACCCGGTCCTGGGGCCGGAAATGCGCTCGACCGGCGAGGTCATGGGCTGGGACCGCACCTTTGCCCTGGCCTTCCTCAAGGCGCAGATGGGCGCAGGCGTGACCCTGCCCGAGACGGGGCGCGTCTTCCTCTCGATCAAGGATGCCGACAAGTCCGACGCCCTGGCCCAGGCCGCGCGGGACCTGGTGGCGATGGGCTTCGAGATCGTGGCAACCCGGGGCACCGGCGCCTGGCTTGGCGGTCTGGGCATTCCGGCCACGGCTGTCGCCAAGGTCTATGAGGGCCGTCCGAACATCGTGGACCGGCTGAAGAACGGCGATATCGCCGTGGTGATGAACACGACCGAGGGGACGCAGGCCATCAACGACAGCCGCGACATCCGGCGGTCGGCCCTGATGGACAAGATCCCCTATTTCACCACTGCCGCCGCCTCGATTTCGGTCGTCGCCGCCATGAAGGCGCGGGGCGAGGGCTATGGCGTGCGCACGCTTCAAGGGTAAGAGGGGGCCCGAAGGCCCCCTCCCTCAGGCCGCGCAAAGTGCCGCGGCCTGGTCGATCCTTTCCTGGACCTTCTGGTCCAGGAGCAGGTCGAACAGCAATTCCTGCAAAGGTTTGGACGTCTTGTCCCGCATGAAATCAGCGATTTCCCCGGAGCTGATCTGCTCGTCGAGATCCTTGTCGCCCAATGTGATGATATGCTCGGCCAGACGCTCGGCCGAGGGCGGGGGCAGCGCGGCGACGATGGCATGCCCCCCGGCCAAAATCGCCCCCGCGCGGATCGTGGCATCGCCATCGGGTTCCAGCGCGCCGATGATCGTCTCGACCATCTGCTGAAGGCTCTCTCCACGGTCCGGCTCCATCTCGTCCCACAGGCCGTTTGCCAGCTCTGCAAGGCCGAGTTTGCCGTCTTGGTCACTGTCCAGCTTGGACATGGCATCGGCGAAGGACTCCTCGCCCAAGAGCGCGGCGAAACGCGACAGCGACCCGGCGTCAGGCG
Source organism: Stagnihabitans tardus (assembly GCF_009925085.1). GTDB lineage: Bacteria > Pseudomonadota > Alphaproteobacteria > Rhodobacterales > Rhodobacteraceae > Stagnihabitans > Stagnihabitans tardus. The sequence continues at coordinate 36,487 of NZ_JAABNR010000004.1, read as the reverse complement.
ACGGCAGGGGCGCAGCGCGGGCCGCTTCATTGACGAGGGCCGCTCCGACAGCGGGTATCATGAAACCGTCCTTCTGGATGACGCCATGTCTCAGGTCAGCGCCATCTTGAAAGGGTTTGGTTTAGAAAGCCTTGGAGAAGGACGGAAGACCGCCAAGAATCTCCGACCGATTTTCGCCAAGTTTCAGAGATCACCGCCCCGGGCCCAAATCCGCAGCGCCTCGATGCGCTGCATGGTGGGGGCCATGGCCGCGGGGCGGTCGAGCGGCCCCGCGCCGGGCCAGGCGCCCTTGCGGCGGAAATGCACGATCTCGGTGACCACTTTCGACCCGGTGTTCATCAAGGGACCAAAGGCCGCGAAGACGACGAAGATGAAGAGCGTGGCCCCCGTGGCGCCGAAAACCGGGTCCAGCAGCGGCGTCTTGACGAGAAAGACCAAGATCGCGGCCAGGATCGGCCCATAGCCGATGACCAAGGCCCCGCGTAAGGGGCCCAACCGCATCGCAAGATCATACAGTGCCAGATAAAACCGGGCGATCCCGCGCCCCAGGCCCATGCCCAAACCTTGCATCCCGTTCCTCCCCTTTGCGCCATTCTGCGCCAGGCCCAAGTGCCGGGGCAAGGCCCGAAACGTCGCAGGCCTCAGGGTTGCAGGGCGTGAAGGGCCCTTGCATTGGGGCAGAAGGTGGGGAGGTCCTTGCTGTCCAGCGTCACGGCGAGCCATGAGGTGCAGCGCTGGGACTGGTCGCAAGCCTCGCAGCGTTCGACGAGGTCGGCCAGCTCTGCCCGGCTCAGCCAGCCCTCGACGACGGCGCCCACGAGGTCGAGCCCGACCGAGCGCGCCATGCCCCGCGTCAGCGCCCAGGCGCGCGGAGCCTCGATATAGCCCATCATTCGATCCTCCAACGTGGTCTGCCGCAAGTGTGCGCCCATGGAAGGGGCCCGCCTTGATCTGGATCAAGCCCCCCTTTTCCCCGCGCCAAGGGCGGCCTATGCTGGGTCCATGTTTACCATCGAGCACGAATTCGACCACACCGCCATCACGCTGATCGACGAGGGCGAGGAGCCCCGCGCCGAGGATGCCGTGATCCTGGCCTTTGAAGACTGCGTCGTCGTCGAGCAGATCGACCCGATGCTGGACGAGCCGGTGCGGGTCACCTTCTCGCTCTCGCAGATCCGCGACCTGATGGCTGCCCTGAACCTGCCGGAAGGGGTTTACCCGAAGAAATAGGGCCGCGCGCGTCGTGGTTGCGACGCGGGATCGGGCCGGGACACCGGCTCTGGATCAGCAAGACCGCCGGACCCTAGCCGCCAAAGGCCGGGCCGCTGCTTTTCAGCCGGGCCAGGAGCGCGTTGCGCAGCGAGGTCAGGTCGGACTTCCCCGCGCTCAACGCCTCCAGCGCCGCATCGCCCGAATCGACCGCGAGCCCATGGACAAAGCCCGCGACATAGGCCTCCCCCTCGGGGCCAGGCAGGTGGTCGAGCATGTCGACCGCATGGACCAGGTCGTCGCGCAGTGCCAGGCGGTCGGGCACCACCCCTTCCCCCCCCGAGGCCAGGCGCCCGGCGCGATCGGGGAAAAGCCGCTGCAAGAGGCTTGCGAAATCCTTCAAACCGGAGATGGGCTTTTCCAGGAAGGCATCCGCCCCCTCGGCCAAGGCCGTCTCGCGCAGGTCGCCATCGCCCGAAATCGCGATGATCGCGGGCCGGGGCTGGCGCGAGGCCAGTTGGTTGATCAACGCCTCCCCCCGCCCGTCGGGGAGGCCCAGGTCGACGATGGCCACATCGGGCCGATACAGCCGCAAATGCGCCGCCGCCGTCTGCAAACTGTCGGCCCGCCGCAGTCGCGCCCCCAGCTTGCGACAGATCAGCCGCAGCGATTCGGAGGCGAAGCGGCTGTCTTCGACCGCCAGGATCGTCACCCCGCGCAAAGGAAGGTCGCCCATGTCTTCGGACATCAGGTTGATGGGCAGTTCCGGCAGTTCCAAGGTCGACAGATGCGGCATGACATTCCCCCAGATTCCCTTCACCAGACCACATCATCCCTAAGCGTGCGTTAATGCCGCACTGGACAGAGCGAAAACCGCCCCGCATAACCCCTAAAAATTCATCAACACCGCAGGGAGCTCCAGATGATCGGTCGCCTAAACCATGTCGCCATCGCCGTCCCCGACCTGGCCGCCGCCGCCGCGCAATATGCGGGCGCCCTGGGGGCCGATGTCGCCCCGCCGCAGGACGAGCCCGCCCATGGCGTGACGGTGGTCTTCATCACCCTGCCCAATACCAAGATCGAACTTCTGACCCCCCTGGGCGACAAATCTCCCATCGCGGGCTTCCTGGAAAAGAACCCCTCGGGCGGCATCCACCATATCTGCTACGAGGTGGTGGACATTCAGGCCGCCCGTGCCAAATTGGTGGCAGAGGGCGCGCGGGTCCTGGGCGAGCCCAGGATCGGGGCCCATGGCAAGCCGGTGATCTTCTTGCACCCCAAGGATTTCAACGGCACCCTGATCGAGTTGGAGCAAGCATGACCATCACTGGCGCCCTGGTGCTGTTTTCCGTCACCTGGTTCATGGTCTTCCTCTGCATCCTGCCGACGCGGCAGGTCAGCCAGGCCGATGCCGGAGAGATCGTGCCGGGCTCTGCGCGCTCGGCCCCGGTCGATCCGCAGATCGGCCGCAAGGCCAAGCTCACGACCTGGATCACCCTGGTCGTCTGGGGTCTGATGTGCGGCGTCATCATGTCCGAGGTCATCTCGATCCGGGACACGGATTACTTCGGCCTGCTCAACTATTTCTCAGGCCTTGAAAGAGGTGAGTGAAGGTCGCGGCGCCCAGCACCGGGATGAAGAGGCTGACCAGGGGCAAGGACAGGGGCGCGGCCATCAGGGTCCCCGCGATCCAAAGCTTGCCCCGGTGACGTGAGGCCAGCGCCACGGCCTGGTCGCGGGGCAAGTGACGGCGCGCGGCCATCAGGAAATACTCCCGCCCCAGAAGCCAGCCGTTGACCGCCCAAAAGAGCATCGGCCCCAGCGGCCCCAGGACGAAGGACAGCGCCAGGGCCACCAGGTTGACCGCGACCATGACCGCGAAAAGCAGGGCGGAATCGGCGATGCCCTCGGCCAGGGGCAGGGGTTTGCCGACCTGGCCCGGGTAATGGCTGGCCTCGACCGCATCGGCGACCTCGTCGAGGAAGATGGCCGAGAAGGCAGCCGCCACCGGCACCATCAGGAAGACCGAGGCCACCAGCATGGCCACCGCCACACCGATGGCAGCGGCGATACCGAGGCCTCCCACCGTGCCGATGAAGGGCAAGGAGACGCTGCCGGGCAGGATCATCTCGACCAAGATGCCAAGCGCCAGTCCGATGGCGATGAGCAGGCCCAAGGACAGGCCGACCCCGCGCCACAAGACGCGCATGAAGCGCGGGTCCGACATCTGGCCAAGCGCGGCGAAGAAGGCCTGGAAGATCACGCCCGCCACTCCACCACGCGAGAGAGGTCCGGGCGCGGGCGGTCCGGCGCCTCGGGGCCGGGCGTGCCGATATGGATCAGGCCCGCGACCTCTTCGCCCTCGGTGCAGCCCAGGGCGCGCGCGGCCCAGGCCTTGTCATGGGCAGGCCAGCCGGTCAGCCAGCAGGCGCCCCAACCGCTCGCCTCGGCCGCATTGACCAGGTTCATGCAAAGCGCATGGGCCGAGGCGCGCTGTTCGACCTCGGGCACCTTGGGCGAGGGTTTGGGAGAGGAGATCACCGCCACGGCCAGCTGGGAGCTCTGGTAGATGGCGCTGCCCTTGGCGCCGGCCTCGGCATCGGGGGCAAGCTCGGCCGCGATATCACCCAGGGCGCGCAGGGCGCTGCCGGTCAGGACGACCAGCCGCCAGGGCTCCAGCTTGCCATGGTCGGGCACGCGCAGAGCGGCTTGCAGGATGGGCTCCAGCGCCTGCCGCGAGGGGACGGGCCCCTTGGGGTCGAAGAACTTGGCGGGATGGGAGCGGCGGCGGGCGAGGAAGTCGAAGGCGGCGGTCATCGGGTCTCCTTGGGGCTGACGGGCTTGACGCGGTGGCAGACTGCGGCCAAGCCTGTCTCTCATACGACGGGACGCAGGGGTTCCGTCTCGAAATATGCGCGACGGGACAAGAGGAAAAGGGCTGCGATGAAGAAAGGCGCCTGGGCAGAGCGGGCGGTGGCGGGCGCGGTCTTCGTCACCCATGTGACGCCACGGGCGCGGCGCAATGAACTGACCGATGGCGCGCCGATCAAGGCCGAGGTCACGGCCCCGCCCGAGGATGGCCGCGCCAATGCGGCGGTGGGGGAATTGCTGGCCCAGGCGCTTGGCGTGGCCAAAAGCCGCCTGACGCTGATCAAGGGCGCGACCTCGCGCGACAAGGTCTTCCGCCTGGACTGAAACGATTTTGCGCAGCAAAATCGCCCCCTCCGGGAGAGGGCGATTTTTCTTTGAAAAATTGGCCCTCTCCCGGACAGGTTACAGGGCCGGATCGGACGAGACCCTGACCAGCCGCGTCAGATCGCCCAGGCTTTCCTTCTGCCGCCCCTCGGCGTCGAAATTGGCGGGTGAGAGCCAGACCCGCCAGGCCTCTTTCAGCGCGGGCCAGTCCTGGTCGATCACCGCAAACCAGGCCGTATCCCGGTTGCGCCCCTTGTAGACCGTGGCCTGCCGGAAGATCCCCTCATAAGAGAACCCCAGCCTTTGCGCCGCCCGCCGCGAGGGGATGTTCAGCGCATCGCATTTCCACTCGTAACGCCGATAGCCGTTGCGGAAGGCCCAATCCATCATCAGATACATCGCCTCGGACGAGGCCCTTGACCCCGCGATCTCGGGGGCGAGGTTGATATGGCCGACCTCGATCGACCCCGACCCCGGCGTGATCCGCAGGTAAGAGGCCACCCCGCCGCAGGCCCCGGTCATACGGTTGCGCAGCACATAGAAGAGCGGGTCGCTGCCCGTGGCGGTCTCCTTGGCCCAGCGGTGATAGGCGCTGGCCGAGGAGAAGGGGCCGTAAGGCAGGTAATCCCAGACTTGCTCCGCCGAAGAATAGGCGCGGAAGAGGTCGGCCGCATGGGCATCGGGGTCCATGCGTTCAAGCTGGACCCAGGTCCCGGTCAGGGTCTCTCCGACCGGCGCCTGGGGCGGGGTCCAATTGGGGAGCGGAAAGCCGAAGGTCTTGGTCATCGCGGCACCTTGAAGCGGAGTTTCGCCAAAGACTGCGCCGGAGCGCGGCCCTCTGCAAGTGGGGTTTGATCAAAAACCTCCCAAAGCCATGGGGGACTGGGTCGGAGGCGCCCTCCTAGAAGTGGAAATCGGCGGGATAGGCGTGGAACCCGTCGAAATCCGCCTTTCCCAGGGGGACGCCCGCGCCACGCAGGGCCGCATAGCCCATGGTCATGTGAAAGAAGAAATTCGGCAGGCCGTAGAGGTAAAGGAACTCCTCGGCACCTTGATCCAGCTCGGCGAAACCGGCCCTGTGCTGGATGCGGCGGGTCTCGGCGCCGATGAACTCTTCGGGCCGCATGGCGCCCAGGGTCGCCCGCACGACGGCCAGGCGCGGCGAGAGCGCGCGCGGCAGGTCCGGCATCTCGCGCCCCGCCAAGGGGCAGGCCACCCGCAGCGCAAAGCCCGCCGCAGTGGCGAAGTGCTGACCCGCCGGGAAACTGTCGGCAATCCGCGCCTCCAAGGCCTCGGGATGCCCCTCGGCCATCTCCTGCGCCCGGGCGAGGTAGTGGCGAAAGACCGGGACGGAGGCGGTGTAAAGCGACATGGGACCCCGAAGGAAAACGGGGCGAGAGTGGCCCCGTTTCATCGGTTTGGCAAGCGGCCTAGGTCCGGGAAAGGCCGGAGGGCGGCACGGGACCCGTCAGCCAGACGCGATTTTCCGAGAGATAGAAGGGCTGCCCGCCCCGATGCAAGACCCCCGCGGCAACCGCCAGGACCACGGGTCGCCCATGTCGCCCCCCCACCTGCCGCGCGGTCTCGGCATCAAGGGAGAGGTGGACATGCTGGCGCTCCATCGGCCGCAGCCCCTCGGCGAGGATGGCGGCCAAGCTGGCCTCGGAGGTTCCGTGGTAAAGAACCTCGGGCGGCGAAAGGGGGACAAGCCCCAGGTCGACCGCAACCGAATGGCCCTGGTTGGCGCGGATGAAGCCGCCATCCTCCGAGATCGCAAAGCGCTGCTTGCCGCTGTCGCGGACGATGGCCTCCAGGGCTTCGCGGTCGGGGATGAGTGGGGTGGCGGCCAGAAGGGCCGGGATCTCGACCCAGCCCTGGGCATCCATCGCAAGCCCCGCGCTGGCGGGGTCATGGCGCAGGACGAAAGACAGCCACTTGCTGGCCCCAACGTTTTCCTGCGCCATGGCCTCAGTCCTTCGGGATCACGCGCAGGCGGAGTTCCCGCAACTGCTCGTTCAAGGGCTCAGACGGCGCCCCCATCAAGAGGTCCTCCGCCCGCTGGTTCATCGGGAACATGATGACCTCGCGGATGTTCATCTCATCGGCCAAAAGCATCACGGCCCGGTCGATCCCCATGGCGCAGCCACCGTGGGGCGGGGCGCCGTATTTGAAGGCCTTGACCATGCCGCCAAAGCGCTTGTCCACCTCGGAGTTCGGGTAACCCGCGAGTTCAAAGGCCTTGTACATGATCTCCGGCTTGTGGTTGCGGATGCCGCCCGAGATGAGCTCATAGCCGTTGCAGGCCAGGTCATACTGATAGGCATAGACCTGCAAGGGATCGCCGTTCAGCGCCTCCAAGCCCCCCTGCGGCATCGAGAAGGGGTTGTGGCTGAAGTCAATCTTGCCCTCGTCGGTCTTCTCATACATCGGGAAATCGACGATCCAGGCGAAGCGGAAAGTATCGGTCTCCGAGAGCCCCAATTCCCTCCCGATTTCATTCCGAGCACGGCCTGCCACGGCCTGGAAGGCCTCGGGCTTGCCGCCGAGGAAGAAGGCGGCATCGCCCATGCCCAGACCCAGTTGCTGCCGGATCGCTTCGGTCCGCTCGGGCCCGATGTTCTTGGCGAGCGGACCGGCGGCCTCCATGCCCGAGCCATCTTCCGCCTCGCGCCAGAAGATATAGCCCATGCCCGGCAGACCCTCTTTCTGGGCAAAGGCGTTCATCCGGTCGCAGAACTTGCGCGAACCGCCCTTCGGCGCCGGAATGGCGCGGATCTCGGTGCCTTCCTGCTCCAACAGTTTGGCGAAAACGGCAAAGCCCGAGCCGCGGAAATGCTCCGAGACCACCTGCATCTTGATCGGGTTGCGCAGGTCGGGCTTGTCCGAACCATACCACAGGAGCGCATCGTTATAGCGGATGCGCGGCCAGTCGGTGGCGGTCTTGCAGTCCGGGCGGAACTTCTCGAAGAGGCCCTGGATCACCGGCTGAACGGCGGCAAAGACATCCTCCTGCTCGACGAAGGACATCTCGACATCGAGCTGATAGAAGTCGGTCGGAGACCGATCCGCGCGGGGGTCTTCATCCCGGAAACAGGGCGCGATCTGGAAGTAACGGTCAAAGCCCGCCACCATGATCAGCTGCTTGAACTGCTGCGGCGCCTGGGGCAGCGCATAGAACTTGCCGGGGTGCAGACGCGAGGGCACCAGGAAGTCGCGCGCGCCCTCGGGGGAGGAGGCCGTGATGATCGGCGTCTGGAACTCGTTGAAGCCCTGGTCCCACATGGCATTGCGCAGATGGCGCACGACGTTTGACCGCAGCATCATGTTCTTGTGCAGCTTCTCGCGGCGCAGGTCGAGGAAGCGATAGGTCAGGCGGGTTTCCTCGGGATATTCGACATCGCCAAAGACCGGCAGAGGCAGCTCCTGCGCCTCGCCCAGGACCTTCAGCCCCGTGGCATAGACCTCGATCTCGCCGGTGGGCAGCTTGGGGTTCACGAGGGCCGCATCGCGCGCCTTCACCCGGCCGTCGATCTGCACGACCCATTCCGAGCGGACCTTCTCGATCTCGGCAAAGGCAGGGCTGTCGCTGTCGGCCAGCACTTGCGTGATGCCGTAATGATCGCGCAGGTCGATGAAGAGAACCCCGCCGTGGTCGCGGACCCGGTGGACCCAGCCCGACAGGCGGACGGTCTGCCCCACATGGGCGGTGTTCAAGGCGGCGCAGGTGTGGCTGCGATAGGCGTGCATGGGCATCCCCTTTGCGAGGCATGAGATTTGGCCCCCGATAGACCCAAGGCCAAGGGGGAAGTCAAGCCCGCGCCCTTTCATACTTGCCCAAATATCCCCGCCGGAGGCTCTGACCGGAGTCCTCGCGGCAAGGTCGCCGAAGGGGCGCTGCCCCTTCACCCCGGGATATTTGCGCCAGTATGAAAGAGAAGGGGCGCTGCTTTCAATTTGGCTCAAGTATCCCCGCCGGAGGCTCCGACCGCAGTCTTTGCGGCAGGGCTCAGACGCTCCGCGGGGGATATTTGGACCAAGTTGAAAGCCTAAAGCCCCTGCCCGGCCATGAGCTTCGGGAGCCGACCCGAGAGCCCCGCCGCTTGACGCAGAAAGCCGCGCTTCACGCCGGGAAGGGCGTTGATCAGCCCCATGCCAAGGTCACGGATCGCCCTCAGCCCGCTGTTTTCATTCGAGAAGAGCCGGTTGATCCCATCCATTCCAAGCGCCAGGGTCGTCGTGTCGAAGCGGCGCCAGTGCTCGTAGCGCTCCAGCACGTCGAGCGCCCCGATATCCTCGCCGCGCCTCTTGGCCTCGACCAGGACCTCGGCCAGGGCCGCCACGTCCCGGAGGCCCAGGTTCAGGCCCTGGCCCGCGATCGGATGGACGCCATGGGCGGCGTCGCCCACCAGGGCGAGGCGCGGTTTGACCCAATGCTCGGCCAGGGTCAGGGTCAGGGGATAGGTAAAGCGCGCGCCTGCGAGGCGGATCGGGCCGAGGAAGTCGCCAAAGCGGGGGCGGAGCGCGGTCATGAAGCCTTCGTCGTCAAGGGCCGCGATCCGGTCGGCCTCGGCCTCGCGTTCGGACCAGACGATGGAGGAGACATGCCCGCCCGCGAGCGGCAGGATGGCCAAGGGCCCGCCGCCCATGAAGAATTGATGCGCCACGCCGTTGTGGGGCTTTTCATGCGCGATGGCGGCGACCAGGGCGGTCTGGTGATAGCTCCAGCCCTGCCGCTTGATCCCGGCCCTTTGCGCCGTGCCTGAGGCGCGGCCATCGCAGCCCGCAACGACCGCTCCGGTCAGCCTGCGGCCCGAGGCGAGCTCCACCCAGCCCTCGCCCTGGGCCGTGACCGTCTCTGCGGGCAGATGGGTGATCAGGGGGTGTTGCAAGGCGGCGAGGAAGGCCGCGTAGAGGTGGCGGTCCTCGACCATGTAGCCGGCCGGGCCCTCCTCGAGCTCGGCCCCGTCGAAGCGGAGCGCGAAGGGCGAGGCGCCGTCGAAGGCGCGTCCATCGGAGGCCACGACCTTGAGGATCGGCTGCGCGGTCAGGCCCTTCCAGACACCGACGGCGGCCAGGAGGCGCTGAGAGGCGAGCGAGAGCGCATAGGAGCGCCCGTCGAAGCCCGCCTCGGCCCGGGCCTGCGGTTGGCGCGCATCGATCACGACAGAGGAAAGCCCCCCCTGTGCCAGGGCCAGCGCCAGGGCCGGCCCGTTGAGCCCGCCTCCCACGATCAGAACATCGGCATCCATGTCGCACCTCTTTCAAGAGGCAATCTAGGGCAAAGGGGGGCGGCTCGCCAGTGGACGGACTGTCCCATCTTGGGAGAGGAGGCGGCCGTCGGGGGCATCGAGCCCCCTCCGCCCGCGTTGCCACGGGAGGGGGAGGGGGCCGCGCCAGGCAAGCAACCGGTCCAGTTTGCCGATGGGGCGGACGTTGTCTCCCCTCCATGTCTTACCGCCATGGCGCCCGGCCAAGTCCGCCCGCGAAGTGCCCCTGAAGACGCCCCCCCCATGACTATGCCCTGCCCCATCGCGCATGGACTTGCCAGGACCCTGGTGCCCGGCCGCTCTGGCCTTGTCCAATGCGCCATGCCAAACAGCGGCAGAGGAGACCACCGCATGACCCGATTCCTGGCCGCCCTGGCCCTTGCCCTGACCCCGACCTCTGCCTTGGCCTTGACCGAGGACGAATGCATGGCCCTTCACCCCGAAATCACCTCGGCGGTCGAGATGGTCGATTGCACGATGGAAACCGAAGCCGGGGAGAAGGCCCTGGCCGAGGCCTTGACCTCCCTGCGTGCGGTGCTGCCCGAGGATCTATGGGCGCAGCAAGAGGCGGCACAGGCCGCCTGGTCGGCCTGGCGCGACGCGGAATGTGCCTTCGAGGCGGCCCCCTATCCGGGCAGCGGCGGCACTGGGGTCGAGATCCAGTGCCGCGCCAACCTGACCCTGGCGCGTCGGCAGCAGCTTGTGGACGCGGCCGAGCTCTGGAAGCCCTAGGGGCCTTCTTTCCGGGGCCCCGGTTACCCAAGTGGCCGGGGCTTACTTGCCCTTCCAGACCGGATCGCGCTTTTCGGCAAAGGCGCGGGCCCCTTCGAGCTGGTCTTCGCTGGAATAGAGCCTGTCCACAGTCGGCATCTGCCTTTTGGTCACCCGGTTCAGGGCGTCCTGGAAGCGCAAGGCCTCGGCCTCCCGCACGACCTCCTTGATCGCGGCATAGACCAGCGGCGGGCCGCTTTCCAGGAGCCGCGCCAGGTCCCAGGCCTTCGAGAGCAGGGTCTCGGGGGTGGTGATCTCCTTGACGATGCCCCAGCGGTGGGCCTCTTCGGCGTCGAACCAGCGGCCGGTCAGAAGCAGGTCCATGGCGACGTGATAGGGGATGCGCTTCGGGAGCTTGATCGAGGCCGCATCGGCCACGGTGCCCGAACGGATCTCCGGCAGGGCGAAGGTCGCGTTGTCGGAGCAGAGGATCAGGTCGGCGGAGAGCGCAAGCTCCAGGCCCCCGCCGCAGCAGATGCCGTTGACGGCGGCGATGACCGGCTTGTTGAGGTTCGGAAGCTCTTGCAGGCCGCCGAAGCCGCCCACGCCATAGTCCCCGTCGACCGCATCGCCTCCGGCGGCGGCTTTCAAGTCCCAGCCGGGGCAGAAGAATTTCTCGCCCGCCGCCCGCAGGATGCAGACCCTCAGGCTGTCATCGTCGCGGAAGTCGCGGAAGGTCAGCCCCATGATCCGCGAGGTCGCGAGGTCAATGGCATTGGCCTTGGGGCGGTCAAGCGTCACCTCCAGGATGGCGCCCTCGCGCCTGGTCTTGATCGGGCCTTCTGTGCGCATTTCCATGGGGTAAGCCTTTCCTGACAAGGGCATCGACGGCAATGGCGCCTTGGGCCCTCACCATCACCGGGTTGATTTCGATTTCTTCGAGGGAGAGGTCCTCGGCCATCCGCCCCGCCAGGGCCAGGGCCACATCGGCCAGCGCGCCGACATCGGCGCGGGCGCGGCCACGATAGCCGTCCAAGAGCGGCCAAAGCCTGAGGCGACGCAGGGCGGAGAGGATATCCTCCTTGGTGGCCGGGCAGACCAGCGTCACCGTATCGGCCAGGACCTCGGCGGTCACCCCGCCCATGCCAAGCGTCAGCGTCACGCCGTAAACCGGATCGCGGCGCAGACCCAGCAGGATTTCAGCGACCACCCCCGTCACCATCTCTTCGACGAGATAGCCCGTAGCCCCCGCCATCTCGGCCTGGCCGTCGAGGCTGGAAAGCCCCAGCCGCACCGCCCCGGCCTCGGTCTTGTGGGCGAAACCCAGGCCTTTCAAAGCGTAGGGTGCGCTTAAGCGCACCGCCCCCGCCCGGACCTCGTCCCAGGTGCCGCTGATCGCGCGGGGCACGGGCACCCCCGCCTCGGCCAAAAGCGCCTTGCCCTCGGCCTCGGTCAGAAGGCGCGTCTCGCGCGGCGGCAAGGCCGCCAGTGGCCTCCAGCCGGGCGCGCCCTGGGGCGTCTGCGCGGCCTTGATCGCGGCCAGGGCGGTCTCGAGCCCCATCAGCGTGACGACGCCCTGATCCATCAGGGCCTGCGCCCGGGCCTCGCCGAAGTTCTCGGCCATCGAGGCGACGGGGAAGGCCGGGTGTCCGCTGGTCCTCTGCGCCGCGACGATGGCATCGAGCGCGGGCTGATAGCCCGAAGGGTCGCAGCGGTCGTCGCGCGGCGGGTCGATGATGTAAAGCCCCGCGTCATAGGCCTCCAGCATCGCCGTGAAGACCTCGGTGGTCTTGGGTCCATCGCCCCAGATGAAGGTGTGATAATCCAAGGGGTTGGAGATCGTGGGGATCTCGCCCAGCACGGCAAAGAGCCGGTCATGGGTCTCTTGCGGCACCTTTGGGAAGTCGATGCCATAGGGCGCGGCGAGGTCGGCCACCAGCCCCGCCTCACCGCCCGAACAGGACAGCGAGCAGATGCGCCGCCCCAGCCCCGGCCCATGGACATGGAAGATCTTCAGCGTCTCGATCAGTTCCGAGGGCGTGTTGACCTCGGCCACCCCGATGCGCGCCAAAAAGGCGCTGGAGGCCGCCCCGCCCCCCGCCAAGGAGGCCGTGTGACTGGCCGCAGCCGTCCGGCTGAGCTCGGTCTTGCCCGACTTGATCGCGACGATCCCCTTGCCAAGGGCGCGCGCCTTTTCAGAGAGCGCCGCAAAGGCCGGCGCATCGTCGATCCCCTCGATATAGAGGCCCACGGCGGTCACCCTTGGGTCATCCAACAAAGCCCCGGTCAGCTCCGCCAGCCCCACGACCGCGGCATTGCCCAGACAGGCGACATAGGCCACCGGCAAAGCGCGTTTCTGCATGCCAAGGTTGATGACGATGTTGGAAGATTGGCTGACCAGCGCCACCCCCTTCTCCACCCGAACCCCGCCATGCTGATCGGGCCAGAGAAGCGCGCCATCGAGGTAGTTGATGACGCCGTAGCAATTGGGCCCGAGGATCGGCATCTCCCCCGCCGCCTCGACCAGACGGGATTGCAGCTCCGGCTCCCCCGCCTCGGTCCAGCCAGAGGCAAAGCAGATCGCCCCGCCCGCGCCCATGGCGGCCAGCTCGCGCACCACGTCGATGGTCGCAAAGCGGTTGACGCCGATGAAAGTCGCATCCGGGACGCCGGGCAGGTCGGCCAAGGAGGCATAGGCCTTGAGCCCGCCGATCTCGGGTTTGGAGGGATGAACCGGCCAGACCGGCCCGTCAAAGCCCATCTTGCGGCATTGCTCGATGACATTCAGCGCCCAGCCCGCGCCAAGGACGGCGATGGATTTGGGGCGGAGGAGGCGGGAAAGGGAGGTCATGGCGTTGCTCCGGCGGCGAGAGCCGGGGGCGCTGCCCCCGGACCCCCGGGATATTTATGAAAAGATGAACAGGACGGTGCTCGGCCTTTTGACCATGGGAGCGAGATTGGCATGCCTTCTTTTCGGCAGGCGGCGCGGAGAGGCCGGAGAGACAATTGCGTGACGCGGCAGCGCATGGAGCCGCGTTCAGGATATGCCTGCGCGGAGCATTTGACCCGTCGTCGATCAACCTCGTGACGCCCTGTCCCGAGCCAACGGGACAGGGAATCTTCACCTTTTGCCGTCATCGGGATCCCTCCCTGTTCGGCTTCGCCAGCTTCGGACAAGATGGTTAACATTTGGTTTCATCTTTTCACAAATATCCCGGGGGGTGAGCCCGAAGGGCGAGGGGGGCAGCGCCCCCCTTTGGCGGGTTGGATTACGCCCCCAGGGGCCGCAACAGCTCGCGGCTGATGATGTGGCGCTGGATTTCCGAGGTGCCCTCCCAGATGCGCTCGACGCGTGAGTCGCGCCAGATGCGCTCCAGGGGCAGTTCATCCATCAGCCCCATACCGCCGTGGATCTGGATGGCCTCGTCGGCGATCATCGCCAGGACCTCGGTGGCCTTGAGCTTGGCCATCGACATATCGGCCTCGGTCACCGTGCCCTGGTCGTATTTCCAGGCGGCCTCGCGGGTCAGGAGTTCGGCCGCCTTCAGCTCCATCGCCATGTCGGCGAGCTTGAAGCTGATGCCCTGGAACTTGCCGATCTGCTGGCCGAATTGCTTGCGTTCGGCCGCATAGCTCAGCGCATGGCCGAGCGCGCGCTCGGCGCGGCCAAGGCAGGTGGAGGCCACTTGCAGGCGGGTCGCGCCCAGCCAGGAATTGGCGACCTCGAAGCCCTTGTGGACCTCGCCGAGGATCTGGCGCTTGTTCACGCGGCAGTCGTCGAACTCCAGCACGGCGTTGGTGTAACCCCGGTGCGAGACGTTGCGGTAGCCGTCGCGCACCGTGAAACCCGGAGTGCCCTTGTCAACGAAGAAGGCGGTGATCTTCTTCTTGGGGCCGCGCGGAGTGTCCTCTTCTCCCGTCGCCACGAAGACGATGGCAAAGCCCGCCATATCGGCATGGGAGATGAAATGCTTCGTCCCGTTCAGGATCCAGTCGTCGCCATCCTGGCGCGCCGTGGCCTTCATGCCGCGCAGGTCGGAGCCCGCGCCTGGCTCCGTCATGGCGAGGCAATCCCAGGTCTCGCCCCGGATACAGGGCATCAGATACTGTTCTCTCTGCTCGGCATTCCCCGCCAAGAGGATGTTCGAGGGCCGCGCCACGCAGGTCCAGTGCAGGGCGTAATTCGCCCGCCCCAGTTCCTTTTCATACAAGAGCCAGGTCAGGGTATCGAGCCCCGCGCCGCCGACCTCCTCGGGCATGTTGGCGGCGTAAAGCCCTGCCGCCATGGCCTTCTTCTGGATCTCGCGGATCAGCTCCAGGGGCAGGTGGTTTGACCGCTCCACCGCCTGTTCATGCGGGTAAAGCTCGGTCTCGACGAAAGCCCGCGTGGTTTCGACGATCATCTTCTGCTCTTCGGTCAGTCCGAAATCCATCTTGTCCTCACGGGTCTACGTTATAGGTCATGCCATCCACCGCCAGCGCCTGGCCCGAGACCATGCGCGCAGCCGGAGAGGCCAGGAAGACGGCCATCGCCGCCACGTCTTCGGGGTCAGAGAGCCGCTTCAAGGCCGTGCCGGAGGCATAGCCCTGGCGCACGGCCTCCGGCGTCATGCCCTTGGCCTCAGCCTCGGCCTCGATCACACGGTCGATGCGGGGGCCATTGACGGACCCCGGACAGATCGCATTGGCGCGGATGCCGAAGGGGCCAAGCTCCATCGCCACAGTCTTCATCAGCCCGATCACCCCCCATTTCGCGGCCACATAGGGCGCGCGGAAGGGCGTGCCATAGAGGCCGGAGGTCGAGGAGGTGAAGATCATCACCCCCTCCCCCGCCGGTTTCATCAGCCGCGCGCCGTATTTGGCCGCGATCATGGCGCCATCCAAGTTCACGGCCAGGCATTGGTGCCAGGCGCCCAGGTCCATGTCCTCGATGGCAGAGGTCGGCCCCTTGATCCCGGCATTGGCGCAGAGCACGTCAAGTCCGCCCCACTCCGCCGCGATGCGGTCAAAGAGCCCCGCCATGGCGGCCTCGTCCGAGGCATCCACCACATCGCCCCTGATCCCCTCGGGCAAGGCCGCGATCTGCGAACGGTCCACATCGGTCACCCAGACGCCATAGCCCTCGGCGGCGAAGGCTTGCGCCATCACCAGCCCGATGCCATTCGCGCCTGCGGTGATCAGGACGCGCTTCACTTCTTCTGCCCCACGGCGCGGCCTGCGCCTTCGGGCAGGGCCAGCCCCGCGTGACCCTCGGCGATGGCCTTCAGATTGGCCCAAACCTCCGGCGAGGCGGCCACGGTTTTCCCCGCCGCCATATCGACATGCAGGCAGAGCTGTTCCACGGTCGCCACGACCTCATCGCCCTTCATGATCCGCACGAAGGACCGGAAGCGCTTTTCATCGGCCGAGATGATCTGGATCGTGCCCACCAGACGATCCCCCAACTTGGCCTCGCCCAAGTGGCGGATATGGGTCTCGGCGGAGTAATAGGAGTGCCCACCCGCGACGTAATCCATCCCCGCGCCGATCAGGCGGAGGAAGGCATCCACCGTCTCGGAGTTCGCAAAGTAATAGCGGCTTTCGGTCATATGGCCGTTGTAGTCGATCCAGCCGGGCAGAACCTGCATATGGGCCATGGTCAGCGGCTCGGCCTTGGGCGCCGTATCGGTCTGGGCGTGGAAGACAGCCGCCCTTGCCGCGTCGTGGTCGCGCAGCACCTTGCCCGCGCCCCAGTTCCGCTCTTTCAGCGCGCGCAGGAAGCCCACGAGGTTCTGATCCCGGATGCGCTCCAGCTCGCGGATGCCATAGGCCCCGGATTGCGCATCGGACTGGTTGGCAACGAGGTCCACCAGCTCATCGTTGAACTCGGGGACGTCCATCAGCTTGGTCCAGGGCCATTTCAGCGCCGGGCCAAATTGCGCCATGAAGTGCCGCATCCCGGCCTCGCCGCCCGCCACGCGGTAGGTCTCGAACAGCCCCATCTGCCCCCAGCGCAGGCCAAAGCCCATGCGGATCGCCTCGTCGATTTCCGACGTGGTGGCGATGCCGTCCTTCAGCATCCACAGCGCCTCGCGCCAGACGGCCTCGAGGAAGCGGTTGCCGATGAAGGCGTCGATCTCCTTGCGGATCACCAGGGGATACATGCCGATGTCGCGCATGATCTGGGCGGTGCGCTCGACGGTCTCGGTGGTGTTGCGGGGGCTCCCGGAGACCTCGGAGAGCGGCAGGAGGTAAACCGGGTTGAACGGGTGGGCCACGATGATGTTTTCGGGCGCCGGAGAGCCCTCTTGCAGGTCAGAGGCCTTGAAGCCCGAAGTGGAGGACCCGATCAGCACCCCCGGATTGGCCTGCTGAAGTTGCGCGTAGACCTTCTTCTTCAGCTCGATCCGTTCCGAGACCGACTCCTGCACATATTCCGAGCCCTGGACCGCATCGAAGATCGTGTCGTGGAAGGAGAGCTTGCCCTCCACCGGCATCGGCACATCGCTGAGCGCCGGAAGCGCGAGGCGGGCGTTGGACAAGACCGCATTGATCTTGCGCTCTGCCTGCGGATCGGGGTCGAAGACCTGCACGTTCCAGCCATTGAGCAAGAACCGCGCCGCCCAGCCCCCGCCGATAACGCCGCCGCCGATGATGGTTGCTGTTCTGGTCATGTCGTCGTCCTTGATCCTCGCGCCCTAGCGCAGTTCGTTTGTCGGCGGGTTACTCGATGTATCCGCCCGTTACTCTGCCGTTTTCATCCAGCATGTCGCCGCCAAGTTCCGACTGCCGACAGGTCCGCGTTTCGGCATCGCAAGCCCCCCGGCAGTCCGTGGACTTGCTGCACGCCTTGCCGACATCGGCATAGGGAAAAATGCAACCGGCTTCATAGATGTGGCTTCCCGGGAAAATCGGATACGAAGCCGACGCCGAGACATAGACATTGCCGCCGTCGGCCTTGCACTTGGCCTGTTCGACCTCAGAAGTGTCGATCTTGCGCCATAAGCAGGTGTCGGGTCCTCCGCCAGGCGTCAGCTCATGTGTATCGCAGGTTGCGCTTTGGAAGACCTGACCCTTCGGCGTCACCCAGGTCTGCTGAACGCCACAAGCGACAACCAGGGCGGCAAGGGCGAGTAGAGCGAACCAAACTCTCACTTCCCCACCGGCGCCCGCTTCTCCAGCTTCAGCTTGGCCCGCACCTCTGCCGGCGTGATCACCCGCGCCCCGAGGTTCGAGATCACCGTCACCGCCCGCTCCACCAGCTGCGCATTGGTCGCCAGGACCCCCTTGTCGAGCCAGAGGTTGTCCTCCAGCCCCACCCGCACATTGCCGCCCGCCAGAACGGAGGCCGCGACATAGGGCATCTGGTGCCGCCCCAGGGCAAAGGCGCTGAAGGTCCAGCCCGCAGGCACATTCGCCACCATGGCCATGAAGGTATGCAAGTCATCCGGAGCGCCCCACGGAACGCCCATGCAGAGCTGCACCAGCACCGGGTCGGGGATTACGCCCTCACTGGCCAGCTGCTTGGCGAGCCAGAGATGGCCGGTGTCAAAGGCCTCGATCTCGATGCGCACCCCCGCCGCCGTCATCCGCTTGGCCATATCCCGCAGCATCCCGGGCGTGTTGACCATCACGTAATCGGCCTCGTTGAAATTCATCGTGCCGCAATCGAGCGTGCAGATCTCGGGCCGGCATTCGACCACATGCGCCACCCGTTCCGTCGCCCCCGCCATATCCGACCGAGGCCCGATGCGGCCCATGTCCTCGGTGCCCTCGAAATAGATGTCGCCGCCCATCCCCGCCGTCAGGTTCAAGACCACATCCGTCCCCGAATCACGAATGCGCTCCGTCACCTCGCGATACAAAGCCAGCTCGCGCGAGGGCTTGCCGGTTTCCGGATCGCGCACATGGCAATGGACCACCGCCGCCCCCGCCTTGGCCGCCGCAATCGCGCTTTCGGCGATCTGGGCGGGCGAGCGCGGCACATGCGGAGAGCGGTCCTGCGTGCCGCCCGATCCGGTCACGGCACAGGTGATGAAGACTTCGCGATTCATGGTCAGCGGCATGATGGGACTCCCTTTGATGCCACCATAACGCCCTTGGCAAGGCGCGCTTGACGATTTACGCAAGTTTCATGTCGATTTCCGCACCAATCTTCGCCCCTGCCCGCAGCCCCCTGACACTGGCGCTCCTGGTCCTGCCGCAGGCGTCGATCCTCGAGGTCGCCTCGACGCTCGACCCCTTGCGCTCGGCCAACCGGCACCTGGGGCATGAGGCCTATCGCTGGCGCGTCGTGACGCCCGATGGCGCCGCAGCACCCTTGACCTGCGGGCTGGAACTCCCCTCCCACGGGCCGCTGACCGCCGCCGAGGGCGCCGATGCGCTGATCGCCATCGTGGGCTTCCGACAGTCCGAGGTCGCCACGCCGCAGCTGATCCGCGACCTGAACCGCCTCGCCCCGCGCTTCCAGGCCGTCGGCGGCATCGACGCCGGGCCCTGGGTCCTCGCACGGGCGGGGCTCTTGAACGGCTACCGGGCGACGGTCCATTGGGAGGATCTCGAGGACTTCGCCGCCGCCCACCCCCAGATCGACACGCAGCCCGATCGCTGGATCATCGACCGCAACCGCTTCACCGCGGGCGGAGCCGCCCCCGCCGCCGATCTCATGCTGCACCTGATCGCCCAGCGCCATGGGCAGGCCCTGGCCCGCCAGGTCGCCCAAAGCTTCCTGACCACGCCGCGCCCGGGTCACGAGCCGCAGGTCCTGGCCCCGGCGCCCGCCCTCCTCGACCCGCGCGTCGCCGCCGCCATCGCCCGGATGGAGACCCGCCTCGACGCGCCCGAGACCGCAGCCCAGACCGCACGCGCCGTGGGCCTCTCGCCGCGCAGGCTCGAGACGCTGTTTGCCCAAGGGCTCCAGACCACCCCCGCCGCCCATGCGCTGTCCCTGCGCCTGGCCGCCGCCCGGCGCCTCGTGACCGACACGCGCCACCCGCTGGCCGAAATCGCTCTGCGCACGGGCTTCTCCAGCCCCTCCGCCCTGTCGCGCGCCTTCAAGGCGAAATATGGCACCAGCCCAAGCGCCCTGCGCTGAAAACCTTTCAACTTGGCACAAATATCCCGGGGGTGAGGCCGCAGGCCGAGGGGGCAGCGCCCCCTAGACCCCCTCCACCAAGACGACGGCCACCTCTGCCGCGCCCAAACGCGCCGCCCGCGCCGCCTGGTATTCCGCGCTGTCATAACAGGCCCTTGCGGCCTCCAGCGAGGGAAACTCGATCACGACGTGCCGAGGCGCCTCCGGCCCCTCCAGCACCTCGCCGGGCCCGCGCGCCAGGAACCGCGCGCCATGGGCCGCAAAGGCCGCAGGCGCCAGGGCCTGATAGGCCTTGTAGGCCTCGGCATCCGTCACCGTCACATGGGCAATCCAATAGGCCGCCATCACGCCTCCAATATCTTGCGCGCGATCTGGGCCGCCTCGGTCAGATGGGCGCGCACCGCCGCCTCTGCCCCCGGCCCATCCCCCGCGACCACGGCTTCCGCAATCCGCGTCATCCGGGACAGCCCCGAGACCTTGCGGTCGCTGGCCGCCAGCGTCAGAGCCCGCAGACGCGAGATCCGCCCGTTCAAGCGGCTGACAATCTCCCAGGCGATGTCATGGCCCGCCGCCTTGAAGATCACCTCGTAGAACCGCGCCGTGGCCTCCAAGGCGCCGTCGCCGCCGATCTGGCCCAGGGCCGCCCGCAGATCGGCCCGCACCGTGTCATCCGCCCGCCCCGCACATTCCCGCGCGGCATGGGCCTCCAGCATCAACCGGATGTCGTAGATCTGCCGCGCCTGGGCCCAGTCGAGCCGCGCCACCATGGGCCCCCGCGTGCCCTCTTCCACCAGCCCCTCGGCCTCGAGGATGCGGATCACCTCGCGCACCACCGACCGGGAAACCCCCAAAAGGTCGCAGAGGTTGCGCTCCACCAGCCGCTCACCGCTGGCAAAACGGCCCGAGACGATGGCGGCGCGCAGCCGCTCCAGCACCACATCCCGCAGTCGCGCCGGGGCTTCGATCTTCAAATCGCTGTCCATCGCCCGAGCCTATCCGCAGGCCAGGCCAGAATCAAGGTTGACATTCCGTCTTATGGTATACCAAACTCAGCGAAAGCCTGGAGAGTCCCATGACCCTGATCCGCAAGACGCACCTTCAAATCGAAACCACCCTGGTCGAGGGCGGGAAATCGGCCGAGCAGCCGCTGAAGCTCATCGCCGCTGCCGCCGTCATCAAGAACCCCTGGGCGGGTCGCGGCTTCGTCGAGGACCTCAAGCCCGAGATCTGGAAGGTCGCCCCGATCCTGGGCGAGACCCTGACCGCCATGATCCTTGACGCGGCCGGAGGCGGCGACAAGGTCGAGGGCTATGGCAAGGCTGCCGTCGTGGGTCTGGATGGCGAGGTCGAACATGCCTCGGCGCTCATCCACACCCTGCGCTTCGGCAATCACTACCGCCAGGCCGTCGGCGCCAAGACCTACCTGGCCTTCACCAACACCCGCGGGCCCGCCAATTGCCCCATCATGATCCCCCTGATGGACAAGAACGACGAGGGCCGCCGGTCCCACTACCTGACCATCCAGTTCGCCCTCCCCGATGCCCCCGCCGCCGACGAGATCGTGGTGGCCTTGGGCGCCTCGATCGGAGGCCGTCCGCATCACCGCATCGGCGACCGTTACCAAGACCTGAAAGACCTCGGCCATGATGTCAAAAACCCTGCCGGGGTCTGAAACCCTCACCTGGATCGAGGCAGGGGCTGGAGAACCGCTCCTCCTCCTCCACGGTGTCGGCATGTGCGCCGAGGCCTGGGGGCCGCAGATCGAGGCGCTGAGCCAAACCCACCGCGTCATCGCGCTGAACATGCCGGGCCATGGATCCAGCCTGCTGCCGGACGGCGCGCTTTTGCCCGATTACGTGGCCTGGGCCGCGAGGGCCATCGACAGCCTCGGCCTGCAAAAAGTCTCCGTCGCGGGCCATTCCATGGGCGCCCTGATCGCGCTTGGCCTGGCCGTCGAGCATCCCGCCAAGATCGCCCGCGTGGCGCTGTTGAACGCCGTCCACCGCCGCGACCCCGCCGCCCGCGCCGCCGTCCTGGCGCGCGCCGAGGCCATCGCGGAGGGTGAATTCGACCTCGACACCCCCCTGAACCGCTGGTTCGAGCCCGGCGACCCCGCCCGCGCCCTGGTGGCAGGCTGGCTGCAAAATGTCGACCGCAAGGGCTATGCCATGGCCTACCGCGCTTTTGCCCTGGGCGATTCCACCCATGCCGAGGGCCTGGCAAAGCTCCATTGCCCCGCGCTTTTCCTGACGGCGGATGGCGATCCGAACTCCACCCCCGCCATGGCCGAGGCCATGTCCAAGGCCGCCCCCGATGGCCGCGTCCTTGTCATCCCCGGACATCGGCATATGGTTTCCCTGACCGCACCCAAAGCCGTGAGCGCCGCCCTTCGGGATTGGCTGAAACGGCCCGCCAAAGGACAGGACCAGATGACCCAGGACCAACGCCGCGCCCTGCGTGACGCTTTCGGCACTTTCATGACCGGCGTGACCGTCGTCACCACCATGGATGCCACAGGCAAGCCCGTGGGCTTCACCGCCAACAGCTTCTCCTCGGTGTCGCTGGATCCGCCCCTGCTTCTGGTGTCGCTGGCCAAATCCTCCTCGAACTACAAGACCTTCACCGAAGGCGCCCATTTCGCCATCAACATCCTGGCGGAAGATCAGCGCGACATCTCGACCACTTTCGCCAGGCCTGTGGCCGACCGC
This sequence comes from Stagnihabitans tardus, assembly GCF_009925085.1. Classification (GTDB taxonomy): domain Bacteria; phylum Pseudomonadota; class Alphaproteobacteria; order Rhodobacterales; family Rhodobacteraceae; genus Stagnihabitans; species Stagnihabitans tardus. The sequence goes on along the minus strand of NZ_JAABNR010000004.1, from coordinate 14,324 downwards.
TTCGCCACCGTGGCCTGGCATGCCGCGCCCCAGGCCTCGCCCATCCTGGAAGGCGTCGCGGCCTGGTTCGACTGCACCACCCACCAGGTCGTGGACGCGGGCGACCATGCGCTCTTGATCGGGCGCATCGACAGCTTTGCCTCCACCGCCGCCCCGGGGCTTGGCTATTACCGGGGCAGCTATTTCACCGCCACGGCGGCGGTCCGCACCGGGCCCGAGGTCGTGGTCTCTGCCGTGATCGAGCAGAACGGCGCGGTCCTTCTGGTCGATGACGGCCTGGGCGGCCTGACGCTGCCCACCGCCAAGGTCGGCGCCAAGGGGGCCTCGGCCACCGTCTGCGACCTGATCGAGGCGCTTGGCCTGACCGCCGCCCCGGGCTTCATCTACTCGGTCTTCGAGGATGTCGCCCGCAGCCACCAGCACATCGCCTTCCACTGCCCCTGTTCGGGCGGCACCCCCACCCGTGGCGCCTTCGTCGAGCTCTCCCCCGCGAGCCTGACCGACGTCACCGACCAGGCGCTCCGCACCATGCTGGAGCGCCTCTCCGAGGAATCCGCGCAAGGCAACTACGGCATCTATTTCGGCAACCAGACCCAGGGCCGCGTCGCCCGGGTATCAGGAGAGACCCCATGAAATTCTCGCTCTTCGTCCATATGGAGCGGATCGACCCGGCCCAATCCGAGGTCCAGCTCTACGAGGAAATGGTGGAACTGTGCCGCATCGCCGACGAGGGCGGCTTTCACGCCATCTGGACGGGCGAGCATCACGGCATGGCCTTCACCATCGCGCCCAATCCCTTGTTGAACCTGGTGGACCTGGCGCGGCGGACCAAGAATGTGCGCCTTGGCACCGGCACGGTGATCGCCCCCTTCTGGCATCCGATCAAGCTGGCCGGAGAGGCCGCGATGGCCGATATCATCAGCGGTGGCCGGATCGACCTTGGCGTGGCGCGCGGGGCCTATGGCTTTGAATATGAACGGGTTTCGCCCGGCCTGGACGCCTGGACGGCGGGCCAGAAGATGCGCGAGATGATCCCGGCGCTGAAGGGGCTCTGGGCGGGGGATTACGCCCATGACGGCCAGTTCTGGAAATTCCCGAAAACCACCTCCTGCCCTCGGCCCCAACAGGCCGAGCTGCCGATCTGGGTGGCCGCACGCGACCCGAACTCCCACGAATTCGCCGTGGCCAATGGCTGCAACGTCCAGGTGACGCCGATGGCCCTGGGCGACGATGAGGTCCAGAGCCTCATGGACAAGTTCAACGCCGCCTGCGCCAAGTTCCCCGAGCAGCCCCGCCCCAAGATCATGTGCCTGCGCCACACCTATGTGGCCGACAGCGAAGAGGACGCGATGGAAGGCGCCCGCGAGCTTTCCGTCTTCTTCAACTACTTCGCCGCCTGGTTCCGCAACGACCGCCCCATCGACGGCGGTCTGATCGCCGAGATGTCGGCGGCGGAGATGGAGGCCTTCCCGCAATATGCGCCGGAGGTCCTGCGCAAGAACCACATCGTGGGCCAGGCGCCCGAGGTGATCGAGCGGGTGAAAAGCTACGAGGCCATGGGTTACGACGAGTTCTCGATCTGGATCGACTCGATGATGCCCTTTGAGCGGAAAAAGGCCTCGCTGGAGCGGTTCATCAAGGACGTGATGCCCGCCTTCTCGTAAGCCCCGGGGTATACCCCGGGCTACGCGGCTGAACTGGAGCAATAGATGGACGAATTCCACCTCTATATCGACGGCGCCTTCGTCCCGGGGGCGGCGACCTTCCCCTCGCTCGACCCCGCCACGGGTGAGCCTTGGGCCCTGATGCCCGAGGCCCGCGCCCCGCAGGTCAACGCCGCCGTCGAGGCCGCCCATCGCGCCTTCCACGGGCCCTGGTCGCGGCTGACGGCCTCCCAGCGCGGCAAGCTGCTGTTCAAGCTCGCCGACCTGGTCCAGGCCGCCGCCCCGCGCCTGGCCCAACTGGAGACCCGCGACACCGGCAAGATCATCCGCGAGACCTCCGCCCAGATCGCCTATGTGGCCGATTACTACCGCTATTACGCGGGCCTCGCCGACAAGATCGAGGGCGCCCATCTGCCCATCGACAAGCCCGACATGGAGGTCTGGACCCGCCGCGAGCCCCTGGGCGTCGTGGCCGCCATCGTGCCCTGGAACTCGCAGCTTTTCCTGTCGGCGGTCAAACTCGGCCCCGCGCTGGCGGCTGGCTGCACCGTGGTGGTCAAGGCCTCCGAGGACGGCCCCGCCCCCCTGCTGGAGTTCGCCAAACTCATCCACGAGGCAGGCTTCCCCCCCGGCGTGGTCAATATCCTCACCGGCTTTGGCCCCGACTGCGGCCATATCCTGACCACCCATCCCAAGGTCGCCCATATCGCCTTCACCGGGGGCCCCGGCACCGCCCGCGCCGTGGTGCGGAACTCGGCCGAGAACCTGGCCTCGACCTCGCTGGAACTGGGCGGCAAATCGCCCTTCATCGTCTTCGAGGACGCCGACCTCGACTCCGCCGCCAATGCCCAGGTCTCGGGCATCTTCGCCGCCACCGGTCAATCCTGCGTGGCAGGCTCCCGCCTGATCATCCAGGCCAGCGCCAAGGACGCCTTCCTCGCCAAGCTCAAAGCCAAGGCCGAGGCGATCCGCATCGCCTCCCCGCAGGAGATGACCACCGAAGTCGGCCCCCTCTGCACCCAGCGCCAGCGCGACCATATCGAGGCGCTGATCGAAGCCTCGGTCACCGCAGGCGCGACACTCATCACCGGAGGCGCCCCGCTCCCCGGCCCCGGCTTCTATTTCCCGCCCACGATCCTCGATTGCAGCACGGCCCCCGATGCCCCCGCCATCAAGGACGAGTTCTTCGGCCCCGTCCTCTCGGTCGTCAGCTTCGACACCGAGGAAGAGGCCCTCGCAATCGCCAACGACACCGCCTACGGCCTGGCCTCCGGCGTCTTCACGGCCTCCCTCACCCGCGCCCACCGCATGATAAGGGGCATCCGGGCGGGCGTCGTCTGGGTCAACACCTACCGCGCGGTCTCTCCCATCGCGCCCTTCGGCGGTCACGGGCTTTCCGGCCATGGGCGAGAGGGCGGCCTCGCCGCCGCGCTGGACTACACGACCACGAAAACCGTCTGGCTGCGCACCTCGGACGACCCGATCCCCGATCCCTTCGTGATGCGCTAGGCTTTCATACTGACCCAAGTATCCCGGGGGTGAGGGGGCAGCGCCCCCTCTCTGCCCGCACCGCAAGAGCCCACCCGGGGCCTCCGGCGGGAGTATTCAAGCCAAATTGAAAGCAGAAAGTCGGAAGGCCCTTTCGGTCAGACCAAGCGTCACATGCGCCCGGTCCTGCCCCAACGCGCGGCAGAACTTCACATCCCGCCCGGTCTCGGCGAAACCCAGCTTGCCCAATACCCGGGCCGAGCGCTGGTTGCCCTCGAAATAGCCCGAGACCAGGTCGCCCCCTCCCGCCGCGAAATGCGCGGCGAGGACCGCGCCGGCCGCCTCGGTCGCAATCCCGCGCCCATGGGCCGAGGGCATGAGCCAATAGCCGAGCGCCGCATTCTCCAACCCGACGATGCCCGCGAAGACGCCGGCCTCCTCGATGGTCCAGGTCCTGCCGGGCCGCGCGATCTCGGTCACGAAGTGCTCGAAATCCTGCGGCCCATAGGGATGGGGCACGACCGACAGCCAGCCCGAGACGGCGAGGTCGTTCAACCCCGCCACCACCGGCGCCTGGTCCTGCGGCGCAACGGGCCGCAAGGTCAGGCGCGGGGTGACGATGCGTTCCATCACGGTTTGCAGATATAGGTCCAGGTCGGCACGCGCGCCCCGCGTGCGACCGAGTAAGTCTCTGCATCGCCAAGATATTCGAAGCCGCAATTGGTCAGGACACGGGCGGAACCCGGGTTGTCCTGGAAGACCTCGGCAAAGATCGTGCGGTTCTTCTGCGGGTTCGCCGTGACCAGGGCCCGCACGGCCTCCGACGCGATGCCGGTGTTCCAGAAGGCGGGCGCGACCCAATAGCCGATCTCGCTTTGCCCCCGGTCGAAGCGGCTTTCGTCCATGCGTTTCAGCGAGATCACGCCCAGCACCTCGGCCAGGCCGGATTCGGCGCCATCCATGACCCAGACATCTTCGTCCGTGGCCTTGGCCGCGCGGGCGACAAAGGCCTCCGCCGCGCCGGGTGGCAGCGGATGGGGGATCGAGCGCGTCGCCTCGGCCACCCTGCGGTCCCCCGCGTAAAGCGCGAAGAGCCCGGCGTCCGAGCGCCGCACCGGCCGCAGGCAGAACCGCCCCGCCGGGATCGTCTGGGTCATGGTCAATTCGATGTTCATGGCTTCCTCCTCGAAGCGCATGGGGCCCCTTGGCCTGAAGATGGGAACCGGGAACCCGAAAAACCACGGGGGACCGGCGTTTGCCGATCCCCCGTTTACACGACTTATGTAAAGGTTCGGCTTACTCGGCCGCTTCGGCCACCGGGAGCACCGAGATGAAGGTGCGGCCCTTGAAACCCTTCTTGAAGGTCACCTTGCCATCGACGACCGCGAAGATCGTGTGGTCGGTGCCCATGCCAACGCCCTCACCGGGGAACCACTTGGTCCCGCGCTGACGGACGATGATGTTGCCCGGGATGGCCGACTGGCCGCCATAGAGCTTGACGCCAAGGCGACGGCCCGCGGAGTCACGACCGTTGCGCGAAGAGCCGCCTGCTTTTTTGTGTGCCATGGGAGGATCTCCTTACGCGTTATGGGCGGCGCGGCGGGCGGCCGCGGTGCCGGTTGCGGCGGTCACACCGGTGGCATCGCCACCCGAGGCCAGGACTTCGGTCACGCGGACGAGGGTCCACTGCTGACGGTGGCCCTTGGTGCGCTGCGACGAGTGCTTGCGGCGACGCTTGACGAAGTGGATCGTCTTTTCGCCCTTGATCTGGTCGATGACCTCGGCCTGGACGGCAGCGCCAGCCACGAGCGGCGCACCGACGACCGTGGACTCACCGCCCACCATCAGGATTTCGTTGAACTGGATCTTTTCACCAGCGATGGCGGCAAGCTTTTCGACACGCAGGACATCGCCCGCGCGCACCTTGTATTGCTTGCCACCGGTCTTGAGGACGGCGAACATGGTCTTCCCTTTTCAGTTCCGCGCCCTTCGGTCCCCGTTTCCGGGCGTTGCCGGGGTTTCCCCCACCTTCGGACTGCGCGCCCCGCTTGGAGCGACAAAACAAAATACCCGGGTGACGACTCGTGTCCTCCGGGTGGCGCCTTATGGTCCAATCCGGCCCGGGAAGTCAAGCGCAACAGCATCCCCTGCGCCCGGGCCGCTCCGGGCTCGACCCGGAGCCTCACCCGGGGGGGCAGGAGGCCCCGGGTCAAGCCCGGGGCAGCCCTGGCCCGGCGGAAAGCCTCGCGCAAAAAATCCATCCCGGAGGCGAAAAGGGGGCTTGCGCCGGGCGGAAGGCTTCGGTAATTCACCGCCCCATAGATGACCCCTAGGCCTTGGAGAGGTGACGGAGTGGTCGATCGTGGCGGTCTCGAAAACCGTTGTAGGTTTGCGCCTACCGTGGGTTCGAATCCCACCCTCTCCGCCAGCCATCCCCCCGTGACAGATGTGTATTCCCAAGGGCTTGCCCTTCGGCGGGAATTCGTGACACTGGCCGCATGACACAGGATTTCCTCCCCGGCTGGCATCTGCTTCTGGACATGCATGGCGCGCGGCATCTGCAGGATGCCGAAGCGCTTGAGGCGGTCTTGCGGGCCGCGGCCAAGGCTGCGGGAGCGCGGGTGCTTTCGGCCCATATGCATGGCTTCCCCGGGCGCGGAGGGGTCACCGGGGTGGTCCTCCTCGCCGAAAGCCATATCTCGATCCACACCTGGCCCGAGCTGGACTACGCCGCGCTCGATATCTTCATGTGCGGTTCGGCCGATGTCGAGGCCGCCGCCCGGGTGCTGGAAAAGGCGCTGGAGCCCCGAATCTGCAAGGTCACCCGGACGGCCCGGGGTCAGACCGGCGCGGCCGCAGGGCGCTCAGAGGGGCTGTCCTTGGCGCCAGGGCCTATTTGAACCACTCATCCCAGCCCGCGTTGTAATAGCCGATCAGCGCATGGCTCTGGATCGAGTTGATTTCGGCGGGCATATCCGCGCTGTCGGGGGCAAAGACCTGGGCCTGCTCCCAGGTCTCTTGCGTCAGATAGCGCAGCCCCTGCGGCAGGCGCAGCGCCCGGTCCGAGGGCTCACGGAACCCCGCCATCACGAAGCCCCAGTCGCCGAAGCTCGGCACCCAGACGTGATAGGGCAGCGTCCAGAGCCCCTCTCCGGGCGCCATTGGATTGCGGGTGGCCTCGATCGTATGGGCCACCGACCAGAAGCCCTGCCGCGCAAAGAGGGGCGAGCCCGATTGCACGACGATCAGCCCCTGGGCCGAGAGGCGCTGGACCATCAGGGCATAGAACTCGGCCGAATAGAGCTTGGAGAGCGCAATCGACTTGGGGTCCGGCAGGTCGGCGATGATGATGTCGTAACTCTCTGTGGCGGTCTCGAGGAACTTCCAGGCGTCCTGGTTGATCACCCTCAGGCGCGGGTCGTTCAGCGCGCCGCCATTCAGCGCGACCAGGTCGGGGTGAGAGCGAAAGAGCTCCGTCACCCCGGGGTCGAGGTCGACGAGCGTCACGCTTTCGACCCCATGGCGAAAGACCTCCCTCGCGGCCAGGCCATCGCCGCCGCCCAGGATCAGCACATGGGCGGCGCGCGGCGCCAAGCCCATGACCGGCTGCACCAGGGTCTCGTGGTAGCGATACTCGTCCTGGCTGTCGAACTGGATCGAGTTGTCCAGGAAAAGCCGCGTGCGGTCGCGGAACCGCGTCAGGGTGATATGCTGATAGGCGGTGTCCTGCGACAGGATCACGTCATCCTCGAAAAGGCTCGCCTCGCTGACCGCCACCAGCCGCTCCGAGCCCACCAGCGCCGCCAGGGTCACGACCAGCGCCAGGCCCCAGGCCGCCAGCGTCCCCCGCGTCGCGGCTTGCGGGAAAAGCCACAGCGACAGGCCCGCCACCAGCAGGTTCAAGACCCCGAAGGACAGGCTCGCCGACATCAGCCCCAGATGCGGCACGATCAGGAGCGGGAACATCAGCGAGGCCGCCAGCGCGCCGACATAGTCAAAGCTCAGCACGTTTTCGAAGCGGAACTCGGGCAGGCCGATTTCCTTCAAGAGCCGCGCGATCAGCGGCAGCTCCATCCCCGCAAGCGTTCCCACCACGATCAGGTTCAGGGTCAGGGGAATGCCGACCTCGCCCATCATCGCATAGGAAAAGAACAGGATCGGCGCCATGAAGCCGCCGAAGAGGCCCAAGGCAATCTGCGCCCAGACGAAACCTGCGACCGTGTCGGCCACAAAGCGCGAGACCCAGGCGCCCAGCCCCATGGCGGCCAGGTAAAGCCCGATGACGAAGGAAAACTGCCGGACGCTGTCGCCCAAAAGGTAGCTCGACAGCGTCGCCCCGATCAGCTCGTAGATCAGCCCCGCCAGGGCGACGAGGAAGGTCGCCGCCAGAAGCCAGACCTCGCGCTGGCCGGTGCCTTGACGGATCATCGGGCCTTGACGGATCATGAGGAATGCAGCACGGCCGCGATGATGATGGACAGCGACAGGAAGACCGCGCCGATCAGGACCGAGAGCGCGACGTTCTGGTCATGCTCGATCTCGCGGATGACCGAAAAGGGCGCAAGCTTGGTGATCAGCCACCAGCAGACCCCCATGAGCCCCACGCCGAGCGCGGTGTAGAATATGGTGCTGACGACTTCGGCCAGGTGGATCGCTGCAAACATGGGGGCCCCTATTTGACGGATGAGTTTGAGAAGGTGTTGCCGCCGCTTCCGGTGCGGAGGGATCGGTCAAGGTCGCTGCTTTCGCCGCCCACCCCGTTGACCGACAGCCACCAGGCCCCCGAAAGGGTGCCTGCCGTGGCGATGATCATGACAAGGCGGAAGAGGTTCATCAGTCGTCGCTCCAGTCACTGCCCCGCCAGCGGGCGCGGTTGTGCAGCCAGTCCCGGATCAGGGGCAGCCCTGCCATCAGCGCCGAGAGGACCAGCGCCATCAGCATCCACATGCTGGCCGCGCGGCCCTCGTAGACGGTCAGCGAGGGCCGCGACAGGCTGGGCCCGCCCGCACCCTCGCCCGCGCCGCCCTCGGGGACCGAAAGGCTCAGGCCGTAATCCCCCGCCTCGGTCGGGCGGAAGTAGATGGAGGTAACCTGGCTGCCCTCGCTCCAGCTCTCGCCATCCTCGATGCCCGCGTAATAGCCGACCTCACGGGCGTTTTGAAAGAGAACGGTGCCGGAGGGGTCGGTGACCTCCGTCTCGATCCCGGCCCAGGCGTTGTAAACATCGGTGCGGATGCGCAGTTCGACCACGCCGGTCGTGGTGGTGATGGGCAACTCCGCCTCGACCTCAAGCCCGCCCGCCTTGGGCAGGACACGTGGCTCGACCCAGTTGCCCTGGCTTTGCAGCACGCCCCAGGCCAAGGTCGCCACGAGGGTCGCCACCGCGCCCAAGCCCGACAGGAAGCGCTCATCCCGCCAGACCCTGCGCGGTTGCAGCGGATGCACCCGCAAGGGCGCCGCAGCCTTGATCCCGAAACTCGCCCAGGTCTCGGCCTGGGGCGGATAGGTCGAGATCTCGACCTCGCGCTCGGGTCCCTGGTCCAGCGTCAGCATGGCGTCCGTCGACATGAAGGACAGCGTCTTGGACCGGTCCCCCACCATGACGGCCCAGGAGAACTCCCCCTCGGCGAAGGTCACCTTGGCGTCTGTGGTCTCGTAGTAGCGGTAACTCTGGCCTCGGGCTGCGATCTCGGGCGGCTTTTCCGCCGTTTCGATGCCGCGTTCGGTCATCCAGGTCGGAGACATCGCCCCCCGCCAGGCGCGCGAAAAGATCAGGTGGCCCTCTTCCAGCGTCAGCCAGGCATAGCCATGGCTGGGGGAGTAAAGCTGGTGGTCGGTCCAGGTCCAGCGCTTGGCCTCGCTCCAGCCCAGGATGCCGATGACCACCCAGTCGACGCCCTGGATGCGGCCCTTGTCGCCCAGCTTCAAGGGCGTATCGGGGCGCGGCAGTTCGGCATGGGTCTTCAAGAGCCGGAAGTTGTCCACCGCATCCAGCGCCGAGCCGCAATGGGTGCAGACCTGGATGACGACGCGCCCGCCGCCCAGGGCCTTCAGCCCCACGCCACAATTGGGGCAAGCGACCTCTGCGACCTCGGCCCTCATTTCGCCCCCAGGTCAAAAGGGTCGATCCAGGGCCCGCAGAACCAGGCATGGCCGCCGGGCCAGAACTCGCCCGACAGGATGCGGCCGTCACCGGAGGAGGCGTTGAGAAAGGTGAACTGGTCGCCCAGCACGAAGACTTCCGGAAGCTGGCCGCGAAAGGCCAGGCAGGTCGCGGTTTCGGCCTCGGTCACCGTCCAGTCGCGGTCGTCGAAGGCGATGACGGCGCTGCGCTCACGCGGGGCGGCTGGCAAAGAGGCCGCCGCGACCGGGCGTTGCAGCGCGATGTCGCCCTCATCGACCGAGATCCAGGCGCCCTTGCCCAGGTCGTCCAGCGCCCAGAACTCGTCCCAGGCGCCCCGCCCATAGGAAAAGCGCACGACGCCCACCGGCAGGAAGCGGCCTTGAAGCGTCTGGACCGGCTGCATCAGCCGCACCAGCCCAGGCGCATCGTGAAAGACCCCCGCGCTGCCCGCAGCCGCAAAGACCGCGTCGCGCAGGATATGGGCCGTGCCGCAATGGGCGCAATTGACCATGCGCGACCAGCCGAAAGCCTCGCCCAGGTCTGCCCCGCATGTCATGCAATTGCGCCGTTCCATGGCGTGAAAATGCGACCAATGCCGCGTCGTGGCAAGGAAAATGCCGCGCCGCCAGAGAATTTGCGAAGGGGGAGGATGGTGCTGCAAGAGAGGATTGAACTCTCGACCTCTCCCTTACCAAGGGAGTGCTCTACCACTGAGCTACTGCAGCGCCGGGTGACGTTTCGGCGGTCTTTTCAACCGTCTCATCGTCGGTGGCGGCTGATTAGACGCAAAGCCGCCGGGGTGCAAGAGGCAAAATTGCGGGAACTGGACCCCTCGACCGGGTTGCGATAGAACGCGGCCCATGACCCGCGATCCCGCCCCTCGATCCCTCTCGCCCAAAGCCGCCCGTGACCAACGGCTCAAGGCGGCGCTGAAGGCCAATATGGGCCGACGCAAGGCGCAGACCCGCGCCAGGGCCGAGGCACAGGACCCGGAAGACCAAACGCAAACCGGGGGCGAGACCCCCAAAGAAAAAGAGTGAGGCAGGCATGGATTCGATTCTCGTTCGCGGCAATGGGCCGCTGAGTGGCCAAATTCCGATCGCGGGCGCCAAGAACGCCTGCCTGACGCTGATGCCCGCCACGCTTCTCTCGGAAGAGCCGCTGACGCTGACCAATGCGCCGCGCCTGTCCGACATCGCCACCATGACCCAGCTGCTGCAAAGCCTGGGCGCCGAGGTTGCGGGGCTGCAACAGGGCCAGGTCCTGGCCATGTCCTCGCACCGGATTTCCAACCACACGGCGGATTATGACATCGTCCGCAAGATGCGCGCCTCGATCCTGGTTCTGGGGCCAATGCTGGCGCGCGATGGCCATGCCGTGGTCTCCTTGCCCGGCGGCTGCGCCATCGGCGCCCGGCCCGTGGACCTGCACCAGCGCGCGATGGAGGCCCTGGGGGCCGAGATCGAGCTGAAGGAGGGCTATCTCCATGCCCGCGCGCCCGGTGGGCGGCTGAAAGGGGCGACGATCACTTTCCCCTTCGTCTCGGTCGGCGCGACGGAGAACGCCCTTATGGCCGCGACGCTCGCCAAGGGAACGACGGTGATCGAGAACGCCGCGCGCGAGCCCGAGATCGTCGACCTCGCCAAATGCCTGCGGTCCATGGGCGCGCAGATCGAGGGTGAGGGGACGAGCACGATCACGATACAAGGTGTCGACCGCCTGCATGGGGCTACGCACCCCGTGGTCACGGATCGCATCGAACTGGGCACCTATATGCTGGTCCCCGCGATTTGCGGCGGCGAGGTCGAGTGCCTGGGTGGTCGGCTCGACCTCGTGGGCTCCTTTGCCGAAAAGCTGGATGCGGCGGGGGTCTCGGTGGCCGAGACCGAACGCGGGCTGAAGGTCTCGCGCCGGGGCGACCGGGTGCGGGCGGTGGATGTGGTGACCGAGCCCTTCCCAGGCTTCCCCACCGACCTTCAGGCCCAGATGATGGCGCTTCTTTGCACTGCCGAGGGGACTTCGGTGCTTGAGGAACGCATCTTCGAGAATCGCTTCATGCATGCGCCGGAACTGACCCGGATGGGCGCCAAGATCGAGGTCCATGGCGGCACGGCCACGGTCCATGGCGTGGCCAAGCTGAAGGGCGCCCGGGTCATGGCCACCGACCTGCGCGCCTCGGTCAGCCTGATCCTCGCGGCCCTTGCGGCCGAGGGCGAGACGGTGGTCTCCCGCGTTTATCACCTCGATCGCGGCTATGAAAAGGTCGAGGAAAAGCTGCGCGCCTGTGGCGCCCAGATCGAGCGGATCGCCGGATGAGCGACGCAAGGTTCGAGGATGGCGAAGAGGCCCCCCTGCGCCTGATGGCGCAGGAGGCGGGCGACCTCGGCGTCATGGCGGCCCTGGTGCAGGACGCGGTTCTGCCCGCCTCGGACATGACCTGGTCGCGGCGCCAGCACCGCTTTGCGCTTCTCTTGAACCGCTTCCGCCACGAAGACCGCGCCGCCGCCCTGCGCGAGGGGCGGCCCTTCGAGCGGGTCCGCAGCCTTCTGGTCTTTGACAATGTGCTGGCCGTGCGCGCGCAAGGCATTTCGCGCGACCCCGATGTCGTGGTCTCGCTGCTGGAGATCGCCTTCACGCCCCTGGAAGAGGGCGCGGGCCTGGTGCGGCTCGTCTTCGCGGGCGACGGCGCGGTCGAGCTTTCGGTCGATGCGCTGGAGGTCGTGCTGACCGATGTCTCTCGCCCCTACAAGGCGGTCTCGGGCAAGGCGCCCAGCCACGACTGAGTCTCATGACAATTCCGGTCTCTGCCCCCGGCGGGTTTTCCGGGGGACTGGGTCGTTTTGCTGTTCCCTAAACTAACATGTCAGTTTAAACGGGTGGCAACACGGAGGATCGCATGGGACGTCTGGCAGGCAAGAAGGCATTGGTGACGGCGGCGGGGCAAGGCATCGGGCGGGCCTCGGCGCTGGCCATGATCCGCGAGGGGGCGGAGGTGATTGCCACCGACATCAACGCCTCGGCGCTGGAGGGGTTGGGCTGCGAGACGAGGGTGCTGAACGTGCGCGACCCTCAGGCGGTTTCGCAGGCAGCGGCCGAGATCGGCGCGGTCGATGTGCTCTTCAACTGCGCGGGTTTCGTGGCGGCGGGGACGATCCTGGATTGTGACGAGGACCAGTGGGCCTTCTCCCTCGATCTGAACATGACGGCCATGTACCGGATGTGCAAAGCGTTTTTGCCGCCGATGATCGCGGCCGGCGGGGGGAGCATCATCAACATGGCCTCGGTCGCGGGATCGGTCCTCGCGGCGCCGAACCGCTTCGTTTACGGGGCGACCAAGGCCGGGGTGATCGGCCTGACCAAGTCGATCGCCGCCGATTTCATCGACAAAGGCATCCGCGCCAATGCGATCTGCCCCGGCACGGTCGAGAGCCCCTCGCTGGATCAGCGCCTGCGCGACACCGGCGATTACGAGGCGGCCAAGGCGGCCTTCATCGCCCGCCAACCGATTGGACGGATTGGCAAACCCGAAGAAATCGCCGCCTTGGTGGTCTATCTCGCCAGCGACGAATCCAGCTATACGACCGGGGTCGCTCACGTGATCGACGGCGGTTGGGCCAATATATAGGAGCCATCATGAAACTTCTGCGCCATGGCCCCCGGGGGGCCGAACGTCCCGGGATGCTGCATTCCGACGGCACGATCCGCGATCTGACGGGGCTGGTGCCCGATATCGGGGGGGCGGTGATCAGCGACACCGGGCTTGCCATGCTGCGGGGGATCGACCCCGCGACCCTGCCGGTGGTCGATGCCTCGACCCGGCTTGGGGCTTGCGTGGCGGGGACGGGGAAGTTCATCTGCATCGGGCTCAACTATGCCGATCACGCCGCGGAATCGGGGATGCAGGTCCCGCCCGAGCCGGTGATCTTCATGAAGGCGACCAGCGCCATCTGCGGGCCGAATGATCCGATCGTGATCCCCCGGGGCTCGGCAAAGACCGACTGGGAGGTCGAGCTGGGCGTGATCATCGGCAAGACGGCCAAGTACGTCTCCGAGGCCGATGCGATGGACTATGTCGCGGGCTATGCCGTCACGAATGACGTCTCGGAGCGGGCCTTTCAGACCGAGCGGTCGGGGCAATGGACCAAGGGGAAGAGCTGCGACAACTTCGGGCAGCTCGGGCCCTGGCTGGTCACGCGCGACGAGGTCGCGGATCCCCAGGATCTGAAGATGTGGCTGACGGTGGACGGGCAGAAGATGCAGGACGGCTCGACCCGGACCATGGTCTACGGCGTGCGGTTCCTGGTCCATTACCTGAGCCAGTTCATGAGCCTCCATCCGGGCGACGTGATCTCGACCGGGACCCCGCCGGGGGTGGGGCTGGGGATGAAGCCGCCTCGGTATCTGAAGGCGGGGGAGGTCGTCGAGCTGGGGATCGAGGGGCTGGGAAGCCAGCGCCAGGATGTGATCGCGGACTGATCTTGCACGCGTGCAAGATTGGGTAAGCGGTTGATATTACGGGGTGAAGGCTTCCGGCGTTAAGGAAGCCTTCATTCTTTTTCGGGGGTGGGAGAGGCGCCCGGGGCCTGGGGGGCGGAGTCAGGGGCCTCTTCGGTGGAGAGACGAGCGAGGAGGGCTTGGGCGTCGGTCAGGAAGTTTGCGAGCTCATCAGCCTTCGTCAAGAACACGGTCTCTCGAAGATGACGTTCTGCAACCGTGATCTGTAGAACAGCTGCCTTTGCTGCCGCTTGGTCATTGCGCTCAATGGCAAGGAGCACTTTCGCCCAACCTTGATTTCCCGAAACCCACCCCCAATCTAAAGGAAATTGGTCCTGCGACCGAACTTCCAGGATTCGCTCAAACTCTTCGATTGCTTTAATCAGGCTTTCTCTGTCCCGGTTCAAGCGCCCCCTTTCCATCATGGCTCTAGGGTCAGGACCCATTGATCACGCTCTAAGACCGTGATTCACGGTCGGCCAGGAGACCTGATTTATGAGCAACTTGTTCTGGCTGACCGAAGCCCAGATGGACCGGCTTCGGCCCTTCTTTCC